>JAHFSX010000032.1:61075-76367 GCA_023269675.1 Verrucomicrobiota bacterium
GCAATCGGCAATCAGCGCGCGATCGTGTTGTAGGATTCACGGTTCATAAGCAGGTCGGTGCTGGCCGTTGACATTGAACGGGCCTGCGGGCCGCGGGGTCGGGTCGGCCGTGTCAGGTTGTGAGCGGCTCATAGTCGATCTCGAGAAAATCCTCGACCTCGCGGAGCCAGCGCTCCTGAACGAACCGGACATGGTCGGGATGGCGGTTATAGGCTTCGTAGGCGTCCTGATCGGCGAACTCCATGGAAAATCCGAAGTGGTAGTCGTTCTTCGGGCTTGTCTGGCGCAGCGATTCGAAGCGCCTGACGCCCGGAATCGCGGCGAGTTCCCGCCCGGCGTCGAGAAAGGCGCGCTCGGCGGCCGAGCCGCGCGGATGTTTGAGACGGAAGGCGACCGTGTGGCGGATCATGCTTGGTCCTCGTGTGCGGGGTTTTCGTGCTCACCGAATCGTTCAGCGGCGCGTCCACTTTTTCACATTTCGCGGGGCGCAGCAAGCGGTTTCCGACGGGGTGTGATTCAACTTTGTTGGATCACACCCGAAGGAGGAGTTAGAAATTAGGAGTTAGGAGTTGCAAAGCCATGAAAGGGAACGTGTTCGCGCGATGCGCGCGAGACCATTTTTGTGTCTTCAAAATGAAGGCACACGCAGGGCTCCAAAAATCGGTTTTCCGCTGAAGGGTTCCTCGTTGTCTACGCCTCTTTTTCACGGCCTTTTTACGCGACCAACTTCTAACTTTTCCTTGGCGTGACTCAGTTTCAACGAAACTGAATCGCACCCTTTCCGACGCCGAGGCGCATCCGCGGGTTGAAAGCGCGCGGGGAGAGTGGTAGAATGCCGGCCATCAGTCGCGCGCGGGAAGGGGCTCGGGGTACGGTGCGCGCGGCCACCAGGAGGATCATGTTATGCAGAGCGGGCTTTCACGTCGTCAATTGCTACAGGGGGTCGCGCAGACGGCGGCCGTGACAGGTTTGGGTCTGGCCGCACGTTCGGCGCGGGCGGCGGAGGGAGAGCCGCGGCGCGGGCTCACGGTCGGAATCTCCACGCTCGGGTTCACCGACCGCACCAACGCGGCCCTCGCCAAGGAGCTGGCCGGGGCGGGCTTCGGCACGGTCCAGCTCTTCCTCACGCAGAGCGACAGCAACTTCTGGAAGTACAACTCCCGCGCGGACGTCTCCGGCCTGACGCCGGCGCGGTGCCGCGAGATCGCGGCCGTGTACCGCGATGCGGGCCTCGCGATCCACAGCATCGGGGTCTACACCAATCTCATCCACCCGGACGCGGCGGAGCTCGCGGCGAACCTCGCCTACTTCGAGGCCATGATGGAGATCGGCGGCCACATGGGCGTGCGGACCTTCATCAACGAGGCGGGTCACTATCATGACCCGAAGGCGCCCGCGCCGGCCATCCCGCTGGAGTTCCAGGACGAGGTGTGGCCGCGCATGGTCGCCACGGGGCGGCGGCTCGTTGAGATGGCGGCCAAGCACGACGCCAAGGTGCTGCTGGAGCCCTTCTACCGGGGCTTTCTCGCGAGCGCGAAGCGGTTGCGGCTGTTCGTCGAGGAGCTGAACTCGCCGCGCGTGCGCGTGCTGCTCGATCCGGCCAACCTGATCGAGCTGAACGACCTCGACGAGATGTTCCAGCAGCTCGCGCCGCTGACCGACTGCCTGCACGCGAAGGACCGCAAGCTCCACACCGACCGCGGCGTGGCGGCGGGCAAGGGCGACCTCGACTACGCGCGCTTCGTCACGCTGGCGGCGCGACACACGCCGGCCGCCCCGCTGATCCTCGAATACGTGGGGCCGAAGGACTACCTCGACGCGCGGGCCACGCTCGTGGGCGCCATGCGGGCGGCCGGCATTCCGGAGGCGAGGCGGTAGGGTGCCCTTTCTATATTGAGTGCGCCCGGCTCTGGGCGCAGTGCCCCTTAAATGGCTGTACACGGTCTAGGGTTTGTAGTACCGCCTTCAGGCGGAAACCGGTGTCGGGATACTTTGGGATTCCGCCTGAAGGCGGTATTATGAACGTGCTGAAACCACAATGAAATAAGACGCTGTCTCGTTATTTGCGGGACACGACCTAGCGCTTTACAGGGACGCGGTCTGACGCGTCTGACGCAGGGCAAGGCCCCTGCCATGGAAAGCGCGGCCAGGTCCGCGCAGTCAAAAAGTGGCGCGGCACGTTTTTTGGGACCCGCTCACCTGTGTTTCCGGCCGGGCGCGTCACCGGTTGCCGAAGGTGGGCGGTTTGAAGTCATCGGTCCGGAAGGGGGCGGCCGGAAGATTGTCGGCGTTCCTGAGGTTGCCGTGCGGCGCGTCCGCCCAGTCGTAGCGGACCGCCTCCGGCGCCGCCACTTTGGGCGAGCGCACCAGCACGGTGTCGCCTTCGATGACCGCTTCCGCCCACACGAAATTCTTGTCCGCGCCGGCGATGGCGAATTCGCTCAGCGGCTTTCCGTCGCCGGCCTTGAGCCCCTGCGCGTGGACGAAGTGGATCCGGAGACCGCCGGGCTCGGCGCTCATGCGCGTGTAGGCGGGGCCGTAGATGTCCCCCTCGACGGAGAGGGCATAGACCTCGCGCGCGATGATGCGGGCGATGCGCTGGCCCAGCGTCCGTTTCTCTTTGGGATGGACATCCGCGTCCTCGCCGAGATCGATGCTGACCGCCAGATGCGTGTTGGTCACCGTTGCCGCGGCCAGGGCCTGCGCCTCGCGCGTGTCCGCCATGAGGCTGAAGCGGGGTTTGTCCTGGACTTTCCCGAAGTTGGGAAGCTGGACCACGACGAAGGGGAAGTCGCCGCGGTCCCAAAGTTTGCGCCAGTCGCGGATGAGCGCCGGGAGCAGTTTGCGATATTGGAAGCCGCGGCCGGTGTTCTGCTCGCCCTGGTACCAGACGACCCCGCGCAGGGCATAGGGCGCGAGGGGCAGGATCGAGCCGTTGTACATCCCCGCGGGCGTGTCCAGCGAACCCTTGTATCCGGCGCCCGGTCCGGGCTTCAGCGGCTCCGGGCGGCCCTCCTTCTGGGCTTTGGCGCACGCCGCCGCCCACTCCGCCAGGCGCGCCGCCTTGTTCGTCTCGAAGGCCGCTTGCTGAGCCGGGAAATCCGCCACTTTCTTGTCCCAGCGCTTCAGGATCGGCGCGAAGTCCTCGTCGGAGGCCAGGGTGGCCCGCGGCATCCAGGCCTCGATGCAGCTCCCGGCCCACGCGGCGCAGATCACGCCGACCGGCACCCCGAGCCGCGCGCGCAGGTCGCGGCCGACGTAGTAGCCGATCGCGGAAAAGTCGCCGGCGGTTTCCGGCGTGCAGGCGGTCCAGCGCTCCCGGATGTCGGCGGCCGGGGTTTCCGAGGCTTGCAGCCCCACGGACAGCAGGCGCAGCTCCGGATCGCGCGCGGCGGCCGCCTCGTCTGGGCCGCCCGTGGCGCGGGAGAGGTGGAAGCGCATGTTGGATTGCCCGGAGCAGAGCCAGACCTCGCCGACGAGGATGTTGGTGAGGGTGCAGGCGTCGCCGCCCGACCGGATGCTCAGCTCGAAGGGCCCCTTCGCCACGCTCGCCAGATCCAGGCGGACCGCCCACTTCCCGTCCGGCTGCGCGGCGGTCTCGGCCGACTTCCCGGCGAACGTCACCGTGACGGGCGCGCCGGCCTTGGCCGTGCCCCAGACCGGCACGCGTTCGGATCGCTGCAGGACCGCGCCATGGCTGAAGACGCGCGGGACCGTCAGCTTCGTCTCCGCGGCGGCGGCCGCGACGGCAAGCCAGGCGGCGGTCAAAAGCGTGAGGCCGGGCTGCAGTTGCATGGCGCGTCTCCCTTTGTGTTTCGGCCGCCGTTAGCCTGTCAGGCGGGCTGTCTGCGGTGGGCATCGATGAGTTCGCGGACGCGGCCGGGATCGGGGATGCCGGTGGCCACGATTTCGATGCTGGACTGGCCGGCGGAAGAGATGCCGATGGAGCCCACGCCGAAGATCCGCTGGAGGAAGCGCTGGTTGACTTGAATGCTTCGGACGTCCGAATGGAAGACCTCGTTCAGGTTCTTCGCGAGGAGTCCCGTGCGCAGCGTGGTTTTCTGTTCCGTCACCGTCAGCGTGGTGCCCAGGCATTTGAACCACCAAACGAGGAAGACGATCAGGCCCAGCCCGAACGCGGCGATCAGCAAGACGCAGAAAATGAAGCCGAAGGGATGGTTCCGGAACATCGCGGGATGCGCCTCGTACAAGGTCTGGTCAGCCATGCTGGACTCGCTTTCTTTTACGGTAGAGTTGGAATCGCACGAGCGGGAGTGTCGGCCCGCACTCCTTAAAGGCGGGCGGTGTCCCATGTGCCGGGGGGCAGCGCCTGCAGATCCTGGGTGAATTGCCGGACGAGCGGGGGGAGGACTTCGGCGCCGAAACCCGTGAAATGGCGGTGGACGTTGCCGACGGGCAAGCCGGTGAGGTAGTGGCAGCGTTGGGTGTAGTCGCGGGACAGCAGGCAGGTGTGGGTGCGCAGGGAGACCAGCTCCAGATGCGCCGTGGCCACGAGGTGGGTGGTGGTCATGGGCGTGAGCAGGGGCGGCAGGATGGTAAAGTTGTAGAGGATGGCGCCGAAGCCGGAGAAGTGCACATGCCGCTCCATGGCGAAGTCCATGCGGCCGCGGATTTCGAAATCGGGCCCGGCCGCGGGGGTGGCGCGGGCGAGGCCGGCTTTGGTCAGCTCGGCGGCCAGGAGGCGTTCGCATTCGCCGGGCTGCAGGGGGAGTCGGGTGGCGGTGTCGTCATCGACCTGATTGATGATGACGACGGGGGAGGCGAAGAAGCTGGCCACGGGGAACAGGCGGGGAAGGCCGCCGATGCCGCCCATATCCCAGGTCGGGGCGGCATGGGCCAGCGGGGCGACGCGGATGGCGGCGGCGGGGCATGCGGCCGCCGCGGGGGGCGGCGTGATGACGGAGACATAGCTGTCGGCGACGTAGCCGTGCGACGTCATGCCCGGGGTGAAGCGGACGCAGCCGGCGGCCGCGATGAGGGCGGCGAGGGCCGCGAGGCCGGGCAGCGGGGAGTGGGAGCGTTTAGGTTCGCGCATGAGGCTTAAATCCTGTCAGGTGATAAGAGGTTGTGCCTGAGCCGCAAAAAGGACCGCACGCCCTCCCGGCGTGAACGCGAACCCGTTCCGGACCCATTACCGGCCGTTACTATGCTTGAGAGGCTGAAGACAGTCAACCCGATTTTGGCCTGATGACGCGAGTCGGTTTGCACGGGGCGGGGTTTTGAGCTACACTTTCAAAACTTATTTGAAAGGGGAGCATACGATGCGAAAGAACCTGTTGGGACGGACGCTGTCGGCCGCTTTGATGCTGGGCCTCGCGTGCGCGGCGGGGGCCGCGGAGGAGGGGGCGTTCCGCCTCGCGACCTACAACGTCCGCTGCCCGATCGACAAGGGGGCGAACGCCTGGACCAGCCGCGTGGACCGGGTCCGAACGCTGATCCGCACGCACGGGTTTGAGTTGCTGGGCTTGCAGGAGGCGACCTCCAACCAGATCGACGACCTCCTGTCGCCGGAGTGGGGCTACGTGGGCGTGGGCCGCGACGACGGCCAGCGCGGCGGGGAGCACTCGTGCATCTTCTACCGGAAGGCGCGGTTCGAGGCGCGCGCGTCCGGCACGTTTTGGCTCTCGGAGTCGCCCGAGGAGCCGGGGCTGAAATCGTGGGGCGCCGGCTGCCCGCGCATCTGCACGTGGGCGCGGATGGCCGACCTCAAGACCGGCAAGGAGTTCTTCTATTTCAACACGCATCTGGACCACATGAGCGCCCTCGCGAAGGAGAACGGCATGGCGCTGATCCTGAAGCGCATGGAGACGATCGCCAAGGGCAAGCCGGTGTTCCTGACGGGCGACATGAACGCCACGCCGGGCTCGGAGCCGATCAGGCGCGCGGCGGCGGTCCTGCGCGAGGCCTCCAAGATCACGCGCACGCCCCACACGGGGCCCGTGGCGACCTCCGGCGGGTTCAGGGTCGACAAGGCCCACACCGGCGAGATCGACCACATCTTCGTGTCGGAGGGGGTCAAGGTGCTGGCGCACGCGACCTACGACGACTCGCAGGACGGGCTCTACCCCTCGGACCACTTCCCGGTTTCGGCGGATATCGTGGTCGAGTAGACGGGTGTGGCTTTTAGGCTGTTAACCCGCCGCCCGTGGAGCGGGAACAAACGGAGGGGTCCTTTTTTGAACGATTAAGATTATGATTGCGAGTACGATTAAGATTATGATTACGAGTACGATTAAGACAGGTTCCGATCTCTCCTAATCCTAATCGTGTTCTTAATCGTAATCGCTTGAAGTTATGGACGAGGGTTGGCGGAAGAGATCAGCTGCACGTGGGGCGTGATTCCTAGGGTAGGGACGGTTCCCCGAACCGTCCGCTGGTCCTGAGGGCACCCCATGGCGGACGCCTTGGGGAGGCGCCCCCACCACTCGGATGCCTGTGTGAATTCTTGTACAAGGATGGGTGATTGAATGAAGTGGAATCTGGTTGCTTTGGTTTTTGTGTTCGCGCTGGCGCGATGCGGGCTGGCTGCGGAGTTTCCGGCCTTTTCGCTGCCTAGGGCGATCACCTCCGGGCCGAAGGAGCACCTCTTCGCGAGTTATTACGCCATCAACGCGTGGAGCGCGGACGGGCGCTACGCCACGGTGCTGGAGACGGAGGTGCAGAACCGGCTGCCGACGGAGAACGACGTGGCCACGCTGGGCGTGGTGGACGCGCGCGACAACAACCGCTTCATCCCGCTGACCGAGACGCGCTGCTGGAATTTCCAGGAGGCGGCCATGGCGCACTGGCTGGGCGGCGCGCCGGAACCGACGTTCATTTACAACGACCTCGTGGACGGCAAGTTCGTGTCGGTGATCTTCGACATGCGGACGCGCTCGAAGCGGATCGTGCCGTATCCGGTCAGCGCGGTCTCGCCCGACGGCAAGGAGGCGGTGTGCATCAACTACGCGCGGCTGCGGCTGACGCGCCCCGACTACGGCTACGGCGGCAGCGGGCAGGACGCGCGCGCGTCGGTGACCTGGCCGGAAGATGACGGGCTCTGGCTCGTGAATCTGGAGACGGGGACGGCGCGGCTGATCGTCACGATCGCTTCGGTGCGCGACCGCATGCCGCAGGTCAAGGACCCGCAGGCGCTGGCCTACTTCTGCCACACGGTCTTCAGCCGCGACGGCCAGCAGATCTTCTGGCTGGCGCGCACGGTGGAGAATCTGACCGGGCAGAAGGTGGTGCGCAAGTGGGAGACCACGGCCTTCGCCTGCAAGCGCGACGGCAGCGGGGTGGTGCGCTGTTTCCCCGACGGCTGGGGCGGCTCGCATTTCAACTGGATCGACGGCCGGCGCATGGTGGTGTCGGCCATGTACAAAGCCACGGTGTGGAGCCACGTGTTCTTCACGGTCGGCCAAAGCGACTATGTGCGGCTTGGGCGGGGGCTGCTGGACTTCGACGGGCACGGGGTGTTTTCGGGTGACGGGCAGTGGCTGGCGACGGACACCTACCCGGACAAGCTGAACGAGCGCAAGCTGATGGTGCTGCGCATGGCGGATCAGGCGATCCTGCCGCTCGGCACGTATGCGGTGCCGGAGCTTTACCGCGAGCAGTATTCGCGCTGCGACCTGCATCCGCGCTGGCGCCCGGACGGGAAGATGCTGGGGTTCAACTCGGTGCACGAGGGCTCGCGGCAGGTCTACGTGATCGATGTCGCGGCGCCATGAACAGGTTCAGCGTCACCGCGCCGGCACCGCGCGCGAGCGGGTTGCGGCCCATGCGCAGGGATGCGCATGACACATAGGAATGTGGCACGCCCATCCTTGGGCGTGCGGTAGCGGTTCAGACGGTGCAAGTGAGGGTAGCGGCCCATGCGCAGGGATGCGCATGACACATTGGGATGTGGCACGCCCGTCCTTGGGCGTGCGGAAGCGGTTTGGGTGGCGCGGGTTTCGTTTCGGGTGTCGGTCCAGGGAAGACAAAGGGAAAATGATGAAACGGATGATTCGGTTGGGGTGGCTGTTGGCCGCGTGCGCGGCGTGCGCGCAGGAGACGTGGACGTTCGAGAAGCCTTACGTGTGGGCGCGCGACGCGAAGACGATCGCGCTGGCGGCCGAGGGGACGGTTTTCAAGGTCAGCCACACGGGCAAGGATGACTGGAGCCTGGCCGGTTTCAAGCGCATCGCGGTGAAGCCGGGCGAGATTTTCGACATGGCCTGCAAGGTGAAGATGGCCACCGACCAGCAGTGGGCGAATGCGGAGGCCGCCGTGATTCTGAGGGACGGCAGCGGCAAGGAGATCTCCTGGGCCTACGGGGGCGCCGCCTCAGCCGCGCCGTGCGAGTGGACAGAGCTGAAGTCGCGTTTCATCGTGCCGAAGGGCGTGGCGACGATCGAGCCGCGCCTGACCGGACACAACGCCGCCACGGTTTGGGCCGAGGCCTTCGTCGTGACGCGGTCGGGATCGGTGCAGGACCGCGTGAATCCCGCGATGCCGAAGCGCGTGGCGCTGGCCGGTGCGGGCGTGTCTGTGGATGTCGACTGCGGGACGGGTCGCTTCGCGGTGACCGACACGCGCACCGGCCGGATGTGGGGTCAGGACGCGGCCGGCGCGGAGTGGATGGTGCTCGACGCGGTGCCGACAGCCGACGGTCAGGGTGTTGCGCTGACGCTGCTGAACCCGGAGACGACCCGCGAGATCCGCGCCACGCTCGCACTGGCGAAGGACACGCCGGAGCTGAGCGTGGAGGTCGCGTCGCAAGGCGCGCTGACGAAGCCGTTGGACTTCCCGTCGCCTTTCGAGACGCGTAAGGGTGACCGGCTGATCGTGCCGATGAACGAGGGCATGAGCTATCCGGTGGAGGAGGAGCATCAGGGCCTTGGCCGCATGATCGCTTACGGCGGGCACGGCATCTGCATGGGCTTTTTCGGCGTGACTGAAGACGCGACCGGCGCGGGCTGGATGTGCATGCTGGAGACGTCGGACGACGCGGCGATGAACGCGCGCAAGGGCGCGAAAGGCCTGTGGCAGGCGGGTCCGTCGTGGGACGCGCAAAGAGGCCAGTTCGGCTACACGCGCAAGGCGCGCTACGTGTTTTTCGACAGGGGCGGACACGTGGCGATGTGCAAGCGTTACCGCGAGCACGCGAAACAGGTCGGGCTCTACAAGCCGTTTTCCGAGAAGGTCAAGCGTAACCCGAACATCGATCTGCTGATCGGCGCGGCGAACATCTGGCGCATGGGCGGCGGCAAGCAGAGTCCCGATGACCTGGTCAAGGAGATGCAGAGCCTCGGCATGCAGCGCATCCTCTGGAGCGCGGGCGGGTCCGCCGGTCAGATTCAGGCGCTGCGCGCGCTGCCGGACGTCTTGGTGGGACGCTATGACATCTATCAGGACATCATGGATCCCGCGAATTTCGAGAAGGTCGGCTACAAGCACGGCGACTGGGTGACCGAGGCCTTTCCCCAGGACCTCAACTGGCGCGGGCCAGACAACGACTGGCGCCGCGGGTGGCAGGTCAAGTCCAAGAAGGACGGCACCATGATCCCCTGCGCGGTGATCTGCGACGCCAAGGCCGTGCCGTACGCGCGCAAGCGGATTTCCGAGGAGCTGAAGGTCAAGCCGTACACCGCGCGCTTCATCGACACCACCGTGGCGGCGCCGTGGTTCGAGTGTTACCATCCCGACCATCCGATGACGCGCACGCAGAGCCGTCAGTACAAGATGGAGCTGTTGAACCTGATCTCCGGCGAATTGGGTCTGGTGTGCGGCAGCGAGACGGGGCACGAGGCTTCGGTGCCGTTCTGCGACTACTTCGAGGGCATGCTCAGCGTGGGGCCGTACCGCGTGCCCGACTCGGGCCGCGATACGACGCGGGTCTGGGACGAGGTGCCGGCCAGGCTGGCCCGGTATCAGGTGGGCGAGGCCTACCGGCTGCCGCTGTGGGAGCTGGTGTATCACGACTGCGTGGTGGCGCAGTGGTACTGGGGCGACTACAACAACAAGCTGCCGAAGGTGTGGCGCAAGCGCGACCTCTTCAACGCGCTTTACGGCACGCCGCCGATGTACCTGTTCGTCCCGAAGCAGTGGGACGAGATGAAGGCGCAGTTCGCGGCGAGCTACCGGGTGGCCGAGCCGGTGTCGCGTGCGACGGGGTATTCCGAGATGACCGACCACCGCATCCTGACCCCCGACCGCAGTGTGCAGCAGAGCGTTTTCGCGAACGGCGTGACGGTGACCGTGAACTTCGGCGCCGCGCCCTACACGACGGCGGACGGCAAGACAATCCCGCCGCTGGATCTGGTGATCAAGTATTAAGGGCGCTTGCTGAACGGAAGCGAACCCCATGCGCAGGGATGCGCATGGCACATCGGGAATGTGGCACGCCCATCCGTGGGCGTGCGGCGGTCAAGACGATGATGATTTGCCCATGAACGCAAGCCGATAAGGAGTGAACGATGACAGCGAAGAAACCAGTTAAGAAGCCGGCAACAGACGGGACACGCGCGAAGAAGGCCGCGCCCGCTGCCGCCAAGCCTGCTGCTAAGCCGGCACCCAAGTCTGCTGCCAAGCCTGCCGCTAAGCCTGCCGCCAAACCGGTGGCCAGGCCCGCGGCCAAGCCTGTCGCGGCGCCGCAGTCCAGGCCGGCCGGCGGGGTGCCTGTCTCCCCGAGCGCGCACAAGGTCGTGGGGCCCACGGCGCGCACCTGTCCGCTGGTCTTGGACGGCGAGGTGGACGCCTTGGACTTCAACGAGAGGGATTGTCTCACGTGCGGGGAGTTCGACTGCAAGTTCTGCGAGTCGCGGAACGGCTCGGGAGCCTTGCGCAGCCGCCTGTTCGCGGTTGGCGAGGACGCGGACGCCGACGAGGAGGATGGTGCGGATCTCGATTTCGGCGAGGGGGAGGAGAGCCTCGACGGTGACGAGGGTGAGGGCGAGGACGAAGAGGACCTCTTCTGAAGCGGCGCAAGAACGATGCATAGCACCGATCATGTGACAGTCCCGTGGCTGGCGTAGTGTCCCGTAAATGGCTATGCTTGAGTTCATGTTTGTAGTACCGCCTTTAGGCGGAAAACGAGGCAGGGTTGACCCGAGATTCCGCCTAAAGGCGGTACTACGAACGTGATGATCCCTCTACTTGCGCTGGCGTTCGGCGTCGTGAACCTGCTGGTCGATGCCGTCTTTCATGAGAGGCACGTCCACCGGCGTCGAGAAGTCGACCGTGATGCGCGGCGTGGGGTCGAGGGTGATGGACAGCGCGTCGGACTGGAAGTCCAGCACGTGGCCGCCCCGGGTGTGGTCGTCCGACAGGAAGTGCAGGTGGAAGCCGGGCACGCCGATCGAGCCGGGCACAAAGGGCGGGGTCCAGAACCCGACGAGCGTGCCGCGGGTTTGCCCGTAGGTGTATTCGTGCTGCTGCTTCGTGGCCTCGGCCAGAGGCCGGTAGGGCTTGGTCTGCTTGTCGCAACTGCGCACGCGGATGGTTTTGAAGAGGCCTTCGGCGCGCACGGCGTAAAAGATCTGCTTGTCCTGGAAGTCAGCCTCCAGCGTCTTGGAAAAGATGTCGAACGAGGCGATGTGTTTCATGTTGCGGCGCAAGTCGCTGTCGAACAGGGTGCATGCGCCGAAGGGCATGTGGCGTGAGTCCTCGGGGATCGACACCGAGCCGTCGCCCTTCACCTGATAGACCACGCCGTCGAGCATGACGGCCTCGCCGTCGAGTCCCTCGAAGGTGCCGATGCCCAGGCTCCCGGCGGCCTTGAATTGCGCGACCGTGAGCGCGCCGTCATAATTGCCGCTGAGGATGTAGAGAAAAGGCGCGAGCTGGTAGACGGTGTCGCGGTCCTGCACCAGCGTGGTGTAGGTGGTGCGGCAGCCGGCGGCAAGGCCGAGGAGGAGAACGGACAGAGCGGTCGTGATGGAGCGGCGCGGTCGGGTCGTGTTCATGGCATCGGTCTCCCTGCGGGTGCGACGGCGTTGGTGGGCACCGCGTTGGTGGGCACCGCGTTGGTGGGCGCAAGGGCCCCCGCGAGCCGCACGGGTTTCGTCATCAGGTCGGCGGGCGGGCGCTGGGGCGCCCCTCTGGCGTCCTTGCTCCGTTCGCGCTTGGTGACGGCCTTGGCCGGGGCTGAAGGCGCGGGCGCGTAGGCGGCCGCCGCCGTCGCGGCTCCGGCCGCGTCTTTGCGCTTCGCCTCTTGCTCGGCATCGGCCTTGATGAGCCGACGGAACGCGGGGGCTTGGCGGTCCGGGGCCGGCGTGGCCGGCATGGCGACGGGAGCCGGGTCGGCCGTGAAGTTTTCGGAACGGGGCACCGGCTCGGTCAGGGCGTCTTTGGCGGCGGCGCTGCTCTGGTCCGGGACGGGCAGCAGGGCGGGGGCCGTCGTTTCCGCGGCAGGATGGAACGTGAGGGTGGTCACCGCAGCGGCGTCATGGGGCGCGCGCTGGGCACTCTGGTACACCACGCTGAGGAGCGCGAAGAGCGAGCCGAACGAGAGGGTCAGGATCGCGGCGCGCTTCAGCCCCTCGTGCGGCGTGGACCACAGCGTGCGGAACGTGCGGCGCGGGACCGCCCGCGGCGGCCGGGGCGCGATCAGCAGGTTGCGGTCCTTCTCCAGCCCGCTGCGCAGCGGCGTCAGCACACGCGACAACTCCTCTTTGACGCTGCGGCAAGATGCGCAGGTTGCCAGGTGGCGCGTCAGGGTTTGGTGCTCCTCAGGCGGGAGATCGCCCAAAAGCCAAGCGGTCAGTTGTTCTTCATGCGGGCACATGAGGGTCTTCTCCTTCACGGCGTTTCACTTCGGCGGCCAGGGCTTTGACGGCGTGGTGCAGCAGGTTGCCGACATAGCCGCTTTTTTCGCCGACGATCGCGCCGATCTGTTCGTAACTCAAGCCCTGCTGCAGGCGCAGCAGCACGACCTGTTTCTGCAGAGGCGACAGCACGGTCAGGCAGTCCAGCACGGTCTGCTCCTGCTCGTCGGTTCCGGTGTCGGCGTAAAGGCCGCCGTCGGTCTCGCAGTCCCGCTGGTGCGCGTAGGTTTCCAGCAGCCGCTTCTTGCGCTCTTCCGAGCGGATGAGGTCCACGGCCTCGTTGTGCGCGACTTTGAAAAGCCAGTTGCGCACCTCGTCGGTGGGGGCCTCGGCGGGCGGGACGCGCCGGGCGAGCTTGACGAGCGTGATCTGCACCACGTCCTGAGCCAGAGTGGCATTGTTCAGCAGGCGCGCGGCATAGCGCAGCAGCGGGGCCTGGAAAGCCCCGATCACCGCCGTCAGGCCGGTCCGCTCTGTGCCGCATTCGTTCACGATGAAGGAGCATAGCATGGAACAGCAGGGAGTGGAATGAGGGAATTGGGATGGTCCGGATGAACAGGACAGGCTCGCTTTTTTGTGCGGGTGAACCCGACTTCAGGTGTGGCCGTTTAGGAGGCGCCACACTAGAGGTTCCCTGTGTAAACGGTGATGTCCGCATCCTTGTCCGTTGCTGTGGCGACGATTTCGTCCGCGGGTTTCACAGCGCCCTGGCTGGTGGTGGGCAGGTAGCGGTAGTAGACCATCAGCTGGAGCGCGGCGAGGCAGGTGTCCATCACCGGGCGGTCGGCGTGGGCGTCGACGTTGGCCCACCAGCCGATGTCCGCGTCTTTTCCCTGATCGTCTTGGGCCGCGCCTTTCTCAATCTGCTGCGCCTTCACATAAAGCGGCTTCATCGCCCGGTTCCAGTTCTCCCAGCGTTTTCCGCCCGCGTGGAACTTGGCCTGCGTGGCGTAGTAGCAGGCGTACTGGGGCGAGCCGCCGATCGGGCTCTTCGCATCGAGCGAAGGCTGCCAGCTGTCCATCAGGTCGAGCGACTTCTTCACCTCGGGCTCTTTGGCCGCGCCGAGCAGCTGCATGCACAGCGTGCCGACGCCGGTCAGCCCGCCCTGTCCCGGTGCGGTGTAGCCGAAGCCGCCCCTGGGGTCGGCGTTTTTCTGGAAGCCTTTGACGGTCAGCTTGGCCGCCCGGTCAAGGCCGTCCACCTGGAGCTTGGCGAGCTTGGCGGCCTTGAGGGCCTGGGCGCACCAGCCCATGTAGGAGGTGTCGTCGCGGTAGCGGCCGTCCTCTTTGCTGACGTTCGGGTCCATCCGGTAGTTCCAGCCGCCGGTCGGGTGCTGGCCCCGGATGATGGGTGCCAGCGCCCTTTCGGCGGCGGACTTGACGTTGGGGTTGAGCGTCATGCCGTAGGCCTCGCAGAGCGCGTAGGTGGCGATGGGGTGGGCATACTCGTTGCCGTCCATGCCGGTGAAGCGCCCGTCCGCCTGCTGGCGGCTCATCAGAAATTCGAGCGCCTTCTGCACGGTTTGGCCGAACTCGGCCGACGCGCCGGGCTTCTCGCCGTGGGCCAGGAATGTGAGGGTCGCCAGGCCCGTCATCGCGATCTGTTGTGCCTTCCACGAGCCGTCCGCCAGCTGGCGCATCTTCAGCCAGCGCAGCGCACGCATCACCGCGTCTTCGGTCAGCTGGTCGCCGTCAAACTCAGCCAGGAGTCGGCCGCGCGCCTGGGCGCCGCGGCTGACTCCGCTGAGGCCCGTGAACGTGCAGGCGCCCGCGCGGGCGCGCATGGAAATCAAGACCGGCGCGGGCGGTTGGTTGGCGGGCAGCGCGTCGCCCGGGGTTTCGGTGTCGATCTTCAGGGCCGGGCCGGTGATGTCGGCAACCGTGGCCGGGCACTCTGCGGGCGCCGCTTGCTTCCGGGGGTCGGCCAGGTCTTGCAGCTCCGGGACCGGGGCGTTGTCGACAACGCCGACCGTGGTAAAGGCGTCCGGGACCATGCGGACATCCTCCATGAGCAGGAGCAGGCTGACCGCCAGGAGCGGCAGCAAGACCGCGGCGACAGGGGCGGAAAGCCGCTGCGCTTCAATGACGGCGGACCTGTAACCGCGCGACGAGCGGGGCTGGCGCAGGCCGCGGAGCATCGTCAGGAGCCGGCTCACATAGCTCGGCTCGCGGTAGTCGGCGGTCAGCTCGCCCGTCAGGGCCGATACGTTTGTCGGGGTGTGCATGGTTTGACTCCTTTCGGTGGGTTTTCAGCCTAGATACGTCTGCGGGGCGCCGTGTCTTAATTTTTGTCCATTGAAACGGTAGTATTCCATTTGTCAGCGCTTGGCGTTTTGTGTACAATGGCGCGGTTTTTTTCGGACACCTATGGAGGGAATTCTTATGAGTCGTAAGTATCCATGCTCTCATGAAGTTGAGCAGATGTGCTGTGTGGCGAAGGGCGCCAAGCACGGGCCGGCACCGATCCCTGAAGAGGGCAA
>JAHFSX010000004.1:0-147441 GCA_023269675.1 Verrucomicrobiota bacterium
GGGCAGGTCTGCCACCGGCTTCGGCTGAAGCTCCGTGTCGCGCCACAGCACCTCGAAGAGCATCTCGCTGCCGCTGCTGCCGCCTTGGCGGAGATACTGGTCCAGCAAGAACCCGTCACCATAGTAACTGGCGGTAAAGAGCGATGCGCCGTAGTCGCTCCACGGCTGGCCGCGCGGCGCGCCGTGCGCAAAGGTGTCACCCGCCCGCAACCTCTGGCCGTCGGGCCGGGTGGCGTAAAGCCAGAGGTAGGGAACCCAGCGCTGTTCGGGATTGTACACGTTACCCGCGCCCATGCGGTCGAAGATCCAGAGCGGGTAGAGGTCCCAACTGAACCGGTGGACGCCGTAAGAGTCGCCCTGGTGGTGCGCGTGCCCGTTGTAGAGCCAGTTCCGCGCCGGCAGGTGCTCGCGAAAGAAGCGCCCTGCGGCAACCTCGTACATTTCAGGAAACTCGTCATAGATCGCGATGCCGGCGGAGAGCATGTCGCGCATGATCATCGCCTCCGACGCGTGGCCGGTCACCGACCCGCCTCTTGTCGGCGGATAGCCACACTCCTGCGTCTTGGCCAGCCGGACCAGTTCCCTGACGAAGGCTTGCCGCTCTGCCGGTGTCAGCAACTCATACAGCCAGTCGTAGACGATCGCGCCGGTCACCATGGCGCGTCCGGTCTCGCGGCAGGCGTCATGCTTGTCGGGCAGTTTGCTCCCCTTCAGAAAAGACAGGGCCGCCTCCACGGTGGCACGGCCGGCCGGCCGGTCTTTCGCGATGAGATAGTGCAGCGCATCCCACTCGAGCCTCATCTGCACCGACTTGCCGGCTGCGGCCTGCAGCTTCTGCACGGCCGGACGCAGGACCGGATCACGCAGCCGCGCCTCCAGCCCCGCCGCCTGCGCGGCGCGCAGGTAGAGCCGGGGATGCTCAGGCGGCGGCACGGGAACCGTCACCGCCTCCGCCCGCCCCGGCGACGCCGCCACGAGCAGGCTGGCCAGCAGCGCCACGGTCCCCACCCGCACGACCCTTTTGTTCACCTTCATTTCGGTGTTTCCTTCGGAAGCGGCACGCTCGCCACAAGCGCCCGCATCTCGGCCTCGCTCAGCGCGCGTCGGAAAATGGCGAGCCCGCCGATCTGGCCGCCGAAGAAGTTGCCCCACGAGCCGCCCCGGTGCACCGCGCCAACGGTGAAATCCGCTCCGGTATCGCCGCCGCTGAAGAGCCCGTCCGGATACGGGAACGGGTTATACTGCTCCAGCGCATCGAGCCGTCCGTCCACATACACGCGGGATTCGCGTCCGTCGTAGGTCATCGCGAGGCAGTGCCACGCCCGCAGCGGGATCGCTGTCGCTCCGCTTGAGTAAGTGATGCACACCGGATTGCCCGGCGTCGGACCGCCGACGGCCGAAACGTGGCCGTGAATGCGGTTGGCGAGCGGATGGCGCTTCATCTCGTCGGCGCGCGTGCCCTGCGGCGCGTTGAGGAAGAGGCAATACTGCCGCATTTTGCGCGTCTCGTCCCACACCCCCGCGATGGCCTGCCACGCCGCCGGATCCTCACGCCGCACCCAGGCCACCACGCTCACCTGCGCATCCTTTCCGTGCAGGTCGAGCGGGCCGATGTCCTTTCGCTCGATCATGAACCATTGCCCGCGCTTGATTCGCGCCGAGTATGGGCCGAAGAGCCCCGCGTCCGCCCGCTCAATGGGCCCTTTCCTTTCCAGCAATGCCAGCGCCTTTGACCCGCACGCGACACGCGGCTGGCCCGCAGCCTCCTGGAAGTCCCAAAACGCCACAAGGCCCTCCAGCTTGGCCAAGACGGCCGGAGGCGCTTCCGCAGCCAAGGCGGAAATCGGCGCGGCGGAGCCTGCCAAAGTCAGCGTGAGGATGAGGAACAGGCGGCGCGGAACGCCTGCCCGCGCAAAGCGCATCAGCGCGTGCAGCGGACACGTGTGAGGGTGGCGCCCGGAGCCGTCACACCATCGGTCAGTGCAAAACATATTTCACTCCTTACAAACACCTGAACCGGTTTCCCTGCAGGCATCCCCTTTCGTCCGCGTGAATGACCGGACCCGGGGTCAGTCGCTTTCGACGTCTTGCCCGTGGGCCTTGGCCCATTTCAGCGTCGCCTCAAGTTTCGGGTAGTCGGCGGGCTTGCTGTCGTAGAACTCGGCCAAGCCCCACGCGCCGTGGTTGCTGTACGCGCCGACGCTGGAGAAGACCGCGAAAAGGTCTCCGCCGACCTTGGCCCACTCGTCGTAATAGCGCGTGTACAGGGCGCCCATGCGCGGATCGCGGTTGCAGGCGTGCATGGTCGCGCTGACGGCCTTGACCGTCGCCTGATCCTGCATGAAGGCCACCATGTGCTGACCGCCCTCGTAGGCGATCAGCTTGAGCCCGTACCGGTCGGCCAACTCCTTGTTCATGCGCATGTGCTTCAGACTCTCCACAAAGCCCGTCTGCTCGAAATTCTCAAGCATCTGCGGCACGCTCCACGTCGTCATCTGCGCGCCCAGCTCGGCGGTCTTGCCGCGGCCGATGCTGTAGCCCATGTAGGGCGCGATGGCCAGCGCGTCGGCGTGCTTCACCACTTCGGGGTCGCGCAGGATGCCCTGGGTCACGCCGCTGTTGGCGGACTGCGTCGGGATCACGCGCACGAAGCGTTCATGCCCGCCGAACACCTCTTCCCAGATCGCAAAGATCTCCAGCGACCTTTTCGCCGTGTAAGCCCAGCCCGCCTCCCAAGGCTTATCCTTCGGGCCGAGGCCCAGCCTCACCCCCTGCTCGCCCGCGTACTGACACTGCTTGAACTGGCCGTTCCACACTTCGTTCGAGTACTCGATGTAAATTTTCAGCGAGGGATCGAGACGCTCCTTAACCATCTGCGCGAAGCGTCGCACAAAGTCGTCGTCCGCCAGATGCGGCAGGCAGAACCACGCATCGGCCTTCTGGCGGTTGCAAAGGTCGATCATCCACTCCAGCGCCACGCCGCGCCTCGAGAAGGTCGCGCGCTTCAACGTCGGCCGGTCCGCCCACGTGCGCACCTCCGAACCGTTGGTGTGCATCCAGTCCATGAAGCGGTAGCAGGCGAAACCTTTCCACTGCCTGAGGAAGACGGGGTGGAACGGGTCCTTCTCAAACGTTTTCTCGAAGCCCGGCATCACCACGCGGATGTTGCGCACGTAGTTCCGCGGGTTAACCTCCTTGAGCTGAATCGAGAACCCGCCCTTGGAGGCGTCGACGTCGACCAACAGCCGGCCCGGCGCGGACTCCTTCACCTTCGCGTTGTTGCCGCAGGCGAGCTTGCCCTCGCCCTCGTAGAGCACGGTGTAGGTGCCCGCCGGATAGTGTCCGCCGCTGATGGTGCAGAGCATGGTCTCCGCATAGCAGCCGGGCTCCAGCTTCTTGACCCAGCCGAGCTCATCGATCTCCAGCTCGGGCCCCTTGCCCCAGCCCGCGCCTGCCCGCTGACTGATCCACGCCCGCGAAGTGCGGAACACGTCCACGAACGGCAGCTCGGTCATCCAGTCCGCCGGCCCGGCGAGATTGATGCCAAGCCGCGGCTGCGCGGCAGCTTCCGCCAAAACCCCGGACGGAGCCACCAGCACAGCCGCCAACACGCACAGACACGCGGTCACACTGCAGACATTTCTCATCTGTTCACCCTCCTGCTCACCTTTTTTTCAATCTGGCTGCCGCGAAAATCACGCGCCCCTCTTGCGTCTCCCGCATGATACGACCCGTCGATGACCTGCCGCAACGGGACGCTCAGCGCCGCTGGTACACCCGCACGTAATCGACCTCCATCGCCGTGCCGTCGATCTGGTCGGTGACCGGACCCGCCCACTTGATGATTGCGGAACTCAGCAGCACCGGCGCCGGGCTGTGGCAGATGGCGTTGGTTTCGCGGCGGATCTCCTGCCCGTCAAAGAACCAGACCAGCTGCGTCGCGCTCCACTCCAAGCCGTAGACGTGCCACTCCCGCGTCAGGTCGCATCCCTCGGCTTTCCACGACTTGCTCTTGGCCCAGTGCTGGCCCGACCAGTTGTGGATGTTCATGTTGACCTCGTTCGGGCTGTGTCCTTCGTTGATGTCGATCTCGAACCGCCCGGGCGTGTTGGTGGTGCCGCCGCGCGTCATCAGCCAGAAGGAGTTGTTCAGGCCCGTCGCCGCGCCGTAGCGGTAGCGGCACTCGAAATAGCCGTACTGGAACGTCCGTTTGGTCCAGAGGCTGGCGGAGGTCCACGCCTGGCCGCCGCGCGTCTCTTTCTTATTCAACAGCCGGCAGACGCCATTGGTCACCGCCGCGTTCGCGCGCCAGCGGCTGCACAGGATGTGGCCGCTCGGCCCGTTCTGGAAATCCCAGTTGGCGTCGAGGCCTGCGGCCGCGCCGTTGAACTCCTCCTGCCAGGCCAGCCGCTGCCCGGACATCGGATCGATCTCCATCTCGACCCACACGATCTGCTGCGCCCCGCCGGCAACCGGCGCGATGCAGACCGTGTTCAGGCCGTCGCACGCGGCTTCGGTTGTAAAATCGAAACGCAGCGCGCGGGCGGTCCTGCCGCCGTACTTCTTCGGCGTCGCGAGTTCCGTGAACGCGGCCCCGTCCTGTCCGTTCAGACGCGCGGTGAGAGTCGCCTCCTTGACCCCGGGCTTATCCGCCAGCCCGATGATCACGGCCACCTTGCCGGTCACCGGCCTCTTCCCGATCGCCAACGAGAAGGTCGCAGCCTGCTCCGTGGTGCGGGGCAGTTGCGCGCCGTCGGGAAAACCCCTCGGCACGGTGTCGCGGTAGGCGACCGGATAGCGCCGCAGGTTGTTCAGCACCGTGTCCTCATCCAGACCCTTGTCGAGAATCGGTCGGAACGACGGCTGGTCCAACGGATGATAGACGGTGTTGAAGAGATAGAAGGACTCCGCGCCGCGGTGACGCAAGGCGGCCGCCCAACCGTAATACGTGGCAAGGTCGTTTTCAATCCGCGGCGCCCCTGGATAGGCGGCGGTGCCGTTGTCGGTCGCGGGGATGACAGGAATCTTCGCGGCCAGCCCGCCCAGCCGCTCGCGCCATAATTCGACCGGTATGTCGAAGTCGCCGGTGGAGAAGAAGGGCGAGACCACGAGCAGATCGACCAGCCCCTGCCGCGCCCATCCGATGGCGTCCATGCCCAGACCGGCCGCCGCGTCCGGATGGCTCGGCACCCGCGCCGACAGCCGGACGGCGTGCCCGCGCTTGACAGCCCACGCGTCGGCGAGTTGCCGGACCTGGCGGGTGAACTCCGTCAGAACCGGAGCCTGCTCCCGCTCTTTGCCGGGCGTGAGATGATAACCGAAGCGCATCCAGTCCAACTCCAGCCCGTCCGTGTCGTAGCGTTCGAGCAGTTCGCGGACCAGCGCCAAGTGATAGTCGCGGACCTCGCGCTTCGAATAGTCGAAGGCATAGTCCGTCCAGTTCCCGCTTTTGGCGTGGGGGACCCTCCACAGCTCGGGATAGCTCCGCCAGAAGGTCGTATTGCGGAAATAATTGGTGGTCGTCACGAAATGCACATCGTTCATGCGCATGCTGATCCACGGCGAGATGCCTTTCTCGCGGCACCGGGCGATCCAGACCTGATAGGGATCGATGCCCTGATCGTAAAGCCGCTTCGCGTTAAGGCACCACATATCGGTCGGCATCGCGCCGCCCACCTCGTCCCAGATCGCCTCGTGGACGGATGAGCGGTAACTGGTGCGCTGGCCGTTGGGGCACATGAAGAAGTGGGTCACCTTCGTGTCCGCGAACGTGTCGATGTAAGCCTGCAGATCCGCCTCGGTCATCCGCTCCGGGCGTTGCTTGAAATAGTGATCGTTGTCCTCGTTGATGATCAGCATCGGCTTCTGCGCCTGACAGACACAGGCCATGCCCCACAAAATGCCGATCCCTGCCCGAGTTCGCCAATGGGCGTGTCCACTTCTCATGTTCGTTCTTTCCTTCCCTCTGCCTTGTCTGAAAACAGGCCGCTGGGGTTACGGGTGTTGGGCTGTGCCGCAGAATCTGACGGGGTTAACGCTCGATCTCGATCAAGACCATGGTGGCGGCTGGGATGCCGAGGGTGATGACGCAGGAGTCATCCGCGCGGTTCACGGGCAACGCGGCGTCGGCCGGCGCGCCTGCGGCGGTGAGCGGCCGAGCGCGGAAGGCTTTCGCGCCCGTGATGCCCCGCAAGGTGACGGTACCGGTCACCGGCTCGATCAGCGTCGGCCCATGGCCCCAGTCCGTCAGGTTCCGCCGCCTCCCGTCCCACTGCATGCCGGCGTTGCCGCTCCAGGCGGTCGCGACGAGCAACAGGCGCGCGGAGGACGCCACCGGCCGGTTGTCGAGCGGCACCAGCATGAGCGAGCAGAAGTCGTTGCTGACCGCGGCCGCAAGGTGAGCGGTCGCCCGGCCGCTACCGCGCACATAGCCTATCAAACCCTGAGCCCCGGCGGCGTCGACAGTCACCACGCCCCGGTTTTTGTCGGCGTCATGCCAACCGAGCTCCCCCGTGTCGGAAAGGATCTCCCCCAGCGGTGCCGCGGGCGGGAAAGGGGTCGCGGGACCGTCGGCGAAGCGGGCGCGCATCGCGTGCACGAGCGGCGTCGCGCGGTCAAACCCGGGCGTGAATAACGGCGCCTCCTTGCGGTCCATGCGCATCGCGCTGGCCACCTGCCCGCTCGTGTAGGACCGCACCACGGTCTCCTTTGCCTTGGCGATACCGCCCTGATGCCACAGCACGGCACACGCCATCAGGTTGGCGACCTTGACCGGATCGAACGAGACTGTGAAAAAAGCCCGGGGCGGAATGCCGCCGTCCTTGGACGGCTTGCCGTTGTCCCACGTGAACCAGTAGATTCCGTCCCAGTCTTGAAACATCGCATAGGCCGTGAGGATGGGGAATCCCTCGCAGGCGTATTCGTGCGGGAAGGGATGGTTCACCTCGGAGACCGTAAACGCGCGCCCCGCGACCGGCGACCGCGCCAACTGGACGGCCAGCGAGTCGAGCGGATCATTGACCATCGGCGTGTTCTTGCAGGAGGGAACAGGACCGTGGACATCGGGATGCTGCCAGTAACCGTGGCCGTCGATGAAGTCAAACGTCGCGTTGGCCTCGACGTGCGCGTAGGCGGCGTACCCGTGGTTGTGATCGGAGGTTCCCACCACCGGCGCCTGCACGGCCAGCTCTTCCTTCAGCAGCCGCTTCATGCCTGCGAAAAACCGCCGTTCGACAGTGATGCAAAACTCGGCTTCGGTGCGAAAACGCGCGTCAGAGGCTTTCGCGAATTGCGCGGGGGCGAGCCACGGGACGCGGGCGTCCGAGGCGACCCCGGCCTCGGCACGCAGCGCGGCGACATCCGCCGCGGACCGGTTTTCCGCGAGCCATGCGTTGTAGAGAACGCTCAGCTCCTCGGCGTAGGAAACCGGTATCGGCGACCAGGTGTCCGGCTTATCCACGTCCTGACCGATCAGCCTGCCGCTGATCCATCCTTCGAGGACCGAGTTCTCGTTGACGATCTCGATGGTGGCCACACAGGGCTCGCTGCGGTACTCGTTGCCTGTATAGGGGTTTCTATGCGTCAGGAGCTGTCGGGCATACTCGTGCTGCAGTTCGATCAGGCGGGGGTTGAAATAGGTGCAGGCCTTGCCGAAACCGAGCTTGTCAGCATCGCGCACCTCATCGCCGGGCTTGTACTGGCGGGCGACGTTGAGGTTCAGATTGGCATAGATGCCGCGTTTCTTGAACTCGGCGACGAGGAAGTCTAGCCGGTCCAGCGCCGCCCCCTGCAGTTCGCGCGTGTCCGTCCGCCCTTTGTCGAACAGCTCGCTCCATTTCGAATCCATATAATGAAAGCGCACGCAGTTGACGCCGAGCCGCGCGAGCTGGTCAGCCAGAGCGACGGCCTGCTCCTTTTCCGGGAAACAGGCCGCTCCACAGATGTTCACGCCCCAGATGCGGAAACGCGAACCGTCCGGTTTAATCAGATGTCCCCCCTCGGCGCGGATGAAGCCGCCCTTGCCGGCCGGAGCGTCGAGCGCCGAACGCAGATCGACCACCGATGCAGCCTGCGTCGACCAGTCCATGGGGAACGGCTGCTTCGCCACCTCGCTAAACGCACTCAGCCCTGCCGCCAGAATGCCCGTCAAAAGGAGCTGTCGCCTCATAACATTTCACCTTATTGCATCGCGATTCAACCGAGCGGCCAGCGGACGACATGGAGGCCGTCCCTCCAGACTCGTCAAACAGCGGAGTTGCCCCGCCCCCCAAGTGTTGGCCGAATGATAAGCCCCTCCAGATGCGGGGATCAAGCGGATTGTACAAAAAGTGCACACCGCGGCTTGCGGGAGCACGCGCCCTCCCACGGGTAACCGCCGGCAGCGACCTTTTCACGGCCAGCAGATGTTGCCGCCATGCTTGATGAGGCGCGCGGGCTTTGTTACCCTTGCCACGGTTATATTCTGGCGCGGGGTCCCCGCGACTGAGACCGAGAGGATGTGCGATGACACCGATGCCCCGAGACTGGTCCGCGCTGGGTGAACGCCTGGCCGCGTGGGAGCCGCCCCAAGGCGCTTTCAATCCCGGCGGCGCGTGGTCGCTGCGCTACACGCGCCACGCGCTCATTCCGGAACTCGACGGCACCCCCGGCCGCGGCGCGCAGTCCGGCACCCTGCGCCTCGAGCAGCAGCCGGACCAGGAGACGCTCCAGTTGCGGGCCGCCGAAACCGTCACGACCGGTTACTCCGCCCCCACCACCCTGGCCGAGATCACCTGCACAAAAGACGCTCTCCTGACCCCGCGCCGCTGGGCGCTCACCATCCGCTGGCAGACCTCCGCACCGGGCAAAGTGACGGCGGGCGAACTTGACCAGAAGCGCGGCGGACACGTCGAGGGAAAAGAGCTCGTCTTCCAGGCGACGAGGGAACGCCGCCGTCCCGCTCCCGAGCGCTGGACCTCCTTCTGGAGCCTCTTCGCCGCCGTGCAGCGGCTGCCGTTCGCGCAGGGTTCAGTCCTCACCTTCGACCTGTTCGAGGAGCTGGAGCTTCACAAGCCCGGCCACCGGCTCGCCTATATCGGTCCTCATCCCGTCGCGCAAGGCGCGAAGACCCTGAACCTGCACGTCTTCGAACAGACCGGCCACGGCGTGCTGCCCTGGCGCTGGTGGCTCGACGACCAGCACCGCGTGCTGCTCGCTGCCGGTGGCCGCCTCGCCTATCTGCTGGAGTCGGGCGCCACGGGAGGTGTCGCATGATCGCTCCGAACATCCGTCGCCGCACCTTCCTCAAGTCCGGCGCCGCGGGCGGGCTCGGCCTGATCCTGGCCGCGCAGCGCGCCCCGGCCGCGGCGCAGAAGCGCCCGCCGAACCTGCTCTTCATGCATCTCGACCAGCACTACTGGGAGGCGGTCTCCGCCTTCGGCTGTCCGCACGTCCGCACGCCGAGCATCGACCGGCTCGCGGCGCAGGGCACCTCCTTCAGCCTCTCCTACTCCGCGAACCCGGTCTGCTGTCCCGCGCGCACCTGCTGGTACACGGGGCGCGCCTCTTCCGAGAACGGCGTGGTCATGAACGACCAGTGGCCGGTCGCCCCGGAGATGCCGGACCTGGGACAGTGGTTCTCCGCGCGCGGCTACGACTCGGTCTACGCCGGCAAGTGGCACGTCACGGGGCGGACGGTCACCGACAGCTTCCGCATGCTCACGCCCGGCTCGGGCGTCGGGGAGGTCACCGACGGCGTGGTCTCGCGCGCCGCTGAAGGCTTTATACGTTCGCGCCGGACGGGCAGCCAGCCGTTCTTCCTCAACGTCGGGTTCCTGCAGCCGCACGACTGCTGCTACTGGGTCATGGAGCACGGGGACGGCGCGGCGCACACGCGTCTGGGGGCGTTGCCGGCGGACCTCCCGCCGCTGCCGCTGAACCACGGCTACGACCCGAGCGAGCCTGCCGCGCTCGGCCGCAGGCGCAACAAGCGCGAAGGCTCCGGATGGTCTGACGACCAGTGGCGCTGGTATCTCTGGAACTACGACCGCATGGTCGAGATGGCCGACGCCGAAGTCGGCCGCGTGCTGGACGCTCTGGACGATTCCGGCCTGGCCGACGAAACGCTCGTCGTGCTGACCTCCGACCACGGCGACGGCTTGGCGCGTCACGGTCTGACCTCGAAGATGTTCCTCTACGACGAGGCCGCGCGCGTGCCCTTCATCGTGGCCTGCCCGGGCCGCGCACAGAGCGGCGTGCGCGACACGCGTCATCTCGTCTCGGGCCTCGACGTCGCACCCACGCTCTGCGATTTCGCGGGCCTCGAGGGCCTGCCGAAAGCGCGCGGCCTCAGCCTGCGGCCGCTGCTCGAGGGCCGCACCGACTCCCCGTGGCGCGAGTTCCTGGTCGCCGAGACCTTCCGCACCGGACGCATGGTGCGCACGCCGGAGTACAAGTACATCGCCTATCAGGGCGACCCCGTGACGCAGCTGTTCGACATGCGCAGCGATCCCGGCGAGCTGACGAATCTCGCGGCCGACGCGACGAAAACAGACGTGGTCCGCGACCTCGCGGGCCGGCTCGCTTCGTGGGAAAAGACGCTCGACCTGCTGCCGCTCAAAGAGCCGGGTCCGAAGAAAGCCGGCAAGCGCAAAAGAGCGGCGCTGGGCTAGTGCACGGTACAATATGAATTTTCGGACAGGATTACATGATTCACATGATTACTAGCCAACAGAGACAATCATGATAATCATGTAATCATGTCAAAATATCCGACAGTTTAACTTGTACAGACTACTAGGTCCCGGCCTACGACCCCGGCTGGTCGAGATAGCCTTCGCGGACCAGCCAGAACTTGCCGGTCGCCGGATCGAGGTCGTAGACATTGAAGTTGGTGCGGATGTCGAACCCCTCGAAGTGCGCCGCCAGATTGATAGAGGCCGAACCCTCCTTGGGGCAACTGATGATCCGGTGAAACACGTGGCACGGCCAGGTGAGCATCACCGCGCCGGTGTAGGTCTGGCCGTTCTCCATGCGGACCTCGTCCGGCGTCACCGTGAATTTTTCGATCCGTCCGCGCTCCTGCGTGTAGAGCTCCACATACCGCGTGCCGTGCAGCACCATCAGGTTGTCCTCCTGATGCGTATGCATATACCAAGGGTGTTCGACCGCGCCCACGCTTCCGGGCGACAGCGCGCCGGGGCCGTGGATCACGCGGTCGACGGCGGCGATCGGACTGATCTGGTTCGTGTTCAACACGTCGAACCACACGTTCGGCGTGCGCCGCAGCACTTTCAGCCCGATGATGCTGTACAGTCCCTTGACTTCTTCGAGTACCATAAGCGCCTCCTTTTTGCCTTGGACACCCTGTTCTTCGAACGTGGGCTCCGCCCGCAACCCAACGCAACCGCAGATTGCCGAATACTGAACCGCAGAATGTCGAAGGGAATCCCGACCATGCGCAGTTAGGACTCTTTCCTCCATGATTCGTAACTCATCCTTCATCAATCTGCGGTTCGTTCAGGTTCTGAAACAATTTATTGCCATCGTTGTTGTATGACCGCAAGGCCCTAACAGGATCAGCACGATTTTCAGGATGGCCCTCCGCAAACACATCCTTTTCTTCCTGTCCTCCTGCCAAAGAAGCTGACGTGTGGCTGGTGTGTGCCTCACCCGGCTTTTTTCAAGAACCAGCGGGCGGCGAGCGGGTCTTCCTTGAAAAACTTCAGCAGTTGCTCGGCGACTTTGCGGCGTCCGCTCGCGCTGGGATGCGTGCCGTCGCCCCCGAGATCGCCCCGCTCCCAGACCAGTCCGTCACCCTTGCGCGGCGTGGTGCCGTCCGCCCAAAGGTACGGTCCCCAGAGCAGGAGCGGCGCCTGTGCCGCGCCCTCGTAGGCGAGGTCGGCGGCGCCTGTGGCCTGATCTTGAATCAGCCCGCGCACGGCGAACGCGCCCTCGTAGGCATACGGTTCGGGGTTGAGTCCCGTGGAGGCATAGCCGGCGTAGATGCGGCTGCCCAGATAGGCGACACGCAGATTGGGAAAGCGGGCCTTGGCAAGGCGCAGCACGGCCCGCGTGTCCTGCTTGAGCTTGCCGACATGCTCGGCCAAGTCGCCGCGCGGGCCTTTGTTGGCGAGCTTGATCCAGACCACCTGCACCTGCCGGGGACTGACCCCCGCCTGCGCCAGGCGCTGGTCCGCCCCTTCCCACGCGCGCGCCGCGGGGTCGCTCCACTCGGCCATGGCCTGCCCGCCCTGCGCACAGTCCACGACCGCGACCGCTGGCGACTTCTGCGGATCCGCGTCGGCAAGCAGCTTGAAGAGCGAGTACTCCATCGTCGCGTTGGACATGCTGATGGAAACCAGTCCAATCTTGCCCTGCGGCGAGGGTCGGCCTTCGGCGTCGAGCGGCGCAATCTGGGCGGACTGGCGCGCCGCGCCGGCGGCATGCGCGGGCGTCGGCTCGTTCCTGCCGCCGCCGTACAGCCCGCCGTCCTCGCCCTTGTAGCGGTCCGCCGCGGTCATCTCGCTGAGCGGCTTCAGGCCGACCGAGCTCTTGCCGGCGCCCGGCGCAACCTCTCTGCGCTGCGTCCCCAAACGGAGCACCTTCACAACCGGGCCGTGATCACCGGGTTCGGCAAAGATCGAAACGGCAATTCCGCGCTGGAGCTCCTTGGCTTTCAGCCCGCCGGCGAGGGGCTTTCCGTCCACGCCCAAAATCTGGGCATCTTCCGAGACCAGTACCACGCGGTCCTGTCCGTTCGCGAACATCTTCACGACGCGGGTCGTGGGCTCGACGTTCTGAAGCGTGCCCGCTGCCTCGAGCGCGGCCACGGTGCCCACCCGGAACACCACGGCGGCCAGTGCGGCCAAGAGGACGCGTGAACGTGTGCGCAAGCAACCGTCACACTTAACCCTTCGAAACTGCGGTCGTTTCATAGTCCCTCCTTAAGCGGCACGTCACGGAACATCGGACAGGTTGATAATAATCCTCTCCTGCCGTGGGGTTCAAGAGGATTGTTCTTCCCAATCACGTGGCTGGGATGAAGGGCACGATGAGGATCAGGAGAGATCAGGGATCTTGCGTCATCGTCATCTTCATCCTAACCGTTCTTTCGCCGGCAACGCCACGTTGCCCCCTCGTTTGTTTCTGCTACGCGGGCGACGTGTCGGATTTTCTACCGCACATGTACACCTTGGTCCGGTTCGCGTATAATCCCGCCTTTACCTTTTAGCACGCGGAGGTCACGATGCATCACATGAGTCGGCGCGGATTTTTGGGGGAGACGGCGGGCGCGGGACTGTTTCTGGGGTGCGGCCAAGCGTCGCTCCGGGCCGAGGAGACGCTGCGCAAGGCCCCCTTCAAAGTCCTGTTCAGCAACGACACGACGAACATCGAGAGCTGTCCGGGGCCCATCAAGAAGCGCGGCGAGCCCTTCACGGAGGGGCAGCTGCGGGCCTCGGTCGCCGAGACCGCCGGCGCGGGCATCGACGTCCACCTGCTCCAGCCGGGCCTCGGCTGGGTGCCGTGGTGGCCGAGCGCGGCCTTGCCGATGAAGCAGCACGTGGCCTGGCTGGAGCGCCAGGGCGGCAGGCCCAACGTCTTCGAGTCCTATGTGCTCAACGGCGGGGACCTGGTGCGCGTCTTCATCGACGCGTGCCGCGCCTGCGGCGAGGCGCCCTTCATCTCCATCCGGCTGAACGACGCCCACCACATCTACCGCGGGGCCAAGGCCAAGCCGGAGGCGCGCGAGAAGGCGCTGGCGGAGTTCCAGTTCTTCGCGGACCATCCCGACTGCCGCATCGGACCCGAGGTCGACGGCGACGCGCGCATGCAGTACATGCTCGACTGGGGCCGGCCCGAAGTGCGCGACTACAAGCTCAAGCTGCTTGAAGAGCTCTGCCGCAACTACGACTTCGAGGGGCTGGAGCTCGACTTCATGCGGCACTGGATCTTCTTCAACCTCAAGCGCACGACGGCCGAACAGCGCCGCGCCATCCAGACCGGCTTCGTGCGGCAGGTGCGCGAGCTGCTGGACCGGACGGGCCAGCCCGGCAAGCGCCGCTGGCTCTGCGTCCGCGTGCCTTCGTACGCCGAGACCTATGACGCGGCCGGGATCGACCTGCCGTCGCTCGCGCTCGCCGGCGTCGACATGGTGAACGCCAGCAGCAACTACTTCACCGACTGTCAGCTGGAGCTCGCCGCGATGCGCCGCAAACTCCCCGCAACCGTCGCGCTCTACGCCGAGGTCCAGTATGTCTCCGCCATGGCGCAGAAATTCACCGACCCGGACGGCAAAGGCGTCATCAACGCCAACCGCCGCACCACGCCGGAGCAGTTCACCACGGTGGCGCATCAGGCCTACGCGCAGGGCGCGGACGGCATCAGCGCCTTCAACTTCCAGTACTACCGCGGCACCTACAACCCGACCGACGTGTACGGCGCGCCGGCCGAACCGCCGTACGGCGTGTTCAGGCGGCTGGGCGACCGCGCGTGGCTGGCGCAGCAGCCGCAGCACTACTTCCTCGGACAGGGTCAGGGACAGCCCAAGAAGACGGGGCGCCCCTTCCAGGAGAACGTCACACCCGGCAGGCCCGTGGCCCAGACGCTCTTCCTGGTCCCGCCCGCGGGCGGATGGAGCCAGGGGGGGCGGCTGCGCATCCAGGCGCACGGGCCGCTGGGCGACAGCCGCTGGTCGGCAACGCTCAACGGCGTCGCGCTCGCGCCGACGGCGGACGTGTCGGAACCCTATCCGAACCCCTACCCGGTCGGCCTGGGCCAGCCCGGGGATTACCGGGCGTGGAGCGTGCCGGCCGCGGTCCTCAAAGCCGGGCCAAACCGGATCGAGCTCACACTGATCTCAGGGAAAGCCATGTCGGTGGGCTATCTCGACCTGGCGGTGAGGTGAGAGATCTCGTGTAAAACAAAACAGGCCCCGCGTCCGACGAGAAGGGGTGCCTGTCCGTTTTGGATGCGCCCGGCTCCGGGCGCTTTCCATGGACGCGGCCTGCCGCGTCCGGCACAGGGTCAGGCCCCTGTCATGGAAAGCGCGGGCAGGCCCGCGCACTCAAAAAGGGCTGCTCGACTGCAGGCCCGTACGGTCTACTCCGCTCAGCTCTGCAGGGCGGTGATGCACATGGTCCCGAAGATGTCGTCGGAGCTGCAGCCGCGCGAGAGGTCGTTGACCGGCTTGGCCAGCCCCTGGATCACCGGGCCCAGCGCCGTGGCGCCGGCCAGCCGCTCGACCAGCTTGTAGCAGATGTTGCCGGCCTGAAGGTCCGGGAAGATCAGCACGTTGGCGTCGCCCTGGATCGCCCCGCCCTTGTTCTTCGAGGCGCCGACCGAGGGCACGATGGCCGCGTCGGCCTGGATCTCGCCGTCCACGACCGCGTCCACGCCCTGCTCGGCGAAGCGCTGCCGGGTCAGCTCCGCGGCGATGCGCACCTTGTCCACCAGCTCGTGCGTGGCGCTGCCCTTGGAGGAGAAGCTGAGGAAGGCCAGCCGGGGCTGTTTGCCGATCAGCTTGCGGTAGGAGATGGCCGTGGCGTGGGCGATGTCCACCAGCTCCTCGGCGGTCGGGCACGGGTTCACCGCGCAGTCCGCGAAGAGCAAGGTCGTGTCGCCCGAGGCCGTGGGCGTCTTGAGGTCCATCAGGAAGGTCGAGGAGGCCAGCTTGATGCCCTTGGCCGTGCCCACGCAGTGGAAGGCGCTGCGCAGCATGTCGCCGGTGGAGGCGATCGAGCCCGCGACCATACCCTGCGCGAGGTCCAGCGCGACCATCATGTTGCCGAAGTAGAGCCGCTTGCCCTTGACCGTCGCGAGCGCCTCGGCCTCGGTCATGCCCTTGGCCTTGCGCTTCTCGTAGAAGGCGCCGGCCAGCTGCGGCAGAAGGTCGGAGGTGGTGTAGTCGATGGCCTTGACGCCGGCGGAGGCCAGCGTGACGCCCGCCGTAGCCTCGGCCGCGGCGATCTCCGCGGGCGTGCCCAGCACGATCGGCGTGCAGATGCCGGTCTTGGCGGCCTTGACTGCCGCCGCGATGACGCGCGGGTCCATGCCTTCGGGAAGCACGATGGTTTTATGCGCCGCCTGGGCGCGGGGAATCATGGAATCGAGAATGCTCATGGGGACAGCTCCTTATTTCTTCAACGTGGCTGACAGCAGACGGAACGTTTCGCGGGCGATCATCAGCTCCTCGTTGGTCGGGATCACGATCGCGGGGGTCTTGGAGGTGTCGGTGCTGATGACGCCGGTGACTCCGAAGACCGCTTTGTTCTTGGCCTCGTCCAGCTTGCAGCCCAGGGCCTCCAGGCGCGAGACGATGGACTTTCGGGCCGGCGCGCTGTTTTCGCCGATGCCGCCCGTGAAGATGATCGCGTCGGCGCCGCCGAGCAGCGTGTAGTAGCCGCCGATGTAGAGGGCGGCGCGGTGACCGAACATGTTGATCGCGTTGTCCGCCGACGACTTGCCCTGCTCGGCGGCGTTGACGGTGTCGCGCATGTCGCCGCTGCCGATGCCGTTGATGCCCATGAGGCCGCTCTCTTTGTTGAGGACGTTGTCGATCTCGTCGATGGTCATGCCCTTGCGGGCGAGGAAGAAGATGATGGCCGGATCGATGTCGCCGCAGCGGGTTCCCATGATCATTCCGGGAAGCGGGGTCAAGCCCATGGTGGTGTCCAGCACCTTGCCGCCCTTGATGGCGGCGATCGAGGAGCCGTTGCCGAGATGGCAGGTGATCAGGTTCAGCTCCTCGACCGGCTTCTTGAGGTAATCGGCGGCGGCCTGGGTCACGAACTTGTGCGACGTGCCGTGGAACCCGTACTTGCGGATGCGGTACTCGTCGTAGTACTTCTGGGGGATCGCGTACATGAAGGCGTGCTTGGGCATGGTCTGGTGGAAGGCCGTGTCGAACACCACCACGTTCGGCACGTTCGGAAAGACCGTCTCGCACGCCACGATGCCGTCGAGGTTGGCGGGGTTGTGCAGCGGCGCGAGGTCGGCGCATTTCTTGATGCTGCTCTTGACGTCCTCGGTGATGACCACGGAATCGGAGAACTCCTCGGCCCCGTGCACCACGCGGTGTCCGATGGCGTTGACGTCCTTCAGCGACTTCAGCACGCCGCGGTCGGGATCGGCCAACATTTTGCACGCCATGGCCAGCGCCTTGCCGTGATTCTCCGCGGCGATGCCCTGACAGCTCTTGGCCTCGCCGTCGCGCTGGTAAACCAGGTTCGCGTTCGGCGTGCCGATGCGCTCCACGAGGCCTTTCGCCAGCATCGTTTCGGTGGCCATACTGAAGAGCATGAATTTGAGTGAGGAACTGCCTGAATTGATTACCAGAATCTTGTCGTACTTCTTGAAGGGCATGATGTGCCTTTGATTGACTGCTTTTTAAAGATTGCATGCGTGCGCAGCCGTGGCGCGCAACAAAAAAACACGCATAGTTTGCTCCTATTCGGCCTTTGTTTCAAGGCCAAAACCAACCCTGTTTTTCGCTGAATACGCTTGCGGACGCAACCCTGTTACGGTACAAAGGAGGCTCAAACCCGCCACGTGTGGGGCGCGGGACGCCGGCAGCGACGGCAGAAAAGGTGTGCCATGCATAAACTCTTCGGGACAGACGGCATTCGCGGCCAGGCCAACAAGTATCCGGTCAGCGCCGAACTCGCGCTGAAACTGGGCAAGGCGCTGGGCAAACAGCTGAAGGCGCACGGCTACGGCAGCGCGCGCGCCGTCATCGGCAAAGACACCCGCCTCTCCGGCTACATGCTGGAGACCGCCATCACCAGCGGGCTGGTCTCCTCCGGCTGCGACGTTTTCCTGGTCGGTCCCGTGCCCACCCCGGCCGTCGCCCACCTGACGCGCTCGCTCGCCGCCGACGTCGGCATCATGCTGACCGCCTCGCACAACCCCTTCGACGACAACGGCATCAAGATCTTCAGCCCGCTCGGGTACAAGCTCGAGGACGCGGAGGAGGACGAGATCACGCGGCTGATCCAGCAGACCGACCTCAGCACCGACGACATCCGCAGCGACCAGCTCGGCCGCGCCTACCGTCTGGATGACGCGCGCGGCCGCTACATCGAATTCGCCAAGAGCACGGTCAACAACGAGAAGCTGAGCGGCTTCAAGGTGGTACTGGACTGCGCCAACGGCGCGGCCTACGACATGGGCCCCTGGATCTTCCGCGAGCTGGGCGCGACCGTCATCAAGACCGGCGTCTCCCCCGACGGGCTCAACATCAACGCCAACTGCGGCGCGATGCATCCCGAGGTGGTCGCCAAGCTGGTCAAGGAGCACGGCGCCGACATCGGCATCGCCCTCGACGGCGACGCGGACCGCGTCATCTTCGCCGACGCCAACGGCGCGATCGTCGACGGCGACCGCGTCCTCGCCGCCTGCGCCATCTCCTTCAAGGCCCGCGGCCTGCTGGCCAACGACACCTTGGTGGTGACCAGCATGAGCAACCTCGGCCTGCACGACGCCATGCGCCAACACGGCATCAAGGTCGAAATCACCGACGTGGGCGACCGCTACGTCATCGACGCCATGCGCAAGGGCGGCCACTCGCTCGGCGGCGAAAAGTCCGGCCACCTGATCTTCCACAACCACGCCACCACCGGCGACGGCATCATCAGCGCGCTGCAGGTGATGCGCATCATGAAGCAGGAGGGCAAGACCCTCTCGCAGCTCGCCGACTGCATGACCGAATACCCGCAGACCCTCGTCAGCCTCAAGGTCAAAGAGAAGAAGCCCGTCCACGAGGTCCCTGGCCTGATGGCAGCCATCAGGGCGTGCGAAGAGGACTTGAAAGAGGCCGGCCGCGTCATCGTGCGCTACTCCGGCACGGAGTCCAAAATCCGGCTGCTGGTCGAGGCCCGCGAGGAGGCGCTGGTGACGAAGTGGATCGACGCCCTCACTCAGGCCGTGCACGAGGGACTGGGATAAGAGAGGAATAACGTCCAACGCTGAACGTCCAACTCTGAACTTCGAAGTTGGGCGTTCGACGTTCGACGTTCGACGTTTAACATGAACCTGATCCAACATCTCCAATCCCGCGGCGTGACCTTCCTCGCGCCGGAGACCACCCACGTCGCCGCGGACGTCAACCCCGACCGCATCGCGGCGGGCGTCACAATCCATCCCGGCTGCCGCCTCAGCGGCGCGCAGCTCTCCGTCGGCCCCGGCTGCGTGCTCGGCGCGGAGGCGTCCGCCACAGTCGCCGACTGCCAGCTCGGCGCGCGGGTGCACCTCGCGGGCGGCTTCTTCGACCGCGCCACCTTCCTCGACGGCTTCAAGGCCGGCAGCGGCGCGCACGTGCGGCCCGGCTGCCTCTTCGAGGAGGAGTCCTCCATCGCCCACACGGTCGGCGTCAAGCAGACCGTCTTCCTGCCGTGGGTCACGGCCGGCAGCCTGATCAACTTCTGCGACTGCCTGATGGCCGGCGGCACGAGCCGCAAGGACCACTCGGAGATCGGCTCCTCCTACATCCACTTCAACTTCACGCCGCACCAAGACAAGGCCACGGCCTCGCTCATCGGCGACGTGCCGCGCGGCGCGCTGCTGAACCGGCCCGCGATCTTCCTCGGCGGCCAGGGCGGCCTGGTCGGCCCGTGCCTCATCGACTTCGGCACGGTGATCCCGGCCGGCCAGATCTGGCGCGGCGACGTGACCGAGCCCGGCCGCCTCGTGGCCAAGCCCGCGTTCCGCAGCCCCATCAACACCGCCTACGACCCGCGCCAGTACCACGGCATCGGCCGCGTGGTGCGCAACAACCTGCTCTACCTCGGCAACATCCTCGCGCTCGACCTCTGGTACCGCGTGATCCGCGCGCCCTTTATGCGGCGCGACCCCTTCCAGACCGCCTGCTACGACGGCGCGCGCCGCCGCCTCGCGGAGATCCTGGACGAGCGCCTGTCGCGTCTGGACGAGCTCACGAAGAAGGTCGGCCAGTCGCTCGCGCTCGGCCTGCCCAATCCGGCGGAGGAGGAGCACCGCGCCTTTGTGGCGGCGTGGCCCGCGCTGAAGGACGCCCTGACCGCACAGATTGCCGCGCGCGACGCGGCCGCGGTCCCCGAGGCCGTGCAAGCCATCGTCTCAAGCCTGCCGGCGAAGGACTACCTGCGCGAGATCCAGGCGCTGCCGCCCGAGGCCGCGCAGACCCTCACCGCGTGGCTCGCCGCCTGTCCCGCCGCCTGCGCCGCGCTGCAGAATTGAACCGCAGAGTGTCGAATCACGAACCGCAGAATATCGAAGTGAACGCCACCCCTGCGAAGAAGCGCCGCATTTCCTTCATTATTCGACACTCGGCCTTCGTCAGTCTGCGGTTTGAGTGCACATTTTCAAAGCACCAAAACCGGTTTTTCTTCGGGCATGCTCGCCCGCGGAGCCGCCAGCAGGCCGTCGGCGTTGAGGCCGCCCATGCGCAGGGATGCGCAGGGCACATTCTCGGATGTGGCACGCCCATCCCTGGGCGTGCGGCCCTGCCTAGAACGTGGCTTTTATTCGAACTGCGAGCGGAACCCCTGGAAGAGGGCCTTCAGCTCGAGGACTTCCGACTCCAAGGCAGCGACGCGCGTTTCGAGCGCGGCGGCGCGGGCGGCCTCGTTCATGACGGCGGCCACGGCGGCGGGCGGCGGGAGATCGGTCTGCGGCAGGTCGCAGGACGGCGGCTGGTCGCCGAGCAGATGGGCGAAGCGCGTCTCCTTGTGGCCGGGCTGGCGCTGGAGCTCCACCACCAGCGGCCCGCCGGGCCGCGCGGCGAGGCGGTCGAGCGTGGCCTGCACCTCCTCCGCCGCGGCGAAGGGGTGCATGCGCGCCGCGCGGGCGCGCAGCTCGCCGGCCGTCTGGGGCCCGCGCAGCAGCAGCTCGCAGAGCACGGCGCGCTCGTCCGGCGCGAGGGCGAGCTGCCGGATGAGGAGCTCGCGGTACTTGAGGGCGCGGGCGTTCGCGCCGGCGAAGGACTCGAGCAACCGCTTCTCCTGAAGGCTGTAGATGCCGCGGGCCAGCATCTCCTCGTCAAGGGACATGACGGGCGCGCGGTTGTTCTTCTGGCAGCAGGCCATGAGCAGCGAATTCAGCGTGAGCGGATAATACTCCGGCGTGGTGAGCTCTTTCTCGATCAGGGCCCCGAGGATGCGGGCCTCGAGCGGGGTGAGCTGCGGCGGCCTGTCAACGGTTTCCGTGTCCATGGGTTGCTCCTGCTGAATGAATACTTAACACAAAGACACAAAGACTCAAAGCACACTGCAAAACAATCTCTGCCTTCTTTGTGTCTTCGTGCCTTCGTGTTGAAAATCAATTGGCCGGTTTCTTCTCGGCGAGGGGATCGTAGCGGCGGGCGGCGTTGCGGCCTTTCTTCCAGAAATCGGTGAAATCCGCCTGGAGCCGGGTCATGTTGACGCCCTCGAAGGCGGCGGTGGTGGCCGCCTCGGCGTCCTTGGTCGCGGCCAACGTCTTCAGGTAGGTGTCGAGGACCGCCGCATAGGCGGTCTTGTTTTCCGCGGGGGCGCCTTTGCGCAGGAAGTACACCAGGGCCCAGGACGTGGTGTAATTGAGCGAGCGCTGCTCTTCGCTGCCGCTGTAGAAGGCGGGGTGGCTGAGACGGATGACTTTGGGGATATTCCGGGCGGCGGCTTCGAGGTCTTCGAGCAGATGGCCGACGCGCCGGTTCTCGCTGATCTCCACGCGGCCCTTGCTGTCCACCTCGGCGGTCTCGCAGAAGCAGGCGTGGCCCTCGTTGAACCAGGTGGCGTTCTCGATCATGGCGCACGCGTAGTAGAGGTACTGGTGAAAACCCTCGTGCCTGATGATGTCCAGGGTCTTCTCCTTGTCCTTGCCCTGTGAAAGGATAACCAGTTCGCGCCGGCCGGGGTTCCAGACGCCGACGCTCCACTCCATGCTCTTGCCGACATACTGCTTATACGCCTCTTCGTTTTCGCAGATGCGCACCACGCTGACATCGCTGGCGGTCTCGAAGGGCGGGATGAGTTTAACGAAGGCGCCGCGCAGGACGGGCATGGTGGCCTGCAGCTCTTTGACGAGGGCTTTGCCGGTGTTGCTGCGGATATCGGAGAGGAAGATGTACTCGGGCGTCTCGGCGTACCACCAGTCCTTCATGTTCGCGATGCTCTTGCGCGCGGCGGTGCGGCTGGGATGATCGGGGATGACCGCGGCGGGCTCCTTGCCTCCGGGGGCGCTGGGCGTGGCGTTGAGCGCTTTGGGCTGCACGCCGGCAGCGGCGGCCGCGCCGGTCTGCGGGACGGCGGCGACGTTGGCGAGGAACTGCGCCTCGAAGTCCCTGCGCACTTTGGATTTCAGGGTGCCGTCGGCGATCTTGATGGCCGCGCAGAACCAGTCGGACGGCGCGGTCTGACCGTTGGGCTTACGGATCTTGACGCGGAAGGCGTAGACGAGGGTCGAGGATTCCTCGACCGGGAAGAAGACGGCGGCCGTCAGGTTGAAGGCCTGGAGGCGCAGCGGCTCGGGCGCTTTCGGCGTGCAGCCCGAGAAGGCCCTGACCCACGCGGTGAGGGCCTCGGCGCTGGCGGGGTCGAAGGCCGCCGCAGGCTCGGCCATGGCCTTGTCGAAATCCTCGCGCACCACATGCTCGCCGGCCGTCACCGGCACCTCGGGCAGCAGGTGGGTGGGCTTGCCGAGGATCAGCACGTTGCCGGCCTCGTCGCGCCATTGGCCCGCGTGCTGGGTGGCGTACCAGAGCTCGCGCGGGTCGAACAGGTCGCGCTTGGAGGTCTCTTCGCCGCGCGTGAAGGTGTAGGTGTAGGTCTTGTACTGGGCCAGGGGCTCGGGCGCGGAGTTGCCGAGCACGCGGATGCGCAGGCCGAGGTTGGGGTAGTTCTTGTCCGAGCGAAACGAGGGCGCGGCGGGCGCGGAGAGCGCCCAGCCGACGAGTCCCGCGGCGAGGCACAGGCTCCAGCTACGATAAAAACAGTGATAGGTCATGAGAAAATCCCTGTAAAATGCCAGTATATCGGATTTCGGCCGCGATGCAAACAGCGGTTGCCGATCCATGCGGCTCGGTGCGTGATGCGGAGCCTATGCGGAACACGGCGCCGACGGGTGCTCGGGGCCGGCTAAAGCCGGTACAACATACGGGCACTCAGGCGGGCTGGGCCGGCTGAAGCTTGTACAACATACGGACACTCAGGCATGTTGTACCGGCTTTAGCCGGTCCCGGTCCTGGCGCAGGGGCGGGCTACGTGTTGACGAGCTGGTCGGAGCGCTGCGCGATGTTCTCGAGGTGGCGCACGATGTTCTCGAGCGCGGCGATGACCTCGACATAGACCATGCCGCGGTCCGGCTTGCACTGGCCGGCCTGGAGGCGGTCCACGTGGCCCTGGATGGAGCTGCGCGTCAGGGACTTCATGTCCTGCATCACGATCCCGACAGCCTTGGCGGCGCCGTCCCCGCCGCGCAGGCTCTCCAGCGTGAGATCGGCGATGGTGGTGGCTTTGTCGACGATATTCTTCATCTCCAGCAGCGCGCCGTCGGTGAACTTGGCGGCGTGGTGGGGCTGCCCGGCCGCGCGGCGCGCGATCAGGAAGGCGAGGTCGGAGATGCGCTCGGCGTCGTTCACGCAGTGCATCATCACGGGGATGGCCTGGGCCTGGGCCTCGGTGAGCTCCTTGCGCGTGAGCTGCACGAGGTACTCCATGATCTCGCCCTGGGTGCGGTCCACCTCGTCCTCGATGCGCTTGATGGCGTCGACGTCGGCCGGCTTGCCGTCGCGGTAGCCGCGCAGCGCGGTGAGCGAGGCCTGCCAGGCCTTTTCGGTCATGTCGGCCAGGGCGTTCATGGCGCAGATAAGCGCGAGGGGCGGCGTGTTGAGCAGGTGCTTCTCAAGGCGCACGATGCCGACCGAGGCCTTCTTGGCGGGCACGACGTGCTCGCAGATCCAGGCGAGTGTGCCGATGAAGGGCGTCAGGAGAATCACGTTGGTGACGTTGAAGAGGGAGTGCGCCATGGCGACGTGGCGGCCGAGGTTCTCGCCCGAGAAGACGTTGCCGGCGGTGACGCTGTCAACGAGGTAGAAGAAGCAGGGAATCCCCTTGAAGGGCACGTAGAAGAGCAGCACCATGACGCAGGTGCCCAGCACGTTGAACATCGAATGGGCGGCGGCGGTCTGCTTGGCGGTGCGGTTGGCATTCAGCGAGGCGAGGATGGCGGTGATGGTGGTGCCGATGTTGTCGCCCAGCACGATGGGAATGGCGGTCCAGATGTTCAGCAGGCCGCTGTTCGCGAGCGCGATGGCGAGGCCGATCGTGGCGGAGCTGCTCTGGACGACCATGGTCGTGAGCGTGCCGATGCCGATCGCGCCCAGCACCGCGCCGAGCGGCAGGGGCTGGCCGGGCTGCGGCGTGCAGTCAAAGGTCTGGAAAAACGTGACGAAGCTGGGGAAGGAGCCGGCGCTTTTCAGCTCGTCGGACATGAGGGTCATGCCGTAGAAGAGCAGCCCGAAGCCCAGGATGGTGCGGAAGGTGCCCTGCCATGCGGCCTTGCGGGCGAGCAGGATGCCGATCACGCCGATAATGATCGAGGGGAGCGCGATGCCGTCCAGCTTGAAGGAGACGATCTGCCCGGTGACGGTGGTGCCGATGTTCGCGCCGAAGACCACGCCGATGGCCTGCTGCAGCGTGAGCAGGCCGGCGTTGACAAAGCCCACGGTCATGACCGTGGTGGCGCTCGAGGACTGGATCAGGGAGGTCACCACGGTTCCGGCGAGGATGGCGGTGATGCGGTTCCTCGTGATGTAGGTCAGCGCGGCCTTCATCTTGTTGCCGGCGACCTGCTGCAGACCGTCGCTCATCAGGGTCATGCCGAAGATGAAGAGGGCCAGACCGCCGAAGATGCTGATCAGGATGCCGGAGGTGCACATGGCCATGGCTTCGACGAAAAAGGGGCGGGTGAAAAGGCCGGACTTGGCGGAGGCCACTTCCGCGCGGATCTCGTAGACTCCGGTGGCGGAGGCGTCGGTCTTGAGGCCGACCTCGGCGATACCGTTGGTGTCGGTCTTGACGATCGAACGGGTGACCCTGCCGCTTTTGCCGGGTTGCTGGGCGAGCGTGAAGTAGACGGCCTCGTTCGGGATCGGCGCCCCGTCCGCTCCGGTCAGCGTGATGCGGACGGGTTTGGGCAACATGTCGCCCGCCGACACCTCTTGCCGCGTGTTTTCGGCGGTGACGCCCGCCACAAAGCGCACGCGCCTGCGCACGTCGGGCGTGTCTTCGCAGAAGATGTCGAGGTACTGGTCACCGAAGATCTTGCCGAGGGTCACGTCGCACGTGAAGTTGCCGCCCTGGTCGGTGACGCCTTCGGCGGGACTCACTTGGATACCGCTCGCGGGATCGACGGGCACGACGCGCATCTTCTCGCCCGGCACGGGATACTGCTCGCCTTTGCCGCCGCACAGGCCGGGGCAGGCTTTGCTCAGCACCTCCACGCGGAGGCCTTTCGCCTGCGTAGCGCCCTGCAATCCGAGTTGCGTTTCGGGGGTCACCAGGACGATCTTGTCAGGCTCCAGCCCTCTGGGGTCCTTGTTGCAACCCGTGAGAAAAATGAGTGGTACAAGGAGCGTCGAGAAGGCGCGCAGGCAAAGGCCGGTAGCTGTCATGGAAAATCCTTTGTCGTTCGGTTTAAGGGCGCAATATACCCCAAGTGTCAGGATTTTGCGAGGAGGAAAACCGGACGGCCGCGCGGCCGGGTGTGTGATTCAACTTTGTTGAATCCACACCCGAAGGAGGAGTTAGGATTTAGGAGTTAGGAGTTGTAACGCCCTGAAAGTGAACGTGTTCGCACGATACGCGCGAGCCCGTGTTCGTGTCTTCAAACTGAAATTACCCGCGCGGCTTCAAGAAATGGTTTTTCGCGGAAGGGAGTCTCCTTGTCGAACGCCCTGTTTTCAGTGCCTTTTGCGCTTCCAACTCCTATCTCCTAAATTCTCCTTGGTGCGATTCAGTTTCAACGAAACCGAATCGCGCCCCGCGGCCGGGTGTGATTCACCTTTGTTGAGTCCGCACCCGAAGGAGGAGTTAGAATTTCTAACCGCATTCTCACATAAACGCAATCGGGATCTCACAGGAAACCGGTTTACTGATGCCCATGAAAGGACGGTGCCTATGATGATCAATGAACACGTGGCTGAACGGTCTTTCGCACAACGTACCACACACAGGCGCGACACCCCGACCCTGGGGCAGGAGCTGCGCAGCGTGTTCCGCTACCTCTTCGACCAGCCCGAGCGGCGGCTGAGGGCGACGGAGTTCGTCTGGTCGTACGAGGAGCTGGCGGACGACATCCCGGATTGATTTCGCGGCGCGGCCTGTTATGATTGCGCTCCATGCAAACCTCAGGCCCGACCGACGCGGCCGCCGATTACACGCCGTGGCGCGCCGCCAAATTCTATATCCCGCTGCTGATCCAGGCCGCCTCGCAGAGCCTGACCTACCCGCTGGTGGCGTCGATCGTCTCGCACGGCAAGAACGGCGTGGTTGATCTCGCGGCGTTCGCGCAGGGCCAGGCGGTAATGTTCATGATCGGCGCGCTGGGCGGCGGCCTGCTCACCACCGGCATGGTGTTCGGGCGCGACGCGGACGGGTTCCGCCAGTTCAAGCGGCTGAACCTCTGGCTCTGCGGCACGCTCGCCGTGCTCCAGGCGCTGGTCTGCATCCACCCCTTTGACCGGATCGTGTTTCACGGGCTGCTGGGGCTCGTCGCGCCGATGGACGAGACCGCCCGCGAAGTGCTCTTCTTCAGCATCCCGCTGCAGATCCTCTTCTTCCTGCGCAACCCCGGGCTGGTCACGCTCTACAACGCCCGCGCCAGCGCCTCCGCGAACTGGGCGACGCTCTGCCGCATCGCGCTGACCGCGCTGCTGGCGCCGCTGTTCGTGCATTTGGGCTGGGTGGGACACCGCATGGGCATGCTGGCGCTGACGGGGCCGGTCCTGCTGGAGGCCGTCTTGGCGCAGCTCCTCGCCACGCCCTACATCCGCCGCCTGAAGCCGGCGGCGGAAAAGACGGCCGGGTTCAAAATGCAGTTTCTGTTCACCATGCCCCTCTCGTTCGGCGGGGCGCTCCTGGCGGTGGCGGGGTTCATGATCGGAGCCTTCATCACGCGGGCGGCGGAACCGGCGCGCATGCTGCCGCTCCACTACGTCACCATGGGACTGGTGAACCCGGTGGGCTTCGCCGCCATCCGCATGCAGGCGGTGGTGCTGGCGTTCCCGCCGCGCGACAAGACCGACCATTCGGTGTTCCGGTTCGCGCTGGCGGCAGGCATCCTGCTCTCGCTCTTCCCGCTGGTGGGCCAGATCCCGGCGGTGGCCCGGTGGTATTTCGGCACGATCCAGAACGTGCCGGCCGGCGACATCCCGCTGGCCATGCGGGCCATGCTGCTGGTCTCGGTCCTGCCGATCATCCAGTCGCTGCGCGGGCACGCCGAAGGGCTGGCCGCGTGGCGCAAGCGGCCCACCGCGATCCTGGCGGGGCAGGCGATGAACCTGGCGTCGCTGGTGTGCGCGCTCTTCATCTCGCTGAACCTGGGCGTGCCCGGCTACCTGATGGGCGTGACCGCGATCCTCGTCGCGGTGACCATGACGTTCGTGACCATCCGCATGGGACTGGTCTGGGCCGACATGGAAGAGACCTTCGGCCGCTCCCCGCGCGGCGTGCGCGGGATGGAAGGCTAGAAAGGATCGAACCGCAGAGTGCCGAATCCTGAACCGCAGAATTTCGAAGTCAACACCACACTGATGCGGTCGGCTTGAGACTTACAGCAAAAGCACGGTCACGCCAAATTCCAAGACCCGGGCTTTCACCTTCATCATTCGGAACTCGATATTCGTCAATCTGCGGTTCCTCGCGGATCACTTCAACAGCAGGTCCATGAGTCCGGAGCCCCAGAGGCGGCCCAGGCCGCCCTTGAGCGCGGCGAGCTCGTCGTACACCTGCACGCCGTCGGGCGGGACGCCCGGCTGGCAGACCGCCACCGGCACCGGGGTGCGGGTGTGCTTGCCGAGCGCGAGCGGCACCGGGTGGTCCGGCAGCACGCAGTAGGCGACGTCCGGCCCCGCGGCCTGCATCACGCGGCCGACGAGCCGTTTGTCGAAGTCCTCGATCGCCTGCAGCTTCAGCTTCAGGTCCTGCGCGTGCGACACCTCGTCGATGGCTTCGACGTGGACGTAGATGAAGTCGTACCCGTCCGCGAGCGCCTTGACCGCGGCGTCGGCCTTGCCCTCGTAGTTGGTGTCGATGTAGCCGGTGGCGCCCGGAACCTTGATCACGTCCATGCCCAGGCAGCTGCCGAGGCCGTTGATCACGTCCACCGCCGAGATCACGGCGGCCTTGATGCCGTAGCGCTCGCAGATGTTGTGGATCGCGCCGGCCTTGCCGCCGCTCCACGGCCAGATGCCGTTGGCTTCGCGGCCTTTGAGCACGTCGGCGGCGCGGGCGATGAGGTCGCGCAGCAGGGCCGCCGTGAACTGGCCCTCCGCCGACTTGGTGCGCGGCAGGTGCTTGGCCACGGGCTGGCCGTGGTTGTCGTCGGGCTTGTCGTACGAGATCGCCGCGCTGTACTGCGGGCCGGAAAGGACCAGCAGGTTGCGGTAGCTCACGCCGGGGTAGAAACGGACCGAGTCTGAGCCCAGCTTCTCGTTGAGCAGCGCGATCGCCTCGACCGCGTCGGCCTGGGCGATGTGCCCGCCGGAAAAGTCGCGCAGGATGCCGTCCGCGTCCACGCTGACGAGGTTGACGCGGAACGCGATGTCGTCCGGGCCCAGCTTGAGGCCCTGGCTGGCGGCTTCGAGCGGTCCGCGGCCGCACAGCTCGGTGGCGAGGTCGCAGCCCAGCACCGACATGTTGGCCACGTCGCTGGAGGTCGGGTAGCCGACGGGCAGGGTCTCGAGCGTGCCGCTGCGGCCCAGGCGGGCGATGGCATCCATGTTGGGGGTGTCGGCGGCCTGGAGCGGCGTGCGGCCGCCCAGTTCGGCAATGGGTTCGTCGGCCATGCCGTCGCCCAGGAAAAGAACGGTCTTATACGGTTTCATAATGTCGGGCTAGTCTCGCAAACGGGCCGTTGCCTGTCAACGTCGGAACGCGGCGCGCGGCTGTCTTCGCGCTTGCGCTACGTGAGCGGTTTTGATTAACTGTGCGCGGTTACGAGCAGAAGTGAGCACGAATGAGCGACGCGATCGCAAAAGAACTGGCCGAGGCCAGGTGGCGCAAGCTGCGGGGACTCCTCCGCGAGCGGGGGATCCTGCGCGTCGAGGAGCTGGCGGCGGAGCTGGGCGTCTCGGCGGCCACCGTGCGGCGCGACCTGGCCGCGCTGGAGGCGTCGGGCGACCTGCGCCGCATCCACGGCGGCGCGGTGGCTCCGGAGGGCCGCGACGAGGAGCCGCTCTTCGACGACAAGACCGCCATGGCCGCGCCGGAGAAGCAGCGCATCGCCGAGGCCGCCCTCCGGCTGATCCGGCCGCGCGACATCGTCTACCTCGACGGCGGCAGCACGATCCTGGCGCTGGCGCGGCTGCTGACGGCGCAGGCGCAGCTCACGGTCGTGACCAACTCGCTGCGCGTGGCGCAGGTCTTCAGCAGCGGCGGGCCGCGCATGATCCTCACGGGCGGCGAATGCCGGCTGCTCAGCCAGACCTTCGTGGGCCCCCTGACGCGCGCGGTGCTGGAGCAGATGCACCTCGACATCGCCTTCATGGGTACGATCGGCGTCTCGGCCGAGGCCGGCCTGACCACCACCGACCCGGCCGAGGCCTTCACCAAGGAGCAGGCCATGGCGCGCGCGGCGCGCGCCGTGCTTTTGGCGGACAGCTCGAAATTCGGCAAGACGAGCTTCGTCCGTTTCGGTACAATCAAAACCCTTTCCGCAGTGATCTCGGACAAACAGATGCCGCCCGCGCAGCGGAAAGCCTTCGAGCGCGCCGGCGTCGAAACGATTCTCGTATGACCAACAATACCGGCACAGCCGGAACCAGATGAATACGCTTAACACAAAGTCACAAAGACACGAAGGAGAACAAAAGACTGGCGAGGTCTCTTCTTTGCGTCTTCGTGTCTTTGTGTTTGAAGAATCAGGTCCCTTATGCGATTGATTTGATTCATCAGACACCCACAGGACAACATCACATGGCACATAACAACTACCTCAGCACCCTGAAGCCCAGCTTCAAACCCACGACGTACAATCTCGGCAAGATCCCGGCCTACCAGTTCAAAGGCACGCTGAAGGACGAGATCGCCGCGGGCCACCTCACGGCGGCCCAGGCCGTCGACGCGCTGGAAGACATGCTGACGATCCGCGAGTTCGAAGAGATGATCGTCAAGCTGCGCACCGGCGCGTACGACTCCTGCAAGGGCTACGAGTACCGCGGCCCCACGCACGTGTCGATCGGCCAGGAGGCCACGGCGGTCGGCTGCTGCGCGGCCATGAACTACGACGACTTCATCACCTCCACCCACCGCGGCCACGGCGACTCGCTGGCCAAGGGCTGCGTCGCCATCCGCGGCATGAGCGTCGAGGAGCTCAAGGGCCGCGTCCCCGCCTGCACCTCCGCCAAGCGCAAGGACCTGATCGAGGCCGCGCTGGACGGCCACGTCTACCGCGCGATCGCGGAGCTGTTCGGCAAGGAGGACGGCTACTGCAAGGGCCGCGGGGGCGGCATGCACATCGCCGACTTCAAGGCCGGCCACCTCGGCGCCAACGCCATCGTGGGCGGCGGCGTGCCGATCGCCACGGGCTCGGCCATGAGCTCCCGCTACTTCAAGACCGGCAAGGTGACCTGCTGCTTCGCGGGCGACGGCGCCTACGCCAACGGCGTGGTGCTGGAGGCGCTCAACTGGGCCGCCATGGGCCAGTTCACGGGCCCGGACTACACCCACACCCCGTTCGGCCTGCCGATCGTCTACGCCGTCATCAACAACCACTACGGCTTCACGGGCCGCGTGGACGGCGAGGTCGCGGGCGTCAACACCGTCGCGCGCCGCGCCGCGGGCTTCGCGGACAACAACATGCACGCCGAAGTGGTCAACGGCATGGACATCCTGGCCTGCATGGACGCCATGCGCCGCGCCGCCGCGCTCTGCCGCAAGGGCCAGGGCCCCGTGATGATCGAGTTCGACACCTACCGCAACTACGGCCACTCGCTGGGCGACCCGCGCAACGAGTACCGCACCAAGGAGGAGGAGTCCGAGTGGAAGGCGGTTGACCCGATCGCGCAGCTGGAGAAGCAGATTCTTGACGCGGGCTGCCTCACCGCCAAGAAGCTCGCCGACCTCAAGGCCAAGGTTGCGGACCGCAACGCCCGCATGGCCGCCCAGGCCGCCTGGTCGAAGGACCCCGATCCCGCCGACGTGATCAAGTACATGTACACCGACACCCGCGCGGACGTGGTGCCGGAGGCCTACGCCAACGTCAAGCCCGCCGGCGCGCTGCCGGTGATCAAGCGCACCGAAGACGGACAGCTGACTTACAAGGACGCGATCAAAGAGGCGATGATCGAGGAGATGCTGCGCGACAGCCGCGTGGTACAGTGGGGCGAGGACATCGCCGAATACGGCGGCGCGTTCAAGGTGACCAAGGGGCTGACCGAGGCCTTCGGCCGCGACCGTTGCTTCAACTCGCCGATCTCCGAGGCCTGCATCTGCGGCACGGCGGTCGGCGCGGCCATGACCGGCCAGCGCCCGGTGGTCGAGCTGATGTACATGGACTTCGGCCTGATGGCCTCCGACCAGATCTCCAACCAGGCGGCCAAGTGGCACTACATGTCCGGCGCCAGCATCGAGGTCCCGCTCGTGTACCGCGCCTCGGTCGGCGGCGGCAAGGGCTACGGCGGCCAGCACTCGCAGACGCTGGAGTCGATGTTCGCCCACATCCCCGGCCTCTACGTGGTCTATCCCGCGACTCCCGCGGACGCCAAGGGCATGCTCAAGAGCGCGATCCGCGACAACAACCCGATCCTGTTCGTGGAATCGCAGATCATGTACAACGTCAAGGGCGTGGTGCCCGAGGGCGAGTACCTGACCCCGCTCGGCAAGGCGGACATCAAGCGCGCCGGCGACCAGGTCACGATCGTGACGTGGGGCCCGATGCTCTACGAGGCGCTCAAGGCCGCGGACCAGCTCGCCGCGCAGGGCGTCTCCGCCGAGGTGGTGGACATCCGCTCGCTGGTGCCGCTGGACATGGAGACCATCCTGGCCTCGGTGCGCAAGACCGGGCGCTGCGTGGTGGCGAGCCACTGCGTGGGCATCGGCAGCTACACCGGCGAGATCGCCTCGCGCATCATGGCCGAAGCCTTCGACTCGCTCGACGCCCCGGTGCTGCGCGTGGGCGCCAAGGACGGCATCGCGCCGCAAGCCTACTCGCTGGAGGACGCCTTCCTGCCGCACGACCGCGACATCGTGGCCGCGGTGAAACAGATTCTCTAACCAGATAGTGCAAAGACACTGCGGACCTGTTTAGAGTCCAAGGGGGTGGCGGTTGACCGCCACCCCCTTTTTATCGCTCTCGTCCATACCTTCAAACCGATTATGAGCATGATTAGGATTATGAGAAACCGGGCGCTCTTCGTAATCTTAATCTTGATCGTAATCTTAATCCTGCCCCTCGCCCTCCAATTCACACTCTTCGCTAACCTTCTCGTGTAGGGCCCCGCAAATAAGAGGACAGGTTCTTTTTTTTGTTTGCGGGGTGAACACGTTCGTAGTACCGCCTTTAGGCGGAATCTCAGGTCAATCCGGCCTCCCTTTCCGCCTAAAGGCGGTACTACGAACCCTCACTCAACGCTAGCCATGTAAGAGACACTTCTTTAGACGCTGCCCAGTGATGCGCTTCAGAGACGCGGGAGACAGAAGAGAGATCAGGATTACGATCAAGATTAGGATTAAGATTCAGGTTCAACTTTTCCCCGCCGGCGCCATGTCGACCACCTTCAGCTCGGCCGACGAGTCGCCGTTGAAATCGCTCCGGCTCAGCTCAAACACCACGTCGAACAGCCCGCCCGCCGCACGCACGTCTTCGGTGACCCCGCCGTGGCGGAACCAGACGCCGCGCAGCCGTTCGCCGCGCCGCAGCTTGAAGGTGAACTGCAGGTGTTCGCCCGAGGCCCCCACCGGCTGCGCGCGTTCCACCGTCACCCCCCGCAAGCCCCAGCGCGGCGCGGGATTGCCCATGCCGAAGGGCGCGAGCCGCTGCTGCTCCCGGTACAACTCCAGGGAGACCTGTCCCGGCTCCAGCCACCCGTCCACCGTGAGCCTGCGCACCGCGCCGCCGGCCGCTGCCTGGCCCGCGCACGCCTCGCAAAAGAGCTGCCTGAACTGCTCGAACGCGCCGGGTTTCACGTGGAACCCCGCGGCCCGCTCGTGTCCGCCGAAGCCCGCCAGCGCCGCGCCCGCCGCCGTCAGCGCCTTCAGCGCGTGATAGCCCTCGCCCGCCCGCACCGAGCCCCGGCCCGCGCCGGTCTCGTCGAACGCCACCACCGCCGCGGGCCGCCCCGCCGCATCGCTCAGCCGCGCCGCCACAATGCCGAGCACCCCGGGATGCCACCCCGCCGCACCCGCGTGCCGGCCGTCGCTGCCGACCACCACCGCCGCCCCGACTGCCCCCGCGGCGCCGTCCAGCCCGCACTGCAGCCGGGCCGCCGCGATGATCCGCTCCTCGACGCCCTTGCGCTGGCCGTTGAACCCCTCCAGCCTCACCGCCAGTTCGGCCGCGCGGTCCCGGTCACGCGTGGTCAGCAGCTCGTAGGCGACCATGGCCGAGTCCATGCGTCCCGCGGCATTGATGCGCGGCCCCAGCAGAAACCCGAAGGTGTAGGCGTCCAGCGTCTCGACCGTCCGCGGCGACGCCCGCGACAGCAGCGCCCGCAGCCCCTCGCCCGCGAACCGGCCCCAGTGTTTCAGGGCGCTGGAGACGAACAGGCGGTTTTCGCCGGTCAGCGGCACGACATCCGTCACCGTGGCCAGCCCCACCGCGGCCAGCAGCTCGCCGCACAGATTCGCGCCCTGATACCAGCCTTCCGCCTTGCCCACCTCGACCAGCGCATGCGCCACCTTGAAGGCCACGCCGGCGCCGCACAGGTTCTCCGTGCCCTTCGACGCGGCCAGCCGCGGGTTCACGAGCACCGCCGCCTGCGGCAGCTCTGCGCCCGGCTCGTGATGGTCGGTGATGATGACCTCGATCCCCTTCCCGCGCAGGTAGTCCACCTCGGCCACGGAGCCGATCCCGCAGTCCACCGTCACCAGCACGCCCGGCGCACGCCCGCGTTCGAGCAGGCAGCGCTCCAGCGCCGCGAAGGTCAGGCCGTACCCCTCCGGCTCACGCACCGGCAGAAAGACCTCGACCGCGCCGCCGATGTGCCGCAGGGCGGTCGCCAGCACCGCCGCGGCGGCCACGCCGTCCGCGTCGAAGTCGCCGAACACCACGATCTCGCGCCCCTCCCTGACCGCGGCCCACAGCCGTTCCGCCGCGGCCCGCGCGCCGGGGAATTCGAAGGGGTGTCCCAGATGCGCTTTCAGCTCGGGACTCAGGAACGCCGCGGCCGCCTCCGGCGTCGTCACCCCGCGCGCCGCCAGCACCCGCGCCACCGGCGCCGGCAGACCCAGCGCTACGCTCAGCTCCCGCGCCGCATCCTCGTCCGCAGCCGCGTCTTCCCATCTGTATTTCGGTAACATGTGGCCTTTAACGTAGCTGAGCGGGTTGTTGCTGTTTCAAAAAAAGAGGCGCGTCCGGACGGCACGCCTACCGGAGGGCGGGGTTTCTAACCCGCCACGGTCCGGCGGACAGGAAGGTCCGCCCCCCGTTCAATCTGAAAACGCGCCCGGCCTATGCCTTCTGCAGCTCGCGCAGCTTTTTGGCGGGCAGGCCCAGCACCTCGTTCAGCACCGTGACCGAGGTCTCGGGCTTGGCCTCCAGCAGCTCGCGCAGCAGCCGGAACAGCAGCTTCTTCTCGACCACCGAAAAGATGTCGAAATTGTCCGAGCAGGAGCGGACCGCGAGGGCGCACGCGTCGAAGCGCTTGCGGGCGGCCGCCTCGGCCTCGTCCGCGGCTTCGGCCGCGTACGGGTACACGCCGTCCGCCTGCCACTGCTGCAGCAGCTCGGCCGTGAGCGCCTCGCGGCGCTCGCGGAAGTGGCGGCGCAGGATGTCGCGCGCCGCGTCGAGGAAGGCCTTGATCTCGGGATGCATCTCGTCGAGGATCAGGAGGTTCTCGTCGTGCAGCGCGGCGAAGCGCGAGGAGACCAGGTAGGCGGTGTAGTTGAAGCCGCTGCCGGGGCGCACCGCGGCGTCCACCTCGTGCAGCGCGAAGCCGTCGGTGTTGCAGAAGACGATCTTGCCGCGGCTCTGCTTGGTCTTCCACTCGATCACCTGCAGCTCGGCCTTGGAGCCCTCCGAGGACTTGAGGTGATAGGTCTGGGCGGCGTGCTGCACGATGACCGGGTTGACCAGCAGCCCCTGGAAATAGATGCGCACGTTGGGATACGCCTTGAGGTAGAGCGCGAAGTGCGAGGCCAGCTGCTGCACCACCCAGGAGGTGTCGAGCAGCGAGCCGAGCGCGTTGCGGATGTCGGTGATCATCACCTCCGTGCCGGTTCCAGGGCCGGGAGCGGCCACGTCGGTGAGGGTGAAGAGGCTGGGGTCCTCGGCGTTGCCGGCCAGCACGAACGAGCGCAGCCCCGCGTCGGTCTGCATGGTGGTGCGCCACTCGATGTGGTTGCCGAGCGCGAAGGCCTTGAAGCGCCCCTTGCCCTTGCTGCCGTGCAGCACGCGGCCCGACAGCGGGGTCTTGTCCGCGTCGCGCTTCCACGAGCCGCCGAGGTTGCCGAAATGGTCGGCCGCCTGCAGCGCGTTGACGCCCAGCCCGTCGTCGGAGACGCGGATCGTCTCGATGCCGCCCAGCGGGTTCTGGATCACGTCGACCTGGACGTCGAAGGCGTCGGCGTCCAGCGCGTTCCAGATCAGTTCGGTCAGCGCCTGGATCGGCGAGGCGGTGCAGAGCGAGAAGATGTGGTCCTTCTGGGCGAGAACATGGATATCTTTCACGTGGCGAGGTTCCTTTGTTTAAGCGTGAATTAGCCCATACCATAGCGGAAACGGGCGCTTTTGGGTAGTGGTTTTGTCGGACCGTTTCCGCTTTGACCCCAACGCCCGATCAGGTAAACTGAGGCGGATGGAAATGAACCCGTGGAAGATCGGCCTCAAAGCCGCCCGTGCCAACCTGATCCCCGGCCTGATGCTGCAGGCGGCCGCGTTCGCGCTGCTGGGGGCCTATTACGGGCTGCCGCCCGTCAGGGACGCCTTGGGGGTGGTCGCGCAGTGGCAGGCCCGCTTCGGCATCCCCTTCTCGCTGGGCAGCTTCCTCTTCTTCTGCGCCGTCATCCCCTACCTCTTCTGCCTGGCGATCCCGGCCCTGCGTCCCAAAGAGCCCGGCAAAGCCCTGCTCTTCGCGCTCGGGTTCTGGGGCTTCATGGGGCTGATCCTGCCGAAATTCTACGCTTTTCAGGTGTTTTTGTACGGAAACGGGGCGGATCTGAAGACCCTGGCGCTGAAGATCGCGACCGACCAGCTCGGCTACACCGCCTTCTTCGCCTCGCCGGCCGTGGCCCTCGCCCACCTCTGGAAAGACCGCGGCTACCGCTGGTCGGAGATGTCCCCGCTGCTCGGCCCGGGCTGGTACCGGCGCCTGGTGGTCCCGAACCTGGTCATGAACTGGGCGATCTGGTTCCCCAGCCTCTGCGTGATCTACAGCCTGCCCGCGACCCTGCAGTCGCATGTGGCCGGCCTCATCGGCGGCTTCTGGGCCCTGATGAGCCTCCAGATCGCCGCCCACACCAAGACCGGCGGGAGCGTTACGGCAACCCCAGTTCCGCGACGATAAGGTCGGCGGCGCGGCCGGAGGCGTTGCCCGCGCCGAGCCGGGCGTTGGTCGCGTCCAGCGCTTGCAGGGTCGCCGTCCGCGCGGGCTCGTCGGTCAGGTAGCGGTGCAGGAGATCGGCCAAACGTTCCGGCGTGAAGTCGTCCTGCAGCAGCTCGGGCATCACCTCTTGGCCGGCGATGATGTTGGCCAGGCCCAGGTGCTTGACCCCCTTGACCAGGAGCCGGGCGGCCAGGTACGTGACCCGGCTCGCGGCATACACCAGCACGGTGGGGCAGCGCATGAGGCTGGCCTCGAGCGTCGCCGTGCCCGAAGCCACGGCCGCGGCCCGCGCCTGCAGCATCACTTGCCGGGCCTGGCCGTCGATGAACGCCAGGCGCTGCGGCCTGGCCGGCGCGGCGGCGGCCACCGCCTCGCCCAGCGCGCGCATGCGGGGGGTCGGCGCGGGAATGATGAACGAGCAGTCGTTGTCCAGCCGTGCCTCCAGCAGCGCGGCCGCCGCCAGAAGGCGGGGCAGGATGCGGGTGATCTCGCCGGCGCGGCTGCCCGGCAGGAGCGCGACGCGGTGGCGGCCCTGCCACGGCAGCGCGGCGGGCGGCGCGGCGCGGGTTTCGGCGGCGCGGTCCACCAGCGGATGGCCGGCGAACAGCGCCTTGAGCGGCGTCGCCTGGAAAAGGGCGGGCTCGAAGGGGAAGATGCAGAGCAGCAGATCCAGCATCCGCGCGATCTTCGGGATGCGGCCGCGGTGCCACGCCCACACCTGCGGGCAGATGTAGTGGACGGTTTTGAGGCCGTGCGCGTGGGCGAAGCGGGCCAGCCGCAGGTTCATGCCGGGATAATCGACGGTCAGCACCAGATCCGGCTGCCACGCGAGCATCTCGCGCTTCATATGCCGGATCATGCCGAGCAGGAAAGGCAGCTCCCGGATGACCGGCGTGATGCCCATGATCGCGATGCGGTCGGTGTGGTAGAGCAGCTCCGCGCCCTCGGCCCGCATGGCGTCGCCGCCGAACCCGCGGAACTCCACGGGGCCGGCGATCCGTTCGCGCAGCGAGCGCATCAGCGCGGCGGCGTGCATGTCGCCGCTCACCTCGCCGGCGCAGATCAGGACTCGCAAGGGTTTCATAGGATGAAGGCTATAGGATGTTGGATGACTCGGGAGAAGGGCGTCAGGGGCGCAGGGGCGCGGCGGGCAAGCCGCTGTCGAGGCCGACAATCGCGATCTTCAGCTTGTCGGCGGCCGCGATCACCTTCGGGCGCTCCAGCATCACCAGACGCCCGGCCTGGTAGGCGATGGCGGAAACCCCGGCCTTGCGCAGGACGGAAATCGTGGCCTCGCCGATCACGGGGATGTCGAAGCGCATGTCGTGTCCCTGGGTGGCCACTTTGATCACGACCGAGCCCGGACCGCCCAGCTTGCCGCCGCGCAGGATGGCCGCGTTGGTGCCCTCGAACGCCTCGACCGCCAGGATCACGCCGTCCTTCACCAGCAGGGTCTGGCCCACATCCAGCCCGCAGATGCTGCTCGCCACGCCGTGGCCGAACTCGATGTCGCGCTGCTCGCGCGCGTCGGGCGCGCGTTGCGTCAGCACGCCTGCGGCGAGGATGTGGTCGTCCATGTAGCACGAGGCGGGAAGCACGCGGATGCCGATCTTCTCGAGCTCCTCCGCCACTTTGCCGTAGATGGTGTGGGCGTTTTTGACCGGCAGGCCGCTCAGCCACGTCCGCGCCAGGTCGTCGAAGCGCGTGCGGAACAGCGCCAGCGGGTGGATCTGGCCGGCCATGAGCGCGCCGGTGAAGCCCTGGCCCGCGGCCCAGTCGAAGATCGCGCGCAACTCGCCCACGCCGAACCAGACCATCTCGTCGGCGAGCGCTTTCAGGGAGCGGGAGGTCATGCCGCGGAACGCCAGCACGGAGATGTGCCGCACGCCGGCCTTGCGCGCGCCGGCCGCCATGCACGCGGGATAGGTGCCGCTCCCCGCGATGATGAGAAGTTTTTCCGCCACGTCCTTTGCCATGAGCATGCGCCGGATTATAGCGGAAGACGAGAGGGCGCACCAAGGAGAATTTAGGCGTCAGGAGCTAGGAGTCGGCAGCGCAAAAGGCACTGAAAACAGGGCGTTCGACAAGGAGGCACCCTTCCGCGGAGAACTGATTATTGGAGCTGTCCGTGTGACTTCCGCTTGAAGACACGAACACGGGCTCGCGCGCATCGCGCGAACACTTTCACTTTCAGGGCCTTACAACGCCCAACTCCTCCTTCGGGTGTGGATTCAACACAGTTGAATCACACCCGGCGCAATCCGCGGTCAGAATTCAGACTACCTCAACCGGTTTCCGTGTGTTATGATCACTCCCTCATAGTGGGTTTGGGCTGATTGCTTTTTTGCAACTGCGGCGGGGGCCGCATCAAACGGAGGGGTTATGGTTGAGAAGAAGTTGTTCGCTGTGGATCTGGGCGCATCCGGGGGCAAGTGTTTCATCGGGTTCTTCGGCGCAGGCACGTTCCGGATGGAAGAGGTTCACCGGTTCTCGCACGAGGGCGTCTCCTACTTCCTGCCGGACCGCGCGGGCGCGGTCAACGAGCGCACCTACTGGGACGACACCTACATCTACCAGAACATCGTCAAAGGCCTGCAGACGGCGCGGCGCCTGCACGGCGAGACGCTGGACGGCATCGGCATCGACACCTGGGGCGCGGACGGCCACCTGCTGACGCAGGACGGCGACCTGCTCGGCAAGGTCTACTGCTACCGCGACCACCGCCTCGACACCATGTGCGACGAGGTGAAGGCCCGCATCGACGCCACGCGCGTGTACGCGATCACCGGCAACCACTTCCAGCCCTTCAACCAGTCCAACCAGCTCCTGTGGATCGCCACGCGGCGTCCCGAGCTGCTCAAGCTGGCCAAGGTTTATCTGCCGATCCCCGCGCTCTTCTACTACTACCTCGGCGGCTGCACGCAGGTGGACTCCACCTTCGCCAGCGTCACGCAGATGATGGACGCCAAGAAGCGCAAGTGGAGCGGCGAGATGCTCAAGGCGATGGGAATTCCCAAGAAGCTCATGCCCGAGATCGTCGAGCCCGGCACCAAGATCGGCAGGCTCCAGCCCGCGCTGGCCGCGCATTGCGGCCTGAACGAGGTGGACCTCATCGCGGTCGGCTCGCACGACACGGCCAGCGCGTTCGCGGCGGCGCCGGTGAAGAACCCCAAAAAAGCCCTGATCATCAGCTCCGGCACGTGGTCCCTGGTGGGCAAGCTCATCAAGAAGCCGATCACCACGCCCGAAGCCATGGGGTTCGGGCTCAGCAACGAGGGCGGCATCGGCAACACGCGCTTCCTGCGCAACTGCATGGGCACCTGGATCGTGCAGGAGCTGCTGCGCGTCTGGGAGATCGCCGACGGCCAGCGCATGGGCTGGGACGAGGTGGACAAGATCACGCCCGCCGCCCCCGCCTTCACGGCCTTCATCGATCCGGACGACAAGCGCTTCTACAACCCGGCGAACATGGAGCAGGCGGTGCGCGTGTTCATCGCCGAGACCGGGCAGACCGCGCCGGCGGACCGCGGCACGATCCTGCGGTGCGTCTACGAGAGCCTGGCCCTCAAGTACCGCCACGTGAACGAGGTGATCAACCGCGTGACCGGCACCGAGACGGAAGTGGTGCACATCGTGGGCGGCGGCAGCAACAACCCGCTGCTCAACCAGTTCACGGCCGATTCGGTCGGCGTGCCGGTGCTGGCGGGGCCCAAAGAGGCCACCGCGGTCGGAAACCTCATGGTGCAGGCGGTCGGCGCGGGCATCATCCCGGACCTCAAGGCCGCCATGCCCTACATCAAGTCGGCCTTCCCGATCACGACCTTCAAGCCGCAGAACACCGCGGCCTGGGATGCGGCCTACGCGCGCTTCACGAAGCTGCTGAAATAGCGGCTCGGCGCCGTCGGACAGGTCGGACGCGTCCGGCCTGTCTGACGGGCCCCCTTATTCCTCTTGGGCGTTCTTCTGCAAGCGCCGGAGCTGGCCGGACACGGACATCTTCTGCATCGCGCTCATCCGGTCCACGAGCAGGATGCCGTTCAGGTGGTCGACCTCGTGCTGGATGGCGCGCGAGAGCAGGCCGCGGGCGGAGACGGTCACGCGGGCGCCGTCGAGGTCCGTGTAGGTGACGGTCACCTTGTCCGCACGCGTGATCGGCGCGCCGATCTCCGGAAAGCTGAGGCACCCCTCCTCGTTGCGCTGCTTGCCCTCGGTGGCCAGGATCTCCGGGTTGATGAGCACCAGCGGCATGGTGACCGCGGCGTTCTCCTCCCGGCAGGCCTCCTTCTCCGCGTCGCGCGGCACGTCGATGACGCAGATGCTCTCGGTGTGCCCCACCTGCTCGGCGGCCAGGCCCACACCTTTGGCGGCGTACATGCTCTCCAGCATGTCGCGGACGAGCTGGCGCACGGCCTCGGTCACCTTCGCCACCGGCACGGCCTTCTGCCGCAGGATCTCATGTCCGAACGTTACCACCTGATAAATCACGAAAACCTCGCTTTCAGACCAGTAAGATAAAAAGTCGGCCGCCGGTTGACAATGACAAAATGACAATAGTGAAATTCGGGATTGGCTTTTGTGCGGCTTTCCTCTATTTTCCCTTCATCCGCTTGATTTTGGAGTGCTATGACCCTTCGGACCCTGCTAGAGGATGCCGCGACGAACCGGCCGGACTCGATTGCGCTGCGTTACCGCCGCGACAACGTCTGGCAGAGCCGTACCTATGTGGAGCTGGCCCGCGGGGCCAGCCAGATGGCCGAGGCGTTCGGACGTCTCGGCCTGCAGCCCGCCGCGGACCCGGTCGCGCTGATGCTCGAGAACGGCCCGGAGTGGGTCGAGGCCTACCTCGCCACCGCCGGCGCGGGGGTGCCGGTCGTGCCGCTCGACCCCAAGCTGCGCGCCGCTGAAGTCGCGTTCATCCTGCGGGACTCGTGCGCGGCCGCCCTCCTGACCGACACCCGCCATCTCGCGCTGCTCGGGGCGATCCTGTCGGAGCTGCCCGCGGTGCGCTTCATCGTGGTGGTGGACGGCGGCAACGCACCGCCGGCGCCGATCGCGGGCCGACCGTGCTACGACTACGAAGCGCTGCGGGCCGGCGTTCTGGGCCAGCGCCTCGCCTGGTACGTCAACCACCAGCCGTCGCCGCAGTCCATCGCCTCCGTCATCTACACCTCCGGCACCACGGGCCAGCCCAAGGGCGCGATGCTCACGCACACCAACTTCTGCAGCGACGCCATCGGCAGTTTCGAAGTGCTCGGCGACGCGATCACGCCGAAAGACGATTTCCTGATCGTGCTGCCGCTCTTCCACGCCTTCTCGTTCACCGCGAACTTCGTGATCCCGCTGGCCAAGGGCTGCGGCATGTATTTCGTCGAGAGCCTGCGCACGGTGGGCGACGACCTCAAGACCTTGCGGCCCACGGTCCTGATGGCCGTGCCGCTCCTGGCCGAGAAACTGTTCATGAAGATCGACGCCCAGCTCAAGCAGAGCCGGTTCGCGCAGCTGCTGCTCAAGCTCGGGCTCGGCCGCCTGCTCGGCAAGCGGGTGCGCGAGGGCCTGGGCGGCCGCCTGCGCTTCATGTTCGTGGGCGGCGCGCCCTGCCCTCTCCACGTGCTGCAGGGCTTCCGCCGTCTGGGCGTGCCGATCATCGAGGGCTATGGCCTGACCGAGTGTTCGCCCGTGGTCTCGGCCACCAACCTGCGCGCGTCGCGCGTCGGCACCATCGGCAAGAAGCTGCCGAACATCGAGGTGCGCCTGGCGGATCTCGACGAACAGGGCGTGGGCGAACTGCAGGTCCGCGGTCCGATCGTGATGAAAGGCTATTACAACAATCTCGCAGCCACGCGCGAGGCGTTCGATGGCGAGTGGCTGCGCACCGGCGATCTGGCTTCCATCGACGCCGACGGCTACCTCACCATCCGCGGCCGTAAAAAGGCCCTGATCGTGAACCGCGAGGGCAAGAACATCTATCCCGAAGAGGTCGAGAACGTGATCGCGCGCGACCCGTTCATCGCCGATGTCATCGTGATCGGCTACACCATCGGCGGCGTTCCCGGCGAGCGCGTGGGCGCGATCCTGGTGCCGGACCTCGACGAGATCAGAGCCGCCCACGCGGGCGCGGAGCCGCCGTGGGAGCAGGTCGAACAGCTCCTCCGCGACGGCGTCCACGCCCAGTGCGAAAGCTTGGCCGAATACAAGCACCCGCGCAAGCTCGCCATCCAGCGCGAGCCGCTCGAGCGCACCGCCATCCAGAAGGTCCGCCGCTGCCGCTATCAGGGCACGCTCGACGAATAAGTGCGGCTCGCCGGAGTCTCGCCCTCCAAAGCGGCTTAGGTCCACCTGGAGGGCGAGCGTCCCCGCGAGCCGTCGCGCTACTTCTGCGGCGGGGCGACCAGCGGAGCGGCCACCAGCAGCGGGCCGACCTTCAAGACGTCGGCCGGCGGCAGCGCCGGGAACGCCGCGTGCGGTTCGGTCTGATACCAGTAAGCCACCGAGGCGATGTCGTCGTTCAGCGGCAGGTAGCGGCCCGACTTGTCGGCCATCCAGCCCAGCGCCTGGATCGTCACCTTCAGGTCCTGCGTGAAGCGCACCGGGTCGGTCAGGTGCCAGCGGTACAGCCCGAAGCGCTGCCCCGGCTTATACGTCACGTCCGGCGGCAGCACCTGCGCCAGGCCCGAATACGGCGTGCTGAAGGTCTGATACAGCTTCGTCTGCTGGTTCTCGAAATTGTATGAGCCGCAGAAGTAATCCTCCGTGCCCGTGCCGCAGATCGTCGGGAATTTCTGGTCGCCGTCCATGAAGAACTTGATCTCGCCCTCGCCCCACCAGCCGGGGCTGCGCACTTCCCACGCGAGGTAGGTGCCCACGTACTGGCCGCGGCCGCGCACGTTGTCGAGGATCGTGACCTCCGGCCTCTCGCCCACGCGGGGCACGCGGCGGAACTGCGCGTGGAAGGTCGCCGCGTCAGCGGGCACCTTTGTCAGCGTGTAGTTGATCTGATAGTAGAGCCGCATCGGCTTCTCGTCCAGATTCTCGAGCGTCACCTTCGCGCTCTTGTGGAACGGCATGACCCAGTAACAGTTGAACGCGCTGCCCGGGTTGACGCACACCGGCAGGGAGTCGATCTGGCAGTACTTGCCCCAGCCGCAAGCGAAGAAGTCGCCGAGCGGCACCTCCACCGAGGGCGTGGTCTCGCCGTCCCAGTAGAAGCGCAGGATATTGAAGCGGGTCTTGTCGAGCGGCGAGGGCGTCATCCAGATCTGCTGGATCGCGCCGGACCCGCTGATCTCGCCCAGCGTGACCGTGCTCTTGGCCGGCACATTCATGAAAGGCGACACCTTCCAGCCCTGCCCCAGATCGCGCGCCGCATGATGCGCCGGCCCGGTGACCGACATGCCGGCCTGCCCCTTTTCGCCCGTGAAATTCTCCGGGCTGATCGATCGCGTCTGCGCGTCCGACACCCGGCAGAGGTTCCCGAGATCCAGGCCGAGCCCGTTGAAACTCCCGACCTTCGGCGCCGAACACGCCGTCACCAACGCCATCGCCAACAGAGCAACCAGAGTGACTACTTTCATGGTATTCCTTTCGTCATGTGAAACTGGAGACTAAATCCTGAAACGAGAACGAGATGTCGACTTTCCCTTCTATTTCCCGGTTGCGATGCTGCCGGCCACACCCCGCACCGACGGCGCGCCGCCCGCGACCACGGCCGTGCCGTAGCCCGTGTCCGTGCACAGGAACGAGCGGCTGGCCGCAGGCGCGCCGGGCCGGAGACGCAAGGCCTTGTCCACCGCATCGTAGCGCACGCCCGAGAGCGCCTCCAGCAGCGCGTAGCTGGACAGGGCGCGGGCGTACCAGTGCCCGCACTCGTACTCGTTGAACGGGTTGCGCCGCACGCCGTCGTACCGCTGGCGGCAGACACGCACGATCTCGAGCCCCTTCTCGGCCTCGCCCAGCATCATCAGATGCGCGGCGACCTGATATTCGATGCCGGTCCACACCTCGTCGCTGTACACGAAGGGCAGCAGCGGCTTGCCGCCGCGCGGCCACGAGCAGAGCAGCAGGCCGCCGTCGTTGCCCATGGCATAGGACGGCCGCTGGGGATTGGCGTGCGCCGAAAGATCGCGCTTCAGGTTATACTTGTACACGGCCAGCAGATGGCTGCGCACCAGCCGGGGATCGACCAGATCCTCCTCGATGCCGCAGACGCGCGCCATCCACAAACCCAGCACGCCGTCCGACAGGCACCCCGTGCCGTACTGGTATTTAGGCCCCTGCTCGTTCACCCGCTGCGCGACCTCGCGGTAGGCCTCGCTCTGCTCCTCGGGATTGAGCGGCGAGAAGTTGCGGTCGAGCCCCTCTTTCTTGACGATCTGGATGAAATACTCGCCGTTGAACAGCTCCCTCTCCATGCGCTGACGCCCTTTCGCCAAAAGCGTGCGATAGCGCGTCACATCGTCTCCCGCCGCCGCTCCCATCCGGGCCGCCGCCGCCAGCGCGCCCAGGTAAAAGCTGCCGCAGTGGCCGTCGGGGCCGAAATAGTTGATGTCATAGGTGTTGTGGTGCGACTCCTCCAGCAGCCCGGTCTCGCGCGGGTCCCACGTGCGGATGGCGTACTCCATGGCGGTGCGGATCTGCGGCCAGAAGCGCTTGAGCCACGCGCTGTCGCCGGAAACGCGCCACTCGCGGTGCGCCTTCATGATCTCGCCGAGGTGGCCGTCCGACGCGTCGAACGAGCCGCCGCCAGGCGTGATGGGCAGGTTCACGCGGAACGCCTGCCGCCCCTTCTCGTCCTGTCCCTCATTGAATGCGGTCTGCCGCATGCCCCGCTCCAGCGAGGGAAAAAGATGGCAGACAGCCTGGGCGTAGTTCCACACATGCGCGCAGGAACCCGCGCAACAGCCCCCTCCGTCGCCGCACCCCTCCCAACACCAGAGCCGGCCGTCGTGCTGACGCAGGAGGGTGGGCGACTTGAGGATCGTCAGGTTCGCGGCCACCGCCTCGACCGCCTCCGGCGGCAGCGTGGTGTCATAGAAGGCCTCGCGGAACTGCTCGCTGCGCTGTCGTAACGCGGCGGAGTTGGCCTGCCAGTGCGCGACCACCGCCTGAATCGATTTGAACTGCGTGGCATACCACGGCACGTAAGTCGAGGGGGCCTTTTCCGGCGGGCAGGCGGTGCCCGGTGCGCAGACACAGGGCACGGCCGGTGCCGCGGCCGGCGGATCGGCGATCCAAGCGCCATAATCCTGGCCCTCGAAATCCGCCAGCAGCGTGACGCGGCCCGCATCGGCCACAATGGCGCCGCCTGCTCCCTGTATCAACGCGCTGACCGGTTCATCGCTCAAAATGAAATGGTCCGCACTGATGTGTCCCCAGCCTTCGGTCGAGCGGTCGCTGATCCGCACGCGGCCCTTCTTGCCCGCGAACCCGGCGAGGTCGAACGTGGCCCACGCCAGCGACTCCGCGCCCTTGCCGGTTGCCGACCGCACCTCTTTGTCCCCGACGAGCAGGCTGACGCAGGTCTGGCCCTCGAACGCGCCGCCGCCGACCAAAAAGTGCAGATAGCGCTTGTTGAGGTCGAACTCCGGCGAGGTCAGGGTCCCGACCGAGCCGTCGCCATCGGGGTCGAAGGTGTTCACCAATCCTTTTCCAAGGAAGCCCGCGACCGGCTGCTGTCCCGCGATCGCGCCTTTGGAAGGCGAGGCCCGGAAGGCGGCCGCCCCCGCCGCATCAAACGCCCGCTTGCCGTATTTCAGTCCGCTGCCCGGCACGTACCAGCACGTGTTCAGGCGGATGACCCGCTCTTCGCCGGGCTTGAGATCGAACGGCACGGCCAGCGACGCGCCCGGCGCGCTGCCCGGAACCGGCGGGTTGGCGACCGCGCGTCCCTCCGCCACGTGGCTCCAGGCGATCGTGAGCGGGTCCCACCACCCGCCGCGGAACCAGCAGTGGTCGACCTGCACATTACGCTCCTCGACGCAGAACGCGAAGGCGCCGCTGGTCTCGCGCTCGACGCCGGATCCCGCGTAGAGCACAAAGCCGCCCGCAACCGGACCAATGGAACCACTGTCTTTACTGCCCATGAAGTTGCGGGTGTTGAACGAGAAGACCGCCCGCAGCGCTTGGGCGGAGGTGTTCTTGATGCGGTATTCGAGCGCGCCCGCCGGTAGGCTGGAGGAATCGGCGTCCGGCGGCGTGAAGGGGCTCCACCCCGTGATCTCGACCGCGAGCGGCACCGCCTCGTCCCGGAGCTGGATCGTCGCAAAGGGGAAGCGCGCCCGGAACGAGCAGCCGCGGAACCGCGGGAATCCGTAGGTGCGCCCCGTCGCGCCGTTGCCCGTCTCGGCCTGACCGAAGTACTTCCAGTCCGGAATCGGCCCCTCCAGCACGCGGGCGATATTCTCATCGGGCTTCGCGCCCAGCACGCACACGGCCGCGAAGCAGGTCGGCTCGTTAAAAAACTCCATCTTGTGCCGCACCGACATTGTGGAGATCGCGCCGTAGCCTTCGAGGCAGTACATCCCCGCGCCGATCCCGCCGATGGGGAAGGCGATGCGGTTGAGCCGCGCGCCCTCGTACGTCCCGTTAAACACATCAGCGGCGAACGCTGATCCGGCCACGCACATAACGGCTAAAACGGACCCGCACCTAGCCATGGCCTGCATACGTATTGCCCTCGCGTTAAAATACACTGCCCCTTCGTATGTTGTACCGCCTTCAGGCGGCAACACGGCTTGGCAGACGTCCGCCTAAAGGCGGTACAACAAACCGATACGACCGCTATTCCCGCACGATCTCGTACAGCATCCGCGCGCCGCTTTCAGCCGCGACCGAGACCGTAAAACGCAGCGTGCCGCCACCGGCCTTCGCCGCCAGCTTCTCCACGCGCCGTCCGTTGGTCGCCAGCGCGTACACCGTGTAGGCCTCGGGCGCGTTCAGCGCGAGCGCCACGTCGGCCTGTCCGACACGCACCAGATGCGGCAGCTTGCCATTCGCCAGCATCGTCTTGCGCGCCCGCTCCGCGTAGCGCGCGCCCGTGTTCTGCACGTCCGTCAGATGCGTCAGCAGCAGCCGGCCGCTCGCCGCGACCGATGCGCCGTCGAGCGCGCTCACCCACACCGTCGCGGGCGATCCGGAAACCGTGACCGCCAGGGGCCCCGCTTCAAACGCGCCGGCCTCAGCGAACCCGCCGCAGGTGCGCGCCGTGGTGATCGTGAACGCGCCGCGCGCCTGATCCATGACCAGCGGCCCGCAGGCGTTGGTCAGCGGCGCGAAAGCGGCGGCGGCGTTGGTCGCGTAGGCCTCTGCGAACGGGACCATCCGCCAGCCGGGCACCGCCGCGTCTGCCCCGTATGTGGCGACGCGCGCGTGCCACGCGGCGGAGCTCCATTCCGGCGCCAGGCGCGTGACGTTCGCCTTCAGCCCGCCGACCTCGCGCGGAGGCAGCGCGATCGCGACTTTTTCCGTGGCGGGCGCGAGATCGCCGCGCAGGAACAAACAGAGGGAGGCGCGTTCCGTGGCCTGCGCCAGCGGATCGGTGGACACGTCGAAATAACTGATCGCGCCTTCGCCGTCGAGCATGTTCTCCAGCCGGTGGGAGTAGGCGAAACGCCAGAGCGCGCTCCAGTCCTGCAGGGCGGCCATCGCGCCGGTCAGGATGCCGCCCACGCCGCGGAACATGCCGGGCGCGGCGAAGTTGAACTCCGAGACCGTGAAGGGCTTGTCAGCGAGGCGCGTGAAGGCCACGCCGCACGGCGTGCGGCACCCGGTGCGGATCGGGTTCTCGTTCCCGCACCGGCTCGGCAACGCCCAGCGCTTGGCGAGGAACTGCGGGTGATCCACGTAGAAATGATCGTCCACATAGTCGTACACCGTCTCGCGCACCGGCTGCAGCGGCACATAGTGCGAGCCGCAGTTGTAGTTCGAGATGAGCGCGCGGCAGCCGATCTCGTCCCGCAGGAAGGCCTTCATGCGGGCCACGGTCTTCGCCTCGGTGTCGGCCACAAAGAGCGCCACCGCCGAACCGGCCCTGCCGCCCATACCCGCCGGCATCTTATCGGGAATGTCCGCGAACGCCGGGTCCTTCGCCCGCTTCTCCTGCAGCCAGGCTTGCCACGCGGCCTGCATCTGCGGCGTCTCGCGCGCCTCCTGTGCCGCATACCCGATCGAGCCCTCGTTGATCATCACGATGAACGGCATGCCCGGCTCGTCCGCGTAGCGCCGCCCGGTGTGAGGATTCACGTGCGTCAGGAAGGCTTTAGCGAACGCGGCCCAGTTCTGGTACGCGGGCTCGTAGACCATGATCAGCGCCTTGAAGATGTTCTTCTCCATGGGGTCGTCGCGCGCGATGCCGATATGCCGCCACGTCACGTTGCGCGACACGTAGAGGTCGGTCGTCACATACAGGCCACGCTTCAGGCACGCCGCGATGAACCCGTCGAGCTTCGCCAGCTGCTCAGGGTTCAGCGTCAGTCCGTCCTTGCTGCCCTGCACGCACCCCTGATCGTAATGATGCACGCGGATGCTGTTGTAGCCCAGCCGCACCAGGCGCGCGGCGATCTGTTCCGCCTGCTCGGGCGAGGGGAAGTTGGCGGTGGCGCAGAAGTTGACGCCGTAAAAGCGCTGCGCCACCCCGGGCCGCTGTTCGAACTCGAAGTGCGGACCTTTCGCCAGCAGCCACCCGTGCTTGCCGGCCGGCGCGTCGGCATTGCCGATTTTCGTGAAGTCGAGCGCCGAGCCGGCCACGATCTCTTTCTCGTAAGTGAGCGTCACCCACTCTTTGCCCGCCTGAAGCGTCACCGGGCGGTCATACGTCGCGGTCAGGGGCTGGTCAGTCGCGAGCGTGAAGGCCACGCTGTAAGGCGTCCCGGCCGTCACCTTCCTCTCGCCGTTACTGCCGAGCCGGAAACTGAAACTCTCGCCCCACTTGCGGTCATCCTGAATCAGGACCGGCGTCGGCGCGTCGAACGTCAGGACCAGCCGTCCCGCCTGCGGCGGCGGAAACGTCAGCTCCAAACGGCTGGCTTTGCCGCTGAACACCTGCAGGCTCCCCTGCTTCGCTGGAAACAGGCCCGCTTTCGCGTCGGCCTTCCAGCCCGCGCCAGCCGCCCTCAGCGCGGGCAACCGGAAACCTACGAACAGCCCGTTCAAGGTCATGTCGCCCTTCGGCGTGAAGGTATAGACCGCATGCACGGCGCCGGCCTCGGCCTGCGTGACCTCCACGCGTCCGGCCACCGCCTCTTTTTCCGAGGCGGCCAGCTCGAACGCGCAGGCGCCCTTCGCATCGGGCGTCGAGGTGCCGCCGCCGCTCACGCTCTTTTTCCACCCCGCGGTGAAAAGGCTGCCGCGAAACTCGACCGCAGGCGATTCCAGCTTCAGCGCGCCGCCCATGCTCAGCACCGCCTCGCCGCAGATCCCCGCCCACGGCGCCAGCAACACGATTAACAGACTCAAACGTTTCATCAAAGTCCCCCGCCCGACATACCACTCAGTTTTGACCGCGCGACCCTGTCCGCGCTATTCCTTGCCGGGGCCTGACCCGGCAGACGTGCCCCGGCAGCGCGTCAGGCCGTGCTGGCGAAAATCAGACACCACCGCCCCGATCCTGCTACCCCGCCATTTCCAACAATTGCCGGATCTCCTGCGCCCACAACTCCTCATTCGGCGTCTCCAGCACCAGCGGCATATTCTCGAAGCGCTTGTCCGTCATGATGCACGCGAAGACGTCGATGCCCAGCAGCCCCGCGCCCAGCGACTCGTGCCGGTCCACATGCGAATTCAGCCCCGCCTTGGAGTCGTTGAGGTGCATGCCGCGCAGATACCGCATGCCGACCGTCTTGTCGAAGTGCTCCATCGTCTTGAGAAAGCCGTCGCGCGTGCGGATGTCGAACCCCGCCGCAAAGGTATGCGCCGTGTCGAGGCAGATCCCCACGCGCGCCTTGTCGTCGGTGCCGTCGATCATCGCCTTGAGCTCCTCGAAGACCGAGCCCAGGTTGCCGCCGCTGCCGGCCGTGTTCTCGATGACCAGCGTCACGCCGCTCGTCTGGGCCAGCACCGTGTTGATCGACTGCGCCACGCGTGCGCACCCCTCCTGCGGCGTGATCAGTCGCAGGTGGCTGCCCGGATGGAAATTGAGTTTGTCGAGCCCCAGCGCCATGCAGCGCTGCACCTCATCGATGACGGCCGCCAGGGATTTCGCGTGCGCCGCCTCGTCGGGGTTGGCGAGGTTGATGAGGTACCCCGCGTGCGGCAGCACCTGCGCCGCGGTGTAGCCGTCCGCCGCCAGCTGCTTCTTGAACGCGGCGATGTCCGCCGCCGCATAGGGCGCGGCCGTCCACTGGCGCTGGTTCTTGACGAACAGGCCGAAGCCCGTGGCGCCCAGCGCCTTGGCGTGGATGGGCGCGTTCGCCACCCCGCCCCCGATCGACACATGCGGACCGATGAAATACATGAACTAGCCCTTCTCCCCCTGGGTCTTCTTTGCGCCTTCGCGTCTTTGCGTTAAAAATCCCGCGTCACACGCTCTGCGTGCCGACCGCGAACCGGTCTTTGCCCGAATAATCCCGGATGACCGACACGTCGGCGAAGCCGTATTCTTCGAGCATCTCGCGCATGGCGGGCCCCTGCTCGTCCCCGATCTCAAGAAAGACGCCGCCGCCGGGCTTAAGCACCATCACCGCGTCGAGCAGCAGCGAGCGGTAGATGTCCAGCCCGTCCGCCCCGCCGTCCAGCGCCATGCGCGGCTCATGGTCGCGGATGTGAGGCTCAAGGCCGTCCACCACATGCGAAGGGATATAGGGGGGATTGGAGACCAGCACGTCCACGCTGGCGGGATCGAACTCGCCGCAGCCGTCGCTCTCCGCGAACATCACGCGGCCTTCGAGCCCCGTGAGCGCCGCGTTCTCCCTGGCCAGCGACAGCGCGTCAGGGCTGAGGTCCAGCCCCACGAACACGCCGTCGCGCATCTCGCTCGCCAAGCTCAAAATGATGCAGCCGGTACCCGTGCCGACATCCACGACCAGCGGTTTGCCCGCCTGCTTGGCCTGCGCCGACTTGAGCACCAGGTCAACCAGCTGCTCGGTCTCGGGCCGCGGGATCAGGGCGCGGCGGTCCACCTTCAGCGTCAGCTTGCGGAAATCCCACTGGCCGAGCACGTACTGCACCGGCTCGCCCTTGGCCACGCGCTGCACCCCGCGCCGCAACGCATCGACGACGCGCGTGTCGGGCACGGTGTCGGCATAACGGTAGAGGTCCAGGCGCCCGCACTTGAACAGCCGCGCGGCCAGCAGCTCGCTGACCACGCGCGGGTTGGGAATCTTGCACCGCGCCAGAAAGGCGTCGCTGAGCGCGATCAGCTCACTGAGTTTTTTCGGAGCCTCCGCCATGCGCGCTCTCCTCACGGTCGGGACGGAGCCCGACCCTCCACCACTGCGTGTGCTACTGCGTCCCCGCTGGAGGAACGACCTCCGCGTCGCCCGCCTCAGAACGGGGTGGGGTCATCCGGCGGCGAGAGCGGCTCGGCATCCTCGTAGGTCACCGAGGAGCCGTCGGCGTCCATCTTGTCGAGCTTGAACGCCTGCAGATCGACGTAGTAACGCTCTTTAAACTCATTGCCGCGGATGCGGAAATCCACCTTCACGCGGTCACCCACCGCCACGCGGTCGAGCAGCGCGCACTTCTCCTTGACGCAGACGAATTTGATGTCCTGCGGATAGTCATCCTCCAAGGTCAGAACAAACTCGCGCTTGGTAAACCCGCTTGCGAAGGTCATCGGGTCGAACATCAGCTTGATCTTGCCGATCATCTCATAGGTTGTGCCAGCCATACTCACGTCCTTTGATAAAAAGCATCCCAAAATACAGGCGTATTAAACCACATCCCCGCCGCCTGGGCAATCTCGGGATTCACCCCAGCGGCCAGGCAAGGCCCCTCATTGCGGGCTTTCCTGTTCCACCGTGACACGGTAGAAGCGGCTTCCGGCCTGCTCCACACTGACCGTGTGCGTATTGAAGGCCGGCGTCGACCCGATGCGCTCAGCCGCCACCCCGTCAAAACCGGCCAGCAGATTGGTCGACGTCCGAATGGCGTAGCGCCGGCCCGCCACGCTCGGCCAGCGCAGCGCCAGGCTTCCGGCCTCCCGGTCCATCGCCGCCGCGTCAAACCGCAGCAGGGACGCCGCGCTCGTCGGACACGTGCCGGCCACGTACTCCGAAAGGTTGTCCATGCCGTCCGCATCCCAGTCGCCCCGCGCCCCGCCGCTGGGCGCATTCGTTCCGCCGAAATACTGGAGCTCCCAGAGGTCGGGCAGACTGTTCATGTTCGCGTCCGTGACGACCGTCCCAACCGACACCGGGCCCAGACTCGCGAAGACGCTGTTGGACGCCATGTTCAGCCACGTCGCCCAGACCCGGTTCGTCGACTCGGCGACGTTGCAGACGCGCACCTCGTCGAGTCCGCCGGCATAACCCGTTTCCGCTTTAAACGTAACGATATCCCCAAGATAAAATCCGTCGCCGGACGCCGGCGCGATCGCGCCCACCGTCTTGGAACCGCACGACAGACCGTTGATGTAGAGCGAGGCGGTGCCGTCCGCGACCCTTAAGGTCACCAGCGTCCAATTGGTCGGGAAGCTCGGAACCGTATAATCGTAAAACTGCAGGCCTTCAGTGCCGGTGCGCTTGATGAAGGTGACCGTCGTGCTGTTCTTTGTTTCCAGCGCATAATTCAGCGTCGCCGCACTGCTCGACCCGCGGCTGAGAAACCCATTCATGATGCTGTAATAGGAGTTGGTGTGATAGGCAAGCGGGCGCACCCATGCCGAGACCGTGAACCTGTTCGTGAACGACAGCGAGTCCCCCGGACCGGCGTCGACATAGTTCGTCGTCGTGCCGTTAAAAAGCAGCGCGTTGTTCGCCAGCCCGTTCGTCCAGGCAGCCCCTTGGCACAGAAGCCCCTGATTCGCATGCCCCGTGGAGTCACGCAAGGCCACGCCGACACCCTCTGTCATATGCCAGACCGCGCCGTAGGTGCTGTCCCACGTCGCGCTGTTGGTCAGACAGACAGGTTGAGGCGCCGCCAATGCCGAATCGCCCCATAGCGCCCAGACATAGCTGTTGCTCGTCACCTGCGGAACCTGTACCCAGACGAAAGAATCACCATTGGTGTTCCAATTCTCGACCTCGTAATTCAGGTCCCGGGTTTCTGTCGCGTCTTTGAACCGCAAGTCGTAACCGAAGGGCGAAAAAACCTGACTGTAGGCGAACCCGTTGGTCAGTCCGGTCGAAAACTTGACCAGCACCGGAAAGTTCGTCAGCGTCTCGCCCCGCTTATAGCCGGCGATCGCCACCTTCATCCTGCAGACCGGCGACTCTTGAACGACCGTCAGCACGGCCTCGCCGCTCACCACCCGGCTCATGACGTTCGAGACCGCCACACTGAAGCGCGCCCCGCGGTCCTCCATCCATGCGGGCTGAAAAACGAAGGCCCCGTTCGTCGCGCCGTCAATGTCACGGCCGTTTTTCCGCCACTGGTAGAAGAGCGGCGGGACCCCCACAGCCGACGCCGTGAAGGTGCCCGCCCGTCCGGCCGCCACCTTCTGATCCGCCGGATCCGCCCTGATCGTCGGCTGGGGATACAGCCTGTTGATTCTGCCCTTTTGCGACACGCTCGGCCTTGCGTCCAGATGCGCCGACCCGTCGCCGAACACCTCTCTGACCGCGTCCAGATACTGAAAGCCGAACCCCTCGGTCGGCATCAGGAAATGGCCTTCGCCATACTCGTTCCAGTTGTCCAAGAGCAGCATCGTTTGCGCCAGGCCGGTCTTACTGGGCATGCACGCCTTTTGCGCCGCCAGCAGACTTTTATACTCCGCCGCCGACTGCCAAAGCCCGGCATCCTGATACGGCAGATCCCACGCGCGCCGGTCCCAGTTCACGGAGGGCGAACTGATGTGGTTGGTGACGCTCTCGGCTATGAAGCGCTTGCAATAGGTGTAAGTGTACTCGAAGCCGGTGTCGCCGGTGGTCGCGCACCCGATCAGCGTCACGCCCGCGAATCCCGCCGCGACGCACTGGTCCCTCAAGCCATCCCGGGCGGCCGCCTCATCCCCCGTGTTCTTGATCCCGCCGAAAAAGCAGACCACCGGTTTGTTTTCGATCACCAGATAGCGCGGATCCCTGAAGTAGTGTTCGATCAGAAACGGCACCGCGTTGTTTTTCCAATCGTCCAAGGATTTCATCGGGCCGCTGGAGGTTTCGATAATGAGCGCATAGTGCAGCGCGCCGGCATACCTGGCGCGCTTGTAGGCGTTCAGTCCCGCCGTGTGATAGTTGCCGTCCTTGATCGGGCTTTGCCCCGTGCCGGTGGACGGCCGGTACCAGCATGCCGCAAAGAAATCGATCCCGTGCTCCACCATGTACTTGATCTCCCAGTCGGCGACCTCGGGGCTTCCCTCGTCATAGAATCCGAGCACGGGTGAGCGGTCAGGGTCGCTGGAGATCCAGTCCCAGCCATAGTGAGACCCCTCCCGCCACAAATTACAGACCTGAACCCCGATTCTGTACGGACTGTGCGGCACCGGCGCCGGCTCGGGCACGTAATCGGCGGGATACTCCCGAAAAGGATAAACCTGAATGTCATCCAGCCAGATCACATCCACGTTTGTCACGCCGGTCGAAAACCGGATGGCGTCGACCGGACCGGCGGACGGGTCTGCCAAACCGGCCCCGCTCAGCTTGGGAATGTCGTTGACGCTGACATCCGCCGTGCGCGTGGCGAGGTCAACGGTCACCTTTACAAAATACCACAGGTTCGACAGATAGTTGTTCCACACCGAGACCGGCATCCCGTTCGTGCCCAGATAACAGAGGTTGCCGTTGTCCGTCAGGATGCGTGCGGCCGGCACGGCCCCGTTGCCCAAGTCAGCGAAGAAACCGTCCGTCTTTTTCGGCTGCATGAATTTGAATTCAAACGCGACCTTGCCGGTCTGCGGCTCAAAGGCCCTGGCCAGCGACACGCTGCCCGCCTTGTTGGTGTCCGACAACTTCGCGCTGTTGCAGTCCGGATACGAGGCCGCATCCGCATCCTTGACGACACTGACGGTGCCCCCGCCGGCCGCGGTGGTCCAGCCGTCGGGGACCGCGCCTTGGTCTTGGGCCAGGAACCGCTCGTTCACCAGATAGCCCGCGTGGATATGGACCCCCCGCTGATACAGCGTCAGCGTTCCGGTTGTGCCCGTGTACAAGAAGAACCGGTCGACCCCGTCCGCGGGGTTACGGAACGCGACCCCTGGCGCCTTCAGGCTGCCGTTCACATAAATGTCGGCTTTCCCCGCCGACACGTCCGCCACAACCTTCACGCCGACTTCTGTATTGGCCGCATACGCCTGCAGCGGCACGGCCGCACCGGCTGAATTCTCATAGCAGAGATTCCCCCCGCTCGTCAGAACATTGACGACGGTCTGCGTTCCGTTTTGCAGTTGCCACGTGAGCCCGTCCACTTTCTTGCTCGCGTTCAACCGGTATTCCAGAACAACCGTGCCGCCCGTCTGGCGGACAAACCGGCGCCGCAAGGAGACGCCGGCCGTATTCGAGGTGTCCACGAGTTGAATGGTCCCCCACCCGTTCCCGAAATACCCGCCGCTTGCGTCCGTCTCCCACCCGGACATGATGGATGTCGGGCTTCCGATCGCGCCGTAATACTGCTCCACCCAATATCCGGCAAAAGGCCGCTCCTCCGCATGGGCCCATGCGAGAAGTCCGCTTATCAGCGCCATTGTGAACCGGCGGTTCATGGGTTTGCCTTTATCGGTTGCCGGCTTTCCGTTTTTTCTTTGCGGAAAGCACATGCCCTCTACGCGCGCCGCGTCACGCTACACGTCCTCTTTCAACACCTCAGGGCCGAAACGGCGGGAGGCGGCGTATGCCGCCCCGGCCACGCACACGCACGCGCTCCCGAACATCGCGGCGAGAAGCCCCGCCATCGCCGGCCACGGCAGCGAGCCCTGCAAGGCCCGCGCCGCCGGCTGGATCGCCACGAGCGCGGGCACGATGCCGATCACCAATCCGGCCAGCGCCAGCACGCCGTACTCCGCCGCCAGAAGGCGCATCACCGTCCGCCGCGTCAGCCCGACGGCGCTCAGCAGCGCCAGCTCGCCGCGCCGCTCCTCCACGCCGCGCAGGATCACCAGGGATATCCCCGCCACGCCCAACACGACGCCCAGCCCGCCCAGCACGAGAAAAATGTCCAGATAGGCGCTCTCCACCGATCCCAGCAGCCGGAGCCGCTCCGCCACCGTCTCGATCGTCACACCCGGTTCCGGATGCCGCAGCTTCACGGAGGGCGCGCGCACCCGCGAGCCGCCCCGCCGGTCATCGGCCTCCCGCAGCAGGTACGGGGCATAATCGCTCAGCCACAGCCGATAGCCCTCCTCCGGAAACATCTTCACAAAAAGCCGCTCGTCCAGGATCAGCGCGCCTTGCAGGATGCCGCTGCGCACCGGTAGCGCGCCCACGATCCGCACCCGCCAGACCGTGCCGTCCGTGCCCGCATAGTTCAGCACCGTGCCGTCCTTCATCCCCGCCTTGGCCTTCAGGCTGTACTGCAGCATGGTCTGGTCCGCCGCCAGCGCGGGGATCGTCCCGTCCTCCAGCGGACGCTCGAGCTGCGTCCAGATCCCGCCGGCGTTCTCGGGCTCGAAGGCCCGCGCGCGCGCCATCGCCCGCGCCTCCAGACCGAGCAGCCGCGGCGTCTGCGGCTGGCTCATGTTCAGGCAGCCCGCCTCATCGCCCGCCCGCACCCGCACCGGCACCACGCCCTTGCCGCCGCTCACCCGCCGGGCCAGCTCCAGGCCGCGCTCCCGGTCCGCCGAGGCGACCGAGCTGACGATCGACGCGAACCCGCCGCTGCCGGACGAGGAGCGCTCGCAGCCTGCGGCCGGATCGTGCTTCATCGACAGGATGCCGACCGTCAGGAACGTGCCCACCGCCAGCAGGATCACCACCGGCGCGCTGCGCCGCGGCGCCTGCAGCGCGCGGCACACGCCCGCCCGCCCCGCCGAATGCACATGCGCCCCGCCGTAGGTTGTACCGGCTTCAGCCGGCGCGTGTGCCCGCGCCCGCCAAGCGGTCCCCGCCGTCTTCACGAAGAGCAACATCGAAAGCATCAGCAGGAAGCCGGCCCCGAAGAACGCGCCGTTCGCCGCCGCGCCTGCCGGGCTCAGCACCATAACCGCGCCCGCCGCCACCGCCAGCGCCCCGCCCATCAGGCTCGCCCATACCTCTCGCCTTCCTCTGTCCTCCGTCCCCCGGCCTCCGTCTTCTGCCCCGTCCCTCCCGGCCCCCTGCCACAGCTCCACCGGCCGGCACCGCGCGAAACGGCCGACGGTCCGGAGCAGCACCGCCAGCGTCAACACCGCGGTCACGCCGGCCGCTACAGCCGCCACGGGCCACGAAAAATGAAACGCCATGCGCGCGCCGGCGAAGGCCTCGCGCCAGAAACGCGCCAGACTCCACACCAGCGCCCGCGCCAAAGCCGCACCGAGTCCCCCGCCCGCCAGCGCCCCCATCACCAGCGGCACGCTCCACTCCGCCGCCAGCGTCCGGACCACCTTGCCCCGCCCCCAGCCCAGCGCGCTGAAGAGCGCGACCTCGCCCTTGCGCGTCTCCAGCGCCAGCGCGAGCGAGAGCGCCGACAGCAGGAGGGCCGCGGCCATCAGCACGAACGCCATGCCCGCAAACAGCAGACGGAAATCGGTCGATCCCCGCGCCGCCCGGAGCCCCTCCGCCCAGACCGGCCGAACCAAAAGGCCCGCCTGCGCGGGCGCAAGGGTCTTGAGCGCGCGCCGCGTGGCCGCCTCGTCAGCCGCCACCCGCACGCTCATCGCCTCGCCAAAGAAGGTCCCGAAACAGGCCTTGCCCGCCGCAAAGGTGAGAAACGCCTTGGGCGTCTCGCGCCACTGCTTCCAGTATGCCTCGTTGGCCGGGTCCTTCAGCTTCTCCGCGTCCATGGGCATGCCCACGTCCCACGCCGCGCAGCTGTCGACCCCGGCCATCCCCGGAAAGGCCGGCATCGCGGCCTTGGCTTCGGCCGCCCGCTCCATCGGCAGCACCGCGCGCACCCGGAACACGCGGCTGTCGGCGGCCAGCCTGCCGCCCGCCTCGAAACGCCGCCAGCGCAGCGTCAGCGTGTCATTCGTGCCCACGCCCAGCGTCGCGGCGAGCCACGCGTTGACCACGATCTCGTCGTCCTTCAAGTCGCGCGGCACACATCCGCCATCTGGGGTCGCAGCCGCCACAAAACCGTAAGGCGTGGCGTTCGTCCCCGCCTCGAACGCGTCGGCCAGATGGAAGGTCGCCAGTTCCGGCTGCAGCCCGGCGGCCACGAGCGCCGCCGGTATAGCCGGCGGCAAAAAAACGCGGCGGCTCTTGACCACGGTCCACTCGGCGCATGGGGGGACGACCTCCGTGTCGTCCGCGGGTCGCACGGAGGCGAGCCCGCCCGCTGAAACCCGCGCTTGCTCCAGCATAAGCCCCGCGTCCTCGGGCTCCAAGGCCGCGGCGAGCGCCCGCTCCAACTCCGCGGGCGGCAGGGCCGAAACCAACAGATTCGCCATGCTGGGCACACCCGCAGCTTCGGCCAAGGCCTCATATGGCAACATCACGTTCACCGGCAGCACTGAAGCCGGACGCAGCGCGAAGTCGGCGCTGAGCAGCGTGCCCGGAGAGCCCGCGCCTCCCGGCGGCCCGCGATCTCCGGGCGCGGACGGTTCAGCGAGCCGCACCGCGCGCCGCACCAGGCGCGCCTCTTTCACGGACCCGAGCGGCAGCTCTGCCGAGAAAAGCGCCGGCTTTTCGAAACGCACAAAGCCCTCTTCGCCCGGCAGCACTTCGCGGGCACGGCCGTTGAGATACGCCCGCCACAGCCCGCCGGCGGCGGAATCCGTGGCCGTCACGCCGAGGATCTGCGCGTCGTCCGCGCAGAGCGCGCCATCGGCGGCCAGCACCTCGCCCCTGAGCAGCAGCGCGGCCTGGGTGTCAGGCAGGCGCTGCGCCAGGCTCGCGGGAAAGACGCCTTCGGAGAGATAGACGGCGGAGCGCACTGCGCCGAGCCGCGCGTGCAGGTCGCGCAGCAACCCCTGCTGCAACGACTCGCCGGTCAGCAAGGCCCCGCAGAGAATGGCGGAAGCCAGCGCCACGGTCCCCGCGAACATGAGGTGCCGCGTGCGGTAGTACCGCAGACTTCTTCTGACCCAGGTGCCGACCATCGTTTGCTCCCCCCGTCTGACAGACAGAACGGACTCAACGGAATCCATCTGCTCCGTTGTGTCCGTTCTGTCCGTTTCTCACTTACCCTGCGGGGTGCCCTTGACCTTGAGCGGCACCGCATAGAAGCCTTTCGAGGCGGTCACGAAGAGCGTGTCCTTCTGCGGGCCGCCGATGCAGACGTTGGCGCTCCAGCCCTCCGGGATCTTGATCACGCCAACCGCCGCGCCCGCCCTGTCAAACACGTAAACGCCCTCTTTGCCGGTGAGGTAGAGCCGTCCGTCCGCGTCAAGCGTCATGCCGTCCGACCCCATCTCGCAGAACAGGCGCCGGTTGCCCAGCGCGCCGTCCGCCTTGATGTCGTAGGCGTAGGTCTTCTTCGCGTCGATGTCCGCCACGAAAAGCGTCTTGCCGTCCGATGTGCCGACGATACCGTTGGGCTGCACGAGGTCTTCCGTGACGCGGCGCGGAGTGCCGCCCGGCGGCAGGAAGTAGACTTGGCGCGTGCCTTGAGGCGGCTCGGCATGCGTCCACCAAGCCCGCTTGTAGAAAGGGTCGGTGAAATAGCAGCCGCCGCCGGGGCACGCCCACACGTCGTTCGGCCCGTTGAAATCCTTGCCGGCATACCCCTTGGCGATGACGGTCACCTTGCCCCCGGGCGTGATGGACCACAGTTCCATCTTCTCGTCGGCGCACGCCAGCAGGGCGCCGTCGGCCGCGAAGCACATGCCGTTGGCGCGGCCCGCAGGCTCCATGAAGGTCCTCAGCCCCTGCGCCCGGTTCCAGCGCAGAATCTTGTTGCTCGGCTGGTCCACGAAAAAGACCTCGCCCGCGGCGTTGACCGTCGCGCCCTCGGTGAACTTGAAACCCTCCGCCAGCTTCTCGGCCCGGGTCCCCGGAGCGACCACGTCGTCCAGCCCCGCCCCCAGCGCGCAGGCCGCCGCCACTCCCAAACTTCCCATGATCCAGTTCTTCATGACGCCTCCCGAGTTTTGATGTTCGCTTCGCCGTTCGACAGTTTAACCTATTGTCCTTGGCTGAAACAAACACAACTGGATAGGAAATGCGCCTATTCGAACGGCCGCGGGTGCTATATACTTGCGAGAAATATGGCAGTCGAGGCACGGGCTCGGGGGATGAGCGCGTGCCGGCCAAGCCGTTAGCCCGTCTTCTCGGGGGGAGAGCCGATGAGCACACGTTCGCGCGTTATTTTAACCTTTCTGGCGTTAAGCTCCGGGTATGGGATCGCGGCCGCCGACGCCGTCCCCGCATACACCGTATGGGCGAAAGAGGGCGTCCCGCCGCCCGAACCGGTCGCGGCCAAGATCACCCTCGGCGCCTACATCTTCCCCGGCTGGTACCGCGACACCGGCCGCGGCGATTATCCCTACCGCACGCACGACGAGGACAGCGAGTGGAAGCGCTGCGTCGCCAAGCAACCCGCGCCGCGCCCGCTCCTCGGCTTCTACGACGATTCCTTGCCCGAGGTCAACGACTGGCACATCAAGTGGGCGCTGGAGCACGGCATCTCCTACTTCGCCTTCGACTGGTACTGGAACGCGGGCGAGAAACGCCTCGCCCGCACCCTCGAGCAGGGTTTTCTGAAGGCGCAGTACGCGGACCGCATGAAGTTCTGCATCCACTGGTGCAACCACGCGCTGGACTGGAAGCGCGACGGCAAGCCCGCCCCGCTGGACTTCAGCGTCAAAGCCCTCACGGAGATGACCGAGTACCTCGCGGACAACTACTTCCGGCGCCCGAACTACCTCACCGTGGACGGCCATCCCGTGTTCATGGCCTTCGTGCCTGGCGGCCTGGTCGAAGCGAACGGCGGTCCCGCCGGTTTCCGCGCCGCGCTCGAGGCGATGAACAAAGTCCTCCGCGCCAAAGGGCTCAAGGACCTCTACTTCGTGGCCCTCGGCGGCGGCGGCAAATACGGCGAGGCCGGGTTCAGCGCCTTCACCGCCTACTCCTACTACGGCGCAGACGCGACCTCCAAATACGAGCGGAAGCGCGGCTATTCGATGCCCTACGAAGATATGGTCACGCACTTCGAAACCATGTGGGGCGCGGCCACGCGGAAATCCCAGCTGCCCTACATCGTGCCCGTCGGCTCGAACTGGGATGACCGCCCGCGCGCACGCGAAAGCGCGTCGGTCATCACCGGCAAGACGCCCGCCCTGTTCGAACGGCTGTGCCGCGCCAGCCTCACCCACATCGACAAGAGCAACAATCTGGCCATCATCGAAGCCTGGAACGAATGGGGCGAGGGCAGCTTCATCGAGCCCGACCGGGAGTTCGGCTTCGCCTTCCTCGACCGCGTGCGCAAGGTCTACACCGACGCGCCGGAGGCGCACACGGACCTCGTGCCCGCCGCGGCCAAGGTGGCGGGCTTCAGCGTCCTGAGCGCGGAAGAGCGCGCGCAGGCCCAAGCGCTCGAGAGCCAGCCCTATCCGCCTCCGCCCCTCGCGGCGCGCACCACGCGGATCACCGTGGACGCGCCGCTGCCGGCGGGCGCACCGCTCAAGGCGTGGGAGTTCGACGCCGGCACCGCCGAAGGGTGGATTCCCTATCAGGTTGAGCCGCTCAAGGTCGCCGAGGGCATCCTGCGCACACGGGCGACCGGCGACGACCCCCAGCTCACCGTGCAGCGCGTCGGCATCGACGTGCAGGCGCTCGGCGGGATCGCCCTGCGGCTGAAGGCCAGCCCCGACGCAAGCGGCTGCGAGGTCTACTGGTCCACCGCCCGGGATCCCGGGCTCTCTGCGGATAAGTCCTTCTCCTTCGGCCTCCAGGCGGACGGCGCGTGGCACACGTACCTGATCTCCAGAAAGCCGGAAGGCAAATGGAGCGGCACCCTCGACAAGCTCCGCTTCGACATCGGCACGGCGGGCGACACGGTCGCGATCGACTGGATCAGGATGTACTCGACCCCACAACCATAAACCGTTTGGGCAGGGGCGTCACCCCGCTTCGGCTCGTTCGGCGAACGCGCCCGGCCCCACACACCTTCCCGACAAGGAACGCGATCACCATGACAATCCAATTCAAGCGAGAGCCCCTTCTGCTGGCCGCGGCGCTTCTGGTTATGGCGGGCCTGTCCGCGCCCCAGCCTGCGGACCCCGGACTCGTCGGCTATTGGCGTTTCGACGCGGCGACCCACGCGGCCGCGGATCTCTCGGGCCACGGCCACACCGCCCAGCTCGCCAACGTCAGGACCGTCGTCGAGAACGGCAAGACCGTGCTCGCACTGGACGGCACCCAGAAGATCCTCGTGCCGTCCGCCCCCGAGCTCAACCTGCAGCGCGGCTTCAGCATCGTGGCGAAAGTCAAGATCACCGGAAATCTGGACCGCCTGATCATCGTCTCCAAAGAGAAGCAGTACCTGCTGCGGGTCGACCAGCAGGACGACGGCGGGCGCCTCTCCTTCTTCCCCTATGCGGACAACCAGTGGGAATCCCGTGTCCGCACCATCCCGCCGCAAACCAACGCGTGGTATCACCTCGTGGCCACCTGGGACGGCGCACTGGCCATGCTCTGGGTCAACGGCCTGCCCTATTCGCAGACCCGCCACGGCGCGGTCCCCGCGCCCAACGACGCGCCGCTCATGATCCTCTCCGCGCTGCCGCAGGGCGGCCTGCGCGGCGCGGTCGAGTATGTGAAGATCTACCGCCGCGCCTTATTGCCCCGCGAGATCGTCAGCGAGGCCTTCGGCATCGGGGACGCCGCCGCGCGGACGGCCGCGACGTCATTCGACTTTGCCGCCGGCGCGGGACTGGACGGCTGGACCACGCAGGAGGGCGCGGCCGTATCGCTGGACGGCGGACGCCTGGTGGTGAACTCGAAGACGCCGCAGTCCCTCGCGGTCTACAACCGCCTCCGCGCCAACATCGACAAGCGGGACTACGTGAGCCTGCGCATGTCGTCCGACCTGGGCGGACGCGCGGCGCTCATTTTCGTCACCACCAAAGGCGCGGGCCAGATCCCCTTCCAAGCCCTCGGCGACCAGAAGCCGCACACGTACGTCTTCGACCCGTGGACCGTCATCGGCTGGAGCGGCGAGCTCCTGGCGCTGGGGCTGATCCCTTCGGACCGCGCGGGCAACACCGCCCGCATCGAGTATCTGCAGGTGGGCGAGGCGCCGCGCGCCGCGCCGGACATCCGGGTCGACCGCCTCTTCACCGGATCCACCCTGCCGCGCGCCGGACGGCCCGACCGCCTCTGCGTGCGCGTGCACAACGTGGCGGGCGCCTCGCAGCCCCTCACCGCCACGCTCGCCGCGCCGGAGGGCGTGATGCTCAAGAGCCCCGCTTCACAACCCTTACCCGCACTCGGATACCGGGGCGAAGCGGAGCTGACGTGGGACGTGGAAGCCGCGCAGGCCGTCACGGGCGTGTTCCGCGTCACCGTCTCCGGCCCCGGCTTGGAAGCCCCGGCCGTGGCCGAGCAGGCGCTCGCCTTCCATGCCGACCCGCACCTGCCCGCCTCCGCCTACGTGCCGGTGCCTGTACCGGCCAAGACCCCGTACACGCTCTGGACGCACTACTGCGCCCTGTGGAAGCACGGCACACATTTCGGTTGGAAGAAGATCGAGCCATGGCCCGAGCGCAAGCCGCTGCTGGGCTGGTACAACGAGGGCACGCCCGAGGTCGCCGACTGGCACATCAAGTTCATGGTCGAGCACGGCATCTCCGGCGTGATCTACTGCTGGTACCGCGCCAGCGTTGACAAGCCGGTCGAGCAGCGGCTCGGCCACGCGCTGGAGGACGGCTTGCTCAAGGCCCGCTACCTCTCGATGATCAAGTTCGGCATCATGTGGGAGAACGGCTGCGCCGAGGGCGTCGCCTCCACCGACGACCTCCTGCATAACGTCCTGCCCTACTGGATCGAGCACTACTTCTCCAACCCGTCCTACCTCCGCTTCAACGGCCGCCCCGTGCTCTACATCTGGCAGCCGTCGCGGCTGCGCGCCCAGCTCGGCGGCAGCGAGAAGGTCCGCGCCGCGCTCAGCCTGATGCGGACCGAATGCGAGCGCCGCGGCCTCGGCGGCCTTTACCTGGTCGGCGCGCAATCGCAGGACAAGACCTCCATCGAAGCTTTGGCCAAGGAGGGCTGGGACGCCACGTCCGCCTACGGCAACGGCTGGAAACAGCCGGAACAGGTCACCGTCGCAGTTAACTACACCTGTGCGCCGGTGGAGGGCTTCATCGGCCAGCAGGAGACCCTCTGGCGGTTCAAGCGCGACCTGAACCTGCTGCCCGACGTGCGCGTGGCCATGATGGGCTGGGATCCCCGGCCGTGGCACGAGAAGGGCTTCTTCTGGTCCGAGAACACGCCCGCGAACTTCCGCGACCTGTGCCAGCGGGCCAAGGACTCCATCGACTCCTCAAGGGCGCGCACGGGCCTCGGCACGAACACCGTGCTCTTCTGCTGCTGGAACGAGTTCGGCGAAGGCCATTACATCGAGCCGACGCGCGGTTCGGGCTTCGCCTACCTCGACGCGATCCGCGACGTGTTCTGCGAAGGCCCGAAAGAGCACTCGGACATCCTCCCGCAGGATGTCGGACTCGCTCCGTCCGAGTCGTGGTATCTCGCGTCGCGCGGCGCGGGCCAGCCCGGCAAAGACGCCACCGCGTGGTCGGGCCAGACGCTGGGACAGTGGACCGGCTCCGCGGGGTTCGCGCAGCTCGAGACGCGCGACGGCCTTCTGCGCGGCACGACCGACAGCCGCGACCCCGTCCTGACTTCGCCCGCGCTCGAGCTGCGCGCGAGCCGCTACGCGCGCCTGCGGCTCGAGATGCGCCTCGACCGGCCGGCCGGCGGCGCCCAGCTCTTCTGGGCCACGACGTCCTCCGGCGTCAGCGAGGCCACCAGCGTCGCGGTCCCGACCGTCGCGGACGGCCAGTGGCACACCTACACCTTCGAGCTCGGCCAGAACCCGAGCTGGGGCGGCTGCGTCAGCGCGTTCCGCCTCGATCCCGCCTCCGAACCCGGCGTCACGGTGGAGATCCGCTCGATCCGTCTGGAGTAACCGCCGTGAAGCTTTTAACGCGCGTGATTTCAGATCGGGGGACAGACACCGACAAGGCTGTTGGCGCAGAAGCGCTCCGATCTGATATGCTAAGCCCATGTTAGGCCTTTTTATCATGCTTCTCTTCCCCAGTCTGACGTCGGGTGCGCAAACAGGCCCGCCCGCCCTGCAGCAGCTCACCTTCACCCACATGGCCGACGCCTCGGCGGCGGAAGGGCTGGGCCACGGACTGATGGTCGCGGCAAGCGACGAAGACAACCTCCTGCGGGTCTACCGTCTGCCGCAAGGCGGCGCACCCGTCGCGTCATGGGATGCCTCGCAGGGCATGCTCCTCGAAAAGAAATCGCCGGAGATGGACATTGAGGGCTCGGCCAAGATCGGCGACACCGTCTACTGGGTCACCTCGCACGCGCCGAACAAGGAGGGCCAGCCGCGCCCGAACCGCAAGCGCTTCTTCGCCACCCGCATCACGGTGACGAACGGCGTGCCCGTGTTCCAGAGGGTCGGCCGGCCCGTCGCCACGCTGGTCAACGACCTGGCCCTTGACCCGCGCTACGCCGCGTTCGGCCTGGCGGCCGCCGCGCGGCTGCCGCCCAAAACGCCCGGCAGCCTCAACATCGAGGCGCTCTGCGACACGCCCGAAGGCGGCCTGCTGATCGGCTTCCGCTCCCCCTGCCCGCAGGGCCGGGCCCTGCTCGCGCCGCTGCTGAATCCCGCCGAGACGGTGGCCGGACAGCCGCCGCGCTTCGGCGGCCCGCTCCTGCTCGACCTCGGCGGCAACGGCGTGCGCGCCATGCTCCGCACCGGCGACCGCTACTTCATCATGTCCGGCTCGCCGCTCAGCGGCGGAACGCCGGTTCTCTACAGCTGGGACGGCCGCGCCGCGCCGCAGGCCGTGCCCCTGCCGGGGCTGCCCGCCGACGCGCACCCGGAAGCCCTGGTGCTGGCCGAACTCAACGGCGCAGCCGCGCTGCTGGCGCTCAGCGACGACGGCACGCGGCTGGTCGAAGGCGTTCCCGCCAAGACCCTCGCCGACCCGGCGCGCCGCACCTTCCGCGGGTTCCTTTTTTCCGTTCCTGACCTTGCCGCCCCATCGCTTCAGTGAGCGAGGCACGTGCCGGCCTTTCCCGGTTTCAGGGGCCGTTTTGAGTTTGCTTCTTGAGCCGGAAAGCCGCAAAATGACCGCGCTGACCGATTCTGAACTTGCGTGATCACTGGAGTTACGGTAAAAACGGTACTGTCGTGAAAGTCCTGTTTCTATTCATCGATGGCGTGGGGTTGCGTGCGCCCGCAAAGGATAATCCGGTACACGCCGGAGTGTGTCCGGTTTTATGCCATCTCATGGAAAAACACGCCGTGTTCATCGACGCGTGCCTCGACACCAAAGGCCTGCCGCAGAGCGCCACGGGCCAGACCGCGATGTTCACCGGCGTCAATGCCGCGCATTACATGGGCCGTCACTGCGAGGGCTTCCCCGGCCCCTCCCTGCGCAAGCTGATCGAGGAGAGCAACCTCTTCATGGAGCTCACCCGCAAGGGTCTGCGCTGCCGCTTCGCCGACTCCTACATGGTGGACAGCATGGATGACCTGCGCGTGCGCCGGTTCAAATCGGTCACCACCGTCATGGCGCTCACCCAGCCTGAAACCATCTCCGTGCAGGACGACCTGCAGTCGAATCAGGCGGTGTTCCACGACATCACGCGGGCCAGTCTCGCCGAGAAGGGCCACGCCATTCAGGTCATCACGCCCCAGCAGGCCGCCGAACATCTCATCCAGGTCGCACGGGCCAACGACTTCACCCTGTTCGAGTTCTTCCTCACCGATCTCGCGGGCCACTCCTGCAACTACGACCACGCCTGCGAGACGCTGAAGATGCTGGACCTTTTTCTCGATTCGGTCGTCAAGCTCTGCAAGACGACCGGCATGCTGCTCATCATCACGAGCGACCACGGCAACATCGAGGACATGGGCACGCGCGGCCACACCCGCAATCTCGTGCCCCTGATCGCGATCGGGCCCGGCGCGGAGGAGATCAAGGCCAACGCCGTCAGCCTGGTGGACATCACGCCGCGCATCACGCGCCTGATGGTGCCGGGCTATATCCCGCCCGTGCGCCACGTGCAGCCGATCGCCCCTTAAAACGAGAGACCCGCAGCCTTGGCAGACTGCGGGTCAAAGGGATTGCACCTCTCGCCGAAGCCGGTTAGGCCTTCGTCTGCTTCGAGGCGAAGACGCCCAGGCCCAGCAGGTACACGAGGCAGGCGAGCAGCACAAAAATCAAGCCGTTCGGCCCGACCGAGCTCTTGACCGCGCCCATGATCGGCGGAATGATCGCGCCGCCCGCGATCGCCATCACCATCAGCCCCGAGATCTCGTTGGCCTTCTGCGGCAGCTTGTTCATGGCCAGCCCGAACACCATGCCGAAGATGTTGGAGATGCCCAAGCTCGCCACGAACACGCAGGCCAGCACCGCGGTGGGGGCTTTGAGGAAGAGCATGGCCACCGTGCCCGCGATCGCCAGCAGCGCGCTCGCCGGGAAACACTTGGCCGGGGAAACTTTGGCCAGGATCATCGCGCCCACGAAGGAGCCGATGGTCTTCGCAACGAAGTAGACCGTCGGGCCCATCGCCGCCTTGTCGAGATCCAGCTTGCACACCTCCTGCAGATAGGGCGGGATCGAATAGCCCATGCCCACGTCCACGCCCACGACAAACAGAATGCCGGTGAACATCGCCAGAATGTAAGGGTTCGCCAGCAATCCCAGGCAGCCGCCGAACGTCGTGGCGGAAGCGGAGGCCGCTTCGCGTTTCACCGGCGTCGCGGCCAGCCAGATCGCGGCCACCAGCGTGATCGCGCCGTAGATCGGGAAGATCAGTTTCCAGTTGCCCAGCGACTTCGCCGCCGTGGCCGCGATGATCGGGCTCAGCGCCGCGCACAGCGCCTTGACGAACTGCCCCAGCGAGAGGCTGCTGGTCAACTTATCCGGGCTGATCACGTTGCTCATCAGGGGCGGCAGCGCGGCCTGGATCACCGTGTTGCCGATGCCCATCAGCGCGAACGCCGCGAACACCGCGTATTTGGAGTACGCCACCATCGGCAGCATCATGGCGACGACCGTGATGGCCAAGCTCACCAGCACCGTGTTCTTGCGCCCGATGCGGCTGGTCAGCATGCCGGTCGGGATCGACACGATGAAGAACCAGAGGAAGATCATGGACGGCAGGAAACTGGCCACCTTGTCCGACAGGCCGAAATCATGCTTCACATACGCCGTGGCCGTGCCGACCACATCCACAAAGCCCATCACAAAGAAACCGAACAGAATCGGCAGCAAAGCCATGACGCCCGAACCCGACTTACTCTCAGAATACATTGTCGCTTCTCCTTCCAGTGATCCGTTATGAAACCGACACGGCACACCCGTCCACGGGCATTAGCGCCACAGTATACAAAAAAACCTCCCGGTTTGCACCGAGAGGTTTTCATCTTCATCCGGGATGCGGGCCGCGCGTTTTACGCGTCCAGCTTGACCCCGTTCTGACGCAGCACGCGCTTGACCGCGTTGACCGGCTTCTGGTCCTTGCCCGCCCTCTGCTCGGCTTGCAGCACCAGATCGCACAGCCGCCCGTTCATCGCGAGCTGCGGACGGTTGCCGCCCGGCTCGGCGGTGGGCCCGTTCTCCGTGTAGAAGGCCTCGATCTCATCCTTGAACAGGTAGAACCGCGGACTCTTCTTCTGCTTGTCGCTCCAGCTCAGCTTGAGCGACTGCAGGCGCAGGGCGAAACTCTGCGCGGAGACGCCGTAGCGCTTCTTCAGGCGCAACAGCATGTCCCACGTCCACGCCTTGGGGGTGATCCCCAACTGCCAGACCGTGGTCTGCACCGCGCTGGCCGGCATCAGGAAGTAGGCCGCAAACCGGCGCGCGAACTGCGCCTCGTCCAACACCGTCTCGTCCGCCACCACGGACTGCGCCGCATCCGCGGCCGCGCCGTACACCGTGCGCGTGTGCCAGAAGATGCGCCCCAGCTCAAAGGCCAGCCGGAACAGCTGATGCTCCGGCTGTTTCTTAAGCAGGCTGTTCATGAAAAAGAAGGCGTTGCGATTGAGGCGGTCAAACCCGCAGAACGTCTCGCACCCCTCCGGCATCTCCATGAACACGATGCGCAGGCCCGCGTTCTCGAACAGCTCCAGATAATCGTACACGATCGCGTTGCCGATGCCGAGGTTCTGGCGAACCCGCGCCGCCAAATGTTCGGCCCCTGCCTCCGTGGGCGTGAAAGGCACGTACAGCGGCAGGTCGGACATCTTGACCGTCCCGCAGAGATCTTCCAGAACCAGCATCTTGTCCGCGACGGACTGACAGATGATGTGTGCCGACTTCATGGCTTCGGAACCCGCCGCCGTATCCAGCGGAGGCAGCAACAGCGGAGCCGTGTCCGCGACCGTCGGCGCGCCCGGGTGCCAGACGTTGCTCTCTTGGAACAGGTCATCCAGCCGGACGTTCAGCTGCTTCGCGAGCCGGTACAACACGCGTCCGGAAGGCAGGTGCTTCCCTTTCTCGATCCATCCCAAAGGACCGGCCCGGATCCCGATTTCGGTGGCGAGGCGGATTTGGGACACATGTTGAATCTCGCGCAGCTGGCGAATTCGCCCACCCACGCGTATGGCGATCTCTCGCTCCGCCGGCGTCTTTTGCTTACCCATAACAAACTCCTGAATCAGTTAGTTTCCCTATCTGAGAACACGCCGTGCGGCTACCCGCGCGGCATCCTCGCTCAAATCCCTCCGGCCCGAAGGTCCGTCTTTCGCAGCACAACCTTCGTCCGACGGTGTCACCACAGCCGCCCCAGCGCCCAGCGCCCTGGCATTTTCACCAGACCCGCAGCGTGAGGCTCCACAACCAGCTCAAAAATGATGCGCCGATCCCTCCTCCACCCAACGTGCACTAAAGGTCCGTCCGCCAGGTTAAAAAATCCTCCGCCTGCGCTGGGCCCGCCGGCTTCAGGCAGGCTTTGCGATCCGCCGCCCACGTGCGCAGCCAGGTGCCCGCGACAACGTCTTCTGACTGTTCAGGTATACATCGGAGAGGTCTCAAAACCCTCGGCCGCCGCCCGGATGGCTCGTACGCCAGCGCCACGGGTCCTGCTCAAACGTCTTCCGGTACGCCCCACGCCGCCGCGCTGCCGGCCGGGCCGCAGACTCGCCCGCGCCAAAAAACGGATCCTCCGCCAGCCCATGAGGCAACCCGGCCGAACACACCACACCCGGCACCGTCGCGGAACACCGGTCCGCACCGCGCCCCTGCCGGAACGGCCCGTGGGCCTGCAGGGTCAGCAATGAGCGGGGGACGGTCGCACGCATCAGCGCAAACCCTAGCCCAAAAATTATTATTTCCGCACGCGTGCGCATACCATACTCCAAGGCCAAAAAGTATTATCATATTATGCCTATTTTGGTTTATGACGCAAGTCGATAATCAGAAAAATAACTCTTTTGTGCTTTCGGCCTGATCCAGGCACTCCTAGCTGCTGCTAAGTTTTGCACTGAGTAGCTTATAGGTAAAAAGATGAGAAACGGGGTCGGCTCACGGACGCGATTCTTACCGATATTTTCCTCCGTCGGGTTGAAACAGACCGTTCGGTATGATATCGTATGAGCCGGGTTGGGGAACCCGCCAGGGGGAAGGCGCAATGAAAAAATACGTGCGTGTGCTCGTGGCCGTCATGGCCGCCGTGCTGTCCGATGTCCGCGCCGACCTTTTGGACGACGCGCTGACAGGACCGCTCAAGGAAACGCCGGAAATCGTCTTCTGCACGCGTACGCGCTACAACGATCCCCACTGGTATGCAAACATCGGGTACTACTGTGACGACGCGGGCAAAAAAGCCTACGCCGGCAACGGCCAACCCGACACGGGCGTCCTCTACCGGTACAATCTGCGCACCCGGGCGAAAACCGTATTACTCGACGCCAAGGGGGGCAGCGTCCGCGATCCGTACGTGGACTACGACGGCCACACCCTGCTCTTCTCCTTCCGCCCGGCCGGGACCGACTTCTACCACCTGTACCAGATGCAGTCGGACGGCACCGCCCTGCGGCAGCTCACCGACGGCCCCTGGGATGACTTCGAACCCTGCCGTCTCCCCGACGGCGACATCATCTTCGTCTCCACGCGCTGCAAGCGCTGGGTGAGCTGCTGGTACACCCAGGTCGGCACGCTCTACCGCTGCAGGCCCGACGGTGCCGGAATCACCGCCCTCTCCTCCAACATCGAGCAGGACAATACCCCCGCCGTCATGCCCGACGGGCGGATCCTCTACATGCGCTGGGAATACATCGACCGTTCGCAGGTCGAATATCACGCCCTGTGGACCATGAACCCCGACGGCACAGGCGTCAGCGTCTTCTACGGCAACATGCGCTCGTACACCGTGATGATCGACGCCCAGGCGGTGCCCGGCACGCAAGAGGTCATCGCCAGCTTCTCGCCCGGCCACGGCGCCAACGAGCACGCCGGTTTCGCCACCCTCGTCTCGCCGCTCGCCGGCCCCGACGCCCTCCCCTCCGCCCGCCGGCTCAGCGAGAAGGGCCGCATCCGCGACCCCCAGGCGCTCACCCAAGACCTCTTCCTCATGGCCCGCGAGAAGCAGGTCCTGCTCATGGCCCGCGACGGCAAGGAGCAGCCGGTCTACACCGACCCCGACGTGGCGGTCCACGAGCCGCGCGTGCTGCGCGCCCGCCCGCGCGAGCCGGTCATCCCCAGCCGCGTGAACCCCGCGGCCGCCACCGGCCGGTTCGTGGTCGTGGACGTTTACGCGGGCCGCAACATGGAGGGCGTCCGGAAGGGTGACGTCAAAAAGCTCCTCGTGCTCGAACCGCTACCCAAGCCGGTGAACTTCAGCGGCGGCATGGACCTCACCTCCTTCTCGGGCTCCTTCAACCTCGAGCGCGTGCTCGGCACCGTGCCCGTCGAAGCCGACGGCAGCGCCTCGTTCATCGCGCCGGCTGGACGCCCGCTCTTCTTCGTCTCGCTCGACGCCAACGACATGTCAGTTAAGCGCATGCAGAGCTTCGCCAACCTGATGCCCGGCGAGACCTTCACCTGCATCGGCTGCCACGAGGAGCGCGCCAGCGCCGCCGGCGCCGACCGCCGCGAAGGCGCGCTCCTGGCGCTGCAGCGCCCGCCCTCGGTCATCCGGAGGTTCGAGGGCCTGCCGGACGTGCTCGATTTCCAGCGCGATGTCCAGCCGGTCCTCGACCGGCACTGCACCACCTGCCACAACCCGCAGAAGCGCGCGGGCAACCTCAACCTCGCCGCCGCCCAGGCGCCACGCTTCTCCAACGCCTACATCGCGCTGGTCACCCGCCGCGAGTTCATGGACGGCCGCAACGGCCTCGGCAACCAGCCGCCGCGCACCATCGGCAGCGCCGCCAGCCCCCTGCTCAGCCGGCTCTCCGGCGGACACAAGGAGGTCAAGGCCTCTCCCGAGGAATGGCGCACGGTCTGGCTCTGGATCGAATCCGCCGCCCCTTACGCCGGCAGCTACGCCGCCCTGCGCAACAGCGAGGATCAGAACTATTACGGCCACGCCGGCAACAAGCTCTTCGGCGAGTGCCGCGACGTCTTCAAGCGCCGCTGCTTCGAGTGCCACAAGAACACCGCCGAACGCAACGTCACCGGCTTTCCCTTCGACTGGGCCCTGCGCCGCGCCAAAGAGGCCAAGCAGCTCGGGCGCCCCACCGGCAGCCACGAGCGGATCGTCTTTACGAACGACGTCGCCCGCATGTTCGACGCCGCCCTGCTGGCGAACTACACCCGGCCCGAATGCTCCGTCATCCTGCTCGCCCCGCTCGCGAAAGAGGCCGGAGGCTACGGCCGCTGCGGCCGGGCGGTTTTCAAGGACAAGAACGACCCCGATTACAAGAAACTGCTCGCTTCCGTCCAAAGCGGCAAGGCGCTCTATGACGCCCGTCCGCCCTGGGGCACCCCCGGCTGGAAGCCCAACCCGCAGTATGTGCGCGAGATGAAGCGCTTCGGGCTTCTGCCCGGAACCTTTGATCTGGCCAAAGATACGCTCGACCCCTTCGCCATGGATCAGGCCTACTGGCGCTCGCTCTGGCCGCAGCCGGCCGCGCTCGTCAACGCGCAGTGAGAGCCGGCTGACAGGCTGAAGGCTAAGTGCGGATTGCGATTAGGATTAGGATTAAGAGGGTGTGAAGCCCTTCGTAATCGTAATCTTAATCGCTCAACCGGTTACGCTTATCTTTTGTTCCCGGTCAGCACGTGGAGGCCCCGTCACCTGTTGAAGGTGAACGTGTACGCGCCTGAGCCGAGTTCGACGACCAGGCCTCCATCCGCGGGCCCGATCACCTGCACGCCCTCCGCCTGCGCCAGCGGCTGACCGCTCTCCGTGACCTTGCCGGCAGCTGCGGCCGGCAGGGTCACGCGCGCGGTCGAGCCGACGGGCACCACCGCCTGCAGCGTGAAGAGGCCCGCCTTCTGCTCCCACGCCGCCGACAACTCGCCGTACGGCGTGCGCGTGGCGTAAGAGGCCCGCGTCGCTCCCCCGACCGGCTGCGGACGGATCAGGACGCGGCGATACCCCGGCGACGCCTCGTCGGCCTCCACCCCGGCCAGACGGCGGTAGAACCACGCCAGACCGCCGCCGAACATCGGATGGTTGCGCGACCCGCCGCCCTCCCAATACTCGCTCGTCGTGGTCCAGCCCTGAGCGATCCACCAGCCGAAGCCCGGCTGCGTGCGCTGGTCCATGACGCTGTACGCCACGTCGTTCATGCCGTTGTCGCAGAGCGTCTCGAACAGGAAGCCTGTGCCGAAGATGCCGGTGTCGAGGTGCCCGCCGTTCGCCGCGATGTCCGCCTTCAGCGCCTGCCGCACGCGTGTGGCCCGGTCTTGCGGCACGCCCATCACGAGCGCGAACACGTTGCCGCCCACGGGTCCGTACGTACCTTTGTCCGCGTCATAGAACCTCGCGTGGAAGGCCGCCGCCGTCTGGGCGGCGAGCGTCCTGTACGTGAGGGCGTCGCCCTCCTTGCCCAGCGCCGCCGCGATGCGCGCCATGAGGTCCTCGCAGCGCCACAGGTAGAAGGTATGGACGAGATCGCGCGGAGGCTGCTTCTTGCCCGGCGCGCACCAGTCGCCCAGGTTCAGCCAGAAGGTGTCCTTGCCGTCGGGCAGCTTGCAGAACAGGATGCCGTCCGCGCCGGCCTGCGCGTGCATCCACTGCAGGAAATGCTTCATGCCCGCGTAGTGCGTCGCCAGCAAGCGCGTGTCGCCGTAGTGCAGGTACACCTGCCACGGCACGAGAATGCACGCCGCGCCCCAGGCGGGCCCGCCGCCGCCGCCCTCGAACGGCGCGGTGTCGGTCACATAGCCGGAGACCGGATGCTGCGCGTCGAAATAGTCCTGCACCCACTTGGTATAGAAGGCCGCCAGATCAAAGGTGTGTATCGCCGCCACGCACGAAGCCTGCCCGTCGCCCGTGTAGCCCAGCCGCTCGCGGTGCGGGCAGTCGCTCGACAGCGAACCGTGAAGGTTGTCGGTCTGGCTGCGCCAATAGAGCCGTTGGATGTTTTCGAACAGGGTGTTCGAGCAGGCGAAGCGCCCCGTCGACTCCACGCCCGTGTAGACCGCCTCGGCCTGCACCATGTCAGGCGTCAGCTCTCCCGGCCAGCCGATCAGCTCAACATCCTTGAACACGAACCAGGTGAAGCGCGGCGCGTAGGTCTCTTCGCCGCCGCCCCGCAGCGTGTAGCTGTTCTTGCCGTTGCAGTCCTGCTTGTCCGTCGTGTCCTGCGCCAGCCAGCGCACGTCGATCTTCTGACCTGCCGCGCCCTTCACGTGGAAACGCAGCCAGCCCGCGATCTCCTCCTTGAATGCCAGACGGTAATGTCCGTCACCGAGTCTGGTGATGGACAGCGGTTTTGAAACCTCCATCACGCGGTCGGTCGGCGCGGGCTGCGCCTGCAGCACGCCGCCCGGAGCCTGGCGCAGGGCGACCGGCTGCCAGGCGCGGTCGTCGAAGCCCGCCGCGTTCCATCCCGGCTGCTCCAGCCGCGCATCATAGTGCTCGCCCTCATAGATGCGGTTGAACACGACCGGCCCTTTCGCCGCTTTCCAGCTCTTGTCCGAGACGATGACCTTCTCTGTGCCGTCCGCCATCCGCACGTGCAGCTCCATCAGGAAGCGCGGCGCGCCGTAGCCCAGCTCGCCCTCGCGCCTGTCGTGCCGGTTGTACCAGCCGTTACCCAGCATCGCCCCCACCGCGTTCGCGCCCGGCTTCAGCAGCGACGTCACGTCGTAGGTCAGGTAGAGCACGCGGTGGCCGCTGAAGACCGGGTCGACCGGATGCCCGACCTTGATGTTCGCGCGTTTGCCGTAATCGGTCTGCGCGGGCGTCAGCACGTCGTCGCCCACCTTGCGGCCGTTCACGTACAGCTCGAAATAGCCCACCCCGGTCACATACGCGCGGGCCTGCACGACGCCCTGCGGCAGCTCGAAGCCCGCACGCAGCAGCGGCGCGGCGTCCGCGTCGTCCTTGCCGTCCTCCTGCTGCCAGGGCGCGCCGATCCAGCCCGCCTGCCACGACTGGCCCAGCAGCCCGGTCTCGAAAAACGCGGGCGCGCTCCACTCCGAGGGCGCGCCGGCCTTGTCCCAGACGCGCACGCGCCACCAGGTGCGCCGGCGGGGCTGCAGAGGAGTTCCCGCATAGGCGATTTGCGTGGATTCGGACGACATCACCTTGCCGCTGTCCCAGGTGCCGGCCCGGGTGCCCAGGGCCTCTTCCGAGACGGCGGCCTGCACCTGCCACGCGCGCTGCGCCTGGCCGCGCTCGCCCGCCGCGGCCGCGTTGATCCACTCCAGACGCGGCGCGGCCACATCCATCCCCAGCGGATTCTCACGGTACTCGCACCGCAGCCGTGTCGGTGTCAAACCCGCCGGAACATTGACCGTCACCAGCGCCGCCAGCATGAACAGAACCGTTCTCATCATTTTCATTCCTCCGGTTGCGAATAGTCCTCGTCTTCCTCGATCTCCTCGTCCTCGCCGTTGATCACCCGGAGCTGCGACTCGAGTTCGGCAAGCTCTTTGGCCCAGAAGGCGCGCGAGCCCCAATCCGGATGGTTCTGGAGAAAGGCCGCGTCGCGCGCCTGCCGCGCGCACCAGGCCAGGTAGTAGGTCATGCGCATGGCCCGCAGCGGCTCGATCAGCTCGAGCGTGCGGCGGTCGAACGGGCGGAAGGTCTCGTAGCCTTCCAGCAGCTGCTCGAGCTCGACGCGGGCGTCTTCGGGCCTGCCCGGCAGCAGCATCCAGAGGTCCTGCACCGGCGGACCGTTCATCATGTCGTCGAAGTCGATCAGGAAAACGCCGGTGTCGGGCCGCTCGAGCACGTTGGTGTGCTGGCAGTCGCCGTGCAGCCGGATGGTCTCGACCTCCCGGAAGAGCGGCTCGACCGCCTCCAGCAGATCCATGCCGAAGGTTTCCAGGCGTTTCGTTTCGCGCGCGTCCAGGAAGTGGTTGTCGAGCAGGTAGTCGAGGTCGGCGGTCGTGGTGATCAGCGGGTGCAGCGTCAGCCGCGCCGGCGCGGGCGCCCGCTCCCCGACGCGGTGAACCCGCGCCAGCAAGGCGCCCAGCCGCCCCCACAGCGCGTCGCCCGGGTCGGCGGGCTCGATCGGCCGCCCCCCCCGCCGCGGGAAAAGCGCGAAGGAGATGCCGTCGACGTCGCCGAGCGTGTTGCCGTCCGCGAACGGCAAGGGCGCGATCACGGGGATCTCGTCGGCGGCGCAGGCCCGCACAAAGGCGTGCTCGTCCAGCAGCGCCTCGCGCCGCCACCGGCCCGGCCGGTAAAACTTGGCGACGACGTGCTCGCCGGAGTTCACCTCGACATCATAGACGCGGTTGATGTAGCTGGGCAAAGGCCGGATCACCCCCGTACACCGTTGCCCGCAGGCTTGTTCGACCGCATCCAGCACCCGATCCGGAGTCAGCGATGAAAAATCAGCGTTCATGGCCGGAATATACCACACTCTCCGGCACGCTCCAACCCTTCGCTCTCCGCAACCGGCGGCGTTCAGGCGTTCAGGATCTGGCCTTTCAGCATGGACAAAGGGGGGGGCGCCGTTTAAAATCCAAGTCGTTAAGCATCGTATGCCTATTTTTCCCGATGTCGCTCGAGACTCCACGGAAGGGGAAAACTGATGAAACGTCGTTTGCTCTTTTGGGCCGCGCTCGCACTCGCGGTCGCCGGCGGCGCTTATTACGCCCATGTCGACCCCACGTTTGTCCCCGCCTGCCGCGCCCTTACGGCAAAAGCGGGTGCCGCCATCCGGCGGCTGGCGGCGGATTCCGAAACCTCGCTGAAGCAGACGCACCTCTACACCTCGGTCACCAAAGAACTCCGTGAGCGCGCCATTCGGGAGACCTCCCAGGCCGGCGCGAAAACAGCACCCGCCGCACCGCAGGCCGCGCCGCCCGCATCCAAAGCCCAGCGTCAATCCCTCCTCACCGTGGGGGAGCAGATCGCGTCCGGGCACGCCTTTGCCCAACACGGGTTCGAATTCGGTTTCAACACCGAGGCGCAAATGGCCGCGCATATCGACCGCGTGATTGCCCATCCCTTCAGTGTCAAGCGCCTCATCCGCGGGCGCACCGCCTACTGGGATGACGACACCCACTCCGTGGTCATCCTGGACCCCAACGCCAGAGACGGCGGCACCGCCTTCAAGCCCGAACGCGGGCGGTTCTACTTCGACAGTCTGAGGTGACCCCTGTGCAACTTCTCAACCGCAACACGGACGGCATCGTTCTGCGACTCTCGCACGAAGAGGGAGCCGTGCTCTGCAACGCCCTCAACGAGGCGCTCGAAAGCCTGGCCGACGGGGAGTTCGAGATCCGCATGGGCGCGTCCAAAGCCGAGGTGACCCGAATCCTTGCGGCGTTAGGCCAAATCGACATCGCGTGAGTCTGTCGCATTTCTCTTGACTTTTTTAGCAGTGGACCGTTGACACCTTAAACCAAACCGGATATCATCATTCCATCAATTGCGAAACGGCTGATTTTAGCATCGTCTCCCGGACTCTGGGTTTCGGCTCGTCGTGATGGAGGAACCGCCTGAAAGAGGGCGGTAAGCGTTTTTTGAAAAGTTTGAATGCTCGAAGCCCGATCCCGTCAGCCGTTTTTCCGTCTCGACCCCCCGCGGTCAGCGTCTCACGTTATCCTGTCCTTCGTGCCCTTCAAACACCAGACCCATTTGGGGTTGTCTCGCGTCCGCAGCGTGCGGGCCGGGCGGCATAGGCGAGGGTGCCTACGGAACAGGATCAGGCCATGGGATCCGGTTCCGCCTGTTACACGAACACAAAATGGCGCTTGAGAAGTAGAGAAGGATAGAGACATGGACATCTATGTTGGCAATCTTGCCTATTCGACGAATGATGAGTCCCTGAGAGTTGCGTTTTCGGCGTACGGCGAGGTTGCCTCTGCTCGTGTCGTCTCGGACCGCATGACCGGCCGTTCCAAGGGTTTTGGCTTCGTCGAGATGCCTGACCGCGCTCAAGCCCAATCGGCGATCGACGCCCTCAACGGCAAAGAGCTGGATGGCCGCACCCTCCGCGTGAATGAGTCGCAGCCGAAACCCCGCGAAGACCGCGGCGGAGCCGGCGGCGGCGGTGGCGGCGGGTTCCGTGGCGGAGCCGGCGGCGGCGGCGGTGGCGGCGGATTCCGTGGCGGAGCCGGCGGCGGCGGTGGCGGCCGCGGTGGCGGTGGCGGCCGTGGCGGCGAGCGTCGCGAGTCCCGTTGGTAGTTCACGTGTGTCGCTGACGCGGCACATATACTGAAAGAAGCCGTCCCTTGCGGGGCGGCTTTTTTATTTTAGCGCAGCTTCTCGACCCGCACGTCGTCAACCCACACGCGGCCCTTGTTGCCGTTCAGGCCCGCCTCAACCATGATCCCGCTCGCTCCCGCGGGCACCGTCATCTCCACCGAGAGCTCGCGCCAGTCGCTGTCCCCGAACGGCAGGCTGACGGCCGCATAGTCATTGCGGCCGCCGGCCTGTACGCCCCACCTCAGGCAGGCCGTCTTCCAGCCCGCATCCGCCTTCTCGATCCCCGCGCCTTTCAGCCGCGCGGTCAGCCGCCACGTCGAGCCCGCCGGCAACGCCGCCGCCGGCAGCGCCTGGCGGATCAGCCGGTACTCGGCGCCGTCACCCTCGATCGTCACGCACCGGTTGCCGCCCGCGGCGACCACCTCGGCCCCTTTGGGCATCTGCCACGCCGCCTGCGCCTGCTCCGCCTGTGGCAGCGCGCGCCGGGCCAGCAGCAACACCGTACCCCCGCCTTCCGCCCGCTCGAACCCGCCGTCCCGCAACAGCTCCGCGGGGGCGGTCTGCGCCAACGGCACCTCCTCCCCGGCCGCGACCGGACCCTCGCCGCACGCCATGCTCATCGACATGCCGTTCCATTGCCCGACGCCGCTGTTGTCGGGCTTGCCGTCCATCCACGCCGCATGCAGATCGCGCCCGTGCATGAACACGTTCGCCGGCCGCACGCCGAGCCACGCCACATCGGCCAGCCGCAGCACGCCCCCGTCCGCGGCGCGGATGCGGATGTCGCTCGGCAAGCGCTTCGGGTCGGGGCCCTTTGCGGTCTGCGCGTAGCGCGCCTTGCCGTCGCCCCGCTCGCCCGTCAGGAATTCGCCCGCCGCGTCGGCGAACGCCACATGCTCAGCACCCTCTGTCGTCGCGATCAGCGAGAGAAAGGCGGAGTCGGCCGATGCGAGCCCCGCTGCGTTGAACGCGCAGGTGCGCCGAAACGCGGCCCCGTCCCCGAAGGTGTAGGCGCTGTAGAAACGGATCGGATGCGCCATCTTGTCGAACCGGTAGAAGCCGCGCAGCTCGCCGCTGAAGCTCAGCCGCACCTCGGCGCCGCACCGCTCGATCCGCGCGGCCGCCTCGACATCGTCCTCCTGCGAGTAGTCCTTGTCGGCGCCGAACCCCTTGTCGGTGTAGAGCTGAGACCGCCGCAGCACCGCGCGCCATGACGAGCCCTCTTTGCGCCAGAGCCCGGCCAGCACGCCGTTGCGCCCGACGCGCGCCCGGTAAAACGCGTTCTCGAATTCCCAGCCGCCGCCCACCGCCGTGAGCCGCGCGTCCCCCGTCTCGACCGGCCGGACCGCCGTCGCTTTCCCGGAGCGCAGCCTGAACACGAGCGTGTCACCGCCCACCCGCACGCCGTTCTCCGCGCTGCGCCACGCCATCAGCACCTTCATGCCGTGCTCGGCGCCCACGCGGTCCAGCAGCTGCACGGCCGCGGGCAGATGCTCGGGGTCGAAGACGAACGCGGCCTCCTGTCCGGCGGCGGTCGCGCCCACCCAGGCGGCCTGCCCGGAGAGTCCGAACGGATGTAGCCGCGAATCCCACACCACCGCCGTCCCCTGCGGCAGCCGGTAGATCGAGCCGACCACGCCGTCGCACGCCGGATGCCGCACGCGGAACGGCGAACTCAGGAAGCCTTCGGCCGTCTGCGCGCACCAGGTCTCGGCTGCCGGCAGGTCGATCACGGCGGCCGCGCCCTCCGGCACGCCCCCCTGCCACGCCGCCCGCACCTCGATGCCGTCATCCGCCCGGGCGTACCGCACCGAGAGGGTGTGACCGCCGAACGCGCGGGTCATTTCGACCGCGCCGTCCGCCTGGATGCGGACGGCGTTCGTGCCGGACGGCGCGAGGCCGGACGGCAGCGCGAGATCCATACGGCCCGCCAGGACCTGCCGGCCCGACAGCCACGCGGTCGCGAGCCCTGTCGCCGGATCGAGCACGACCGTGCCGGTCTTGCCCTTCAGCTTCAGCGCCCCCGCCGGCGCCGGGCAGGCGGCCGTCCGCCCGGGCGCCTGAAGCGCTTTCAGCTCCGGGAGCGGCCCGCTTTCGAAGCGCAGCACCGTGTAGCCGAGCGGCGGCAGGCTCACCTGCGCCACGCCCTCGCGCACCTTCACCTTCGCTCCGCTCAGGAGGTCGCGCGCCATGCGGGCGCCGCGCAGCGGCACCGGCAGCCGGTCGAGCGGCACCGACACCGCCCCGCTCACCGGCTTGCCGCTCAGATTGACCAGCACCAGCGAGGCGCGCTCCGGCCCCTTCGGCGCCGTGTCCCACGCGTAGTCGGCATGCCACGCGGGCGAGTCCTTCGGCGGCAGGGCGCCCGTGCGCAGACAGGCGAACACGCCTTCGGGCGCGGTCACGCTCAGATAGTCAGCAGCGCCCAGGTTCAGCTCCGCCACCTGATTCCTCACGTGGAAAATCCTGCGGTAGACCTCGGTGTGGCCCTCCTCCATCTCGTGATACACCATGGGGATGCCGTGAATCCACGTGATGAGCGCCACCAGCGCGCGCTGCGCCTCCGCGCCGTACCAGAGCCCGGAGCGCAGGCTGTCGTGGCTCTCCACGTGGCGCATGCGGATCAGATCGGGGATCTCGGCGCACTGCTGCTCATGCAGCCAGCGGCGCAGCCGCGGCACGAACTCCGCGGCCGGCGACCTGCGGAAGTCATGCAGCACGGAGTAGCACAGCTCGAAGTCATAGGTCGAGTCGCTCACCGCGCCGTGGATGCTGGCGCCGACCTCGGCCAGATTCGCGCCGTCGGGACGGACCGCCCGGACCGACGCGCGCAGCGCGCGCTGCATGGCGAGGCCGCCCTGCGCCTGCGCGTGGCTGGCGCGCGCATACGGGAGTGCGGGGTTCCAGTTCGGGATCTTGCTGCCGCCAACCGCGTCGATGCGGAACCCGTCGAGCCCGTACTCGCGCGTGTAGAACGAGACCACGTTGCTCATGTAGTCGATCCAGGTGGGCCAGTTGAAATCGAAGCACCAGTAGTAAAGCGTGGAGCCGTCCTCGTTCTGCGCGAGCCATTCGGGATGCTCCTTGGCGCGCGGGAACTCGTTGCAGCCGCCGTGCGGCACGCAGTCCTGCCACACGCGCATCCCCAGCGCGTGCGCCCGCGCCGTGAGCGCCTTGTAGTCTTCGGGCGTGCCCAGCCCCTCCTGGAATTTGTAGTAGTCCCTCGGCCAGTACATCGCCCTGTCTTCGATCGGCATGATCCAGAGCGCGTTGCAGCCGAGCTCGCGGATGCGCGGCAGGAACTCCGTCGCGGCTTTGAACCCGCCGAGATCCTTGGCCTGCGAGCCGATGGTGCCGCCGGGGTGGAACGAGTAGAGGATCACGCGCTTGAGCCACTCGGGACGGCCCTCGGGCGGAACCTGCTTGACGAGACGGAACCACTCGTTCATGCGGCGCAGCGCGGTCTCGGCGTCGTTGGGCTGCACCCACAGCCAGGCGTCGCCCACCTTCTGCGTCACCCCTTTGCGCATGTGGCCCTGCATGCTGAACGACTGCGTGACGCGGACCTCTCCGGTGCCTTCCGTGACGCTCACCGAGCCGCGGTCGGAGTAGTCCGGCAACTCGTCCGTGGCCCAAACGGCGGACCAGCCTCGGCCCGTCTCGCCGATCACCGGGTAGGGGCTGCGCCCGCTGCTGGTCTTGCGGTTCGCCACCAGGTCTTGCGTGCCCGTGCGCTTGGGCGGATACTGCGCGGGATAGAAATAGCCGCCGCCTGCGCCCAGCGGCAAGACCCCGCCTTGGGACCAGAAGCCTTTGATCTTGGTGTCGGCCGCGCCCTGCCACGTGATCTCGAACCAGCGCCGCGCCATGCGCGCCTCGGGGAAAAGCTGGAGGCAGGCGTCGACCGACCAGTCGCCGGCCCGCATGCGGCTCCTGACGGTGTCGGGCGCGAGACGTTCCACGCCGAGGCCCCGGATCTTCGAGCCGTCACCCGTGACCCATTGCTTGTCATCCAGAATGTCGAAGGCCTGCCGGGTGCCGGCCGCCTGCACCACGACCTGGCCGTCGCAGAGGACCTCGCCGGCCCAGCCGGTTCGCGCGTCGAGACACACGGCGAAGCGTTCCGTTCCGAAGATCATCCCCTGCGGCGTGTCGCGCAGCGGCACCTCCTGCGCCAGTGCCCCGACCGTGCTCCCCGCGATACAGCCCGCCACCCATAACAGAAACCTCATGATGCGCCCCCTTTTTACAATGGCAGGAGTCTACCCCTCTGGCCCCTTGCGGGTCAAGCGTCCGGGCGCAGCGCCCCGACAGCGGCAACGGCGGGAAAGATGGCATCCCGACAAAATGAGACTCGCCCTATCACGGTTTAAATCATATGATGGAATATATGAATGGATGTATATCAGGTTTATGATGCGGGTTGTACAGAGAAGGTCGGTCAGGGTCGGCCGGGACGGCGCCCGGCCCTCCAGAATGCAAAAAAAGCACGCCTCTGTATTCCTGGTGGGACGATTTCCGTGTCGTCCGCCGACTTTCTCAGCGCAACCTGATGCAGAGTTGGGGAGGCTCACGTGACGGGACGGCAGTATTTGGACAAGCGGACCGCGGTCATGGCTGTGATACTGGGGGTCAGTCTCGCGCTGTGGCTCCTTTTGCTGGCCCTGTTCGAAACCGGCCATGTGCCGCGCTCGGTCATGGCCACCCCGCTCGCCGGCATCTTGCTCTGCGCGGCTTATCATGCGCTCATGATCCGGTGCCCGCGCTGCAGAAAGCGGCTTGCGCACGTGACGCGCTCCCCGATCGATTTCAGCCTGCTCCGCTTTCCGAAGCGTGTGCGGTTCTGCCCGCATTGCACCATCGATTTCGAAGACGAGCTGCACACGCGGCGTGAGTGCCTTACAAACCAACAACGGCGATAAAAACCACGGTGTTTTCATCACGAGGACACGAAACGTATAGAGAACCACAAAACTTTCGTGTCAACACCGCTGATTCTCCTTGGTGTTTCTTGGTGATCTTGGTGACTTTGTGGTGAGAAGTTGGGGGTTGCGGGCGTCGCCCGCGTTAGGGGAACATCCGGAGTCCGGTCAGGGCACGCACAAAACAGGAGGGCGGACAGGCCTGTCCGCCCCCCTTGAACCCAGATGCAAACGCGGCCGTTACTTGACGGCCGGGGTGAGCACCATGTTGCGGTAGTCGACGTTCGTGTGGTCGCCCTGCAGGTAGATCGGCCCGGCGTGGAACTCGTCCGAGGTCATCGCGCCGCCGGTGCAGCCTAGCACGGGCTGGTTGTCGATGATGGTCTTGCCGTTGAGGATCACGGTCAGGTGGCGGTCGACCAGCGTGATGTCCACGGTCTGCCACTCGTTCGCCGGCTTCTCGGCGTTGACGGAAGGGGTGATGCGGCTGTAGAGCGCGCCCATGTGGTGGGGGTCGAGGGGCTTGCCGAAGCTCTCGGCCATCTGCACCTCATAGATGCCGCGCAGGTAGATGCCGCTGTTGCCGCCCGGGGGCAGGCGCACCTCGGTCTTCAGGTTGAAGTCCTCGAACTCGGCCTCGGTGCGGATGTTGGTGCCGTGGCGGCTCTTGCCGTCAGGGCCGATGACGCGGTTGCTCAGCACGCCGTCGGCGACGCTCCAGCAGTTGGGGGCCTTCTCGTTCATGACCTTCCAGCCGGCCATGTCCTTGCCGTTCATCAGCGCGACCGGCTTGCCGAACTTGACTTTCGACAGGTCCGGCTTCGGCGGCAGGTCGGCGATCTTCTTGCCCGCGAACTCGCTCTTGCCGACTTCCTTGCCCTCCGAATTGACGGTGCGGGAACTGAGCGCCAGCTTGTCGCCGTCAAGCTTGGCGGTGATGGTCTCGACTTTCTGAAGCTCCTTGCCGTCATTTTTCTCCGTGCTCTTGCGGATCACGAGCAGCGCGCAGTTCTCGACCTTGGTCTCGGACACCGGCACCACGCTGCCGCCGCCCCAGAGGATCGAGCCTTTGAGCGAGCCGTCGGCCTGCGGCTCCACGCCCAGCCAGCCCGCGCCGCCGCCCGGCAGGGTCAGCGCCCAGCGGCCGGCGAAAGCCTTGGCGTCATCGGCCGCAAAGAGGGAGGTTGCTCCGCACAGGAGCCCGGCAGTCGCGAGACCGCACATCATGGAAGAGAATGAAGAGTTTTTCATAGTGCTTAGCATTGTCGCTTTTACAGTCCCCGAGGTTCAAGCAGAAAGTGCGCGGAATAAAAGGGGCGCGCCATCTCGACGGTCGCAGGGTCGTACCTTCATGCTTCTGACCTCGGCAGTCGTCATTCTGCGGTTCCACGCCCGGCGGATTCTCCAAATATTTGCTCTCGTTGACGCGTTTTTCGCGCTAAGGTATGCGGAACATCTCATTTACTGGACGGTTTGCGGGGCGACGCAAAGACCCGCGTGAAAAAGGGAGCGCCTCATGAGACACCGGTGTTGTCGGGCGGGATTCGTGATCGGGGTTTTGACGTGCGGGCTCTCGCTGCGCGCCGCGGCGCCGTCCGGTTTCGCGGCCTTCTGCAACGGGGGCGCCGTGGCGATCGTCTCCTCCAGCCATCAGGACACCGCGTGGATGGACACGCCGGACTTCTGCCGCCGTTTCAGGGTCGAGCAGAACATCCTTCCGGCGCTGGAGATGATGGCCAAGGACCCGACCTACTGCTTCGCCATGGAGTGCACGCTGCACCTGATGGAATTTCTCGAGGCGCACCCCGAGCGCCGGGACGAGGTCGTCCGGCTGATGCGGGCCGGCCGCCTGGAATTCGGTGCCACCTACAACCAGCCTTACGAATCGTATCTCTCGGGCGAGGAGCTGGTTCGCCAGACCTATTACGGCCGGCGCTGGATCCGCACGCACCTGCCCGGCTGCGACGCGCGCGTCGCCTTCAACCCCGACGTGCCGGGGCGCGCCCTGCAGATGCAGCAGATCCTGTCCAAGGCGGGCATCCCCTACCTTTTCACCAGCCGCTATCATGAAGGCCTCTACCGCTGGTTCAGCCCCGACGGCAGCGGCGTCCTCGCCTACACCCCCGGCCATTACGGCAACCCCATGGCCCTGCTGAAACGCCCGACCGCGGAGGCCGTGACCGGCATCCGCGCGAAACTCGAGGAGCAGGGCGCCTACTACCGGAAGCGCGGCATCCCGCCCGTCTACTGCCTGGTCAACTCGATGGACTTCTCCCGTCCCGTGGACTTCAACCCACTGATCTCCGCCTGGAACGCGCAGCCCGCCATGTCCGACGGCACGCATCCTCCGGTCATGTCGTACGGCTCCATCGCCGGGTTCTTCGACCGCGTGAGCGCCGGCCAGCCCCGCTTCGACACCCTGACGGGCGAGCGGCCCGACGTGTGGCTCTACATCCACGGTCCCACGCACCACCGGACCACCTCCCTGCGCCGCGAGGCCGCCCGCCTGCTGCCTGCCGCGGAGACCTTCAGCACCTTCGCCAGCCTGCTCGGCGGAAGTTTCACCAACTACCCGGCCGCGGCGCTGGAGCAGGCCTGGATGGACGAGCTCTACATCGACCACGGCATCGGCGGCAAGAACGGCCACATCACCGACGAGGTCTTCCGCCGCAAAGTCGCCGGCGCCCGCGACACCGGCCGCGCCCTGCTGGACAAGGCCTTGGCCTCCATCGCCGCGCAAGTCCGCACCGAACCCAAGCGCGGCACGCCGCTGACGGTCTTCAACACGCTCGCCTGGACGCGCTCCGATCCGGCCGCCTGGCCCGTGCCAGCGAGCCTCACCCCCCCGCTGCGCGTCACCGACGCGGACGGCCGCGAGATCCCCTCGCAGCTTTCAAACGCGGGCCTGCCGGACGAAGTCAATGTGGCCGCCGCGGCCCAGGGCGCGAAGGCCACCGCGAGTTCAGCATTCGGTCCGGACTACGGCGCCGACAAGGCCATCGACGGACGCTGGGACGTGCGCGACCCTGACCCCGCGCTGGGAGGTCCGGACAAGTGGAACTCCGCCGCCGGCAGCGGACCGCACTGGCTGACCGTCGATTTCGGCCAGCCGCGCACGATCCACCGCGTGGTGATCCGGCATGAAGGCGTGATGGGGGCGTTCCAAAGGGAGACCGGCGACAACAGCTCCGACTTCCTCGTGCAAGGCGCGGACGCCGCGGCAGGGCCGTGGACCGATCTGGTTCCGCCCGTGACCGGCAATGCCGCCGCGCTGACGGCGCACGCCTTTGCCCCCAAGTCCATACGCTTCCTGCGGCTCTTCATCATGAAAGGCACGCAGTCCGGCAACGCGTTTGCACGGATCTACGAGGTGGAGGCTTTTGCCATGATCGCGGCGCGGCCTACGCGTCTCGTCTTCATCGCTCCCGACGTGCCGCCGCTGGGCTACAAGACCTTCTACGTGAAACCGGCAGACGCGCCAGCGGTGCTTGCCGGGCCAGCTCCCGCGACCGGGGAGATCACGGTGGAGAACCGGTACTACCGCGTACTCCTCGCTCCCGGCGGCATCCGCTCCCTCTTCGACAAGGAGCAGCGGCGCGAACTGCTCAAGACCGACCGCTTCCTGGGCGGCGAGGTCTTCACGATGCTCTCGGTCGCGCCGGACAACCGCGGCAAGGGCACCGATGCCGGCGAGTTCGGCGCCGTGCCCCAGCCTGTGATGGACGCCAGCTTCGACCGCGTCGCCGCCCACCGGCCGGCGTGGAAGCTGCTCGAAACCGGCGCGGTGCGCACGGTCTACGGCCTGGAGCTTCCCTGGAAGAACACGACGGTGCGGCAGCGCGTCGTGGTTTGGAACAGCGTCAAGCGCATCGACTGCGAAGTGGAGCTCGCGGATTTCGACGGCACGCTCTGGCGCGAGTTCCGCCTGGCGCTCCCGCTGGCGCTGACCGCGCCGGCCCTCACTTACGAGGTGCCGATGGGCGTCGTGCGGATCGGCAGAGACGAGATTCCGACCACGGGCGGCCACGCCTATGGCGACCTGACCTATTACGAGCCGTGCTCCGCGATCCGCCCGCGCGAGCTGCAGAACTTCGTGGACGCCAGCGACGAGAGGGGCGGGGTGACTCTGAGCGCCGATGTGTCGGTCTTCGACTGGCAGGATCCCACGACGAACGCCCCGGCCGGCGTCATGCTGCAGCCGGTGCTGCTGGCCTCGCGCCGGAGCTGCAATGGCCAAGGCAATAGTTATCCCCAAGCGGGCGACCATGCCTATCGCTTCTCCCTCACTTCGCACACCGGCGACTGGCGCAAAGGCTGGCGGACCGGCGTCGCCGCCAACGCGCCGCTGGAGGCGGTGGCGGGCGCGCCATCGGGCGCCGGCGCGCGGCTGCCTCCAGAGCAGGCCTTCCTCGAACTCTCCGCGGACAACGCGACGGTGTGCACGGTCAAGAAGGCGGAGGACGACGACAGCGTCGTCGTGCGTCTGGCGGAAATGGAGGGCCGCGACTGCCGCGCGGCGCTGAAGTGGTTCATGCCGGTGCGTGACGCGCGGCGGGCCAGCATCATCGAGGACGCGGGCGCTCCGGCCGACAGCCGCGGGCGGACCCTGCGCCTGCCGCTGGGCCATCACGCGATCGAAACCGCCCGACTGCATTTCAACACCGCCGCCGGCCAAAAATAGGCCACCCGCATGGTTCTCAGGTCATCACACGATGGCGACAAGTCACTGAGTTGAATCCGGAGGCCGCAGGGCGGCCTCCGGGAACGGCGGCACGGAGTGCTGGCCCTGCCCTTCTGGAGCGAGCCGTGGTTGTGTCCGACAAAGCTTACGGGGCGATGAGCACGGCCTTGGACCGCGGGATCCTGTACCCGCTGAACGAGGTGTCCGTCTCCAGGTAATAACCGGCACCGAGGCCCAGCGCCGGGACAAGCACGCCCGAGTATTGGACGCGGTACGGCCGGGCACCCGACTCCGGCTCCAGCAGGAACCTGCCCGAGAAGAGACCTGTGGTTCTGGAGGCTGTCAGGCCCGCGCCGAGCGCGTTGCCCGACGGCAGGCTGAGCGACAGCCCGGAGGCCAGAACATCCACCGTTCCGCAATCGAGCTGCAAACTCGCGCCTTCGAACGTTCCGGCCAGATCCTGCGGCTGCGCAAAGGCGGCGCCGATCTCCGCGAACTCGCCGTCGTCGAAGGTGGCGGCAAACCCGTCCGCGGTGAGCGACGAGCTTCTGCCCGGATAAACCCATTCCGAACCGGCGATGAAAACCCGGTTATCCGCAGGCAGCGGCGAAAGCTGTCCGTCGATCCATATCTGGGCCGCAACCACACCGCGCCGGGAGTAGAGCGTCTTGTACAGGGGGAAGCAGGCGTAGGTTTGACCGTCGGCCACATCGGCATACCCCAGGTCGGCCAGTTCGGCACCGTCGTAGACCGTCAGCACGGATGACCCGCTGAATCGGGCACCGTCCGCCAACACGCCGCTGTACTTGACCGTGCCGCGCGTGCTCACCGTGAAGGTCACAAAGCCCGATCCTTGAGGCTGGTTGTCGACGCTGTCACTGTTGGGCGTCACGTCCGTCACCCCCAGGACCGACGTGTAATAACCGGTGAACTGCGGCACACCTGAAAGCGCCACGCGCTTTCCGAACAGGGCGGCATCCTTAAAGGTTCCGGTCAGGTTCCCCATCGCGTCGACCGCGACGCTGAGGACTCCGCCGGAACGCGTTTGCAGGTTGGCCGTGTAAGCCGCGCCCGGCAGCCACGTGCCACGCACCGATTCAGAGAGCCCGTTCAGAACCGCCAGCCCGGCCAGCCTCCCGGCCGATGTCGCCGTCAGCGTCAGCGTGCCGCGCACCGTCTGGGCATCACCGCCGTAGAAGAAACCCTGATAGGTGCCCGCCGCGCCGGCGGACTGCACCAGAACTTTCAGCGTGAAGGCGGTCGTCGCCGGCCCGGTGCTGTTGCGGGCCGTTACGGTCACGGCCGAGGTCCCGGCCGCTGTCGGCGTGCCCGCGATCAGGCCGGTGCCGGCGTTGATGGCGAGCCCTGCGGGCAAACCCGCCGCCGAGTAGGACACGGCAGTCGCGCTGGTCACCTGCGCCTGAAGGGCGAACCCGACATTCAGATAGGCGCTGACGGTCGCACCCGCGCCGGGAGCGGTAAAGACGGGAGCTTGACTGACGGGGGCAGGGGCGGTGACCTCGTTAATGGTGACGGTCTGTGCGGCTGTGCCGAGCGTCGCGGTGCCCGACGTGCGCGCCAGGCGAATCGTCAATGCCCGCGCCGTCGGCGATGTCCACCGGTTGTCATTGATCAGCCTCACCGACACCGTCTTTGAGGAGGCGTCGCCGTCCGCCCAGACCAGGGACCCGCTGGCCGCGGTATAGTTCACCCCCGCGCGGGCTGTGCCGTCGACGGTGGCGTAGCTGAACGTCTGGGCACCGGAACTGCCGCCCTGGCGCGTGACCGAAACCGCGAGCGACGACACGCCTTCGCTGACCGTCACCGACGCGAGCGCAAAACCGACCGTGCCCGGCGCCGAAGCGCCGGGGGGAGTGCCGGTGAAGGGATACTGGACTGTCGTGTTTTTGACGCGCGTGTAGAAGCCGGGGTCAGACCCAAGCGTGCTGCGCGCGATAAACTGGTCGGCGACCGTACCGTCCGGGCGGAACAGCACGACGGTCGGGAAGTACAGGAGCCCGGTTGCGGCTTCCCGATAGGGTGCGGTGTATTTGGACCACGTCGTCGGGTCCACTTTCGTTTTGTCCGCCATGATGAGAATCAGCGGATTCGCGGCCAGAAAGGTCTGCCACTGCTGCGCATCGGCGATGCGGGTGATCCACCCGCTGCTGTAGCTGCAATTGAGACTGTCGAGCATGACGAGCAGGGCCGGTCGATTCAAGGCTTTGGCCTTGAGCTTGGCTTGCGCCAAGTTTGTGTTCCAGACATTGAGCTGAACATTGTTGGGATCGCTGCTGACCGTCGGATACGCGTGGGCCGAAATGGCAAGCCCGATGGCGACGAGCGCGACTACTGTTTGCCTCATATGACGAACTCCTCATGCGGACAGCTTTGACCACCAGGCCGGCAGACAAAAGCGCCGATAAAATAAAGGGTATCGCTGCACTTTCTTCCTGTCAATGCAGATCCTCGCTATTTTGTGCAGACTGCCATCCGGTGTCCGATAGCCGCAAGGAGGAAGCCGCCGATGAACGGCAGCCGACCCCAACCCAGGGGCGGCCCCGGTGTGAACGCTGTGGTCCTTTGGAAAACGAACCCCCTCCGCCATAGTCCCTGAAGTCTATTGACATACTTCTAACATCGTATTACACTCCCGCCCTTTCACGCCGCAAAGGCCGGTAAAACAAGCGTGGTAACGGCAAAGCAAGGCAGAGCTGCCAGATGAAAAGAGGCCTGGTGAAACACACTTCTCAAGCGACTCATGTTCGGACCCGAGCCGGACGGCCCCGCAGCCGCATGCTCTTCGGTCTGCCGTTGTCGGCGCTGGCAGCCTGGTTGCTCGGTTTCGTCTTTATCGTCTCGGCGGTCGCGAAACTGTATTCGCTTGGCTCCGTCGAGTTGTATGTGGTGCAGCAGAATCTGTTGCCCACCCGCGTGATGGCAGCGTACGCGGTGCGCCTGCTCGTGGCGGCGGAACTGTGCCTCGGGCTGGCCTGTTTTCAGCGGGCCTGGTTTCGTCATCTCACCCTGCCGGCCATCTTCGGGCTCTTGGCGTTCTTCAGTATTTACCTGGCCTATCTGGCTTTCTGGCGGAAAGACACCGGGTCCTGCCATTGTTTCGGCGAACTGATCCGCATGTCGCCGCTTGAATCCCTGTTCAAGAACCTGGCGCTCGTCGGTCTTGTCCTCTACCTCTTCCGGAAGACCAGGGGGTGGCCGGTCGGTTCCTGGCGTGTTCCCGCTGGCCTGGCGGCGGCCAGCCTGCTGACCGTCTTCCTCGGCTTTCCCCTCCGACAGATCGACGTCCACGGGTCTGCCGAAGCCCCTTCGGCCGAGAAGAGCCGGTTCGCCCAATTCCGCGGGTTCAGCGATGGCCAGGCGGCCGACCTCACAAAGGGAACGTGTCTGGCAGTCTTTGTCAGCCTCGACTGCGATCATTGTCGTGCATTGGTCACCAGCCTCGCGGAAGCCGCCGGCGAGAGAGCCCTGCCTTCAACCTACCTGATCTGCCTGGGCGAGACGGAAGACGCTCCCGCCTTCTTCAAGGATACCGAAGCCGACTTCCCTTACCTTTGCGTCGAGCCGGAAACATTCTTCGCGTTCATCGGCGAACGTCCGCCCCGGATCTATCTGCTGCAAAACGGACAGGCCCGGGCCTTTTGGGACAACGAGACCTTCGATCCGCAGCAACTGCGTCCTTGGTGGTCACGCGACTAGCGTAGCGGCACGTTGTCAACCGCGCGCTCTGCCGCGACAGGCTCGGGCACGGGCCTGACAGGGGTGGTCCTACGCCAGCCGACTCCGTTCTGTTCCGTTCTGGCGGCCCTGTTCCGGTGTTGCCGCGGACTCTTCCGCCGGTGACGGCCTGTCGGGAGTCGATTCGTCAGTTGGCTCAACCGGCGTAGGATCGAGGTCAACCGGTTCAGGCTTGATCTCACGCGAGCGCCAGAGCAGGTAGATCGCGGGATAGACGAGCAGTTCCATGAGGAACGAGGTGAAGAGCCCGCCGACCATGGGGGCGGCGACGCGCTTCATCAGGTCCGCGCCGGCCCCGACCGACCACATGATCGGCATGAGACCCATGGAGGCCGCCGCGACCGTCATCATCTTCGGGCGGATGCGTTTGACCGCGCCGTGGATCACGGCTTCCTTCAGGTCCGCCAGATTGCGCAGGCGGCCTTTGCTCTTCGCGTCCGCATACGACAGGTCCAGGAACAGCAGCATGAAGACCCCGGTCTCGGCGTCGAGCCCCATCAGGGCGATCATGCCGACCCAGGCGGCGATCGAGATGTTGTAGCCCAGCAGGTACATCAGCCAGACCGCGCCGACGACGGAGAAGGGCACGGCCAGCATCACCACCAGTGACTTGAAGGCTGACTTGGTGTTCATGTACAGCAGCAGGAAGATCAGCAGGACGGTGACGGGGATGACGACCTTGAGGCGCTCGCGGACGCGCATCATGTTCTCGTACTGGCCGCTCCAGGTCAGGGAGTAGCCGGTCGGCAGCTTCAGCTGCTTGAAGACCGCCTCCTTGGCCTCGGCGACGTAGCCGCCGATGTCGCGGCCGGTGATGTCCACATAGACGTAGCCGGCGAGCATGCCGTTCTCGTCGCGGATCATGGCCGGGCCGTTGACCAGGGAGATCTCGGCGAGCTCGGACATGGGGATCTGGATGACGCCGGAGCCGCTGCCGGCCGCGCCGCCCTTCATGCCGCCGGAGCCGGCGGCGTCAGGGCCGCCGGCCATGTTGCGGGCTGTGACGAGCACGCGCTGGAGCTGGTCGAGGTTGGCCCGCAGGTCGCGCGGGTAGCGGAGGTTGATGCTGTAGCGCTCGCGTCCCTCGACCGTGGTCGTGATGTTCTCGCCGCCGATGGCGGTCATGATGACGCCCTGCAGGTCGTCGATCGTCAGGCCGTAGCGGGCCAGGGCCTTGCGGTCCGGCGTGATGTCCACGAAGTAGCCGCCCGAGGCGCGCTCGGCGAAGACGCTGCGCGTGCCGGGCACGGCGCGCAGGGTCGTCTCGATCTGTTCGCCGATGCGCTGGATCTCGTCGAGGCTGGCGCCGAAGATCTTGATGCCGATCGGGGTGCGTACGCCTGTGGAAAGCATGTCGATGCGGCCCTTGATGGGCATGGTCCAGGCGTTCACGTTGCCGGGGATCTGCAGCGCCTGGTCCATCGCGTCGGTCAGCTCTTCCCAGGAAATGTGCTCCGGCCAGATGTGGCCGAGGACCGCGCGCAGGGGTTTCGGCCACGATGAGAAGACGCGCGGCTTGGCCCGCCACTCGTCAGACGGCTTGAGGACCACGGTGGTCTCCATCATCGAGAACGGCGCGGGGTCGGTCGAGCTGTCGATGCGGCCCGCCTTGCCGAAGACCGACACGACCTCGGGGAATGAGCGGATGATGCGGTCCTGCGTCTCCATGAGCCGCTGCGCCTCGGTGACGGAGATGCCGGGCAGGGTCGTGGGCATGTAGAGGATCGTGCCCTCGTTGAGCGGCGGCATGAACTCGCTGCCGAGCTTCAGGTAGACCGGCACGGTGCTGACCACAATCGCGACGGCCAGAAAGATGACGGTCTTCGGGAAGCGCAGCACGAGCCGGCACGGTTTTTCGTAGAGCCAGAAGAGGATGCGGCTGACGGGGTGCTTCTCCTCCTTGTGGTAGGTGCCGACGAACACCGCGGAAAGCAGCCCCGCGAGCCAGCGGGGGCGGAAGCTGAAGGGGTCCATGCGCACGAACAGCATGCGCACGGCCGGGTCGAGCGTCACCGCGAGCAGCGCGGCCAGGCCGATCGCGAGCGTCTTGGTGTAGGCGAGCGGCTTGAAGAGTCGTCCCTCCTGGTCCACGAGCGTGAAGACCGGCAGGAACGCCACGGCGATGACCAGCAGCGAGAAGAAGACCGAGGGGCCGACCTCCATCAGCGCCTGCAGGCGCACCTTGTGGAAGTCGCCCTTGCGGCCGCCCTCCTGCCACAGCTCCAGCTTCTTGTAGGCGTTCTCCACCTCGACGATCGCGCCGTCGACCAGCACGCCGATGGAGATGGCGATGCCCGCCAGGCTCATGATATTGGAGGAGAGCCCCAGCATGTACATCGGGATGAAGCACAGGATGACGGAAACGGGGATCGTGATGATCGGCACGATGGCCGAGGGGATGTGCCAGAGGAACAGGAGGATCACCAGGCTGACGATGAGCATCTCGACAAGCAGCTCTTCCCTCAGGTTGTTGATGGCCTTCTGGATCAGGTCCGACCGGTCATAGGTGATGACCGCCTCGACGCCTTCGGGCATGGAGGGCTTGAGCTCCGCCAGCTTGGCCTTCACGCGCTTGATCACGTTCAGCGCGTTCTCGCCGTGGCGCATGACCACGACCCCGCCGACGGTGTCGCCGTTGCCGTCGAGGTCGGAGACCCCGCGCCGCATCTGCGGGCCGGTCTGGATCGTGGCCACGTCTCCCAGCAGGACGGGCGTGCCCGCCTGGCCGGTTTTGACGACCACGTCGCCGAGCGCGGCGGTGTCCTTGACGTAGCCGCGGCCCCGCACCATGTACTCGCGGCCGCTCCACTCGATGAGCCGGCCGCCGACCTCGTTGTTGCTCTTGCGGATCGCGTCCGCCACGTCCATGACCGAGAGGCCGTAGCTCTGGAGCTGGGCAGGGTCGATGGTCACCTGATACTGCTTCTGGAAGCCGCCGATGCCCGCGACCTCGGCCACGCCGGGCACGCTCTGGAGGGAGTAGCGCAGGTACCAGTCCTGATAGCTGCGCAGGTCGGCGAGGCTGTGCTTGCCGCTCTTGTCCACCAGCGCGTACTGGAACACCCAGCCCACGCCCGTGGCGTCCGGTCCGAGCTGCGGCGTGACTCCGGCCGGCAAGTTGCCCGACAGCTTCTGCAGATATTCAAGCACGCGGGAGCGCGCCCAGTAGATGTCGGTCCCGTCCTGGAAAATGACGTAGACGTAGCTGAAGCCGAAGTCGCTGAAGCCGCGGATCGCCTTGACCTTGGGCGCGCCGAGCAGCGCGGTGATGATCGGGTAGGTGACCTGGTCCTCGAGGATGTCCGGGCTGCGGTCCCATTTCGTGTAGACGATCACCTGCGTGTCGCTCAGGTCCGGGATGGCGTCGAGCCGGATGTTCTTCATCGCGTAGACGGCGTAACCGACCGCGGCCGCGACCAGGCCGATCACGAGCAGGCGGTTGCCGGCGCTGAATTCGATCAGCCGGGTAATGATCGTTTTTCTCTCAGATGGTTCTTGATCGGTCATGGCTTATTTCCCGGAAAGGGATTCGAGGGCGGCTTTCATGGAGGATTCCGAATCCACAAGGAAGTTCGCGGAGGTCACGACCTTGTCGCCCTCCTTGAGTCCGTCGATCAGCTCGAACCAGCCTTCGGTGCGCGCGCCGAGTTTGACCTCGGCCGGCTCGAGCCGGCCTTCGCCCGCGTCGCGGAACGCGTAGGCGCGCAGGCCGGTGCGCATCACGGCGGTTTCGGGGATGGCCAGCCGCGCGCCGAGGTCGAACGCCAGCCGCGCGACAGCGAACATCTCGGGCTTCAGGATCAGCTGGGCGTTCGGCACCTCCATGCGCACCTTGACCGTGCGGGTGCCGGCGTCCAGCGAAGGCGCGATGAAGCTGACCTTACCGGTGAAGGTCATGTCCGGCGTGGCCGTCACGTCCAGTTCAACGGGCATGCCCAGCTTCACGTGCGGCAGGTCGGACTGGTAGATGTCCGCGTCCGCCCAGACGCTCGACAGGTCGCCCAGGACCATGAGCTGTTCGCCCGCCATGACCCGGTGGCCCGCGGAGATGTCGCGCTCGATGATCCAGCCGCTGGCGGGCGCGAAGAGGGTGACGGTGCGCTCGGGCTGTCCGGTCTTGGCCAGCCGCTCGATCTGCTCGTCGGTGATGTCCCAAAGGGACAGGCGCTTCCGAGCCGCCGCAGCCAGCCCCGCGTTGCTGTTCAGCACGTTCAGGTATTCCTGCTGCGCCGAGACCAGCATCGGGCTGTAGATTGTCAGCAGGGGCTCGCCCTGCTTCACTTGCTGGCCGATCGTGGCGGTGAAAAGTTTCTCCACATAGCCCTCGATCTTGACCGTGACGTGGTGCAGCCGCGTCTCGTCGGCGACGATCCGCGCCGAGGTGCGGATCTCGCGGGCGAGTTTGCGCTTCTCCACGGTGCCGAGCGTCAGCCCCATGCGCTCGCGAGCCGCGGGCGTGATCGACACGGATGCCAGCCCCGACAGCGTGTTTGATCCGCCCGGCGTCGCCTCTTCCATGGGTACGAGTTTCATGCCGCAGATGGGGCAGTCGCCCGCCTTGTCGGAGACCACGGCCGGGTGCATGGGGCAGTGGAACTTCGCGGCGTGGGCGGGGGCCTGCTGCTCCTCCATCGGCACGAGCTTCATGCCGCAGATCGGGCAGTCGCCGGGCTTGTCGGAGACGACGGTCGGGTGCATCGGACAGTGGTACCTGACAGCGTTGACGGAACCGCTTCCGGATGCGCCTTTGCCGCAACCGCTGGTCAGGGTCAGTATGCCCGACGCGGTAAACACGGCGATTCCCGCCGTGACGATCAGAAGCCAACCTCGTATTTTCATTGCCGCAACCTTTCCACCGCACTCAATAGAACCCGAACTTCAACTTCAGGAGGATGCCCAGATAGCCCACCGCGAGCGCCGCCAGTCCGGGCGGCAGCGCCAGCTGAAGCCAGCGGCCCCATCCCAGACGGACGCCGCTTTTTTCCAGAAACGAATAGGCGACCACATTCGCGGAGGCGCCGATGGGCGTCAGGTTGCCGCCGAAATCCACGGCGATGCTCGTCGCCCAGACCATGATGCCCGCGGCCGGAACAATACCGTGCGCCACGCTCTGCTTGATCACCTGCGTCATGCCCATCGCCAGCGGGACGTTGTCGACAAACGCGGATACGAGGGCGGAGCCCCAAAAGGTGGACGAGACAAACCCGGCGGGAGTCGTGAAGAGGGCGGCGACGGAATTGGCCGCCATCTGGATGATGAAGCGCTTCTCGAGCGCGGCGACGAGGATAAACAGGCCGATGAAAAAGAGCAGCGTCTCGGCGTCGATGCGCCGCATGAACTGGTGCCTGTAGATCCTTTCGCCGCCGAACGTGAGGATGAGGAAGGCCGGCAGGAGCGAGGCGGTGGCGATATCGACCGGAAAATGAAAGCTGTTCCACAAAGGCCGTCCGATCAGAAGCGCCAAGGCAACGGCCATTCCGGTCAGGCCGCACACAAGCAGATAACGGTCGCCGAGCTGCGCCCTCGGATCGAGGCTCTTCACGGAGGTCAGATCAACGCCGACAGCCGCGGCGGTAAAGCTCCGGCGGTGTGTCCAGTAGCTGACCCCTGCAGCGGCGAAGGCCGACACCAGGGCGATCGGCCCGTTGTGAATGAGAAAGGCGTTGAAGCCGAAGCCCAGCTGCGTGCCCAGAATGACGTTGGGCGGATCGCCGATCAGCGTTCCCGCGCCGCCGATATTGGAAAGAACGACTTCCGTCACAATGACGGGGAGCGCGTCGAACTTGAGCAGCCGGCTGAGTTCATAGGTGACCACCGAAAGAAAGACCATAACGGTGATGGAATTGATGAAAGCGGACAGGACAAACGCCAGCAGCGGGAAGCATAACAAAATGCGCAGCGGGCTGTAGTGGAGCCGCCGGGCCACACTCAGGGCGATCCAGCGGAAGAAACCCGCCTCGACCAGCATTTCGATCAGGAGAAACATCCCCAGGAGAAATCCGATGGTCTCCCAGCTGACGGCGTTGGCCGCCTCCGTGACGTCGAGCACGCCGAGCACCATGACGAGTACGGCGCCAAAGACGGCCAGACACATCCGGGGCATCTTCTCCCAGGCGATCAAACCGAAGATCACCACAAACGCGACGAAGGTGAGCAGGCAGAGCAGGCTCATCACATGCGGTCCGGCCGGGGTGTCCACGATCACTTTAAGTTCTCCACGTTCGGGGGCTCGTTGGGCTGTTCAGCGGCTGGCTTCTGCCGGGGCCGCTTTCAACTCCGCGCCGACCGCCCGCTCCAGGCGTGCGAACTGCATGCCGACGTCGCCTTCCGCCATGGCGGCCATGACGCGGATGCCGAGCAGGAAGCGCTGGCTTTCAAGGAAGTCCATGAAATCGGTTTTCCCGGTCTGGTAGTCGGCCTCGCTGGCGCTGAAGCGCGTTTCGGCCTGCGGGATGAGTTCGGTCTTGTAGAGCGCGAGCATGCGCCGGGCGGTCAGCAGCTTGAAGGACGCGTTCTGGACATCGAGGGCGCTGTTCCGTTGCGCGGCCTCGCGGGCCGCCTCGCTGGATGCCCGCATCTTCTCCGCCTCGCGGACGCCGGCCCGGTTCTTCTCCTGCCAGATGGGCAGCTCCACGCCCACGGTGAGCATGACCATGTTTTCGCCGCCGCCGACGTCGCGGTATTCCACGCCGAGCTGGTAGTCGGGCCGGGACTCCTTAGCCATCAGACGCTTCTCCAGCTCATAGCGCTCGACCTTCGTCTGCTCCGCAAGGACTTCGGGACGGTTCGCGGCCGCGAGGGCGAAGAGGGCGTCCGGGGTCGCGTTAAAGGCGGGTTCCGGAGGCGTCAAGGCCGCGCCCAGCGGCGCGTCGGCACGCCGGTTGAGCAGGGTGTTCAGCTTGGCCTGCAGCGCGTTTTCCTGCGCTTCGAGCTCGAGCAGGCGCTGCTTCAGCATGGTGATTTCCGACTGGGCCTTCAGGACATCCTGCTGGGTGCGCTCGCCCGTCGCGTACATCGTCTCCGAGATTTTCGCCATGCGCCGCAGGACGGTCTGGTCTTTCTGCGTGATCGCGATCGCCTGCTGGACGGCATAGAGTCCGAAGTAGCTCTCCTTGACCATCATCACGACTTCGCGGGTCATGGTTTCGAGTTCGTGCCGCATGGCCTCGGCGTCCTTGCGGGCGATGCCCCCGCGGAGGCCGCGTTTGCCGAACCAGGGGAACTGCTGCTCCACCATGATCCGCTTCTCGTTCGTGTCTTGCCAGGTTCCCCCTTCCGCCGCGTCCATGGCGCCGTACTTGAGCATCGGGTTCGGCAAGGCGGTGGCCTGGACGGGCCGCTCCAGCATGGCCTCCCACTTGGCGCGCAGGCTTTGCAGGTCAGGGTTGTCCCGGACCGCCAGCTCCACGGCCGCGGTGAGCGTGAGGTTGGTGTCCGCCGGTTTCTCCTGCGAAAAGCCGGTCCCCACGCCGACGAAAAGCAGGGCGGCGCACAGCAAAAGGAACTGGATGGCTTTCATAAAACAGCATCCTTCCAAGACGATCGAGAATTAAAATCGGCCTCGCCGACCGGCACGACGGTTGCCGTCACAGCGAGGCCGCGCTCCGACCAGGGGATGCGCCTGATGTCCGGGCGCTTACTTGGCTTTAAGCGCCTCGGCCTTGTCGAGCGTGATCCCCTCGGCTTCCAGCTGCTTCACGTATTTGGCAGGGTCCTTTTTGATTTTGGCGATGCATCCGCCGCAGCAAACATAGATGCGCTTGCCGTCAAAGTCGACAAACTGGCTCTTGTCGATCGGGCCCTTCATCACGGGGCAGAGCGTCTGGGCCTTGACCGCGACCGCGTTGGTGGTCGCCGCGGCCTGTGCCGGTTCGGTTTTATCGGCCGCGAAAGCGGCGGTCGTCAACTGAGCCGTGACCGCGCAGGCCAGCATCCAATTTCTAACGTTCATGGTGGTATCCTTTAGGTTGTCTCTGACGAACTTTTATGGTGAAGGGGCTCCTTGCAGGCCGGACACGCCGTCAAGCTGTCTCCGCAGGTCTTACAGGCGTGCTCGAACTTGCCGGTCTTGAAGAAGTTCTCCGCGGCCGAGGCGCAGTCGGCGCACGCCAGAAACCAGCGCGTCAAATTCTTCATGCCTATTTACTTTTTCACAGTGGATTGAAAGTAAACCTGCCTTTCGATAAAGGCAAGTTTATTAGTGTTTTCGCATTTGGCGTGCCATTCCGTCAAAATAAGAAGAAAAAGTCTATCGACAAGCTTCCGCGCATTATTGGAGGCATAATTGCGGTGGAACATCGGATGTTACACGAAAAGTCGCGGCTCAGGTGCAACAGATTGACGCGGTCGTGGTGCCCGAAAGAGCGAGTGTTACATTTTCGTGGCTGTCTCATAACGCGGATGTCCGTGTCGCGCGTTCGATGTGGACACTTGGGTGTTCGAAATGAGAGGCGGTGATGTCCGCATGGCGCGGGTCTTCTCGAGACCGTCGGGGTGCGAGAGTTCCCAACGGACCGGGACGACGAGTAAAGACAGAAAGGAAATTCTCACAATGAAACTCCACACGATTCTGCTCGCGACCGCCCTGATCGGCGCGGCGGCGGGTAGCGCCTCGGCGGCAAATTGCTCCAGCCCCAAGTGCCCGATGGGACAAGCGAACGGCTCGGCCCTGTCGGCCGGCGCAGCATGCCCCAGACGGGGACGGCCAAGACGTCGCATGCCCGCAGGTCGTTGGACGATGAAGTCAGTTCGCGCCCTTTTAACGGGTCATGGTATTGCGGACTGAAAAAAAGGCGTGTGGGTAACCGCGCGCCTTTTTTTTCGTTCCCGAGGTGACCGGCTTTGGTCTGTCCGGCTGGCGGTTCCCAAAGTTTTGGCGACGGCGGCGCGGGGCACGGGTTCGGGAGTGATGCCCTCGGCTTCGAGCTGGCTCACGTATTTGTCGGGATCCTTCTTTAGTTTGTCAATGCACGCGCCGCAGCAGACGTAGACGCGTTTGCCGTCGCAGTCGACAGACTGGCTCCGGTCGACCGGGCCACCCATCACGGGGCAGAGGGTCTGGGCCTTGACAACGGCCGTGGCGCTCGCCGAGGTTGTCTGGGCCTGTTCCGAATTGCCGGCCGCGACCGTCACGCCTGCCAGCAGAGCCGACAGCGCGCAGGCTGCGGACCATCTTTTCTTTTGCATGGTGGACTCCTTTTGCTTGTTTCAATCCGGATCTGAAAGGGAATCGATGATTTCGGCGGTTTGCCAAACAAGCCGTGCCGCTGGACGCGGTACGGCTTGTTTGGCATTCCGGACGATTAAGGGGCGATGACTACAGGTCTCGACCGTTGCACCCTATACCCAGGGAACGAGTTGTCCGGCGTACGGAAGTAGCCGCCGCCGATCCCGAGAGCGGGCACCAGGGCCCCCGCGAAACTGACGGTGTACGGAGACCCCTCGTCTGGCGTATACAGGAATCTTCCCGAGAACAGTCCCGTCGTCCGCGAGGCCGTCAACGTCGCCTTGAGTTCATTGCCGGAAGGAAGGACGATCGTCAGCCCGGTGGTGCCCTGCACGGGAACGATGCCACTTTCGCTCTGGAAGCTGGTGTCGGCGAAGGCCTCTGCCAGGTTTTCAGGTTTAACGAAGGCAGCGCCGATCTCGGTGAACGCGCCGTCGTCCAGCGTCGCGGTAAACCCGTCTGCGGTGGCCGTTGCGCTTCTGCCGGGATAGACCCATTGGGAACCCGCAAGGAAGACCCTGTTGTCATTGGGCGAAGCCGTTTCGAATCCGTCGATCCAGACCTGTGCGGCGATCACGCCGCGCCGCAAGTAGAGCGGGGTGTAGATCGGGAAGGTGGCATACCGCTGGTCGTCGGCGACGCCGGCATATCCCAGGTCGGCCAGTTCGGTGCCGCTATAGGTCAGAATCGTCGACGACCCGCTCACCAGGGTGCCGTCCGCCAGAACGCCCGAGTACCGCACCGAGCCGAGGCTGCTGATGGTGAAAGTGACATACCCCGTGCCCTCGGGCAGGTTGTTGACTTCGTCGCTGTTGGGCGTGCCCGCGGTCGCGCTCAGGAGCGAGGTATAGTAGCCGGCGAACTCGCCCACGCCTGCAAGGTTCACGCGGCGTCCGAACACGGCCGCGTCTCCGAATGTTCCGGTCAGGATCCCTAACTCGTCCACCTGGACGCTGAGGATGCCGCCGCCGGATCGCGCCGGCAGTTCGGCGGTGGTGGAGCCCGCCAGCCATTTGCCCGTGAAGGAATACGTGCTCCCGTCCAACACCGTCTGGGCCGTGATTGTCCCTGCGGTGTTCGCGGACAGCGTCAGCGTGCCGCGCACGGTCTGCTGGTCGGCATCGAAGAGCGAACCCCGATAAGTGCCCGAGGCGATTGCCGCCAGCGAGGCGACGCGCAGCGTGAAGGATGTCGTCGCCGAGCCTTTGCTGTTGCTGACGTTTAAGGTGACGGTCGAGTTTCCGGCGACGGTGGGCGTTCCGGAAATCAGGCCCGTGCCCGTGTTGATGGACAGGCCTGCCGGCAGTCCCGTGGCGGAGTAGGCGAGCGGCGCCGAGCCTGTCGCGCGGGTCTGGATGTTCACCGCGCCGTTCAGAACGGCGGAAACGGCCGAGCCTGATGCGGGCGTGGGTGAGACGAAGGCGGGCGGCGCGCTGGCGGGGTCGGCAGTGACCTCGTTGACGGTCACGGTCAGGAGCGACGAGCCCAGGGTTGCGGTTCCCGACAGGCGGGACAGCCGGACCGAGAACGTCCTCGCGGTCGGCAAGGTGAACTGGTTGTCGTTGACAAGCCCAACCGTGACTGTTTTTGGGGCCGTGTCACCGTCGCCCCATACCAGCGCCCCACCCGCGCCGGTGTAGTCCACGCCTGCGACCGCTGTGCCGGCGACGGTGGCGTAACTGAAGGTCTGTGCCCCTGAGGAGCCTCCCTGTCGGGTGACTGTGACCGAAACGGACGAAACCCCCTCGCTGACCGTCAGGGACGGCTGGCCGAAGCCGATGGTGCCGGGTGTCGACGTGGCGGGAGGTGTGCCGGTGTCGGGGTACTGGTCGGTGGTGTTTTTGACGCGGTTGTAAAAACCCGGGTTCGTTCCGAGGGTCCCGCGTGCGATGAAATAGTCCGCGACCGAGCCGTCCGGCCGGAACAGCACGACCGTCGGGAAGTACAGGACTCCGGCGGAGTCCCGATAGGGCCCGGAGTACTGATACCATGTGGTGCTGGCCATCTTGGTCTTGTCGGCCATGACGAGAACCAGAGGATTGGACGCCAGGTAGGTCTGCCAGGCCGGCGTGTCCGCGATATTCGCGATCCATGCTTTGCTGAAGGCGCAGTTGACGCTGTCGAGCATGACCATCAGGGTCGGGCGGTTCAGGGCTTTCGCTTTGGCTTTGGCTTGCGTCAGCCCCGTGTTCCAGACGTTCAGTTCAACGGTGTTCGGGTCGCTGCTGACAAACGGATATGCTTGGGCCGCGACGGTTAGGCCGATCGCGGCTATGACGGTGAGAGTGCGCCTCATGTGTGTTGCTCCTTTTTACGGCAGATCCATACCAAGTATAAAGCTAAAGCCGGCTTTCATTGTCAAGTATTACTACTATTTAACTTGGTGTCAACCTTGATCCGCATTACTTTTTTGTCATGCTTCTGATCCCTATGTTCTTAATAAAGAAGTGGTTCGGCAATGAAAGTGAACCGGACGCATGGCCATGCAAGCGATACGCGAGACTCGCTTTATGCATATATACCATTTGCTCTGTGGATTATATCTAGTAAATTGATCAGGTTATAACGGGGAACGCGCTGGACACGGGTGACGCGTAGAAATAGAGAGACCGCTCTCATGACGATCCTTCAAAGCGTGTTGCTTGTTGCGCCCCGATGGGCACGGTGGCTGGCACCGCCTCGGCAAAATATTTCCCAGCGACGGCGGGGTGCACGCCGCGCCGGACGCCCGTGAGCCGGATGTGTACATATTCGGCAAAAGGTGTACCGATATTGTTGTTGCGGAAGGAAGGTGATAGAATGCCGGTCACAAAACGCCGGTTTTCTTCCGGCAAGGGCGAGGTTCCGAACGAAAGGGGAAACGTTTGACATGAAGACGCGATCCATCACCGATCTTAAAACCGTCACGACCGATGTCAAGAGTGTGGCCGACGCGGCCCTCAAGCAGGGGAACGGCGTGCTGCGCCTGGCGCCGAACTGGGTGCCGCGCTCCTTCCTCCATCCCGGACGCCGGCTCAAGCTGCATCCCGAAGACCTCTATGCTTACGGCCTCAACCGCGGCGGCATCGACGAGCGCTGGTTCGCCTCCACCACCGAGGCCGCCAACGAGGGCCGCGTGCCGGACGAGGGCCTGAGCTACGTCGTCTACAAGACCCAGCGCTTCCTGCTGCGCGACGCGGTCGCCGCTCTCGGCGCGACGGCGGTCGGCAAGGACATCTGGGCGAAGTACCGCCGCTGGCCGGTCTACAGCAAATTCTTCGACAACATGGGGCCCATCCCCCACCACATGCACCAGAGCGAGAAGCAGGCGAAGCTGATCGGCCAGGAGGGCAAGCCCGAGACCTACTACTTCCCGCCCCAGCACAACAACGTCGGCAACAACTTCCCCTACACCTTCTTCGGCCTCGTGCCCGGCACGACCAAGGCCGAGGTGCGCCGCTGCCTCGAGAACTGGAACAAGGGCGACAACGGCATCCTCGACATCTCCCAGGCCTACCGCCTCAAGCCCGGCACGGGCTGGCTGGTGCCGCCCTGCGTGCTGCACGCGCCAGGCTCGCTCTGCACCTACGAGCCGCAGTGGGGCTCCGACGTCTTCGGCATGTACCAGAGCCTGGTCGAAGGCCGCGAGGTGCCCTGGTCCCTGCTGGTCAAGGACGTCCCGCCGGAGAAGCACCACGACCTCGACTATCTCGTCGAGCAGCTCGACTGGAAGCAGAACACCGATCCGAACTTCCACGCCAACCACTACCTCGAACCCGTGCTGGCAAGCGGCTCGGAAGAGGAGGGCTACCTCGACAAGTGGATCTGCTACGGACGCATCAAGGGGTGGCAGTGCGTCACGGCCAAGGAGCTCACCGTCCTGCCCGGCGCGACATGCACGGTCAAGGACGGCGGCGCCTACGGCCTCATCACCGTGCAGGGCAAGGGCCGCATCAACGGCCAGGTCCTCAGCAGCCCCAACCTGATCCGCTTCCACGACCTGACCGACGACGAGGTCTTCGTGGTCGACGGCGCGGCGCGCGCGGGCGTGGTCTTCGAGAACACCTCCAAGACCGAACCGATGGTGATGCTGCGCTATTTCGGTCCCGAAGTGAACCCGGGCGCGCCGGACGTGGGAGGCAAAAAATGAGCAACGCATTCCCGAAACTGCACAACGCCGCCTGGCCGGGCGTGGTGGGCAAAGGCCCCTGCACCCCTGAGCCGATCATCGACCTCAAGACCATGATCGACCTGACCGCCGCCGCCGACGTGGGCGGCGTGAAGTTCGACGGCATCGACCTCTTCCTCTGCGCCCCCCATGTGGATATCGACGCCACGGACGACGACCTCGTCCGCCTGGCCGACACGGTCCGGGCCAAGGGGCTGGTGATCGGCTCGCTCGTGGCGCCCGTCTGGCCCCCGGCCGGGGGCGGCTCGGCCTTCGGCGATCAGGCCGCGCGCGACCAGTTCGTGAAGCAGGTGCGCAAATCCTGCCGCATCGGCAAGTTCCTGCGCGAGCTCGGCGTGCGCCCCTACGGCGTGGTCCGCATCGACTCGGCGGGCTCGCCCGCGGAGTGGCTGAAGGACCCCGCCGGCAACACGAAGCTCATCGTCGACACCTTCTCCCGAGCCTGCGACGTGGCCGAGGAATACGGCGAGCGGCTCGCCGCCGAAGGCGAGATCTGCTGGGGCGGGATGCACTCGTGGCGCACGATGCTGCAGGTGCTCGAGGGCGTCGGACGGCCGCAGACCCTCGGGTTCCAGGCCGACATGGCCCACACCCTGCTCTACCTGCTCGGCTTCAACGCGCCCGAGGACCGGCTCGTGCCCGAGGATTTCAAGTGGAGCGACACCGCGACCTTCCGCGCGGCCTACACCAAGCTCGCCGACGCGCTGCGTCCGTGGACCATCGATTTCCACGTCGCGCAGAACGACGCCACGGTCAAAGGCCAGGGCACGCACGACAAGACCGGGCGGCACTGCCTGCCGGGCGACCCGAACGGCAAGCTCGACATCACCTGGGCCGCGGGCCAGTGGCTGCACGACGCGGGCGGGAAGCCGACGCGCGCCATCCGGCACCTCTGCTGGGACGGCTGCATGTTCACCAACGAGGTGATGCTCCAGCCCGCCACGTGGAACTCCATTCTGGCCGCGATGATCAACGTCCGCACCGCCCACGGCTGGGCGGAATAGAAACTGGTCGAAGAAATCGAAAGAATCGACCGAATCGATTCTTTCGATTCAGTCGACTCCTTCGACTCATCCGAAAAAGGATACTCCCCAATGCGCTCTCAGAAAGACCTCAACATCGGCATGATCGGCTACGGGTTCATGGCCCGCGCCCACTCCAACGCCTACCGCCGGGTGAACAACTTCTTCGACCTGGCCTACCGCCCGAACCTCAAGGCCGTCTGCGCGCGCGACGAAGGCAAGCTGAAGGCCTTCGCCGACACGTGGGGCTACGCCTCCACCGAGACGGACTGGCGCAAGCTGATCGCGCGCGACGACATCGACGCCATCGACATCTGCGTGCCGAACGACCTGCACCACCCCATCGCCCTTGCCGCGGCCCGTGCGGGCAAGATGATCCTGTGCGAGAAGCCGCTCTCCCGCAACGCCGCCGAAGGCCTCGAGATGTGCGAGGCCGTCGAGAAGGCCGGCGTGCTCAACACGGTGTGGTACAACTACCGGCGCGTGCCGGCCGTGACGCTGGCGAAGAACCTCGTCGCCGAGGGACGGCTCGGCCGCATCTTCCACTACCGCGCGAACTTCCTGCAGGACTGGACCATCTCGCCCGACCTGCCGCAGGGCGGCACCGGGCTGTGGCGCCTCGATGCGGCCGCGGCCGGCAGCGGCGTGACCGGCGACCTGCTGGCGCACTGCATCGACACCGCGATCTGGATCAACGGCCCCATCACCTCGGTGACGGCCATGACCGAGACCTTCATCAAGGAGCGCAAGCACACGCTCACGGGGCAGATGCAGAAGGTCGGCATCGACGACGCCTGCGCCTTCCTCGCGCGCTTCGCGAACGGGGCCCTGGCGATCTTCGAGTCGACCCGCTACGCGCGCGGCCACAAGGCGCTCTACACCTTCGAGATCAACGGCGAGCACGCATCCATCGCCTGGGATCTGGAAAACCTGCACCGCCTGAAGTACTTCGACCACGCCGACGAGTCGATCGTGCGCGGCTGGCGCGACATCCACGTCAGCGACGGCGACCAGCCCTACATGGACAAGTGGTGGGTGCCCGGCCTGCAGATCGGCTATGAGCACAGCTTCGTGCACCAGGTGGCGGACTTCCTCGAGGCCGCGGCCAAGGGCGAGAACGCCGGGCCGACCTTCCGGGACGCGCTGGAAACCACGCGCGTGTGCGATGCGGTCCTCGCCTCGGCCGCCAGCGGACAGTGGGTCACGCTGGGGTAAAACGCTGGAGGGCGAGACTCCGCCGAGCTGTCACGCGTTGCCCCGCAGCGCGTGAGGACCCTCGCCCTCCAGGGGTAGGGACGGTTCCCCGAACCGTCCGCGGCGGCCATACGCATGGACCGGCGGACGCCTCGGGGAGGCGTCCCTACCGGTTCGGCTGCTTCAGCGCCTGCTCGATCGCCTTGACGGCCTCAGCCGCGAGCGCGCGGTAACCTGCGGCCGAGTAATGCACATCCTTGGAATTGCCGCCCATCGCGCTGCGGTGTTCCGGCGTGCCGACGACGGCGTTGAGATCATCGACCGGCACCCCGGCGGCCTGCATCACGCGCAGGGCCGCGGCGTTGTAGATCACCTCGTCGCCGGGCACGCGCCCCTTGACACCTTCGGGCACGGGCGTGGTCGAGCACCAGATCAGCTTCGCGCCGGTCTTTTTCAGGCGCTGGACCAGCTCGGTCAGGTTCTTCTCGTACTCGGCGACCGGCACCCACTGCTTGCCCGCGGCGACATCCGTCATCTTCGTCTGCGCGTCGATGTACTTCAGGTCGTGCAGGCCCCAGTTGAAGTGGATCACGTCCCAGCGGTTCGAGCCGAGCCAGGCGTCGAGGGACTTCAGCCCGGTCACGGTGGACGCGTTGTTGCCCGGCGCGTGGACGATGTTGGCCCGGCCCTTGAACAGCTCCGTCACGAAGGGCGTGTACCCGATCGAGATCGAGTCGCCGATGATCAGCACGCGCGGCAGGCCGGGAGTCTCGGCGACGGCCTCCGCGGCCGCGCGCTTGGCCGGCGCGGCCTGCACTCCCGACACGGCCAGCACCAGGCCGCCCGCCAGACACGCGACAAAAGCAGAACGTTTCAGCATCATGATCTTAATCCCCTTTAGTGTAAGAATGACAAAAAGCGGCCGTTTCGGCAAGGGCAAGCTGGGGCCGGATGTGATTCAACTTTGTTGAATCCACACCCGAAGGAGGCGTCAGAATTTAGGAGTCAGGAGTTGCAATGCCATGAAAATGAGCGTGTTCGCGCGATGCGCGAGTAACCGCATATGCGTCTTAATAATGAAGTCCCCCGCATGGCCCCAAAAATCGGTTCTTCGCGGAAGGGCTCCTCCTTGTCAAACGCCTCTTTTTCACGGTCTTTTAGCCCTACCAACTTCCAACTCCTAAATTTTCCTTGGTGCGACTCAGTTTCAACGAAACCGAGTCGCACCCGCTGGGCCGGGTTGCGCAAAAGTGATAAACTTTCATGCGCAAATGCCTCTAGTTATGCCCTGTCCGTTCGGTTATTCTTCTACCACCGATTAAGCGCCGCCGTGTGAGGCCGAGCAAAACCAGGGGATACCGCATGCGCCATGACAACCGAGGAACTCTCAGCGAGACGCCGCCGCCGTCGTACAAGTGGCAGCTGGTCGCGCTGTTGTGGGTGGCGTTCTTCCTGCATCAGGGCAACCGCCAGATCTACAACGTGGTGCTGCCGCTGATCAAGAGCGGGCTGAGCCTGAGCGACGTGCAGGCGGGGCTCGTGCAGAGCGTCTTCACCGCGATTTACGGCGTGTGCGTGCCGCTGGCCGGGTTCGCGGGCGACCGCCTGCGCCGCAAGTGGCAGATCCTCATCAGCATTGTCGTCTTCAGCACCGGCACCCTGCTCACCGGGCTGGGCGGCGGCGTCATGGCCTTCGTCGTGTTCTACGGGCTGGCGACCGGCGGCGGCGAGGCGTTCTACTACCCGCCGGCCACGTCGCTGCTGGGCCAGTTCCACGACAAGAGCCGCGCGACCGCGCTTTCGATCCACCAGACCGCGCTCTACGCGGGCATCACCTTCAGCGGATTCTTTTCGGGCTATATCGGCCAGACCTGGGGTTGGCGCATGCCCTTCTACCTGTTCGGCGGCGCGGGCCTGCTCTGGTCGTTCGTGCTGCTGCCGCTGCTGCGCGACACCCCGACCGAGAAAAGCGCCTCCGCGAAGCGCATGCCGATCGGCGAGACGCTCGCGCACATTCTCGGCAAGCGCTCCGCCATCGCCCTGGCGTGCGCGTTCGGCTGCATGGTCTATGTGGGCGTCGGGTTTCATACCTGGATGCCGACCTATCTCCACGAGAAGTTCGGCTTCGCGCTGGACAAGGCCGGCTTCTCCGCCGTCTTCTACCACTACGTGTGCGCCTTTTTCGGCGTGCTGATCGGCGGCCGCCTGACCGACCGCTGGGCGGCGTGGCGGCCCACCATCCGGTTCGAGGCCAACGCGTGCGGACTGCTGCTCGGCGCGCCCTTCATTTTCCTGATGACGCAGACCTCGTCGGAGGTCCTCTGCTTCACGCTGCTCGGGCTTTTCGGCCTGTTCCGCGGGATCTACGACTCGAACCTCTTCGCCGCGCTGTTCGACGTGATCCGCCCGCAGTACCGGGCCTCGGCCACGGGGCTGATGCTGTCGTTCGCCTTCCTGGTCGGCGCGTTTTCGCCCACGGTGCTGGGGATGCTCAAGACGACCTTCGGGCTGTCGTTCGCGCTGGCGTCGCTCGCGGTTTTTTATGTTTTGGGCGGCGTGATCATCCTGGTCGCGCGCACCTTCTTTTTCAGAGCCGACCACGAGGCGGCCAAAAGTTGAGTTGGTTTCCCGAGGAGCACAGAAATGACGGACGAGAGAAAACCGATGGACATGAAGGCGGCATTCTCGCTGCAGGGCCGGCGCGCGCTGGTGACCGGTTCCGCGCGCGGCATCGGCAAAGCCATCGCGCTGGCGTTCGCCGAGTACGGCGCGACCGTGGCGGTGCACGGCGTGCGCGCGGGCGACACGCTTGACCGCACGCTGGCCGAGGTGCGGGCGTTGTCGCCGCGCAGCGCCGCGGTGACGGGCGATCTGGCCGAGCCGGGCGCGGCGAGCCGCATCGTGGCCGCCGCAGCGGATGCGATCGGCGCGCCGGACATCCTGGTGATCAACGCCTCGGTCCAGCTCCGGCGGCCCTGGCTGGAGGTCACGCCCGACGAGGCGCTGCTGCAGATGCAGGTGAACTTCCATGCGTCGCTCCAGCTGATCCAGGCGGCGGTGCCCGCGATGCGCCAGCAGGGCTGGGGACGGATCGTCACGGTCGGCAGCGTGCAGGAGCAGCGGCCCCACCCCGACATGATCGTCTACGCGGCCAGCAAGTCTGCGCTGGAAAACCTGATGCGCAATCTGGCCAAGCAGATCGGGCCGGACGGCATCACCATCAACAACCTCTGCCCGGGCGTCTTCGCCACGGACCGCAACCTCGAGGCGCTGGCCAACCCGACCTATGCCGAACAGGTGCGCGCGCGCATCCCGGTGCGCGATTTCGCGGAGCCGCAGGACGCGGCCGGCGCGGCGCTGCTGCTCTGCTCGGCGGCCGGGCGCTACATCACCGGGACCACGCTGTGCGTGGACGGCGGCATGAGCGTGGCGTGAGAAGGTAGGAGTTAGGAATTGGGAATTCTGAACGAGGAGTTTGGACGCATGAACGAAAAAAAAGAAGAAGGACTGCTGCAGAAAGAAGCCAAGATGATGAAACTGGAGAAGCTCATCGCCCTGCGCGAAGGCGTCTCCGACAAGCCGTTCCCCGTGCCGGTGAAAGAGCTGCTGGCGCGGTATGAGCAGCTCTACACCGGCGCGATCAGCGACGTGCTGCGCGAGTTCTGCCTGCTCGACCAGGCTCTGCCCGGCCACCTGCGGCCGCTGCGCGACAGCGACGTGGTGGCGGGCATCGCCTTCACGGTCAAGAGCGCGCCGAACGTCAAGATCACCGGCGAGATGACCTTCCGCACCCAGATGCTCGACGAGATGGGCGAGGACACCTTCGTGGTCTGGGACACCTCGAACGACGAGCGGGCCACGCTCTGGGGCGGCGTCATGACCGCGACCGCCTACGGTATGGGCGTGCGCGCGGCCTGCATCGACGGCGGCATCCGCGACACCAAGCAGATCCTGGAGAAGCCCTTTCCCGTCTACTACAAATACCGCAGCCCGAACGGCTCGCTCGGCCGCTGCCTCATCACCCACTACCAGGTTCCGATCAAGCTCGGCGACGCGGTGATCCGGCCCGGCGACGTGCTCTTCGCCGACTGCGACGGCGTGGTCTGCATCCCGCGCGACATCGCCTACGACGTGCTGGTGCGCGCGGAGGAGATCCGCGAGAACGAGAAGAAGATCTTCGGCTGGGTCGCGCAGGGCGAGACCATCCACGAGATCGCCGAAAAGGGCGGCTATTTCTGAGGTGGCGCGGCGTACGGCGGGTGCCGTTGCCGGATAACCGTTTGTTGAGCGCGCCCGGCTCCGGGCGCTTTTTAGGCCGCGGCCTGACGCGGCGCGGCAGTCGGGTGGCTTCGGGTTGCCGGGTCAGGTCCCGGCCAGGAACGCGCGAACGGGTTCGCGCCGTCAAAAGCAGGAAAACGCCGATGCCGCGAACCTTTCTGGTATGGGCCGTGATGGCCGGCAGCGCAGCCGTCGCGTGCGCGCAGACGAACGGGACGGCAGTCAGCGAGGCATATCGGAAACTGTGGGAGGCCCCCGCCGTGCAGGCGCGCATCGACGCGGGCATCCGCTCGAACCGCATGGCCGAAGCCCGCCTGAAGCTTTCTGCCAAGCCCGGCACGGAGGTCGAGGTCGAGCAGACGGGCCACGCGTTTCTCTTCGGCGGCAACAGTTTCCTGTTCGGCGATTTGGAAACGCCCGAAAAGAACAGGCGTTACGCGGAGACCTTCGGCACGCTCTTCAACGCCGCCACGGTGGCGTTCTACTGGAAAACGCTGGAGAAGGAACAGGGCAAGCCGCGTTTTTCGGAGGGAAGCGCATACGAGTACCGGCGTCCCCCGACCGATCCCGTGGTCGCCTATCTTGAGGCGCGCGGCGTCAACATGAACGGCCACGCGATCATCTACGGCATGCGGCGCTGGGGCCATCCCGAGTGGATGCCCGAAGACCGCAAGGCCATGGAGCCGCTCTTCGAGCGCCACGTGAAGGCGCTGGCCGCGCGCTACGGCGCGCGGGTGCAGCGCTGGGACGTGGTTAACGAGTCCATCGACCAAGCCAACCGCGGCCTGATGCCGGACGACTACACCTACAAGACCTATGCCTGGGCCGCGAAGGCGTTCCCGCTCTCCGTGCGCTTCGGCATCAACGACTGCGACATCCACGGGGGACCTTCGCGCCGCTATGTGGAGATCGTCCGCGACTTGATCGACCGCGGCGCCCGCATCGACACGGTCGGCGTGCAGATGCACATCTTCAACCCTAAGGAATCCCAGAGCATCGCCAACGGCGCGGACATCCTGACCCCCGCGAAAAACTTCGCCGTGCTGGAGTGCCTCGGCGGCGCGGAGCGGCCGATCCACGTCAGCGAGGTGACGGTCAGCGCGCCGGACGACACCGAGGCGGGAAAGACGGTACAGGCCACCCTCGCGCGCAACCTCTACCGCCTGTGGTTCAGCTGTCCCGCCGTCATGGGCATCACCTGGTGGAACGTGGTGGACAACGGCGCGGCGCCGGGCGAGCCCTCGTTCTCGGGACTCTACGACACGGCCATGCACCCGAAGCCGGCCTACCATGCGCTGGACGCGCTCATCAACCATGAATGGAAGACGCGCCTGACGCTGAGGGCCGCAACGGGCACGCCCGTGACCTTCCGCGGCTTCAAGGGGCGCTACCGGGTGACGTGGACCGACGCGGCAGGCGAGGCCAAGCGTGCGGAGTTCGCTCTGGAGAAAGACGGGGACGGCATCGAGTGACCCCGTGCGCAAGGATGCGCGTGGCACATTCCGGAAGAGGGCACGCTCCGCTTCGGCCTATGCGCGGCGTGTGGCAAACGCTCGTAGTTTACTGTTCAAAGGAGTATATTGAGACGCTTGCGAACAGGGAAACAGGCTAATCGACTCTGTTCCTTTCGCTATCCAAATGTGAGAAGGATCGGAATTCCCATGAAACGTGCGCCGCTGTTCGGTTTATTTTTTTCCCTGTTAGGTTTGAGCGCGGATGTCGCGCGCGCCGAGATCACGATCGCCTGCGGGCGCAGCGTGCTGCGGCTCTCTGAACAAGCGGTGCCGCTCTCGCTGGTCCTGACCGCCGACAACACGGAGTGCCTCGACCGCACCCGCCAGGAACCGCTCGCCGAAGTGCAGACGCCGGACGGCGCCTGGCATGCCGCCGACCGGGTGAGCCAGCGCGGCGACACGCTCGAGATGGGGTTCCGCGGCAGTGAGACCACGCTCACCCTCAAGGTCGAGACCACGCCCGACTGGATCGCGCTGCGCGTCGCCGCCTTCGGCGGCGCCCGGCCCGCAGCCGTGCGGTTCCTCATGTTGAACTCGGCCTTCAACGAGAACGTCGGCAAGCGCCTCAACATCGGCTGGAACAACGCCCACGCCCTGTGCGTGATGGCAACCTCGCCCCTCACCGACACCCACGTGTCCGGCGAAACGCTGGTCAGTCTCGAAGAGACCGTCGCCGCGATCCACCACGGCGAGGGCGGCGTGAACCCGCGCGTGCGCCTCACCGCCATGGTGCAGGACGCGCCCGGACCCAAGATGGAGGGCGCCGCCGCCGCGATCATCGCCTGTCCCACGCCCGCCTTCAAGACCGTGGCGCGCGAGGTCGCCCACGCCTATGACCTGCTCACCAACGAGACGGCCGACGGCACGCCGGTCAAGGACACTGAACTCGTGCGCGGCTCCTATTTCTTCATCAGCGCGGGCCTGGCGGACGTCGACACGCTCATCCGCACGTGCGCTGAGGCCGGCATCCGGCAGGTGATGCTGAACTCGGGAGCCTGGTGCTCCTCGGTCGGACACTACACCGTTAACACCAAAAACTTCCCCAAGGGCCTCGAGGATCTCAAAACCTTCGTGGCGCGCCTCAAGGCCGCCGGCATCACCACCGGTATGCACTGCTTCGGCTCCAAGCTCAACAAGAGCGACGCCTATGTCTCGCCGGTGCCTGACACGCGCTTCTGGCGTCAGTTCGAGGGCACGCTCGCCGCCGACATCGACGCCACCCAGACCTCGATCAAGGCCGGCGGCAGCCTCGCCGACTGGCCGGGCAGCTCCAAAGTCGCAAAGGCCTACTGGGAGGGCGGCGTGGAAAAACACCGCGAGGTGGTGATCGGCAGCGAAATCATCCGGTACAAGGAGATCGGCCCCGAAGGCGTGTGGGACACGTTCCTCGGGTGCGAGCGCGGCGCGTGGAAAACCGTCGCGTCGGCCCACGCCGCCCCGGCCCCGCTCTGGCATTACGGCGTGGACGGCTGCATCAACGGCTACATCGTCGACCAGGAGAGCACGCTGCCCGACGAGATGCACGCGCGGCTGGCCGAGATCTTCAACACCTGCGGCTTCGGCATGGTCTATTTCGACGGCGGCGAGGACGTGGACCGCCGCCGCTTCGATTACTATGTCAGCAAGTTCCAGGCGAGCGCCATGCGCCGTTTCCACCGTCCCGTGATCCACATGGGCACGATCATGACGCACCGCCTCTGGCATTCCTTCGCCCGCAGCTCGACCGTCGACACCTACCTCAACACCTTGGGCGGAGCGATCATCGCGGGCCAGCCGCCGGAGAAGTGGCCGACCGTCAAAGCGCACATCGACACCAGCGTCGCCTACATGCTCAGCCTGCGCGGCGACATGATGCCCGGCGAGCTGGGCTGGTTCGGCGTGTGGCCGCGCCAGCAGCGCTACGGCCGCGAAGTCGAAGGGCTCCAGCTCGACGAGGTCGAGTACCTGCTCTGCCGCTCCGTGGCCTACGACTGCCCGGTGTCGTTGCAGACCAGTTTCGGCGAACTCGGCAAGCACCCGCTCACCCCGGAGATCCTGCGCCTGTTCAAGGTCTACGAGAGCGCCCGCCTCGCCCATGGCTTCTCCGAAGCCGTGCAGGCGCCGATGCGCGAGCCGGGCAAGGAGTTCACCCTGCTGCAGCACCGGGGCAACCCGCCCGTGCTTGTGGCGGTCCACCCCGTGGACTGCGGCAACAGCCGCGACACGCACGCCATGGTCGGCGCCTTCGAGGGCGGCTCGGTCGCGACCTTCTGGCACGCCGTCGGCAGCGCACGCGTCACCCTCGACCTCTCCCCGGCGCTCGTGCGCGTGGCCGATTTCGACGACCAGCGGGTGGTCGCCCAAAAAAGCGCCGACGGCAAACTGGTGCTGCCGGTCTCCACACGGCGGCTGACCCTGCTGTGCCCCACGCTCGACGCCGCGGCGCTGGAGCAAAAAATCAAAAATTCGCTTTCCACAACCGCCGCGGCCGTTTATAAATAGTCGCGCCAATGGGAAAAACCAAGAAAAAGCAGGACCCGGGTAGTGCCCCCGCGCCGATTGCGCCGCCGGGCGCCGCCGCAGAGGGGGAGCTCCCGGACCGGCAGCCGACAACGGCCGGCCAGGAACCCCCGCTCGTCCCGCTGCCGCCCCCGGGCCGACTCCGCCGCTGGCTGCCGGACCTGATCAAGGCCGCGCTGGCACTCGGGGTGATCAGCATCGGCGCGGCCATCTGGTACCAGCCGCCGCTGACCCTCGCCGACTTCCCTTACGTTTCCTATCATTTCCAGGGACAGACCTTTACGGACGCCCAGCTCTTCCGGCCGCTGGCCATGCCTACGCGTTATTATATCCGGCTGCCCAAAAAACTGGCCGCCCGTTACGAGTGGTTTGCGGTCGACCGCCGTCGCGAAGTGGCGGCACTGACCCTCGCGCCCGACCACCGCTTTCTGGGGCGGGACGCCATCAAACGCAGCGACCCGCTCGGGTTGGACTTGGAATTCCGCAAGCTGGACCACTCCGAATGGCAGGTTCATTTCTTGGCGGATGCGATCGTCTTCTCCAACGCGGTTCTCACGGTCCGGATGGACGCCCGGCGCACCGCGAACGACACCCGCTAAAAAAAATTGCAAAGGCGCATTCTCCTGTTTGCGCTGGGGCGGGGAATCCGGTATATTACAAACTAATCACGGTCTGAAGCCTGCCTTTTCAGCAGGGTGCAGATTCCCTTTCAAAATCGAGACGAGGTTACGATGAAAAAGATGATGTTCGGTTTGGTTTTGGCCGGTTTGGTCGTTTTCGGCGCCAGCGCGGCTGAAAAAGTCAGGTGGCCGGTGTGGTTCGCGTTCAACGACACGGAAGACATCGACGTGATCGGGCTACGGCTCAACTTGCCCTCGGGCCAGTGCGAGCAGGTCAGCGGTTTGGATCTCGGCCTCATCGGCCGCTCCACGTATTTCAGCGGCCTCCAGCTCAACCTGTTGCGCAACGACGTGAAAGACACGCTCCAAGGCTGGCAGATCGGCTGCTACAACTCGACCGGCCTCGGCGACGCGCTCGGCATTCAGACGGGCCTCTGGAACGAGGCGAAGACCCTGTACGGCTTCCAGGTCGGACTGGTCAACCTCGCCGACTACGCCAAGGGGTTCCAGGTCGGACTCGTCAACCGCGCCGAAGGGCTGCACGGCTATCAGCTCGGCCTCGTCAACATCATCCGTGACAGCAACGTCCCGTTCTGCCCGATCCTTAACATCGGCTTGTAAGCCTTGCGCAGTCGCTTGATCTGAAACGCAAAGCGCGGCTTTAACGGCCGCCTTTGCGTTTTTCGTTATAACCCCGAGGAAAATGCGTCATGCTCGTCAAACCTTTCGCCGCGCTGCGGCCTGTTCCAGAGAAAGCGGCCGCGCTGGCCGCCGTCCCGTATGATGTGGTCGACACGGCCGAGGCGCGCGTGCTGGCCGCAGGCAACCCCGACAGCTTCCTGCACGTCTCGCGTCCCGAGATCGACCTGCCGGACAGCGTGGACGTCCACGACGACGCGGTCTACGCGCAGGGCGTCCGCGCCCTCAAGGATCTGCAGGCGCGCGGCGTGTTGCAGCGCGAGGCCGGCGAGCGCCTCTACGTCTACCGCCAGATCATGGGCGCCCACAGCCAGACCGGCGTGGTGACCTGCTGCCACATCGAGGACTATGCGAATGACATCATCCGCAAGCACGAGAAGACCCGCAAGGATAAGGAGGACGACCGCACGCGCCACTGCCTGGAGCTGAACGCCAACTCCGGCCCGGTCTTCCTGACCTACCGCGACTCCGCCGCGCTGGATACGCGGGTCGCCGACGTCCAGCAGCACGCGCCGCTCTACGATTTCACCGCCGTCGACGGCGTGCGCCACACCGTCTGGCGCGTGGAAGGACCGACGGAGGGCTGGGTCAAGGCCTTCGGCCAGGTGCCGCTGGCCTATGTGGCGGACGGCCACCACCGCGCCGCGGCCGCCTTCCGCACCGGCCAGCAGCGCCGCGCCGCCAACCCCGCCCACACCGGCAACGAGGAGTACAACTGGTTCCTCGCCGTGCTCTTCCCGGCCACCCAGCTGCGCATCCTGCCCTACAACCGCTGCGTCGCCGACCTCAACGGGCTGACGCCCGCCGCGTTTCTGGAAAAGGTGAAGGCGGTCTTCAAGGCCGAGCCCGCCGACGGCGCGACGCCGGACGGGCCGCGCGAAGTGCGCATGTACCTCGGCCGCGCGTGGTACAAGCTGACCTGGGACGAGCGCTCCTCCGACCCCGTGGGGCGCCTCGACGTGAGCGTGCTGCAGGACTGGCTGCTGGCGCCGGTGCTGGGCATCGACGACCCGCGCACCAACACGCGCATCTCCTTCGTCGGCGGCATCCGCGGCACGGGCGAGCTGACCCAACGCGTGGACAGCGGACGCGACGCCGTGGCCTTCTCCATGTATCCGACCACGGTCGAACAGATGATGGACATCGCGGACGCGGGGCAGATCATGCCGCCCAAGAGCACCTGGTTCGAACCCAAGCTGCGCTCGGGCCTGCTGGTCCATACGCTGGACTGAACCCTGCCGAACGTTCAACGTTCAACATTCAACGCTCAACTCTGAAGGAAACACCCTTGAAAGTTGGGCGTTCAGCGTTGAACGTTCGGCCCTCAGGTTTTCTTGCGCCGGTGGACCCTGACGAAATCCGTGATGCGGGCCAAGGTCTCCGCGCTGAGGAAGTGCTCCATGGTGCAGGCGTCCTTCTCGGCCGTCTCCTCCGCGACTTTCAGCAGCAGCAGGAACTCCTTGAGCAGCGTGTGGCGTCCGAGGATCTGGCTGGCCGCGGCCACGCCCGCTGCGGTCAGCTCCACCGCGCCGTAGGGCTCTTGGACCACAAACCCCTGCCGCTTCAGCTCCAGCACCGCCTTGATGACCGACGGCATCTTGACGTGCAGCGCCAGCGCCACATCGCGCACGCGGGCGTGCCCATTCGTCTGCACCAGCAGGTACATGGTCTCAAGATAGTCTTCCAAGCTGTTCGTCACGATGCGCTCCTTGGCTAGCTTACGGATCAATCAATCGAAGTTGGCCGCGCTTTCGGTTCCGGCCGGGCCCAGTTAGCGTTCTGCGCTTAGCGGATGGTCATCAGCGTTCCGAGATTGTGGATGAGAAGCACCTTGCCCGCACCCGGCGTGCGGTCGTACCGCACGAGCCAGGTCTTGGGCAGGTTGGGCGCGGCGCTGAACGAGCCGGCCAGGTTCCCCGCGCAGGTCACGATCTGGTAGGAGTAGCCGGCCATCTGCGCGGTATCGGCGATCTGCAGCGTCAGGCCCGCGAGGCTCAGGTCAGCCGACACGGCCAGCGTGTCGCACGTGCCGTCCGTGCGCGTGTCGACCAGCAGCGTGCCTCCGCCCAGCGCGGGCGTGTTCGCGAAGGTCAGCGTGCCGACGGCATCGGCGCCGCCCGGGGCGACCGTGCCGCTCACCGTCAGGCTGCCGCCGATGACCGTGCCGCTGCCGCCGATCCCGGCCAGGGTCTGCGCCTGCCCGTTCAGATCCAGCGTGGCGCCTGCCGCCACCGTGACCGTCCCGCCCGCGGGCAGGCGGTTCGCGCCGCCCGCCAGACGCAGCGAGCCGCCGCTGACGAGCGTGCTGCCGGCGTAGCTGTTCGCGCCGCTCAGCGTGAGCGTGCCGCTGCCGGCCTTGACCAGCGCGTTGGAGCCGGAGATCACGCCGGAGAAGAGCGTGCTGCTGGCGTCGCCGCCGGCCGTCAGCGTGGACCACGCTCCGCTGCCGTTGAGCACGGAGCCGGCGCCGCTGAGCGAGCCGACCGCCTGGCTGATGCCGTTGAGGTCAAGCGCCGCGTTGTTGGAGACCACCAGCGCCGTGGCCGTCGGCAGGACGTTGGTGGGCGCGAACAGGCCCGTGTTGAACCACTTGTAATTCAGGTAGGCCTCGACCGCCTGACGGTCAGCCGTGCCCAGCGCGTTGTTATAGACCAGCACTTCGCCGACATCGCCCTTATAAGAGCGGAAGTAGAGTCCGTTGTAAGGCCTGCAGTCTCCGATGGCGGTGAACCAGTTCCTAGGCGAGAGGGCGATCGCGGTCAGGATGTGCGGCGTGTTCGACGCCAGCTGATTGGTCTCAACACCGTTGATGAACATCTGTCCGCCGACCGAGAAATCATTGTCGTTGCCGGGATGGAACCAGGACGTCAGGCTGGACTGCCGGATGCTGTAGTCGCCGTTGTTCTGTCCCCAGATTCCGCCGCCTGACATGTAACCCCGCGCCTTGTTGACGATAAAGGCCGTCTGCACGAGCGCGGATTTCCCCGCGCCCATGCAGTTGGTCAGGCCTTCAAACCGCACAACGGGGCGCCCGTTGAGCGCGTTGGTCACGTACACCGGCTGGAGCACCGCCACGCTCTGCGTGAAATTCACGCCCGCCGCCGTCGAGTCGGCCCACATCGTGACATTCGAGCCGCTCAGCGTCAGCTTGCTCAAATCCGACGCGTCCAGTTGGTAGGCGAGCCCGTTGGTCAGCGGCGCAGTCGGGGTGCCTTGCAGCCTGACGGTGCCGCCGCCGATGACCGTCGCGCCGCTGTAGGTGTTCAATCCGCTCAGCGTGAGCGTGCCCGCGCCGGTCTTGTTCAGCGCGGTCGTGCCCGCGCCGTCACGGATCGCGCCCCAGAACAGGCTGTCCCCATTGCCCGCGCCGACGGTCAGCGTGACGGCGCCGCCGACCGAGTTGCTCACCGCGCCGGAACCGCCCAGACGTCCGACGGACAGGCTCTGGCCGCCCAGGTCGAGCGTGCCGCTGACGCTCAGGCTGCTCGCGCTGACGGCCGCGTCCTTGACAACCAGCGCGCCGGCGTTGATCTCGGTGACACCGGAACAGGTGTTTCCGCCGCTGAGCGTAAGCGTGCCTGTTCCGTTCTGCAAGATGCGCCCCGAGCCGCTGATGGGGTTGGTGACCGTCGTGTTACCCGACGCGCTGAAGACGAGGGTCGCGTTGTTGATGACCGGCCCTGATCCCAGCGTGCCGTTCGCGCCGATCTCCAGGGTTCCGCCGCTGACGCGGGTGGTGCCGCTGTAGCTGTTGACGCCGGTCAGGAGGATCTTGCCCCATCCCTGGGCAGGGCAGCCGATCTCGAGGCTGGCGGGGCCGTAAATCGGTCCGCTGAACGTGCCGACCACCACAGGGGAGGGTGCGCCGACGCGCGCGTCGTCCATCAGTTCGACGGGGCCGGACAGCGTGCTGTTGGAGTTGAACCGCACCGCCCCGACGGGTGTGGCTTCCGCCACGCCGACGCCCGCAAGGTGGAAGGCGTTGGTCAGCGTGCCCGCGAAATTGAACAGGAACTGCGCGCCCCCGCCCGCGTTCCCGTAAATGAAGACGTCGCCGCTGCTGAAGCCCAACGTGTTGGCAAGGCTGATGCGGCCCGCCATGATCCGCGTGCCGCCGGTGTAGGTGTTGCCGGCCGAACCGAGCACGAGGTCCTCGTCCGCGCCGCCTCCCGCCAGGGTCAGGCCGTTCGAACCGGTGATCACGCTGTTGAGGGAAGGGCCTGTCGCGCTCTGGAAGCGCTGATTGAAGATGACGATGCCTTCGGAGGTGCCGAAATTCAGCGTGCCGTTGGTGATCCCGGCCCTTGCGCCGCTGGCGTTGTTGATGATCACGCCAGCGGGGTTGATCCCGTCGCCCACGGTCAGCGTCTGGCCGCTTTTGATCGTCAGTGTGGCGCCGTTGTGGACCCGCAGGGCGTAGACCTGGGTGCTGTCGGCCGCCGAGTTCGTCGTCACGTTGGCGAGCGCGGTCGCGTCGCCGCCGAGTCCGTCGGTATAGGCCGCGGTCTGGAAGCCGTTGGCGCCATGGGTCAGGAAATCGCAGGAGCGCCGGTCATCGTTATGGATGCCGAACACGGACGAGACCATGCCGTTGACGGTCGGCACGCCGCCGTTGACCAGCAGCTTCTCGTTCACGCCCAAATTCGACGCTCCCGTTCCGGCTGCGGGGATGATCGCAAGCACACTGCGGTTGGTGCGGACCAGCACGCTCTCGGCCGCCGCCCCGCTGTGGCCGAGGGTCAGCGTCACGCTGCTGTCGCTGCCCTTGGCAAATCCCAGCGCCGAAGGCCCTGGCAGGTAGGTGACGGTATTCCCGACGGCGCCGTCCGCCGCCGTCAAGCCGACCGTCAATCCGGTGCCCGCCGGATTGGCTTGCAGCGTGCCGCCGTCCAGGAGAAGGCTGCCGCCGCCGAAAGGCGCCCCGCCGAGCGAGAGGGTTCGCAGGGTGCCGGATTTCACGGTCGTCTGGCCCGTATAGGTGGCGTTGGTGTTCAGAACCAGCACGTGCGCGCCGTATTTGGTGAGACCGCCGTCCGCGCCGCCCGTGCCGTTCACGAGCGGCTGGTTGATCTGCGTCTGTTGGCTTCCGCCGTCGACGCGCGCGCCGCCTTCCAACACGTTGAAGACGCTGTTGGGATTCGCGGCGACCGTCGTGCTGGCCGAGAATTTCAGCAGGCCGCCGTTGAAGTTCACGACAACGCCGTTGGTGGGATTCGGCTGGGTGTTGTCCAGGCCGCTGAAGGTGAGGGTGCCGCCCGCGAGGGTGAGGGTGCCGGTGCTGCCGACGCCGGTCGACATGAGTTGGACGTTTCCGCCGGACACACTGACATCGGCGTTGTTGGTGAGGATCCAGGCGTGGCTCGTGCCGTCGCTGGCGATGCGGTGCGTGCCGGTCATTTTTACGACCGCGTTTCCGCTGGCCAGCAAACCGGATCCGCGGCATTGTGCCGAGCCGATGCTCAAGGTGCCGCCGCTTACGAATGCGTGGATCAGGTTCGTGTTGCCCATGCCCTCCACGGTGGTGAACGAAGCCGTGCCGCCGGTCTGCGTGAAGCGGTTGTTTTTGTTGTTTCCGCCCAGCGGGCTGGCGAACAGGTGCGTGCCGCCCGTGACCTCCACAGATGCGCCGCTGCTGGCCACGAGGGTCGCGCCGGTGCTGCTGCCGCCGGTGAAGGAGAGCGGGCTGCTGCCAGTGTTCAGCGTGAAGCCGCCGAGAAGATAGCTGCCGCCGTTGACCTGCAGCGCGGCGCCCGAGTTCGCCGTGAAGGTCACGCCCGAGCTGTTGCCGCCGTTGAGCGCGAGCGTGCCCCCGTTCACGGTGACGGTGCCCGGGCGCATCTGAAAGTCATTGAGGGTCAGCGCGCCGACACCCGTTTTGGTGATCGTTCCGGCACCGTAAACCGGCTTCGCATAGGTCTGGTTCGCAACCGTATTGAACGCCAGGGTCGCGTTGGCCGTGATGCTGGCGGAGTTGGAGACGGCGCCGTCTTTCGTCCCGTCGCCGAGCTGCAGGGTCCCCGCGGCGGCCGTCGTCGGGCCGACGTACGTATGATCACTGTTCAGCGTCAGTTTACCGGTGCCGACTTTGGCGAGCCCACCGGGACCGCTCAAGCGCCCGCTGTAGGTGACATCGGTGTTCTTGCTGCCCAGCGCGAGCGTTACGGCGCCTCCGTCGGTGTCCTGCACGACGAGGTTGTTGGTGCTGTTCAGAGAACCTACGGTCACCGTGCCGAGACCGGGGGCAAAGCCCAGCAGGTTCGCGTGCCGCATCTGGATCTCCACATTCTGCAGGCTGTTGGAAGCGCCCGCCACGAACAGGCCCGGATCGTAAAGAATGATCGTTCCGCCGCCATAGCACAGGCCTGAGAAGATCCGCGGCGTTGCACCCAGAGACAGGTTAACCTGCCAAGTCAGGTTCGAGACCACGCCCGGACCCGTAAAGGCCCCGATGTAATCGGTCTTGGTGTTGATGTCGAACACGCCGCCGCTCTTCACGTCGATGACGGCCTGGTTGTTGACCTGGTTATTGTCACCGAATCTGAACGTGGACCCGCTGTTCACCGTCACCGTGCCGCTGCCGACGTTGAGGCCGTCGCTGTTGCCGGGGAAGCCCAGATACAGCTGTCCGCCGTTGAGCGTGATACCGGCCAGCGCGGACAGGTTCTTGTTCAGATTGAAGGTACCGGTCCCCTCTTTGACCAGCACCGTCCCGCCCGCCGGGGAGAGCGTGACGCTCACGTTGGCCGTGACCGCGTTGCCGTCAACCGTGACCACCGAGGTTCCGCCGCCGTTGAGCGTGATCGCGTTGTTCGTGATCAGGGTGCTGGCACTGGCGAAATAAAGATGTCCGAGCGTCAGGCCGCCCACGTCCTGCCAGACGGTCCCGCCCGCGCCGTTGGTGAAGTAGGCCGTGGCGCCGGTCCCCGTGGCATAGGCCGCCCCTTGCCAGTTGGCGGTATCGCTCCAGTTGCCGCCCGTCGCATTGCTCCAGGCGCCGCTCCCGGCCTGCACCGCGCACGCGAGCCCCAACACCGTCGCACCCAGCGCTTGCCGCATGGCCGCACAACCGTTCAACCGCACCGTGTTCTTTGACATGCTCCGCCCCTTTTTTGATCCCGCCGGTTAGCCTGACCCAATAAGAGGCGTATGATACCCTGCGCGACCCTGCCGACACAACGGATTTCTGGCCGGCGGGCGCGGCGCGTCACAGCTTGAGCAGCTGGCGCGCCTGCTCAAAGGCGGGGGCGAGATCGATCTTGTGGGCGGCGCTCCCGAGGGTGCCGTCGAACGCGTGCACGGCGTTTTCCTGCGCGAGGTTCTGGATGAAGCGCGCGAATTTCGACGACGCGGAGGTCAGGTTCATCAGGACCTCGACGCTCGCCTTGCCGCGCGTGACCGCCTCGCTGATCATGCCCGTGGAGTCGGCCGTGACGAAGAGCCGCTCGCAGAGCGAGACGAAGGCCGGGATCGGGTTGAAGGTGTCGCGGCTGTAGATCAGCTTATAGTCGAAGGGATAGCCGTCGATGAGCGCCTCGACCTCGGGCGGCGTGCGGCGCGAGGTGGTGACCCAGCGCTCGCGGCCCTCCGTGGCCGCGAAGAGGCGGTCGAGGTCACGCTTCATCGCGTCCGCCCCCATCGATGCGAACGCGTTCGGCCCGCCGACGATCACCGCCACCGCCGGCTTTTTCGGCGTGTGGCGCTTGCGGAAGGCGGCGACCCCGGCCTCGTAGAACGACGCGCTCGTGGAGGTCAGGTTGACGGGGATAGTGACGATGTTCGGTTGCTGCGGCGGGCGGTCGAAAGCCGGCGCGAGGATGCAGTCGAAGTTCAGCTTGTAGCCGCGGGGATAAAGGATGGCTGCCACCGGGATGCCGCGGCGGCGGGCGGCGATCTTGCCGGGATAGAAGGCGGTGGAGCCGGTGCAGACCACGGCGGCGTAATAACCGTCGGTCTTCTCGATCGTGAACGGGTAGTCCGACACGAGGCCCAGGCGGTCCACGACATAGGAGAGCGCTTTGTGGAAGCGCGTGGGGTAGGCGACGCGCACGCAGTCATACCCGTACCCGAGCGCGCTGCAGAACGCCTTCGACTGGTTCTCGTGCCCCGCTTTACCGTCTGTAACGATCAACAATTTTTTCATAGCGCCTGCTTCCGACCTGGTGCGAAGTCTATCACAGAAGCTTCCGGGTCAGCATCCTGTTTGTCACCCGGCCTTCTTTGCGCCTGGCAAATCAACTCCATCGAGAGCGAATCAAGATAATCACCGCCCAGGCGCGAAAGGTGCCACGTTCACCGGACTCAAGCTTGGCGCTCTTGGAGAACTTGGCGTCTTGGCGGCGGGAGGCGGCTGTGCCGGATCAGGTCACGAGCGCCTTCCACTCGGCGATCTCGCGGCGGCGGCGCGCGGCCCAGGCCTCGTGATCCGTCTCGGGCGGCAACGTGTTGGTGACTTTCGCGCCGCCGCACGTGTGGCAGCAGGCGCCCTCGGTCACCGCCGCGCCGCAGTGGGGACACTGCCGCTCCAGCACCTCGCCGCAATAGCCGCAGTGCTTGCCGCCGGCCGCGGCCGGCTGCGGGCGCGGCCAGAAGAGCAGTTCGCCCCCCACGGCGTAGGGCACGTTCGAAGGGCACGCCGCGTCCGGACAATAGACCGGGGCGGGGCCAGCAGCGGGGGACGGAGGGCGGAGGGCGGAGGGCGGCGAGGACGGCGCCTCGAGCGCCACGCCCAGCAGCGACGCGATCTTGGCGACCGCCTCCTGCGAAAGCTTCTCGGGCTGCCCCGACTCCAGCATGCTGATCGCCGACTGCTTGCACCCCACCGCCTGCGCGAGGGAGCTCTGCGTCATGCCCTTTTCGCGCCGCGCCCGGGCGAGCTGCCGGCAGAATGTGATGGATAGTTGCGCCATATGGGGAAATATCCGGAAAGGTGGTAGGGCGAGCGCTCCCGCGCCGCCGCGCATGACTCAGGCGAAAACAGGGAACCGGCGGCACGGAGTGCTCGCCCCACCCTTATGAGCTGACTTCTCACGAGTCCAAATCATTTGTTGAACAGCCTTCAGCCTAACGCCCCGAGTCGCTCAACAACCTGTTGATAAGAACGTGGGGATAGTATGACCCAAAACAGGGGTTATCGACAAGCACAAGATATTGACAGGTTATAACAATGCTTAAATAGTTAAACTACAAGTATATATAACTTATCAACAGAGTTATTATCACCTGTTTATAACCTCCGAGGTGATATCACGCACAACCTGTTGATAAGACGGGGGTAACCGTTTTTCATGGAAGGCACGAGCGCACGAAGGCGCTCTGCCCCTCCTCGTGATAGGAGCTGCGCACCAGGGGGGCGCAGGCCACGAAGTCGAAGCCGAGCGCGCAGGCCGCCGCGCGGATCTTCTCGAACTCGGCGGGCTCGACGTAGCGCGTCACCGGCAGGTGGCGCGGGCTCGGCTGGAGATACTGGCCCGCGTAGAAAATGCGGCAGCCCGCCGCGCGCGCGTCCCGCAGCGTCTGCCCGATCTCCTCGAAGGTCTCGCCGAGGCCGAGCATGAGACTGGTCTTGGCAATCAGCCCCGCGTCGGAGGCCTGCCGCAGCACGGCCAGCGAGCGCGCGTAGTCGGCCTGCGGCCGCGCCTGCGGGTAGAGGCGCGGCACGGTCTCGAGGTTGTGGCCGAAGACCTCGGGCCGGGCGCGGATGACGGTGGCGATGGCGGCGGCATCCCCGCCGAAGTCGGGCACCAGCACCTCCACGAGCAGGCCGGGCACGGCCGCATGCACAGCCGCGACCGTCTCCGCCCAGAGTCCGGCGCCGCCGTCGGGGAGGTCGTCGCGCGTGACCGAGGTGATGACCACCTCTTTCAGTCCCGCGTCGCGCACCGCCTCGGCCACACGGCGCGGCTCGTCCGGATCGGGCGGCAGCACGGCGCGCTTGTCGACGTTGCAGAAGCGGCAGCCGCGCGTGCAGCGGTCGCCCAGGATCAGCAGCGTGGCGCGGCCGCGCGCCCAGCAGTGGCCGAGGTTGGGGCAGAAGGCCTCCTCGCACACGGTGTGCAGCCCGTGCGCGCGCAGGCGCGCCTTGGTGGCTTGGAACAGCTCGTTCTGGCCGATTTTGACGCGGATCCACGGCGGCTTGGCGCCGCATCCCTCGGTTGGCTTATTGCTCATGACGGGGGGTATTAAACCACAATGCGCCCCGCGATTGAAGCCTCGGGTTGACCACGCTTGCGGAAAGGCGGCGAGGGTGCGGGTCTGTCAGGCGGACAGGATCACGCCTTGAAATGATGCGCCCGCCAGTCGGGGTGGCGGCCCGCATGCGGGAGCGTCGCGCGGTGAACGCGGGCGCTGGTAAAAATCAGCCGGCCAGAAGGGTGAGTCGCACGCGCCTGTCGGGGCGATTCCGCAGGCGCGCGCCGTTCCGGGGCGGCTCATCGCCAGGCGACTCACGTTGTTCCGGCTGAGTCCCTTCCGGGGCACCCGGACACGTTCCCCGTCACCGGATTATCCGTTCAGGATGGCCACAACCGTTCCGGACTGGATCTGCTGCTGGGCCTGAACCTTGATGGCGCTGATGCGCCCGTCATCCGGGGCGATCAGAGGCGTTTCCATTTTCATGGACTCCAGCACCATGATGGTCTGCCCTTTCCTGACCGCATCCCCGACCTTCTTTTCGATGCGGATGATGATTCCGGGGAGGGGGGTAATCACCGGCTTGTCCTCAAGGCTTCCGCTCGCGCTTTCCGCGCGGATCGAGGAGCCGGAAGGGACAGACTTTGATTTGAAGGCGTAGTTCTGTCCGTTGACAACGGCGGTGCTCCCGTCAACCTTGACTTCGTAGTCATTGCCGTTCAGGGTAATGATGTAGTTTGAGCCCTTGGCAACATCTTCGGTATTGACCTCAGGCTTCGGCTTTTCTAAAGGCACATTTTTCCGTACACCGATGGTTCCTTCGCCCTTGAGGAAGGCGACGCCTTTCTCCGCGCAACAGGCCGCGATAAAGACATTTTCATCCGTGACAGGGAGGGAGGCCGCTTCGAGCATTTTCTTGGCGGCCGGAATCCCCTTTTTGGGGTCGCGGTTGTTGATCTCGAGAGGGCATTCGGTGGTGGGCTCAAGCTTGAGCTGTTCGGCGGCGATCTTAATGACCGCCGGATCAGGAGCCACAGGCGTCTTGCCGAAATAGCCCAGCACCATTTTCCCGTAGCCCGGAGCAATCTTCTTCCATTTGCCAAACATCACATTGTTGAAGGCCTGCTGGAAATAGAACTGGGAGACCGGCGTCACGGAAGTCCCGAAGCCGCCTTTGGCGACCGCTTCGCCCATGGCGGCGATCACATCCGAGTATTTGTCCATCAGCCCGTTGTCACGGAGCATCTGGGTGTTAGCCGTCAGGGCGCCGCCCGGCATGGGGAAGAAGGGAATCAGAGCTTCCACGGAGGTGGCCTCAGGCGGAAGGAAGTAATCCTTCATCGCGTCCTTGAGGCTCTGGCGGAGCTTGATGACCTTGTTCACGTCGATGTCCAAATCAAAGTCTGTGCCGCGGAGGGCATGCCACATGGTGAGAATGTCGGGCTGGCAGGTCCCGCCGGACACGGGAGCGAGCGACAGGTCCAGCATATCGACGCCGGCCTCTACCGCGGCTTTATAGCATACGGTTCCCGTTCCGGCCGTCTCGTGGGAGTGGAAAGCGATTTTGACCGAATCGCCTAACAGCTGCCGCGCGAACTTGATCGTGTCATACACTTTCTGCGGGCGGCTGGTTCCCGAGGCGTCCTTAAAGCAAATGCTGTCATAAGGAATGCCCGTCTCCAGAATTTTCTTGAGCGTTTCAATGTAGAATTCCGGCGTGTGGGCGCCTTGACAACCCGGAGGAAGCTCCATCATGGTGACGGTCACTTCATGTTTAAGGCCGGCCTCATGGATGCACTTGCCCGAGAAGATGAGGTTGTTGACATCGTTCAGGGCATCAAAATTGCGGATGGTCGTCATGCCGTGTTTCTTAAACAAATCAGCATGCATCTTGATGATGTCGCTCGGCTGGGAATCCAGCGCGATCACATTGATTCCGCGGGCGAGCGTCTGGAGATTGGCCTTGGGGCCGGCCGCCTTACGGAAGGCGTCCATGACATCAAAGGCGTTTTCGTTGCAGTAGAAGAAGGGCGACTGAAACATGGCGCCGCCGCCGGCCTCGATGTGCTCGATCCCCGCGTGGGAGGCCTCTTCAACAACGGGCAGGAAGTCTTTGGAAAACACGCGTGCCCCGTACGCGGACTGAAAGCCGTCTCTGAAGGCCGTTAACATGAACTGGATGCGCTTTTTCATGCGAGTACTCCGATTACTTGAGTGTTTTTGCAATGGCAATGACGGCGGCGATGTCGGCTTCATCACTGAACAGCAATGTGTCGGCCGCCGGGGTGGTCTCGGTCTGCGGTTTGGAGAACCTATTCAGCACGGCAGTCATCAGCTTTACGATAACGGCCACCAGAAGGGAGATGACAACGGTGATAATGAGTGTTACAAACGAAACGGTTAACCCATCCATGGGGACGCTCCTATTTGATGATGCTGCAGAACACGCCGGCAATGATGGCGGTGGTTATGACGCCCATGACATTGGCCCCGAGCGCATACTGCATGACGATGGCGTGCGGGTTGTCTTTCTGCACGATTTTCTGGGCGACCTTGGCGGTTGTGGGCACGCAGCTCACGCCGGCGATTCCCACCACCGGGTTCACTTTGCCGCCGGTGCAGAAGTAGGCGACGTAGCCTCCGATGATGCCGCCGATTCCGGACAGGAGGAGGGACAGCATTCCCAGGAGCAGCAGCGGCAGGACCTTGGGGTCGAAAATGGTGTTGGCTTCGCAGAGGATGCCCAGCGTCAGCCCCAGGAACAGGGTCGACAGATAGAGCACCGGGCCGTTTAGCAGATCCTGAAACTGCTTGATCCCGCTTTCCCGGATCACGATTCCGAAGAAGAGGCTGAAGAGCAGAGGCGCCGCAACCGGAAGCAGGAGGCAGAGGACAACACAACAGACCACGGCGAAGACCATCTTCTGCCCCGAAGAGAACTGGCTGGCCTTTGAATCATAGGGCATGACCGTGCCGCGAACCTTGCTGCTCGGGATCATGAGGCGGACCAGATAGGGATAGCCGCCGTAAGCGAGCCCCAGGTAAAGGTAAGCGACAACCGCGATGGGAACGAAGAGCTCCGGGGCGAGCTTGAGCGAGGTAAAGAGCACCATGGGCCCGTCCGCGCCGCCGACCACGGAAATCGCCGCCGCCTGTTTGAGCGTATAACCGCAATACTGGGCAATCGGAAGCGTGAAAATGGTTCCCAGCTCCGCAAAGAGCGCCAGAACCATGCTCAAGAAGGGGCGGGCCATGACAAAACCAACATCCAGCAGCGAGCCGATGCCCATGAACACAAAACAGGCAATCAGGCCGTTTGAAAAAGTAAAGGTGTAGATCGGCTGTAGCCAGTCGATCCCCATGATATACATGAGGTCGGATGCATTTTTAATCGCGTCGGGCCCCGAACCCGCCTGAGCCTCCAAAAAAAGCGTCCCGAGGCCGCCATGCAGATTCAGCGGGTCAAACATCATGACCGAGGCATTAATGACCGCCATCCCGAACCCCATGGGTATCATCAGCAGCGGCTCAAGAATGCCCTTTTTCCCGAGATAGACTAAAACCATTCCCAAAATGATAAGGCCGAAGCGGGCAATAACCATCCGGGGTGAGGAATGAAGCATGGCTTCGATTCCTTGAAACGCGCTTAGAAACATTTCCCAAGACATGTGTTCTCCTTCAGTGTTACGAAATGGAGTTCAGACTTCCGCAAGTGTTAATCACCCGCAAGAAATCTATACGGGATAATCAGGGATGAAAGGGCACCACGCGAGAGTCTGCTCTCGCAAGCAGGAATGAGACGGCTTAAATACTTTTCCTGTCGACACGCGGAAGTTCATAGGAGTCACGAAAAACAATGGTCCCTCAAAGGAGGGTTGCCCATTGTTAACCACTGCCATTATCGACGCTGGCCGGGATGCAAATAGAGCCACCCCGCACTCGATAAAGCGTTGATTAGTATCAAAACCGGCCGGGAGATGCAATTTGAAACGGTAAAAACCGCAGATTATTCCCTTTTTACCGGAGCCGTTCATGGGAATCGCGCCGGGGCCGGCCGCTTCCGCACGCGGGCGACGGCGCTCAGGTTCCGAAGGCCGACGCCGGGGGCTGAGCCGGGCCACGCCAGCCTTAGGGCCGCATCAGCAGCGCCGCGCGCAGGACCACGGCCTGGTTGCGCGTCTCGTCCTTCGCGCCGTAGAGCAGGATCAGAGGCCGCCGGCGCGCGATGACGCGCAGGCGTTCGAGCTCCCCGGCCTGGGCCTCGAGTTCGCCGAGATACCGGCGGCGGAACTCCTCCCAGCGCGCCGGGTCGTGTCCGAACCACTTTCGCAGCGCCGCGCTGGGCGCCAGCTCGCGCGCCCACTCGTCCAGCGGGAGCTGCGCCTTGGAGAGGCCGCGCGGCCACAGGCGGTCGACGAGCACGCGGTAGCCTGCCGCCGATTCACCTTGCTCATAGACCCGCTTGAGTTCAACTCGCATCGCTTGGCCCCTCCCCATCCGGACGCGCCATGCGCACGCCCAGGGAAGGGCGTGCCGCTTCCCCCGTCTCACTCCGCCTGCATCAGCACCGGCGGCTGCAGGAGGCCGAAGGGGATCATGTAATAGTCGTCGCGCCAGACCTTGGCTTGGCCGCCGAGGCGCGCGTCGTACCAGTCGCGCTCGCCCGCCTCCTTGTTGGGCCAGTAGTGGTTGGCGCGGAACGTGGCCGGGCCGACCGCGGTGTGCTCGCCGCCCTTGTGGTGGTGCGGCCCCATCAGGTTGCGCAGGCTGTTGGTGAGCGAGACGCGCACCGTGTTCTTGCCCGGCTTGAGCGCGGCGGTGACGTCGGTCTCCCACGGGCTGGCGACGAGCGGCGGGCAGGGCTGCCCGTTGACCGTCACGTTGATCACCACCGCCTCGAACGAGGGGAAGGTGAGCAGGTATTTTTTGCCCGCCTCGATTGCGCCGAGTTCGAAGGCGCTGTCGAGCTGGAACTCGCCCGCGTAGAAGGGATAGCCCTGCGGCGCGAGGTCGCCGACAAAGGTGTTGGTCTCCTGCGCGATGGCGAAGCTCTTGAAGCTGTGGATCGGCTTCGGCACGAGCGAGCCCTCCTGGTTGCGGTAGGTCGTGGCGAGCGGCTTGTCGGCAGCCACGGGCTTCACGGCGAAATCGCCGACCAGGTAGACGCTCTCGATCTCCGTGCCGTAGCGCGCGCGGGCGTTGAGGCTCGTGGGCACGCCGGACACGTAGTCCAGCGTGAGGATGATCTCGTTTCGGCCGGGCTTGAGCAGGCCGTTGACCGACTGGGCGCGGAAGGTGAAGCAGGTGTAGAAATCGTCGGTGTCGAAGGCGAGCCGCTTGCCGTTGACCGTGATCGAGGTGTACATCTCCGGCTGCTCCACCACGAGCTTGCAGGCCGCGGGCACATCGGTGATCTCGGGCTCGAACTTGAGTTTGAGCTCGCCCTTGTAAGGCGTGCTCTGCGCGAAGCGGTCATAGAGCGCGAGCACCGGCTCGGGCGCGCTCCAGGTGGCACCGCCGTCTTTTGAATAGCGGGCGTAGTCGAGCGTGAGCGCGTTCGGGTCCACGCGCTTGCCCTGCCAGGGACCGTTCAGCCGCGCGATCTCGCGGCGCTCGCCCGGCACCGCGTACACGCCGTCGGGCTGCACCTTGGCGGAGACCGGGCCGAGGGTGACGATCCAGGTCTGCGCGGGCGCGAAGTCGAGGGCGTAGGCGCCGTCGGCCTCGGGCTTCAGGCGCAGGCACTGGCCGTTGACCGGATTCCAGAGCGCGACGGCGGCGTCGCGGTCGTTGAACCGGAGCGCGAGCGTGCGGCTCTCGAGGCGGGAGGTGTTGGAGAGCTGAAGCGTGTAGCCGTTCTTGACGGTGCGCAGGTGGGTCCAGACCTCCTCGTTCTTCGCGCCGTGGAGCGTGAAGACCGGCGGCGCCTGCTTGTTCAGCGCGTCGAGCCAGCCGTCGCCCTTCACCAGCGGCGCGTAGCTCTTGAGCGCCGGAATCTCAGCGGAGTTCTCGGCGCCGTCCACAAGCGCGGGATACTCCTCGGCGACCAGGACGGTGCCGCCCTGGGCCGCGAAGGCCTTGAGCCGCGCCAGCGTGGAGGCGCGGATGGTCAGCAGCGGCGGCACGACCACCACGCGGTAGGCCATCTGGCCGATCACGAAGCGGCCCGCCTCGGCCCTGCCGATCTCGGAGATGATCTGCTCGTCGCCCAGGTCGAAATTGCGGTGGGTGCGCATGAGGGCGCTGAGCAGCTCCGCGAAGGCCGCGTCGCGTTTGCCGGAGAGCTTCTGGGCCTGCTCGATGTAGTCCGACTCGAGGGGGCTGAGCACGCAGACCTCGGGCGCGGTCTGCCCGACCGTTGCGAAGTAGCAGAGCCGCGCCGAGAAATCCTCGAAGAGCCGGTTATAGCGCCAATAGGGCTGCTGGTAGCTGATGGTCGGGGGGTAATCGCGCTTGCGCTCCCCCTTCATGCTGTAGAGGGAGAGGTGCGGGCACATGAAGTTCACGCCCATCAGCGTGTGCCAGCCCGTGATCCACATGCGGTCCTCGAAGGTCATGTTGTGACCGCTGATGCCGAACAGCTCGCTCAGGCGGCGCGTTTTGCCGTACTGGTTGGCGACGGAGGTCATCACCTTGCCGCAGTGCAGGGTGTTGTAGTGCAGGCCGAGCGCGTCGATGCCCGGCATCTGCATGTGGCGGTACTGCTGCATGAGGCCGCCCTCGTTCTGCATGTTGACCGCGGGCGCGTCCTCCCCGTTGTAATGGCCGGTCCAGATCATGTGGTTGGTGGCGCAGTAGTCGCCGATCTGCTTGCTGAAGGAGTTCTCGAAGCACGCGGCCACCGTGCGGTAGTAGTCCAGCCGCACCTTGCGCCAATCCCCGACCTCGGCGAAGACCGACGGCAGGACGGGGGCGAGCTCATACCCCGTGCGCGCCTTGAAGGCGGCCGGGATGACCGGCGAGAAACTGACCGCCCCCTGGTTGTCGATCTTCGGGCGCGGGCTGATCTGCGGCTCGTCGGTGAAGATGCCGAGCACGTGCGGTTTCCCGGCGTAGCGCCGGGCGTAGGGCACATAGCTGCAGTCGATGAAGGCCTTGACCATGTCGGGGTTCATCAGGTCCACCCACGAGGTGCCGTTGAACCACGGGTCGCCCAAGGGATTCACGTGGCAGACGTACTTGAAGGCCGCGTCCTCGAAGAGCACGGTGTCGGGGGCAGTGACCGCCTGCTCCTTCTTGACGCGCACGAGCGAGCGCGCCTGAAAGGCGGGGTCCTTGAGCGGAACGATGCCCCCCGCGAAGCCGCTGGGCCACTTGTCCTCGTCGTAGAACCAGGCGTCGATGCCGAGGTCCTGCGAGCTCTTGACCCCCGCGCTCATGACGTTGAACCAGTTTGTGCTCAAGTACTCGGTGAGCAGGCCGATCCGGCTGTGAAGGAACGTGCCGCCGAAGCCGCCCTCCTTGAACAGGTGGAGCTGCCGGTCCACCTCGGCGGGGTCGAGGTCATCGTTCAGCGAATAGAACGGCACCGAGCGGTAGGTGTTGGCGGGCGCCCGGAAAGCGGACTGTTCGAAATGGTCGACATCTTCTTTAACCGCTTTCGGCGCGGGCCGGATCGCCTGGATCAGACGGCCGACAACCGTGTTCGTGCCCTGCGGCGCGGGGCGCGGCACGGCGTTCGTATGGGCGACCGCCGCGCGGGGGAGTTGCGGCGGCTGGGGCACGGCCGGCGCGGGAGGCTTCTCCACGGTCTTCTTGGCGTCTTGCGCGAGGTAGGTGCAGCCGGCCAGACCGATCAGCAGCCCTGCGGCGAGTGTTTTTTTCAGCATCATGTTCATCCCCATTTCGTTTGTGAGGGGAGAATAACAAAGCAGGCACGCTTGTTCAAGCACGTGCCGTATTTGTGTTCTTGCTTTGCGGCCGTTGCCGTTATAATGTTTCTCCGTCATGGGCTATAAAGTTTCGGCATGAAAAAACTGCTCCTCATACAGACCGCCGGCCTGGGCTACGACTTCGCGATGCGGAACGGCGTGCGCGAGATCGGCGGCGTGGCGGTGCGCCCCATGCAGCCCGTCTTCCCCGCGCTCACCTGCACCGCCCAGGCCACCTTGCGCACGGGACTGACGCCGGCACAGCACGGCCTGCCCGCCAACGGCTTCTTCGACGCCACCTTGCGGAAACCCTGGTTCTGGGAACAGTCCGCCGCGCTCGTCCAAGGCCCGCGCATCTGGGAGGCCTTCCGCGGCCGCGGCGGCACCGTCGCCCTCGCCTTTTTCCAGCAGAGTCTGGGCGAGTCCGTCGACCAGCTCGTCTCGCCCGCGCCGATCCACACGCACGGCGGCGGCCTGCGCATGAGCTGTTACAGCAAGCCGGACGACCTCTACGCGCGCATGGCCCGAAGCGCGGGACGGCCCTTCCGCCTGCGCCATTATTGGGGGCCGCTCGCCTCGGTCAAAGGCTCGGAGTGGATCGCCGACGCCGTGGCCGCCCTGCTCGCCGCGCCCGACGCGCCGGACCTCTGCATCACCTACCTGCCGGGACTCGACTACGACCTCCAGCGCTTCGGCCCCCATCACCCCAAAAGCGTGAAGGCCCTCGCCGTGGTGCGACGCGAGCTGGAGCGGCTCTTCGCCGCCGCCCGCGCCAACGGCTACGAGGCGGTGGCGTTCGGCGATTATGCGATCACCGAGGTCACGGGCGGCGCGGTCTTCCCCAACCGCGCCCTGCACGCGGCGGGACTTTTCGCCGTGCGCCGTGTGGGCGGCCTGAGCTACCCCGACTTCTACCAAAGCGCCGCCTACGCGCTGCCCGACCATCAGATCGCGATGGTCACCTGCTTCGATCCCGCCGCGCTGCCGCGCGTCGCCGCCGCGCTGCGCTCCCTCGACGGCGTGGCGCAGGTGCTGGACCGCGCGGGCCAGGCCGCCTGCGGCGTCGACCATCCGCGCTCCGGCGACCTGCTGCTCGTGGCCCGGCCCGGCCGCTGGTTCGCCTATCCCTGGTGGCAGGACGCGCGTGAGGCGCCGGACTACGCGCGCCACGTCGACATCCACAACAAGCCGGGCTACGACCCGTGCGAGCTCTTCTTCGGGCGCACGCCCTTCAGCGTCAGCCTCGACACCGCCAAGATCAAAGGCACCCACGGCCTCGCCGGGCCCGGGTGCGGAGCCGCGCTCCTCTCGACATTGCCGCTGAAATCCGACTCTTTAATCGAACTCGCCTCTTCCCTGCGCGAGTGGCTGACCTGATATGCATCACCACCAAGACACCAAGCGCACAAAGAACACTAAGTTTTATCTTGGTGCCCTTGGCGTTCTTTGTGGCTTGGCGGTTAAACCGATGTCCATATGAAAACCATCCTTCAAAAGTTCTCCGTCCCCTTCACCTACCCGGTCGGTTTCACGCACCACGTGTTTGATCCGAAGAACCCGGCGCTGGCCTCCATCCTCCGCTCCCCGTCCTCCGGCCCCGCCCGCGCGCTGGCGGTGGTGGACGCGGGTCTCGCCAAGGCGACGCCGGGGCTGATCCGCCAGATCGAGGCCTACTTCCAGACGCACCGCGACACCCTCACGCTCGTGAGCCCCCCCCTGATCGTGCCCGGCGGCGAGAACGCCAAAAACGGCTGGGGCAATGTCCGCGAGATCATGACCGCCGCGGGCCTGAACCATCTCGACCGCCACAGTTACATTCTCGCGGTCGGCGGCGGCGGCTTGCTCGACATGGCGGGCTTCGCCGCCGCGCTCGTCCACCGCGGCCTGCGCCTCGTGCGCCTCCCCACCACCGTGCTCGGCCAGAATGACGCGGGCGTCGGCGTGAAAAACGGCATGAACGAGGGCGGCGCGAAGAATTTCGCGGGCACCTTCGCCCCGCCGTTCGCGGTGATCAACGACTTCGCCTTTCTGAAAACCCTGCCGCAACCCGAATGGATCGGCGGCGTGTCCGAGGCCTTCAAGGTCGCCATCATCAAGGACAAGCCCTTCTTCCGGTACCTGTGCAAGCACGCCGCGGCCCTGCGCAACCGCGACCAGGCGGTGATGGAGAAGGTGGTGGAGAAGACCGCCCGCCTGCACCTGCGCCACATCGCGTCGTCCGGCGACCCCTTCGAGGTCGGCAGCGCGCGCCCGCTCGACTTCGGCCACTGGGCCGCGCACCGGCTCGAGCTCATGTCCAACTTCACCCTCGGCCACGGCGCGGCCGTCGCCGTCGGCCTGGCGCTCGACAGCACCTACGCCATGCTCAAGGGCCTGATCAGCCCGGAGGAGCGCGGCCAGATCATCCAAGGCCTTTCCGACTGCGGCCTGCCCGTGTGGTCCCCGCTCTTGGAGCGCGCCAACGGCACCGGGGAGCCCGACGTGCTCGTGGGCCTCGAGCAGTTCCGCGAGCATCTGGGGGGCAGGCTCTGCATCACGCTGCCCGACCCCGTGGGCGCCAAACGCGAGGTGCACAGCATGAACCTCGCGCGGGTCAAGAAAGCCATCCGCTTGCTGGCACATGAATCGCTGGCGTCTCGGGCAGACGCCCCTACCAAAGAAACGAAAACGGGCAGGGACGGCTCCCCGAGCCATCCGCGGCGGGTTCGGCGAACCCGCCCTACCGACACGAAAGGAAACCGCACATGAAACGTTACACGAGCATCCTCACCGCTTGCATGCTTCTCGCCGTCTCGGGCGCCTTCGCCGACACGCCCGCCGACCTGCAGCTCTTCCTGCTCATCGGCCAGTCCAACATGGCGGGGCGCGGCAAGGTCACGCCCGCCGACCAGCAGACGAACCCGCGCATCTTCATGCTCGACCAGGCGGGGGCGTGGGTCCCGGCCAAGGACCCGGTGCATTTCGACAAGCCCAAAGTCGCGGGCGTGGGGCCCTGCTCCGAATTCGCGCGCTGCGCGGCCGCGAAGGCGCCGGAAGCCAAGATCGGCCTGGTCCCCTGCGCCTTCGGCGGCACCTCGATGGATCAGTGGAAGCCGGGCTCGGCGCTCTACACCAACGCGGTGGCGCGCATGCGCGTGGCGCTCAAGAACGGCAAGCTCGCGGGCATCCTGTGGCATCAGGGCGAGGCCGACAGCGCCGCGGCCAAAGTCGCCACCTATCCCGCGCGCTTCGCGGCGATGGTCAGCCAGTTGCGCCAGGATCTCGACTCCAAGGACGTGCCGGTCATGGTCGGCGAGCTCGGACATTTCCGTCCCGCGAGCGCGCCCTTCAACGCCATGCTGCCCCAAGTGGCGGCGGCCGTCCCGCGCTGCGCCGTGATCTCGGCCGAGGGCCTGGGCCACGGCGGCGACTCGCTCCACTTCAGCGCCGACGCCCAGCGCCTCTTCGGCAAACGCTACTTCGAGGCCTACGAGCGCCTGGGAAAGGAAAACTCTCAGCGCTGAACGTTCAACGCCCAACGTTCAAGTGGGAACTGTGCCACGTGAGCGTTGGGCGTTGAGGGTTGAGCGTTCGCTATGGCTTCCGACAAACAGCTGCTCTGGTGGGGACGCTCCGATCCCGCCTACTCGCGCAACGGCGTGCTGCGCCAGCACCTGGCCGCGCTGGGCTGGACCGTCACGGACTTCCGGCCGCTTTTCTGCCCCCTCGGCGACCTGGAGGCCGCGCTGCGCCGCCTGCCCGCGCCCGACGCGGTGTGGGTGCCCTGCTTCCGGCAGCGCGATCTGCGGGCCGCGCGGCGCTGGTGCCGCCGCCACGGCGTGCCGCTGATCTTCGACCCGCTCATCAGCGCGCACGACAAGCAGGTGTGGGAGCGCTACAAGCTGGCCGAGGCGAGCGCCGCCGCCCGGCGCCTCCTGGCCTGGGAAAGCCGGCTCTTCTCGCTGGCCGATCTCGTGCTGGCGGACACGCTCGGCCACGCGCAGTACTTCAGCGCGACCTTGGGCGTGCCGCAGGCAAAAATCCGCGTAGTCTACGTGGGAGCGGATGAAACGCTGTTCACGCCCGCGCCGGAACGCGCGCCGGGCGCGCCGCTGGACGTGCTCTTCTACGGCAGCTTCATCCCGCTGCAAGGCGCGGAGACGATCATCGGAGCCGCGCGGCTTTACCGGGGGCCTGCGGTGCGCTGGTGCCTGCTGGGGGACGGCCCGGCCAAGGCCGCCTGCGAGGCCGCCGCAGCCGGCCTGGGCAACGTCACGTTCGAGCAGCGGATCCCGTATCCGCAGCTGCCCGCGCGCCTCCACCGCGCGGACATTCTGCTGGGCGTCTTCGGCACCACGCAGAAGGCCGGGCGCGTGATCCCCAACAAGGTTTTTCAGGCTTTGGCGTCGGGACGTCCCGTCATCACGCGCGTCTCGGAAGCCTACCCCCCTGCGGCGCGCGCCTCCCGCGCGGTGGCTTTCGTGCCGCCGGGCGACGCGCCAGCGCTGGCCGCCGCCGTCGCCGCATGGGCGTCCCAACCGGGCGCGCTCGCGGAACGCGGCCGCGCCGCGCGCGCGGTCTACGAGGACTGTTTCGCCTCCGCCACCGTCCGGCGGCAGCTCGCCGACGCGCTGGCGAGCCTTTGAAGGCCATCCGGCCGAACCCGTGATTACGCCCTTGCTCTTTGCTCCGAACTTCTGTAAAAACATCCATATAGGCCGCGCATGTGCGTGGTTTGCAAGCAACCGGCGGTGCGGATCGACGGTGGGTCCGTGAGTCTCAAATTAGGATAGAAAGAACATCAACGATGGGAGACCCCGTTCAAAAGAAGGTTCTCAGGTGGGGACGTTCTGACCCGCTGTACTCGCGCAACCGGGTGTGCAAAGCGCTGCTTGAAGAGTTGGGCTGGAAGGTGATCGACTTCAACCCGCACGTCTGCTGCCTAGGCGATTTGGAAGCCATCCTGCGCGGCGTGCAAGCTCCCGACCTGCTGTGGATCCCCTGTTTCCGCCAGCGCGACGCCGCGGCGGCGATCCGCTGGGCCAAGCGACGCGGGGTGCCGATCATATTCGACCCCTTCATCAGCTCTTGGGACAAGAAGGTGTTGGAGCGGCAGATCTGGAAGGCCGACGAGAGACGGGCCAAACGGCTTCTGAAGTGGGAGGCCCGCCTTTTCAGCCAAGTGGGGTGCCTATTGGCCGACACCGCCTGCCATGCCGACTTTTTTCACACGCGCATGGGGGTGCCGATGGACAGAATTAAACTGCTCTACATCGGAACCGATGAGACCGTCTTTAAGCCGGGGGATGACCCCGTCCGGGACCCCGCGTCTCCGCTGCGTGTCCTTTACCATGGCTGCTACGTTCCCCTTCACGGCACAGAGCACATTGTGGAGGCGGCGCGGCTGACCCAGCACCTGCCGGTCGAATGGCTGCTTCTGGGGTGGGGCAAATACAAGCGCGCAACCGAGGAGCGGGCCAAGGGGATTTCCAATATCACGTTTCTGAACAAGGTCCCTTACACCGAGGTGCCGCGCATCATCAAATCTGCCGACGTTGTGCTGGGCGTGTTCGGCACGACCGAGAAGGCTTCGCGCGTCATCGCTAACAAGGTCTACGAGGCCATGGCGTGCGGACGGCCGGTGATCAACGAGCACTGCGCGGGCTACCCCGAGGCGGCGCGGCATACGAAAGCCATCACCTTCATCCCGCCAGGCGACCCGCAAGCCCTGGCGGGTGCGGTGGCCGACCTGTTGAGCCGGCGCAGCGAGTTGGCGGCGCTGAACCAAGAGGCGCGGCGATTCTTCGAAGAGCAGCTCAGCATGCGCGTGCTCAAAGCGCAGATGGAGTTGGCGCTCGGGTTTGCCCTGCGCGCCGGACGCCCGACGTAAAAGCGGGCGGCGCGACGCGCAAGGCCAGCGCTCACCGGGCACGACGGGGAGCCCTAAAGGATCTTCCGTGAGCGCCTCCGCGGCTCATGCCTTTGGACTTTTGCCATACGCGGGCGGACGGCCGCTTTTGAGGTCAAAGGGGCCCGCCGTGTGCGTGTAGCCGGCACCGGAATCAACGCCATTGCGTAAAAGGGCAAAGCCGATTATCATTCTGCCCATTTCCAATAACCCTTCCGAGGATTGCATAGAATGAAACAGGTGCTTGTTACAGGCGGTGCGGGATTTATCGGTTCACACGTGGCCCAATCGCTGCTCCGTTCTGGTTATGGTGTCGTCGTGTTGGACGATCTCTCGGGAGGCTATATTGAAAACCTTCCGGAGGGGTGCACGTTTGTTCAGGGCTCGATCACCGATCACCGCTTGATCGACCGTCTTTTTACAGAGCATCGGTTTTCATTCGTTTTCCATTTGGCGGCCTATGCCGCTGAAGGGCTGAGTCATTTCATCAAGCGTTTCAACTACGAGAACAACCTGATCGGAAGCATCAATCTCATTAACGCCTCCGTGAATTCCGGAACGGTTGAGTGCTTCATCTTCACCTCTTCCATCGCCGTTTACGGTGGCAACCAGGTGCCCATGACCGAATCCCTGGTGCCGCAACCCGAGGACCCGTATGGCATCGCCAAATACGCGGTCGAGCAGGATCTGTGCGAAGCCCTTAAGATGTTCGGTCTTAATCATGTGATTTTCCGCCCGCACAACGTTTACGGCGAAAACCAGAACATCGGGGACCCCTACCGCAATGTCATCGGGATTTTCATGCGCCAGATTCTCCAGGGAAAGCCGCTGACCATTTTCGGCGACGGCCAGCAAATGCGGGCTTTCAGCTATATCGAAGATGTCGCCCCCATCATCGTCGCCAGCGCCGAGCGGCCCAACACCTGGAACGAAGTGTACAACATTTGGGCGGACCAGCCCTGGACCGTGCTGGATCTCGCCACCCAGGTCTGTCGCGCCATGGGGCAAGCGAAACCCGATCTTTTTCACGCCGCAGCGCGCGACGAGGTTCAGATCGCGTATTCGAGCCACGACAAGGTCAAACGCGTGTTCGGCGACCTGATCAAAAATGTTCCGCTCGACGTCGGCATTGATAAAATGGCCGCGTGGGTGAAGCGTAACCCGATCCGTTCCGGGCAACGCTTTAAGAATATCGAGGTCGCCAAAAACATGCCCCCCGTTTGGCTGTCGTTGGCCGACTGACCGCAGCCGCGCAGGCCTTAAGCGCCGCCGGCGCAGCGGCCGCTGGCGCTCACGTGAAATATGACGAGAGGTTCTGCAAGGCCTCCGCGATATCGATGTGGTCGTAACAGCGGCGGCATTCGCGCGTGTTGACCGCGGGCGGCACGCCATCAGGGTAGAAGGCCTTGTCGTAGACCACGCGCGACCACGGGCCGAACGGCGCGGAACGCACCCAGTTGGTGGCTCCGAAAAGGCCGATCGTCGGCGTCTTCATCGCTGCGGAGATCTGCATGGCGGCGGAGTCGGTCGAAACCGTGAGATACGCGCCCGCCAGCAGGCGCTTGAGCTCCGGGATCGAGGTCTGTCCCGCACGGTTTTCGGTGCGGCCCGCGAGTTGACCCGCGATGCCGTCCACGTACTCGCGCTCGTCCGCCGAGCCGGTCAGGATAAAAGGCAGCCCGAAACGCTCATGCAGCACGGCGCTGATCTCGCGCCATTTCGCGTCGGGCAAGCGTTTCGAGCGCCAGGCGGGCGAACTGCCCGTGTTGAGCACAATGTAGTCGCGGGGTTTGGGGACGAAGGTCAGATCCAATGGCCCCGTCAGGCCCGAGGGCTCGATGATCTTCTGCCAGGCCTCGACGGCGGAGTAGACGTGCGCCTTGAACCGACGGTCGTACACGCGGCCCGCGCCGGCGAAACGCGTGATCAGGCGGCTGCGGTCGTTGCTCTGGAGGTCGATCAGCGCGTCGAACCGTTCGCGCCTGAGCGCCAGGACAAAGCGAAACCAGGCCGTTACCGATTTATCTTCAAGCACCACGAACCGCTCGAACTCGTCGCCCAGGAGCGCGCGCCCCAGGGGCATGGTGAGGATCACGGGTTTGACCTTCAAGGCCCGGATGAACGGCAGCGCCAGGGCCAGGTCGCCCAGCGCGCTGAATCTGAGTACGCCAATCTTCATTTGTGGTGAATCGCTCTTGTCAGAAAAACGGTCGTAGCTTACACTCTTGCCCTGTGTTTGTCACTGAAATGAGGGCGGGCGAGTCGCACCGATGAGAGTTTACCTGCGAGATCCACAAGCGTTCTTTTCCTGGCTGGATGAAAACCGGTTCCGCTATGCCGTTCTGCGGGGCTACCAGAATATGGGCGAGCATCCCCGGCGCGGCGGCAAGGACGACGTGGACATTCTGGTCGAGGACCGCGCGGTCGAGGCGGTCGCGCAGTTCTGCCGCGGCGTGCCGAAGCGGCTGGGGCTCAAGTGCGACATCTACAGCGTTTCCGCCGGCCGCGGCGCGGATTTTGTCGGCGGGGCCTATTTCCCCGAGACGCTCGCCCGCGCCATCCTCGAAAACCGCATGCGCTGGCAGGACGCCTTCTATGTGCCGTGCGACCGCGACCTCTACGCCTCCCTGCTCTTCCACCTGGCCTACCAGAAAGCCGAAGCCTGCAAGGCCGACGCCCTCGACCCCCTGGCCTTCCGCACATATAAGCGCTACGCCTTCGTGAAGGCGCTCGCGCAACGGCTCGGCCAGCCCTACGATCTCTCGCTGTTCGACATGCACCGCCTTCTGGCGGCGCAAGGTTACGGCATCGACCAGCCGCGCCTCGCGCGCACCCTCCAGAACCAGTTCAAGCAGCTCTTCAAGAGCCGCTTCTTCGCCCTGCTGGCCGCCATGGCCAACCCCGGCGAACTCAACCTCTTCGTATTGCGCGCCAAGGCGGTGCGGCGCGGCTTCCGCCAGGCCATGCTCGACGAGATCGCGAAGCACTACACCCTCATCGCCGTACGGGACATCCCGTGGCTGACGCGCCTCACGAAGGCGAAATACATGCGCGGCAACAAATGGCGCTGGGGCGGCTGGCCCGTGGTCGCCGTGGTGGTCTTCGACCCCGCGCCCCAGTGGCGCACCGCAGACGAATGCGATCAAGAGCATCCGCTGGTTTTCAACCGCCGCCAGTTCTTCAAACGCGAGCTGCGCGACCGGATCATCAGCGCCGGGCGGCTCTACCACAAGGACAACGCCCTGCACTCCACCGACAACGAGGCCGAGGCGGTCGGCCATCTGGACCTGTTCTTCACGCCGGCAGAGGAAGCCGCCCTCTACGCGCGCGCCGAAGAACTCCGGGCTCCCTTGCGTCAAAAGGGCGCGCCCCCTTTCCGCCCTGGCGTCTGAGCCCTCCTCCCGCCGTCTGCTTGACAAATATAGAGATATAGTCCACCATTTCCATCGTCAATAAAAGATGTTGCGTCTCCCCCCATGTGCGCGGGGTCCGCTGAACGTGTCTCGCCGGTCGTCTCTGAAATAAGGGAGGTGCCCTATGAACCAGTTCACTAGACGCGTCAATGCTTTCACGAGCGTGGTCTTCGCGGCGGTGTTGGCCGCTCCGGCCTGGTCGGCCGCGCCCGGCGGACGCCAGGTGGGGATCGACCGGAACGCCTTCTCCACCTATCTGGTCTGGCTCAGCCAGTCCAACACCACCTACGCGATCCAGGACAAAACCAACCTGCGCCAATCGGCCTGGTCAGACCTGACCGATGTCAGCGCCACCGGCCCCGAAGCCACGTGGCCGATCCCGCTGCCGGACAGCCCGTCCCGCTTTTTCCGCGTGCTCTTCCCGCAGCCGACCATCCTCGCGGGCGAGCCCGCCTTCGGGCCGCTGGCGGGAGGGATCACCGTCTACATCACCGGCACGCACTTCTACGCGGGGGACCTGATCCTCGTGGGCGGCCTGCCCCTCAGCTCCGTCACGTTCCTGAGCCCGACCCTTCTGAGCGGCGTCCTGCCGGCCTTGCCCGACCCCGGACTGTACGACATCGCGGTGATCAGCGGCGCCAGCGGCGCGGTCCTGGCCATCCTGCCGGAGGCCTTCGAGGTGGCGCCCCCGCTGGAACGCCGCTTGCAGGAGACGCCCGAATGGCCGCCCGCGGGCCCCTCACCCGCGCGCAAGGATTTTAAAGGCCACGTCACCCTCATGAAGGCCTTCGATGACGAGGACGCGGCCTCCTCCGCGCGCTACACCAAAACCGGCCACGTCACCCTCATGAAGGCGTTCGACGACGAGGAGGCGGCCTCCTCCGCGCGCTACACAAAAACCGGCCACGTCACCCTCATGAAGGCGTTCGACGACGAGGGCGCGGCCTCCTCCGCGCGCTACACAAAAACCGGCCACGTCACCCTCATGAAGGCGTTCGACGACACCACGCCCGACCTGCGTCTGCACTCCGGCGAAGTGCAGCAACAGGTCGTGGATCTCTCGGTTCCTGGCCAAGGCCTCGATTTCGTCTGGGCGCGGACCTACCGCTCGCGCACCGGCACGGCCACGGCACAAGGCACGCGCTGGTCACACTCCTACGACGTGCGCTGCGTACAAGGCACGAACGCCTTCGACGTGTACGACGGCACGGGCCGCAAGGACACCTTCCGGATCCAGGCCAACGGCACCTACACCTGCCCCGGCTTTTTCCGCGAGGGGACGCTCTCGAACGGCGTCTTCCGCCTCACCTTCGCCGACACCGGCTACTGGGAGTTCACGCCGCTCGGCGGCTCGCCCGCCGCAGGCAAACTCGCCCGCATCCAAGACCGCAACGGCAACGCGGTCACCTGCGCCTACGGCGACACGGGCCGCCTCGCGCAGGTCATCGATGCCTTAGACCGCACCTTCACGTTGACCTACACGCCCGAAGGACGCGTCGCCACGGTCAGCGACTTTACGGGCCGCA
>JAHFSX010000004.1:147451-214765 GCA_023269675.1 Verrucomicrobiota bacterium
GGGCCGCACGGTCACCTACGCCTACTACGGCCAGGGAGAAGCCGGCGGTAACGCGGGAGACCTCAAATCCGTCACCTCGCCGCCCGTGACCGGCACGCCGAACGGCAACGACTTCCCCCTCGGCAAGACCGTCACCTACACCTACACGACCGGCTTTGCCGACCCGCGCCAGAACAGCCTGATGCTCTCGATCGTCGACGCGCTCGGCCAGACCGCCTCGCAGTGCGCTTATGAACTTGATCCGGGCGCCGCCGCCTTCCTGCGCTGCGCCTCGGTGCGGCGCGGCACCTTGCCCCCCGCCTGCATCACTTATGTGCAAGAGACGCCCTCGCCCGACAACCGCTTCGCCGCCGTGCGCTGCACCGTCAACGACCCCGTCGGCAACGTCTCGGAGCTCTCCTACGATATCCGCAACCGCTGCGTCACCCTGCGCGAGTTCACCGGCCGCGCCGCGGCGGGGGTGCCCGTCAGCGACCAGGAAAACCGGCCTTACGGCCGGCTGCGGCTGACCGATCCGGACTTCTTCGAGACGCGGTACAGCTGGAACAACGAGAGCCTCTGCATCGGCGCGGCGCTGCCCGGCGGCAACGTGCTCTCGCGTGTTTACGAGGCAGACCTGAACCCGGCCGCCCCGCCCCGCAAGCGCGGCGACCTCCGCACTTTCCACCAGGACCCCGGCTCTCTGGCCGCCGCGGATTCGGACGGCGACGGCATCCCCGACCTGGCCGAAATCACGCGCCGCTACACCTACGACCCGCGCTTCGGCTCCGAACCGTCATGGCAGTCCTGGGACGGCGCGGCCAAGGGGAATAAGGGAATCAACGAGACGTTGCCTTACGCAACGCTGCACGCAGGCCGGGAGGCCTCCTCCAAGGGCAAGCGCTTAGGCATCGGCGACACAAGCCCCGAAAGCCCGCTCGGCAGCGTCAGCGCCAAAATCATCACCGACCGGGATTCAGGCCGTTCCAAGGGATTTGCCTTCGTCACCACCTCCACCGACCCCCTCGGCACGGAAACCGCCGGAGAGTACGACGCGCACGGCAATCTGACCCGCGCGACCGTCCAGGTCATCCCCGTCAACTACTCGCCCGTCGTGGACCTTGCCTACGACGCGCACGGCCAGCTGACCACGGTCACGCGAGCCGCAGACGCCACTGGGCGCCGCAAGATCGACGCGTTCGCCTGGTCGCAAGGCATGGTCACCCAAGCGGTGGAGGACGCCGCCTCCGACGGGCTCGGCCTCACAACGGCCCTCGGGCGCGACGCCCGCGGCAACGTCACGCGTGTCGCCGACCCGCTCGGTTTTGAAACGCTCTACACCTACAACGCCCTGAACCAAGCCGTGACCGTGCGGAAACAGACCCAGCAGGGCTCCTTCGGCGAGCGGGTCAAAACAAGTTTCACCTACGACGCGAATGATAACCTCGTGCGGCTGGATCAGGAGAACCGCGCGCCGGACGGCACGCTCGACCCGGTCAATCCGGAGTGGACCACCACGCTCGGCTATGACGGGCTGAACCGCCGGACCCTCCTCGCGCATGAGCTGACCCACACCGTGCAGCAGCGCGTCATGACCAACCAGTTCGACTACGACGCGAATAACAACCTCGTGCTCCACCGCCTGCCCGAAGCGGTCAGCGGCGCGGACCCGCACAACGAGATCGCCTACGCGTACGACGAGCGCGACCTGCCCTTCCTCGAAGCCAGCGCGCCCGGCACCGGGCTCAGCGCGGTCGACGCCTATGACTACGACGCCAACGGCAACTGCCGGAGAATCAGCAAGGTCGACGCGATTACCATCAGGCAGACGGTCATGGAATACGACGGCTTTGACCGCTGCGTGCGGATCACGGACGCGCTGAGCAACACCCTGACGCGGGCCTTCAATGCCAATGACCGCCTCGTCTTCGAGCGGGTCGACGGCGAAACCCTGGACATCCCCGGCGGGGAGCTCAACCGTCGGCTCGCCGAAACGCGCTACGCCTACGATGCGCTCAACCGGCTCAACGGAAGGCGCTGCAGCTTCTTCGACGTTTTCACCGAACTCAGCATCGGCGACGGCAACGCCACCAACGCGTGGGCCTATGCGCCCAACGGCCAGCTCCTGAGCGCGACGGACGACAACGGACACACGACCCGTTACGGCTACGACAGCGCCGGGCGGCTCGCGACGGTCACCGACCCGAAGGACAACGTCACGCAATACGCCTGTGACGCGTGCGGCCGCATCGCCGCCATTCGCGCAACCGACCGCTCGGACGTCAGCGCGGGCGAGCAGCTTTTCACCCGCACTTACACCTATGACGGACTGGGGCGCTGCCTCTCCGCCAGCAACAATGTCGGCAATGCGGTGCGCTACGCCTACGACTCCTGCGGCAACTGTGTGAGCCAAACCGATGCGGCCAGCAACGAGACCGTGCGCGTCTTCGACGGCCTCGGCCGCGTCACCGACACGACGGACTACGTTGGCGCGAAGGAGCGCGGCATCACCATCAACACCTCGCACGTCGAGTACCGCAACAACCGCTGCGTGAGCACGACCGACGGCAACAGCAACACCACCGCCTACGCCTACGACGCGTGCGACCGGCAAACGGAAACGACCCGCCCCGACAGCACCGTGGAGTCGCTGGTCTGGAGCCCGCGCAGCAACCTCGAGCTGCGCATCGATCCGAACGGCACGGCCACCACGAACAGCTACGACCTGCTCGACCGCATCGTCCACCGTGACATCGCCGCCGGCGCGGGCGTCGCCGCCACCACCACCTTCGAGACCTTCGCGTATGACGGCCTCGGGCGGCTGGTCGCGGCCACCAACGACGGCTCATCCCTGAACTTCGCCTACGACTCGCTCGGCCACTGCGTCAGAGCTGACGAGGGCGGCAGCGTCACCCGCTACAGCTACGACGGCGAGGGCAACCGCCTCTCGCTCACCTATCCCAGCGGGCCGGGCGCCTACTCCACCTACGATGCCTTGAACCGCATCGCCACGCTCGGCGTCCGCCCTTCGGTGGACGGGGAACTGGCCGGTCTCGCGACATTCGCGTATGACGGTCCCGACCGGCTTGCCAAGATCACCCGCGCCAACGGCATCAACACCCGCGTCTTCTGGAACGGCGCGCAGAACCCCGCCAACGCCGCCGGCGATTTCGGCTGGCAGCAGGTGTCACGCGTCAACCACGCCCGCGCGGGCGGCGGCCAGGTGGTTGACCAGCGCGTGAGCGCCTACAGCCGCAACCAGGACAAGACCCTGCGCGCGATGACCGCCCCGTGGTCCAGCGGCGGACCGGTCACCACGAACGCCTACGGCTACGACCGCCTGCACCGGCTGACGCGCGGCACACGCAGCGGCGGCTCGCCGGGCGACTACGAGAAAACGTACGTCCTCGACGCCAACGGCAACCGCCTGCAGGTGACCAATAACGGACTTGCCGAAGTCTACACGATGGATGCCACCCTGCCGGAGCCTGCGGACCGCCAGATGGATCAGTATACCGAGACCCCCTTCGGCAGCGAGACGCATGACGCCAACGGCAACCGCATCGCCAGCGTCAGCCCGACAAACTCGACCTTCTACCGCTACGACTACGCGGACCGCCTCGTGCAGGTGGACCTCCTTGTCGGGAAAAGCCTGCCGACACCGGTCGCCACCTACAGCTACGACCCGCTGGGCCGCCGCATCGGCAAGGCCGTCTTCCACGCGGGCCTGCCTCCCGAAACCACGCGGTTCGTCTACGGCGACGACTGCGACGATACCGACGACTCGGCCATCGAGACCTACCGGAGCGGCGCCGTCTCGAGCGTCAGCGTGCTGGCAGGCAAGGGCGGCGGAGCGGCAGCCGCCAGCTACGCTGCGACGGGGCGCATGCTGCGGCCGCCGCTGGTCATCTTCGGCGCGGCCGGCGAAGCCTACTTTACGCACTGCGACGAGCTCGGCAACGTGCTCGCGCTCACCGACGCGGCCGGTTCCGTCGTTGAGCATTATGATTATGACGACTTCGGGCTGCCCGCCTTCTTCGACGGCAGCGGCACCCCGCTGCCCGCGTCGGACATCGGCCTGCCCGTCCTCTTCCGCGGCCTGTTCTGGGACGGCGAGACCGGCCTGTATTGCCGCTCCGGCGTAAACCCGCTTTACGAGGAAGGCGGCCTCTCGGGCCACAACCCGTTCTACGACCCCAAGACCGGACGCTCAGCCGGCAGCGGCACGAAAAGCCCGCTCTACGATGACGCGGGCCTCACGGGCAAGAAGGGGCTCAACGCCGTCAACGTCAAACAGGCCCGCACGACCGACGTGACCGGCGAGATCGACCTGCCGCAAGGCCGCGTGACCGTGCGCGGCTGGGATCCCGAGAAGAAGGAGGCCATCTCCGGGCGCATGAAAAACGGCACGGTCAAGTTCTTCAACGAAGCCAAAGGGTTCGGCTTCGTCACCGGCTCCGGCCCAGGCGACCCGGCCCTGCGATCGATCCAAGACGCACGCAAGAGCATCCTCAGCATCATCCGCTGATCCGGCGCGGCGCGCGGGTTGCCAGGGGGGCGGTTTAGCGCGGATCGAACGACAGGTCCTTGCGATCGAAGAAATAGAGGCGGCCGTCCTCCGCGCCGACAATCAGGTTGAGGCCTGACGAGATATCGCCGAACGGACAGGTTGCCGGCGCGTTGGAGTGCGCGCCGAGATAAAGGTCCTTGCCGCGGAACTGGACAAGCTTGGGTTTCTGGTAGCGGGGCGCACCGTTGCCGCCACTGTTGCGCAGGACCAGCACCTGCAGGCCGGTCTCCTTCAGCAGCTGCCGGCGTGTCCACGGAAGCCCGCTGATGGGGTCCGGTAGGCAGCCGCGCTTGGTCGTGCCGACGATCAGGTCCAGCACGCCGTCGCCGTCCCAGTCCGCCACCTCGATCTTGCTGCGGCCGTGCTGACCGGGGCTGTCGCTATTTTGCGGCGTGTGCGAGGTGATGGGCGACCCGTCCGCCATGCGGAGCTGTCCGCCGTCCTCCAGATTGAAGTCGTCGATGCGCCAGTAGAGATGCAGCGCGTTGGAGTCGTCCTGCATGATGTAGGCCATGCGGCCGTCAATGCTCGCCACACCGGGCCGCACGCGCCACGCGCCGTGCAGTTCCAGTCCGTCGCAATAGAGCGGGCGACCCGTGGCGAGCCGCGGCGCCGCACGTGTGCCGAGGTTGATGAAAACCTCATGCCGGGCCGTGGCGCTGCTCAGCAGCAGGTCCGGCAGACCGTCGTTGTTCCAGTCCGCCACGGCGGGACACGCATAGCCCCAGCGGTTCTCGAACGGCCCTTGAATGCCGGAGTACCCGGGCTGCACGCAGATCGGCTCGCCTCCGGCGGACAGCGGCTCGCCCGGGCCGAACCGCGGTTCCCGGTCCGTGCCGGAGTTCTTGAAGAAGAGCACGCGCCCCTCCGAGTTGCCGACAATCAGATCGGATATGCCGTCGCCATCCCAATCGGTCACGTTCGGCACGGCCAGCGATCCCGCGTAAAGGGTCGCCGCCTCCTGCCACACCGGCTGCGCCGCCCGATAGACCGGATGGCCCTCCGGGTTGAACGTGCCGGAAAAGGCGTAATAATACAAGGCGCCTTCACCGCCCGCGATCAAATCGGTGGGCTGTCCCGCCGCATTGGGGTAGCTGACCGGGGCGGCGCCGATGGTCGGATGGCGCAGCGAAAGCGCGTCGGGGCCGAAGAGCGTGCGCTTGGTCTTCGCTTGCGGCTGGCCGGCGTCGAACGCGTAGAAGTTGCCGATGGAGGCACCGGCGATGACGCAGGGCGCGGCGAGGTTCGGATAGACGGCGGTGGCGAGGGTCACGCCGCCCAGAATCTCGTTGGTCGAGGAGCTGAACAGATGCGCGGGCTCGAGCACGGCCGTGCAGTCCGCTGAGAGGCGGCATCGGTAAAGACCTGTGCGCGGCCATTGTCCGCGGTACGCGCCGATGCCGTCGTAGAGGACATAGTCGAGGCTGTTGGCATCGCCGTCGGGACGGTATTTCGCGCCGTTATAGCAGGCGGCCACCAGGTCGATGCCGGAGGCGCCCGCGCTCAGCACGGTCAGCGCCGTGGCCGTGCGGGGCAGCCCTTTGAGTTCGACATGGGCGGTTTCGCGGAAGGCGAGCGTCGCGCGATCGAAGAGGCTGTGGGTCAGCGTCCGGCCCTTCACCCAATACCCGTGGATGCCGCCTGACGCGTCTTGAAGAACGGTGCCGTCCGGCGGCGCTTTCACGCCGAACGGGTGTGCGACCTTGACCGGCGGCGCGAAAACAGGCAGCCCTTCCGGCGTGTCGCGCAGCCAGCGGTAGAGCAGGAAGGCTGGGTCGACTCCGGTCGGGGCGCTCACAAAGAGATCGGGGCGTTTGCCTCCGAAGACGTTCGCGCAGCCGACCGGCACGCTCTTGATCGCGCTGGGCGCGGCCAGCAGCCCCATGCCGCCGTTCATGCGCACACGCAGCGGTTGCCCCGAGATGGGTCCGTCCTGTGCCGCGCTGGCTGCGAAGGCGCACCCGATCAACCCCCATAACACCCCTGTTCGATTCATAAGCCCCTTCTCCCCAAGCGTTGCGCGAGTGTCGCGGGCAACATGATACCCTTCCGTGTGGCCGATGCAAAAGTGGAATCGTCTCCGGACTTGTCATTGATGGCGCGCCCGTTTTCGGGTACCTTCTTGTCTAACAATAGCAAAGGCATGTCCAGAACGTGAGAGGGCTTTTTACATGAAGAAGATGTTGGCGCTGAGTGTGTTTCTCTTCGCGTGTCTCTCTCGGGCGCTGGAAACCGGCGAGCCGGAGGCGGAGGGCGTCTCTTCCCGCGCCATTCTCGGCTGGGTCGACGCGGTCGAGCGGGACGTCGACGCCCTCCACAGTTTCGTGCTGGTGCGCCACGGCAAGATCATCGCCGAAGGCTGGTGGGGCCCCTACGAAAAGGACCGGCCCCACATGCTGTATTCACTCAGCAAGAGCTTCACCTCCACCGCCATCGGCCTGGCCGTGGACGAGGGCCGGCTGAGTCTGGACGACAAGGTCGTATCCTTCTTCCCTGACAAGGCTCCCGCCCAGCCCGGCGAGAATCTCGCGCGCATGCGGGTCCGCGACCTGCTCTGCATGGGCAGCGGAAACCACACCGACACGCTGACGCCCATGAAGGAGGGCCGCGAGACGGATTGGGTCAAGGTGTTCTTCGCGCAGCCGGTGGAGCACGAGCCCGGCACCCACTTCTGCTACAACACCGGCGCCACCTACATGCTGTCCGCCATCCTGCAGAAGACGACCGGCCAGAAGGTGCTGGACTACCTGACGCCGCGCCTGTTCGAGCCGCTCGGCATTCAGAGCGCCACGTGGGAAGTCAGCCCTCAGGGGATTCAGACGGGCGGTTACGGTTTGAAAGTCAAAACCCGCGACATCGCCGCTTTGGGACAGCTCTACCTGCGGAAGGGCGACTGGAACGGCAAACGGCTGCTGTCGGAAAAGTGGGTCGGCCTGGCCACGTCGAAGCAGATCGGCAACGGCGACAAGCCGGACAGCGACTGGAGCCAGGGCTACGGTTTCCAGTTCTGGCGCTGCCGCAACAACGCCTATCGCGGCGACGGCGCCTTCGGCCAGTACTGCGTGGTGATGCCCGACCAGGATGCCGTGCTCGCGGTCACCAGCGGGCTGGGCGACATGCAGCAGGTGCTGGACCTGGCATGGGCGCACCTGCTGCCGGCGATGCGTCCCGGACCTCTGGCAGCCGATCCCGCCAGCCGGACGCAGCTTACCAACAAGCTCTCGTCCCTCACGCTCCGCCCGGTCGCGGGCGAGCGCGGCGCGCCGGCCGCTTCCGGGGTGCTCGGCAAGACCTACACCTTCGGAGACAATGAAAAAGGGCTTCAGTCCCTTTCCCTGAACCAGGACGACAACGGCCTGTTCCTGAAGCTGCGCAACGTCCATGGGGAGCAGCGGATCGACTGCGGGTTCAACCGCTGGGCCAAGGGCGAGATCACCTTTGAAAAGGCGCTCACCCAGCCCGTCGGCGGCACAAACGGCAGGCAGGCGATCGCCGCCGCCGGCGCATGGGCTGCACCCGACCTCTATGTGGCCACCGTGTATTTTTGCGAAACGCCGTTTCGCCTGACGCTGTCGCTCCGCTTTAAAGAGGATCAGCTGCTTCTGAACCTGGAGTACAATGTCGCTTTCGGACCGAAGAAATGGCAGCTCATTGGTCGGCTGACCCCGCCGCACGAGTGAGCCGGAACAGGCGGGCAGGGGTCATGAATCCCTGTCCGCCCTGCGTCCGGAACTCTGGCGTTCATCAGTCCGCCGTCTGACGGCCGGCCGCGAACGCGCGGCGGGCGAGTTCGGCGGCGGCCTTCGCGTCGCCCGTGAACGGCCGCAACACAAAGGTGTAGCCGTAGCGCTTCTTGGCCGGCAACATGAACGCGTCATGCTGCATCGCGCCCCAGCTGTTGTCGCCGCCCACGCCCATCTGCGCCAGATCCAGGTTCAGCGTCACGTCCTCGCGGAGCGGCATCTCCCACGGGTGCATGCAGCTCATGAGGTCGTCGGTCGTATGGTGCAGCGCGTTGACGCTCAGGAGCGGCTGGCCCACGGCCAGCAGGCCCACGCCCTTGCCGTCGCACAGCGTCACCCAGCGCACATCGACCTTGTTGCCGGTCTCGCCCGGCTCCGTGTAGAGGAAGGCCTGCTCGGCGACCTTGCCGCTGTACACCGCCACGCGCGCGTCGCAGCGGTCCGAATACGTCTCCTGCGGACCCGGTCCGTACCAGCCGATGTTCTCGAAGCCGGCCGGCACCGTCATCTGCAGCCCGAAGCGCGGCATGTTCGGCGCCTTCGTGTCCGCATCAGGCGCATAGTCAGCCTCGACCAGCACATCGCCCGTGGCCAGCACGCGCTGCGTGAGCGTGTACTGTCCGCCGACGCCCGGCAGCGGACCGCTTGCGACCACCCGCACCTCGCGCGGTTCGGGCTGGGTCACGGTCACGCTCGCGGCCTTCCAGTCGCGTCCCACCGTACGCCACGCGCCGAATTTCTTTTCCATGCCGTAGCCGCGGTCGTTGTCGGTCGGCGCGCGCCAGAAGGACGGTCGCAGCGGCTCTTTAACCAACTCCTTGTCGGCGCAGACCAGCGAGGTCAGCAGGCCGGAGGCCTTGTCGAATTTCACCCGGAAGTCTGAGCCCTGCACCAGCACGGCGCCCGCCGCCTCTTGGAGTTTCAGCGGCGCGCCCTTCGCCAGGTCCGCCGCGGCCGCCGGCACGGCTGCCGGCAGCTTGAACTGGGCCCAGGCCACCTCATGGCCGGCCGGCGCCCAGAGCTGCTCGTCCTTGAGCACGAACGAGACATCGATCCAATACTCGACGCCGGGTTTGGGTTGGAGCTGAGGCAACGCGATCTTCACGATGCCCTGCGCGCCGGGAGCGAGGTCCAAGGGCGCCAGCGTGCCGCCGGCGAGGCGCTCGCCATCAGCCTTGAGCGTCCAGTGCCCGCCCGCGAAATCCTTGGGGTTGATGAAGTCGTAGCGGTTCGCGACCTTGACCTCGCCCTTCGCCAGATCGCCCGCCTCCATCTGGAGATACTGGTAAACCTTCTTCACCTCCGCCAGGCCCGGATGCGGCGTGCGGTCGGCCGAGACCAGGCCGTTGCAGCAGAAGTTCTGGTCGCTCGGCACGTCCGACGGCCCGAAGTCACCGCCGAACGCCATGAAGATCTTGTCGCCCGGCTTGGGCTTCACGAAGCGGCGGCCGCGCTCGGCCCCCTGCGGCTGGGCGAATCCCTGGTCGACCCAGTCCCAGATCGAGCCGCCCTGCAGGTGCGGGAGCGCGTAGATCTGCCGCCAGTACGACCAGAGGTCGCCGCTGCTGTTCCCCATGGCGTGGGCGTACTCGCACATGATGTAAGGACGGGCGGGGTTCCTGGCCGAATACTTCTCCAGGTTCTTGGGGTTCGGATACATCGGGCACACGATGTCGGTCCACGCGGCCTCGCCCGCCTCGCACGAATGCACGAGCCGGCCCGGGTCCCGCCCCTTCATCCAGGCCGAGGTGGCCTCGAGGTTCTTGCCCGCGCCGTTCTCGTTGCCCACGGACCAGATGATGATCGACGGATGGTTCTTGTCGCGCTCGACCATGCGCACCGTGCGGTCCATGTAGGCCGGGAGCCACTCCGGGTCGCGGGTGCGCGACTGGTCGCCGTGGCATTCGATGTTCGCCTCGTCGATGACATACAGGCCATACTGATCGCACAGATCGTACCACAGCGGCTGATTCGGATAGTGGCAGGCGCGCACCAGGTTGATGTTGTTCTGCTTCATCAGCCGGATGTCCTTGAGCATCGAGTCGACCGTGATGGCCTGCCCGAGGTAGGGATCATGCTCGTGGCGGTTGACGCCCTTGACCAGGATGCGGCGGCCGTTGACCAGCAGGTCGCCGTTCTTCAGCTCGACCTTGCGGAAGCCGACATGGACCGGCACCGTCTCGACGGTCTTGCCCTGCCCGTCCTTCAGCGTGAGCAGCAGCCGGTACAGGCTCGGCGTTTCCGCGGACCACTTGAGCGGGGCGCGCACGGAGAAGCTGCAGGCGAAAATCTGCGCGGAGCCCGCCGCGAGGGGGACCGGCTGCGGCGCGGTCTGCGGCAGCACCTCCTTGCCGGAGGCGTCCAGCAGGCTCACGACCGGCGTGACCGAGACCTCGCGGGCCGCCGCATTCGTGATCCAGGCCGTCACCGACAGGCGCCCGTCGGCGTACTGCGCGTCCAGATCCGCCTTGACCTCGAGGTCGCGCACGTGCTGCAGCGGCGCGGCCCACAGGTAGACGTCGCGGTAGATGCCGCTCAGCCGCCAGAAATCCTGACACTCCAGATACGAGCCGTCAGACCAGCGGAAGTTCTCCACGGCGATCAGGTTCTTGCCCGGCTTCACGAAACGGGTCACATTAAACTCGACCGGCGTGCGGCTGTCCTTGCCGAACCCGACCTTCTCCCCGTTGATCCACAGATAGAAGAAGGAGTTGACCCCGTCGAAGGTTAGAAAGACGGGGCGGCCGCCCCACTCGGCCGGCACGTCGAAGCTGCGGCGGTAGGCGCTCACCGTGTTGAACGGGTTGTCCTGCGGGATGAAGGGCGGCGTGGGCTTGCTGGCCGGATGCCAAGCGACGTCCTTGGCGACGTCGTAGCCGGCGGGCGGCAGCAGCCACGGGTACTTCGTGTTCGTGTAGATGGGCACGCCGTGGCCTTCAACCTCGACGTTGGCCGGCACCGGAATGGTTGTCCACGCGGCATCGCTGAAATCCGCCTTAAAGAAGTCGGCCACGCGCGAGCCCGGATTCTGGGAGTAGAAATATTTCCACGTCCCGTTCAGCGAGCGGTACCAGGGCGACTTGGCCCGCTCGGCGTCGGACATGTGCTGAATGGCCTGCGCCGTCCGCTCGTCGGGACAGGCCACCAGCGAGGCGTGCATCGGCTCGGAGCCCGCGCCAGTGACTTTCTGATTCTGCCAATCGCAGGACGCCGCGCCCTGCGCAAGTCCCAACCGGCAGACGCTGACCGCCGCCGCACCCCACAGCCAACTCTTTCTCATCGTCCGTCCTCCCTGGTGGATTCACAATAAAACAGCGGCATTCTATACGGGCCCCCGCCCTTTCACAATGCTAAGCTTTGATCCTTCGGGTATGGATTCGACAAGGCTGAATCACACCCTCGACCTGCCAGGTTGCTACGGACGAAGTGCGTGTGCTACTGTATGCCTGTATTTGGCGCGAGGTCTTGCCTTGACCCTTTGCCGGCGCGCGTGGTTAGGCAGATCGCATGGCTGCATCCGGGTTTCGATTTCGGGAGGCGCATCAAGATGAGTGACAAACCGCATGTTGTGATCATAGGGGCCGGGTTTGGCGGGATGCGCGTCGCCAAGCGCCTCGCCGGCAAGCCGGTGCGCGTGACCCTGATTGACAAGCGCAACTATCATCTCTTCCAGCCGCTCCTGTACCAGGTGGCGACGGCGGGCATTTCGCCGAACGAGATCGCCTACCCGGTGCGCGCGATTTTCCGCTCCCAGAAAAATTTCGATTTTCTGATGACCCGCGTGACCAGCGTGGACGTGGAGAAGCGCGTGGTGCAAACCGAAGAGGGGCCGGTCCCCTACGACTATTTGGTGGTTGCGGTCGGTTCCTCGGTCAACTTCTACGGAAACGCTTCGCTGGAACAGAACGCCCTGCCGCTCAAAGATATCAGCGATGCGGTGCGGATCCGCAACCATGTGCTTCGCATGTTCGAGCTGGCGGACCATGAGACGGATGCGGGCAGGCGGCAGGCCCTACTGACCTTTGTGGCGGTCGGCGGCGGCCCGACCGGGGTGGAAAGCGCCGGGGCGCTGTCCGAGCTGATCCGGCTGGTGCTGCGCCGCGATTACCGCGCGATCAACATGGACAATGTGCGCGTGATCACGATGGAGGGCGCACCCATGATCCTTCCGGGGTTTCCCGCGTCGCTGCAGGCGGCCGCCCGCAAATCGCTGGAAAAAAAACGGGTGGAAGTGCGCGTCGAGACCAAGGTTCTGGATTACGATGGCGAGAAGCTCACCTTGGAGAACGGCGAAATCATCCCGGCCCGCACCGTGTTGTGGTCCGCGGGGGTGTGTGCCGCAAGCCTGACCGCGAAGCTCGGACTGGACATGGGCCGCGGCGGCCGGGTGCCCGTTTTGCCGACGCTGCAAGCCGCAGGCCATCCGAATGTCTTTGTGATCGGCGATGCCGCGTATCTGGAAGAGCATGGCAGCCCCCTGCCCATGGTGGCGCAGGTGGCCATGCAGCAGGCTCAGGTGGCGGCTGACAACATCCTGGCCGCTGTGGGCAACCGGCCTGCGCGTGAATTCCGCTATCGGAATATGGGCATGATGGCCACCATTGGCCGCAACGCCGCCGTCGCCAGCGTGTTCGGGGTGAACTTCTCCGGCGCGCTGGCCTGGGTGGTGTGGCTGGTGATCCACCTGATTGCGCTGATCGGCTTCCGAAACCGCCTGATCGTGCTCATTGACTGGACCTGGAGTTATTTCTTCTACGATCGCGCGGTGCGCCTGATTACGCGCGAGTGAGCGTCCGGAGGAGCGGGTCGCCCTCCCGCGCGAGCCCAAAACGGTCGTGACCTGACTGGAAATGTGGCGTACACTGACGACATGAAAGTCTCCGATGTCGAGAACGCGGGCGTTCCTCCGAACCGCTTGGCCGGCGAGCAGAGCCCCTATCTCCGCCAGCACGCGCGCAACCCCGTGGACTGGTTTCCGTGGGGCGAGGAGGCCTTTGCCAAGGCGCGGCGCGAGGACAAGCCGATCTTTCTTTCCGTGGGGTACTCCACCTGCCACTGGTGCCACGTGATGGCGCATGAATCGTTTGAGGACGCCGAGACCGCACGGCTGCTGAACAAAGACTTCGTGTCGATCAAGGTGGACCGCGAGGAGCGGCCCGACATCGACCGCGTCTACATGGCTTACGTTCAGGCCCTGACGCGCGGCGGGGGCTGGCCCCTGAGCGTCTGGCTGACACCCGACCTGAAGCCCTTTTTCGGCGGCACCTACTTTCCTCCCGAGGACGGGTATGGCCGTCCCGGCTTCGGACGGCTGCTGACCAGCATCGCCGCTGCCTGGCGCACCGCGCGTCCGCAGATCGACGAGGCGGGCGACACCGCCCTGCGGCAACTGCGGCAGATCGCGGCGGCCACAAGCCGGACCGGCCATGTGGACGCCACGCTGCTCGGGGCCGCGGTCCCGGCATTCGCAGCCTCCTACGATCCCGTCCGCGGCGGTTTCGGCGGCGCGCCGAAATTCCCGCGTCCGTCGACTTTCGTCTTTCTGCTGCGTCACCACGCGCGCACCGGCGAAAAACAGGCCTTGGAGATGGTCCTGCACACGCTGCGCGTGATGGCGGACGGCGGCCTTCACGACCACCTCGGCGGCGGGTTCCACCGCTATGCCACGGATGCGGCTTGGCTGGTGCCCCACTTTGAAAAGATGCTCTACGATGAGGCGCAGCTCGCCTGCGCCTATCTGGAGGCGTACCAGGTCACCGGCGAGCCGCTTTTCGCGGAAACGGTGCGCGATGTGCTGGGTTACGTCCAGCGTGACCTGGCCGGGCCGGAGGGGCAGTTCTATTCGGCGGAAGACGCCGACAGCCCAGTGCCGGGACACCCCGGCGAATCCGCGGAGGGCGCGTTCTACACGTGGAGCGCCGACGAGGTGACGACCGTGTTGGGAGAGCCTGACGCCGCGCGCTTCGGCGCGGCCTTCGGACTCAGCCGCGCCGACAACGTGGTGGACGGCAAACACGTGTTGGCGCTGTCGGGCGCCGACGGGCGGGCCGTTCTCGAACGCTGCCGGCACCGTCTCGTGACGGCACGCGCGCAGCGTCCGCGCCCGCACCGCGACGACAAGACGGTGACCGCCTGGAACGGGCTGATGCTTTCCGCCTTTGCCCGCGCCTACCAGGTGCTGGGCGACCCCGCCTATCGGCAGGCCGCAGAACGCAATGCCGCCTTTATCCGCCACCAGCTCTACACCCCCGCGACCGGCCGGCTCTTCCGCCGCACCTGCGGGGGCGAGGCGGCCGTGGAGGGGTACGCCGAGGATTACGCGTTCCTGATCCAGGGCCTGCTGGACCTCTACGAAGCGACCTTCGATCCGGCGGACCTCGCCTGGGCCCTGGCCTTGCAGGCGCAGCAGAACGCCCTGTTCTGGGATGCCGCGGACGGCGCATATTTCAGTTCTGCCGCCGACACGCCTGACCTTTTGGTGCGCATGAAAGAGGGCCACGACGGCGCGGAGCCTTCCGCCAACTCCGTGGCGGCCATGAACCTGCTGCGGCTCCATGCGATCACGGGATCGGCGGAATATCGCCAGATGGCGGATACGCTCTTCACCGCGTTCGGCTTGCGGATGCGCGAGCTGCCGGAGAGTCTGCCGCAGCTGCTGGCGGCCTTCGCGTTGCGCTGCGACACGCCGCGCCAGATCGTGATCGCGGGCGGGCGGGACGCGGCCGACACGCGCGCGCTCTTGCTCGCGGCGCAGCGTCCGTTCCTGCCCCACAAGAGCGTCCTGCTCGCGGACGGCGGCGAGGGGCAGGAGCTGTTGACACGGTTCCAGCCCCCGATCCGCGAAATGCGCAAACAGGCGGGCCGCGCGGCCGCCTATGTCTGCCAGGATTTCACCTGCCGGCCGCCGGTCACCGACGCGGCCAACCTGACGGACCTTTTGAATGCGGGTGCCGGCTGAGAAGCCCCCGTGCGCAGGAATGTGGCACGCCCATCCCTGGGCGTGCGCGGGCAGAGCCGACCCGCTACCCTGAAGAATCCGCTTGCTGAACGAATCGGCAGCGTCTAAGCTGAGTCGAAACGTGGGGGACGGACGCGCGCTACGGGCGGACATCTCCCGTCACATCCGGAACAACGCAGGGGAAGGAACGACCGATGAACGACACAGTTGCGGCAGGCGGTACGGCTGGCATGATTCTGGCCTTTGAACTCGCGCTCATGGTGCTCATGCTGGCCGCCTTATGGCGCGTGTTCACGAAAGCCGGACGGCCCGGCTGGGCCGTGCTCATTCCGCTCTATAACGCCTACGTGCTGTTGAAGGTCGCGGGCAAGCCCGGCTGGTGGCTGCTGCTCATGTTCATCCCGTTCGTCAACATCATCATCTGGATTCTGGCGCTGGTCGGGTTGGCGAACAACTTCGGCAAGGGCGGCGGCTTCGTTGTCGGTCTGATCTTCCTGCCCTTCATTTTCTACCCGATCCTCGGCTTCGGTGACGCAACCTATCAAGGGTCGGCGGCTTAAGGCGGCGACCGATGCGCAGACGCGATCATGAAAAGAAGACGCTCCGCCTGATGATCGGGATCTACTGCCGCGGCAATCACCGCGCGGGCCCGGAGTTGTGTGAGGATTGCCGCGCGCTGTTGGCGTATGCCGAGAAGCGGTTGGACGCCTGTTCCTTCATGGAGAAACCCGCCTGCAGCGACTGCGCGGTGCACTGCTACGCGCCGGACAAGCGCGCATCCATCCGGGCCGTGATGCGTTACGCGGGCCCGAGGATGGTCCTGCACGCGCCGCTGGAGGCGCTCGCGCATGCGCTGCGCCCGCGTCCGAAGAGGAAGCCCTGCGGAGGAAAGGACACGCGACCATGAAACTGACCGACGCCGAGTTTTGCGAAGCCCATTGTCCGGTCTGCGTCAACGCCCGCAAGGGCCACAAAATCGCCCGGTTTGTTCAAAAGCTGGAAATGGCCCTGACGCGCGGCGGCTGCCCCAGCGGCCGCGCGCGCCAGCGGAAGTACGGCGTGCCGCCGCATGAGCCGCGTCCGGGCCAGCCGTGAAGGCGATGCGGCCACGCGCCTTCTAAAGATTGATCAGGGGGTTTGTCGGGTGTAAAGTAACAGCCTATTGAATCATCGTGTTCGGGATGCCGTAACCTCAACTGCCTTAACGGAAGGGATTCGGGTGCCGTTATGGATGACAAGGACAAGCTGAATGCGGACGCGTCGGCCATCGAGACGCAGGAGTGGCTGCAATCGCTGGACGAGGTTCTGGACCGGGCCGGGCCGGCGCGGCTGTGCGAGCTGTTCCAGCAGCTTTCCGGGTTCGCGCAGCTGAAGGGGGTGCGGCTGCCGTTTACGGCCAACACGCCCTACATCAACACGATCCCTCCCGCGGAGCAGCCCCCCTATCCGGGCGACCTGGAGCTGGAGTACCGGATCAGCAGCATCATCCGCTGGAACGCGATGGCGATGGTGGTCAAGGCCAACCGGGCGGAAGAGGGCATCGGCGGGCACATCGCGAGCTACGCCTCGGCGGCGACGCTTTACGAAGTCGGCTTCAACCACTTCTTCCGAGGCAACGGGCCGGACCATCAGGGCGACCTGGTTTACTTTCAGGGGCACTCCTCGCCGGGGATTTACGCGCGGGCGTTTCTGGAGGGGCGCCTGCCGCTGGCGCAGGTGAACAACTTCCGGCACGAGCTGCACGACAGCCCGGGGCTTTCGTCCTATCCCCATCCGTGGCTGATGCCGGATTTCTGGAAGTTTCCGACCGTCTCGATGGGCCTGGGGCCGATCACGGCCATCTATCACGCGCGCTTCATCCGCTATTTGCAGGACCGGGGCCTGAAGGCGCCGTCGGACCAGAAGATCTGGGCGTTCGTGGGCGACGGCGAGTGCGACGAGCCCGAGGCGCTGGCGGCGATGGCGCTGGCGGCGCGCGAGAAGCTGGACAACCTGATCTTCGTGGTCAACTGCAACCTGCAGCGCCTGGACGGGCCGGTGCGCGGCAACGGCAAGATCGTGCAGGAGCTGGAGGCGGGCTTCCGCGGCGCCGGGTGGAATGTGATCAAGGTGATCTGGGGCAGCGGCTGGGACGCGCTGCTGGCGCGCGACACGTACGGCCTGCTGGCGCACCGGATGAACGAGGTCGTGGACGGGCAGTACCAGAAATACGTCGTCGAAGACGGGGCCTATTTCCGCAAGGACTTCTTCGGGCGCGATCCGCGGCTGCTGGAGATGGTGCAGACGCTTTCCGACGAGCAGCTGAAAGGGCTGCTGCGCGGCGGGCACGATCCGGTCAAGGTGTACGCGGCGTACAAGGCGGCAGCAGAGGCCAAAGGCGTGCCCAGCGTGGTGCTGGCCAAGACGGTCAAAGGCTTCGGCATGGGCGAGGGCGGCGAGGGGCTGAACGTCACGCACCAGCAGAAGAAGCTCAAGGAAAACGAGCTGCTGGCGTTCCGGTCGCGGTTCCATATCCCCCTCTCCGACGAGCAGGTCAGCCAGCTGCCCTTTTACGAGCTGCCGGCGGACGGCCCCGAGAAGGCCTACCTGCTGGCGCGGCGCGCGGCGCTGGGCGGTTTCAATCCGCAGCGGCACGGCATGGGAGGCCGGCTTGAGACGCCCGGCGAGGCGTTCTTCCAAGAGTTCGCGGCGGGCACCGAGGGGCGCGAGGTGTCCACGACCATGGCCTTCGTGCGCATGCTGGCCAAGCTGCTCAAGGACGAGAAGCTCGGCAAGCTGGTCGTGCCGATCGTGCCGGACGAGGCGCGGACCTTCGGCATGGCGGCGCTCTTCCGCCAGTGCGGCATCTACTCGCACCCGGGGCAGCTTTACGAACCGGTGGACGCGGACAACCTGCTGTACTACAAGGAGGCGGCCGACGGGCAGATCCTCGAAGAGGGCATCACGGAGGCCGGCGCTCTGAGCTCCTTCATCGCGGCGGGGACAGCCTATTCGCATCACGGCATCAACACGATCCCGTTCTTCATTTTCTATTCCATGTTCGGGTTCCAGCGCGTGGGGGACCTGATCTGGGCGGCGGCGGACAGCCGCTGCAAAGGATTCCTGATGGGCGCGACCTCCGGGCGCACGACGCTGGCGGGCGAGGGGCTGCAGCACCAGGACGGCAACAGCCACCTGCTGGCGCTGACGGTGCCGAACCTGATGGCGTACGACCCGGCCTACGCCTACGAGCTGGCAGCGATCCTGCAGGACGGGCTGAAGCGCATGTACGCCGACGGCGAAGACCTCTTCTACTACATCACGGTGATGAACGAGAACTATGCGCAGCCGCCCATGCCGGAGGGGTCGCGCGAGGGAATCCTGCGCGGCCTGTACAAACTGGCCAGCACCGAGGCGCAGCGCGAGGGCGCCCCGCGGGTGCGGCTGCTGGGCAGCGGCACGATCCTGAACGAAGTGCTCAAGGCGGCCGGGATGCTCGCGGCGGACTACGGCGTTTCAGCGGACGTGTACTCCGTGACTAGCTACAAGGAGCTGTATAAAGACGCGCAGGAGACCGAGCGCTGGAACACGCTGCATCCCGAGGCCGAGGAGCGGCGGCCGTACATCACGGCGTGCCTGGGCGGGAGCGCCGCGCCCGTGGTCATGGCCACCGACTACGTCAAGGCGCTCGGGCTGAGCGTGGCCCGCTGGATCCCGGCGCGGACGGTCGCGCTGGGGACGGACGGCTTCGGGCGCAGCGACGGACGCGCGTCCCTGCGGGACTTTTTCGAGGTGGATGCGCGGCACGTGGCGCTGGCTGCGCTCGCGGCGCTGGCGCGCGAGGGGGCGGTGCCGGCGGAGACGGCGCTCCAGGCGCGCGCCGCGTTCGGGTTTGATTCCGAAAAGCGGAATCCGATGTACCTGTAGGGGAGTGAAAGAGGTTAAGGAGCTGACAATATGGCGCTGGAATTCAAGCTTCCCGAGCTGGGCGAAAACATCGACTCCATTCAGGTGGTGCGCGTGCTGGTGGCAGCCGGCGGAACAGTGGCCGTCGACCAGACGGTTCTGGAGCTGGAGACGGACAAGGCCACCATCGAAGTGCCTTCGAACGTGGCCGGCACAGTGGCGGCGGTGCACGTGCAGCCGGGCGACACGATCAAGAAAGGGCAGCTGATCTTCAGCCTGGCCGAGGCGGGCGGCGCACAGCCTGCGGCGGCTCCGGCGGCGGCGGATACGAAGCCGGAGGAGAAGACAACGCCAACGGCGGCGGAACCGCCCGCACAGGCTGAACCCGCCACCGCGCCGGCCGCCGCAGCGGCTCCGCGTGCAACGGCGCCCGTGCCGCCACCTGAAGTGCCGGCCGGACGGAAAGTGCCGGCGGCCCCCTCGGTGCGGCGGTTCGCGCGGGAGATCGGGATGGATCTGGGAAAGGTGCCCGGCAGCGGGCCGCACGGGCGCGTCTCGAAAGACGACGTGATGCGCGCGGCCAAACAGCTGAACGAAGCCCGCCCCGTGGCGGGTGCGGCCGCGGTCGGCGCGCCCATTCCGCCGCTGCCGGATTTCGGCCGCTGGGGGGCGGTGGAGCGCAAGAAGATGAGCGTGATCCGCGCCAAAACGGCGGAGCACCTGACGCTGGCCTGGTCGCAGGTGCCGCATGTGACGCTGTGCGACAAGGCGGACATCACGGAGCTGGAGCCCCTGCGCAAGCAGTACGCGGACCTGGCGGAAAAGGAAGGCGGCAAGCTGAGCATGGCGGTGATGGTCTGCAAAATCGCAGCGCAGGCGCTGCGGAAATTCCCCGCGTTCAACGCTTCGGTGGACATCGGCGCGCGAGAGATCATCTTCAAGCGGTATGTGCATCTGGGCATCGCCGTGAACACGCCTCGGGGGCTGATGGTGCCGGTCGTGCGCGATGCGGACACGAAGAACATGGTGGCGCTGGCGGTGGAGATTCAGGCGCTGGCGGCGAAATGCCGCGAGGGGAAAATCAAGCTGGAGGAGATGGAAGGCAGCACGTTCACGGTGACGAATCTCGGGCGGGTGTGCGGGATCTACTTCACGCCCATCGTGAACTACCCCGAAGTGGCGATCCTCGGGCTGGGCCGCGCCTATGAGGAGCCGTCGGTCGCGGACGGGAAGATCGTCACGCGCACGGTCCTGCCGCTGTCGCTGTCGTTTGACCACCGCGTGATCGACGGAGCGGACGGGGCGGCGTTCATGGGCTGGATCAAGGAGGCGATCAGGCAGCCGCTGCTGCTGGCGCTCAACGGCTGACAGGAGGTTCTTGTGGGCGACACGGAAGTGCGGGAACTGGTGGTGATCGGCGGCGGTCCAGGCGGATACCCCGCGGCGTTTTATGCGGCGGATCTGGGGATGGACGTGACCCTGGTGGATCTGGAGGCCACGCCCGGCGGAGCTTGCCTGTATCGCGGGTGCATCCCGTCCAAGGCGCTGCTGCATGCGGCCGCGGTGATCCGCGAAGCCCGAGCGGCCGAGGCGTACGGCATCGCGTTCGGCGCACCGGCGCTGAATGTCGAGCGCCTGCGGAGCTGGAAACAGTCGGTCGTGACGCAGCTCACGGAGGGACTTAGACAGCTCGCGCAGGCACGCAAGGTGCGCGTCATCCAAGGGCGCGCGCGCTTCGCGGACGCCGCGACGCTGACCGTGGCGAAAGCGGACGGCAGCGAGGAGCGGCTGCGCTTCAAGGCGGCGATCCTGGCGACCGGGGCGCAGCCGCAGCGGCTGCCGCTCGCGCCGGATTCGCCGCGGGTGATGGACTCGACGGGCGCGCTGGCGCTGGAGGACATCCCCGCGCGGCTGCTGGTGATCGGCGGCGGCTACATCGGCCTGGAGCTGGGGCAGGCCTATGCGGCCTTCGGGTCCAAGGTTTCGGTGGTGGAGATGCTGCCGGCGCTGATGGCCGGGGCGGACCCGGACCTGGTCCTGCCGCTGGCGGCGCGGCTCAAGGAACAGTTTGAGGAGATCATGCTGGAGACGCGCGTGCTGGCGATAGAGGCCGGCGACCTTCAGGTCACGGTGCGGCTGGCGGATCAGGCGGGGCAGGAGCGGACCGAAACCTATGACCGGGTGCTGGTATCCGTGGGCCGCCGCCCGAACACGCACGATCTGGGTCTCGAACACACACGGGTCCAGCTGGACGAAAAAGGTTTTGTGGTCGTCGATGAGCAGCGGCGGACGGCGGAACCCGCGATCTTCGCGATCGGGGATATCGCCGGGCAGCCGATGCTGGCGCACAAGGCGACGTACGAGGGCAAGGTGGCGGTGGAGGCGATCGCCGGGCGCAAATCCGTTTACGCCCCGCGGGCGATCCCGGCCGTGGTCTTTACCCAACCGGAGATCGCCTGGACAGGGCTCACCGAGCGCGAGGCCGGCGCGCAGGGCCTGGCGATTACGGTTTCAAAATTTTCGTGGTCGGCCTCCGGCCGCGCGGCGACACTGGGCGGCAGCGACGGGCTGACCAAGCTGATTACCGAAAAAGAGAGCGGCCGTGTGCTGGGGGTCGGATTGACGGGGCCCGGCGCGGGAGAGCTGATCGCCGAGGGGACGCTGGCGATTGAAATGGGTGCGGTGGCGGAAGACCTGGCGCAGACGGTCCACGCCCACCCGACGCTGAGCGAGACCGTGATGGAGGCGGCGGAGCAGGCCGCTGCGGGGTATGCCACGCATGTTTTCAAGCGGCCGGTGTGACGGCGGGCGCCTTCACCATCGTCCCCGGCCGTGTGCTCGGCCTCGAGTGTCATGTCCCTTAAATATCAGGACATGTTCGTAGTCCCGCCTTGAGGCGCAATACAAGGTCAATCCGGCTCCGCTTTTCGCCTGAAGGCGGTACTGCGAACCTTCAGATGCAGCCCTTTAGGAGACACGGCGCTGGCATGACGGACGACGGCGGCCGGCGCTGCCGGCCGCGACATCCTTGCACAAGCGGGTCCCTTTCTGGACCAGCGCTCACTCAGGCTTGGCAACTTCGACCGTAACCGTCTGCTTCTTGCCGCACTTGGGGCATGTCCAGTCCAGCGAGTAGGGCTTGTCGGCGGTCGGAGTATCAATCTCGAGTTCCGCGTCCTTGCCGCACTTGGCGCACGTGATCTTAATCTTGGTCTTCGCCCCGTCGCATGCGACGACGGCGGCATTCGTGGCCTTGAGCTTCGCCGCGCCGTCCGCACAGGCCGCCTTCTTGCCGGCGCCCCCTGCCGCGCAGCAGCTCTGGCCGGAGGACAGCAAGGGGACCGCGGCCAGGGCGCACATGGAACCGATGAACAGACGACGTGAGGTCATGGGGTGTTTCCTTCGTTGGGTTGTTCGCACGCGACTGACCATAGCCGGTGCCAATTATTTTCTGACTTTACGCCACCCGCAGGCGCGCGTCAACCGGAATCAGGTCTGCGTACGGCTTATTCCTTTGGACTTTTGCCATATGCAAACGGACGGCCCAGCGGTCCGTCCCTGCCTGCGAGATGTGGGCCGGCGCTCTATTCAGCATGTTCAGGCAAGGCTCGTCCGCCGGACGGCCCGCGCGCGAGGTCAAAGCAACAAGCCGTGTCACAACGCCCCTCTTCTCCCCGGCGCGCTTGTGCGCCACAACCGGCTTTGTTACGATGCCCGCACCCCTTGCACAGCGCCACCACCCACTGACAAAGACCTCCTTATGCAAATGAACCCGGCCTCCGACACCCGCACCTCTTCCCCGCGCGCGCGCCTCGGCACACCCCTGCTCGCCTGGGCTTGCATCTGTGCCGCCGCTCTCTCGGCCGGCGCCGGAACGCCGGAAAACCGGTTGGCGGCGGGCGATTTCGAAGGTCCGGACGTGCGCCTCACGCGCACGGACAAGGAGCACGCGTGGGGCCTTTTCCTGCACGGCACATCCGACGCCCGCCTCACGCTCGCGGAGGGAGAGGGGCGCGGAGCTTCGCGCGGCGCGCGCTACAGCCGGACGACGGCCGGCAGCGACAACGCGCATGTGGACCAGATCCTCGCGGTCGAGCCGGACACGACCTATGAGGTGAGCGCCTGGCTGCGCGCGGACGGCCGGCTGAATCCCATGCTGGCGGTCATGACCCTGAAATGGAAGGTGCTGTCAGCCTTGCCTTCCGACGCGGGCACGAACTGGACCCGCGTGACCTTCGTGTTCAATTCAGCCGACAACAGCCGCGTGCGCCTCGAGTGGTTCCCCGGCGCGCGGGGAAAACTCTATGACGGCTTCGCCGGCACGAGCTGGCTGGACGACGTGAGCGTGACCCGGCTGGAACGGGTGCCGCCCGCGCTCCGGCAGGCCCTTGACCTGACGCGCTCCCGCAAGCGCGAAACGATCGACCTGGCCGCCTCGCAGGGCGGCGCCACGTTCCGGCCCGAGACGTTGCAGCCCATCACCTGCCGCGACGGCGTGCTCGTCTATCCGAACGGCGGCGAGGTGGCGCTGTGGGGCGTGAACCTTCAGACCGCGCTCAGCTGGGAGTACAACGGCCGACTGAAGAAGTGCGGCGTCCCGCTGGAAGCCGAGGCGCTCAAGCGCGTCGCGGACCGGAACCTCGACGAGCTGGTGCGCATGCGGGCCTCCGTGATCCGCATGCACCTCCTGCCGTCGGATTTCACCGACGCCGAGGGCAACCTGCGCGACAGCGTGTTCCTGAACGCGCTCGACTACACGGTCGCGGGCTGCCGCGCCCGCGGCATCTACGTCTATCTGACACTGATGAACGAGATGGGCGGCGCGTATCTCAAGGACTCGTTCATGGCCGGCCGCGACCGCCGCGAATGGATCACCGATCCGGCGCTGGCCGACAAGAGCGCCCGCTACATCCGGGCCCTGCTGGAGCGCGCGAACCGTTACACGCAGGTGCCCTACAAAGCCGAGCCCGCCATCGCCGTGTTCGAGATCGCCAACGAGCCGGGCTACGTGGACTATGTGGCGCTCGGCTCGGAACCGATGTTCGCGCCGCTGCACAAAACCTTCGAGCAGTGGTGCGCCGCCAAAAGCCACACCGGGAACCTCGATCTGCACTACCGCGTGTTCCGTTATGAGCAAGTCCGCGCCTACATCGACCGGATGTGCGCGGTGATCCGCGCCACAGGCTCGACCAAGCCCGTGGTCTGGAACCTCAATTGGCCGCAGATGATCAACGAGCACGAGGACGTGTTTCAGGCAACGGCGGAGAGCACGGCCGACGGCGTCTCGTTCTGCCTCTATCCCGGCCAGCACGACGTGCAGCAGCCCTACTGGCAACACCCGGCCGACCTGAGCGGCAAGAACTACCTGCCGCATTTGCAGGCGAGCTGCGACGAGTACGAGCGGCTCGGCTGGGCGTTGGGCAAACGGTTCGCGGGCAAGGCCAAGCTGGTCTACGAATACGAGACCTTTTTCAACCAGTCCTCCTATCTCTATCCCGCCATGGCGCGGCTCTTCCGCGCGCTGGGGGCACAAATCGCGACCATGTGGACCTACTCGCTCACGCCGGCGGCGGAGTACATGTCCGGCTCGCACCACCTCAACCTCTATTGCACGCCGCAGAAGGCCGTGAGCTTCACCATCGCGGGCGAACTGTTCGGGCGCACGCCGCGCCACACGCGCTTGGACGCGGCCGGCGCCGACACCCGCACCCTTGGCCCGTGCGCCCTGTCGTTCACCAACAACGCCAGCCTTCTCCAGACGGCGGACACCTACATGCAGTCGCGCGCGACCGCGTGGTCGCCGTTTCCGGCAAATCCGGACGTCCGCCACATCGTGGCCTGCGGCAGCTCGCCGTACGTGACTTATGAAGGGACCGGCGCCTACACCGTGGATGCGGGCGCCGCCGCCGTCGAGGTCGAGATCAACCCCGACTCGACCTTTGTCCTGCCGCCCTGGAACAGCCGGCACAAAGGCTACCCGGAAAAAGTCTGCCGGCTTGACTCCGCCACGCCCCACCGCTTCGTGCTGCGCCTGCCCGGCTGGCAATCCGGCGCGCGGGTCTGGCGCGTGGAGAACGGACAGGCGGCGCCGGTCAGCGTCGCGGACGGCCAGCCCGCGTTCGACGCCCTGCCCGGCCATTACCGGATCGAGCGCGTAAAATAGCGCGTCTACACGTCGCAGATGCGGACGGCCTCGGCCAGGGAGGCCGCGGCGTCCTTCACGGGCGTATACTCGTGCGAGACGTAGCCGTCGTACTTCAGGTCGACGATGGCACGCATGATGGCGGGGTAGTAGAGCTCCTGCGAGTCGTCGATCTCGTGGCGGCCCGGCACGCCGGCGGTGTGGATGTGGCCGATGAAGGGCATGAACTCGCGGAGCGTGGCGATGACGTCGCCCTCCTGCACCTGCATGTGGTAGATGTCGTAGAGCAGCTTCATGCGCGGGCTGCCGACCCGCCGGCAGACGTCGGCGCCCCACGCGGTGCGGTCGCACTGGTAGTCCGGGTGGTTGCGCTTGGAGTTGAGCAGCTCCATGCAGAGGGTCACCTTCTGCTCCTCGGCGAACGCGACGACCTGCTTCAGCCCCTCCACGGTGTTCTCCGCGCCGAGCTCGTCGGACAACCCCGCGCGGTTGCCGGGAAAGCAGATCACGTTGGGAAAGCCGGCGGCGGCGCTGGCCGCGATGCTTTTACGGAGCGCGGCGAGACACTCCGCGTGGTTCTCCTTGCGGTTGAGCCCCTTGCTCAGGCCGAAGCTGGAGGTCAGCGTGCAGATCAGGCCGTGGCGCTGGAGGGTCGGCCAGTCGTTGGGACCGACGAAGTCCATGCCCTTGAGCCCGAGCCTGACGCAGAGCTCGCACTTCTGCTCCAGCGTCATCCCCTTGCCGAACGCGCCGCCGCACGCTCCCTGGCGGATGCGGCCCTTGAGCGCCGGCGCGGCCGGCTGCTCCTGCGCGAGTCCGGGGCGGACGTTGAGCCCGAGGGCGGCCAGGGCCGTGCCGGCGGCGAATGCTTTGAGAGCGTCTCTGCGTGTGGTGTTCATGGGCGTTTCCTTATTGACCTAGTTTCACTGCGGCACCCCATGCGCAAGGATGCGTATGGCACATCCAGGACAACCCCCCTTCCCTGCGAAGGGCGGCGCATGCAGGTTGCGGAATGTGGCACGCCCATCCCTGGGCGTGCGCGCGGCACAGGGACGGCTTATTGCTCACTTGCGTCACTCCCCGGCCCGCTGGCGGCCCGTAGCTTCCAGGCGCGGCGGATGAGGAAGCAGGTGAAGGCGATGAGCGCCAGATAGAAGAGGCGCGTGGCGAGCACCCAGGGCACCTGTTCCGGCGCGTAAAGCGGCGCGAGGCGGCCGTCCACGACCTTCTTCATCAGGATCGTCTTCCAGCCGTCGGTGGCCAGCCAGCCCGCGAGGATCGCGAAAAGGAAGAGCGGCGTCACCACCACCATGACGGCCTTGAAGAACGCCGGGAGGCGCAGCGCCGAACCGGCGTGCAGCTCGTCCCAGCCGCGACGGGGGCCGAAGCAGAAGACGAAGACCAGCGCCTCGATCAGGCCGAACATGGGCAGTCCGAACGAGCTGAACCAGAAGTCCATCTCGTCCAGCACGCCGTTGCCGAAAATGGCGAGATGCGCGGCGGCGAAGCAGACCGCGCCGATCACCGCGACGCAGCGCTTGCGGTTGAAGCCGAACTCCTCCTCGAGAAACGCGACCGAGGGCTGAAGGATCGAGACCGAACTGGTGGCCCCCGCAATGAAGAGCAGCAGGAACCAGGCGAAGCCGATCCACGGGCCGCCCGCCATGTGGTTGAAGATCAGCGGCGTGGTGCGGAAGGCGAGCCCGAACGTGCCGCCCTCCACGGCCTGCGTGGTGCCGGCGGGCCCGAAGAAAAGGAAGGCGGCCGGCACGACAATCGAGCCGCCGAGCACGACTTCGGCGAACTCGTTCAGAAACGAGGCGGTCGTCGAGGGCAGCAGCACGTCGTCGCGCGACTTCATGTAGGTGGCGTAGGTCAGAAGCACGCCGATGCCGACCGAGGTTGAGAAGAAGACCTGGCCCGCGGCCTCGAGCCAGACCTTGCCGCTCTTGAGCGCCGCGAAGTCGGGGTTCCAGAGGAAGCCCAGCGCGCGGTCGAGGGTCCACGCGGGGTTCACCGGCGCGCCCAGCGTGAAGACGCGGACCATGAGCACGAGGGCGGTGACGAACAGCAGCGGCATGGCGACCTTGCAGAAGCGCTCGATGCCGCGGTTGATCCCGTGGTAGACGACCCAGAAGTTGCAGACAAAGGTGACGAGGAAGAAACCGTAGGCCGTCAGGCGGCTGCTGAAATAGCCGCCCGTCCCGCTCAGGTAGCTGCCGAGGAACGCGCCCATACCCTCGGGCGTGGCGACGGAGGCGTAGTTGCCGGTGAGCGCGAAGACGCTGTAGGCGAGGGTCCACGACTCGATGTAGATGTAGTAGAAGAAGATGCCGAGCGCGCCGGTGATGCCCAGCACGCCGAGGTACTTGAGCCAGGGGCGCCGGCGGTCGCTGACCGCGTCGAACACGCCCGGCGCGCTGCCGTGCCCGAAGCGCCCGCCATAGCGCCCCATCGACCACTCCATCCAGCAGAGCGGCAGCGCGAGAAAGAGGAAGGCGATGAAGTACGGGATCATGAACGCGCCGCCGCCGTTGCGGGCGGCGACGCCGGGAAAGCGCAGGAAGTTGCCGAGCCCGACCGCGGAGCCCGCCGCGGCCAGCACCACGCCGATGCGGCTGCCCCAGACTTCTCTTACGCGTTTCTCCCTAAGTGCCATGTCTTCTCTGCCGGCTTATTCATGTGTGACGTCGCCGTCGCACCACGTTGCGTCATGCGCTTCGACGGAGAACAGCTCAAAAGCGAAAGACCAGTTGAAGGTGTAGCTGTGGACTTTGCCGACGCCGTCGAGGTACGCGCTGGTGTCGGGCACCAGATAGAAACCGGCGCCCTGCACGCCCGCGCTCGGATCTTCCGCCCCGTCAACGGGCCGCGTGGGCGTATAGACGCCCTTGTAGGCGGTCTTGCGCGTGCGCCGCACGAACTGCCCGTTCGCATTCTCGCGCTCGTAGACGAGATCGAACGAGCCGGAGAAAAGCCCGGTGACGGGATTGAACGCGAACAAGAGCCCGGCGACATTCCTCGACTGGTCCAAATCGATACTTTCCGCCAGCGAGGCCGTCGCCGCATCGGTCGCGTTGGAGACGACATTCCGGGCCTTGACAGACAGGGAACGGGCGCCGACATCGACTGCCGTGCCGAACGGCAGGAAGCCGTCCTCCGAAAGGAGCAGGTACCTGGAGATGCCGTTGAGTCCGTCGGCGTCGGAAGGCAGCCGGTCCAGCAGGCCGGTCCCGGGGAACGTGACGTTGTCCTCGAAGCTCAGATCCTTGCAGAGGTAGTACGTCTGAAGGTTCATCAGGTTGTCATAAAAGCCGCCTGATGCCTCCAGGCTGTTGAGGAAGCCGGCCGCCGCGGAGGGGGCGGCGTTGGTGGCGCCCGCGACGCTCGCGGGGGTGAAGTCCCACCACTTCAGTACGACATCCGGGCAGTCGACCGTGTTGCCGTAGACGCTCGCACCGGCCGTGATGCGGAGGAGGCCGCTGAGCCCGCCCTTCCCGGCATAGCCGGAGGGCTGGGTATAGACGCAGACCGCCGCGGATGAGGTATCGTTCGTATCGGCCATGATCAGCGTGGTCGCGAGGGACCACGTCTTGCCGTCCGCCAGCACCCCGCTGAGTTTGGCCGCGCCTTTGTCGGAGACGGTGAGGGTGGCGTAACCGCTGCCCCAGGGCGTGTTGAGCGGGTCGCGCGCGTCCATGACCGGCAGCGCGACGGTGTAATAGCCCTTGAAGGTGTTGAGCACCGGCTGCATGGCGGCATCGCCCCAACGGGTGCGGAAAAGTTCGACCACATATACCGCCGGCACCACTTCGTCGGTGCTGATGGTCCTGACGCGGGTGTAGAGGGTGAGGGAGGCGGTCGCCGTGCCGTCGTCCGTGACCACCAAATTGTCGAGCGTGTGGTAGCGTGTCCCGCCCGGGCCGGTGACCCATCCTCCGGCGCAGGTGTCAAGCGTCACGCTCCCGGGCGCGACCACGTCGTCGGCCCCGTCGAAGCCCGTGGCGCTGAAGCTGTACGTGGCCCCCTGGGCCGTGACTTTGGCGGTCAGCTTGCCGTTCTCGCCGACTGTAAGGGCCGCCAGGCCGCAGTAGCCCATGGGCGAGTCGGCGTCCTTGATCCAGCCGTTGTAGGTGCCGGCCAAGGAGCCTAACGGGTGCACGATGAAGGTGAGCGCGACGGTCGCGTAAGGCACGCGGATCCCGTCGGCGGCCTGGGTGGCCTGGAGAAGCACGGTCCAGGTTCCGGCCTTGGCGGGCACCCCCGCGACTCCGCCGGTGGCCTTGTCCAAGGCGAGTCCGGAGGGCAGCGCGCCGCTGGTCACCGCGTAGGTGATCTCGGGGTCTTCGGTGATGGCGCCGAAGTCGCAGCGTACGCCTTGGACCGCCTCATACACGCCGGGGGCGGACTGGAATCCATCGGTCGGAAGATCGGTTGTCGGGCTGCCGGCGCTGATGAGGTTGAACGACCAGGGCGTGCCGCTGCTGGTGAGCCGTCCGTCTGCGTTTGTGAACACGGTGTCGACACGCCACGTGTAGCTGCGTTTGACATCCGAGGCAGGGTCGGGCCAGAGAGCCGAGAAATCGGCGTTAGTGACCACATTCGCGAGTGTGGCCCCTCTGGGCGTCACGGCCGTGACGGTTGCGGTCTGCACGAGCCCTGTGGAAACGTCCGTCTCAAAGTCGCCGTAGAGGTGAACGGCGACCGCCGGAGGCATCTGCCACGTGAGGTTCAGGTCACAGGTGCGCGCGTTGGGTTCGGGTGTGGGAGAGGCGGCGCGCGTCATCGGCAGCCACGTGAGGTTGCTGACGAAGGCATAGGCGTCCTCCTCCGCAACGACGGCCGACGCTTTGGCGAAGGTCCACGTGACGGTCTGCTTGCCGGGCTTGAGGAGGACGGAGGCGGTCGGGCCTGCGGCGGCCAGAGACTTGCCGACGAGCACGCCGCCCGCGCATACGAGCTGGTCCGGACCGGACCCGCCGTGCAGGCCCCAGTTGAAGGTGAGCACGCCCGGGCCCGTGAGGGCGAGGCTCAGGGCGGAGCTGCCCGCGCGCGAGGGGGACACGCAACGCAGCGTGGAGGCGTCGGTCCAGAACCAGTTGCCCGAAATGGACTTGAAGGTCGCACCGCAGCGGGCGGCCGCAGCCGCGGTATCGGCCAGGCTCTGAGCCGTAGCCTCATCGCGCAGCGTGACGGTGACGGTAGCCGCGGAAGAGAGCGGCGCGTTCAGTTCGCTGACCAGCTTGACCGTGAACTGCGCGTCGCGGTTGAACCCGTCCCGGGCCAGTGTTCCGATCGTGACGCCTTGCGGCGCGTCTTCCTTATCCGCCCACTCGAGCGTCGGGTAATCAGGGGAATCGAAGTCGACCGACTCCTTGGCGGTGCCGTTGACCGTGACGACGCGCACGCGTGCGGGCCCGTCGCTGCCGCCGGCGCGGGCGACCCAGAGCGTGACGGCGGCGTCTTCGGAGACGGTCACCGTGGGTCTCGCGGCGTTCGGGAAGGGGTCCGCGGGCCCGACCTCCGTCGCGCTCGAACCTGCGAAGCCAAATGTTCCGGCGTTCTTCCTCGCGCTTTCGCGGAGGGTCACGACCGCGTTGGAGGCGGCGCTGACCGCGGCCTGCAAATAAGCCGACTCTCCGTTCCTTTCCAGGACCACGGCGAAACGCTCAGGGCCTTCCCATGTGGGGCGGAGGTCCTGTATGAGGTCCACGGTGATGTTCGTCGAACCGGCTTCACCCTCCGCCCAGAAGAGGTTGCCCTCGACGGCTTTGAAGTCCTTGCCGTTTTCAGCCTCGTAGTCGCGTCCGGGGGTGTCGGCATCCTCGAAGCGGTATCGCAGGTGGACATCGCCGCCTGACCCGCCTTTGCGGACGACGGTGAGCTGGACGCGCGCGCCGGTCTCGCTGGCCTGAATGTTGGTGGAGGTAAAGCCGACCTCGCCCGGCTCCCAGAACCGGTAGTTGAGGGCGTACCGGCTATTGGCGGTGAAGGTCACCACATTGGAGCCTTCGGTGATAACGGAGTTGGTCCCCGTAAAGATGACGGGCGTGCCGAAGGTGTTCGTGAACGTGAGGACCGAGGTCTCGACCACAAGGTTCGAGCTCACGATGAATGCGGGTTTGGAATCGGAGCCGGGAGCGTCATCAACGGGCACGTCCGTCGGGCCGCTGTAGGTGACCGTGAGCCAGACGTTCGTGACGGTCTGGCGCGTCACGACGGCCGCTAGCAGGTTGCTGACCATGGTCGTGACCGTCAGATTTGTGACCGGCGGGGAGTAGGTCACCGCATCGAAGGCCGGGGGCGTATTGGAGGAAGCGCCCCAGTTGACAGTGAGAAAACAGGGCTGGTTATTGTACGGGGCGGGGACGGTAAAGAGGTAGCCATTGGTCAGGGAGGCCAGCATCAGCTGGTTCGTGGTCCCGAGCGGGCCCGCGTCAAAATTCAGGCGCGTCTGACGCGCGGGGTCAAGCAGGGTGAGGGTGGGCGAGATCAGCTTGGCCGACGCGCCGTTGGTGAAGGCCCGTGCGCTGGCGGAGGGCAGGTTGGTCATCAGCACCGTCTTGTTTACGAACGCGGGGCCGGCGGTGAACGCGTTGGTCTCGGCCGCGAGGACGGCGTTGGTGACAAGATGCTCCGAAAAAGGCAGTGAATTGGTGACATCCAGCTCAAAATTGGTGCAGACGCCGAGGATGATCACGTCGGTCACGGCCGGACCGCGGTTGGTGGTGACGCTTACCAGGGACGGGGCATTGGTTACGACGCAAACGGGAAACGTGTTGGTGATGTCAGCGAACTGGGCTTTCGATGCTGCCGGGGTGAAGCCGGTCTGGAGGTCGCTGGCCGGAATCTGAAGCTTGTACCGTCGCCCGCTGACGGCGCTGAACTTAAACCAGTCATCCGTGTCGTCTTGTTTGACGGAGATTTCATGGTATTGACGCTGGCTGAAGGTCTTAAACTCAAGCACGGTGGCGCCGACCGCGCTGTTGTCCGCGGGTTCCCAGAGGTCGACATCCTTGACCCGGTAATCGTTCGCCAGGAGCTTGTCGTTGATGCGGCTGACGAAGGCGGAGGCGGTGAAGGTGACGTTGGAGGTGAAGGTGAAGGCGTCGAGCACGGTGACGCCGTCGGAGGCATAGAGCACGAACGCGGGGATTTCGGTGATCGCCGGATTATTGGAGACGACATTCCAATAATAGCGGTCGTCCCAGTTGTACGCGGTACGGTTCATGTAAGCCATGGCGAGCTGCTGCTCCGAGGCGTAGGCATTCCAGATGTCGCTGGAGTTGATCTCGCGTTCGAAACGCAGACCCCAGGGGTAGGCAATGCTGGCGCTGCTGAACATCACGAGCAGCGGCCGGTCCGTGGTGTCAGCCAGCTGGCGGGCGGCGGAAAGGCTATGGGTCCACGTGCCGGGCCGGGCACCGACATTGTCCACCGCCAGAAGGGTTTGAGCGGAAAGGCTGAAACAACAAAGGCCAGCTAAAACATGTAGTCTATTCATAATCTGCCCCGTATAGGAATGATTGTAAAACCCGATCTTACCCGTTTTTTGCAAATTATTGAAGCTCGATTTGCGGCATTCCCGCGATTGCGGCGCGCGCTGTCCTTTGCCCTCAAGCGCGGCCCGCCCGGCTGCCGGGCCCGCGTCATGCGCCGATAGCTCATGCGCGCATCCCGCAGGGGCGGACCGCAGGGCCGCCCGTTTGTGTATGGCAAAAAGCCCAGAGGATTGAGCCGTGACGAGGGCGGGGTCAGTCCGAAGAGACCACGGTCTTCTTGCCCAGCACGAGGCAGTTGTAAAGCGCGCGGCCGACCTGATCCCGCGTGAGGAAGAGGTCGTCCCCGGGCTTCTCCTCGTGGGAGACCACGGTCTGCTGGACGATGTCGTAGATCGCGACGTCGAGCGTGTCGCGGCTCCAGAGGGCGGGGTTGTCGAGGTCGACATCCGAAGTGAAGCGGAAGAGGAGCCTGCCCTCCTCCCAGTAGGCCCAGATCTCGTTGGCGACGGTATGGACAGGGGCGAAGTACACGGTCTTGTCGCCCTGCGGCGCGGCAGGCAAGGCCAGATCCGCGACCTGTTTGGCGACGCTCGCCCGCATGCGGACGAGCAATTCGTCGCTGGGGAACTGCGCTTGGAAGCGCTCGCGGAACAGGCGGGCGTTGAGTGCGGCGGGGTCGAACGCGAGCCGGACGTAGGAGCCGGCCTCGGAAGCGTCACGGGGCTCGCGGCTGATGCGGACGACGCGGTAGCCGTTGCTCTTGACGTCGAGCTTGAGTTCGGGAATGCGGTAGTCGGTCTTCTTCAGGGCGACCGTCACGCCGATGGCGGGAAAGACGACCTCCATAAAGCGGCTGTGGTCGTTTTCATCCGTCACGACCTGGAGCCGCCGGAGCCAGACCTGACGCTGGAAGGCGAGGTCACGCCGCTCGAAGTCGTTCTCATCGAGATACCAGCGGTAGAGGTAGTGGGCGGTCTGGAAGAACCCCTCGTCGCCGCCGAGCTCGGTGTAGAGGGCGGCCGCCTCTTTCTGATCCGGCTGCGGATTCACGATTCCGGAAAGGTTGAGCTTGGCCTCCCGCTGAGGTGTCAGCCGGCAGCCAGCCAAGAACAGGACAGCCGCGAGACTGGGAAGAAGGACGGCGAGAGGGTGGAGAGGCGCGCGTGTTTTCATATTAAAGTGGAGACTAATTGGGAACCGTGACAAGCGGGGAGCCGGATGCGGAGAGCGGCGCGGCCTCGGCGGTCCGCCGCACCAGCGTGAAAAAGCGGTTGCCGCCCAGGCGCCCGCCCAGACGGTCGGGAATGCGCACGAAGTCACCGCCGGGGTGGTAGTAGTCCTGGTCGGTCATCCAGCCGTAAGCGCGTCCCGCGACCTTGTTGGGCGGGATGCGCGTGATGCCCGCGAAGAGATCCGGCGAAGGGGAAACGCCCTTGAAGTAGGCGCTGGCCAAGGCCTGGGCGTAATCGAGCAGACGGACGAAGCGGCCCGGCTCGCCCCCGCCCGCGATGCCCTGCAGGCGGGCGACGCGCGCGTGCACGCGCGCTGCCATGGCCGGCCGGCCCTTGCCGTCGCGGTAGAAGCCGGCCACCTGGCCGTGCACGCCGCCGGCCGTGACGATATCGATCACGTCGCTGGAGCGCGTGTCGGAGATCTCCTCGCGCGAGTAGCCGGGCGGGATGCGGTTGCTGCGGGCGTCGAGGACCAGCAGCAGGGCGCGCATGGTCGCCATGGAATCCTCTTCGCTGACGTAGCCGCGCTCACCGGGGAAAGGGGTCTCATTGATCAGCAGCCGGGCGATATAGCCGGCGGGCTCGGCGACAGACAGCAGCTTGCCGTTGGGCGCGGCCATGCCCGGCAGCGTCCATGCCATGAAACCCATGACTATGACAATGCGGCTCATTTTTTTTGTGCTTCCGTTGAAAACGTCATTAGTTTAGCCCAGCCCGCTCGAAAAGTGTATCGATTTCTTCCTTTTACGGGGGCCTTTACGGGAATTGAAACGCCCGCACGCGGAACAGGGGTGACTCGCAAAAAGCGTGTGCTCAAAAACAAGTGTTGAGTCCGGCCGTCTGAAAAAGTTATTCTATTCGTCCGGCTTTGTTCGGAAACGCACGGCATCTGCGCAGCCCCGGCCAGAAACACCGTGCTTCAAAAAAAGGTGATCCTGATGATCCGACTGTCCTGCCCGCCAGAAACCGTCGCGCCCGCTCGCATCGAAGCCCGCCCGGCCGGCGCGCGCACCTGGCGTCCCGCTTTCCGCAAGGGCCTGGCCGCGCTCCTCTTGCTCGCCGCCCCCCTCGGCCCCCTCAGGGGCGCCCCTGTGGATGCGGCCCAAGCCAAGACGGCGGTCGGCGGCTGGCTTAAAACCGGCCAGGCGCCCCTTGAAACCATCCTCGGGCAACAGGTGCAGCGGATGGAGACCTTCAGCGACGCCAACGGCTCGCCGCTCTACCACATCGCCTATCTGGAGCCTGAGGGGTTCGTCATCGTGGCGGCGGACGACCTCGTCGAGCCGATCATCGGCTTCGTGCCCGGCGGACAATTCGATCCCTCCGCCGGAAACCCCTTGGGGGCTTTGGTCAGCAGTGACCTGCCCGGACGGATCGCGAAAGCGAGGAGCGCCCGGATGGCGCTGGCGCTGGGCCAACCGACCCAAACCAAATGGTCCCGCCTGATCAGCATCGGGCAGGGAACCGCGCCTGGCGACCTCGGCATCGCGAGCGTGTCAGATGTCCGCGTCGCGCCGTTTGTCAAGAGCCTGTGGAATCAGACGACGGCGGGCGGAACCGCCTGTTACAATTACTATCTGCCGCCCGCCGCGGCGGGCACGGCGACCAACTATCCGAGCGGCTGCGTGGCCACGGCCATGGCCCAGCTCATGCGCTTCTGGCAGTATCCGAAAACCGGGGTCGGCACCGCCTCGTTCTCAATCGCGGTCGACGATGTGTCGCAGAGCAGGAACCTGCGCGGAGGCGACGGCGCAGGCGGCGTATATAACTGGAGTTCGATGTCGCTGACCAACAACTCCGCCACCACGCCCACGCAGCGCCAGGCCATCGGTGCCCTGTGCCACGACGCCGGCGTGGCCGTCAACATGGATTACACCTCCAGCGGCTCGGCCGCCGACACCCTGCAGGCGAAGACCGCCTTTCGCACCACCTTCAAATACACGAATGCGATCAAGGGTTACAACGGCGGGTCCACCCTCGGCAGCGGGCTCGACAACATGCTGAACCCCAATCTGGACGCCGCCTGCCCCGTCCTGCTGGGCATCACCGGCGATGGCGGCCACGCGATCGTCTGCGACGGTTACGGCTACAATTTCGCGACCCTCTACCACCACCTGAACCTCGGCTGGGGCGGTTACGATAACGCCTGGTACAACCTGCCGAACATCGACACGACCGACTACACGTTCAATTCGACCTACAAGTGCGTCTACAACGTGTGGACGAACGGCACGGGCGAGATCGTCAGCGGGCGCGTCACCGACAACTCAGGAACCCCCCTCGCGGGGGTGGCGCTGACCGCGACCCGCACCGGCGGCGGCAGCTATACGGCGACGAGCGACAGCCGCGGCATTTACGCCTTCGCGGGCGTGCCCTCTTCTTCCACCTACACGGTCGGCGCGGTCAAGTCCGGCTACGCCTTCACCTCGCAAAGCGTCGCCACCGGGCTGTCCGCGGACAACGGCGCCGTTTCCGGCAACCGGTGGGCGGTCAATTTCGCTTCGCAAGACACCTACGACCCGGTCGCTTTCACGGCCGTCGCCGCAGGTCCATTCCGCATCGATCTTTCGTGGGGCAAGAACACCGTGCAAGACAATGTCCTGGTGGCCTGGAGCACGAACGCGACCTTCGGGGCCCCGTCCGGCACCTATGCCGCCGGCGCGCCGATCGCCGGCGGCGGCACGGTGCTCTGCAGCGGTGGCGCGACGAACCTGTCACATACGGGCGTGAGCTGCAATGCGACGTACTTCTATAAAGCCTGGTCGGTGCGTGGCGGCCCCTCCTACTCGACCGGCGTGAACTGCTCGGCGACGACAGAGCCCTATTTGCTTTTCTCGGAAGGTTTCGAACATGCGGGCGCCCTTCCCGCCGGCTGGGTGCAGGAATATGTCATCAGCTCCTCGGACTGGACCTGCCAGAACGGAAGCGGAGGCAGGAGCCTTTACCCGGGCAGCGCCCACGCCGGCGCCTATAACGCTTATCTGTATACCGGCAACACGTCCGACCACAAGACGAAACTGGTGACGCCCGTGATCGATCTCGGAACCTCGCTGCCGAATGTGCGTTTGACTTTCTGGCATCACATGGCCCTCTGGTCGCCGGATCAGGATCAGTTGCGCGTGTTCTCCAAGACCGCCACGGGCGGGGCCTGGACCCTGCTGGCGACCTATACGAACAGCGTGAGCACTTGGACGCAGCAGACGATTGCCCTGACAAACGCCAACAGCACGTACGTCATCGGATTCGAGGGCAACGCCAAGTACGGGTATGGCGTCTGCGTCGACGATGTCGCCATCACGGCGGATGGCCCCGCGCCGGACAGCTTCACCGCCTGGGCTCTGTCCTTTACTCCAGAGGTGGCGACAACCAACGCTTTCTTGCAGGACAGCAACGGAAACGGCATACAGAACGGCTTCGAGTATGCGTTCGGCACCAACCTGACAGCCGGGGCGCCCTTGCTCAGTGTCCTGTCCGACTCCGGCCGCCCGGTCGTGGACATCCCCAAACAGCTTCCGGGGACCCTGCCCTACGTCAGCCTCCAGCTTGAGATGACGCGCAGCCTGGCCCCGGCCGCATGGAGCACGAACGGCGTCCACGCCATCGACGCGGGCGGCGAGCCGGCGAACCGCACCTGGTTCCAGCCGGACGCCCTGCTGACGAACGCGTTCTTCCGTCTGCGCGGTTTCCTGAAATAGTCCCGCGGATACGCCCTATTCGCCGTCAAGCCGGGCTTCGGGCGAGAGCTCCGCCTCGGGGCACAGCGCCCGCGCGCGCGCGCTGTAGCCGCGCACCTGCTGCTCGCGCAAGGCCGCGGGGCGCGCGTCGCCGGGCACCGAGATCTCGGCCGCCGCGGCGGCGTAACAGAAATTGCCCGCTCGCAAGGCCGCGAGCAGCCGCTCCGGCGGCACGGCTCCGAGGTCGACGGACGGATACGCCGGACGCAGGGCGCGCTTGCCGATCCACTCGAGCAGCGGGAAGCCGAAGAGCCGCTCGTTGCCGCGCGGCTGGCGCGGACCGAGGTAGGCGAATATCGGCCGGTCATCCGTCGTCACCGGGAAGGCGGAGAAATCCGGCTCGCACGCGTGCAGGTCCGCCACGAACAGGAGCCGCGCGGCCTGCGCCGAACGGAAAAAGGGCGAAGGCACGGCCGTTGACCGCAGCCGCGCGTCGAGGAATTCATCGGACAGGGGGATCGGCGCGTTCGCGCCGATCAGGCCGATCACCGGCTGCAGAGGATCCAGGTTCGCGCGCACCGCGACGGCGTAGGGAAACACCTCCGTGAAGGTGCGGATCACCACGCCTGCCGTCCGCGCCGTGTGCTGATAGCACGGCAGCCAGAGACAGAAGAGGCCGCCCGGGCTCAGCCGGGAGCGGGACGTCCGGAAGAAATCGCGCGAGTAGAGGCTGGCCGTGCCGTCCTCGGCCGGGAAGAAGAGGTCGCAGATGATGGCGTCGAAGGTGCCCGGCAGGCGCGCGAGGACCACGCGCCCGTCGCCCGCGTGCACGTGCGACCGCGGGTCGCTGAAGAGCGCCGCGTTCCACGCGCCGAAGTGCGCGCGCGCGGCGGCCACCACTTCGGGAACCAGCTCCACGGAATGAAGTTCCTTGACAGGAAAGTCCAGCGCCGCGGCCGCCGAAATGCCCGCCGCCATGCCGATGGTCACCACGCGCTCCGGCTTGCGGCAGAGCAGCAGCGGCACCCAGCTCTGATGCCGCTGGGACGCGAGGGCGCGCCGCGTGCCGCTGAGCCGCTGCCGGCTGTTAAGCAGGATCTGGCGCGAGCCGCTCGCCGTGCTCTCCACCACGGCCACAGGCCCGTACGGGCCCGCCGCGGCCGCCACCACCCGCTCGCCGGAGGCGAGGCCCAAGACCGGCTCCCTGCGCAGGGTTTGTGACAGGCCGACCGCCGCCACGCACGCCAGACACGCGGCGCGCCAGGGGGCGGGGCTGCGCGGCCGCACCCCCGACACACACGCGACCAGCACATAGCCCCACGCGATCAGGAGCGTTCCGTGCGCGAGACCGCACCGCGGCAGGACGAGAAAAAGGCCCAGCGCCGCGCCGGCCGCCGCTCCCAGCTTGTTCACCGCCAGAGCGGTGCCGAGCACGCGGCCCTGGCTCGGCGAGCGTGCGCTGACCAGCTCCCAGGCCACGGGAAACACGCCGCCCAGGCAGAAGGTCAGCGGCAACAGCGCCGCGCCGCAGCCGAGCAGCGCCTGCCCGAGCAGGCCCGCGGGCGTGGCCGCCGTCAGAAGCACCTCTCTGCCGCACAGCCACGTGCCAAAGGGCGGCACCGCGAAAAGCAAGAGCGCGCCCGCCCCGGCAAACAGCGTCAAGAGGTCCGCCGAAGGGACTCCTCTGCGCCGCCACGCGGCCGCGGCCAGCCCGCCCGCGCCCAGTCCGCACAGGAAGACCGCCAGCACGCCGCACACCGCGTAGAGCGAGCCTTCCAGCACCTGCCGCACCCAGACGATCAGCAGGGTCTGCGCCGCGAGGGACAGGAAGCCCGATGCCGCCAGCACCCCCCACCCCAGCCAGCCGGGAAGGGCCGCGTCCGCCGCCCGACCCCGAGGCGGCGGTGTTTGAGCGGGAGTTGACGCGGCGATGCGCCAGGCCAGCGCTCCGCCCGCGAGCTGCAAGCCGGCCGCCACCGCGAACGCGCCCGTGACGCCCAGGTACAGCGGCAGCCACACGCCGCCCGCCGCCACGCCGAGCGCCGCGCCGAGCAGGTTCATGCCGTAGAAGCGTCCGCCCGTGGACGTGCGGTGCCGCGCGTCCTCAACGAAGGTCTCCGCCAGCCCCGGAAAGGAGGCGCCCGAAAGGAACGAGGGCAGGCCGACCAGCAGGGCCGCGGCCGCGGCCTGTCCGCCCCACCCGGACGGCAAGGCGCTTCCATGCGTCCATAGCCAGCGGTTCAGCGCGAACAGCGCCAAGGCCGCTAAAGCCGCCGCGGACTCGAAGCGGCCATAGAGCAGCAGGGGCCGCCTCTGCCCTGCCACCAGCCTCGCGCCCGCCAGATTCCCCAGCGCGGCGGCCGCGAAGAAGACCGCGATCACCAGGGTGGAGGCGACGGCGGTGTTGCCGACGCGCGGCGCGAGCTCCCGCATCCAGACCGTTTCCAGCGTCAGGACCGAGAACCCCGACAGCGCCCACAGCACGGACAGCATCAGCGCACGCTTTTCAGTGGCAGTTTGAACCATGCGGCCATGATACCAGCGCCCTCCCTTTCCCGAAACCGAATTCGCAACCGCTCTCCCCGGGAACCGCCCAGGCCCCAAACGCCCTTTGCTTTCGCGGCGGGATGGCTATATCATAACGGAATGTTTGGAGAACCTTTCAGACACTTGAACAGGCGGAAGGCCGGGCGCGCTGTCTGGCGCGGCGCGGCGTGCCTGGCAGCGGCGGCGTGCGCCCTGCCGCTCGGGGGGCCGCCGTGGCTGGCGGGGCTGGTGCCGTCGCTGAGCCCGTTCAACGCGCTGCTCGCCGCGGCGGCGGGCGCGGGCGGGCTTTTCCTGCTGGGCTCCGCGGCCATCGCGGCGGTGTGCGTCTTCTCGCCGCGCGTGTTCTGCCGCTGGCTGTGTCCGGTCGGGACGTGCCACGACGCGCTCACCTGCCGCCTGAAGGTGCGGGCGTGGACCGGCCGCGTGCCGCGGCTCGGCGCGTGGGTGGTTCTCATCGGTCTGGGCGCGGCTCTGGCGCGGTATCCGCTCTGCGGCTGGCTCGACCCGCTGACGCTTTTCAACGCGGCTTTCGGTGTGGCGCGCACGCCTCTCGGCCTGTGGGACTGGCTCGCGGCGGCGGGTCTGCCGCTGCTGCTGGCCCTGTCGCTGGCCGCGCCGGGAGTGTGGTGCGGCAAGTTCTGCCCGCTGGGCGCGCTGCAGGATCTGCTGCGTTTCCCGCTGAAGCGGGCGGTGGCCGGCGCGGCGGCGCGCGAGCGCGAGATCGCCGCGCTCAGCCGCCGGGCGTTTCTGGGACTCAGCCTGGGGGCGGGGTACCGGCTGGCGCTGCCGCCGGGCCGCGAGCCGTGCGCGGGGGTGATCCGCCCGCCGGCCAGCGGCACGCCGGCGCGCTTCACGCGGCTGTGCGTGCGGTGCGGCGCCTGTGTGCGGGCCTGCCCGGGCACCATCCTGCGGTTCGGCGGGGTGGGCGCGGGGCTGGCGAGCGTGCTGGCGCCCGAGGTGTTCTTCGAGAACGACTATTGTCACCCGTCGTGCACGGCGTGCGGGCAGGCGTGTCCGAGCGGCGCGATCCCGAAATTCACGGCGGCGAACAAGTCCGTGAAGCCGATCGGCCTCGCCCGGGTGCACCGGGCGGACTGCCTGCTGGAGCAGGGCCGCGAGTGCGGCGCGTGCGTGGGGGTTTGTCCGCACGAGGCGCTGGATCTGGCGTGGGATCCGGCCGAGATGGTCAGCCGCGTGGTGGTGGACGCCAAAGCGTGCACGGGATGCGGGTATTGCGAATACGTGTGTCCCAGCACGCCTAAATCGATCATTGTGAAAGCAGGGGTGCGTGATGAAGCCTGACATGAAGACGACGGTGATCGGACGGTACACGCGGTTTGTGCGGAAGGGCGTGTGGGAAATGCGCACCGCGGATATGCCGTGGCATCAGAGATCAGGGGTGCACGCGCTGCGGCTGGTCAGCCTGGTGGTGACCGGGTTTCAGCGCAACCAGTGCGCGCTGCATGCGGCGTCGCTGACCTTCTTCTCGCTGATGGCGCTGGTGCCGGTTTTGGCGCTGACGCTGGCGATGGCGCGCACCTTCGGTGGCGCGGAGCTGGCCCGGGCGCAGATCGACCAGCACCTGAACGGGCTGATGGCGCAGATGGAGCAAGCCGTGGAGGTCCGCGCCGCGGCGGGGGACGCGACCGTGGAAAAAGCGAAGGCCGAGGTGACCAAAGCCTTTTCCGTGCAGGTGCGCGAGATCGCGGACAAGCTGTTTGACCAGGTCAACCAGCTCGGGTTCGGCACGCTGGGCGGCATCGGCGCGGTGATGCTGATCTGGGCCGTGATCGGCGTGCTGGGCAAGGTGGAGGGCAGCTTCAATCAGGTCTGGGGCGTGGAGCAGCCGCGGCCGCTCGCACGCAAGTTCGCGGACTACCTGAGCGTGATCCTGATCCTGCCGTTCCTGATCACGGCGGTTTCGACGGTGCCTGTGTTCGGGATCCTGACCAAGGTCATGCACCAAACCATTGGCGGCCCCGCCTCCGCCTTCCTCATCACGATCCTGCAGAGCGGCGTCCTCAAAACGGGGCTCTCGCTCACGATCGGCACGCTGACCTTCGCGTTTCTCTTGGGCTTCATGCCGAACACGCGGGTGAAACTGGACCCTGCGCTGCTGGGCGGTTTTGTGACCACCGTGCTCTTCGGCGGCTGGCTCAAGCTCTGCGCGATGCTGCAGGTCGGCATCGCGGGCTACAGCGCGCTCTTCGGCGGATTCGCGGTGCTGCCCATCCTGCTGATGTGGGTCTACACCAGTTGGCAGATCGTGCTGCTGGGCTCGGAGATCTCGTTCGCGGTGCAGAACCGCGACACCTATGTGCTGGAGCAGAACGCCGCCGCGGCCAGCATGCGGGCGCGGCTGCTGCTGGCCTTGACGCTCTGCGCGGAGACGGCGAAGCAGGCGCGCGAGCCGAAATGCGGCGGCCCGTTCGCGGCCGAGGCTTTCGCGAAGGAGCGCGGCATTCCGAGCCGGTTCGTCAAGGAGATCCTCGACGACCTCGTGCGCAACCGGGTGCTGGCGGAGGTGGCCGGCCGCCCCGGCGAGTACCTGCTTTACCGCTGCGGCGAGAGCATCACGGTGGCGGACATCACCAAGGTGCTGCTGGACGACGGCGAGCCGATCGAGGCCCTGGGGCTGAACAACCTCAACGCTTCCATTCTGGACTTCAACAAGAAACTCGACGAGAACATCGACGCCGCGCTGTCGATCCCCGTCGCGCAGGTGTGAGGGCGTTTCACGGCGCTCGGAGCCGCCCGGGACAACACGCCTTGGATGCGCGGCCTCCGTTCGTTGTACCGCCTTCAGGCGGCGGTTCGTCCTTGCCGCGGGCCGGCTGAAGCCGGTACAACATGCCCCGGATGATCGTGCCCTGGGTGCGCCTCCGTTCGTTGTACCGCCTTTAGGCGGCGGTTCGGCCTTGCCGCGGACCGGCTCAAGCCGGTACAACATGCCTTGGATGAACGTGCCCCGGGTGCGCCTCCGTCAGAGCCGGAGGCCGTAGACCAACAGCGGCGCGCCGGTGAGCTCGAGGGTGACGTCGCCGCCCTTGGCCTCGACGGTCCGTTTGCGCCCGATGCAATCGATCACCGTGACCTGCGGTTGCGCGACGCTGAAAACAGCCGGAACGCGCTGCGTCCAGTGGTCGAGCCACGGCTCGGGCGAGACGTAGGAGGCCTTCCTCTCCGACTGGATGTAGCCCTCTGTCCGGTTCCAGAGCACCGCGAGAGTCCCGCGCGGCGTGTCGAAGAGCACGCCTTTGGTTTGACCCTCAGGGAACGTCAGATAGCGCCGGAAGACCGCGCCGTCCAAAGCCTCCGCCACGGCGCAGTAGGCCAGCAGCGAGGGCTTGACCGCGCCCGTCCGGTCCAGCAGGCCGTAATGGTACTCGGGGTCAGCCGGGTTGACGCCGCCGAGGTCGGACCACTTCCCGTCGTTCAGCTGATAGAACATGACGGCCTTCATGCCCTCGGCCAGGCCGATGACGTAGGTGAGCACCACGTTCTCCGCCGCGCGGCGCACCGAGTCGTGCCACGCGCTGTGCGGCTGGGTGCAGGCGTAGGCCTCGGTGATCCACAGGGGTTTGTCGCCGAGCGTGCGGACCGTCGCCTTCATGGCGCGGATCGCGCCGAGATACGTCCAGCCGCGTCCGTCGTAGTCGGGGGTGACGTTGCCGCGCCCCGGATGGAAGGCGATGCCGGCCAGCAGCGGCCACCCCCCGTGCGCGTGGATGCCTTTGAGGAACGCGGTGTCGGCTCCGGCGAGCCCCAAGCTGAGCAGCTCAACTTTGAAACCTCCCGTTTCGCGGATCTCGGCGAGCGGCTTGAGCCAGTCGTTGACATACGTGTCCGCGAACTTGCCCGTGTGCAGCGCGGCCATGTTCCACTCGTTGCCGAACTCGTAATAGGGGTTCTGGCGCTCGTCGCAGGCCGTCAGGCGTTTCAGGAGTTCGTCCCGCTTCTTGTCGGGCTCCCCGCGGAATTGCTCGGGCTTGACGTTGTCATGTCCGTTGGCCACCGCGCCGACCGCCGGCAGCGTCTCGCGGCTGTCGCCTCTGCGCACCCAGCGCACGCCCATGCGCCGCAAGAGTCCGTCAACGTCCTGCCGCGAGGGAAGCGCGAACGACGCGGCGATCCCGAAGATGCTCTGCTCGCGGTGCGCGAACGCGTAGGGAGCGACCGCGCCCAGCGTGGTGCGCGAGAAGTATTCGTGTCCCTGATACGTGGCCGCGGCTTCCGCGAAGTAGACACCGGTGACGGGCGGCACGGACAGAGTCAGGCGCTCCTGTCCGCCTGCCGCCAGCGCCACGTCCTGGCACTGCTCGCCAACAACCCGTCCGTCGAAATCGCGGACCGTGAGCCGGAAGGCGACGCGGCCGAGCCTTCCTGTCTGCGCGCTGCTGACGGTCGCGGTCAGGGTGAGGGGCGTGACCCCGTCCGTGGCGAGATTGAAGGGACGGCCGGTCGTCAGCTCGACCGCGAGCGGCCGGCCGTGGAAGGCGGCGGCCGCCGCCGCATCATTCAGCGCGGCGGGCAGCAGGGCGAACGACGCCTCTGCCCGCAGGCGGTTGGTCTGTGCGTCAGGCAGGAAGGCCACGTGCTGCGCGCCCTCCGCGACCCAGTTCGCGTTGCCGCTGATCTTCTCCAGCACGGTGAAATCCCCGCTGTCGAAGCGCCGGAACACGCCGTCGTTCGTCTCCACGGCGATGCCGCCGCCCGCGTGCCGCTGCCACAGGCCCGCCTTCAGCAACGTGGACTCGCCGCGCAGGCTCAGACCCTGGCGGCGGATCATGGCGCCGCCGGTCTTGAGGCCGGGGGGCGCGGTGAGGGTGTAGACGGCGGTGACGCGGTCCTCCCGGCAGGCGAACTCGGCGGAGAGCGCGACGTCGGCCGAGGCCGCGCCCTTCAGACGATAATCGATCCGGATCCGGTCCGCGCCGGTACGCGTCGCGGAGCCGCCGTCGGTCTCGAACGGAGCCCAGGCGCCTTTGAGGCCCGAGAGGCGCAGGACCGCCCGTCCGTCAGGCGCGAGCAGGTCGGCCTCCTGTCCGGTGACGCGCAGCCTGCAGACGCCGGTTCCGATTTCCAGAGGCGCATCGGCGGCAAGGGTGGCGGTCGCGAGGGCGAGGCAAATGGCGGCTACGTGATGCATGGGGTTCATGCTTTATCAACCTAAAAAAGGGGGCCTTTGAAGAGACCCGCAAAGCATAGCCCTTCAGCGCCCCGTTTTCAAGCGGTGGCTGGGCGCGATGCTTCGGGCCGCCTGAAGGCGGCACAACCTGCCTGGGCGGCGGTCTTCGCTTGTAGTACCGGCTTCAGCCGGCCCCGGTCCGTGTCCGCATGTTGTACCGGCTTCAGCCGGCCCCGGTCCGTGTCCGCACGTTGTACCGGCTTCAGCCGGCCCCGGTCCGCGCGTCTGCTTGACCGCGGACTACCGCTTGCACTTGTAGAGGCAGACGCCCGCGGCCCAGAGCTCGCGCGTGTCGGGGTTGTAGCGCAGCAGCAGGGGCTTGCGGTAAGGCAGACCGCCGGTGATCTCCTGCCACGTCGCGCCGCCGTCGCGCGTCTCGTACACGCCGCCGTCAGACTCGCCGCCCCACGTGGTGGTGGCGAACCACAGCCGTTGGGCGTCGGCGGGGTCGGTCTCGACAGCGACGATGATGCGCGCGCTGAACGGGAACTTCGTGAGCTGTTTCCAGCTCTTGCCGTGGTCCGTGCTGCGCCAGAGGTTGTTGCCGGGACAGTAGACCGTGCCGTCCGCCGCCACGTGCACGTTGAAGGGCCACGTCTCGTTCTTGAAGACGTGCTGCCACGTCGCGCCGCCGTCCTCGCTGCGGTAGAGGCCGCCGCCCTCGGCGCAGGCGGCCCAGTAGAGACGCTTGGAGTCCGTGGGGTCGACCGCGAAGCCGAAGAAGACGCGGCGGCTGCCGGGCTGGCCGGCAAGCGCGGCCCATGTTTTTCCGCCGTCCTCGGACTTGAAGGCGCCGCCGCCGCTCCGGCCCTCCGAGGGATCGCCGTCGAGGCCGAGGTAGAGGATCTTGGGATTCTTCGGGTCGGCGGCCAGGGCGCGGGGGACGCCCGTCCCCCACATGGTGTTGGCCTGCGGGTTGGTCGCGGGCAGACCGGTGATGCTGTATACGAAGGTCTTGCCGCCGTCATCGCTCACGACGACGCGGTTGGGGCCTTTGGAATCCCACGGGCTGCAGGTGCTGACGATGTGGTCGCCCGCGGCACCGTCCGAGATCGCGAGCCGCCAGTGGTGGCCGGCGATCTCGGTGTCGTACTTGAGGGGCCAGAGCGGTCGCCAGAGCGCGCCGTTGTCGACGCTGACGAGCACGCCCTCGTCCATGGCCGAGGCGTAGGTGCGGCCCTTGTGGAAGCGCAGGTCGTAGATGCAGGAGATGTCCGCGCCGCGCACGCGCTCGTTCCAGGTGCGGCCGCCGTCCGCGCTGTGGCAGGGGCGCCAGTTGGCGGCGATGTAGAGCTCATGGGGGTTCAGCGGATTGATGGCGATATTCTTCGGATTGCTCAGCCCGGCCATGCCCTTCTGGAATTCGTTCGCGAGCGTGGGGCTGGCTACGGAATCGGGCTTGAGCTGCGAGACGTCCGTCCAGGTCTGGCCGCCGTCATTGGAGTAAAAGAAGCGGCCGTTCCAGTCGGCCGAGCCGATGACGTAGACGTCGAGCGGATTGGCGGGGCTCACGGCCACCTCATGCATGGAGCAGTTTTTGGGAAGGCTTTGCGAGAGGTTTTTCCAGGTCTGGCCTTTGTCGGCCGACTTCCAGACGCCGTCCTTGAAGAAGGTGGCGTAGATGACGGCCGGGTCGCTCGGGGCGATCGCCACGCTGGAGGCCTTCTTGGGCGTCGCCAGCTCGCGCCACGTCTGGCCCGCGTCGCCGCTGAGCACGAGGCCGGCGTCGTCCGTCGCGGCGATCACCAGCGACGGCTGCTTTTGCGCGACCGCAACGCTGTAGACGGAGCCTCCCTGCAGAGCGCCGATGCGGAGGTTGCCGTAGGACTGCACGGCCTTGCTCTTGGAGAACTCGGCGACGACGTAATGACTGATCCCGGGGCCGGCTGAAGCCGGTACAACATGCGAAGGCGACGCTGTGACTGGGGCGTTTGTATGTTGTACCGCCTTCAGGCGGCCCGTGTCCTTGCCAGGTTGGCGTTGCTCGGGACCGGCTGAAGCCGGTGCAACACGCGGATCGGCGTTGAGAGCAAAAAAGAACTTGGTGAACTTGCCTACGGGCGCGTCCTTCATCAGCGGGCCGACGCAGCTGAAGTCCATGCGGTTGACCGCGCCCCAGTCAGGCGTGCCGGAATAGGCCTGCGCCTGGTCGGGGTGCTTCTTGGCGTAATCGGGATCGAGGGCGAAGTCCTTGGCGCCGAGGACGACGTCACCCCACCGGGTCTGCCCGAAAAGCTCGCGCAGGTTGCGGCTGCGGTACGCCGCGCCGCCGCCGGTCTTGAGCGTCACGAAACTGTCCTGCGGCAGGGTTCCGTCGCCCTTGAACGAAAAGCCGAAGCCCGTGCAGTCGGCTGAGGCGACCTCTTTCGGAAAGGCCAGCGGGAGCCAGATGCCGCCGAACCAGGCGTCGTTGACCTTGCCGAACTGGACGCGCAGCGTCTCGGGCGACTCCTGTTCCGACGACTTCTCGTAGGCGGTCTTCCACGTCTCGCCGCCGTCCGCGCTCTTGTAGACCTTGCCGGCCGGGCTGGCGGCATAGACGATCTTTCCGTCCGTCGGATCGACCGCGATGCAGCGGACGCTGCGGCCCTTCTCGCCGGTGATGCGCAGCTCCTTGTGTCCGGTTTGGGGAAGCAGCCGCCACCGCGCGCCGCCGTCGGTGCTTTTGCAGAGTCCGCCCGCGGTGGCGGCATAGACCGTGTCGGGGGCGGTGCGGTCAACGGCTAACGAGAAGACGCCGTAATCGGCGAGCCCGTTGTTGACCAGCCGCCAGTTCAGCCCGTGGTCTTCGCTCTTGTAGACGCCGCAGACGTCGCCGCCCATGTAGATCACGCCGTCTCTGGACGGATGGAACACGGAGGAATAATAGAATCCGCCGCCGCCCCACCCTGCCCATTGCCACGCGGGAGCGGCTTCCGCCGCGCCGGTTGCCGGCGCCGCGGCATGTGCTTGAGAACCCGTCATCACCAGCAGGAAGCCCATGCCACAGATCGCGTTCACTAACATCCGCATCGCAGTCTCCTTTGTTTGAAGCAGAAAAGGGGGGCCATTTCAAAGCTAGAATATTGCCGACAATCATGAACCGTGTAAAGAGCAAAGACCGGACAGGCGCGCGGCCGGAGGGCCTGCCGGTCGATGCCCCTCACGGGACGTTGCCTCGTGCGTCCAGGCCGGCTGGAGATCGGCATCATTTATATCCGAGTCGCCTATTGTCTCCGCTCAAAATGCGCTGTATCTTTACAAAAGGTCACTTTGAATAGCCCCGGCGCCGGCATTTGATCAGGCTGTCCGCCTGCGAAGGGTCGTCGCCTCCCGGGCGGGCCAACCGCAAACCGTGAAAGATGAAGAGGAGCGCGAAGAGATGCAGTTCAGATGTTTGCCAAGGACGGCCCTGCTGTGTGCGGCGCTCGCCGCCTGCGCGCGGTCGTCCGGCGAGGTGAGCCCGATGGTTCCGCTGAAAGCCGAGGGCGAAGCCTTCGTCGATGACAAGGGCGAGTCCGTGCGGCTTTGGGGCGTCAATCTGGTCTCGCCCTTCCCCAGCCATGAAGAGGCCGAGCACATCGCCGCGAATCTGGCGGAGCGGCAAATCAATCTGGTGCGGCCGCACCACCTGCTGCGGCCGAGCTCGGACTGGATCTATCGCGCCAAGGTGCTGGGCTTGTCCCTGATGAGGGAGAACACGCGGGACCCGGACCCCGAGGCGTGGGACCGGTTCGACTACCTCAATGCGCAACTGCGCAAGCACGGCATTTACCTGTCGCTCAGCCTGCACTTCAGCCGCAGCTTCATGGAGGGGGACGCCGATGTCTTAAAGACCACGCCGGAAGACCGCGCGGCCTGGATGGCGGCGGTGAGAGAGCTGCGCTCCTGGGTTTGGCAGAAGAGCATGGATCCCATGAAGGCGCTGCCGACCCTCGATGCCCGCTGCAGGGCCCTGCAGGAGGAGTTCGCGCGCCAGCTGCTCGGCCACAGGAACCCCTACACGGGACTGGCGTATGGCCAGGATCCCCAAGTGCTGACGATCGAAGTCGTCAACGAGTCTTCGGTTGAATACTGCCTGATCTGCGGCAACACCTTCCCCGGCTACTTCCTGGACGGGCTGAGCGCGAAGTGGGCCGTTTTCCTGAAGGGCCGCGCGGCCGAGCCGTTCGATCTCCGCAAGGCCAAGAGCGATGACGAAAAGAAGATGCGGGCCGAGTTCTACCGCAGCCTGGATGAGGACCTGCTGAAAGGCATGACGCGCGTCGTCCGCGACACGGGTTGCCGCGCGGCGCTCACCTACAGCAATCTGTGGCGCGGCGAGAATAATCTGGCGATGCACCAGACACACGCCGACTTCATCGAGAACCACGCCTATGTGGATCCGCTGGTCGTGCGGGAGCCCCGGGACGCGTTCGCGGAGATCAACCGCACGCTCCTGCGCGGCAAGCCGTTCATCATCGGCGAACTGAACCACGCCGAGGGCGAGGCAAACAAGCATAAGCTGGCGCACCTGCGCACAATGCTGCCGCTCGCCATTAGCAGCTACGGGGCCTTCAACCGCTATGCCGGCATCGTCTGGTTTGCTTGGAGTCACGGCGACCGCGCCACCGCCGCGAACGGCTGGGCCGTGTCTGAAGACCGCGACTCGCATGTAGGCGACATGGTTTCCGACGGGATGATGCTGGACCACCTGCGCACCTGCGGCCTGATCTTCCGGAAGGGACTGGTCGCTCCGAGCCGCGAACCCCAAACGCTGTATGTCGACGCGCCTTTCCTCGGCACGGATTACAGCAGCCTCATGAAGGCCAAGTACGAGGTCAAGCCGGGGTGGCAGAATGTCCATGCCTACCGCAAGGCGTTCGGGCCGGTACCGGCGGCCCAGGCCGCCGCGGACTTCATGACGTCCGCGCCGCCCCAGCCGCTCGTGTCCGACACCGGCGAGATTGTCAAGGACGTCAGCCGTCAGCAGCTGACGGTCAGCGCGGCCCAGGCGGAGGCGTTCAGCGGGCACCTCGACGGCGCGCCGCCGGCGAAACTGGCCCGCCTGCTCCTCAAAGGGTCCAACACGTTTTCCACCGTCGTCGCCGTGTGTCTGGACGGCCGTCCCTTTGCGGAGACGGGCGCTGTCCTGATCAGCCGGACCTGTGTGGATTCGAACCGTTGCGAGACCCTCGGGCCAGACATTGCCCTGAGCGGACTGGCCCCCGCGGGAGACGGCCAAGCCTGGTGCATCCGGCTAACGCGGCCGCGGCAGGTGAAAACTATCCTGGAGGACTTTACCGGACAGCGCCACTGGAAACTCCAGACCGATTCTGAAGGCCGGCTGACGCTGCCCCGCGCCGACTGGCACGAGTGTGAAGTGCGCCTTTGCCCGAATGCCATTGACGCCACGGCGCCTCTGAAATAGCGGCTCCACGGCCTAAGGCGACTCCGCAGCGGAGGTGAAGCGCAGAGGATACAGGCTCGCTCCGGATCTTTTAAATTTATAAGTTTGTGATGCGCCGGGACTCCTGTTTTCGTTATATTGGATCAATTGAAAAAGTGTGATGTCGGCCCCGGTGTGCAGGGGCGGGTCCGTAACCGCGAGGGGGTGAAAGCTACCGCGTTACCTCCTCTGCGGTCCGCCAGGCCCTGTGGAAACGCCGCGCGCATAAAGAGTTCAGCCCTTTCTTTAGGTAAAGCCGCATGAGATTCCTGTCGTTTTTCGCGCCCGCGCCGCATCGGCCCGTGACCGGGACGCGCGAGGAGCTCGCTTCAGAATACCGCCGTCTGCGCGTGTGCGCGATCGTCGTGATGGTGGTTGTCTACGGACTCTACTACGTCTGCCGGCTGAGCCTGAACGTGATGAAGAAGCCGATTGTGGCGTCAGGCTACCTCTCCACCGAGCAACTCGGCTACATCGGCTCGGCGCTGTTCTTCGCCTATGCGGTCGGCAAGTTTACGAACGGCTTCCTCGCGGACCGCAGCGACATCCGCAAGTTCATGTCGTTCGGCCTGCTGGCCTCGGCGCTGGCGAATCTCGCGCTCGGCTTCCGCATGCCGGCGCTGCTCTTCGCGGTGCTGTGGGGGCTCAACGGCTACGCGCAGTCCATGGGCGCCCCCGCGAGCGTCGTCGGCCTGGCGCGCTGGTTCAGCAACCGCGAGCGCGGCACCTTTTACGGCGTGTGGTGCACCAGCCACAATCTCGGCGAAGCCCTGACCTTCGTGCTCACTTCGCTGATCGTCACGGCGCTGGGCTGGCGCTGGGGCTTCGTGGGCGCGGCCCTGTTCGGGCTCGCCGGCGTGGCGCTGGCGTGGATCTTCTACCGGGACTCCCCGCAAAGCGAGGGGCTGCCGTCGATCATCGAATGGTCGGGAGAACCCACGCAGCCGGAGTACGCGCAGGAACACGCGTCGGTGTGGGCCGGCCAGAAAGCGGTTCTGACCAACTGGGCCGTGTGGATGATCGCGCTGTCGAGCGCGCTCATCTACGTGTCCCGCTACGCGATCACCAGCTGGGGCATCTATTTTTTGGAAGTGAAAAAAGGGTACTCCAACCTGGAGGCCAGCTCGATCATTTCGGTCAACGCGGTCTGCGGGCTGGCGGGGACGCTCTTCTCCGGCGTGATCTCGGACAAGTTTTTCGGGGGACGGCGCAACGCGCCCGCGCTGTTTTTCGGCGTGATGAATGCCGTGTCGCTCGGCCTGTTTCTTCTGGTCCCGGGCGCGCACAAGAGCGTGGATGTTCTGGCGATGGCTCTGTTCGGGACCTCGATCGGGGTCCTGTTCTGTTTCCTCGGCGGCCTGATGGCCATCGACGTCGCGCCCAAGAACGCGGCGGGCGCGGCGCTGGGCGTGGTCGGCATCGCTTCGTATCTCGGGGCGGGCATCCAGGACATCGTGAGCGGGTATCTGATCCGGTCCCAGGGCACCGTCGAAGGCGGGAAAAAGGTGTACGCTTTCGCGCACTCCGACTTCACGGTCGGCGGACGCGCCTTCGAGATCGACCACATCGCGCTTTTCTGGATCGGCGCCTCGCTGCTTTCGGTGCTGTGCGCGCTGACGGTCTGGAACGTCAAGCCGCGGGAGTGAGCATCCAAGACGGGCGGAGGCCGATGAACGCAGAGAGTCGAACGCTTGTTAAGAAAGGGTAAGCCATGAGGAGAATGTGTATGACGGCGGTTGCGGCATGTATGGCGATGACGGTCGCGGGGCAGGCGCTGCCCCAGGCCGTGGCGCACCGGGGCGGCTCGCGCGAACAGGACGAGAACACCCTGCAGGGGATGAAGAACAGCTATGAGAAGGGCGTCCGGGGGTTCGAGACCGACGTGCGGCTCACCAAGGACCGGCGCATTGTCGTGTCGCACGACGACACCCTTGAGCGCACCACGGACGGCAAAGGCAAGGTGGAAACCATGACCGCCGCCGAGCTCGCGCCGGTCCGGACAAAGAAGTCGGGACAGCCGCTGCCCTATCTGGAGGAGCTTTTCGATTTCCTGAGAGACAAGGAGGGCGCCTTCATCCAGGTCGAGATCAAATGCGGCAAGTACACCGACGAGGAGCTGGCCGAGATGTGCGGCATCATGACGGAGATGGTGAAGAAGCAGATCGATCCCGCCAAGGTCATCTTCATCTGCTTTGAAGCGCGCGCCTTGCAGAAGATCAAGGAGCTGAACCCCAAACAGCAGACCTGCCTGGTCTCGACCGAGGTCAACGCGGGCGTGCTCAAAACCGCCCAGGCGGTCCACGCCGAATACCTGTCGGTCCAGCTCAACAACCTCTACCGCGGCTTCGTGAAGGACGCGCACAAAGCCGGCCTGAAAGTGACCACCTGGACCGTCAAGAACGATGAGGACGCGCGGCTCGCGATCCTGCTGGGCACGGACTATGTGGCCACGGACATCCCGGCCGCGCAGCTTGAGCAGAAGAGCGCGCGGCCGTAAGGGGTCCGGCGGGGTGCGGTTCAGTATCGTTGAAACTGAATCGCGCCAAGGAGAATTTAGAAGTTAGGAGTTAGGATTTAGGAGTCGGAAGCGCAAAAGGCCCTGAAAACAGGGCGTTCGACAAAGAGGACCCTTCCGCGAACAACCGCTTCTTGAGGCCAAACGTTTGACCTCATTTTGAAGACACGAACACGGACTCTCGAGCCTGGTACGATCACGTTCGCTGCCATGGCATGGCAACTCCTAACTCCTAACTCCTAAATCCTCCTTCGGGCGTGGATTCAACGAAGTTGAATCACACCCCAAAGGCATCTCCGCGCTTGCAACTGCGGAACCGGTGGTGTTTAATACCGTAGAAAGGTTTGAGTCTATGCGTACATGCACCGGTTTCGTGGTCGCGGTTCTGCTGGCAGCCGTGTCGCAGGCGGAGGAGATCGTCAAGGTCGGCATGATCGGCCTCGACACCTCGCATTGCCTGGAGTTCGCCAAGGCGTTCAACGCCACCAACCCCGCGCCGGAGTATGCGGGCTTCCGCGTGGTGGCCGTCTACCCCAAGGGCAGCGAGGACATCGCCTCCAGCACGAACCGCGTGCCGGGCTACATCGAGAAGATCACGCCCCTGGGCGTGGAGCTGGTCGGCTCCATCGACGAGCTGCTCAAGCGCTGCGACGTGGTGCTGCTGGAGTCCAACGACGGCCGCGTGCATCTGAAACAGGCGCTGCCGGTCTTCAAGTCGGGCAAGCGCGTGTTCATCGACAAGCCCGTCGCCGGCACGCTGGCCCAGTGCCTCGCGCTCTTCGACGCGGCCAAGCGCTACCACACGCCCATGTTCTCCTGCTCCTCGGTGCGCTACACGACCAACACCGCCGTGATCCTCTCCGGCAAGTACGGCCCCGTGGTGGGCGCGGAAACCTACGGCCCCTGCTCGCTGGAAGCGACGCATCCCGACCTCTTCTGGTACGGCATCCACGGCGTGGAGCAGCTCTTCACGCTGATGGGCACGGGCTGCGCGACCGTCGTGCGCGTCAGCACGCCGGGCACCGACGTGGCGGTCGGCACCTGGAAGGACGGCCGCGTCGGCACCTTCCGCGGCAACCGGGACAGCAGCTACGCCTTTGGCGCGGATGTCTTTTTCAAGAAGAGCGTCCAGCGCGTGGACGACTACAAAGGCTACGGGCTGATGCTCGTCGAGATCGCGAAATTCTTCAAGACCGGCGTCGCGCCGGTCACGCCGGAAGAAACGATCGAGATCTTCGCCTTCATGGAGGCGGCGGACGAGAGCAAGCGGCGCGGCGGCGTTCCCGTGAGCGTGGCGGAAGTCTTGGCCAAGGCCCGCGCCGAAGCCGCGACGCTTTCGCCGGAATAGGGCGCGGCGCAATTGCTCTGTCTCTTTTATCTCGAACGGAGGCCGTGAAAAGACTCCAAAGCCTGACTCTGCTGGTGCTGCTGTGCAGCCAGACCTGCCTTGCCGACACCCGTGCGGCGGAGAGCGCCACCCTCATCGTGGAGGGCTGGAAGCACCGCGTCTGGGCGCTGTACCCCGTGGAGAAGCTGAAGGCGGATGAGGCGCTGCCCACGCTAAACAAGGGTGACCGGGTGGCCCTCACGGCGGCACGCGGCGAGGCGGAGCCGTTTGTGCTCGTGCTCCGCAGCGACGTGCCCCTGCGGCAGGTCACGGTGTCGGGCACTGACCTGCGCGCGGCGGACGGCACAACCCTGAGCGCCGCCGCCCTCCGCGTGCAGCGCCTGGCTTACATCCACGTGGACGAGCCCAGCGGCACGCGCATGAAACAAGCCCTGCCTTACGAAACCGGCACGGGCGACTTTCCCGACCCCTTGCTCAGGGCAGGAGGCGACGCCCGGCCCCACCGCAATCTGCAGTTCCTGGTGACGCTGCACGTGCCGCGCGGGGCCAAGGCCGGCCGCTACGAGGGCGCGGTGAAACTCAGCTACCGGCGCGAAGGCTGGATGCCGGCGGACAGGGAGACGACGGACACCCTTCCGCTCACCGTCGTGGTGCGGCCGTTCGCGCTGCCCGAGACCTCGCCCCTCCTCAACACGAGCGTCGCCTCGCCGCAGGCCCTGCCCGCCTGGCTGCAGAAACCCGAAACGCTCGCGGAGCTCCAGCGCGATTTCATGGAGCATGGCCAGACTCCCGACCCGCTCCCCTCGCCGGTGCTCCATCTTTCCAATGACGGCACGCTCACCGTGGACTCCGGCGCGTGGGAAGCCGCGGCTGCCGCCCTGCTTGACGGAAAGCGGGCGGCGCATCTTTTCCTGCCGGTCTGGAGCATGCGGAAAACAGGCGAGATGCAGGGCGTTTACTTTCTGTGGCACTACCCCGCCGTCACCAACCAGCTCTGGTCCGGCGCGCGGATCTGCGATGCGCAGGGCGATCTCACCGCGGACTTCCAGCGCCGCTTCGGGGCCTACCTCCAACAGATGCACGCCGTGCTGGAGCGGCATGGATGGCTGGGGCGCGTGTTCATTACGACCATGGACGAGCCCTACACCTATCACACGGATGACCGCGCTCTGGACACGCCTGCCAACAACTACCGCGTCATGGGCAACTTTATCCGCTTCGTCCGCGCCACCGCGCCCGGCCTGCGCACCTTCGCCACCGCAGACCCGGCACCGGAGCTGAACGGTCTCATCGACCACTGGTGCCTCCGAAACCTGGACCACGCCGCCGCCGCCCGCGAGCGTGTGGAGAAGTTCGGCGAGGTCGTCACCTTCTGCGACAACTACCGCAGCTTCATCGATTATCCCGCCGTGAGCAGCCGCAGCCTCGGCTGGCTCGCCTGGAAAATCGGAGCGCGCGGCTGGCTCACTTACGAGACGCTCGGGGCTTTCACCGACGCGTGGGAGGGGCCCGCCTTCGTCTATCCCCATTTCAGCGGAGGCACCGTCTGGGGCATGGGGCAGCTCTTCTATCCCGCACCCGGCGGCTCGGGTTACATTGCCTCCAGCCTTCGCTGGGAGATGATGCGCGAGGGCTGCGAAGACTACGCCTATCTGTGGCTGCTGCGGGAGCGCCTCACGTCGCTGCCCGCCGCGCGGCAGGGAAGTGCCGCCGCCCGAGAGGCGCAAGCCCTGCTCGAGGGGGCCGCGAATCGCGTTGTCGGCGGATCGGGCGATGCCGAGACGGCCTCGCAACACCCGCAGCCCAACGCGCAGAGCAATCGCATCCCGCATGATCTCCGCCAGCGCGTGGGCGACTTGATCGAGCAGCTGTCGGCCCCGTGAGTGCTGGATATCGCGCAACCCGCGACGATCACGGCTTCCCCGGTGCGCCCAGATACTGCCCCATCGCCGTCGCGAGGTTCGCGCCGAACTGGCGGGCGGACAGCGCCGTAACCTCGGCGGCGTTCGCGGTCGCGTAAGGGATTTCGAAGGAACCCGCCAACCGCACGCCGGGCAGGGCAGCCGCCCAGCCGACGGCACTCAGGCCTTGCTTGTAATTGGCTGCCGTGTTCCACGCTTTCCCGTGCGGCAGGTCGTTCGCCTGCCGGTAGGCCAAGGGGTTCGGCTCGATCTTTTCAAGCAGCTTGCCGAAGGCCTGCTGCTGCGCCCACAGGTTCGTGTCCGCGCTGCCGACCTGATAGGCCCATTCGTTGTATTCCCCGCGGATATACGGACAGTGCAGGTCCAGCGCCACGGCCAGCTTCCCGCCCGCCCACTGCGGCACCTGCCCGCGGATCGCGGCGGTCTCCACATGCACGCTCGCGCCGTCGTAATCGCGGTTGTGGTCGCGCGGCGCCCGGTTCTTGCCCTGGTCGCCGTCTTCGACCCCGTCTTTGTCCACAAACGGGACCACCAGAAACTCCACGTTCTCGCGCAGCCACCGGCCCTTCTCATCGTCCGCCAGCACCCCTCCGATGATTCCCTCCAGCACGTAGCTGGCCATCATCTCGCAGGCGTGGTGGCGCGCCGTCAGCAACACGCGGCAGCGCGGCGCCGACCGGATGCAGCCGAGGCGCAGCTTCTCCACCGGGCGCCCTTTGCGCGTGACCGCCAGCTGGCCTTTCTCGAGAAACGGGGAACCCTCGAACCGCGTGATGAAACGCTCCCAGTCTCTCTGCGTATAAACCATGCCGAAGGCGAACCACGCCTCGGACTCGGCGGGCTTGAAATTATAAGTGAAACTGTTCTTCGTGAAATCCCGGTTCAGCCAGCGCCACGCGAGTCCCTGATCGTCCGACACCGCCGGCCCGCGCGTGCCGACCGGATCGCCGTCGGTGAAATGGAACGTCAGCGTGCGGCCCTCCGCCCCGCGCACGCGGAACGCCCAGTAGAACCACCACTGCGTGCTGCCGCGCCGCTCCTGATGCAGATAGACCTGATCCCCCTCGACGCGCTCGACCACGATGTTTCCGGCAGGGGTCTGCGCATCGACGCGGACCTCGGCGATGACCGTCGAAACGCACAACACCGCACAACACATCCCTGCGATTCTCAATCTCATAGCGTTTCCGTATGTTGTACCGCCTTCAGGCGGAGGTTCGACATTGCCGCGTTTCCGGCTGAAGCCGGCACACCAGACCCGATATCCCTTGTCCGCAATCACTTCTCACCCGCACCGAACAGCTCCATCAGCGCGTCCGCGAAGAGCTTCATGCCGCGCTCGTCGGGATGGTTGATATTGTTCATCAGCAGCGTGGAGTACGGCAGCCCCTGCCGCCAGAGCCGCCCCCAGCGCAGCGAGGCGTCCGCCAGCGCGACGCGGTTGTTCTCCGCGAAGAGCCGCAGGCCGTGCACGTAAGGCCGCGGATCCCGGTCGATCTCGCGCTGCTGCTTGAGCCCCATCCAGTCCGGCCGCGCGTAGTGCGGCGTGAGGATGACCCACTCCGCGCCGATCAGCTTGAAGTCCTTGAGGATCGCGCCGTAGTTCTCGAGCACGGCCGCCTCGTCCATCGAGGCGTCGTTGATGAACTCGGAGACGATCAGGTCGGGCTTGAGCGCCAGCACCTTCTCGGCGTAGTTGCGCGGACTGCCCGGCGGCTCGCGGCGGTAGGCCGTGGTGGTGCGGCCGCCCCACCCTTCGGAGAGCATCACGATGCTCGCCTGCGGGAAGCGCTCGCGCAGCCGCGCCGCGAACTGCTCCTGCCACTTTTTCTCAAACGGCAGGTACACGCACTCGGTCACGCTGTCGCCCCACGCCAGAATCCGCACGGGCGCGCCGCTTCGCAGCTTCGCGAGCGTCTGCGGCAGCAGACGCTCCTCGGCCGCCGCTCCGACGCGCGGAGGCTCGGGATAGGCGAGCTCCAGAATCGGGTAGAGCATCGCGGGCGCGAGCTGTTCCGCGCGGCCCGGCAGCCAGACGTTGCCCACGCGGGTCTCGCCCGCGGCGAGCTCCGGCGGCCGCGGCGTGGCCACGTGCGGCACGCCCTTGCGCAGCGCGAGCCGCTTGTCCGCGGCGAGCACCACGCTGTCGAGCCGCATCATCGCGTAGCGGTACGTCGCATACACCGTCTTGTTCGATGGGATCGCGCCGCCCTCCAGTCGCCCGAACCCGCCCCAGCGCGGCTCGAGCTGATAGTCCTTGCCGAGCACATAAGCCTTCGCCGCCGCCCCCGGCGCGTCGCGCACGACCAGCGACGCCGGCTCCAGAGCGTCCGCCACGCTGCACGCCTCGGCCCTGGTGCCGAGCAGCGGCGTGCCGCGGCGCCAGACCGGCCCCTGGAACGGGGCCAGCGCGTCGTACTTCTCGTCCGTAACCGTCACGATGTCGGGCGGATCGACGGTCAGCACGGCGGAAACCTCGCCGCAGGCGACCCTCACCTGCCAGCCGCCCGCCGCTTCCATGCGCGGCGGCTCGGCGGCGTGGGCGAACATCGTCGCACAAACGACGGATGCAAATACCTTCATCATGGTTTACTCCTGAGTTTAGGTAGGGACGGTTCCCCGAACCGTCCGCCGGTCCATGCGCGCAAAGCCCTGCGGACGCCTCGGGGAGGCGTCCCTACCAATAGCGCTTGCCCCGGTTAATCCTCTTCTCGTCTACTTGATCCCGAACTTGTCGCGCAGCCAGACATAGGCCTTGGGATAGAAGTCGCCCCCCCGCACGCCGTGCCCGGTCTCCGGATAGATGATGAAGCGCTTCTCGCCCTTCAGCAGATTATACGGCGCGAAGTTCGTGCGCGTCGGACAGATGGGGTCCTGCAGGCCCACGCCCATGAAAACCGGGCAGGTGATCCACGGCGCGAAGTTTTTCACGTCGTAGTAGGTCAGCATCGCGTACATGCCGTCCCGCGTCACCCCTTTATCGTTCGTGGCGAGATAGTTCCGGTAGACGCTGCCCGGCCACGGGGTCATCGCGATGAAGTTCGGGATGTCGCAGAAGCCCGGGATCGTGGGCACGCACAGCGCGACGCGCCGATCCAACGCGGCACAGACATAAGAGAGCGTGCCGCCCTGGCTGCCGCCTTCCACCGCGATGCGGCTCGGGTCCGCCTCCGGACGCGAGCAGACGAAGTCGATCGCCCGCACAGTGTCCAGATACGCGCCTCGGAAATAATAGTCGTCGCGGCTGTCGAGGCGGTAAGCCATCCAGTCGCCGTAGACGTTCCCCGGCTTCGTCACGCCCTGGCCCCGCGTGGAGGCCACGTAGTGGATGCAGCCGTCCGCGGCGCGGTCGGGAATCGACGGTCCGGAGCCGTAGCCGAGAAAGCGGACGACCACGGGATACTTGCCCGGCTTTTTGGGCACCGCATAATGACCGCCCACCAGCACATCGCCGAACGAGCGCATGCGCACCTCGTAGAGATCCACGGCCGCCGTGCAGAGGTTGGTGACCAGCACCAGCGAATAACGCGGCTCGACCTTCGCCAGCTCGGCCAGGCTGTTGTCCCAGAACGCTTTGAAATCGGGCTTGGACGAAGGCGGCGACACGATCTTCTCCGGCTCGTAACCGAGATTGAACGATGTCGGCGGGCTCTGCTTGCCCTCGCGTTCGAGATGCGCCGTGACGCGGTAGATGCCCGGAGCAGTGACTTTATGGCTGACCGTCTGGTTCAGGCTGCCGCCCTCTGGAAGCGACACCGGACCTTTCAACACCGTCACGGTGGCACCGGCGTCGGTCGCGATTTCCGTGACCAGCACGGCCTCGATCGTTTGCTTTGTCGCATTGGACAGATGGAGCGTTACGGACAAGGCCTCCTCGCCATAAAACACGCCCTTCTCTTCGGCGAGGCGGACAGCGACCCGCACGGGAAAGTTGGTTTCTGGCGCTTGCGCGAATGCGAGCGAGGCGACCAACAGACAGGCACTGAATAAGGCAACGTGTTTCTTATGCATGATAGGAGTGATAGTAAGGGGTTCTGTTTCGTTTGGCAACACAGTCTTTGGTTTTGAGTGCGCCCGGCTCCGGGCGCTTTCAAGGGCGCGGCCCGACGCGCCCATCGGCATCGCGCGGGGCAACCCAGACAAGTGTGGCAGGGTCAGGACCCTGCCTTGAAAGCGCGGCCAGGGCCGCGCAGTCAAACCGGGCCTCACCGCAGCAGCGTCGGCACGGCCAGACGCTGCCAGTCGGCCGTGAGCGCACGGAGCGCTGCGGGCACAGGGCCGGCCAGCCCTTGAACCGCGCCGCGCACGCGGCCGTCAGGCTCCGTGCAGAACGCGAGATCCGTGCGCTCCGGCAGCTCAAGCTCCAACCCGTCCGTCTTGAGGCGCTTGAGCCCGCCCGCCGCAAAAGCCGCGACCTTGCCGTCCTGCGCGAAGCGGATCGCGGCGACGCCGACCGCGTCGACCGTCACGGCGTGTCCCTGCCATTGGAAGGTCTCGCTGATCGGATCGCCCTCGGCCTCCTTGCTGCCGGCGACCCGCACGTAGGTCCCGTCGGTGAGCGCGCTGTGTCCCTCCCTCGGCGGGGCGGCCAGCGCGCCTCCCGCATGTCCCCAGCGCGGCGCGTTTGCCGGCCACGCCGTCACGCGCGCCACGCCCGACTCGCCAAGCGTCCACATCACCGCGTCGGCACAACCCTGGTCGTCCGCGCAGGACCGGACCTTCGCTCCCAGCCGCGCCTGCGCGTCGAGCGGACGCGCCTCGAAATCTTTGGTCCAGCCGCCGACCCTGAACAGCGCGCTCGGACCCGCCGCCGCCCGGCTGAAGAACGCCAGCTCCGTCTCGTCCCCGAATTCGGGCTGGTACAGCACCACCGCACGGTAGCGCTGCGGTCCGAGGCAGACGTAACCCTCGGCATCGAGTTTCAGCGCCTTGGCCGCGACCAGGCTGGACGGCATCAGGTCGGCCGGGTAGCCGTTGGCGCAGAGCATGGAAGCGACGCCGAGCCCCACGTTGTCGTAGGAGGGCTGGGTCCAGTTCATGGCGCAGGCATGTCCGAACACCACCGCCACGGGACACTCCAGCGGGGCCCGCGTGATGAAGTCAAGCATGCGCAGCCGCGTCATGCCGGCCATGAGCCCGCTGCGCATCAGCCCGAAATCGCGCTCGCCGCCTTTCAGGTCCGGACGCGGATAGAGAGGATGCACATTCAGCCGGCCTCCGCTCAGCGCGCCCGCCCACAGTTCGCCCAAATAGGGCTCCGTCTCTTTGGCGTAAAACTGGTTGTACCCGAGCGGGAAGCCCCAGCGCTTGGCCAGCGACGTGCGGCAGGGATAAGGCGTGGTCTCGTCCGTCTGCCCGATGTCGCGCGTCGCGTCCCACCAGGACAAGCCGTTCTTGCGGAACTCCTGCGCGCCCGGATACGGCGTCCACGTGGCGTGCGTCACGATGAAAGCGGCTTTGCCGAACGTCTCCTTGCCGGCGCGGTAGAAATCATCCTCGATCGCCACGTTGCGCTCGCGGCACAGCTTGCCGTAGCGGTTGACCGCGGCCTGGCGTTCGCGCTCCTGACCTTTCTCTGCCGCGTACATCAACAGCGCGTCTCGCACCAGATCGCGTCCGCCCGACAGCTTCGCGTAGACCGCGGCCATCGGTTTGGAAAACCAGTACCTGTCGTGCGCGGGGTTGCCCGTGTGGTCCGGCGGAAAGCCCCACTCGTCCTTCATGATGCCCGCCAGCGGCAGGTCGGCGTACTGTTTAATGATGCCGCGCTGGAACCCGAGAAAATGCGGCGCGAAAATGTCGGGCGTGAGATAGGCGTGCGCGGCGATCACGCAGACGGCGCGTCCCGGCTGCGCTGCCACGCGCACCGTCAGCCTGCGCGGCCCATCGGCGGCGGCGACGCCCTCGCCCGTGATGTCCTTCACCGTCGCGGGATCGATGCCGTCCGGTCCCTTCACGAAGGCGTAGACGCGCGCGAGCCGCGTCGTCAGGCACTCGTACTTGGGCAGGCTGCCGTTCATGTGGTCGCTCGTGTCGACCCCTTGAAACGCCACTTCCGCGGGGGCGTCATTCGTGAAATCGACCCACTTGATAACCAGCTCCTCCTGCTGTTCGTCCGGATACGCGGCGCGGAACGCCTGCCGCGCCAGACGGATATCGACCTCCCACGCGATCTTCAAGCCCAGCGAAGCAGCGTAACGCACGGCACGGCCCGCCTGCTCATGCACCTGCGGCTCGACCACCTCTGCCCGGCGGCAGGCGGCCGACAGCAGCGTGTATGGCGTGTGCGCGGCGGCCGCATCCAGAAACGGCTTGAACCCGTCCGGCGCCAGCGTCTCCTGCGACCAGAACCACGCGCCGATGACCGGCGGCCATTCGCTGCCCGCCGGACGGAGCGCCTCTTTCACCGGATCTTGCGCCATGGTGAGTCCCGCCAGACCGGCGACGAGCATCCCTGCAAATGGCTTCATCGTTTCATTCCCTACCGTTTCGATGACCTGACACTGAGAAGAGAGTACCGATTCGCAGCCTCCTCCGCCACCTGAAACCACGCTGAGCCCCGCAACGGGGGCAAGGTCGACTTATGTGAAGCGCGCGTTTTATTGGTGTTTCCGTCTTTCATGCCTATACGGCAAGGGAAAGCAGACGGTGTGTGCAAAACTCCGAGGCGAGCGCCCGCCAAGCCGAGAGTCATCTTGATGAAGCTCGTGGCGGATATTATTTGCCCACGATGAATTCGAGGAAGAGCCCCCATTCGCCGGGGCTGAGGGGCGCCTTGCCGCGGCGGGACTCTTCGGACACGAGCACGCCGAGCGCGTGCAGCGCCTCCTGGGAGCGCGTCTCCCTCAGAAAGGCGGGATCCTGCTTCAACGTCCGGTTCACCAGCAGCAGCGCTTCAAGGCTCTTGTCCTTGTTCATCACGCCGCGGCTGATAATCTCGGCGTTACGCGTCAGGAGTCCGAGCTTGAGCGCGCGCAGGACCTCGGCTCGGTCGGGGTGCTCCTTGGGCATCACGGCAACGAGCTTGGCCAGGGCGCGCATCATGATGTAGTGGTAGGCGGGGCGGGCGTTATGCGGATCCAGCCAGCGTCCCGCGCGGGGGCCGTCAATGAGCTGGCCGGGGATCATGCCGAGGCGCGCCTTGCGGAGCGCGGCCTCAAGATATTTGGCTTCGCCGGTGACCGCGTAGGCCTTGGCGAGAAGGTAGACGCTGAAGCTGTTGTAGTTCCAGTTCGGGCAGAGCGGACGCGCCAGGGCCCAATCGCTAGCCTTGCGGGCGGAGTCCAGATCGCGCGGGTCCTGGGTCACCTCATACAGCTCGTACATCGCCGCGCCACATTCAGCGTTGTCGAACTGCAGTCCGCCGTCGCCGAGGTCATCGAAGAGCCAGCCGTTGCGGACGATCTGATCGAGCTTGCCCGCTTCCGCGGCCTTCTCGATGAAGCGCGTAGCCACTTCCATGGCCCGCGCCTTGGAGGTGCCGCGCGCCGCCGGAAAGGGGAACCCGCCGCTGCCGGCCTGCTGCTGCGCCCACATGAGAAATTCGGCGACCTCTTTGGCGCGGTCGAGGCTACACGCCGAACCGTCGAGCTTCGCGCGGTAAGCCGCCACACAACCCGACATCACCGAGGCCGGCACGCGCAAAGGCGCGGTGAGCCGGGCGGGGTCCGCACCTACCTTCCACCAGCGTTCCTTTTCCAATCGGTCGGATAGCGGAGCAAACCCGCTCCGCGCCTCCTCTGCGGTGAGCAGGGTTCTGTCCTTCGGCACCAGCTGGTACGTGTCCGCCACTTCCGGCACGCCCGCCCGGTCGCCGAGCGCCGCGCGCCCCGCGGCCACGGCCGCGCGCACGGCCTGAAGGTCGTTGCTGGCGAGCGCCCGGGCCAGAGCACCCGACCCGGACAGCGATTGCGCCAAAGACATGGAACCGTATAGACTCCCTATCAGAATCGACAACCGCGTGGCTCTTGACAACACCATTGGAATAAACTCCCTTTTGCCGGCTACTTTTGTCCGTCAGAAGCTTGAAGCCACATCAGGGCATCCGGAAACGGTAACACCTTGAAGCATACTTATTCCACTCAGGATCGCTGAAACTCGACGTCCCGCCGGAAAGGACATTGGTTCCGACAGAAACCCAGACTGCGCTGGCAAGATTCGTGCACGCCTCGACCACGACGACAGGAGAGCCCTCGTTACGGATGACAAAGCCGAACTTGTTGTCCGTAAGCCCGAAAGTCGCGCCCGACTGCACCTGCGGATCCCAGAGCACCACAGGACGCTCCCCCAAGGTCGTTCCCCAGCCATGTGCGCCTGGCAGGGAGTAGGCCGTAAACTGTCCGGCACCGGAAAACACATCCATCCCCAGGCTGGGCAAATCGCCCTTGAAATAGAGGCCGGTCAGACCCGCACAGCCGGCAAAAGCATAGTCTCCGATGCGGTCAACTTTCGAAGGGACCGTGAAGAACCCCGTCTTGCCTGCCGAGCATTGGATCAGCGTCGTCCCGTCCTTGTTCAACAGCACTCCGTTTCGGCTGCTATACCGCGAGTTCGCCTCTGCCACGACGATTGCCGCCAATGAAGAACACCCCGAAAAAGCAAGAAAACCAATCGAGGTGACGCTGGCTGGAATTGTAATCTTGGGCAGGTTCCAGCACCCCATGAAGGCGCACTCCCCGATGTTCGTCACGCCGGGCGGGATCACCGCGGCCGTCAGGCCGCCGCACTCTGCGAAAGCGTAATCCCCGATGTTCAATACGCCCGGCGGGATCGTCACGCCGGTCATGCCGGCGCAACGTCTGAACGCGTACGCCCCGATGTTCGTCACGCCTTCCGCGATCACGACCGCGTAGTTCGGGCTGTCGAACACGCGGCCGAGGGACGGTTCGCCCGGCATCCCGTCATAACTCGTGACGGAAGACGGGAGTCCGCGCAGCGTCACGTACCGCAGGCTTTCACAGTCGAGGAAGGCGTTCTCGCCGATGCTCACGATCCCGCTCCCGACCGTCACCTCCGACAGAGAAGAGCAGAAGGCGAACGCGCTGTGCCCGACGCTCGCCACGCTGTCGGGGAGCGCCACGCGGGGCAGGCTCCAGCACCCCATGAAAGCGCCCGCCCCGATGGCGGCCACGCCCGCCCCGATGGACACCTCCGCCAAGCTCTGGCAGTCCATGAAGGCGCACTCCCCGATGTTCGTCACGCCGGGCGGGATCACCGCGGCCGTCAGGCCGCCGCACTCTGCGAAAGCGTAATCCCCGATGTTCAATACGCCCGGCGGGATCGTCACGCCGGTCATGCCGGCGCAACGTCTGAACGCGTACGCCCCGATGTTCGTCACGCCTTCCGCGATCACGACCGCGTAGTTCGGGCTGTCGAACACGCGGCCGAGGGACGGTTCGCCCGGCATCCCGTCATAACTCGTGACGGAAGACGGGAGTCCGCGCAGCGTCACGTACCGCAGGCTTTCACAGTCGAGGAAGGCGTTCTCGCCGATGCTCACGATCCCGCTCCCGACCGTCACCTCCGACAGAGAAGAGCAGAAGGCGAACGCGCTGTGCCCGACGCTCGCCACGCTGTCGGGGAGCGCCACGCGGGGCAGGCTCCAGCACCCCATGAAAGCGCCCGCCCCGATGGCGGCCACGCCCGCCCCGATGGACACCTCCGCCAAGCTCTGGCAGTCCATGAAGGCGCTCTCCCCGATGTTCGTCACGCCGGGCGGGATCACCGCGGCCGTCAGGCCGCCGCATTCTGCGAAAGCGTAATCGCCGATGTTCAATACGCCGGACGGGATCGTCACGCCGGTCAGCCCGGCACACCGTTGAAAAGCGTGGTCGCCGATGTTCGTCACGCCCTCCGCGACCACGACCGAATAATTCGGGCTGCCAAAAACGTTTCCAAGAGAGGGCGTGCGCGGCGCTCCATCGAAATTCACGACGGTCGAAGGAAGGCCGCGCAGCGTCACGAACCTCAAGTTCCCGCAGCCTGTGAACGCGTACTCGCCCATCACGACGATCCCGCTCCCGACCGTCGCCTCCGTCAGCCCGTTGCACCAGGCGAAAGCGCCAACGCCGAGACGCTCGACGCTGTCCGGCAGCGTGACACGCGGCAGGCTCCAGCAGTTCTGGAAGGCGGCCTCCCCGATATTGACCACGCCCTCTGGAATCGAGACCTCCGCCAAGCTCTGGCACTCCGCGAACGCGAAATTCCCGATATTCGTCACGCCGGGAGGGATCACCGCGGCCGTCAGGCCGCCGCATTCTGCGAAAGCGTAATCGCCGATGTTCAATACGCCGGACGGGATCGTCACGCCGGTCAGCCCGGCACACCGTTGAAAAGCGTGGTCGCCGATGTTCGTCACGCCCTCCGCGACCACGACCGAATAATTCGGGCTGCCAAAAACGTTTCCAAGAGAGGGCGTGCGCGGCGCTCCATCGAAATTCACGACGGTCGAAGGAAGGCCGCGCAGCGTCACGAACCTCAAGTTCCCGCAGCCTGTGAACGCGTACTCGCCCATCACGACGATCCCGCTCCCGACCGTCGCCTCCGTCAGCCCGTTGCACCAGGCGAAAGCGCCAACGCCGAGACGCTCGACGCTGTCCGGCAGCGTGACACGCGGCAGGCTCCAGCAGTTCTGGAAGGCGGCCTCCCCGATATTGACCACGCCCTCTGGAATCGAGACCTCCGCCAAGCTCTGGCACTCCGC
>JAHFSX010000004.1:214775-254731 GCA_023269675.1 Verrucomicrobiota bacterium
GACGCTCGACGCTGTCCGGCAGCGTGACACGCGGCAGGCTCCAGCAGTTCTGGAAGGCGGCCTCCCCGATATTGACCACGCCCTCTGGAATCGAGACCTCCGCCAAGCTCTGGCACTCCGCAAACGCGGCCCTTCCGATGTTCGTCACGCCCCCCGGAATCACAACGCTGGTTAGACCGGAACACCCTTCAAACACGTGATCCCTGACGTCCGTCACGCCCTCACCGATCACAACCCCGTAGCCAGGAGAGTCGAAAACCCGGCTCAGCGAGTTCCACTCCCCGGGAACGTCCGGGACGGACAGCAGCGTCACGCAAGTAAGGTTGAGACAATTCGAGAACGCGCCCTGCCAGAGGGTCTCGACTCCGCTGCCGACCGTCACATTTGTCAGCCCGGAGCACCCCCAGAAAGCCCGGCTGCCGACGTTGACCACGCTGTCGGGAATCACGACGCGGGTCAGACTCGTGCATCCAGAGAAGGCGCTATCCGTGATTCCGATGACAGGCAGCTCGTCGATCCTGTCGGGGATGACCACCTCGCCCCCGCTGCCGGCGTACCCCGTGATGGTGAGTGACCCGTTGTCGTTCGTGCAGGTGAAATCCCCCGCCTTAAGAGCGGAAGCCGAGAGGAGCGCCAAAAGAACGGATCCGATCCGTGCGTGTCTCCCAACACAAGTTTTCATACGCCTGTTCCTCAAAAAATCAGTTTTTTATAAATTTATACCATCTGAACATCACGCGACAAGCCTGAAAAAAGAGACCTCCGTCCGCCAAGGTCCTCCGGCGGGGAAGCGCGCCGAAGCGAAAGCGGCACGAAAAAACGCGCGGCTGAGCCAGCCGCGCGTCGTGATGAAAGCTAAACCCTTACGCTGTTTTCTATTGCACCTTCAGCAGGAAGAAGCTCTTCTTGCCGCTGCGCAGGACCGCCAGTCGGCCCTCGATCAGGTCGGTCGCCTCGAACGCGCGCTCGAGGCCGGGGGCGCGCACGTTGTTGATGTTGAGGCCGCCCTGCTGCACCAGCCGGCGCGCCTCGCCCTTGCTGGCCATCATGCCGGCGGCGGCGATCACCTCGAAGGCGGGCTTGCCGAGCACCTGGTCGGCGGGCAGGGTGGCGGAGGCCACGTTGGCGAAGATCTTCTCGAGGTCGTCCGCGGCCAGGCCGTCGAGCGAGCCGCCGAAGAGCACGTCCGTCGCCTTCTTGGCGATGGCCAGGCCCCGCTCGCCGTGCACGGCGCGGGTCAGCTCCTCGGCCAGCACGAGCTGCGCCTCGCGCTTGCCGGGGTCGGCCGCCACGGCCGCCTCGAGCTCCGCGATGCGCTCAAAGGGCACGAAGGTGAAGATCTTGAGGTAGCGGATCACGTCCGCGTCCAGCGTGCGCAGGAAGAACTGGTAAAAGTCGTAGTACGAGGTCTTGCGCGCGTCGAGGAAGATGGCGTTGCCCTCGCTCTTGCCGAACTTCTTGCCCGCGCTGTCGCACACCAGCGGGAAGGTCATGCCGAAGGCCTCCTGGCCGCAGAGGCGGCGCACAAGCTCGGTGCCGGCCGTGATGTTGCCCCACTGGTCGGAGCCGCCGATCTGCAGGGTGCAGCCGTAGGTCTTGTAGAGGTGCAGGAAGTCGTAGCCCTGGAGGATCTGGTAGCAGAACTCGGTGAAGCTCATGCCCTCGTCGGACTCGAGGCGCTTCTTGACGCTGTCCTTGCTGAGCATGCCGCCCATGCGGAAGTAGCGTCCCACGTCGCGCAGCAGGTCGATGAAGGTGAAGTCCTTGAACCAGTCATAGTTGTTCACCATGACCGCCGGGTTGGCGGAGGCGGGGTCGAAATCGATGAAGCGCGAGAGGTTCTCTTTGATGCCGACGAGGTTGAGCTCCACCTGCTCCGCGCTCAGGAGGTTGCGCTCTTTGGATTTGCCGGAGGGGTCGCCGATGAGGCCCGTGGCGCCGCCGACCAGGGCGATGACCTTGTGGCCCGCGCGCTGCAGGTGCGCCAGCGCCATGATGGTCACGAAGTTGCCGGCCTGCAGGCTGTCGTTGGTGGGGTCGAAGCCCGCGTACACGGTCAGGGGCTGGTCGAGCGCCTTCGCCAGCTCCGGGCTCGTCATGTCCTCGAACAGAAAGCGTGCCTTGAAGGTATCCAGAATGTTCATGGAAAGGGAGTTCTTAGGGAGTTTATCGATCGAATCGAGGGAATCGAATCATTCGATTGAATCGAGTCACTCGAATCTGACAAAAAAGAAGGGGCGCCTGTTGCCAGGCGCCCCTCTTTGCTCAGTCGGCTCCGGGACGCCACTCTTCGCTCTGCGCGAAGGCGTCGTCGAAGGCGGCCGCCAGACCCACCAGGTTCTCGCCCGGCTTGAGGTCCGTGATGTTCAGGTCGCGCGTGAGTTCCGCGATCTGCGTCTCGTTCATGGTCACGGCCTTGATGCTCAGGCCGATGCGGCGCTCCTCGCGGTCGATCTTGACGATGCGGGCTTCCACATCCTGTCCGACCTTGAGGGCGTCCTTGACCTTCTCCACGTGCTGGTCGCTGATCTGGGAGATGTGGACGAGCCCGTCCACGCCATCCTCGAGTTCAACGAACGCGCCGAAGGAGGCGATCTTGGAGACCTTGCCCTTGACGATCTGGCCGATGCCGTAGCGGCTGGTGATCGTGTTCCAGGGGTCGTCGCTGGCCTGCTTGAGGCCGAGGCTGATGCGCTGATCGCCCGGGTTGACCTCGAGCACCACCGCGTCGACCTGCTGCCCCTTCTGGAGCACCTCGCTGGGGTGGTTGATCTTGCGCGTCCACGACATGTCGGAGACGTGGATCATGCCGTCGATGCCCTCTTCCAGCTCGACGAAGGCTCCGTAGGTCGTGAAGTTGCGGACCTTGCCGCTCACGCGGCTGCCGACCGGGTAACGGTCCTGCACGGTGTCCCAGGGGTTGGCTTCGGTCTGGCGGATGCCCAGCGCGATCTTCTGGTTGGCGGAGTCGATGCTCAGCACGACCACGTCCACCTCGTCGCCGACGTTCAGCACGTCAGAGGCGCGGGCCACGCGCTTGGTCCACGAGAACTCGGAGACGTGCACGAGGCCTTCGATGCCCGGCTCGATCTCAACGAAGGCGCCGTAAGGCACCAGGTTGACGACCTTGCCGCGCAGGCGGCTGCCGACCGGGAAGTTGCCGTCGATGTTGTTCCAGGGATTCGGCGTGGCCTGCTTGAGGCCCAGGGAGACGCGCTCGCGGTCCATATCCACGTCGAGGATGACCACGTCGACTTCCTGTCCGACCTTCAGCATCTCGCTCGGGTGCTTGATCCGGCCCCAGCTCATGTCCGTGATGTGCAGCAGGCCGTCCAGACCGTCGAGGTCCACGAAGGCGCCGAAATCGGTGATGTTCTTGACGCGGCCGCGGCGCTGCTGGCCCTTGACGATGGTGCCGAGCAGTTCGCGCTTCTTGTCGGCCATGCGCTCTTCGATCAGCTCGCGGCGCGACACGATGATGTTGCGGCGCTCGTTGCTGATCTTGATGACCTTGAATTCGCAGGTCATGTTCAGGTAAGGGTCGGGATCGTGCACGGGGGTCACGTCCACTTGCGAGCCGGGCAGGAACGCGTCCACGCCATCCACGCTCACGATCAGGCCGCCGCGCACCTTGCTGCGGATCGTGCCGGTGACCACGCCGCCTTCGGTGTACTTGTCGAGGACCGCATCCCAGCGCAGCTTCTCGTCCGCGCGTCCCTTGCTCAGGATGACCATCCCGCCGTCGCTCTCCAGCTCGACGAGCAGCACGTCGATCACGTCGCCCACCTTGATCAGGGAGACATCTTCGAACTCGTTCGCCGGAACAATGCCTTCCGACTTGTAGCCGATATCAACGAGAACCTCGTTGCCTTTGACGCCGCTGATCGTACCCTTGATGATGGACCCGGCCGTGAACTTGTTCATCTGCTGGTCCAGCGCTGCCGCCATCGCGTCATACATCGGACCTGTTTTGGGAGTTGCGGCCGTGGGTTTGCGAATTGCCATGTGAGTCTGTTCCCGTCTGTCGGACCGTGAGCATGCATCCGTGCGCGCCAGTGCGGCGCCGCATCATCCGTCAGACGTTGGTTGGTTGTTTATCACTCCGGATCGCACCTGTCAGCCTGGGTCACCCGACCCGGCCACAGCTCTCCGGCATTTGCCTTGCTTAGACAAAAGGTATTCAATTTAGCAAAAATGGAGACCCGCCAACAAACGAAAAACGCGTCTTTTTTTTCGCGGCGCGCGCCCCTTCTCAGTGGATCTCGTCGGGAACCGGCGGGATATACTCCAGCCCCTCGCGGTGCTCGATCACGCGGATCTGCTTCCAGGCGCCCGAGCGCCACCGCCACCAGAGGCCGACCGCCAGCACCGAAATATAGAGCGCCAGCCAGACCCAGAGCGTCAGGATCCCGTATCCCGCGTGCAGCAGCAGCACCGTGCCGGGCACGAGGATCAGCCAGCCGCCCAGCACCATGTAAACCATCACGAAACGGGTGTCGCCCGCGCCTTTCAGCGCGCCGCTGAAGACGATCGTCACCACGTCCAGCATCCCCCACGCCGCCATGAGCCAGAGCATCGACCGGCCGAGCGCCACCAGCTCCGCGGCCGAGAAGGCGGCGCTCTTCGGACGGAACAGCGCGAAGTAGAAGCGCGGGAAGAGGATGAAGGTCAGGCCGATCACGGCCATGTAGATCCAGGCCATTTTCAGGCCGGTGTACCCCGCGCGTTCGGCGGCCGCGGGATTCCGCGCGCCCTGATGGTGCCCCACGACCGTGGCGGTCGCCATGCCGAAGCCCAGCAGCGGCGCGAAGGCCAGATTGTTGATGCTGAAAGCGATGTTGCTCGCGGCCAGCGACAGCTCGCCCAGGCGCCCCGTGAGCATGATGAAGAGCGTGAACGAGCCGATGTCCATCAGCAGCTGGAACCCCGACGGCCCGCCGAAACGCACGATGCGCCGCATCAGCGCGAGATCGACCCGCAGCACGGCGGGGAAGCCCACCGAGCGCACCGTCCGCTCGCGGGAAAACACGGCCAGCTGCAGGAAGAAGGTGAAAAAGCCCGAGATGACCGTCGCGTACGCCGCACCCGCGATGCCCATTTCCGGGACGCCGCAGTGCCCGAAGATCATGACATAGTTGAGCCCGATGTTCATGAGGCAGCCGGCCGCGTTGGCGAACATGTTGATCTGGGTGCGCCCGATGCCCATGAAAAACCCGCCGATGGCGGAGTTAAGCGGCACCATGACCCCGCCGGCCATCAGCAGAATGAAGTAGGTTTTCTCGGCCGCCAAGACCGCCGGCGTATGCGCGCTCAGGGCCAGCAGCCAGCAGCCGAGCGGGATCAGCGCGAGGATGAACGGCCACGAGGCCAGCGCCAGCCACAGCCCCTGGACCGTGGAGAGGACGCTGCCGCGGGCGTGCTTCGCGCCGTGATACTGGGCGGCGAACGTGCCCGCGTAACCGGCCAGCGCCTGGAACAGGCAGACGAAGGTGTGCGCCAGCGCGCCGGCCGGCAGCGCGGCCTGGATGGTGACGCTGCTGTAGCGCGAGAGGAAGACGCGGTCGCAGAACTGCATGATGGTGAACGAGCCCATGCTGAGGATCAGCGGGGCGGCGATGCGCCACATCTCGCGGTATCCGCCCGGCGGCGGCGCGCTGTCCAAGGGACGTGTCACGGCGCGGCTTCCAGGCCGTTTTTCACATAATCCAGGACCCCGTCCTCCAACGGCATGAAGGCGTGGCCGCAGCCGGCGGCGCGCAGCTTGCGCGTGTCGGCCTCGGTGAAATACTGGTACTTGTCGCGCAGGTGCGCGGGCATGTCGACGAACGCGATGACGGGCTCGCGCCCCATCGCGGCATAGACCGCGCGCAGCAGGTCGAGCCACGACCGTGCCCGGCCCGTGCCGCAGTTGAACAGCCCGGAAACTTCGGGATGGTCATGGAAGAAAAGCGTCACGGCCACGGCGTCCTTGACGTAGACGAAATCGCGCACCTGCCCGCCGTCCGTGTAGCCGGGCCGGTGGGAGCGGAAAAGGGAGAACGACCCCTTCTCCAGGATCTGGTGGTAGGCTTTGTGGACCACCGAGCGCATCTCGCCCTTGTGGCCCTCGCCCGGCCCGAAGACGTTGAAATACTTGAGCCCGACAATGCGGTTCAGCCAGACCTCCCGCAGGGCGATCAGGTCGAACTTCTGTTTCGACCAGCCGTAGAGGTTGAGCGGCTGGAGTCTGGGCGTCACGGCGTCATCGTCGCAGTAGCCCAGCTCGCCGTCGCCGTAGGTCGCGGCGCTGGAGGCGTAGATGAAGCGCGTCCCATGCGCGAGGCACCACTCGCACAGCTCGCGGGTGTAGCCGGTGTTGTTGTCGTCGAGGTAGGCCTGGCTCGTCTCCGTCGTGGAGCTGCACGCGCCGAGATGGAAAAGGGTGGTCGCGGGCGCGATCTCGCCCGCGCGCAGCGCGTCCCGGAACGCCTCGCGGTCGAGATAGCGCGCGTAGCGCAGCCCCGCGAGGTTCCGCTCCTTCAAGGGGTTGTTCAGGTGGTCGGTCACCAGAATGTCGCTGTGGCCGCGCGCGTTCAGCGCCGCGACCAGATTGCTGCCGATGAGCCCGGCCCCGCCTGTGACAATAAACCGCTCCATAGAGACACGCCTTCCGATGAGTGAGTGGATCAACAGTGTACCAGCAGGCGCGGACGGAGACCAGTTAGGAGTTCGCCCACCCTCCGCGGAGCGGGAGCAAACGAAAGGCGGACGTTCCTGGACGATTAGGATTGAGAAAGGCTCCCAAACTCCTCCTTCCTAACTCCTCCTTGTTGTTGTCACTCCTCCAGCAGCACGCGGAAACCGACGTCGTAGACCCGCTGCCAGGGCGCGTAAGGGACGCGGGCCGCGAAGGTGGCGTAGCGCGGGCGCTTCCACCACGAGCCGCCGCGCGCAAGGGCGCGCCCGTCCGGGAGGCGGTCCGCGGTCCACTCCCACACGTTGCCGTGGACATCGCGCAGCCCCCACGCGTTGGCCGCGAAGGTCCCGACCGGCGACGACACGCGGAAGCCGTCCGAGCAGTTCGTGACCGCGGGCCGCCAGGCGGGGATCGCCGCGCCCGGCATGTTCGCGCGCAGGCGCTCCATTTTGCGGAACACGGCGTCCGCCAGATTGGCGAACGGCGAGAAATCGACGTCCTCCGTCCCGTAAAACAGCGGCGTCGCGGCTCCGGCGCGGGCGGCCCACTCCCATTCGTCGCCGCCGGGCAGGCGCACGCGGCTGCCCGACCGCTGGCTGGCGAAGCGGCAGAAGGCCTCGGCGGCCTCGCAGGAGACGCGGCAGACCGGCTGCGTGGGCGTGTTGAGCGGGTAGCCGCGCTCCTGCGGCGTGAACTGCATGTACTCGCCGCGCTCCATGAAACTGTCGTGCGCGGCGTCGAAGCGGGCGTACTGCTCGTTGGTGATCTCATCCACGCTGATCCAGAACGGCTTCCTGATCTCCGCCGCGCGCCCGTCCGCGGTGGCGAAAGCGCCGGCTGGAATGCGGACGAATGCCAACCTCAAGCCGCCCCCTAGATCGAGCGTCCGCGTGGCCGTACCCAGCGCCTGCTGCCGGGCCCGCGCCGCGGCGGCGTCGAACGGCCAGCCCGCCACAGCCGGCGCGGCTATCTCCGCAGGCGGTTCGGCGGGCGGCAACGCGGCCGCGGCCAGCACGGCCGGACCGTACGTGACCTCGTGCGCCTCGTCGACACCCGCATACCGCTTCTGCAGTTCGCTGCGGCGGGCGGCGAGCTGGCCCATGCGCTTCTCGCCGACGTTCTCCGTCCAGGTGCCGTGGTTGGGCCGGTTGAGGTCGATCCACGTCGCCAGGCGGTCCCACGACTCCGCGTCGAGCCGCACGCCGTGGTGGCCGGCCTCCAGGATCTGGAAGAGCTCGGTGGTCGAGACATGGAAATTGCACGGGGCCTGGAGGTTGTTGTCGCCCTCCTGCGTCTGGCTGCGGATAAAGGCGCAGAGCGCGAGGTAGGCGGGCGGGAAGAGGTTGTCCGCGTTGATGTAGTAGACCTCTTTCGTCTTGATCGACACGCCGGGCCGGAGCCGGAAATCAGGCCGGCCGGCGCTGCCGTCGTGGCAACGGACGCAATAGCGGTCGAGCACGGGCTGGACCTCGCGGTTGAAGGCGACGCCGCGCGCCGGGCCGTGCCACGGCGTGATCTGCGAGGGCTCGCGCTCCATCGCGCGGACGCGGGTCAGCGGGCCTGAGCCGCTGTTCTGCGGCTCATGGCAGCCCGAGCAGGACTGGAGTTCGCCGGGCATGACGGTCAGCCAGCTCCGCATCAGCTGCAGGGCGCGGCCCTGCGCGTCCAGCGGCTGGAGCGAGACGGGCGTGTTGGCGGGGACCTCGAAATAGGCGGAGCCGTCGGCCTCGACGGGCACGGTGCCCATGATGCGCACGACGTCCCACGGACCGTCGAAGCCCACGCGGTCGGTCTCCGACCCCATGCCGCGGTAGGCGAAGGAGTAGGTGAAGACCCGCAGGTTTTTGACGGTGCCGCGCGGCACGCCCGCGAGGCCGGGGCCCGCGTAAATGTCGGTGACCTTGACGCGTCCGTTCGTTTCGCCGGCCGTCACATGATCCTGCAGCCGGACCGGACGCGGTCGCGGCTGGAGCGGCACGGGCTCGAAGATCGCCTGCCCGGGCTCTTCGTAGATCAGGGTGAGGTTGTCGAAGGTGTCGGCCAGATACAGGCCCCAGAGCGCGTCCGGGTCGGGCTTGCAGGCGGTCAGGACGTAGCCGTTGCCCAGCGGCCACGGGTGCAGGAACTTGGGCCAGGAGTCGTCCACGAGGTTGTCTTTGACGACGGGCTCGACCGGCCTGCCGCGGCCGGGGATGCGCTGGACCACGCCTTGCGTCTCCCGGCGGCCGAGCATGGGGTCGAACAGGATCAGCTCGCCCATGCGCGGGACGCCGTGGTGGCCCGAGACGACCGCGGTGAAGCGGTGCGGGTCGTCGGGAACCGGACGCGCGTAGAACATGGCGTTCGGCCAATAGCAGTTGCTGCCGTAGAGTTCGCGCTGGCCGGTGCCGTCGGGATTCATCGTGAAGAGGAGCCGCGAGACGTAATGGACGATACCGCTGTACTCCCAGCGCAGGTACATGACGCGGCCGTCCTGAAGCTGGGTCGGATACCAGTTGTGATCCTGGTCGAAAGTCAGGCGGCGGATATGGCCGTCCGACGGATACCAGCGGTAAAGGCTGGCGACGTAGGAAGCGCCGACCACGCAGGGCACGCCGATGAACGAGGCGTTGGAGAGGAAGAGCGCGGAATCGTCGGCCAGCCAGCAGCCCGCGTAGTTGTCCACGTCGCCGTCCGGGACGAAGGGAAGCTCCGTGACGCGGCCCGGCGCGCCGATATCCAGCTCGTAAACGCGGTGGAGGCCTTTCCCGTTCTCCCCGGTGAACATCAGGCGGCGCGCGTCCCAGTGGAGCTGGAGGTCGCCGACATAGGTGCCGGGCGCGGTCGCGTGGAGCGTCTGGAGGCGCGGTTCGCCGCGCAGGCCCGTCAGGAGCGCGATCTCGTTGGTCAGGCCTTTACGGTTGACGTCGCGCTGCTGCTGCCAGTTCTGCGGCAGGGCGAGGTTGTTGGCGCCCCGGCGCACGACGAGCAGCCGGTCCGCATCCAGCAGCGGGTTGGCGAGCAGGGCGGTGCGGATCTGCCGGAGCAGCGCACGCGCCTCGGCTTCGGCGGGCCCTTCGCCCGCGTCCAGCCGCTTCAGGAGCGCGTCGCGCCGTTCGCCGAGGCCGGCGCACCATGTGCGGTCGGCTTGGCCGCAGGCCCGCGGCCAGCGGACGGCCCTGTCGTCCAGCGCGAGACGGACCGCTTCGGGCTGGACGAGCGCAAGCTGGCGACGCAGGGCCGCGCGGTCCAGCGCGGCCGCGGGCAGGACGAGGCCTAATAGCGCCGCCAGCAACGCGAGTTTCCGTCTCATGAGATAATCCTCCCCACTTTCCTTAACTAGAGTACAAAATGGCACAATCGGTTCGGAATTGGAAGCCCGAATGCGGCCGTTGAACCTTGAACCCCGAACCTCGAACCCTGTATCATACCGCCCATGCATATTCTCCAGATCCTTCCGGCGCTCGACGAGGGCGGCGTGGAGCGCGGCACGGTCGAACTCAACCGCGAGTTCGTCCGTCGCGGCGTGACCAGCACGGTCGTCTCCAGCGGCGGAAGGCTGGCGGAGCTCATCGGACGCGACGGCGGCCGGCATGTCGGCTTGGACGTGAAGTCCAAGAACCTGCTGACCGTGCCTTCGCGCGCGCGCGCCTTGCGACGGATACTGGCGCAAGAGCAGCCCGATCTGGTCCACTACCGCAGCCGCGTGCCGGGATGGCTCTTCGCCTTCGCCAACCGCACGCTGCACCTGCCGTTCGTCTCCACGGTCCACGGCTTCAACAGCGTCAGCGCCTACAGCCGGATCATGACCGCCGGCCAGCGCGTGATCTGCCCCAGCACGGCGGTGGCCGACTACATCCGCGCCCAATACGGGACGCCGGAGGAGAAGATCCGCCTGATCCCGCGCGGCATCGATCCGCAGCAATTCGATCCCGGGCGGCTTGACCCGGCGTTCATGGCGGAGTTCCGTCGGCAGTACGGCCTGGAGGGCCGTTTCGTCGTGCTCGGCGTCGGCCGCGTCACCCAGCTCAAAGGCTACGACGTCCTGATCCGGGCCACGGCGCTGGCGCGCGGGCGGCTGCCGCAGATCAAGACCGTCATCGTGGGCGGCGCGGAGGCGGCGCGGGCCGGGTACGGGCGCGAGCTACAGCGGCTGGTCGAATCGCTGGGGCTGCAGGAGCACGTGGTTTTCACAGGCAGCCAGAGCCGGCTCGCCGAAATCTACACCTGCGGCCAGGTGCTGGTCTCGAGCAACAGCGCCAAGCCCGAGGCCTTCGGCCGCGCCATGGCCGAGGCGCTGGCCATGGGGTGCCCGGTGATCGCCACGCGCTTCGGCGGCGCGCTGGACCTCGTGAAGGAGGGCTTCAACGGCTGGCTGGTGGATCCGGGCGACGCCGCGGGTCTGTCCGACCGCCTGGTGCAGGCCTCGCAGGCCTCCTTCGCCGGTCTGCGCGAGGACGCGCTGGCGCGCTTCTCGCTCGACAGCATGGTGACCCGCACCCTGGCCGTCTACAGCGAAGTGCTGCAGGGCGCAACCCCCGCCTCGCCAAAATGAACGCGAAGCCCGCTCACGCGCACAGGATCTTGAGGGGAAAGAGGCGGGCGACCGTGTGCAGAGCGGCGTCGGTGGTGAGCAGCTGGGCATGGTCCGCCAGCGCGGCGGCGGCGGAGAGCACCCGCAGCGGCGGCAGGGGCGCATGGCCTTCGGCGTGCAGGCGGCAGGCGATCCGGCCCGCGGTCAGAGCGATGTCGCGCGCGGCGGCGGCCGGGCGTCCGTAGAGCCCGAGCAGGGCCTCGGCCAGCCGGTCGGCCTCGGCGGGGGTGCGCGCCTGCGACAGCAGCTCCTGCAGCACCGCGCCGCTGACGCGGGCGAGGCGCTGCGTGATCAGCTCGTCCACGCGGTCGCCCAGCTCGGGGCTGCGCCCCGCGAAGTAGTCGCGCCAGACCGGCGTGTCGATGAAGACGGGGGTCACGTGGCCTCCTCCCGCGGGGCGGGCTCGAGCAGACGGGCCTGCCCGCGCAGGCTTTGCAGGCGCTTCAGACGCAGGGCGGTCTCGTACGCGCGCAGCGCGGCCACGACGGTCTCGGTCTTGCCGGACGCGCCGGCCAGCTCCATGACGGTCTCCAGCAGGCCGTCGGGCAAATTGAGGGTCAGGCGGTTCATAGGAGTGCATATATTACATACATATCTAGGATATGTATACTCCGAAAAACGGGTTTTACGGCGTTTAGAGGTGGTTTACGGCCTCTGAAGATGGTAAATTCATCTTTTATTTATTTCCAACAGCGGAGTGAACATGAGCGATGAGATCCAGACGGTGGGGGCTGCCGATCACGGCATGCTCAACATCAACATCGAAGATGAGATGAGTTCCTCGTACATCGACTATTCGATGAGCGTGATCATCGGGCGCGCGCTGCCCGACGCGCGCGACGGCCTGAAGCCGGTCCACCGCCGCGTGCTCTTTGCGATGAACGAGCTGAGCAACTCCTGGAACAAGCCCTACAAGAAATCGGCCCGCGTGGTCGGTGACGTGATCGGCAAGTACCACCCGCACGGCGACACCGCGGTCTACGACACCATCGTGCGTCTGGCCCAGGACTTCTCGATGCGGTACCCGCTCGTGGACGGCCAGGGCAACTTCGGCTCCATCGACGGCGACCCGCCCGCGGCCATGCGTTACACCGAAGTGCGCATGGACCGCATGGCCGAGGAGATCCTCGACGATTTAGAGAAGGACACGGTGGACTTCAAGCCCACCTACAACGAAGAGTTCATGGAGCCCACGGTCCTGCCCGGCCGCCTGCCCAACCTGCTGCTCAACGGCTCGACCGGCATCGCGGTCGGCATGGCCACCAACATCCCGCCGCACAACCTCGGCGAGCTGGTGGAGGGCATCACGCACTATGTGGAGAACCCCGAGTGCACGATCGACGACCTGATGCAGTTCGTCAAGGGCCCCGACTTCCCGACCGGCGCGACGATCTGCGGCACGCGCTCGATCGAGTCGATGTACAAGCTCGGACGCGGCTCGATCGTGGTGCGCGGCAAGGCGGAGATCGTCGAGTACAAGAACAAAGAGGCGATCATCATCACCGAAGTTCCCTACATGGTGAACAAGGCCAACATGATCGAGAAGATGGCCGACCTGGTGAACGAGAAGATCATCGAGGGCATCTCCGACATCCGCGACGAAAGCTCCAGCGACGGCATCCGCGTGGTGATCGAGCTCAAGCGCGGCGCCCTCGGCCAGGTCGTGCTCAACAACCTCTACAAGCACACGCAGCTCCAGACCACCTTCGGCGCGAACATGCTGGCGATCGACCAGGGCCGCCCCAAGGTGATGAACCTCAAGGAGCTGTTCCGCTGCTACGTGGACCACCGCTTCGAGGTCATCACCCGCCGCACCAAGTTCGAGCTGGCCAAGGCCGAGGCGCGCAAGCACATCCTGGAAGGGCTGCTCATCGCGCTCGACCACCTCGACGAGGTGGTCGCCATCATCCGCGCCTCCAAGAACCGCGACGAGGCCAAGACCCGCCTCATCGAGCGCTTCGCCTTCTCCGACAAGCAGGTGGACGCGATCCTCGAGATGCGCCTCTACCAGCTCACCGGCCTCGAGCGCGACAAGGTCGAAGCCGAGTTCCGCGAGCTCTGCGAGCGCATCACCTACCTCACGGGCCTGCTCGCCGACCCCGTGAAGATCTACGGCCTCATCAAGCAGGACCTGGCGGACATCAAGGCCAAGTACGTGACCTCCACCAAGCGCGGCGACGTGCGCCGCACCGAGATCGTGCCGATGGAGGGCGAGGTCAACATCGAGGACCTCATCGCCGACGAGCCCTGCGTGATCACCCTGAGCCTCCGCGGCTACGTCAAGCGCGTGCCGCTCACCGTCTACCGCGAGCAGAAGCGCGGCGGCCGGGGCATCACCGGCGCGGTCATCAAGGAAGAGGATTTCATCACCACGGTCTTCGTGGCGGAAACCCACGACACGCTGCTCTTCTTCACCAACCTCGGCCGCGTCTTCGCCGAGCGCGCCTACGAGATCCCCGAAGCGGCGCGCACCTCGTTCGGCAAGCCGATCGTCAACCTGCTCCAGTTCCAGGAGGGCGAGCAGGTCGCCGCGCTGCTGCCGATCCGCGCCTTCGCCGCGGACGTGGACGTGATGTTCGCGACCGAGCGCGGCACGGTCAAGAAGACCGCGCTCTCGGACTACAAGAACATCAACCGCAACGGCATCCGCGCCCTGAACATCGAAGAGAACGACCGCCTCATCCAGGTGCGGCTCACGCACACCGGCGACGACGTGCTGATGATCACGGCGGACGGCAAAGCCATGCGCTTCAACGAGAGCCAGGTGCGCCGCATGGGCCGCGCCGCCACCGGCGTGCGCGGCATCCGCCTGCTGGGCGACGACGTGGTGCGCAGCTTCGACATCGTGGACGACAGCGAGACGCTGCTGGTCGCGACCGAGAACGGCTACGGCAAGCGCACCGAGTTCGCCGAGTTCACGCCGCACCACCGCGGCGGGCAGGGCATGATCGCCATCAAGGACGACTCGGGCCGCAACGGCAAGGTCGTGGCCGCGCACGCGGTCAAGGAGGACCAGTCCATGATCACGATCACCTCCTCCGGCATGATGGTCCGCTCGCCCGTGCGCGACGTGCGCACCTGCGGCCGCTCGGCCCAGGGCGTGCGCCTCGTGCGCCTCGAAGAGGGTGCCGCGCTCGTCTCGGTCAGCATCGCCGACGCGGACGACGTGGAAACCCTCGTCGCGCCCGCGGCGGCACCGGAGGCGGTGACGGAAGCGGACACGGGCACGGAGGCGGCGGCGGAAGCGCCTGCCGAAGCCGCGCCGGCCGCGGATCAGGAATAGAGAGCAGTTCTTCTATGTGGCGTGCCCATCCGTGGGCACGCCTTTTTTTTCGCGCTGCCCGCGTTCGTGGTACCGCCTTCAGGCGGAGTCGGGTGTAGCCTGCGCCGTTCTACAGCGCCTCGGCGTGACCACGTTCGTAGTACCGCCTTCAGGCGGAATCCCAGGGTGCCTCTGCCTCGCTTTCCGCCTCAAGGCGCTACTACAAACCCTACCTCAGGTAGCGCCATTGAGGAGGACCGGCACGAGCCAGACGCTTATCCCCGCGTTCGACATCGCGCGGCTGATCGGCTAAGATGGTCCCGTGTCTTCCCTGTCACAGCTCTTCACCGATCTGCTGACGCCCGCCCTGCCGCGCAGGGCCACGCGCTTGGCCGCGCCGGCTTTTCCGGGCGTCAGCGCCGCGCTGGCAGCCGCCTCCCTCGCGCACCGGTCGCCCGCGCGCCTCACGCTGGCGGTCACCGCCGGCCCCGCCGACCTCGAGCGCGTCTACGGCGACCTCTGCGCCCTCGGCCGCGACAGCGGGGTGGAGCCCGCGCTCTTCCCGCAGCTGATGGAGGACGACACCGAGACCGCCGGCACGCGGCTGCGCGTCATCCGCCAGCTCCGCCCCGGCGCGCCGGACGCCCCCCGCCACGCCACGGTCATCGTCACCTCGCTGCAGGCCCTGCTCCAGCCCGTGCCCGACCCCGAGGCCGTCGAGGAAGCCTCGGTGCACCTGCGCGTCGGCGCGCACTACCCGTTCGACGCCCTGGTCGCCCAGCTCGTCGCCGGAGGCTACGAACGCGTTTCCGACGTGGACGCGCCCGGCCGGCTGGCGGTGCGCGGCGGCCTGCTGGACGTCTGGCCGCCCGCCACGCCCGCACCCTGGCGGGCGGAGTTCTTCGACACCGAGCTCGAATCTCTCCGCACCTTCGATCCCGCCACGCAGTGCTCGGTCGAGAAGGGCGACGCCGCCTGGCTGCCGCCCTGTTCCGAGAGCGACCTGGCCACGGTGCAGCTCGCCGACCTGCTGCCGCCCCACGCCGCCGTGCTCTGGCTCGACCACGACCGCATCCGCGCGGGCACGCTCTTCCCGCAGGAGAACGCCCAACACCCGCTCTCCTGGGAAGAGCTCTCCGCCCGCATCGCCGCGCGCGAGCCCTGGCTGCAGCTCTTCTCCGGCGACCCTCCGCCCAGCCGCACGCCCGCCCTGCAGCTGGAGATCGCCGCGCTGCCCGGCCTGGCCGAGCTCGGGGCCGGCGAGGCGCACCATCCGGAGCTGCTGATGCAGGCGCGCCAGCGGCTGCTCAAGGATTTCGAAATCCGCGCGGCGGCGGGCGAGACGGTCATCGTCTGCGTCGACACCGCCGGCACCTGCGAACTGCTGGCGCGCGAACTCGGCGCGGACACGCGCGTGCTGATCCACCGCGCCTCGCTCTCCGGCGGCTTCACGCTCCCCGGGCTCACCGTGGCGGCGCAGCCCGACCTCTACGCCGTGCGCAAGCAGGCGCTGCGCCGGCCCTCCCCCACCGCCGTCACGCGCGGCGGCCGTGTGGAGAACGCGGCCGACCTCGAGCCCGGCGACCTCGTGGTCCACATCGACCACGGCATCGGCCGCTTCCTCGGCTCGACCGAGGTGGAGGTGGACGGCCACCGCTCCGAAGTCTTCACCATCGAATACGCCGAGAACGCCAAGCTCCACGTGCCGGTCTCGCACGCGCACCTGCTCAGCCGCTATGTGGGCGTGGCCGGCCACAAGGCCAAGCTCCACCGCCTCGGCGGCAAGCGCTGGATGCGCGAGAAGGCCGACGCCGAGCGGGCGGTCGCCGACCTCGCGGCGGCCCTGCTCGACACGCAGGCGCGGCGGCAGGTGGTCGAAGGGCTCGCCTTCAACCCCGAGCCACAGTGGATGAACGAGTTCGAGGCCGCCTTCCCGTATCAGGAAACCGTCGATCAGGTGAAGGTCATCGCGGACGTTAAGCGCGACATGGCCGCGCCGCGCCCCATGGACCGCCTCATCTGCGGCGACGCGGGCTACGGCAAAACCGAGATCGCCATGCGCGCGGCCTTCATCGCGGTCATGAACGGCCGCCAGGTGGCCGTGCTCGTGCCCACCACGGTCCTGGCCGAGCAGCACTACGAGACCTTCACCGACCGCATGTCCGCCTACCCCGTGCGCATCGAGGTGGTCAGCCGCTTCCACACCCACGCCAAGCGCAAACGCATCCTTGCGGACACGTGCACCGGCAAGGTCGACATCGTGATCGGCACCCACGCCCTGCTCGGCGGCGAGGTGAACTTCCAGAACCTCGGCCTGCTGATCATCGACGAGGAGCAGCGCTTCGGCGTGACCCACAAGGAGCGGCTGAAGCAGGTGCGCCAGATCGTGGACGTGCTGACGCTCTCCGCCACCCCCATCCCGCGCACGCTCTACATGAGCATGACCGGCGCGCGCGACATGAGCCTCCTGCAGACGCCGCCGCGCGAGCGCGTGGCCGTCGAGACGAAAGTCGCGCGCGACACCGACGCGGTGATCCGCAACGCGATCCGTCAGGAGCTGAACCGCAACGGCCAGGTCTACTTCCTCTACAACCGCGTGGTGACCATCGGCCTGATGCAGCACCGCCTGGAGAAGCTGGTGCCCGAGGCGCGCATCGCGGTCGCGCACGGCCAGATGCCCGCGAACACGCTGGCCCGCATCATGCGCGAGTTCGAGGCGGGCGAGATCGACGTGCTGCTCTGCACCACCATCGTCGAGAGCGGGCTCGACATCCCGCGCGCCAACACCATGCTCATCCACCGCGCCGACCGCTTCGGCATCGCCGACCTCTACCAGCTCCGCGGCCGCGTGGGCCGCTCCTCGCAAAAGGGCTTCGCCTGGCTGCTGCTGCCCGAAAACGGCCATGTCGACGAAGACGCGCGGCAGCGCATCGCGGCGCTGCAGAAGCACAGCGGCCTCGGCGCGGGCTTCAACCTCGCGCTGCGCGACCTCGAGATCCGCGGCGCGGGCAACCTGCTGGGCGCCGCGCAGAGCGGCCACATCGCGGCCATCGGGTTCGGCCTCTACTGCCAGCTCCTGCGGCGCACCATCGCCCGCTTCAAAGGCGAGGCGCCGCCGCTGCTGGTGGACGTCGACCTCGCTCTCGACTTCCTCGACTTCTCGCCGGGCGCGATCGATCCCGGCTCCTCGGCGTGCCTGCCCTACACCTACGTCGAGGACGAGGCGCACCGCATGACCCTGCACCGCCGCATCGCCGAGGTGGTGGCGGTCAAAGAGGTGCGCACGCTGCGCGACGAGCTCACCGACCGCTACGGCCAGCCGCCGCCCGCGGTGCTGCGGCTGCTGCGCCTGGCCGAACTGCGCGTGCTGGCGGCGCAGAAAAAGCTCGGGCGCATCGAGACGCGCGAGAACAAGATTTACTTCTACCCACAGCGCGAGCGCTCGCCGCTGCTGGTCAAGGGCCATCTGCCCGCCCTGAAAGGCAAGGACGCTGAGCAGCGCCTCGCCTCCCTCGTCCGCGCGCTCCAGGCGCTGTGACGCTCCCCATGCGCAGGGATGCGCATGGCACATTTGGAACGTGGCACGCCCATCCTTGGGCGTGCGGGTTCGAGTCGGCCTTTCTGTCCAAGGGTGAACGACTCCGCTGGCAATGAATCCGCTTGCGGCGATAAACTGACGCGGGTATGCTCAGGTCATGATATGTAAAATTCGTTTGGCGGTTGCGGGTCTGGCACTGGCGGCCCTCTCGGCCGCGGCGGCGGAGAAGCCGCTCTTCCTGGCGGGCGGCGACATCTCCGCCCTGCCGAAATTCGAGGCGCTGGGCGCGGTCTACAGCGACAACGGCCGGACGGGCGACGTGATCCGGATCATGCGGGAGCGCGGCTGCACCTGCTTCCGCGTGCGGCTGTTCGTGAACCCGAACATGACGGATGTGGTGATCCAGGACCTGCCCTTCGCGGTCAGACTCGGCCAGCGCATCCAGGCCTCCGGCGCGACCTTCCTGCTCGACCTCCACTACTCGGACACGTGGGCCGACCCGGGCAAGCAGGCCAAGCCCGCCGCGTGGACCAACCTGACCTTCAGCGCGCTGGAGCAGCGGGTCGAGAGCTACACGGCCGGGGTGCTCAAGACCTTCAAAGCGGCGGGGTGCCTGCCGGAGATCGTGCAGGTCGGCAACGAGATCACGCCGGGCTTCCTCTGGCCGGACGGCAAGCTCAGCTCGCCCAAGGGCGGCTGGGAGAAGTTCGCGGCCCTGCTCAAGGCCGGCATCCGCGGCGTAAAGAAGCCGCTGGGCGCCGGGGAGCGCGTGCAGATCATGATCCACATCGACAAGGGCGGCGACGCGGCGGCCACGCGCGGGTTCTTCGACAACCTGGCGAAACAGGGCGTGCCCTACGACATGATCGGACTGAGCTACTATCCGTTCTGGCACGGCGGCCTGGACAAGCTGCGCGAGAACCTGAACCAGACCGCGCTGCGCTTCGGCAAGGAGATCGTCGTGGTCGAGACCGCCTACCCCTGGCGGCCCCACGACGAGACCAAGAACATGAGCTGGCCGATGACGCCGCAGGGGCAGGAGCAGTTCCTGCGCGAACTCGTCCAGACCGTGCGCGCGGCGCCGAACGGCCGCGGCCGGGGCGTGATCTGGTGGTATCCGGAGTCGGTCCGGACACCGGGGCTGACCGTGTGGAAGGGCGGCGATGTCGCGCTCTTCGATGCCGCCGGAGCGGCCCTGCCCGCCCTAAACGCGTTTAAACAAAAGTGAGCGTGCCCCTGCGCGGAGGTGCCGCGCGCATCCGCGCGCATGGGCGTGCGCGGTCTCGACCCACGCCGCTGGCGGCTTGCCACGCGCGTGGCGGGCATGATACCTTTTCAACGTCGCCACTACCTCACACTGAAAAAGGAGCGTGTATGAAAAGCGTGTTGCTGTTTTCGCTTTCCGGGTTGCTGTTCGCTGCGGCGGGTTGCCGTCTGCTCCCGTCCAAGAAAGCCTCTTCCGACAAGCCCGCCTGCGCCCAAGCGCCGACGTGCCCGATGATGAAAGCGCCGGTGCACCCGGATTCGCGCAACTGGAGTTCGCTCTTTACCCTCAATCTGGACAACGCGGTCTTCACCAAGGGGGTCTGGTTCATCGACGGCAAGGGCAACCTGACTGCGAACAAGGACGAGGCCATCTGGACCACGCGCGATTACGATAACTTCATGCTTGATCTGGAATACACCTGCGACCCGGCCGCCAACAGCGGCGTGCTGATCTATTGCAGCGACATGGCGAACTGGATCCCGAACGCGGTGGAAATCCAGATCCTCGACGATAACGATCCGCACTGGAAGAACGAGGCGCCCTTCACCAAGAACGGCGGCCTCTACGGCCACCTGCCGCCGAAGGTCAACAACGTGAAGCCCGCGGGCGAGTGGAACCGCATGACGGTCACCGCGCAGGGCAAGCACGTGGTGGTGGCGGTGAACGGCGAGGTCACGGTCGACACCGACCTTTCGCTGTGGACCTCGGCCAAGAAGAACCCGGACGGCACGGACATCCCGCCGTGGCTGAGCCGCGCGTGGGGCGAGCTGCCGACCAAGGGCCGCATCGGACTGCAGGGCAAGCACGGCAACGCGTCGATCTACTTCCGCAGCGTGCGCATCAAGCCGCTGTAAACTCGGGCGTCTGAAAACGGGGTCAATTCCTGGTTGCGCGGGACAGCCGCTTGGGGTATTATTTTGCCCCGTTTTTTCAAGCAAGCAAAGGTCAGCACATGAAACAGTATAAAGTCGGTCTGGTTGGCATTGGCGCAGTGGGCACCGAGATGGTCAAGGTGCTCCGTCAGCGGAACTTCCCCGCCAGTGAGATCCGCATCCTCGCCACGCGTGAGCGCGACGAAGAGGTGGCGGGCGAGACGTTTCATGTGCTCGAGGCCAAGCCCGAGGCGTTCGACGGCCTGGACATCGTGCTCTTCGCGGGCACCGAGGGCTCCAAGGGCGCCTCCAAGCTGTACGGCTGGGAGGCGGTCAAACGCGGCTGCGTGGTGATCGACAACGGCGACGACTACCGCATGGACGACCGCGTGCCGCTGGTGATCCCCGAGATCAACCCCGAGGCGCTCGACCAGCACCAGGGCTTCATCGCGAACCCCAACTGCAGCACGATCATCACGCTGATGGGCATCGCGCCGCTCCACAAGCGCGTGCCGCTGAGGCATCTGACGGCCGTGACCTTCCAGTCCGTGAGCGGCACCGGCCGCGCGGCGGTCGAGGAGCTGGAGCAGCAGGTGCGGGCCTACGCGGCGGGCGGCGAGATGAGCGTCAAAGCCTATCCCCACCAGATCGCCTTCAACGTGCTGCCGCAGATCGGCGGCCCCAAGAAGGAGATGCCGGGCTTCACGACTGAAGAGGCGAAGATGACCTTCGAGTCGCGCAAGATCCTGGGCTGCCCCGGTCTCCAGATCGCGAGCACCTGCGTGCGCGTGCCGGTGTTCTACGCCCACTCGGTGGCGGTGCACGCGGAGTTCAGCGCGCCGATGACGCCCGAGGCCGCGCGCGAGATCCTGTCGAAAACGGAGGGCGTGAAGGTCATCGACGACCTCGCCGCCAGCCAGTACCCGATGCCGCTCTTCACCGGCGGCGGCGACGTGGTCAACGTCGGCCGCATCCGCGTGGACCCGAGCGTCGAGAACGGCCTGGCGCTCTTCTGCTGCGGCGACAACATCCGCAAGGGCGCGGCGCAGAACGCGGTGCAGATCGCGGAAGTGATGATCCAGCGCGGCCTGATCTAAGCTTTGGATCGGCCGGCAGGTTGCCGCAACGCGAGCGAGGCGAACGATGCGTGCACTCAAACGATGGTTCCGGCGCTGGCAGGCTTACCGGGCGGCGCTGCCGCAGCTCGCGGCGTGCCGTCCGCATCTGGAGCGGGCCCTCGGCGGGCCGGTGACCTGGCGGCACACGGGCGGCCGGGGCCGCGACGTGGTCTGCCTCGTCGAGCGCGACGGCCGCCCGGCCGGCGTGCTGCGTCTCGCGCATCCCGGCGCGGCGCCCTCGACTCCGGCGGCGGAGGGACTCCCGTTCGTGTCGCTCGGCGCGGCGGACAAGATCGAACGCGAGTGGCAGGCCTACTCCCGGGGGGCGCCCCTCGGGCTCACGCCGCGGCCGCTCTGGCGCGACGCTTACGCCCTGCTTTGCGCGTATGCCGACGCCCGTCCCCTGACCCTGGACGCGGAAACTGGACAAGGCGCGCTGCTCGCTCGGGCGGCGGGAGCGGCGCCCCACGTGGCACGTCTGCATGCGGCGGGCATCACGCACATGGACATGAGCCTCGCGAACATCCTGTACGACCGTGCGGGGCACCGCCACCTGTTTGTGGATTTCGAATACGGTCCGGCGGCAGGGCTCACCTTCGGGCAGCAGTGCCTTTACGATCATCTGCGTCTGCTGGAAAGCGTCTGGAAGTTCCTGACCCCGGAGGAGCGGGGATCGGCCGCCGCCATCTGGGGCGGGGCGTTCCTGCAAAACGCGTCGCAGGCGGTGCGCGCGGCGGACCTGGCGCCGCTGCGCCCCGCGCTGGGGCGCGTGCTCGCCGCGCCGGAGCTGCGCTCGTTCTTTGAACAGGCCCTGCGCTAGAGCGTGATATTAAATTGTGTAGCCGTTTTGTGGCCAAGAAACAGCTAACCGCCCAGGCACAAAGCACACCAAGAACACAAAGTTAGATCTTGGTGACCCCGTGTTTTTCGGGTCTTGGTGGTAAGGTAGATTCAACGGATGACAGGGTTAAACCGCCTGTACAAAGCGGCTACCCTAAAAGTGAAAACGCTCTAAACGCACAAAAGCCACAGAGGCGCGAGGCCCTGTGGCTTTTGGCTGATCACTCCGCCCGCGCGGACAGAGGCTTAGGCGCGGCCTTTGGACTTGAGGAACTCGAAGCAGCCGCGGATCTTCTCCAGGGTGTTCGGGTCCGCTTCGCTCTCGACGATGTACCACTCGGTCACGTCCTGATCCAGAGCCGCGAAAACCTCGTCCCACTTCACGCCCGGCTTGCCTTCGGCGGGCTGCCCGAGAACGCCGGGTCCCGGATAGGTCTCCTTGGCGTGGATCGTGCGCGCCCGGTTCGGGAACTTCTTGAGCCAAAAGACCGGGTCCTCTCCGGCCGAGACCACGTGCCCGACATCCATCTGCGAGCAGACGTCCGGCGACGCGTTGTTGAAGAAGGTCTCCCACTTGCACAGGCCGTCATCGAACTTGTCTTTGAACTCGTGCTGATGGTTGTGGTAGCCGACATACATGCCGGCGGCCTTGGCCGTGACCGCCGCTGCGGAGAACACCTTGGCCGCGTCGATCCACTCCTGCTTGGTCTTCGCGCCCATGCCCGGAACCATCAGGAACCGGTTGCCGGTCTCCTGGTTGAAGGCGATGGTCTCCTGGATCTTCTCCGGCTTGATCGTGTCCAAGCCCGTGTGCGTGCCGCACATGACCAGGCCGAGGTCGCCCAGGATCTGCTTGATCTCCTTGGCGCTCTTGCCGTGGTAGCCGGCGAACTCGACGCCCGCGTAGCCCATCGCCTTGATGGCCTTGAGGGTGCCGACCAGGTCCTTCTTGCACAGCTCGCGCACGGAGTAGAGCTGCACGGCCACTTGCGGCTTGCGCTTCTCAGCGCCCAGCACCAGCGACGGCAGCGCCGTCAACGCCAGACCGGCCGCGCCGGCTTTGAGAAAATTGCGACGAGAAAACTGCATCATGTGAATTACCCCTTTTTGCGTTCGTGCGCTCCGTTCCCGAGCACATCTTGGATTTAAATTATGTCAGATTGGGGGTTGCGTTGCAACTGCCGACCGGCTCGCGCGCCGGAAATCCGCCGGCGTGCGGCCCGCCCGACGCCGGAAGAGCGTGGTGAACGTCTGCACGCTGCCGCCGCCCACGCGGGCTGACACTTCCGCCACGGTCAGCTCGGTCTCCGCCAGCAGCCGCTTGGCCAGCACCAGCCGCCGCAGGCGGAACGCCTCGGCCGGACCGTGCCCGAACGCCGCGCGGAAGCGCGACTCCAGCGTGCGCCGCGACACGCCCACGCGCCGCGCCACCTCGTCCACGCCCAGATTCTCCGCCAGGGCCTGCAAGGACAGCCCCATCGCCCGGGCGACCACCTCGTCCGGCGAGGCGTAGCGCGCCGTCGAGCCGCGCACGACCAGCTCGGCGGGCGGGACCGCCTCCCGGACCACCTCCCTCCCGCCCTCCAGCAGCCGCGCCAGCCGGGCCGCGGCACGCCAGCCGACCGCGCGGGCGGGCAAGACCACGGAGGTCAGGTCGAGCCCCGAGACCACGCGGTCGGCCAGCGAATCGCCCGCGCCCGCCAGCACGCCGAGGAGCGGCAGCGGCGACGGGTCCACGCCCTTGCACACCTCCCAGAAGCGCCGCGCCAGGTGGTCGCCCGTACAGAACACCGCCGTCTCCTGCCGCAGCCCCGACACCCACGCCTGCCAGCCGCTTTCGAGCCGGAAGCTCTCCCCGCCGGCGGGCTCGGCCACGGGCACGCCCTGCTCCCGCATGTACGCCAAAAAGCCCTCGCGCCGCAGCTGGGAGCAATAGGTCGCGCGCTCGGCGATGACCGCGGCGCGCGCGCACCCCAGATCGCAGAAGTGGCGCGCCACCAGGCGCCCCACCGCCGCGTCGTCCGGCACGACCGAGCAGACCCGCGTCACCTGCGACAGGTTGGAGGTGTTGACCAGCGGCAGCGTGTCCGGGAAACGGCTCTCGATCCAGCGGTCGCTGACCACGGTGCCCACCAGGCCCTTCAGCTCGCCCGTCCGGGCCAGCCGCCCCAACAGCGGCTCCTGCGTGTGCGCCACGGGCAGCACGCGCCAGGCGGGCCGGTGGCGGCCGAAGTCGCGCACGCCTTCCAGGACGCCCACCCCGTATTCGAATTCGGTGTCGAGCAAAACCGCGATGGTGAGCTGATTCATGGCCGTCACCATACCCGATCTGCGCAATTGCATAAACATCATTTTCGTATTTACGAAATAGACGGGGTGTGACGATGTGGTATACTGGCGCCGTTGGAACAAACCGCCGCACCCGGCATCAAACGGTAGCGCGGGCTCCCCGAGCACGCGGACATGTTCGAAAGGACCCTATCATGAAACGCGCCTTCATCACCGGCATCACGGGCCAAGACGGCTCCTACCTCGCCGAGCTCCTGCTCGCGAAGGGCTACGAGGTTCACGGCATGATCCGCCGCTCCTCGAGTTTCAACACGCAGCGCATCGACCACCTCTACCAGGACCCGCACATCCTCGGCACGCGCCTCTTCCTGCATTACGGCGACCTCTCGGACGCCGGACGCATGGCCAAAATGATGTACGAGATCACGCCGGACGAGGTCTACCACCTCGGCGCGCAGAGCCACGTGCGCGTTTCCTTCGACATCCCGGAGTATACCGCGGACGTGGTGGCGCTCGGCACCATCCGCCTGCTGGAGGCCATCCGCGAGACCGGCATGGGCAAGAAGGTGCGCTTCTACCAGGCCTCGTCGTCGGAGCTCTTCGGCCTGGCCCAGGAGATCCCGCAGAGGGAGACCACCCCTTTCCACCCGCGCTCGCCCTACGCGGTCGCGAAGCTCTACGGCTACTGGGCGACCATCAATTACCGCGAGGCCTACGGGGTGCACGCCAGCAACGGCATCCTCTTCAACCACGAGTCGCCGCGCCGCGGCCCGACCTTCGTCACCCGCAAGATCACCATGGCGGCAGCCCGCATCAAGGTGGGGCTGCAGAACGCGCTCTACCTCGGCAACACCGACGCCAAGCGCGACTGGGGCTTCGCGGGCGATTTCGTCGAAGGCATGTGGCGCATGGTGCAGCAGGACCAGCCCGGCGACTACGTGCTCGCCACCGGCGAGACCCACAGCGTGAGCGAGTTCTGCGAGGAGGCGTTCGGCCTCCTGGACCTCGACTGGAAGGCGTTCATCAAACACGACGAGCGCTACATGCGTCCGAGCGAGGTGGACATCCTGCTGGGCGACGCCTCCAAGGCCCGCACCGTGCTGGGCTGGGAGCCGAAGGTCACGTTCAAAGAGCTGGTGCGCATGATGGTCGAGTCCGACCTGCGCGTCGCGCGCCAGGAGCTGGCGGTGCAGCAGGCCGGCGGCGTGCTGGAAAACGCGGATTAATGAAAGCGGTTACACGTGACAGGTTCCTTGTCGTTGTTTGTTGTTCCCATACCCTGCAACCCGCAATCAGCAATCAGCAATCAGCAACTTGTAACCTGTAACGTGTAACGTGTAACGTGTAACCTGTAACCCTTATGAACACACTCTCCAACATCTATGTGGCCGGCCATTGCGGCATGGTGGGCGCGGCGGTCGTGCGCGAGATCGTCCGGCTCGGCCTGCCGCCGCCGCTCACCGCGACCCATGCCGAGCTCGACCTGCTGGACCAGGCCGCGACGCGGGCTTTCATCGCCCGCCACCGGCCGACCTGCATCGTGCTGGCCGCCGCGCGCGTCGGCGGCATCGAAGCCAACCGCTCCGCCCTCGGCACCTTCCTCTACGAAAACCTGATGATCGCCGCCAACGTCATCCACGCCGCCTACGAGGCGGGCGTGCCGCGCCTGCTCTTCCTGGGCAGCTCCTGCATCTACCCGCGCCTCGCGCCCCAGCCCATCCCCGAGTCGGCCCTGCTCACCGGCCCGCTCGAGCCCACCAACGAGGGCTACGCCCTCGCCAAGATCGCGGGGCTCAAGCTCTGCCAGTTCTACCGCAAGCAGCACGGCCTGCTCTACCACTCCGCCATGCCCACCAACCTCTACGGCACCGGAGACAACTACCATCCCGAGCACTCGCACGTGCTGCCCTCCCTGATCCGCAAATTCGAGGCCGCGCGCCTCGCCGGCGCCCAGGAGGTGACGCTCTGGGGCACGGGCGCGCCGCTCCGCGAGTTCCTGCATGTGGATGACCTGGCCCGCGCGCTCATGTTCCTGCTGCGGACCGAGAATCCGCCCGACTGGGTGAACGTGGGCTCGGGCGAGGAGTTCACCATCCGCCAGCTCGCGGAACAGGTCCGCGCCGCGGTCGGCGCCGCGGCCGAGCTGCGCTTCGACCCCTCGATGCCGGACGGCGCGCCGCGCAAGCTGTGCGACACCGCCCTCATCCGCAGTCTCGGCTGGCAGCCGCAGATCACGCTGGCCGAGGGCCTCCGCCGCACCGTCGCCGAGTACCGCGCCGAAGCCGCGGCCGGTGTGTTACGCGGCTGAGGACCCGAAGAGCAGCACGCCGACGTACGAAACGGTGTCGGGGCCGTTGTGATAGCTGAGCCCCGCGCGCTCGATGAGGCGCGCCACGTCGATGCCGTAGGATTCGAGCGAGGACATCGCCTGCTCCGGCAGGCGGCAGGGCTGCCCGGAAGGATAGGTGCAGCTTTCGCAGACCTCGCACGCGCCCGCGCTCAGGGGCAACAGCGCCTGCCCTTTAAGCCAAGGCGCCAGACGCTCCACCGCGAGGCGGAAAAGCGCGTTGTGCTTGCGCTCTCCGGCCATCATGCCGTCGAAATCGAACGCGTCCTCCAGCGGCCACACGGTCTGGATCACCAGCCCGTTCCGGAAGCGGCGCGCCTGTTCGATGAGCGCGGCGGGCGCGCCCACACCGGGCGGACAGGCCCAGTTCGTGCCGTATTTCCCGCACTGGTTGGCTTCGCACGCCGCGCGGAAAGCCTCGTTGAAAACGACCTCGCTCACCGGCACCAGGCCATAATGCTTGATGTTGAGTTCAGCCAGGATCGTTTGAACGGTTTCATCGATCATCGAAAAAACGCCTTTCTTTAAGAAGGGACCATCCAGATCTGTGACACGCGGACGCCTCGGGGAGGCGTCCCTGCCCTGTGCGATCGTCCCTCGGGCAGGGACGGGTCCCCGAACCGTCCGCCGGTCTTTGTGCGCTGTGTTGCGCGGATGCCTCGGGGAGGCGTCCCGGGCAGATCATGTTACCGCGCGGCGAGCGCGGTCAGCGCGGTGGTGTAGAGCTTGCCGCCGACGGTTTCCCACTGGTCGCGGCTCCCGGCCGCTTGCCGCTGCAGCATCTGCCGCCGCACCGCCGCAGCCTGCGGACCGGCGCCGGCCGATTCGAAGGCGAGCACTTTGGCGTAATCGCGGTAGCAGTCGGCGCCGCGGTCCGTACCGGCGGCGGCGCTCAGCGACCCGGCGACGCGGCGGCCCAGTTCAGGCAGTCCGGAGAACTCTTTGCCGGCGGTGATCAGCGCATAGGCGGCCAGCGCGGTCAGGCCTTCGGAGCGCGTGGGCGAGCCGCGGTGATAGGCCACGCTGCCGTCGTCGCGCGCGACACTGCGCAGCCAGCGCAGCCCTTTGCGCAAAGGCACTTGCGCCTCCTTAAAGCCCTGCTCCTCGGCGCACGCCAGCGCACGCACCTGCCAGGCGGTGACCGCCGCGTTGCCTTCCGAACGCGGCTCGTAATCCCAGCCGCCCTCGGCCGTCTGCCGCGTGCGGATGAAGCCGAGCGCGCGCGCCAGCACCGGCCTGAGCGCGGGCTGTCCGCGGTTGAGCGCGGCCAGCGCATAGGTGGTGATCGCGTGGTTGTAGAGCTGCGCGCGGCCTTCGCCGCCGAACGCGCCGTCCGCCGTCTGCATGGCCGCCAGCGCATCGCACGCCCGCTGGAGCTGCGGGGCGTAGCCGCGCGGCGCGCGGGCGAGCGCCAGCGCCGAGAGCGCGGTCAACGCGGGCCGGTAAGCCTCCGCGCCTCCGTGCTTGGCGGGACTCCACGTGCCGTCCGGCTCCTGGTTCGCGGCGAGCCAGGCGTAGCCGTCCGCCTGTTCCGCCGGCCCGGAAGAGCCGGTGCCGCTCCGGTACACGGAGAACAGCGTGAGCGACGCCGCCAGCGCGGCCGCCGCCGCGATGCCCCAGCGCGGCGAAGGCAGGCGGAACCGCCGGCGTTCGCGGGCGCGCTCCGCGTCCACGGCGGCCATGATCCGCTCGGTCAAGCCCGCGGACGGCTCGCGTTCGGGCCGTGCGCGCAGGCGCCCGACGAGCGTCCGGAACGCCGCGGCGTCCGGCGCCGCCAGCTCATTCAAATGCGTGGTGAGATTCATATGCCTCGCTTCCTCTCCGTTCACGGCTCGGCAGAGCCTCGCCCTCCACGACCTTGCCCACACCTGGAGGGCGAGCGTCATCGCGAGCCGCTAAAGGCCGGCCATCACTTCCTGTCCAAAAACTCCCGCAGCTTGGCCAGCGCGTTGAACATGCGCGACTTCACGGTCCCCACCGGGATCGCCAAGATCTCCGCGACCTCCGCATACGGCAGGTCCTGATACACGCCGAGCTCGACGACCTGGCGCAACCCCTCCGGCAGCGCGGCCAGCGCCTGCTCCAGATCCAGGCCGCCCGACGCGCCCGCATTGGCCGCGACGGGTTCCACATGCTCCGGATGCGGCTCGGCCGTCAGTCCGTCCACCAGCCGCTCGTGCCGCTTGCGCCGGCGCAGCTCGTCGATCCAGACCTGCCGCGCCAGCAGAAACAGGAAGGTCGTGACTTTGGCCGTCGGCTGGTAGCGCTCCCGGTAGCGGTAGAGCCGCAGGAAGGTTTGTTGAACCAAGTCCTCGTAATCGTATTGAACGCCGGAACGCGCGAAAAAGTTCAACAGCATTTTCTGATGCCGCTTCACAAGCACCGCGAAAGCGTCGCGGTCGTCGCCGCGCACCCGGAGCATCAGGGCCGCGTCGTCCATATTCAGGAGTTGATCGAACGAGGTCATAGACCCCCTCACGTGTCGGGGGAGGTGATTCTTTTCAGCAGGGGGGCGAACTTTTGCACCGTTACCGAATCTTGTTTAAACCGGACGCGCCCGTTCTCGACCGGATTCAGCAGGCCGAACGTGCACAGGACCGCCACGAGAATGAACGCCTTGATGCCGCCGAACATGCCGCCCAGAATCGCGTCGAAAGGCTGGGCGAGCGCCAGCCGGATGACGTCGGCGAGCAGCCGGCGCAGCACCAGCCAAAGGGCGAGGCAGGCCACGCCCAGCAGGATGAAGGCGACCAGCCGCCCCGCATAGGGGTTGTCGTGAAACATGGAAGAGGTCAGCACGAGACGCGCCACGGGGGCGAACCCGAAGTACCCGGCCGCCGCGGCGGCCACGGCGCCCACGAGGCGCCCGATCTCGCCGGACCCGCCGCGGATGAGACCGCGGAGCACCAGAAAGGCGACCGCCCCGAAGGCCAGGTAGTCCACCGTCCCGAAATCTTTGAAGAACATGGCCATAGGGTTCAGGGTGCTCTGTTCTCGGGCAGGGTCGGTTCCCTGAACCGTCCGCCCCTCGCCTGTGCTCAAGACCGGCGGACGCCTCGGGGAGGCGTCCCTACCTCGCGTTCGCTCATTTCGCGGGCAGCGACTTGACCCACTTCTCGTAAGCCGCGCGGTTCTTGTCGCCGGGCCGCAGCAGGGAGAGGTAGAATTCGCCATAGGCGCGCGCTTCGGGCAGCCGCGACTCGCTGTAGCGGATCCGCGCCATCAGCTCGGCGTTGGCGGGATTGAACGGGCTGCGGGCGATCGCGCGGTCGAGGATCTTGGCCGCCTCCGCGTACCGTTTCAGCTGGAGCGCCAGCTCCGCCGCCTCGAAATAGCTGTCCTGATGGTTGGGGCTGATCTCCGCCGCCCGCTTGAACGCCTCCATCGCCTCCGCACGCTGCCCCTGCGACTTGTAAACGGTCGCCAAACCCAACGCCGCATTGAAGATCAGCGGGTCTTCGGCCAGCGCGTCGCGGTAAGCCTTGATCGCCTTGGCGTGTTGTTTGGCCAGCTGCTGGCGCATGCCCTCCTGCATCAGCTTGGCGGCGGCCGCGGGATCGCGCTTCACGCTCTCCACCTCTTCGGCCTGGGTCCGCTCGAGATTGAGCCGCAGCCTTTTGACGTTGTTCACGGCCTTCTCGTAATGCTTCTCGCTCTTGTCGGCGAGGCGCAGGTACATCTCGAAGTTATCCAGCGCCTCTTCGCGCAGATTGAACTTGTCGCGGTAGAGGCTGGCCAGATTGTAGAGCGCGGGCGCATACAGGTGGTCCAGCCTCTGCGCGCGCAGCAGATGCAGACGCGCCAGGTCGTGGTGTTCCCGGCCCGACTCCGCCAGCGCCAGCGAGGTCAGGATGCGCGCCCGGCTGGCGTCGCTGGCGGCCGCCACCAAAGCCTGCCCGTAACAGGCCGTCGCCTTGGGCAGGTCGTTCTGCAGAAAGGCGATCTGCCCCAGACAGGCGATCGCCTCGCCGTGGTCGGGCTGGAGCTCCAGCGCGGCGTTGAAAGCCGCCTGCGCGGGGTCGAGCTCGCCCAGATACAGGTGCGAGAGGCCCAAGGTATAGTAAAGGTCGGCCGAGTCGGTGATCCGCTTGGCGGCACGGTTGAAACACGGGATGGCCGCCGCGTAGTTCTTCCCGCTGAAGGCGGCCATGCCCTGCTTCAGGTCGCTCTGGCCGGAGTTGGAGCCGCACCCGCCCGCCAGCAGGCCGGACAGGACGAGAAATAGAAGCATGTGTTTCCGAATCATAAAAGCAACACCTCGCGGCCGAGGTCTCGGCCGCTTGCAAACTTACAGAGGCACAGTAAAACGGCATCCATATTACCGAAGACGCGGGGGTGCCGCAATAACGGAAACGTGAGAGGTTACACGTTACCTGTTACGCGTTGCTCGTTAAAGAGGAGGTAACCAACAACAGACAACGTGTAACCGCCAACTCTTCCCGGCGCTCAGCGCACCGGCGAGAGCACAAACCCATAGCTGTACGTGCGGTCCGGCGCCAACTGGTACTCCGGCCACGGCCGCGCGCCCCAGCTGTCTTCGCCCGCCAGCCCCATCTGCCCGTAGTCCACGTTCACCACCCAGTTGCCGCAGGGGTTCAGCTCCCACGGGTGCTTGCGCGTCTGGAGCTCGCTGGCCAGATAGGGCAGGATATTGAAGTTGATCTTCGGATCGCCCGTGATTTTGATGCCCTTGCCCGCGGCGTCCGTGAAGGTCGCCCAGAAGGTCTCGGTCCGGTTTCCGGTCTCCTGCGGCTCCACGTAAGGGAAGAAAAAGTCGGCGGCGGAGAGCGTGTACCTGCCGAAGAAGGCGGACGCCTTGCGGTCCGCATAGTTCTCGTGCGGTCCGCGGCCGAGCCACGTGACGCGGTCATACGCGAGGGGGATCTGCAGCGTCATGCCGACGCGCGGCAGCGACTCCAACCCCTTGCCTTGAGGCTCGACCTTCAAGGCCACGCGGATCTGGCCGGCGTTCGTGAACTTGTACGCCAGCGCGCCGGTGGTTTCGCCCGCGGCCGGAAACGCGAACGTCACCAGCACGCGCCAGTTGCCGTCCACCTCGCGCTGGATGCTCACCCCGCGCACCTCGCGCCGCTCCGCCGCGTGCTGCCACGCCGCGTGGCGTTCGGCCATGTGGCTGCCGCGGTCGTTGTCCGTCGGCGCGCGCCAGAAGCTCGGTTCGAGCGGCGCGAGCAGCTGCTCCTCGCCCTGCACCTTCCACGAGACGATCGCGCCGCTCGCCTTGCTGATGCGCACCGCGAAGGTCGCCCCGGTGACGTTCACCGCGTCCTCGGTCTCGGCGATCTTGGCCTCCTCGCTGCCCACCACGCCCCCCGTGAGCGCGGACTGCGGGTCGGCGGGCACCACCACCTGGTCGCGCCCCACAACATGCCCCTTGTCGGCCCACGCCGTCTTGCGCGTCGTCAGGAACTGGAAATTCCAGGTGCTGACCAGCGCGGCATAGGCGGGCTTGCGCACCATCGAAAGCGGCAGAGCGAGCTCCTTCTGCCCTTGCGGCGGCACGTCGAGCCGTCCGAGCGAACCCCGGGCGACCACCTCGCCGTTCTCCTCGTACGTCCAGCGGCACTCGTAGTCGCTGAGGTTGGTGAAGAAGGCGCGGTTCTTGACGCGGAACAGGCCGCGCGTCACATCGGCCGCTTCGACAAACACGGTTTGATAGCAGTACCGCGCCTCGGCGAACTGCGGCGAGAAGCGGCGGTCGGGCTGCACCAGTCCGTTGCAGTTGAAGTTGTCGTCGTTGGGCAGGTCGCCGTAGTCCCCGCCGTAGGCCCAGAAGGTCGCGGGGCCGCCGTGTTTCACGCGCTCGGACGGGATCGGCTTACGCAGGCCCTGGTCCACGAAGTCCCAGATGAACGCGCCCTGCAGGTTCGGGTAGCGGCTGATCACGCGCCAGTAGTCCGCGAGGTTTCCGGAGGAGTTGCCCATGGCGTGCGAGTACTCGCACAGGATGAACGGGAGCGTCGTGTCCGTGCGCTGGCCGTACGCCTCGAGCTCGCGCACGCGGGCGTACATCGAATCCACCGTGTCGCGCGGGCCGTTGCGCTGGTTCTGGATCATGCGGCCCGGGTCGCGCGCCTTGATCCAGTCATAGGCCTGGCCGAAGAAGTCCGAGTCCACGTTGTTCTCGTTGCCGAGCGACCAGAAGATGATCGAGGGGTGGTTCTTGTCGCGCTCGACCATGCCGATCTGGCGGTCCATCGCGGCGGCGCGGAAGCTCGGGTCGATGACCGGGTTGCGCGGCGAGTCGGAGAGGCCGTGGGTTTCGAGGTTGGCCTCGTCCATCACGTAGAGGCCGTACTCGTCGCAGAGGTCGTACCAGCGCGGGTCGTTCGGATAGTGGCAGGTGCGCACCGCGTTGATGTTGTTCTGCTTCATGATCGTGATGTCCTGGATCATGCGCCAGAGCGGCACCGCGTAGCCGTGGTCGGGATCCATCTCGTGGCGGTTCACGCCTTTGATGAGGATCGGCTGCCCGTTCACCAGAATCTGGCTGTTCTTCGCCTCGACCTGACGGAAACCCACCCTCTGCGGAATGGACTCGAGGGTCCGGCCGCGCGCATCCTTGAGCGTCAGCACCAGCTTATAGAGCTCGGGCTGCTCGGCCGACCACAGCCGGGGGGCCTTTACAGGAAGGTTGAGCTGGAACGTGTCGCCCACCGGCACCGCCTGTCCGCGGGCCACGCGTCCCCCTTTGAAGCTGTGCGGGTAGAGCTCCGCCTCCAGCGACACGCCCGGCGCCGCAGCGCCCAGCGTGGCCTCGATCTTCAGATTCCAAACGCCCGCGTAGTCGCCCGCCGCGCCGGTCGCCGTGCGCACGAAGAAATCGCGCAGGTGCGTCTGCGGCGCCGACCAGAGGTAGACCGGGCGGGTGATGCCCGACAGGCGCCAGAAGTCCTGGTCCTCCATGTACGAGCCGTCGCACAGGCGATAGACCTGCACCGCCAACGTGTTCTCGCCCTCTTTCAGCGTCGCGGTGACGTTGAACTCCGCGCCCTGCCTCCCGTCCTCGGCATACCCCAGCCGCTCGCCGTTGAGCCACACGTACATGGCCGCCCCGAAACCGTCGAAACGCAGATAGACCGTGCGGTTCTTCCATCCTTTGGGAACGGTGAAGCTGCGGCGGTAGGAGCTGACCGCATTGCGCTCTTTGAACGTGGTGTAGCGCGGGTCCGGCTCGCCCATCACGAAGGGCGGATCGACTTTGAAATAGTAGCCGATGTTCTTGTAGAGCGGCGTGCCGTAACCGCGCACCTCCACACAGTCGGGCACCGGGATCTCTTTCCACTCCGCCACCGAGAAGTCGGGCCGCTGAAAATCCTTCGGCCGCTGGTCCGGATGCGGCACCCAGTTGAACTTCCACAGGCCGTCGAGCGAAAGGAAGTAGGGGGAGTTCTCGTACGCGAAGGTCTTGCGTGCCGCCTGGGCGGAATCGTAGACCATCATGGTCGCCGTCGGCTTCTCCGTGCCGATGCGGAAGACGTGCGGGTTCTCCCACTCGGGATGCTGTTCGAAGAGCGCGGGATTGTAGGTGGCGCAGGGACTCATCCCGCCGTCCAGCGCGAAGGCGGTCTCCACCCAGTCGGCGCGGACGCCGGCGGGGGCTTCGGTCGCCACCCGCAACAGGCCCACACCCGCGAGGCTGACGTCGAAGGCCTTGGCCGCGTCGCCCTTTTTCATCAGCCCGCTGCGCCACAGCTCCTTGTTGTCGCCGCTGATCACAAACTCCGCGCGGCCCTCGGCGGCGTCATCGACGCCGACCTTGCCCGCAAAGCGTGTGGCCGACCCCTTGAGGATGTAGAGTTCGGCCGGCCCGCGCAGGCCGAGCCCCTCGGCGTAGGCGACGCCCGCCACGGCGAGCGGCGCTCCGCACACCGCGCCGGCCGGCGTGACATGCGCGGCGTCCAAGGAGGAGAGCCAGGCGTTGGCCCAGCCGAGCGAGTCGACCGTGCGCGGTTTATCCTGGCCGCCGGTCACGAAGCGCGCGTTGAGCCAATCGGCATGGTCGGCCGCATTGCCGTCCTGCCACGGGTCCACGCGCAGCAGCAGCGTCTTGTAGGCGGCGACATCCAAATCCACGGGGGCGGGCTTGAGGCCGCGACGCATGGGCGCGCTCTGCCACACCAGCCGGCCGTCGGCGATCACCTGGAAGACCAGCCGCTTGTCGGCCTGGTCGCTGGTGTCGTCCACCGCCACCTCGGCGAGGAAGCGCCGCGCCCCGCGCAGTTCCACATAAAGCTCGGAGGTCGCATGGGTGGCCATGCCGTTGGTGTAGACTTGGCCCGCCACCATCAGCCGACGCCCCAACAGATTGAAATCGCGCGCCGGTTCTTTCCATCCCTGCTTGGTTTTTGAGAGGTCGAGATCGGTCAGATACACCTCTCCCGCGTGCGCCCCCGCCGCCAACAGCAGCCATCCCGCTAAACATGCCGCCCCTGTCTTATTCATGCTCGCCTCCTAAATGTGTTTCAGTCTATCCCAACACGCCCCCTGCCCGCAACGCGAATTGAGGTTCCGGCCCCCGCCCCCGTTCACTTTCTCGCGGGCAGCCCCTCGGGTAACGGCTGCCCCGAACGGAAGAGCCGCGCGGCCTCGCCCGTCAGCCACAGATAATGGTCGGACGGCAACGCGCCGTAACTCTGATACGCAAAGCCCGCGCCCGCAGGCGGCGTGTTGTTGACTTTAAAGATCTGCGTGCCTTCGTCGACCTCGTCGAACATCGCCACGAACGCGCACCCCGCGCCCGCGCGCCGGGCGGCCGCAAACTGTGACCAGAGGAAGATCCCGTCGCGGCGGGGGATCTCGTCATGGCTGCCTTTCAGGTTCTTCCAGCTAAACCCCGGAAAGACCACGGGCATGAAGGTCAGCCCGCTCGCGCGGCACCACGCGGCATCCTCGCGCCACACCGCCTCGGCGCGGCGCACCCCGGCGTCGTCGCGGTAACGCCCGACGCTCCACGTGTGGACGATGTCGGCCTTGCGGACGACCGCGTGCAGCCGCGCGTCCGCCACGGCATCGTTCTTGAGCGTGCGCCAATAGAACGGCAACCCCAGCAGCACCGCGTAGCCACCCTGGCCGGGGCCCGCCTCGCGCTTGAAAAACTCCACCAGCCGGTCGCAGGCGTCAAGCCCGTAGTTCCGCTTGTCGTTGAACCCCACGCCCCAGAGCGCGATCACGGGCCGGCCTTCGTGGTGTTGCCACGCGCTGTCGGACGGGCCGCGCACCACCCCGGTCTCGACCAGGTGGCGCCAGTCGGCGATCACCACCTCGGCGGCATTGCTGCCGAGGCCCGAGAGGTCGTACATCAGCGCATACGCGCAGCCGTTGGAGGCGGCCGCGTCGCGGCAGTAGCCCAGCACGCGGTCGGCGGAGCCGCGGAACGGCTGCGCGGCGAGATTGCGCCGGTAGAGGTCCACGGGAAAGCGCTGGACGAACGCGCCGTCGATCCCGTACCGCCGCATCCAGCTGAAATGCCGGCCGACGGTTGCCCGGCTGTCGGAGGTGAGCGCTTCGGCCACGCGCCCGTCCGCGCACGCCAGCGGCATGCGGCAGCGCTCCTCCGGCGCGGCCTCGGAAACATCCGGCAGATAGTCGGTCGTCGGCAGCCAAGCCCCGTCGCGCTGACGCAGATAGTGGCGCCAACCCGCCTGGGCCTCGTCGCAGGGCGTACGGAACCAGCCCTGGTAACCGCACATCACCTTCCCTTGCAGGGTGGCGTGGCGCGGTTGCGGCGCGGGTTCGGCCGCCTGCACCCCAAACCCGCCCGCCAGTGCCCACAGACACCCCGCCAGCCGGACACAGAACCTCGTTTGCCCCTCGCTCATCGCGTCACTCCCCCCGGTTGGCCGCTCTCTTGCCACGTGCGGCGCGGATCGCCCGACATGAGGCTCATTTTGAAAAAGGCAGTATAGCGAACGTTTGACGGTTTGTGAAGGTTCGCCGTGTGCGAAGCCGGGGTTCAAACGTGCGGCCGCGAATGAACCTAAAAGCCGGTGGACGACACGGAGGTCGTCCCTCCACGCGCACAAAGGCGTGCTTGTCTCGCAGTCTGGAGGGTCGGGCTCCGTCCCGACCGTTCGTGATTGCCTTTTTTCAGCGCACCCGAAAACACAAACGCGGTCTCTCACGCCTCGCGCGAACCTAATCGCTGTCATGGCTCTGAAACTCCTTGCCTGTGACTTCAAATGGATTACGATTAAGAGCACAATTAGGATTAGCACAATTAGGATTATGAGGGATCGGAGCCTTTCGTACTCTTAATCTTTCAGTAGAGTTAGCCCTTCGCTTGTTCCCGCTCCGCGGGCGACGGGCTAACTCCTAAATCCTCCTTCGGGTGTGGATTCAACAAAGTTGAATCACACCCCCGGAAAGCTGCCCTTATGCTTTCCGTTTGTGGCGCGCGCCCTCTTTATGGTATTTTTGACCTTTTCATTTCCCGGCGCAAAAGAAGGAAAATAGGTGCCCTTGTGTCCGTTTTCAAGAAAATCGCATCCACATCCCTGCTGGTCCTCACCCTGACGTTTTCCGCCGGGGCGGCGGCAACCGCCGAGCATGTCAGCCTCGATTTCTTCTTTTCGCCCGGATGCACGGAATGCGAGCATATCAAACGCGAGGTCTTCCCCGAATTGGAGTCGCGGTTCGAAGGCTTATACGAGCTGACCAGCCACGACATGACCCTTTCGGAGACCATCCCGCTGCTGCTCGCCTACCAGGAGCGCTGCGGCAACACCGACAACGGCCGCGTCTCGATCGTCGTCGACCACACCGTTTTTCTCTCGGGGCTCGAGGCCATCTCGGCCGGCCTCTTCGACCGCGTCAACGAGGCGCTTGTCAACCGCCAGAAGCCCGGCTGGACGCCGCCCGCCCCGCCCGTCATCAAAGGCGAGGAGGCCAAAACCGTCGTGCGCGAGCGCGCCAGCGCCCTCACCTTCTCGGTCGTCGCCGTGGGCGGGCTGCTGGACGGGTTCAACCCGTGCGCGATTTCCACCCTCATCTTCTTCATGAGCGTCCTGACCATCGCCAAAGCCAGCAAGCGTGTCCGCCTGCTGGTCGGCATGTCCTTCATCACCGCCTCGTTCCTGGTCTACACCGGCCTGGGCCTCGGCTTTCTCTTCGCCTTCCGCCAGGCCCCGCACTTCACGCTCGTCAAGAAGGTGATCGAGGTCGTCCTCGGCCTCTGCATGCTCCCGCTCGCCGTGCTCTCCTTCCGCGACGCCTTCCGTTTCCGCAAGTCCCAGCGGCCGGACGACGTGACGCTCCAGATCCCCAAAGCAATCAAGAACCGGATCCACGCCTTCATGAACTCGCGCCTCGGCGTGGGCGGCCCGGTCCTCGGCGGCCTGGTCACCGGAGCCGGCGTGACCATCCTCGAGAGCGTCTGCACCGGACAGAGCTACGTCCCGGTGCTCATGTACATGCTCAAGAACAACCATTCGGACAGCGGCTCCTGGCTGTTGCTGATCACCTACAACCTGCTCTTCGTCCTGCCCTTGGCCGTGGTTTTCGTCTGCTTCCACCGCGGCATGCAGCTCAAGGCCCTGATCGACTGGAGCAAGCGCAACCTGGTGGTGGTCAAGATCCTCCTCGGGCTCTTCTTCACCGCGATGGCCGGGCTGTTACTCTTCGCTTAAAAAGGGGAACCCTTGATCCGCTTCATCAAGCGCCTTCACAAAAAATGGAAACGCGCCCGCCGCCTGCGCGACGCCTGGCCGCGGCTTGCCGAGCTGCGTCCCTCCATCGAAACGGCTTGCGGCGGACCGGTGCGTTTCCTGCCCGGGGACGGCGGCGGCCACGATTACATCTTTTATGTCCAAAACGCCGGCGGCCGCATCGCCGTCCTGCGCATCGCCAACCCCGCCTATATCCCCGAGGGGACCCCGACCGAAGCCCGTTTCAACGGGCCGCGCCTCAGGCTGACCCCGCGAGAGCGCGTCCTGCGCGAGTGGCGGATCTGCAGAGCCGGCGCCCCTCACGGGCTCACGCCCAAACCCCTCTGGATTTCCCCGCAAGGCGACGCAGCGCTGAACGCCTACGTCTCCGGAAGCCGCCTCAGCGACTGGGTTCGCCAAGGCCGCCTGCCGCTGTGGGACGCCATCGACCTCACCGCCCGCCGCGCCAACGCCTTCCACGCCGCGGTCGGCGAGGCCCACATGGACCTCACGCTCATGAACATCTTCGCCGACGCGTCGCTGGCACCGCTCACCCTGATCGATTTCGAGCTTGGCCCCCATCCCGCGCTCTCGCTGGCGGAGGCGCGCCTCTTCGATTTCCTCAACCTGGTGGAGATGGCCTACAAATTCATGTCCCCGGCCGACAAGGCGGCGGCGCCGGAACGGCTCGGCCGCCTGTTCTCCGACATTGTCCCCGGCGAAGTGAGGCAGGCGCCGGTCGCCCGCCTCGCCGCCAAGCTCCCGCGGATCCTCGCGGACCCGGTCTTTCGTGACTCCCTCGCCCACCTCCTGAATATGGAATCCGCACCATGCAGACCGTAACCCCCTCCGACGACTACGCCCTGCTCGACAGCGGCGACGGCAAAAAGCTCGAACGTTTCGGCTCCTACATCCTGGCGCGCCCCTGCTCGCAGGCGGCCTGGAAGCCCGCGCTCCCCGAAGCGGAGTGGGCCCGGGCGCACGCCACCTTCGACCGCGCGGAAGGCAACCAGTGGCACAACCGCGGAGCCCTGCCCGCCGAGTGGAAAATCAAAACCGCCGGCATCACCTTCAAGCTGTCCGGCACGGACTTCGGCCACCTCGGCATCTTTCCCGAACAGCGCGCCCAGTGGGCCTGGATCCGCGAGACCGTCCGCGCCGCCTGCGCCGCGCGCGGCCGTCCCGTGCAGGTGCTCAACCTCTTCGCCTACTCCGGCGGCTCGACCCTCGCCGCGGCCCTCGGCGGCGCGGAGGTCTGCCACCTCGACGCCTCCAAGGGCATGGTGCAGTGGGCCCGCGACAACGCCGCGCTCAACAGCCTTCAGAGCCACCCCATCCGCTGGATCACGGACGACGCCCACAAGTTTCTCTGCCGCGAAGAGCGCCGCGAACGCCGTTACGACGCGGTGATCCTCGACCCACCGACCTTCGGACGCGGCCAGAACAACGAGATGTACAAGATCGAGAAGGACCTGCCCGAAACCCTGCGCCTCTGCCGCGCGCTGCTGACT
>JAHFSX010000077.1 GCA_023269675.1 Verrucomicrobiota bacterium
CATCGCGAGGGTCGCCTCGTGGGCGCGGCCCGCGGAGCGGGAGCGCGGCTCGCCCAGAAAGACGGTGCCGTAGACCTTCACGAAACAGGCCACGGCCAGCGCGCCGACCATCGCCAGCACCGGCACGCCGACCATGGCCGCCGTGCCGCCGGAGAGCGCGGTCTTGAACAGCCCCAGATAGACGAACCACTCGCTCACGAAGCCGTTCAGCGGCGGCAGCCCGCAGATGGCCACCGCGCCGACGAGGAAGCAGGCCGCGGTCCACGGCATGGCTTTGGCCAGCCCGCCGAGCCGGTCGATCTGCCGCGTGCGGGCCGTGTGGACCACCGCGCCCGCGCAGAAGAAGAGCAGGGACTTGAAGAAGCTGTGGTTCCACACGTGCAGCAGGCAGCCGGCCAGCCCCAGGGCGACCCACTCCGGATGTCCGGACGAGCGCCCCAGCAGGGCCACGCCGAGCCCCATCAGGATGATGCCGATGTTCTCGACGCTGTGATAGGCCAGCAGGCGTTTGAGGTCATGCTGGCCGAGCGCGAACACGACGCCCAGCAGGCCGCTGGCCGCGCCCAGCGCGAGGATGATGCTGCCCCAGGCGGCGGGCGGAGCGGGCAAGAGCGAGAGCCAGCGCACCAGCCCGTATATGCCCATCTTGAGCACCACGCCCGAGAGCATGGCGGAGACGTGGCAGGGGGCGCTGGCGTGCGCGCCGGGCAGCCAGAAGTGCAGCGGCATCACGCCCGCCTTGAGGCCGAAGCCGAGCAGCGCCAGAAAGAAAAGCAGGTGCAGCGTCCCCAGGCCCAGCGCCTCCTGCGCGACCGGCAGCAGGGCGTACGAGCCGGTCGCGTGCCGCCACAGGGCGAAGAGGCCGAAGAGCGTCAGGGTGCCCACGTGCGTGGCGATAAAGTAGATCCAGCTTGCGTGGCGGCTCTCGGCGCGCTGGTCCTCGGTGGCGACGAGGAAGAAGGCCGAGAGCGCCATGATCTCCCAGCCCAGCAGGAAGATCAGCGCGTGGCGGCTGATGACCAGCAGCGCCATGCCCGCCACCAGGAGGCCCCAGAAGAGGCGCAGCTTGCGTCCGTTGGCCGGGTGGCGGCGCTGGGGCCAGTAGCCCAGGCCGTAGAGGGGGCCCAGGCCGCCCACGAGAAAGACAGGGACGAGAAAGAAGGCGCTCAGGGCGTCGAGTCCGACCGTGCCGTTGCCCGCGGCGGGCCACGGGAAGAAGGCCGCGGGCGGTCCGCCGCCGCACAGCGTGGCCGCGGCGCAGAGCAGGGCCACCAGGGAGCCGCAGGCCATGCATCCCGCCGCGGCGCGCTCCCCCCAGACCGACGCCCGCCCCAGGAAAAGGCCCGGCAGCCCGCTGGCGGCCGTCAGGGCAATGGCGAAAATGGTCAGGTCAAGGAGCACGGATTGCCTTTTTGAGAAGGGGATTAGACTGTTGGGCTGTTGGGTGCAGCAATCAAAACGTTGCAAACGTGAGCGAAGTGGCCCTTTTGCTTTGCCTTCATGAGTGTTAAAGCACGGATTGTTAGCCTAGCGGCCTAACAGTCTAAATGCCTGACAGCCTTCTCACGGGTCACCCCGGGATCTTGGACTCGGCGGTTGCGATCATCGCCATCAGTTCGTCCGGCGGGGCCTGCCGCTTCAGGGCCGCCTTGACCTCCGGGTTGCGCAGAATGAAGCCGAGGCGCGACAGCAGGTGCAGGTGGGTCCGCACGGTGGGGCTGATGAGCGTGAAGAGCGTGTTGACGGGCTTCTCGTCGATCGCGTGGAAATCGATCGGGTTTTCGAGGAAGCAGAGCGTGACGGTCGGCTGGGCGACGTGCAGGACCACGGGGTTGCGCACGTGCGGGATGGCGATGCCGTCGCCGACGCCGGTCGAGCCCAGGCTCTCGCGGGCCAGCAGCACCTGGTAAAGGAAGTCGCGGTCCACCGTCTCAGGCAGGATCATCACATTGACCACGGCCCGCAGCACGGAGGGCTGGTCGGTGCCGCCCACGCGGTAGGCCACGCCGCCCGCCTTGAGCGCCTCCGAGAGCGTGGGCTGGCCGGCTTTGTGTGCCTGATCCCCCGTGAACAGGTCGGGGGAGACCTGGAGGTTGCGGGCGGTGGCCCACTCCAGCAGCTCGGCCCGGTTGAAGCGGACCTGCTCGTTCATCGTGTGCGAGGGGATCTCTTCCTGCTTGACCCACTTGTAGATCGTTTCGTCGGAAACGTTCAGCAGGGACGCAGCCTCTTTAACTGACAATTGCATTCGCGTTGCTCCGCAGACAGGCCTGTCTGGCATTTGAGACATGCGTAATTTATCGCCGGTTGTCAAAAAATGTCAACAAAGCTGAAACAAAAAGAAAAAAGCCGCCGTGACAGGCGGCTTTTTACACATGGTGGAGCGGAGGAGATTCGAACTCCTGACCCCCACGTTGCGAACGTGATGCTCTACCAACTGAGCTACCGCCCCATGAATTTCAAAAAGTGTGTAAAATTTAGCAAACTAAGGGGGCCGGGCGCAAGTGTGAAGTTTGGGAAAGTTGCGCCGAGGGCTGATGAGTCTGCGCAACGTGTGGCGGACAGGCCGGTCCGGCCTCCGGTGGGGGCGCGACGGAACGGAGGGCGGGCTTTCCAACCCGCCGCGCGGCGTCAGGGCCGGGTGACCCGCACCGGCACGTCGTTGGACTGCGGCGCGCCGGGCGTCGTGCGGCCGTCGGCCACCTGTTTCTCGAGCAGGGACATGAGACGCTTCACGAGCTCGGGACGGGCCTCCGCAAGGTTCTTGGTCTCGGCCGGGTCGGCGGCGAGATCGTACAGCTGGCAGGGCGGCAACGAGGCGAGCGCGGGCCGCCCGTCGCCCGGCTTGCGGCCGTCGGAGAAGCCGCCCGAACCGCGCCAGGCCACCAGGATCCACTGGCCCTCGCGGATGGCGAAGCGGCCGTTGAGGCTGTGGAGGATGAGATCGGTGCGGCTCCCGGCCTGGCCGCGCAGCAGTCCGAGGAAGCTGAGGCTGTCCTCGGCGGCGGTGGCGGGGAGCTGCGCCCCGGTCAGCTCGGCGGCCGTGGCCATGAAGTCGTTCAGCCCGATCAGGCCGGCGCAGACGGCGCCCGGCTTGATCGTGCCGGGCCAGCGCGCCAGAAAGGGCACGCGGTGACCGCCTTCCCACAGCTCGCTCTTGTAGCCGCGGTAGGCGGCGCTGGGGAAGTGGCCCTGCGCCTCGAGCGCCTGGACGCCGCCCCTGCCGCTGCCGCGGTCATCCCCCTCCACGATGCCCACATAGGGCGCGTAGCCGTTGTCGCTGGTGACGATCACGAGGGTCTGCGCGGCGAGGCCCTGCGCGTCGAGGGCGGCCAGCACCTGTCCCACCGTGTCGTCCGCCTGTTCCACGAAGCCGGCGTAGTGGCCGAGCGGGCTCTCGCGCTTCCATGCGCCGGAAGGCACGACGGGCGTGTGCGGGGCGTTCAGCGGCAGGTAGAGGAAGAAGGGCTGTCCGGCCTTCGCGTCCGGGGCGCGGGCGGCGATGTAGGCGACCGCGCGGCGCGTGATCTCGGGCAGCACGTCGGGGGCCTTGAACGTCGGGGCCGTAGGGCCCTTGCGCCCGCCCTCGCCGGTGATTACGGTCGGCAGGGCGGTGACGCGGTCGTTCTCGATAAAGGTGTAGGGCGGCATGTCGAGCGAGCCGGCGATGCCGAAGAAGGTGTCGAAGCCGTGCGTGAGCGGCGAGTCGGAGAGCGGCCGGGCGTAGTCGACCGCCCCGCTTTTGAGAAGCGGATCGTCGGTGGTCTGGCCGGCCCAGCCGAGGCCGAGGTGCCACTTGCCGAAGCAGGCGGTGTGGTAGCCCTGGGCTTTCAGCAGCGAGGCGACCGTGGGGCGGCCGGGCGCGATGAGCGGCGCGCTGAGGCCGAAGAGCACGCCGCTCTGCAGGCGCGTGCGCCAGGCGTAGCGTCCGGTGAGGAGTCCGTAGCGCGTGGGCGAGCAGACCGCGGAGGGGCTGTGCGCGTCGGTGAAGCGCAGGCCCTGTCCCGCGAGCCGGTCGAGGTTCGGGGTCCTGATCTTCGAGGCGGCGTTGTAGCAGCCGACGTCGCCGATGCCGAGGTCGTCCGCCAGGATGAAGACGATGTTGGGCGGGCGAGAGGCGGGAGCGGCCTGGCCGCGGGCTGCGGGGCCGAGCGCGACGAGAAGCGCGGCCAACGGGAGGGCGAGGCGGAGGATACGCATGGAGGCTCCTTTCCGAAAGAAAAGTCGGGAACAAAACGCTCAGCGCGGACCGCTGACCGCTCAACTCTCAAGTACAGCGGGCCTCCACTTGAGCGTTGAACGTTGGGCGTTGCATGTTGAACGTTCTTTACACTTGAATCTTGGCGGCGGAGGGCCAGGGCACGCGCGCGGCGCCGCAGCCGGCGACCACGCAGAGGTCGGCCTGGGCGTCGGCCCGGATGTTCGCGAGGTTGTCGGGGTCGAAGCCGCCGTCCTTGCATGCGGCGTTGACATCGTACCAGACGGCCTTTTTACCCGCGGCGCGCAAGGCCCGGTCGAGGGCGGCCACGAGGGGTTTCCACGGCGCGCTCGCGGGGCCGTCGAGCAGCACCTGCCTCTGCGCGGCCACTTGGGCGACCAGGGCGTCCAGGCCCTGGAAGCCGGCGGGCAGCGGGCCGGCGGTGACGGCGGCGGGGGCCACGAGGGTGAGGGCCAGCGCGGCGCCGTAGATCGGAGCCTGCTCGCCGAGCTCGCAGGGCTTGACGGCGATGGCGCTGGGGAGGCGCGTGGCCAGGCCGGCTTCGAGGGCGGGCACGTAAAGGTCCCAGTCGCGGGCGAGGTTGCCGCCGATGACGAAGGCGTCCGCGCCGAACTTCGTGAGCCAGGGCGCGACGAACTCGGCGAGGTTCTCGCCGAAGGTCCGGTAGACCTGCTGGGCGCGGGGGTCGCCGGCGAGCGCGGCGTGGGCGATCTCCTTGCCGCCCGCGACGGTCTGTCCGGTGAGGCGTTTCCACTCGGCCACGAGCCAGCGCGTGGAGAAGAAGTCGTCCGCGATGCCGGTCTTGTAGGGCACGTGCCAGAGCTCGCCGTCCTGCGGCACGTCGTCGCCGTGGGTCTGGGGGCGGCCCGCCTTGAGGAACGAGGCGCCGAAGCCTGTGCCGAGGGTGACCACGACCGGCCGTGCGAAGCCCCGGGCGCCGCCGCGGAAATACTCGCCGAGGGCGAAGCAGGCGGCGTCGTTGTTGAAGACCACGGGTTTGTCGGCGGAGTCGAGCGCGTTGCAGAGGAACTGGCGGAAGTTGACGCCGAACATCTGCTCGTACTTGTTCTGGAAGGGGGTGATGCGGCAGACGCCCTCCTCGTACGTGAAGGGTCCGGGGATGGCGAGCCCGACGCCCTTGACGGCGGCGGCGCCGGTTTTGGCGGCGCAGGCGCGGATGGCGTGCTCGAAGACGCCGAGGATGGCGGCGGGGTTCGCGTGGGTGTCGAGGTGCTCGCGGACGGTGCTTTCGGGGAGCATCTCGAAGGTCGTGGCGTCGACCAGGTCCAGGGTGATGTGCGAGCCGCCGACGTCGATGCCGAGATAGTAAGAGGGTGCCATGTTCCAGTCTCCGATGTTCTGGGGGGGGGACAAGCAAGAAGCGCCCCTTCTTTGCAGAAGAGTCTTCTGC
>JAHFSX010000033.1 GCA_023269675.1 Verrucomicrobiota bacterium
CCGTGACATCTCGTTCCTCATGGGTGCCGATTCTACCACGGTGTCCCGCATTTGACGGATGCGCCGGATTCCCGGACACTGCTTCTTCGGCTACGGTGTCCACGACTATGACATACCGCGCCTAACTCCTAACTCCTAAATTCTCCTTGGTGGCATCATGTCTTCGTGTTAAAGTTTCCACCTACTAAATCCTGATCATTAACCGCTAACTTCTGATTTACTATGAACCGAGTGATCGCAATTGACGGACCGTCCGGGGCAGGCAAATCCTCGGTTTCCAAACGCGTGGGCACGATGTTGGGTTTCCTGCATGTAGACTCCGGCGCGCTCTACCGCATCATGACGTGGCAGTGCCTGCTGAACCGCATCGACACCGCGAACCCCGAGGCCGTGGCCGCCTTGGCCAAATCCGTAAACGTCGAGTGCGTGCCGCGCAACGGCGCGATCGCCTACTTCGTGAACGGTCAGGAGCCCGGCGACGCCATCCGCACGCCCGAGATCAACAAGCACGCCAGCCCCGTCGCCACGGTCAAAGAGGTGCGCGACCGCGTCACCGCCTGGCTGCGCGACATGACCCGTTTCGGCGACCTCATCGTCGAGGGCCGCGACATCACCACCGCCGTCTTCCCGGACTCCCCCGCGCGCTTCTACCTCGTGGCCAGCGCCGAGGCGCGCGCGGAGCGCCGCCGCAAGGAGGAGGTCGAGAAGGGCATCGCGAACCAGTCCGCCGACGAGGTCAAGCGCTCCCTGCTCGCGCGCGACGCCATCGACTCCACGCGCAAACACGCGCCGCTGCGCAAGGCGGACGGCGCGCTGGAGATCGACAGCACCGACCTCACCCTCGACGAAGTGGTGCAGACCGTGGTCGACGCGCTGCCCGCCGAATGGAAACCGGGCCGGCCATGAGCGTCGCGGGCTGGATCACCATGGTCCTCTGCTGGACCTTCGTCACCGGCCTCAGCGCCTGTCTGGTCGTCAAGACCTTGCGCACGCCGCACCCTGCGGACGACACGTCCGCGCATGAGTGATTTCAACACGGCTCCGAGATCTCAACCATGAAGAAACTCCTTTTCCTGATGTCGGCCTGCCTGATCGTCACGACACTCGCGGCCGCAGAGCTGGCCGTCGACAACCGTCCGGCGCAGTCGGACGAATGGGGCTACCGCCCCGCCGACGGCTCGACCGCAGTCATGAACCCGCCCTCCTTCACGTGGATCCACGACAAGCGCGCCGCGTCCTACGATGTGCAGTGGGCGCGCACGCCGGACTTCGCCGGCGCCGTCACCGCCACCGGCACGCCGTGGTGCGTCTACACCCACAACGCCCCGCTGGCCGCCGGAACCTGGCATTGGCGCTACCGCTTCGCGACCGCGAAGAAGGAGGTCTCGGGCTGGAGCGTGGCGCGCTCGGTCACGGTTCCCTCCGACGCCGTGCCCTTCCCCATGCCTTCCGTTGCGGAGCAGCGCGAGCGCCTGCCCAAAGGCCACCCGCGGCTCTTCATGCGGCCCGAGGACCTGCCGCGCCTGCGCGCCGCCGCCCAGGCGCCGGGAAAAGCCGGAGAGCTTTTCAAGGAGATGCGCCAGGCCGCCGACAAGCTGATCGCCGCAGGCCCCACGCCGGAGCCTAAAGTGCGCGGCTCGGCCCGCGACAAGGACAACGACGAGGCCGTCCAGAACTGGTGGCCGAACCGCGAGATCTCCGACCGCGCGGGCGGCGAGGCCGAAACGCTCGCCTTCGTCTGGCTCATCACGCGGGAGCCCAAATACGGGGCAGCCGCCCGCACGTTCATCATGGCTCTCGCCGCCTGGGATCCGGACGGCCCCAGCAACTTCGGGCTCAACTGCGAGGCCGGCAAGTCCATGCTCTATCATCCCGCGCGCGCCTACGACTGGGCCTACGACGCGCTCTCCGAGGCGGACCGCGCGCTCTTCCGCAAGGTCTGGCTGCGCCGCGTGAGCGACGCCTGGAAAAGCGGCGAGGTCAATGGCGGCAACGGCCACCTGACCCGTCCCTACAACAGCCACGGCAACCGCATCTGGCACAAGCTCGCCGAGGTCGGCATCGCCCTCTACGGCGACGTACCCGAAGCCGCGACCTGGCTCGACTATGCGGTGAACAAGTTCTACGCCGCCTATCCCGTCTGGTCGGATGACGACGGCGGCTGGCACGAGGGCGCGAGCTACCTCACCGGCTACATGACCAAGGTCACCACCTGGATGCAGGTCGCCCACAGCGCGCTCGGCATCGACGGCCTCAAGAAACCTTTCTTCAACCAGATCGGCAATCTGCCCCTTTACGTGGCGCCGCCGAACACGCCCTCTTCGGGTTTCGGCGACCTCTCTTACAAGCCCGTCAACTGCGGGTTCCTGCACTACTTCGCCCGCATGAAGGGCGCCGACCCGCAAGGCGCGGAGGCGGCCGCGCGCTGGTCCTGGTGGCTGCAGCAGACCAAAACCAAAGCGCCCAACGGCTGGACCGGCTTCCTCTACGCCGCGAACCTGCCGCCGCTGCCCGCGCCGCAGTCGCCCGACAGCCTGCCGCCTTCGAAGATCTTCCGCGGCACCGGCCTGGCCAGCCTGCACGACACGCTCACGGACAGCCGCGACGACGTCCACTTCCTGCTCAAGGCCGATCCCTTCGGCACGCAGAGCCACGGCCACAACGCCCAGCTCGGCTTCCAGCTCAACGCCTACGGCGAATGCCTGCTTCCCGCCATCACCTACCGCGACCTCCACGGCAGCAAGTTCCATTACGGGTGGGTCCACACCACCCGCGCGCAGAACTCCGTGCTGGTGGACGGCGCGAACCAGCTGATCCACTCGCCCTTTGCCGTCGGCAGCATCATCGACTCGCGGTTCACCCCGCGCTGGGACTACGTGCGCGGCGAGGCCACCGCCGCCTACACCGGCCTGGTCACGCGCGCCGAGCGCGCCGCCGTGTTCGTCAAGCCCGACCTCATCGTGCTCTATGACGACTTCGCCGCGCCCCGGCCGGCCACCTTCCAGTTCATGCTCCACGGGCTCAGCGCCTTCACGCTGGACGAACCCGCACAGACGCTGCGGCTCGACCGGAAGAGCGCAGGTCTCGCCGTGAAGTACCTCGCGCCGCGGCCGCTGGCCTTCACCCAGACCGACGGCTTCAAACCCGCGCCGAAAATGCGCGGCAAAGGCGACCCCTTCCCGAACCAATGGCACGTCGAAGCCGCCATGCGCGAAAAGACCGCCGCGAGCGACACGCTCACCGTCCTGATCCCCTACCGCGCGGGCGCGTACCAGGCGTGGACGGCCGAGCGCGCCGACACCGCCACGGCCAGCGGCGTGCGCATCACCCGCGCCGGCAAAACCATCGGCATCGCCTTCCGCAAGCACGGCGCGGCAGCCGCCGACTGGGACGGCAAGCCGTTCGAAGGGCCGGTCGTCGTGACGGGACTGTAATCCTATTGACCCGAATGTGCCCTGCGCGTCCCTGCGCATGGGACACCCCACGCCCACGGATGGGCGTGCCACATGCGTGCGACAATGTATTCCGATTGAACCCGAAAGGATACCCATGAACAAACTTCTCCTTGCCCTCACCGCCGCCGCCCTCACCACCCTCTGCGCCACCGCCGCGGACAGCGCGTCCCTGCCGCAGATCGGCGCGCAGGTCTTCATCGAGCCCGGACAGACGACGCAGGACATCGACGACTGGTTCCGCATCCTCGAAGCGAACGAGATGACGGTCTGCCGCATCCGCATGTTCGAAACCCACATGCGCAAACCTGACGGCACCTGGGACTTCGCGCTTTACGATGAAGCCTTCCGCGCGGCGGAGCGCCACCACGTCAAAGCCTTCGCGACCCTCTTTCCCGCGGACGAGACGGTCGGCGGCTTCAAATACCCGAAGAGCGAGGCGCATCTGGTCGAGATCGCCGAGTACGTCAAGCAGCTCGTCACCCACTTCAAGACCTTCCCCGCGCTCTACGGCTGGGTGCTGCAGAACGAGCCCGGCACCGGCGGTTCCTATCCGGACAACGACCTCTCGCGCCGCATCCGCAAAGAGTGGCAGGCCGCGCGGCCGAAAGCCGAGTACTCCAGCAAGGGCTATAAGGAGGCGCACTTCGACTACGAGGAGTTCCAGCGCTACTACACCACCTGGTTCCTCAGCTGGTACGCGCAGGAGGTTCTCAAATACGATCCGGGCCGCCACCTGCACGTGAACAACCACGCCATCTTCTCCAACTTCCCCGAATACGACTTCCCCTCCTGGAGAAAGTTCCTCACCACGCTGGGCGCGTCCGCGCATCCGAGCTGGCACTTCAGCATGTTCCGCCGCGAGCAGTTCGCGCTCGCCATGTCCGCCAACAACGAGATCATCCGCACCGGCGCGGGGCCGCTGCCCTTCTGGCTGACCGAGCTCCAAGGCGGCAACAACCTCTACAGCGGCGGCAAGCCCATCTGCCCGACCAAGGAGGAGACCGGCCAATGGCTGTGGACGACCCTCGGCTGCGGCGCCAAGGGCGTGATCTTCTGGTCGCTCAACCCCCGCGCCGCCACGGACGAGCCGGGCGAGTGGGCGCTCATCAATTTCCAGCGCGAAGCCTCCGACCGCCTGGCCGCCGCACACGACGTGATCCGCACGCTCAAGGCGAACAGCGACCTTTTCGCCCATGCCAAACCCCTGCGCTCCGGCATCACGCTGCTGCTGGCGCGCGAGGCTTTCTGGACCGACAGGAAGCAGAAGCTCGGCGGCGCGGAACAGTACGAGGCGCGCGCCGGCGGCGCGGTCATGAAGTCCGCCCTCGCCTGGTATGAGGCCCTCATGGAGAACGGCATCCCCGCCGATCTGGCCGAGATGGACGCTTTCGACTGGAGCCAGGAGAGCTACAAAGGCCAAGTCGTCATCCTCGCCCACCAGCTCGCGCTCCCTTCGCGTGACTGGTCCCGGCTCACGCGTTTTACCGAACGCGGCGGCAAGCTGATCGTCGAGGGCGCGACCGGCTACTTCGACGAGCATCAGGTTTGCGTGATGCAGACCGGGTTCCCGCTGGCCGACCTGCTCGGCGGCAGCATCAGCGAGTTCAAGGCGCTCGGCGAGCGGTTCGATGTGAAATTCCATGACGGAGCGGTTCTGCCCGCGCATCTTTGGCGCGGCACCATCAAGAACGCCACCGGCACACCGCTCGCGGCCGAGGATAACGACGTGTTCGCCACACGGCACACGTTCGGCCAAGGCGAGACGCTCTGGATACCCTCGCTGGTCGGCATGGGCGCGTGGCAGCGCGACAACACGGCGCTCGCACGTCTGGCGCGCCGCGAGACGCTCGGCGCCATCCCCGCGCTACCGGTACTCTTCAAGCGGCAGGAGAAGCTGGCGCTGCTGAAAACGCTCACATGCGGCGATGCGCTCATCACCGTCATGATCAACAAGGACAAGGCCCCCAAGAAGATCCCGCTCCTGGTGAAGAAGGGTCTGAAACCTCAGGTGCTCTTCGCCGACAAGGGCGGACACGTCACGGCGTCCTCGGCGGCCCTGTCGCCCGAAGAGACCCTTGTGACACTTTGGCGCTGAGGTTCGCGCAAGGCACGCCCGCGCGCAGACGGCCCGCACGCCCAAAGCATGGGCGGCACGCGGGCCTGACCCGCTTGAGCCCGCCTGTCGAACCCCGTGCTTGCCGTAACCGCGGTCAAGCGGTAAGCTATGCCCATGTTTTTAACTGAACTCAGATACGACGGGTGCCGCGCAGCGCGCCTCTTGGCCGCGCTGCTCCTGCTCGCGGGCCTCTCCGGTTGCTACACGTCAAGGCCCGGCAAGACCCGCGAGTCAAATTTCATCAACATGGACTCGGAGGTCGTGCACGTCACCTACAGCGAGGAGAAACGTATCGAGACTTTGCCCAACGGGATCGTCTGCACCTTCGAAGGCAAAGTGCGACTGCACTTGCCCAGCGGCAAATCGGTGACGCTCTATCAGACGATGACGGCATCCGGCGTGCGTTACATGTCGAAAAACAAAGATTACGAGTTTATCGAAAAAGGTCCCTGTTGCCGGCTCTTCTACAACGGAGCCCAGATCTTCGAAGGCGTCTATTGCCGCAGCAAATGATCCGGCTTGCGCGCCGAGACCAGCCAGTGCGGCATGGGGGGCGGCACAGCACGTGTCGCGCACGCCTCGAAGCCCGCCTCACGCAGCCAGCCGTGCAGCTCGACATCTGAAAACACCCACCCGTTGTGCGTGGTCAGCGCCATGTTGACCGCGAACAGCGCGGAAAAAGCGGGCCGCGTGTGCGTGGCATCGGTCATCATATCTAAGATATAGATCAGCCCCCCCGGCTTCAGCGCGTGACGAGCGCGCTTCAGAATGGCGACGATCTGCTCGGGCGATTCCTGGTGCAGCGCGCCGAAGATGGTCACCGCGTCGAACGCCTCGGCCTCATACGTGTCCGTATGGTAGTCGCCCGGCCTGCAGACCACCCGCGCGGACAGGCCCGCTTCGCCGACCAGTTCCGTGGCCACAGCGGAAACCGCAGGCAAATCGACGGTGACGGCCGTCAGTTCCGGACAGGCCTGCGCCATCAGGACCGCGTAGGTGCCGGGACCGCCTGCCATGTCGAGCAGCCGGCGGCAGCCGCGCAAGTCCAGCAGCGGCACGACCGTGCGCCCGATACCCATGGCGCGCCCGTGCATCGCGAGCACAAAACGCCGCGTCCGTCCGGCATCCTCACCCAAATGGACCTCCGGCGCCTCCACCGGTTTCCCGCTCTTCACCAATTCCGCCAGCCGCCCCCACGCCGGATACACATCGCGGTTGTAGCGCACGGCGCGGGTCAGGTCTTGCGGGGCCCCCGCCACGAGCGTGCTCGCGGCCGCAGGCGTATTGGTGTAACATGCCCCGTCCTTGAGCAGCAGGCCCACCGCCACGCAGGCATCCAGCAGCAAACGCAAGCCGCGCGGGTCAAGCCCAGCACCCCGGGCCAGGTCCTCGCCCGAAATCCGGTTACCCTCGCGCTGGATCAGGGTAAACAGGCCGATGTCCAGCGCGGCGAACAACACCGCCGAACCGTAGTACGCGCTGGCCAACTCGACAACCCCCTGCACAGATAGCGTCTGCTCACTCATTTCGCTCTCTCCATCCTCAACCGTTTTTTGCTATGGTACCGGCTCGCGGCGTTTGTTCCGCCCCCGACCGCACCCGACCTCTAACGTGAAACCTCTACGCGGACACCGCTTCCATGAAACCCTTTCCCATCCGGACCGCTTGCCTGCTGACGCTCGTGCTGCTCGCCATCATCGTGCCGTTCTGCCTGTTCGGCACGTCGGTCAACGCCTGGACCGACCGCCTGATCGCTCAGGCCAGCACCCACCGCCTCACGGCCGGCGCGCTGCTCACCGCGCTGCTGGCCGTCGACATCGTCATGCCCGTGCCGTCCAGTCTGGTCAGCACCGCCTGCGGCCTCGCGCTCGGCTTTCTCGGCGGAACCCTGGCCTCCTTCATCGGCATGACGATCAGCGCCACCGCGGGCTATTTCATCGGACGCTACGCGGCCGCCCCGGCGGAAACCCTGATCGGCAAAGATGAGGTCGCCCTGCTGAACTCTTTTACCGCGCGCCACGGCGTCTGGGTGCTCTTGGCCCTGCGTCCGGTGCCGGTACTGGCCGAGGCCTCGGTGCTGTTCAGCGGGCTCTCGCGCCAACCTCTGCCCCGCGTGCTCGCCGTGACCGCACTCGGCAACCTGGCGGTGTCCGCCGTCTATGCGGCCGTCGGCGTGTGGGGCCGCCTCTCCGACTCCTTCCTGCTGGCGTTCGGAGCCTCCATGCTGCTGTCGGGCCTGCTGATGCTGTGGCTGCGCCGCACGCGCCCTACGTCTCCCGCTTCTCCTGCTGCGTAATATACGCACTCAGGTGTTCGCGGGCGTCCTCCAGCATGGCGAGGCGCTCACGCCGCACCATTTTGAACGGCAGAAACTCGCCGAGCGGCCGCAACAGATTGGCCATCCGGTCCGTCGAAATCTCGATCATGGCGGGGCACCCCCCGAGACGGTCGAAAATCTCCAGCAGCCGCTCAGGGATCTGCGCCCACATGTGGGCAATCCCCTCCGTCGCCTGCAACAACTCGCCCGCCAGGATGAAGCCGCTCTGCGCATCGACCGCCAGCAAGACATAGGCCGTCTGCGGACGCTGACCGTCCGGCATAATCTGGAGCGGAGTGAACAGCAGGTCGAGTTGCATCGTGACCGGCTTCAGCGGCAAGGCCCGGATCGTCTGCAGCCGCTTGGACTCGATCCTGACTTCCACCTCCTCATCGCCGACCTCTTTCACAGGCGACCACGTATCCGACCACACGCCATGCGCGTCCGCCCTGCGCATCAGGATTTCGCGCGGGAAACGGGCCTTCAACAACTGGCCGTCCGCCTCCACGCGCATCGCCATCCCGTACGCCTGATACAAAACGGCCTCCAGCAGGTCCCGCTCCCGCTCCTCCGGCAGCCACGGATGATACCCCGGAATGATCGAGCGGAAAACAGGCGTGGCACAGGCGGCGTCCGCCGGCCGCTTGAGTATCTTGAGAAGCGCCTGCTCATGCTCAAACAACAGGTCGGCGCTGACGAACAGGAGCTCGATCATGCGGATTTCCAGCAGCCAGGTGGGCACTTGCTTGGTGGCATCCGCCAGCCGCGTCACCAGATCATAAAACGCCTTCCAGCCCAAAAGGAAACGGACGTTCCGGAACGATTTCGACTGGCCCCCGAAAACCACAAAGCACGGCTCGTCCCACCCCGGCACCTCGATGCCGAAGCAGTCCGCGACGCCCATCCACTGCCATGGATCGAGCTGGTCCAAACGCTCGGCCATGGCATAGAGCCGCTGCCACTGCGCCTTCTCTTGACTGGTCCTGTTGTTACTGGCCATTGAATCTACCCTGTCGCTTTCACCGTTAGGACCCCGGATGCACAAAGGGCTTCTTCTGCGCGCAGAGCGGACACAGGGCGGGCTCCCACACCTCGGGCGCCATCTGCAGCAGCGCGAAGGTGGGATAGTCAAACCTGGCCTGCCCGGCGCTGCGGTCCACCAGCACCAGCACGGCTGCCACCTCGGCACCCGCCGCCTTGACGAGATCAATCGTTTCCTGCACGCGGCCGCCGCGCGTGATCACGTCCTCCGCCACCACATACCGCTCGCCCGGCTTCATGCCGAAGCGGCGCATCACCAGTTTATTGTCCTGCTTTTCAGCGAAGATGCACTTCACGTCCATCGCGCGCGCAACCTCATGCCCCACAAGGATGCCGCCCAGGGCGGGCGAGATCACGCCATCGACCGCACCGATCTCCATCGCCGCGCGCATGCGCTTCACGAGTTCGTCGCAGAGTTGTCCCGCGATGCGCGGATAACGCAGCACGTTGGCGCATTGGAAAAAGCGGTTGCTGTGCAGCCCCGACCGCAGTTCGAAATGGCCGCTCAACAACGCGCCCGTATCCTCAAGCATCTTCAGAATGTCCGGCTCTGTCATCATCGTTCCCTTTCTCAGTCTGTCACTTCTCTCACCACTCACGCACACCCGCGGATGGGGCGGCGTCTTTCTCACCCGACAAATCGTCCATCGCGCAGGGACACCTGCCGTCCCATGCGCTGCGCGCACGCCTCCGCATGGGTCACCACGATCAGGGTGGTCCTCTCTTCGGCGTTGAGCTCCAGCAGGAGATCCACCAGCGCCCGCGCCGACGTCTGATCCAGCGCGCCGGTCGGCTCATCGGCCAGCACCAGGCAGGGGTTCATCACCAGCGCCCGCGCCACCGCCACCCGCTGCCGCTCGCCACCGGAAAGCTGTCCCGGAAAATGGGCCAGCCGCGCACCCAGCCCCACCCGCTGCAGCAGGTGGGCGGCACGTTCTTGCCGCTCCTCGCGCACCGCCGCGCCCCACGACGGCACCAGCACGTTCTCGAGGGCGGTCAGTTGCGGCAGCAGGTGGTGCGCTTGAAAAACGAAACCGACCTCCCGGTTCCGGAACTGCGCGCGCGCCGCCTCATCCAGTCCGCCCAGCTCGCGCCCGTTGATCCGCACCTCGCCGCTGTCTGGCCGGTCCATCGCGCCGATGATCTGCAGCAGCGTCGTCTTGCCTGACCCCGACGGCCCGGTCACCGCCAAACTCTCGCCCGCCGCCACATGCAGGGACACGCCGCACAGCACCGCCACCGGCACGCCGTCCGGAACTTGAAACGTCCGGACAACGCCCTCGACTCTCACATCCGCGCCTGCGCTCATCTGCCGCCTCCCTTCAAACACACCACCGCCTGGTCGGCCACGCAGGCCAGCCTGCCGCCGCGCCCGACCACCGGGCCGCGCACCTCATCGCCCAAGGCCAGCCGCGCCGTCAACCGGCTCGCGGCGTCATACACGCTCACGCCTCCGCCCGCCAGCACGTAAAGCCGTCCCTCGTCAAAAAGCAGACCGCTCACTGCCGCGCCGACCGCCACGCGCCCGGACGGCTTCTCGCCCGCGCGCCAGAATACCACCTCGCCCTCCTGCGTGCCAATCGCGATCAGGCCTCCGAAAGCCTCGACCGGTTTAACGAACGCTTCGCTGGGTGAAACGTTGACCAGCGCCTCGCGTGTCAGCGTCTCGGCATTCACAGCCACCAGATTGCCCTGGCGCGTGCCGGCCACCAAACGCCCGCCCGCCGTCGCCAGCACGCCCCCGGCCATCTGATCGTCCGATCCCACCGCCACGGACCCGCGCAGCGCCCCGTTCGCTGCATCGAACACGTAGATCGCGCCGTCGCAGTTCCCGTACGCGATGCGCCCCTGCCACGCGACCGCCTCACCGTCGCACCGGTTGGTCGCCTCGCTCTGCCACACGACGGCGCCATCGCCGGCCCGCAAACAGAAGAGGCGCCCGTCCTCCTGCGACATCAGCCAGATCACCGTCTCGGACCCCCGCACGCCCGTCAGCGGCGCATGCTGGAAACGTCCTTCCGTCTCGCGCGTCCAAACCACCTCGCCCGTGGAGACCTTCAATCCGGTCACGCGTCCCTGCTGCGACGCGACCACCGCCAATCCGCCGACCACCGACGCGGCGCACTCGAAAACCTGGTTGGAAAAGCCGGTCTGCCACACGCGCCGACCTTCGGACGACAGGGCGGTCACCCCGCCGGCCGCATCCGTGACGATCCAGCCGTCCGCACTCGCGCACGGCAGATTCGGCTTCGCCGCCATCTGCACCCGCCAAGCCACGCTTAACGCAGTCTGGCGCGCGCGGCCGGCTTCGGACGACCGCGCCCCCCCCCCCGCGAACATGACCGCCAAGGCCCCGGCGCAGGCCAGGGCGAACGCGCACGGCAAAACCCAGTTGACCCACCGCATTTTCATGGCTTTGTATAATTCCAGTACAGGTCCACGAAGCCGCGCGCCGCGCCGCGCGCCCTCCCTCGCAGCAGCGCCTGTTCAAACACCGCCACAGCCTCCGTCCGGGGCGAAAGCAGGAGCATGTGCGCCATCGTGCCGTCCGCCTCCGTCTCAACATAATACCGGCAATGTCCGCTGCGCTCCGGCACGTGATTCTTAGGCACGGGGAACACGAAAGCCGCCGCCGACAAAGCCTGATCCAAAACCGCGCGGACCCCTTGCGGCGGCAGCGGCCACGCGGCGGACGCGGACGCGTCACCCGCCAACGGCACATTCATCTCGGGCAGGCGCTGCGCCAAAGGCTCGACCGCCGACGGCTGCCACACGCCCGGATAGCGGGCCCCCTGCTCCAAAAACTCGGGAGGTGGCAGCGCGTGATCCAACTCCGCCAGGGCGACGTCCATGCCGGGCGAGAGCTTCTCGCCGGTGCTGCCCAGCGTCCACGCCATCATGGTCTTTTTGAAAACCTGCGCGGCGTAAGCCGGATCCAGCGTGACATACGCCGCGTGGGGTTCGGACAAGGGCGGCACGACGCGCGCCTCGAACAGCACCGCCGCCACCGGCAAGAGGCTCCACAGAAAAAGAATGGCGGCGAGCAACAGAAAAGCCTGCCACCAGAACAAGATCGGCCGCCGCGCCGCCTTGGCCCGATAACGCTGTCCTCCCGCCGCTGTCGCTTCCACGTTCATCATAACCGACGCGCCCCGATCACTCCGGTTTCTCGGCAACGTTCACCCGCTGCACCCCAGCCTCGCGCACCGCATTGACAAAGCGCATCACGTCGCCGTGCGGCACCCGCTTGTCCGCTAAAAGCAACAGCTCGTTGCGTGCGCCCAGCGCCACGCGGCTCTTCACGCGCTCGGTCAAGACCGCCATCTGCTCCCCGTCTTGCGTTTCGTAGCGGTCATCGTCAAAGAAGATGAGCGTCTCCTCTCCGCCCGGCGTGTCGCGCGCGACAGTGATCATCAGCGCGGTCAAGCCCACGTACATGCCCTCACGGAAGGTCGCGCGCGGCAGGTCGAAAACCACGCCGGGACTGATCACGGTCCGCCGGTTCACCATCAGCATCAAAAACACGATGATCACGCAGTCGATCCAAGGCACCATCGACAGCAGCGCCTGCGCCCAGACACCGCCAAACCGGTACACCGTCCGGTGCTTCCGGACCAGCTTGCTCCACCCCTCGCGTTGTCCCGTCATCATGCGTCACCCCTCACAGCATCGACGTGTCCTGCTTGGTCAGATAGGCCACGATCTCGGATGCCGAGGCCTCCATGTCCAACACGATCCGTTCAATGCGCACCATCAGCATCGCGTACATGACGTGGCACGGGATCGCCACCAGAAGCCCCGCCACCGTGGTCACCAGCGCCTGCATCAGCCCCGCGGTCAGGCTCGTGTTCTGCACCACCGGCGCCTGCTCGTTCACCGCCAGCACCACCTGGATCACGCCCAGCAAGGTGCCGAGCAGCCCCAAGAGCGGCGCGATCTGACAGGTGATCGCCAGAGACGCCAGCCGCCGCTCCAGCCGCGAAATCTCCGCGCGCCCGGTGTTGTCCACCGCCTCCCGTATCGCTTCGAGCGTCCCCTGCCTGTGCCGGATCGCCGTCAGCACCACCGCCGCCACAGGTCCCGGCGTCTCTTCGCAGATCATCATCGCCTCTTCGCGGTTGCCGTTCTCGAGCACGTTGCACACGCCCTTCAGGAAGTCGCCGTAATCGATCTGCGCGCGCCGCAGGTGCAGCAGGCGCTCAAAGAAGACCGCCACCGCCGCGACCCCCAAAAGCACAATCACCCAGAACACAGGCCCGCCTTGCATGATGAATGTCATGAACCACCCGCCTTTTTCTTCCGCAACCGTTCGATCCGCTGACGGGCCTCCTCTTCGCCGGGCACGCCCGCCTGAACCACCCGCTGCAAGATCCGCACCGCCTGCTCGGGCTGACCCTTTTGCTCATACAACTCCGCCACGTTGAGCGCCGCACGCACGAACAGGCTGGTGCTGGTCTCGTCATACCACACCCCGCGGGCACGCTCCTCCTGATAACGGATCATCACTTCCGAATAGTACTGGTCGATCGCATCGTCGATCCTTTTCATCTTCTCTAAACAGCGCCCCGCCTTGAACTGGAGCTGCAGGGTCAGCGCCGGAGTCAGGACCCCCTGTTCCAGCATCGCCCGATAAGCCACCAGCGCCTCCTGATAACGCGCGCCGTTATCCGCCCCCAGCGCAAAGAGACAATCCCCTTTGCGCATCAGCGCCATCCGGCTCCATTCGCTGTCCGGCGCCTGGCCGCTGACCTGGTCCAACAGCAGGACCGCCTCGTCGAAGCGCGCCAGCTCCATCAAGGCGTCGGCCTGCACCAGCAGCGCCTCCGGGACCCGCGGACTCAGGGGATACGCCCGCACCAGCCGCGTCACCAGTTCGACCGTGCCGGTGAAATCAGCCCCGCCGAACGCCGCGCGCGCCGCCCACAACAGGGCCGCATCCGCCCAGCGGTTCGCCGGCCACCGCGTGACGTATTCCAGGAAGAAACGCCGCGCGTCCTCGAACTTCCCGCGGTTGAAATCGAACTTCCCCAACCACAGCATCATGTCGGACAGCCGCGCCGACTCGGGAAAATCGAGCAGGAACGAGGCCGCCGCCGCCCGCGCCTCCTTGTCCCGGCCCAGGCCGTACAGGCACAGGGTCAGCAGAAAGCGCGCCTCGTCGCGCCGCGCCGGGTCGCTCTCAGCCACCGAGGCGAAGTCCTGCATGGCGGCGTCAAAGCGGTACGTCCGGTAATAGACTTTGCCGCGGCCCATAAACGCGTCGACGCGCACCGCCTTCTGGTTGAACGCGGCCAGCACCGCGGCATACGTCTTCACCGCCTCGTCGAAATCCCCCGCCTCGGACTGCACCGCGGCCAGGCGCAGCAACGCCTTGGGCGCGACGTCCCGGTCCGGATACGTGTCCGCCACCTTGCGGTACTGCACCCCTGCCTCCGCGCGCTTGCCCGCACGCTCCAGGCAGTCCGCGCTCTGAAACAAGGCCCGGTCGGCGAAGAGGCTCTGCGGATAGGCCTTCGCCAATTTCGCGTAGACCTGCGACGCCTCCGCGAAACACGCGTCCGCCAGCAGCGCGTCGCCCTGCTTGAACAGGCACTCGGCTTTCTCCGACATGTTCGTGGCCACCTCCGCAGCCCGCTGAAACGATCCGCCCGCCTCTGTAAAACGACCCAGCTGCATGAGCGCCCAGCCGCGGCCCTGCAGCACCGCCGCGTCCAGCGACGACGCGGGGTAGGTCTCCAGAAAGATGCGGTACTCCGCCGCAGCCCGTTCCGGACGTTTGGCCTGCAGCAGCGAATCCGCCAGCTTCAACTGAGCCTGCATCGAGGCCGGATGTTCAGGAAATTCGCGCACCAGCGCCTTGACCAGACTTTCCCCCTCGTCGATGGTCGCCGCATCCGCCGCGAGCAGGTCGCCCAAACGGAAGCCGGCCAGCCGGCGCGTTTCGGGAAGCTGCGCGCGCTCGAACGCGGAGCGCGCATAAGCGACGGCCTCGTTGGTCTTCCCGCCGTTCATCGTGAAGACGCTCATCTCCACCAGGGCCTGCACGCGGGCCGCTTCAGCCACGCGCTCGCTCATCGCGAGCTGGTTGAACACCATCGTCGCCTCGGCCGTCTTGCCCAGCCTCATCAGGATCCGCCCGCGCAGCAGCGCGCCGTCGCTCACCGCGACACCCGATACCGACAGCTCGGCCTGCATCTTCAGCACTTCCAGGGCCGCGTCGGAACGTCCGGACCGGTCCAGCGCCATGGCCCATTCCAGCGCGTTCTCCGCGCGCGTCAGCAGGTTGGTCGACCGCTTGTCCACGTCTGCGAAAAGGGCGAGCGCACCCGGCAGATCCCCCATCGACTGCTTCGCCCGCGCGCCGATGCGCCGCATCGCATCGGCATACACGGGCGGCGCGTTGGTGGCCGCCTCTGCGAGCTGAAGCGCTTCCGCCGGCTGTCCGGCATTCAAAAGGGCCAGCGCCCGCCAATACCCGAAGGCCTCCGGACGCGGTGCCAGCCTCACCACTTCGCCGAACGCGTCGAACCGGTTCAGCATCTCCGCATACAGCCCCTGCCCGGCCAAAGCCTCCAGCAACACCAGCAACGCCTGCGCCGGATCCGCGGCCCCGCCCCGCAGCGCCGTCTCGGCGTGCGTCTGCGCGATCGGGTATAGCTTGTCCTGCAGGGCGGCACGCGCCGTCTCCACATCACCCGGCAGCGCCACGCACGGCGGCAACAGGGCCAGCACGCACACACATGTTCTGAAGCAGGTCTTCAACACTCAGCCCTCACCGAACCCCATTTATTGAACCGGACGCACGACATAGGCATGCGCCACCGGCTGGCGTGCGGCAAAAAGCTGCTGCTCCAGCGCCGCCACCTTCGCCGTCACCTCGCCACGCTTCGGCCAACTCGTCAGATAATCGGCCACTTTGCCCTCGTAGAAACCGGTCTTGCTCATCTTCGTCTCCGCGAAAACCTTCACGGCGGCCAGGTCGTCGGGATTCACCTGACGGTGCTTGAGGAACCAGCGCACCGCCGCGTAGTTGCGCAGCGCGCCCTCGGTCGCACGCCGCGTCTCGTTCAGCCGCGCCACCGCCTGCGCCTGCTTGTACTGCGGCGCGGCCGCATTGAAGGCGAGGTTGACGCCCGACGTCAACACCTCCGCGGTGTACCGGCCCACCGCCTCGCCGTCGATCAGCAGCTCGTACGCGCCGGACGCAAGCCCCGTCACCGCAACGGTCTCCTGATCCAGCTCGCGCTCGATCGGCAACAGCGCCAAAATCGGCTTCGCACCCTCGTCCACGGGAAACGGCAAGGCCTTCTCCAGCACGGTGAAACCCCACGCGCCCCCCGTCTTCGCGACCGCGGTCACCGTCGCGTTGGCGCTCTCCGTCACCCTTCCGGCCGAGGCGTCGAAAACGATCCGTGAGACCAGCGCGGGCGCGCCCTGCGCCTTGAGGAACAGCCACGCCATCATCAGGTACCCCGGCGCGCCCGGATGCACGCGGTCCGGCCCGACGATCGTGTAGGCCGGGTCAGCCTTCTGCCGCTCGAGATTGAACGCCGTCATGGGGCCGTGAAAATCCACCACCGTCGCGCCATTTTTTGCGGCCAGCGCCTTCACGACCTCCGCGCACCGGCCCAGACCGTCGTTGCAGCCGGGCTGGTTGTTGGTCCGGTCGTTGACCCCGGTCTGATCGAACGGCGAGGGCGTGATAAACAGCAGACGCGGCTCCCCCGCCTCGCTGCGGATACGCCCCGCCAGCAGCTCCATGTTCTTCCGGTAAGCGTCCAGCGCCCCCTGCTGCGCCGCCTTCTTCTGAGCGTCGGGATCAGCCACATAGCTGCCGCGGTTCACGTCGTTCATGCCGAACATCACCGCCACCGAGGTCGGCTTCCGCTCGGTCACATCCTCGGCCAGTCGCCCCTGCGCGCCGCCCGCCGAATCCCCGGAGACGCCCGCGTTGACGAAACGGACGGTCCGCTCGGGAAAACGCGTCAGATAATAGTCGTAGACGAAGCTGTGGAAGCGGCCGCCGTGCGTGATGCTGTCGCCGAGAAAAACAACGGTCTCGCCGTCCTTGAACACGTCCCCGCACGCCAGTTGCGCCAGGATCAACAGCGAGACAAAAAAAGACCCTCTTTTCATACGTGAACTCCCCCGGTGGGACGGACGCTTCCGCGCCGCCAAACAGCCTTCAAAAATCGATTTTTCATTTTGCCACGTTATCCTGCCCCGGTCGATACCAAAGGAGGAACAATCTCGAGGGCGGGGTGATTCAACTTTGTTTGAATCCACACCCGAAGGAGGCGTTAGAATTTCGGAGTTGGGAGTTGCAATACCATGAAAGTGAACGTGTTCGCGCGATGCGCGCGAGGCCGTGTTTGTGATTTCAAAATGAAGTCACACGTGGGGCTCCAAAATACGGTTCCTCGCGGAAAGGCTCATCCTTGTCAAACGCCTCTTTTCACGGCCTTTTTGCGCTACCAACGCCTAACTCCTAAATTATCCTTGGTGCGCCTCAGTTTCAACGAAACTGAATCGCACCCCTCGAGGGCGCGCCGATGCCGCTCGCCACGGGAGCCCGACTTATAACCGATACCCCACCGTGAACATGAATATATCCATTCCGTCGTTAGGCTCTTCGATCGACCCGTTGGAATAGTGCATATACCGGATATTGAAATCGACCGTCTTCATCCTGACGCCGACCCCGGCCCGGTCTTCAAACTGAAAGCGGGTCGAAAAATCACGACCTCCGATATCACTTTCGGAAAGATACGCGGCCCCGATGCCGGCCTCGATGTAGGGATGGACGGCATCAGCCGGGTCTCCAAAGAAGTAGATGAATACGGGCGAAAAGGCGCCGCCGTACACCTCGTCGCCGCCGTGTTTCCAATCCGACAGGGAGGCTTCGCAATACAACGACAGCCAACCGACGTCGCTGGGGAACATGCGCAAGGTCGAATCCTTTTGCACGCCCAAACGATAGACGTCGATCCCATCGCAGGCTTGCCCCGCGCCCAAAGTAATGGCGCTGAGGAGGGGTTCGCCCTCGGCGCAACCATAAAATCCGGCTAGGCAGACACAGGCCAGATAGTATATTTTCATGCTTACCCTCTTTCAATACACAGAACACAAGCTACAATAAACTCTATCTTTTGTATGTAAACAGAATTTTACGCGGGCGTCAAGTTTCTATTTCCGCAGCCACATCCGGATCGGGTATCCTCGCGAGGTCATCCTTGATCTTCCGGCTCTGGGATTTGTCCGACTGGCCGACCACCAGATAAACGGCCGGAATAAAGTAGAGCGACAGCAGCGACGAAACCAGGATGCCGCCGACGGAGCCGATGCCGATGCTGGCCCGCAGTTCGGAGCCCAGGCCCGTACCGGTCGCCATCGGCAACATGCCGAACAGCGCCGCCACGCACGACATGAGGATCGGTCGGAACTTCCGCTCCGACGCCATCATCAGCGCATCGCGCTTGTGGAACCCCTGGGTACGCCGCAGCGTGTTCACCTCGTCGATGATCAGGATCGCCGCGTTGACCACCACCCCCACCAGCATGATGCCCGCCAACAGGCCGAAGATGGAAAGGGTCGAGCCGGAGTGGTAGATCGCCATGTACAGGCCGAGGTAGCTGAACGGCACGGTCAGCAGAATGATGAACGGCTGCGTCCAGGACTCCATCATCGCGGCCAGCAGCAGGTAGGTGAGCAAGATGGCCACGATCGTAACCAGCTTGAACTCGGTGAACGCCTCCGCCATTTTTTCGGCCATGCCTGAAAAGGTCATCCGGTACCCGGCGGGCAGCAGTTTCTTCAGAGTTCCCGCTTCGTGCGCCATGGCCGTGCCCATGCCGAACCCCTTGGCCGCGTTCGCGTAAAGGGTCACTGACCGGGTCTTCTCGAACCGGATGATCTGCGTGGGCTGAAGGCGGTCAGCCACGTCGGCCACCGCACTGATCAACACGGGGCGCCCGTCCGGTCCCGGCAGATTCAGCCTCTCGATCTGGTCGCGGCCCGACTCTTGCGCGTAACGCACCCGGATGTCATACGAGCGGTCCCCCTTCTTGTAGGTCGAAGTCTTGATTCCCGCAATGTCCGCCCGCAACGTGAGGCCGAGGTCGGAAGCCGAGAGGTTCATGTCGTGCAGCACCGCGCGCTTAGGGCTGATGCGCACTTCGGGCCGCCCCGGCCGCACGGAATGGGTCACGTCCGTGCTGGCGGGATCCGCGCGCATCTGCGCCACCGCCGCGATGCCGATCCGGTTCAGTTCGTCCAGGTCGGACCCGCTGACCATGATGACGATGTCTTGCGACGCGCCGCCGCCCGCCGCGCTCGGGATCATCACCGACCAGATGCAGTCGGGCTCGTTGACCAGTCCACGCCGGACGCGCTGCATGATCGTTTTGATGTTGTCCGTCGTCCGCTCGACCTTGGACGACAAGCGGATGCTGATCTGGGCCAGATAGGTGCCCTCCGCCACCTGCCCGATGACGCCCTGCACCTTGCCGCACGCCACCGTCACATGCCTGACCGCCGGATCATTGCCGATCCGCGCGGCGACCTCCTGCGCACGCGCGGCCGTCTGCTCGAGGTTGAAGTCGGCGGGGTACTCCAGCCGAACGGACAGGTCTCCCATGTCGGCCTGCGACACGAAGTCCATCTGCACGCGCGGCGCGTAATAATACAAACCCCACCCGCAGACCAGGGCGGTGACGGCGACAAACAGGACGGACACGTTCAACACCCCGTGCAGCGAACGCACGTAACCCCGCTCGATCGCCCGGTAGACCACGTTCCAGGGCGTGAGCAGCCAACCCAGGAACCGGTTGACCGTGTGGCCGTACGCGTAGGTCTGCACCGCCAAGATCGGCGTGAGCGTAAAGCTGATCAGCAACGAGGCGAAGGTCGCCGCCGTCACCGTCACCGCGAACGGCGCGAGAAACTGCCCGGTGACGGTCTGCATCGACGCGATCGGCAGGAAAACCACGATGTTGGTGAGGGCGCTGGCTGCCACCGCCAAGCCGACCTGCGAAGCGGCGCGCTCGACAACCGGCCCGACTTCGAAGGCCTCCCCCTTGCGCGTTTCAAACACGTGTGCGATGTTCTCAAGCACCACGATCGAGTTCGCCACGAGAATGCCCACCGAGATGCCGAAAGCGCTCATGGTGATCACGTTCATCGTGTATCCGAACCACGTGAAGGTCATCAACGCGATCACCATCGTGACCGGTATGCTCACGAACGCGATAAAGGCGGTGCGGATGTCCGCCAAAAAAAGCAGCAGCACGAGGCCCGTGAGAATCACGCCGTCGCGGATGCTGTTCAGGCCCTCCCGCACCGTGGCCTTCACGAAGTCGCCATCGTCGCGGAACCACACCAACTCCATGCCGCCGGGCAGATGGCCCCTCACCGCGTCAAAGGCTTTCCGCACGCGGTCCACCACGGCCACCGCGTTGGCCTCCCCCTTTTTGGTGACTTTCAGAATCACGCACGGCTCGCCGTCGTAAAAAGCTTTGCTTTTCGGCCGTTCCGTGCCGAACCTGAACGTGGCCACGTCGCGCAGATAAACCCGCTCGCCGTTGACGACGCCGATCTGAATCTCCCCCAAATCCGGGATCTCCTCAGCCTCGGCATCAAACATCAGAGAGATCTCGCGCTGGCCGTCGTCGATCTGCCCCACCGGCACCTTGAGGTTTTCCCGGCCGAGAGCGGCCACGATCTGGCCGAGCGCAAGTCCCCTGACGACCAGCAGCCTGCGATCCACCTCCACGATCACTTCACGCTCTTGCCCGCCGATGAGTTCCACCTTCGCCACGCCGCCCAAGGCTGAAAAACGGTCGGCCAGCGTGTCTTCCGCGTAGTCGTAGAGCTCATCGATCGGCAAGGTGCCCTTCAGCGCGACGGTCACCACCGGCGTGGCGTTGATGTCGAATTTCAGGATCTGCGGCTCTTCGGCCTCGTCCGGCAGATCTTCCCGGATCAGATCCACTTTCTCGCGCACGTCCGTAGCCGCCACATCCACGTTGCGCTTCAGCTCGAATTCGATCAGGACCTGGCAGAAATTGTTCAGGCAGGTGGTGGTCAGATGCTTGATGCCATCCACCTGCACCACCGCATCCTCGATCTTCTTGGCGACCGTGGTCTCGATCTCGTCCGGCGACGCGCCCGGGTAGACGACCGTGATCGTCACATAGGGCACATCGACCTGCGGCAACAAATCCACGCCGATGTTGCGGTACGCCAAGATGCCGAAAATCATCAGGCAGAGGATCAGCGTCGTCATGGCGATCGGACGCCGGATGGAAGCTTTTGCTAAAAACATGGCTACCTCACACGTGCGACTGGAAACTCAAAAATGGACAATCGAAAGCGCATCGGGCGGTCCCTCGTCACCAGTTTCGGGTCTACAATTTCCGGGGCCCTTCTTTCAAAACCCGGACGCCGTCACCTTCGTTCAACAGCAGCATGCCGTCCGTCACGATGTCCGCCTCCTTGAGCGTCTCGGGATTCCTGACCTCCGTGCGCCCCTGCCACTCGAGACCGATGTCCACCGGAACGCCGACCACCGTCCCGTCCCGCACCACGAACACCAGATGCTTGCCGCCGCGCAATCCGACCGCCTGGGACGGCACCGCTGCAGCCATGTACTGGCGAAAAAGCACACGCGCATCGCGGATCATGCCCGGCGCCATGTCCGGCGCGTGTTCGACCGTCGTGCGGATCTCGAACGTCCGCGTCACCGGATGCACCGAAGGGGCCTTATACGTGACCGCAACCTCTTTTCCGTTCTCGAAACGCAGCAGGGTCTTGCCGGCTTCGACCCGATCGTAGTGTTCGGCGTTCATGGTGAAACTCACTTCATAAACGGTCGGGTCATCCATCTCGAACACCGGCGTGCCCGCATTGACGTACTCGCCCCTGTCCTTGAGTTTCCGGGTGATGACCCCCCCGAACGGGGCCACGCCCTGCGAGTCGCCCAGATTCTTCTGCGCCACCGACTGCGCGGTCTCGGCCTGCTCGATGCGCACGCGGGCGGTTTCGACCGCGGCCAGCACGCGCTGCACGTGCGCGCCCGCGGCTGTGTGCTGAAGCTCGGCCTTCTCCAGCGTATCTTTCGTCACCGCCTTGTCCTTCTCGTAGAGCGTCTGCATGCGCGTGACATCGATCAGGGCCTTATCGTAAGCGGCCTGCGCCTCCGCCCGCGCGGCTTCAGCCTCTTTGAATGCCGCCCGCGCCACGTTCAGATCGTCCTGCGCCAGCCGCACCCGGTTCTCGAGATTGATCTTGTCCACCTGGAACAGCGGCTGTCCGGCCCGCACCGTCAGACCTTCATCGGCCTGCAACGCATCGATGGTGCCGGACACACGCGCGGCCACAGCCGCAGAGTATTTTGTGCGGACCGTCCCCTGCACGCCGACGCCGTCCGTGAACGCAAAGGACGGCGTCAACCGGCCCACTTTCACCAGAGGACGCATATCCGCGGACACCGCCTGCGTTTCCGCTTTTTTGCAACCGCAGACGGCCGCCCATGCGGCCAGCACACCCACCGTCAAGACCGATTTTTTCATAGCCGTCCTCTCACTTCGAACCGCGGAGCAAACCGCCGAAAACACGCTCCCTGCCCGAATCCTCGGCAGCCTGCCGCTCCATAACCCGCTCCGCATGCAGGCCGGCTCCGGCCGCATCGCGCAACACGATCTCGGCCAGCGCGGCGGCGTATTCTGCGGTTACCGCCTGGACGCGCGCAGCCTCCATCAGCGCCAGCCTGTCGAGCACGTCGGAGAGCGTCTCCTGAGCCTGCTCATACCGCGCCTTGGTCTCGGCGTAATCCATCTCGGCCGCTTTGCGCGCCTGCGCCGCCACCGCACGCTGCTCGTCCGCGCGGCACCAGTTCTGATACGCCTCGTAGGTGGACACCACAAGCGCCAGCGCGCGGTCCTCCTGCAGCTGGAACTCCGCCGCGCGCCGCGCCTTCGCCTCGCGGTACGCGTTCACCGTCAGGAAGCCGTTGAACAGGGATAGCGTCGCGTTCAGCCCACCCGCCCAGTACTGACTGGGCGACTGCAAAATCTCGGAGGTGTAGTTTCCGGAGGCGGACCCGTAGAGCGTGGGCAGGAAGCCCGTCAAAGCCCGCAGGACCTCCGTTTTACGGATCTCGATCATCTGATCCCCCGCCCACAGTTCTTTGCGGTTGACCAGGGTCTGCCACAACCACTCCTCGGCGGTGAGCGTCCGAACCTGCGCGCGCGCGACACGCTGCGCGCCGCCGTCCTCGGCCGTCAAAACCCAGTCGCGCGCCAACACGCCGAGCATCGACGCGCCCTCCAGCGGCACCTGCTCCGTAGGCCAGAACCGCAGGATCTCAAAGAGCTTCGCCCGCGTCAGCGCCAAGTTGTCATTCGCGAGCCGCACGTTGTAGCGGTCCGACAGGAGCCGCGCCTGCGCCCGCTCGCGTTGCGCCGCCAGGACGTAGCCCTCGCGCGCGAGCGCCACGGTCTGGTCAACCAGCACCCGGGTCGCCTCTTGCTGCCGCTCGTAGGTCCGCAGCAGGCTCTCGGCCACGGCCGCCTGATAGAACAGGGCGGCCACCTGCACGTCGAGCAACTCGCCGGCCCGCGCGCGCACCAGTTCCTGGGCGCGCACCGCATGCTTGGATTCGACAAACAACAGCCACGCGCCTGGCGTGAAGATCGGCTGGGTCAACGCGATCGACGCCTCGCTCACATATTTGCTGCTCATCTGAACCGATTGGGCGCCGAACGACCGCATGAGCGGCACGTCGGTTCCGCTCCGCGTGAAGGTCGCCTCCACCTGCGGCAGGAAAGCGGAGAAGGCCGTCGCACGCTGAATCTTCGCCAGCTGCAGGTCCAGCTGCGCCTGCGTCAGCTTCAAGGTGCGCGCGCGCGCCAACTCCAGCGAAAACGCCAAGGTCAGGGGCCCGCTGTTCGTCTCAAAAAACGCGCGCGTCTCCTCCTGCAGCGAAGCGCGGAACTGCACGGCGCCTCGCGCGCGCTCCTCGAAGCCGGGCATCCGGCACCCGCCCAGCACCAGCGGCAGAACGGCCAGGGCGACGACTCTCACAGCAGGTCTCATAAACGCTTTTGCCCTTTCTACCCAGCACGCGCGTGTGCCGACGGCCTCTTCCGGAAACGGGGACCGGCGCGCCTCGGTCGGCCCGACGGTCCGGCGCCTCCCCGGGCTGCATCCGCCACACCGGCCTAATCGACCGTCCGCTGAAAAGACAACCGGCAGAAGATCCCGCCGCAAATATGGTCGGCCACCTTGTCCAGCCAAACTTCCATATCCAGTTGCGGCGGGCAAAAGCGCGTGGCCCAGCCAGGCTTGGCGATCGCATAGACAACGGACTGCGCATGCACCGTGCTGCACCAGAGACTGACCTGCACCGGATCGTCATCAGGCAGCGCCATGCGGATCAGCCGCATGAAACAGCGGCGCATCGGAATCGCGAATTTCTGTTCGATGTCCTGCGCCATGTCCGACGGCACGCACTCCTCCATGCCCATCAACCGCGCCATCCAGAACTCCGGCGGCTTGAGCGCCGCGCAAATCGCCAGCGACCTGCGGACCCACATCCGCATCGCCGCTCTCCAGGTCTTATCGTCGCGCACCGTGTCGGGAATCGACATCATCGGTTTGGCGACATCCTCGAACAGCGCGCCGATCACCGCCTTGTAGAGTTCGGCTTTCGAACGGAAATAGTAATTCACCAGGGCCACGTTCACCTGCGCCTCCGAGCAGATCATGCGCGTGGTCGCGTCTTTATAGCCGTGCTCCGCGAAGACTTTGGTGGCGGCCTGCAGGATCTTATCCTGCGTGTTCTTCGGATTCGCATCCGCCTTCTTGACCCGTGGTTTCGTTTTCATAGGCGCCTCATGTATTAAACACATGATTAAAATATGCGCTCGAGCCCAGGAAGTCAAAACAAAACGCGGCGCAAACCATGGTGAGGAAACTGGAACCCACAGGCGCTGCCGAAGCCGGGTCCTGTTTGCGGCAGCACGCCAACCCGCGACGCGCCCGCGCACGCAGGACGGATCAGCTCAACAGATAGGCCACAAGGGTTGCGACGGTACAGTACAGGACCGTCGGCAAGACATTCATCAGAATGATCCGTCCCTCCTCGCCATTGACTCCGGTGGTTGTGCAGACCGCCACCACATTGTTGATACACGTCATGTTCCCGATCGCACCCCCGACGGATTGAAGGGCGACCACCAGAACCGGGCTAAGGGCCAGCAGGTTCGCCGTGTCGAACTGCAACGCGGCAAAAAGGGTGTTTGAAACCGTGTTTGATCCGGAGACGAAGGCGCCGAGAACACCGATGTAGGGCGAGACAAACAAATAGCCCGTCCCGAAGGCGCTTCTCAGCGACAGGGCAATCTCATTGAGCATGCTCCCCTGGCCGGATGCATTCACGTTCGAATAACGCATCAGCTGGACCAGGGCGACACCGGTCGTCAAAGCGACCACCGCATTCTTAAGCGATTTCGCGGTCGAAAGCCACGTGGCCCCGACTTCCTTTCCGGTCAACTTAAAGTGAAAAGCCGATCCCAGCGCGACGAGCATAAACACGAGCCCCGGATTGTTCAGGTATTTCCATGCCCAATTGAGGTGCTCGACCCCCATGATGTTGGTTACGCCCACCGTGATGCCCGTCACAGCCGCCTTGACGCCGAGCTGCGGGATGCGGGTGACGATCAACGTGAGCGCAATGACGACATACGGCATCCAAGCCGCCACCAAACCGATGTTGCCAGACCGGCCACTCCGCACCGCCGACGGCGCGGCACCCGCGCCGTCGGCATCAAACCCCCAGACCTTTTTCGGAACAAGAAAACCGGCTTTCACCGCCGGCACGGTCACCGCCAGCCCGATGGCCGCGCCGAGCAGCGACGGCAGTTCCGGCCCGGCGAAGCGCGCAATTAAATAATAAGGGACGGTGAATGCCAGGCCCGAAAAAAAGGCAAACGGCAAGATCTCGAGCGCCGGCTTGAACGAAAACGGCTTCTTGCCTCTGAAGAACAGCGTCATCATGAGAACCGCGACAAACGGCATCCATGTTCCGGCGACGCCGTGAATGATGGCGGTCGTCAAGGTCAGCGCGTCTTTAAACGCGTCCGGCGCCAGATGGTTGGCCTCAAGCGATTTCTCCAGCACCGCGACGGCTGTCAGGGTCGGTGTCCCGACTGCCCCAAAACTCACCGGCGTGCTGTTGCAGATCAGCGCTACGGTCGCCGCCGCGACCGCGGGAAAACCAAGCCCCACCAGCAGCGGGGCCGCAAGCGCGGCGGGCGTGCCAAAGCCGGCGGCGCCTTCAATGAACGCGCCAAACAGCCAGGCGATGATGATGACTTGTATCCTGCGGTCTTTCGTAACCCCCGAAAATCCGTCACTGATGACCGCAATCGTACCGGCCCGCTGAAGCGTATTGAGCAGAATGATCGCCCCGAAAATAACGAGCAGGATATCGAGGGTGGACAGGCATCCGAGCATGGAATAAGCCGCGATATGGAGCACGTCCATCTTCCAGACGGTCAGACAGAGAACGACGGCAAGCCCCCAGGAAAAAAGCAACGCTCGGCCGGACGGTTGCTTCGCGATGAGCATCAGCGTCAACGCAATAATAATGGGCGAAAGCGCCAAAAACGTGTGCATTTAAAACCTTTCGGCAGTCGCCCCGCTTCATGAACGCGCGCCGGCTTTGAGCTCAGAGGGCTTCGCACCCCACGCCGCGCCGGAGGACGGCGACGCGCTTGAGGTCCAGGTCGGCCGGCGTCAAGCTCTCGACATTGGCGCTGCCGCACGCCAGCCCGTAACGCACCGCCTCGCGCAACGGCTTGCCGGTGAGCACCGCATGGACAATACCCGCCGTCGTGCAATCGCCGCTGCCGATGGGGTTCACGTGCCGCGCGACCGGCGGGGGCGCGAAACGCCAGCCCCGCTTCGGCGTGACCAGATACGCGGGTTTGGCGCCGTGCGTGACAAAGACGTTCTGCGCCCCCATGGCCTGCAAATCCCGCATGCCGCGCAGAATGCTTTTCTCGCTAGTCATCGGCTCCCGCAAGGTGGCCGCCAGCTCACGCACCGTGAGCTTGGCCAGCAGCGGGCGCTCGAAAAGCACGTTGACCAAGGCCTCCTTCTGCGAGTCGATCACGACCGGCACGTCCGCCTCGGCCGCCGCCCGCACGAAGCCCACATAGAAATCGTCACCGGCGTAGGGCGGCAGCGTCCCGCTGATGACCAGCATCGCCGCCGCGCGCGTCCGCTTGAGATTGTCCCGCACAAACCGCGCCACGGCCGCGCGTCCGGGCTCGCGCGCCTCCTCGACCAGCTCGGTCACCGTGCCGGAGGCCGCAACGATCAGCGTGGAGCAGATGCGCGTGCCAGCCTGCATCGGGGTCAGGGCCGACTCCACGCCGTACGCCTTCAAATAGCCGGCAATCTTGCGCCCGGTCTGCCCGCCGTTAAAGCCCGCGGTCTGCGCCGGGGTCCCCAACGTCACCAGCGCGCGGGCGGTGTTCAGCGCCTTGCCCGCCGCCGACTCCACAACCTGCCGCGCCCGGTTGACCTCGTCGATCTCCAGGCCCTCAAACACCAGCGTGCGCTGCAGCGCGGGCGTCAGCCCCAGACACAAAACTTTTTTCATACGTTCACTCCTGTTCCGGTCAGCCTCGTCACGCCCGGGGACGGGCGCGGCGCATGAGAATGGGCCCAGCGCATCCCTGCGCAGGGAAGGCGTTACACAAAGCCGTTCTCGGCCAGCATCTGCTCGGTGATGCTGCGCCGCTCGCCCGCACCCAGCAGCCGCGCCACGTATTTCCCGAGGAGATCGCCTTCGAGATTCAGCGCGTCGCCGGCCTTGCGGTCACCCAGACTCGTCTCCCGAAGGGTGTGCGGTATCAGGTTCACTTCGATCCAGTCGTCGCCCAATCCCGACACGGTCAGGCTCACTCCGTCGATCGTGACAGAACCCTTCAGCACCGTCTGCCGGGCAAGCTCCGGCGAGCAGGTCACCCGCCACACGAAATCGCGCCCGCGCTCCCCGACCGATGCCAGCGTCCCGGTCTCATCCACATGCCCGCTGACCATGTGCCCGCCCAGACGGTCACCCAAAGCCAAGGCGCGCTCGAGGTTCAGCCGCGCGCCTTCGCGGGCCTGACGCAACGCGGTGCACCGCAAGGTTTCGTCCAACAGGTCCGCCGTGAAAAAGCCGTCGCTGACCGCCGTCACGGTCAGGCACGCGCCCTCCACGGCCACGCTCTCGCCCAGCACCAGCGCATCCGGCCACGGCGTATGCGCCAGTGTCAGCGACCAGCCGCCCTGGCCCTGCGCCAGCCGCTTCAACACGCCCACTTTTTGCACGAGTCCCGTAAACATTTTCTCACGCTTTCCGCACGCGCATCATCACGTCTTCGCCGAACCGCTTGAGCTCGACACAGCGCAGGCGCGGCATTTTACCCAGCAGAAAACCCTGCCCTGCCACGCTGCTGACAGCCCGCACATCGCCCAAAACCGCAGGCGCGTAAAAGAGACAGTATTCGTCAACCAGCCCCGCGTCGTTCAAACCGCCCACCAGCCGCCCGCCGCCTTCGCACAGCACCTGCAGATAGCCCGCGTCGCCCAGCTTCTTCAAAACCCGCCTCAGCGGCACGCGCCCCGTTTTATCCGGCGCGAACGTCCATACCTGCGCGCCGTGTTTCGACCAGGCCGCCGCCTTTTTCGCGGCCGCCGCCGGCGTCGTCGCCACAATCGTCCGCGCCGCCGCGTCATCGGTATAGACCTGCGCCTGGGCCGGGGTCCGTCCCGCGGCGTCCACAATCACGCGCATCAGCTGGCCGCCGCCCGGCAGACGGCACAGGAGCGAGGGGTCATCCGCGCACACGGTTCCTGCCCCCACAAGCATCACGTCCGCGCGCCGGCGCATCCGCTGCACCTCGGCGCGCGCGGCCGCCCCGGTGATCCACTTCGCACGGCAGGTGCGGTCGGCGATGCGCCCGTCCAGCGTCAGGGCGAGCTTGACCGTCACGAAGGGATAGCCGGTCACAATGTGCTTGGTGAAGGGCCGCACGAGATCAACGGCCTCGGCCTCGCACACGCCGCAAACCACCTCGACGCCCTGCTTCATCAACAAATCCAAACCGCGGCCGCTATGCCGGCCGTTGGCATCCCGGCAGCCAACGACGACACGGCCGATCCCGTCGCGCACGATGCGGTCTGTGCAGGGCGGCGTGCGTCCCGTCGTGCAACAGGGCTCCAGCGTCACATACAGCGTGGCGCCCGCAACCGGTGCGCGGCAGGCGTTCAGCGCCTCGACTTCCGCGTGCGCGCCGCCCGCGCACAGGTGGCGGCCCTCGCCGAGCTTGCGCCCGCCGCCGACCACCACGGCGCCGACGGGCGGATTGGGCCGCGTGTGTCCCTCGCTCAAGCGCGCCAGCGCGATCGCCCGCCGCATCCACTTCCTGTCTTCCGCCGCTAGCGTCATTGTGCCCTGCCGTCCTACGTCCGCTTGATCTCTTTGTTCAGCCGGTCGAGCACGCCGTTCACGAAACGGCCCGCATCGGCGTTACTGAAATACTTGGCGAGGTCGATCGCCTCGTTCAACACCACCGCCGGCGGCACATCGGTGCAGTAAATCATTTCAAAGAACGCCAGCCGCAAGACGTTACGCTCCACCGATCCCATGCGGTGCAACGGCCAGTTCTGCGTGTAGGACTGCACCTTCGCGTCCAGTTCCGGCAAGTGCCCGAGCACCCCCCGCACCAGCTTCTCGGTGAAAATCCGGATCTTCGGAGGCGCCACGCGGTCTTCCACCGACTTGGCCTCATCCGACACGACCGCCGTATCCTTGGCCTCCGCATCCTCCATCTGGCAGGTCCACTGCTGACGCCAGAACTTCGGGATGGCCATATCGATGTCCAACCCGGGATTCAGGTCCGCCTGAAACAGCATTTGCAGCGCCCATTCGCGCCCTTGTCTGCGAGTCGCCATGCTTCGTATTCCTTCTTTGAACAAAACCTCATATGGGAAAGCCGGAATCCAGGTTTCGGCGGAATGCCGACGGTGACTTGCACCCGACTGACCTCTGGAGTCCGTCCTCTCCGGCGACCGCTCAGATCGCCTTGAGCACAGCGACCGTTTCGATCGCGGACATCACCGCGTCCCAGCCCTTGTTGCCCTGCTTGGTGCCCGCGCGTTCGATCGCCTGCTCCAGATTCTGCGCGCAAACAATGCCGTTCAAGACCGGCACCTGCGTGTCCAGCGCGATCTTCGACAACGCCCGCGCCACCGTCCCGTTGATCAGGTCGGCATGCGGGGTCGCGCCCTGGATCACCGCGCCCAACGCCACCACGGCATCGACCTTGCCCGAGGCCGCCAGCTTCTGCGCAACCTGCGGAATCTCATTCGCGCCCGGCACACGCACCAGCGTCAGGTCGCCATCCTTGCCGCCGTGCCGCACAAAACAGTCCGCCGCGCCCTTCACCAACTGCTCGGTGAAGAAACTGTTGAAGCGGCTCACCACGATGGCCATCTTCATCCCCGTCGCATCCAGATTTCCAGCGATCTCTTTCATCTCATGTCTCCTCTCGCTTATGCCGAATCCTATTTCCCGACTTCCTACTTCCACTTAAATCAAATGACCCATCTTGGTCTTCTTGGTCTCCAGGTAGCGGCGGTTGAAATCGCCCGGCTCAAACATGACCGGCACGCGCTCGACGATTTCCAAGCCGTACCCTTGCAGGCCGACCAGCTTCTTGGGGTTGTTCGTCATCAGCCGGATGCGCTTAAGTCCGATATCCGCGAGAATCTGCGCACCCACGCCGTAATCGCGCATGTCCGCCGGGAAGCCCAGCTTGATGTTGGCCTCGACGGTGTCCAGGCCGCCCTCCTGCAATTTGTAGGCGTGCAGCTTGTTGGCGAGGCCGATGCCGCGCCCCTCCTGACGCATATAGAGGATCACGCCGCACCCCTCCTTCTCCACCATGCGCATGGCCGCGTGCAGCTGGTTGCCGCAGTCGCAGCGCGCCGAGCCGAACACGTCGCCCGTGAGGCATTCGCTGTGGACGCGCACCAAAGGCGCCGGACACTCGGTCACGTTGCCTTTGATCAGCGCCAGATGGTCCATGCCGTCGGGGGACGACGTGTAGAGCCGCAATTTGAAATGCCCGTACGAGGTCGGCAGCTCAACCTCCTCGATGAAGTCGATCAGCCGTTCGCGCCGCCGCCGGTATTGGATCAGGTCGGCGATCGACAGCATCTTGAGGCCGTGTTGCGTGGCGAAGGCCCGCAGGTCAGGCAGCCGCGCCATCGTGCCGTCCGCCAGCATGATCTCGCAGATCACGCCCGCCGGCTTGAGCGCCGCCAGCTTGGCGAGATCCACCGCCGCCTCGGTATGGCCGGCGCGCACCAGCACCCCGCCCTCGCGCGCCTCCAGCGGGAAGATGTGCCCAGGGCTCACGACAGAGTGGGGTCCCGAAGCCTCGTCGATCAGCACCTGCACCGTGTGCGCGCGGTCGGCCGCGCTGATGCCGGTGCTCACGCCCTCGGCCGCGTCCACCGAATGGGTGAAGGCCGTCGCGAACTTGTCGCCGCGGTTGCGGCTCGGGGCGCGCTCCACGCCGACCTGCCGCAGACGCGCACCCGTCATCGGCACGCAGACCAGCCCGCGCGCGTTCATGACCATGAAGTTGATCGCCTCGGGGGTCACCTTCTCCGCCGCGATGATCAGATCACCCTCGTTCTCGCGGCTCTCGTCATCCGCGACGATCACCATCTGCCCCTGCCGGAACGCCTCCACGCACGTTTCCACGGGATCGAACACCGATTCAGTTTCCATACCTGTTCCCCAAAACAAAAACCCCGGCCAAAGCGGAGCCGGGGCAATGCAAAACACGCAACCGCATCTTCTAACATCCAGACTGTACTGTCGGCCACGGAATCGAACCGTGTCAGTGGCAGGCAGGAACAGCTTGCCAGTCGCGGGCTTTACCGCCGGTCAGGAATTTCCCGCTCGCGCAGGATCACCTTGCCCCGAAGACGCATGAATGAGAGACAGTTTAGTGCTTTCTGACCGGATTGGCAAGCCGCCATCCGGCACGGGGTGCGATTCAACTTTGTTGAATCCGCACCCGAAGGAGGAGTTAGGATTTAGGAGTTAGGAGTTGCAATGCCCTGAAAGTGAACGCGCTCGCGCGATGCACAAGAGTCCGTGTTCGTGTCTTCAAAATGAAGTCACGCGCATGGCTCCAAGAAACGGTTCTTCGCGGAGGGGTTCCTCCTAGTCTTACGCCCGGTTCTCAAGGTTTTGTGAGCTTCCAACTCCTAAATCCTAACTCCTAAATTCTCCTTGGCGCGACTCAGTTTCACCGAAACTGAATCGCACCCTCCGGCACGGCGAAGCGCAAAATGAAATGCGCCCTTTTGAAAAACGGGGAGTCTGCGGGAGTGCCGCTCGCGCGGACGACCTCAGGCAGGACACGGCAACCGCGTCTTTTATTCCGGCAACCCGCCGCACTTGACGCACAGCGCACGGATCGCTTCCGCCAGCTTCTCGATGCCGTCATCGTTGGGCATATACCGGTAAACCCGCGTAGAGGCGTCGCTCAGCACGGCGCGCACGATCGCCGTTTCGATCGGCACGCGCTTTTCGCGCGCAACCTCTTCGAAAACCGGGTCGGGTTTGGGCAGCAGCCGATTGAGATCAGGCATGGCGAGCATCACCACCTGGGCGTTTCGCTTGCGCGCGAGGTCAATCATGGCGCCGAGGCTGGCCTTCAGCTGCGCCCGGTCCGTTTTTTTCCACAGGTCCATCGCGCCGTAGCCCAGGATCACCAGATCCGGGGCGCACCCATCCAGCGCGGCGGGCAAACGCTTCAGGGCCGCTTCACTGAACTCGCCGCCCTGTCCCAGGCTGACGACTTTACGTTTCATCACCCTGGCGAAGGTCTCGTCAATCTGGTTGGCCCGGAACAAGTCGCCCTCCTCGGTGACGCCGCCGGCGTAGATCAGAATGACTGCGTCCTGCGCCAGCGGCGTCATGCGGGGCACAGGCGCTTTCCTGCCGCATCCGGCCAGCCCCAGCGCAAGCACCGCCACGCCCAGCCACGCGCATCTCGTAAGTGGATTCTTATTCATGGCTTCGACCTTGCTCCTCTCTTACTTGTTAACCGCCTTGAGGTGCTCCAGCAGGATGCGGCGAACCTCTTCGATCGTGAGGGGGTTCCCCTGGCAGCTGTGTTCGCTGGGCACGACGAATTCGGAAGCGACTCCCTCCAGATGGGCACTCGCGTATTTGACCACACCGTCATCGCCGTCCGGCGCCTTCATGCCCTCTCTGACTGAGATGATCGAGTGTGCCGTGACGGTCGGCGGTGTCGGGAGATCCGCTATGGCCGTCAGGAGCGGGTTGCCGGGGGCCATGCTGTCGATGCTGGTCGGAATGTCGTCAGAGAGTGTGCCGGGCAGCTTGATGCGCTTGGTGATCGTCAGCATTTCGGAACCGGTCTTCAGCACGTCCTGCGGCAACCGGATGAACCGGCGCGCGAGCCTCCGGGCGAACGAGCCCGCGAGGAAACTGCCGCGGTGGGGCGTGGAGATGAAGATGACGCGTTTGACCTGCGGCATGGGCGTAAAGATCGCGTACCGCTGGATGAGCGCTTGCTCTTCCGGCGCGAGATGCAGTTCCTGGAGCGTCTTGCCGGTCACCTTCCGGATGAGCGTCTCGCCGGTGTCCGTCGAGACCAGACGGGTCAGGAGACCGCCCTGACTGTGGCCGATGACCACCAGGTTCTTCAGGGCTGGGTCGACACCCTGCGGATCGCACTTCTGGAGCTGGGCGTCGAGCGCCTCGCGGAAGTTGCGGGCGGAGTAGACGATGGGCTTGCCGCTGTCGTACAGGTAGAGCCAGAACTGGAAGTTCTCTCTGACGCGTGGATCGGCCGAGAGCGTGTTCAGCATCTCCGCCCACCAGACCGGACTGCTCATGGTGCCGTGCACCAGAACGACCGGGATCTTGCCGCGCTCGTAGGGCTGCGGGCTGTAGATGCCCGGGGGAAACGGCATCTGACCCAGCCGGAACATCTGCAGGCCAAGGCTCCAGAGGGCGGGGTTCTCGAGCACGTAGGCCAGCTGCGCGGTCAGGTCCGTTTCAAGGGGCACGGTCTGGCCATTAACAAGAATAGTGTGGCGGGTCAGCGGCGAGTAGATGTCCAGCACGCCCCGGCAGGAACCCTCGGAAAGTTCACGCAGCCCGCCTTCCACGCGCAGAAAGAGCGTGGCTGCGCTGGCCTTGCCGCCAGGGGCATCCGGTTGGCGCTTGCGCGAAGCCACAAGCGGTGCGCCCAGGCCGCCGCCGCGGTTGCGGACGCTCAGTCCCCGGATCAGAAAATCATCGGCCGGCGTGAAGGCCTCGTACGAGTCGACGGGCAAAGGCAGGTCGCTGACACCCCACCCGAGCGTGATCTTGCCGGCTGGCAGGACGACCGGAAGCGTCCCGAGTGTCGGTGGCTGGCGCCGCGCGAGCAGCGCCAGCGCCAGGCTCCGGTTGTAGACGTCGCACGCGACGCGAAACTGGCGGTCGAACGGGCTGGGCGGCGGTTCAGTGCCGGGCCCCAACAGGTAGAGGTAGGCGTAAAACGCGGAGGCGACATACATGTTCAACGGGCCGATGCGCTCGCCGCCGTTTTTAAAATAGACGCCCCGCCGGCCCTGGTGAAAGCAGAGTTCCGAAAGGGCCAGCAGCGTGTCGCGCCGGTCATCGCGGCTGGCGATCGCGTGAAGCTCGCGGATACAGCCCAACGGGTCGCGGCTAACGGCCTTGTCGAAGTTGTAGCGGTGCACGACGGCCAGCGTCTGGCTGCTGTAGGTGCCGGAGTTCAGCGAGCTCCGGTTGATCTGCTCATAGGCGACCCTCTCGCCGAGGCGGTTCACGCCCACCGGGGTCAGCGTGGCGCAACCGCCCGCCAGCAGAAGGACAACGGCAAGTCCGAATGAACGGTTCATGGCAGATGCTCCTTGGATGTCGACGGATGAACTCCGGGAAGCCCCTCCCTGATAAGTTCCGAAAACGCCGGCGAGTCGCCGGCCGCGCGCGCGCGCTCATTGACAATGCTGCGTTGGCGCAGTTCGTCGAAAGGCAGAGAGGTGTCCAGCGCGCCGTTCTCGTAGGCGTGGCGGTCGGCATAGCCGTTGAGGATGACGGACCAGTGCCAGCGGCCGCGCCCCTTGACGGCGTGCTGGCGCGCGATCTGAAAGAACCCGACCATGCAGTTCTCGGTCACGGCGTTGTACCACTCCGGTTTGCGGTTGAGCCCGTTGATCCGGTTCATGTAGTCCATAAAAACACCGCGCACGGCCTGGGACGGCGCCTTCACCATCCGGTAGAGCCGCACGGTCTCGCCTTGGCGGAAATTGGTGCGCAGGCCGACCAGATCGCGCTCGTCGCCGGCGATGAAGAGCACCTCGTACTGGCGGAAGAGCCCCTTGAAGGCCGAGTAGCTTTCTCCGACCTCTTTGCGGGTCTCGATCGAAAAGCAGAGGTACTGCCCATCGTCAAAGCCGAAGCTGAGCATGGTGTGGGCCACCTTATGCAGGCCCCAGTCGACCAGGAAAATGTCGGCGGTGCGCAGCTTGGCGAGGTCGTAACGCCGCGTCTCGAAGGCGGCGGTGAAGTTGGTCTCCGAGTGGTACGTGCAGTTGCGCACATTGTGGACCGTCACCTGATCGCCGCTGATCTCGGCGTAGGGCTGCTGCGCGACGTCCGGCTGCCACGCGCGGTCGTTCGAGGGCCGCATCAGATGGAAACAGAGCAAAGGGAGCAGAAAACACGCGGCGCCCTGCGGCACCAGCCAGCGGGGCGACGAGCGCACGCAGATGGCGAGATGGGCCGCACCGTACAGCACCGCCAGCGCCACGCAGACCCCCTGCGGCCAACTGCCGTAATAGAGCGCGAAGATGCCCCACAGCCAGATCGGAAGGCAAAGCAGAAAAAAAACCAAGCGGCACAGAACCGACCGGCCGGTCTTGGGGCGAATTTCGGACATAAGCGGGTTCTGCTGCATCTCGCTCCCTTCACGGCCCCTTCGGCTGCAGGGGGCTCGCGTGAACGTTCACCCGGCGGTGTCTGAACAGGCGCAACCGTTGGCCATGATCGTCACGTTACTTGGCGTCAGAGGTCATGCTGGCGCGCAGACGCAGCAACCGGTCCTGATGGAACTGCGCGCGTTTCTGGGCCTCGTTTCTTTCGGCCACCAGCTGCTGGAACTTGCGGAAGTCGCTCTGCAGGTCGAGCGTCATCTCCGCCAGCATCTTGTCGATCTCGAAAGCGGCTTTGCCGCTGAGCGGCTTGGTGTTCGGCGCGTTGGCGGTCAACAGCTCTTCCGCTTGCTGACGGCGCTCGGCGATGCGGTCCTGCTTCTCTTCGATCTCGTTTTTGATCTGCGCTTGGCGCTTCGGATCAGAGGTGGTCTTGAGCATCTCCCGAAGACCTTCGAGCTCGCGGGTCTGTTTGTCGATACCGGCCTTCAGATCCTGGACAAGCTCGGCTTTAATCTTGGCCGATCCGCCGACATCCTTCTCAAACCGCTTGAACTCCTTGGTCTCGGCGCTGTAATCGTATTCGTCATTGCGGTAACGCTCGTACCGGTTGAACTCCTCGTTTTGCGTCAGCGAGTTGGCCAAAGCCGAGATCTGACCGATGCGTTTCTCGATCCGCGCATCGAGGACTTTTGCGTCCTTCGCCAAACTCTCTTTCGAAACGGCGACGTTCGCTTCCGGCGCGACCAAAGCCTGGTCGCGTTTGTCGCGCTCCCGCACATAGAAGGCGATGCTGTTCTTAAGTCCCTCGATCGCCTTGTCCTTGGAGCGGCGGACCCGGCCACGCGAGTCGGTTGAATCCTTGACGGTTGCGAGAAGTTTCACGATTCTGTCCACGCGGGACTCGATGTCGCCGTCCAGCGCGCGCAGCTGTTGGCTGATCGCGTCCAGCCGCTCTTGGCTCTTGGCCGCCTCGGCCGCCAGAACGTCGGCGTACTGCTGGCGCTGCGCGCGCTCAGACGCATCCGTTGCGCCGACCGCGGCAGGCGCCGGTTCCGCCGCGCGGTCAGCCGCCGCATCTGCCGCCATCGACTCCCCTGCCTTCAGCACCCCGGAGAGGACTGCCGCCACCATCCACATGCCCCTGTCGCGCTTCAAATCGACCTCCTTCATGCGTCGCCATCGCAACGCCGTTTTCATGTATGACTCGACCAACCCACACACAGCACTCACGCCGCGGCATCAGGATTACGTCCCCTACCGCACGACCGTCGCGCTCCCGGCATCGGGATTGATGCGCGTGATCTTCGAGCCCTGAATGCCGATGCCCGCCATCAGACCCTTCTGGCTGAAAATAAACGCGTAAACGTCTTTTTTCGCCGTCGTGGTCGTGAGCGTTTTGGCGAGCCCTTCATCGACGAGCACCACGCTGGGGCCGACGCCGACCTCCCAGCCCTCTGACTTCTTCATGTACTCGATCGCCTCGTCGGACATCACGAACAGCGCATAGCTGAACTGCTGGGCGCCCGCCTGCAGCCCGTAAGACGCGGCGCTGATGTTGAAGTAGCCGAGGGGCCTGCCGTCGGGTGCCAGCGCCACGCCGTTACCGGACTGGCCGCCGATGATGAAGCCGGCCTTGTACACCTGCGGGAAAACCAAGATCGCCTTGGCCTTGGAAACCAGCGTCCGGGAAAAAGGCATGGTTCTGTAGAGCTCTTGCAGAGCCGTGGCCGCGCTCTGGTTGATTTCCGCTTGCGTGGCCCGCCGGGGAAGCTTGACATCCGAGCTGGAGCTCTCGCACCCGGCGTTGACCAGCATGAGACCAACCAAAAAAAGACACGACACGACACGTTTCATAACAGACCTCCTTGCATTGTTTACGCGACCCACAACAGGTAACAAAACACTTTGTGATGCATATTAGCAAAAACACTTCCTGCGGACTATACACTTCTCACAAACTTCGACATGTTGTTTTCGAGACCCTAGCGCCGCATGCCGGTGACTGCGCGCGCGACAGCGGACGGAGCCGGGCGAGTTCCAACGTGAACAGAAAGACCTATGGGAACGGGAGGCGCTTCGTTCATTCCTGTTCGGATTGACGCTGAAAATCGCGGGCCGCCTCACGTGGGAAGGCAGCCCGCGCGGTTCACGAGCGAACGCGCGTGTCAATTGGCTTACTGCCGCCCCAGGGCCGCGCCGATGGCGTCCTCCGGCTTGACCAGATGATCCGCATTGTTCGGGTCGTCCGCGATAGAAAGCTGCACGCCCTTGACCTCGCCGTTGAAACCGTTTCCGACAGGGCCGTAGTCCGGCGATACCGCGGAGCCCGAGTCCTCGCCGACATCGGTGCCGTCGTCGGCGGAGAAGATCACCGCCAGCGTCGCCGTGACGTCCCCTTCTCCGACCTTCTTGCCGTCGGTGTACAGGGTCACCTTGCCGCCCTTGCCGGGGCCGCCGCCGGCGTAGGCGAACTCCATGCGCACCTGGTGCTGGCCCGCGGGCAGCGGGTCTTTCGCCTCGGCAAAGAAGGTCTTGAAGCCGCCCCAGTTGTAGCAGTACTTCAGCTTGCCGTTCTTGGCGTAAAGGCTCCAGCCGCCGATGTTCGCCCCCTGGCAGACGATGACCCCCTCGGCGCCCTTCTCCGGCACCACGATCTCGGCGGTGACGGCGTGCGACTTGTTCTTGATGTTCAGAACGCAATTCTCGCTCAAGCGCCCCATGCCGCCGAACAGGAGCTGGGTCTTGCCCTTGATCAGCACCGGCCGGCCGGCGAGGTCCGGGTTTAGCTTCTCCATCATCCGGTCGTCCAGGGGCAGCACCTTGTAGCGCACGGCCTCGATCAGGAACAGGCGCTGCAGCTCGTGGAGCTTCTCCGGCATCTGCTTGGCAAGGTCGTGCGCCTGGCTCCAATCCTTGCCCGTGTCGTAGAGCTCCCACACATCGTCGTCGAAGGCGGGCCTCGCGGTCATGATCCAGGGCGTGTAGTGTTTCGTGACCGCGGTCCACCCCTTGTGGTAGATGCCGCGGTTGCCCATGATCTCGAAGTACTGCGTCTCGTGCCTTTCCGCCGCTTGGGCGTCGTTGAAGGCGTAGAGCATGCTGGTGCCCTCGATCGGGTCCTGCTGGATGCCGTTCACCGACTCCGGCTGCGGGAGCCCCGCCGCCTCGAGGACGGTCGGTGCCACGTCAATGACGTGGGTGAACTGGGAGCGGATCTCGCCCTTGGCCTTGATGCCCTTGGGCCAGTGGACGACGGTGGCGTTGCGCGTGCCGCCCCAGTGGGAGGCGACCTGCTTGGTCCACTGGTAAGGCGTGTTCATCGCCAGCGCCCAGCCGACCGCGTAGTGGTTGTAGGACTCGGGCCCGCCGAGCTTGTCGATCCGCTCGGTCAGGTACTGGGCCGTCTCGAAGCCTTGCAGCCCGTTGAAGTAGCTCATCTCGTTGAAGGCCCCGTTGACCCCGCCCTCGGCCGAGGCGCCGTTGTCGCCGACGATGTAGTAAATGAGCGTGTCATCGAGGATGTTCAGCTTCGCCAACGTCTCCACGACGCGGCCGACCTCGTGGTCGGTGTACTCCATGAAGCCGGCGTAAACTTCCATCTCCCGGCGCAGCACGGGCTTGAACTCTTCGGGCATCGCGTCCCAGGCCGGCACCTCCTTGGGGCGCGCGGTGAGCTGGCAGTCCGCCGGGATGACTCCGAGCTTCTTCTGCCGGGCAAAGGTTTCCTCGCGCAGCTTGTCCCAGCCCTGGTCAAACTTGCCTTTGTACTTGTCGACCCAGTCCTTCGCCACATGATGCGGCGCGTGGGTGGCGCCGGGGGCGAAGTAGACAAAGAAGGGCTTGTCGGGTGCCAGCGCCTTCTGTTGGCCGATCCATTTGATGGCCTTGTCGGTCATGTCCGTCATGAGGTGGTAGCCTTGCTCGGGTGTCCTCTTGTTCTCCACCGGCGTGGTGCCCTCGTAGAGCGTCGGGTACCACTGGTTGGCCTCGCCGCCGAGGAAGCCGTAGAAGTACTCGAAGCCGCCGCCGCCCGTGGGCCAGGCGTCGAAGGGGCCGACGGGGCTGGTCTGCCACACGGGGACTTCGTGGTTCTTGCCGAACTGCGCCGTGGAGTAGCCGTTGAGTTTGAGCGTCATCGCCAGGGGCGACATGGATTTCGGCAGCACCGAGCAGTAACCCGGCGCGCCGGTCGCGATTTCAGTGATCCCCGCCATGCCGCATGAGTGGTGGTTGCGCCCGGTGAGCAGCGCCTGACGGGTCGGCGAGCAAATGGCGGTGGTGTGGAAACGATTGAACTTCAGGCCGCCCGCGGCCAGCTTCTCCAGCGCCGGCGTCTGGCAGGGACCGCCGAAGGTGCTGGACGAGCCGAACCCGGCGTCGTCGATGAGGATGAGCAGAACGTTGGGCGCGCCCTGGGGCGGGCGCAGCTGCTCGATGGGCGGGAACTTGCTGTCCGGGTTCTTCGCGTCGTAAGTGGTCAGGGTAGGCGGCGGCGTGTTCGGCATGGGCAGGTGTGCCCGGTTTCTGACCGCGGCCGCACCGGAGGTTTGCTGCGCGCTCGCGGGACTCACAAACGTCGCGCCTAAAGCCAGGCCGAGCAGGAGCATGATGCTGCTTGTTTTCATGGTTGATAATTTCCGTTTAAGGACGTTTGGACGTTAGAACAGGATTGGTCTTTAACCCCAGACGAAATCGCCTTCGCGACTCACTTGGGCGGGGCCACGGTCAGCCGCTGACCGAACAGCACACAGTTGAACAGCGCCCGGCTGACCTCGTAGCGGGTCAGGAAGCGATTGCTGCCCGGCGCTTCCTCGTGCGACACCACCACTTGCTGATCGAGGTCGTAAATGCGCGCCAGCAACGTTTCATGTTCCCAGACCGCGGGATTCGCCAGATCAATGTCAGATGCGAAACTGAACAGCTTGCGGCCGGCCTCCCAAAACACCCAGATCTCGTTCGCGACCGGTGACAGCGGCGCGATGTGGACGATCTTATCACCTGCAAAATCATTGGTGGCGAGGATCCCCTCTCTGGAAGCCTCTTTGCGGAGCGCCTGCTGCAGCCGCGCGACCAGCGCCGGGTCGGGATAATCATGCTGGGCGCGGGTGCGGAAGAGGTAGTCGCGCAGCTCCTGCATATCGACCTCGACCACTTCCGCGCCTTGGGGCGCACCCTCGGGCAAATCCCCGCGGATCACCTGGGTTATCCTGAAGTTCGCGCTTTTGACCTCCGTGCCCAACTCCTCGATGCGGTAGTCCGCCTTTTTGACCCTCACGCGCAGGCCGACCTGCGGCAGGAGAATCTCAGCCACGGCGCTGCGGTCGCCCGGGTCGAGAGGAAGATCCAGACGCCTGACCCAAAACACCACTTTTTTGGCGCCGACCATGCGGTCCACTTCAGCCTCGTCGAGCTGCCAGCGGTAAAGATAGCGGACGATCTCGAACAGGTACGGTTGCCGGACCAGTTCCGAAGGCACAGACGCGGCGCGCGCGGGCTTGGCCGGGGCCACGCTCTGACAGGCGGACAACAGAACGACCAGCGTCAGGGACAAGACCGCGGCGCATGCTTTGAATCTGCTCATTTCGGAACCTTTCTCAACGTGAAGAAACGATTGCCAGCCAAGGATCCATCCTGGGGGGAAGGGATCGCGACGAAATTGCCGCCGGGATGATAGGAGCCCACGTCCGTCATCCAGGAGTAGGCCCGCCCCGTGACCTCCGTTTTGCCCACGCGTTTCAGTCCCGCAAAGCGGTCGGCACCCTCGATGCCCTCTTTCAAATAGGCCCGCGAAAGTCCCTGCGCGTAGTTTAAAAGACCGGCAAAGCGTCCGGGCTTGTCGCCGCGGTTGGCGATGCTGAGCAGGTTGTCGATCCGCTCCTCCACGCGGGGCGCGGCCACAAACTTGCCGGCCGCATTGAGGTAGAAGCCCTCGCACTGCCGCTTGCCGCCTGCGCCGGTGATGACGTCAATGATATTCGAGGAGCGGACGCCTGCGATCTGCACCTGCCGGTACCCTTGCGGAATATGCTGGATGCGCGCATGCAGCACCCAGAGAACAGCGAGCATGGAGCCCTTCGAGTCGGCTTCGCTGAGGAACCCCCGCTCGCCAGGGAACGCCGTTTCGTTAACCAGCAGCCGGGCCAGATAGCCGGAGGGTGAGTCCCGACGGTCAAGTTCCGCAAAGCTCGGCGCCGCCTGCGCCAGCCGCGCAAACAGAGCGATGCTTAGCGTCAACGCAAGCTTCAGACTGGGCATCTGCAAGAGGTGTCGTAGCATGGATCTCTCTTTTTAACACAGCTTACCGCGAGTTGTCACGGGCTCACCGAAATAATCGGGACATCTTTGATTTCGCAAGGGCGCGGCACCCGCTTAATCATCGCCAAATCGAAAAACGCCCCGCCGCCTTTCGTGGCGGCGAAGCGTCCGGATGAATCCGTGCACAGGCAGGGCCGGTTCAGCGGGCTGCCGGAGCCTTGCCCCTCTTCTCGACCAGCCGGTCATGGAGTTGCTCGGCCCAGAAATCGCAGGCGTCCTCGACCGCATGCCACCGGCTGAACTTGTCGAATTTGAGGGTGATCTTACGTCCGACGCGGGCATCCACCGCCGCGAAGAGCCGCCGGTTGGTCATCGAATCCAAGCCCTCGCACTCGGCACCGATCGTGCCCACATTGAGGTGCTCGCCGGTGGCAATCGCCTTGACGCTGCTGAGCGCGAGGCCGATCGGCAAAATGGTCGAGACCGTGTCCAGCACGACTTTGGAACCTGTCGCCTCGGTGAGGGCCACCCGCACGCGCATCACGCCGGGGCCGGGTTGGCTGACCAGCGCGTAATCTTTCTTAAGCTGCTCGCGCAACGCGGCGTCGAAGTAATTCAGCAGCTGCTGCTGTTTCTCTTTGGAGAGCTTGGCCATGCTGCTGTCCTTGTTCGCCGCATAGGCGCGGACAGGCTCAAGCAGGATCTTGTTGTAGGCGCGGAAGTTCGCTTGAGGGTCGATATAGCTCAGCATCGCCGTATCTCCGCCCCGCTCCTTCAGCTGGCTGTAGTCGCTCAGGAACCCGGACCCTTTCACCGAGCGCTGCTGATAGGTCGATGCACATCCGCCCAACAACAGCGTACCTAGGAGTGCCACACCCGCGGCGCAGACTATGGATGCGAATTTATTCTTGTTCATTGCTTCCTCCTTCTTTGTGCGTTGCTAAAACTAAGGCTTCTCGACGAGAACCGCATGGGTCTCGGTATATCGGATTACAATCTCCTCACCAATCTTGCGTTGGGAGAGATCGACATCTTGACGAACGGTAAAGGTCTTGGTCGTGCCATCCGGCAACTGAATCATCGCTTTACGGCTCTTTCTGTCCAGTCCGACGACTTTGGCGGTGATCTGCGTGGTTTCCGCCATGAGTACCCCGGGCTTGTCGCCTTCCGCAGCCAAGGCCACGACCGCGCGCTTCCCGTCGGGCAACGTCAGAACGTCCTTGGCCATGGAAACGACCAGTTCCGAGGCGACCGTGACCTTCACCTGATCGCCGATACGGATCTGATTGAAATTGGCGACTTCCGGACCCGCTTTGATAACCCGCTGTTTGCCATCCGGGGTGACGACGGTCACTTTGCGATTCGCCGCATCGACAGAGGTTACGGTGGCTGTGATTTTGGTGGTTTCCACCGCGTACATGCCGGGTTCGCTCCCCTTCGTGACGATCCGTTGCTCCGTTTGCCCTTTGGGCAGAGAGGAGCAGGCTGCGGTCATCAGCAAGGCCAATGACAGGGCCGCAGGCGTCGCGAGTTTCAGCAATTTCAGGCTCTTGGTATCCATCGTTTCTCCTTTTGTTGTGGGTTCATTCCCGCTCCGACTCCGTCTGCAAGGGTCGGCTCATAAGTTCTGGTTGCGCTGAAAAAGCCGATCATGGAGGGTCGGGACGAAGCCCGACCCTCCAGAATGCCAGAAAAACACACCTCTGTGCGCGTGGAGGGACGACCTCCGTGTCGTCCACCGACTTTTAAGCGCACCTACGTTCTGACTTGTTTTACGGCCACGCAGGCCTTGCCGACATTGTCCTTGGTTACCGCATGACATCATCACTGGCGTTATTCCAAAACGCATCCCTAGCGTTACGCTCTACCGAACATCGTTTTGATCATAGCATTTCGATCAGGCCGATCCCATCCCTATTTTATTACACACTGACGGCAAGGGACCGTCCGGAAGCGTGATCGTTTTCGGGTGAACCGGGACGGGCCGCATCACTGCGCCGGAATGGTGATCAGCGGCAGTTTCTCGGGGCTGCCGGTATCTGCCAGCGTGAAGAAGAACATCACGACCGTGAGCGCGCGCTTGGTTTGCAGGTCGCCATTGTCAACCCAATACCAATAGTCGCGGTACCGCACGGCGGCAAAGGCGCCGGTCGGCTTCTCCTTGCCGCTGTAAATCCGAGGTGCGGGCCTGAGGCTGTCCGCCGCAGAGGTGTTGACAGGAGCGGGCCACGCGCTGTGCTCCTTGAGATGGGCCTCGGGCACGTCCAGCCTGCTGGCGAAGGCCTGCATGATCTGCAACATGGAACGGCTGTTCACAGCCAACTCATTCTCCGCGCCGCGCATCGGCGAATAGGTGAGAGTAAATTTCTGCTGGTCCGCAGGCAACTTGAGCAACTGCCGGATTTCAGCCCCTTTTGCGAAGATCTCGGCATTGACATCGTCACGCCGGAAGAACACCACGCCGGTGGAGCCTTTGGACTTGTCCTCCTCGACGCGCATCCCGAAGGCCCCAGCCGCCTGCACCTCGCGCAGCAAGTCCAGCGCGCGGATAAACTCCGGGTCCGCCTCCCTCACCGTGCCGCCTGCCGTCGAGCGGTTGCGCACCCCGTTGAGCGACTCGACGGACAGGCTCAGAATGAAGTCCGCCGCATAACCGGACTGCAGCATGAAGAATATGCTTTTGGGATCAATCGGCGTGATCAGGCCGCGCAGGAACTTTTCCCCGGTCATCGGAACATAGGTGATGGTGGGCCGGTCTGTGAACCGGGACGAGCCTCCCAGCGAGAGCATGCTGCCGCCCAGCGCGTCAGTCTCCGGCCATGTTTTTCCGGCCGTGAGCGCGGTTTCCATCGAGTACCCGCTGACGATGGATGCCACGTCCACGAAGACGGGCAAATCCATGTAGCGCATTTTGACGATGTTGAGCAGCGTCTGCTGTTTCCACGAGTCGGCGATGGCGGAACTGTAGTCGAAACGATCCATCGACACGGTCTTCGGCCCCAGGTGCGAACAGCCGGCCGGAGCCAGTCCACAGGCCAGCGCGAGGCTGAGGGGGAGGAGAAGGGATGCGGCTTGATTATTCATGGTTGCTTCCGTCGTTTCATGGTCGTTCGATTTTTAGAACAGGAGCTTCAGCAGCCGCTCGAGTAGATCCTCCAGCGGCATCATCGTCAACAGCAGCGGCGTCACGGGGAGCAGCGTGGTCACGGCCAACTGCAGCACGGTCCGCAAGGTGAAAGGCATCAGCTTCATGCCCTTCACGACGTTGAAGCTGTTGCCGAGATCGGCCAGCGACTGGATGTCCCCGCTGCCGATCAGAGGCGCGTCAGCCGACGCGCCGCCGCGCAGCCATTTGTTGTCGAACTCGCGCACGTAACGCTGCGCCAGCGTGCCGTACTCGCGCAGGCCTGTACGCCGGACCGCTTCGAGTTTCGGAACGAACACCAGCAGCGGCCCGAGGATAGCGAACACCATCACCGCCACTAACCCGACGACTTCCATCTTGAAATCGGGGAGTTTCGCACCCGCGTAAAAAATCCGGTTGGCCATCACCCCGGCGAGCAGCGTGCCCTGGGCCAGCAGCACGGGGGAAAAGGCCTGTATGGTTCCCGCCAGAAAGCCGAGACCCCCGCAATCGTCCGGATGCGTCGGCACGAGTTGCAGCTCGATGCGCGAGACCTGCCACAGGAAGCGCGCCCAGATGAACAGGCGGAAATACCAGCGCAGGAGCAGAAACTGAAACAACGGCAGGCTCACGCAGCCCAGCCACCAGCCGGCCAGCGTCGGCTGCAGCTTTCCGTCCACCGCCACGCCATACCAGCTCGACACGTCGAGCGCCGCCGTCATCCGCCAGACGAACAGCACGCCGACTCCATAGACAACGGCGATCAGGAGTGCTTCCGCCGTGGTCGAATTGCGCAGGCTCACAGCCGAGGCGATGGCCGCGTCGAATTTCGCCCGCGCCGCGTCCGGGATCAGTCCGCGGTCCAGAAACTGCCGCACCACCGGCCGCATCCGCCGGTGAACCACCAGCTCCGCCAAGACCAGCAGGGGCAACGCGAGCAACAGACGAACGTGAATCTCCGCATCGAGGAGAAACGGCAGCTTGACGCCCCCACCCCACGCATGTTCTTCCGCAACCGACAACACCAACAACGGCAGCCACGCAAGGACGGACAGGATGACCACGCGTCGCATGAGCAGCTCTAGCGCATCTTCGCCCGCCAGATGTGTGCGGCGGAAGAGCTGATAGAGCGGCCCGCCCAAGACGAGGGAAAAGTCCGGCGGATTCTGGAGCGGATTTAAATCCTCGGTATTCTTTAACATAGATCAGGCACCTTACTGCATGTCCTTTAATTCAGGGATAGCGTAAAAACGTGGTACCCCCAAGGGGGCAGGTCCAAATAGAGGCCGCCTGACAGGAGGTCGACGCCTGCACGCTCATATTCGGCCGCCCCCATCATATCCTTCAGCCGCACAGTCCGGCCAGCCAATTCAGGAAAGGGCAGCCGGACGTAGCATTGGCTCGTTTGGGGAGCATAATTGACCGTCACCAGCAAGCGGTCTCCAGCTGCCTTTTCCCAAGCAAAAGCCAAGAAGCAGTCCCACGTCCAGTTGCCCTCCCAGGCCGGTGCACAGTCGAGCAGACGCCACCGGCCGTCACGAACCTGCGGTTGCCGGAGCACGTCCAGCAGCCCGTCATAGAATTCCTGAAGCCTTTCGTCGGCAGGCTCGGCCGGAGCACGGACCAGGTGCGGGGAAATGCGCTTTCGCCGGCCCGCGAACTGGCCCTGATGGAAGAACCGCAGTCCGGGTGACAAATACGTGATGACCGCCGCCGCCTTGTGGATTTCCAGCGGGAACGCGGCCGCCGCACGCGGCTCGTCATGGTTCTCCAGAAACCGTGCCAGCTTGTTTTGATATTCGATACCGGCACGGAAATGGTCGCGGACCTGATGGGCTGCGCCCGCGGTCAGCCGGTCATAAAGCCGCTTGTCGTACGTATAATCAAATCCCTGCTGCTGCAGCGTCCATTCCAGATCCCAATAGACCTCGGCCATAAATAAAAAGCCGGGATGCTCCTTCCGGACCTGCCGCGTAACGTTCGGCCAGAACGCCTCCACCCGGCGCCCCCAGGTGCGTTCGAAAACGTCCGGAAGCACAAGCATGGCCATATCGCATCTCACACCGTCGCACCGGGCGGCAATTTGCCGCAACTCTCCCAGCATGGCCGCCCGCGTGGCCGGATTGCCGTAGTCGAGTTGCAGCGTATCCGGCCATCCGGGGTAGGAGGGGTCCCGTCCATGAGCCAAAACCAAGTCGCCCTCGGCCCGCCTGACCCGCATGTAATTTTGCGGCTCCCGCGCCAGGTCAGCCTCTGTCCCGATCACATAATATTCAGGATGCTGCTCGACCCAAGGGTGATCCACTCCCGTGTGGTTGGGGACAAAATCGAGCATCAGCTTCAGGCCGCGTTTTTGGAGTCGCGCGCGCAGGCGCGCAAGCGCCTCATCCCCTCCCAGGCCGGGATGCGTCATATAGGCCGTGATCGCGAAACCCGACCCTGCGATATCCTCCTCACGCAGGTCCGGCAAGGTCTCCTCGAACTCCTCGCGCCACTCGCGCCGGCCGCGCGAGATCCGCTGCCCGGCGATCCCGGTACACCACACGCTCAGAAACCAAACCCAGTCGAATCCCGTCGCGGCCAGACGGTCCAACTCGGCGTCCGGCAGGTCGTCCAGCGTCGCCGGATGGCCCAGTGCCTGGGACAATTCCGTGAGCCAGACGCGCGTGTTGACTTGAATCAGCGAGGGATAACGATCGTTCGTCATTTCTTCCTGCCCGATTTGGGTGACTTGTCGGCCATGCGTTCCTTCGCCAGTTCCAACACCTTATCGGCCTCGCAAGACGCAAAGAGACTCATGATCCGGGCGACCGTCCCGGTCCAGCCCGTCTGATGGCTCGCGCCGATGCCCGCGCCGGTATCGCCATGGAAGTACTCGTAGAACAGGGGGTAATCCCGCCAATGGGGATCGTCCTGAAACTTTCCGCACGCCCCGTGCACGGGCCGATGCCCCTGCCCGTCCTTCAGGAAGATGCTGGAAAGCCGCCGCCCGATCTCTTCGGCCACCTCATAGAGGTTCATCTGCCTCCCTGACCCCGTCGGACATTCGATGGTGAATGACGTCCCGTAGTAGCGGTAGTACTGCAGCAGCGCGCGCAGAATCAGCATGTTCACCGGCATCCAGATCGGGCCGCGCCAGTTTGAATTGCCGCCGAACATGCCGTTGTCAGAGTCCCCCGGCAAATACGCCACGCGATGCTCCTGGTCGCCGACCTGATACGCAAAGGGCTGATCCTGATGAATGCGCGAAAGGGCCCTGATGCCGTAGGGACTCAGGAATTCTTTCTCGTCGAGCATGATCTTCAGCACCCGGCGGAGATTGGCTTCATTCAGGATGGATCCCAGGAGACGGTCATTATGCCCGGGCTTCTGGGGGTCATGAATGAAAGCCGTCAGCTGCGGCCGGGCCTGGAGATAAGCGCTCACCGCAGAGCCGATCTCCGGATAGTTCTTCAACATTTTCCCCTCGAAAATGGTCACCGCGCACAAGGGCAACAATCCGACCATCGAGCGGACCTTCAGCCGTTCGGACCGTCCGTCCGGCAAACGCAACACATCGTAAAAGAAGCCATCCTCCTCGTCCCACAATCCACCGTCCTCACTCGGCCGGATCATCCCCGACGCGATCAGCAGGAAGTGTTCGACGAACTTCAGCGTGAGATTGATATAGGCCGGATTGGCCATGGCCAACTCGGCGCCGATCTCCACCATGTTTTGGCAGAACAGGACCATCCAGGCTGTGCCGTCCGCCTGCTCCAGGTGTCCGCCGGTCGGCAGGGGCGCGGACCGGTCGAAGACCCCGATGTTGTCGAGGCCGAGGAACCCGCCTTCAAAAGCATTGTTTCCGTCGCTGTCTTTCCGGTTCACCCACCAGTTGAAGTTCAACAACAGCTTGTGATAGCAGCGCTCGAGCCAAGCGAGGTCGCCCCTCCCGCGGTCCGCTTTCTCCGTCAGGTAGGTGTAGATCGTTGACCACGCGTGGACCGGTGGATTCACATCACCGAAGTTCCATTCATACGCGGGCAGCTGGCCGCTGGGGTGAAGGTAGCGGGACCGCAGAAGGAGTTCCAGCTGTTCCTTGCCGAAGTCCGTATCCACCAGCGTCAGCGCCGTGACATGAAAGGCCAGATCCCATGCGGCGAACCAGGGGTATTCCCATTTGTCAGGCATCGAGATAATGTCAGCGGCGGCCATATGCCCCCAGCGGTCGTTGCGCATGGAACGCTGGTTCGCCTTGTAGGGCTGAACGCCGTGCTCTTTGAGCCACCGGCCGACGTCATAGAAGAAGAACTGCTTGGACCACAGCATGCCGGACAGGGCCTGCCGCATGACGCTCGCCGCGTCGGCGTTCAGGGATCGAGGGATGACGGTCGCATAAAACGCGTCAGCTTCCTGGAGGCGGGTCTTGAACACGGAATCGAACGCCTCCACAAAAGGTGCGCCAAACGCTTCTTGGCCGCCCCCCACCGGCTGGTCGCTGAGCCGCAGCCGAACCGTGCGGGATTCACCTGCTCCCAGCGTGAGCGGATAATGGGCCGCAACTTTGGTCCCCTTCTTCTCGGGATTCACCGCGTTCAACTTGCCTTGGACGATCAAGTCGCCGATGCCGTCTTTCACGTACGGGCTGCCATTGGGCGTGCCGGCCAGCCGTTGCGTATTGGTTTCATTCTCCGTGAACAGGAGCGCCGACGCGCCCTCGGCACAGAAGAAGCGTTCGCCGAGATCCCGATGCGCGAGTGCGACAATCCCCCCGGCTTTATCCTGCGCCACCTGGCGAAGGACGGGACGGTCGACTTTCTGACCCCACGACCAGTCGTTGCGGAACCAGAGGGTCGGCAGAAGCTGGAGCGTGGCCGGTTTCGGGCCGCGGTTGTGAACGGTGATCTTAACCAGCAGCTCCTCGGGCGAGGCTTTGGCGTATTCCACAAAGACGTCGAAATAGCGGTTCTGGTCAAACACGCCCGTGTCGAGCAACTCATATTCCGGCTTGCCGCGGCCGCGGTTACGGTTCGTCGTGACCAAGTCGTCGTATGGGTAGGCCGACTGCGGGTACTTATACAGGTACTTCATGTAGGAATGCGTCGGCGTCGAGTCGAGGTAGAAGTAGTACTCCTTCACGTCCTCGCCATGGTTGCCTTCGCTGTTGCTCAGCCCGAACAGACGCTCTTTCAGAATCGGATCCTTGCCGTTCCACAGCGCTACGGCGAAGCAGAGGATCTGACGGTCATCGGATATGCCGGCCAGTCCGTCCTCGCCCCAGCGGTAGGCGCGCGAACGGGCGTGGTCGTGCGTAAGGTAGTTCCAGGCATCTCCGCCTGCGCTGTAATCCTCCCGTACGGTCCCCCACTGCCTCTCGCTCAGGTAGGGCCCCCACTTCTTCCAGGGCACCTTTCCGTCACGTGCAACTTCAAGACGGGTCTGTTCCGAGGTCTTCATGCCATCCTCCTTGTTTTTCAAGCGTCGACCGGCGACTGCGCTCCGACGGCCACGGGCTTCACGTGCCACACGCGCGCGCAGTAGTCGCGAATGGAGCGGTCCGAGGAGAACTTGCCCATGCGCGCCGCGTTGAGGATGGACTTACGGGTCCAAGCCTGCGGGTCACGCCAGAGCGCGCTGACCTGGTCTTGGGCCTCCACGTAGGCCTGATAGTCGGCCAGCACGAGAAACGGGTCGTGCGCCAGCAGGTTCTCCGCGAGCGGGCGGAAGAGATTCGTGTCGCCGCCGGCCAGCACACCGGAGGCGATGAAGTCCAGCACCTCGCGCAGGGCCGCATTCCGCTCGTAGAAAGCGGCGGGCCTGTAACCGCGGGCTATTACGGCCTCGACCTGGTCGGCCGTCAGACCAAAGAGGAAGAAGTTCTCCATTCCGACTTCCTCGCGTATTTCGACATTGGCGCCGTCGAGGGTGCCGATGGTGAGCGCCCCGTTCATGGCGAACTTCATGTTGCCGGTGCCGGAAGCCTCCTTGCCCGCGGTGGATATCTGCTCGCTCAGGTCGGCGGCAGGAAAGACGTGCTGGGCGTTCTTCACGTTGTAGTCCGGGAAGAACACGACCTTCAGACGGCCGCGGACTGCGGGGTCGTTGTTCACGACTTCCGCCACCGAGCCGATCAGCTTGATGATCAGCTTGGCCAGATAGTAGCCCGGCGCGGCCTTGGCGCCGAAGATGAAGGTGCGCGCCGGCACGTCGGCCTGCGGATCGCGCTTGAGGCGCAGATAGAGCGTGAGGATGTGGAGCACGTTGAGGTGCTGCCGCTTGTACTCGTGGAGACGCTTGACCTGGACGTCGAACAGCGACTCGGGATTGACCGTGATGCCGGTGCGCTGCCCGATGAGGGCCGCAAGGTCGCGCTTGGCCAAAAGCTTCACGGCGCGCCACTGTTGCTGGAATTCCGCGTCCGCCGCCAACGGCTCCAATTGTCGGAGCTGGGCGAGATCGCGAAGCCAGCCATCGCCGATGCGCCCGGTGATGAGCTCGGCGAGCGGCGGATTGCTGACGGCGATGAAGCGGCGCGGCGTGACACCGTTGGTCACATTGGTGAACCTGTCCGGCCACATCTCGGCAAAGTCGCGCATGACGGTCCTGACCAGCAGGTCAGAATGGAGTTCCGCGACGCCGTTGACCCGGTGGCTGCCCACCGTCGCCAAATGGGCCATGCGCACGTAACGTTCGCCGCTTTCGTCAATCAGTGACATTCGGCGCAGGCGGGCGTCATCGCCCGGGAATTTCGCACGCACGGCGTCGAGGAAGTGGCGGTTGATCTCATAAATGATTTCGAGGTGCCGCGGCAGCAGCTTGCCGAACAAGCCGACCGGCCATTTCTCCAGGGCCTCAGGCAGCAGCGTGTGGTTGGTGTAACCGAAGGTGTTTTGCGTCACGTTCCAGGCGGTGGCCCAGTCCATCTGGTGCTCATCCACCAGCAGGCGCATCAGCTCCGCCACCGCGATGGACGGGTGGGTGTCGTTGAGCTGGACGGCCCACTTCTCGTGGAATGCGCCGAGCGGCCTTTTCAGCAACAGATGCACGCGGATCATGTCCTGCAGCGAGCAGGTGACGAAAAAGAACTGCTGCTGCAGCCGGAGGTTCTTGCCCTCGATCATCTCGTCGTTCGGGTAGAGCACCTTGGTGATGTTCTCAGAAAACATCTTGTCCTCGACGGCGCGGTAGTACTGGCCGTGGTTGAAAGCCGCAAAATCGAAGGACTCGACCGCCTCGGCCTTCCACAGCCGGAGCGGGTTGCAGGTGCCCACCCGGTAGCCGAGGATCGGCGTGTCATAAGCGACGCCTCTGACCACGGTCTCCGGAATCCAACGCACCCGGAAACGCCCCTGGTCGTCCACGCCGGCCTCGGTGCGTCCGCCAAAGCTCACATTGTACGCGATTTCGGGCCGGAGAATTTCCCACGGGTTGCCTAAGCGCAGCCACTTGTCCGTGATCTCCACCTGCCAGCCGTCTCGGATGGTCTGATCGAAGATGCCGAATTCATAGCGGATGCCATAGCCGATCGCGGGGATTTCGCAGCTGGCCAGCGAATCCTGGAAACAGGAAGCCAAGCGCCCCAACCCGCCGTTACCTAGACCCGGCTCCTCCTCCTGCTCGATCAACTCGTCGAGGTTTAACCCGAGTTCAGACATCGCCTGCCGGGCCTGATCGACGATGCCAAGGCTGAGCAGGTTGTTCATCAGATGCGGTCCGGGCAGAAATTCAGCGGAAAGGTACGCCACCACCCGGGCGTTCAGCTCACCGTAGGCTTCCAGCGTGTGGACGCCCTGTTTGAGCACCCGGTCACGGACGGAAAGCGCCAGCGCCGTGTAGGCATCGTTGCGCGTCGCCCCGGCGGGGACGCGTCCCAAGCCGCAAAAGAGGTTGTCGAGGAACGACTGTTTAATGTCCGCGACACTCAGACCGGTGCGAACCCCGGCGGCGGGAGAGAGCTTGGTCGACTGCGTCGCGGATTTCTCTTTTGTTGTGCGCATGGTTAGATTCCTTGCAGCGTTTTTGGATGGTATCGCGTCCGGTCTCGGTTTTGAATCCCCTCTGGGTAGCCTTGCGTGCCGCTCGTGTGGCGGGCTGCGTTGGCTTGATTGTGTCGATATGCAGCGCCGTGTTTGCGTCGTGTTGACCGTCAGCGTGTTCTCCGACGGTTTGTTGCAGATTATTTACTCGAACCGCTCCGGCTGTCCCGTCGCGGCCAAAACGGCGCTCCAAACGAAGCTGTCCGGATCCAGACATTTCTTCCGGGCGGCCAGCAGTTCGATGGGCACGTGGATGAATTGGTTGTGGAGGTAACCGATCACCAGCCCGGTCTTGCCGGCCATGGCGGCATGGACGGCATGCCGCGCGAAAAGGTCGCACAGGATCGAGTCCTCAGCGTTGGCCGGGCTACTGCGGATAATGTAGTTCGGATCGAAGTAACGCATGACCATCGGGATCTTCTCGGCTTTGAAATCGGCCTCGATGCGTTCGCGCAGGAACGGGCCAATGTCCTTGAGCTTGACGTTGCCCGAGGCATCGCGCTCCCCGCCGCTCGCCGCCAGCAGATCCTGTCCGGCACCTTCGGCGACCACCACGACCGCATGCCCGCGATGAAGGATCCGCTGCCTGAGCGCGGCGAGGAAGCCGCGTTCGCCGTCCAGCCGGAAGGGCACCTCCGGGATCAGCGTGAAGTTCACGTCCTGACTGGCCACCGTGGCGCCCGCCGCAATGAAGCCGGCGTGTCTGCCCATCAGTTTCACCAGCGAGATGCCGTTCTGGACACTTCGGGCTTCGATGTGCGCGCGGTCGAGAACCATCTGCGCCTCCTGCACGGCGGTCAGGTAGCCGAAGCTGCGGGTCACAAAGGCGATGTCGTTGTCCACCGTCTTCGGGATGCCCACCACGGCCAAGGCGTGGCCGCGCCTTTTCGCTTCCTGATAGAGATCGTTCCCGCCGCGCTGCGTGCCGTCGCCGCCGATGGTGAAGAGCATGTTGACGCGGCGCGCGATCAGGTTGTCCACGGCCACCTGGATGTCCACGGGACCACGTGAAGTCCCGAGAATCGTTCCACCTTTCTTGTGGATGTCGTCCACGACGTCCGCTGTCAGCGCGATGGGCTCTGCGCCGCGCATCGGATCCAAGCCCTGGTAGCCGCCGCGGAACCCCAGCACGTCGCTGACCCCATAGGCGTGATAAAGCTGCAGGAACACGGAACGGATGACGTCGTTCAGCCCGGGGCAGAGGCCGCCGCAGGTGACGATGCCGGCCCGTGTCTGCTTCGGATCGAAGAAGAGCTTCGCCCGGGGGCCGGCCAGCTCGAACAACAACCCCTCGTCTAGGGGCACGCTCACCTTCCGCACAATCCGCTCAGGCACGAACAGGTCGTCGCCAATGGTGCGCCTGACAGGCGACGGATAAGTCGCTTCACCCAGTTTCATGATCTGCATAGAGACGTCCTCAATAAACTCATCAAATTGATGTGATTGTATTGTTTGAGAAGAACAAATGCAAACGGAATCAAATCGCAGGAAATATGTGCGTGAGCAACTGTCGAACGGGCGAGCGGATGGGCCCAGCAGGAGGCTCCTTCTAACCGTGATCGGCGCTGCCGTGACACAGGATTTGGATCCGCTGAGCCAGCCGCGTGATCGGAGCCCAGTCGTATGTGGTGATGTCTTGTCCGTGGGCCAGATTGTTGCGCAGCGACTCCAGTTCCTTCATCGCCTTCTTCGCCGCGCCCGCGGAGGGGAAGCCCGCCTGTGAGACGAACAGCGGGTCGTTGATGAGAAGCTGGAACTTGTCGGAAAACTGCAGGCAGTCGAGCAGCTCGGACGCGAGTCCGCGGCGGCGGCGCTCGTCCTGGAGCTGGCGGGCCTTTTCGAGGCGGCCGTCGCTGACGAGGCGGACCCATGTTTCGTCCTGCCACCGGCTGCGGATATCGCCGACCACGAACATCTCAAACAGGATGATGATGCCGAACAGCCACATTCTCACCACGGGTTTCTCGAGTTCGGTCCGCGTGATGACGCCGACGATCACGCCGTTCAACGTCGCGAAACAGCAGGTGTAACGCGACAGGGCAGAAATGACATCGGTCAGCGGGGCATCGACAGGAAGCTTCTGCAAGGCATCGATCGGCCGGACAGCGCCCACCGTCCCCGCCTCCACGTCCTCAGGGAGCAGGTAACCGGTGACCCGCCCGCAGGCGCGCACGCCGATGACAGGCGCGCCGGCCACCTCCGTCACGCAGGCGGGTCGGCGCACGAGCGATTCGTAGTCGAACGAGGAGAGGGGTTCCAGAATGTCGCGGGCCGAAAAGGCCTCGGTAAAGAGGCGCATGCTCTGTTCCCCGTGGGCCGCGGCGATAAGCGGCCCGGCTTCTGTGGGTATAGCGCCGCCACCGGTCAAGGCTGACGCGTCGAGCTTGGCGGCGCACATTTGCAGGGTGTTCTCGGCCGTTTCGAGCAGGTGCGGATCGCCCTCCCGGAGCACATCGAGGAGTTCCCTCGCCTCCATTAGGTAGACGCGTCCGAACTTGGGGTCATGACTGCAGATGTCCTCGCAGTTGTCGATGATGTCAGCCAGTTTGACGGTCTTCGCGCGGACCGAGGCGGCTGCGAGGTGCTGCCGGTCGAGAGCCTTCCGCGCGGCGCGATTGCCGTCGCTGGGCTTACTGACGTCGGTGAGGTCCTTGACCAGCGCGGCCACGTCGGGGCCAAACTCGCGATCGATCTCCTCGAAAGTCGCCGGGGTGTCCTCGACGATGTCATGCAACCAGGCGGCCGCGATCACCGCAGGGTCTTTGCAGACCGTGGCCACGCGGCTGGCAACCGCCCGGAGATGCACGTCATAGGCCTGCCGCGTGTATTTGCGGAGCTGGTGGATTCTGGCATGGGCCGATGTCGCGTAGTCGCTCGCGTGGGCAACGAGATCTTCCATGGATCGGGATCCTCTCTGTCTACGGAAAGCAGTCACGTGCGCCGGCTCGTATGCTACCGCCAAAATGGCTATGCCTGAGTCAGTGTTTACAATTCCGTCTTGCGGCGGTACTACGGACGCGTTCACCCCCGCAAAAAAACGAGCATGCGCCGTTATTAAAGGGACACGGCACTAGGGCTTCGGATAGTGACGCAGCAACTCGTTGACGGCGGCGTCACAGCGCTCCTGCTTGCGTTCCTCCGGCCACGACAGGTCGATCTCGGCCATGATCGCGCCGCGCCAGAGCAGGTGTTTGGACTTCCTCTCCACCACATCCAGAATCAGCACGCCGCGCTTGTAATGCAGCGATGTCTCGGCAACGTCAACCGGCGTCGCCAGCAGTTCGCCGTAGGCCTTGTTCAGATCGGTCTCGTCGATGGCCGCGTCGCTGGCCAACGCATAGCTGACCAGCAGGTCCGGCTCCGTTTCCGTGTAGGCGAGGCCTTTGCCGGTCAACGACGCGAGCAGCGCGCGTTGCAACCGTTCGCCGAGCGTGCCGAGTTGGTTGCCCGGCTGCCGGGCGACCCGGAACAGGCAGTAGCCCCAGCCGAACGAGCCGGTCACCGGCAACGCTCTCGACTGATCCGCGAGAATGTGGATCGAGGGGTTTTTGAGGCCGGCCAACTCCGACGGCTGGAAGGTCAGCGTTTTCCGGGAGCACCCGATCAGGCAGATGGCAGCCGTCGCCGCCGCGAACAGACCCAAGATGTTGCGTTTCACCGTTTCTCCTCCTGTGCGTTGGCCGGCGAGGGGGCCGCCGGATTAGCCGGCTTAGGCTTCGGCAGCTCCCTCTCGATGAGGCTGCCGATCAGCTCCGCGGTTTTTAGATCGCCTTTCACGCCGACGCGGATCCGCACCTCGGTGCCGCGCGACTCCGCGACCCGCAGTTTGATCGCAACGCCGACACTTTCGCGGGTCTTCGCCGTCAATTCGCCGGAGAGCACATCAAAGGTGCCTTTGATGTCATCGAAGCCGGCCTTCTTCAGCGCGAGATTCGATGCCAGCCAGATGGTGCGCACGTCGAAGGGGTACTCGACTTTCAGCTCACCGTTGACATAGATGACGGTTGCGACCGACTTGGAGCCGGAGACAATCGCCTCGCCGGCTTTGCCGACTCCCGTGACGGCGGCATCGCCGGTCTTGTAGATCACATAGCCGGTGATTCCGATGGCCGCGGCCACAGTGATGACGCCAAATTTGATGATACGGCAACCGGCTATGAGCGTAGAGACAGCAACCAATAATAACGGTGTCAGGTTGGGCCTGTGCATGGAATCCTTCCGTGCCTAGTGTGGAGTGTCCCGCAAATGACAGGACAGGTAAGTTTTTGATTGTGGATGCACACGTTCGCAGTACCGCCTTCGGGCGGAATCTCCGGTCAATCCGGCCGCTCTTTCCGCCTAAAGGCGGTGCAACAAACCCTCACTCAGATATAGCCAGTAAGGAGGCCTCACGCTAGGGTGTTTGGTTCAACCACAGGCGGGCCTTCGCCAGATCGCCCGTGGGAAAGAACTCAACGGCGGGACGACGGATGCCTTGACACGCGAAGATGAGAGCCAAGCCTTCCCACTTCCGGTCGGCGACAATCGCGATCTTGCCGATGAACGGATCGTTTTCGATCTGGAAGGAGATATCTCCCCAGTCGCCTTCCTTCTCCCAGCCAGCAAACTGCGCGGCCAAGACGAGGATGCTCACGTTGCCGCGCTGGCGGATCACCTCGGCCGCTCCGCTCTGAACGGCCGACAGCTCCGCGCGCGACAGCTGGCCCTCCAAAGCCACGGTAATCACGCTACCATCCACCCCTGCTATCTTCGCACCCATCATCGCTCTCCTTTCTCAGTCGCAGCATAAACTAGCGAGCCGCAGGGGACGCGCTTCGGCCCCCTGCTGCACAGTGTGTCTGCGGGCGCCGCTTACGGCTTCTCGACGCTGATGGCCACGGCTTCCGTGCAGCGGAACACGACCTCTTCGCCGAGCGAGCGCTTGGACAGATCCACGTCCGGTCGGACCGTGAAGGTCTTGGTCGTCCCGTCCGGCAACTGGAGCACGGCTTTGCGGCTCTTGCGGTCGATGCCAATGACCTTGGCGGTGACCTGGGAGGTTCCCGCAATCAGCACGCCGGGCTTGGCGCCGATCGGGGCCAGGGCCACCAAGGCCGCGGTGCCATCAGGGTACGGAACCCCCTCATGAGCCATGTAGACGACCAGCTCTTCGGCTGCGGTGACGACAATCTGGTCACCGACGCGGATCTGAGCGAAATTGGCGACCTCCGGGCCTGCCTTAAAGACCTGCTTCTTACCTTCCTTGCTGACGACGGTGATTTTGCGGTTGGCAGCGTCAATGCCGGTCACCGTGGCAGTGGTCTTGTAGGTTTCGATGGAATACACGCCGGGCACGCCTTCCTTGGTGATCACTTGCTTGCTCGTTTCACCTTTGGGCAGGGACGAGCACGAGGTGTTCATCAGTAACGCGGCGGGGAGGGCGGCCAGCGCTACGAGTTTGAGGGTGTTCGGGTTGAGGGCGTTCATTCGGATCTCCGTTTCTTGGTTTGGGTTGTGAAAGCCGCCGGCTCCGTCCGTAAGGGGCCTGCGGCCTGTGATGTGACTTAATCAGCCGCCCAGCGCGATGGCGAGCGCGACGAGCGCCGCGCCGATGAACACCATGCAGGTGCCCATCAGCCAAGGACGCGCCCCGATGAAGCGAGCGAGTCGGACGCCGAGCACAAACAGAATGACAATGGCGATGCCGTTTGAGACGCGCAGGGCCAGGCTGGCCTGGTGCATGAAGAGGAACGGAACCACGATCGGAAACGTGGAGAGAAAGACCAGCAGGAACACCCCGCATGCGCCGCGGAAATCGTCCCGCTTGATAGGGACCCGCGCAGGCGGCTCGCATTGCTCGATGATCCGCGCCCGCATGGCGTCCAGCTCGTCCGGTTTCAGAACGGCGGCGAGCAGCGGAGGCAGCGAGTCGGCGATGAGTTCACGGGCCTCCTGCGCGTCAGGCGTGTGGTGAACGCGGCGCAGGACGACCAGCCCGCGGCCGCGCTCGGAGACCGTATTGACCCAATACAGCAGCGCATCGATCAGCCCCCAAGCCAGATTGCAACCCAGCGCGCCGATCAGCATCGTACGGACATCTTCGCGTCCGGCCTCGGCCACGCTGAGTGAGCAGGTGAAGGTGAGCACCATGATCAACCCGAACAGGATTTCGGATACGCGGCTAATGGGATCCAAGACGCGTTTGGAAGATTGAGTAGGTTTGTCAGACATAAGCTGAGATGAGGTCGTAGAGTCATGGTCAATCGGGCGAGACCGTCCAGGTCTTGTCCGGGTCGTAGGCCTTCATGCCCGCCGCACTCTTGGCCGTGCCGGCACCCAGGTCTTTCTGATACACACGCCCCTGCTGGTTCACGATGAAGGTCATGACGCCCGTCTCGCCGTAGCTCGCCGGCCAAGCCGCCAGCGCGAAACCACCGATCATGTTTCCGTTGATGATGTAGCCGTACTTGCCGCCGGGCGCGGACTTGGCCTGCCGGGTGAGCACCTTGAAGAAATAGCCGTGGAACGGCTCAGGCGCCGCCCCTTCTCCCTTGGCCGCTACCCCGTACCCTTCGCTCTGCGCCTGCGCGGCGAGAGGTCCGAGCGGGCTGATCTCGCCGTCGAGTTCGGGCGGCCAGTAGAGGCCGTCCTTCAGGCCAGGCTTGCTGAAAAACTTCTGCGCGAACTCCAGGACCTCGTCGCCGTCGCGGTCCTTGGCGGCGTACTCGCGCTGGGCCTCGACATAGGCGCGCACCGCGCTGAGCGTCATCAGCTCATTGCGGCCGACGCGCCGGTTGAGCAACTCGTCCTTGCCCGCCTCGGTGTCGAAGAACCACTTGCCGTCCCTCATCACAAGGGGGATCGGGAAGGGCCAGAACTCGGCCCCCACTTCCAGCGTGCAGCAGGTGGCCGAGTCGCGCGCGAGGCGCTTGGCCTGGCCGAGCGCCGCGGAAAAAGTCTGCAGCTCGTTCGTGGCCTGGACACGGTCGGGGTTCTGCACCTCCTCGGCCGCCGGACCGAAAAGCGCGCGGAGCGCCTCGGCGTCACAGGCCCTGGCCGCACACGCGAGCGCCGCGACCGCCTCCTCGGGCGTAGCGAAGACCTTGCCCGTTTCCTCAGCGCTGACGGCGAAAGAGGCGTGGAGCGCCAGCGCCAGAGCCAGTCCGGCGCAGGGGAAGCAGCGGAACGTCCGCTGCAGGTGGATCGAATTATTCATAGTCGTTCTCATGTCAGATGCTCGGATCTTTGGGTGCCGTACGATTCACAGTTTAACGGCGTCCGCCGCCGCCACGCCCGCCGCCGCCGCGGCTGCCGCCGTAACTCCCGCTGGAGCGGCTGGAGGAGCCGCGGCTGCTGTAACTGCGGGTGCCGGAGCCGCTGCTGACCCCGCCGAAGGCGCTGCCGCCCGACGTGCTGCCGGGGCGGGCCGACGGGCTAGCGGGCCGGGAGGCACTCGGGGCGGTCGAAGGCCGCGTGTTCACGTTACCCGTCGAGGGGCGCGTGTTCACGTAACCCGTCGAAGGGCGCGTGGCGACATTGCCGGTGGAAGGCGAGGGGCGGGTACCGGGCTGAGTGGACGGCCTGGCGCCGCCGGAAGAACTCCACCCCCGCGCCTCCATGGTGCTGGCCGCGCCTCTGGAACCCAACGTGCTCGATGAACTCAGCCGGTTCTGATCCGGTTTCCACTTCTGCGAGCCCGTCGTTCCACTCCTGTTATTGGGAGTTGCCTGCGCGCCTCGGTTGCCCTGGTTGACGTTCACGTTGCGGTCGACGTTCACGTTGCGGTCGATGTCCACGTCGCCATGGTGATAGCCTCCGTTGCTCCAGACCACGGTTCCGTGATGGCCCACGTAAACGCCGCCGTGGTGCCAGTCGCAGTTGTTGGCGATGATGGCCCCTACCGCGATCCCCACGCCGAAGGTCACCAGCGGCGCGTACGGATCGTAGACGTAGCCCGGCGGCGGATAATAAACGTAAGCGGGGTTGTAAGTCGGCACATAGACCACTTCCGGATTGACCGGCTGGATCTGAACGACCGTGTTGGTCACCACCACCGCCCGCTGCTCGACGGTTTTCTCGACGACCAGATTGGTGACCACGACGATCTGCTCCGGCGTCGTCCTCAGAGTGCCCGCGCCCTGGGCCTTGCCGCGGAGGCTTTGAACAGCGTCCAGCAGGTCTTTGTCCTGCGCAAGGAACGTCTCGCCGAGGGCAATCGTCCAAGTCAAATCATCGTTCATCATCTTGATCACAGCCGGCACGCTCGCCACGGCCTTCACGTTGTCGTCCCAAGGTTGCGCATCCAGCTTCGGCAGGTTGTTCGTGTCGGCCACGAAACGCGCCGCCTGGACGATCTCCAGGGGATAGACCGCGGCCGGCAGGACGGTCGCGATCAGCGGGTCAGGATAGAGCGCGATGCGGGCGACAAGATTCTCCAGTTCCTTCGCGCTGCGTTTGGCCTGTGCGGCCGGCGGCGGAGCGGCCCGCGCGGGTGCGCCTGGCAGCGGCGCCGCCTCTTGCTGTGCACCCGCGGCCATGGATGCCAGGACGAGGGCGAGGAAGATCTGTGCTTTGGGTTTCATGAATTTCGGCTCTCCTGATAATAACTGCTGCGAAATCAGTTTTATTGTGCATGTAGCTTAACATGGCAATTTCACGCATACGATCCTTTTTTGATGCGATTGTGAGAACTCATGCAAGGAAGGTATTATGCGGCGTCGAACTCAAATACTCCTGCATTGCGGGGAATAGTCGGGCCGTCGTGCGCCAAGACTAATGCGTCGGCATCGGCATCAGGTAGAACATCAGGGCGATGATCGCGTAAACCGTGATGAGCTGAACGCCTTTGTACCAGTTGGATTGGCCATCGCCCGAGACGACCGTGCCCAAGATCACGCCGAGGAACAGTGCGCCGACCTCGCCTCGTCCGAACGACAGTTGCAGCGGCTGCGGCGCGATGAAGTAGCTCGCGAGCACCAGCACAGGCGCGACGAACAGGGCGATCTGGATGGAGCTGCCCATGGCGATGCCGATGCTCAAATCGATTTTGTTCTTCCGCGCCATCACGATGGCCGAGCCGCTTTCGGCGGCGCCGCCGATAATCGCGAGAAAGACGATGCCGATGAAGATCTGGGTCATGCCCAACGCCTTGCCCGTCGCCTCAGCCGCACCCACGAGAATCTCGCTCATCCAGGCGGCGAGAAGCGATGCGGCAACCAGACTTCCCGCCGCGCGGCCCACACTCCAGCGCTGACCGGCATGGCATGATCCCTCTTCTGCCTCCACGCTTTTGAACGCGTCAGGATGCGTCTTGAGCGAAAACAGCAGGTAGAGCCCATAGGCGAGCAGCAGCAGGAGCGCGATACCGATGTTGAGCGCATACTCCTGCCGGATCGGACCTTCGGTCGCGAAGAAGCGGTTAAATGTGCTCGGCACCAGCATGCTCGTGGCGGCCAGCAGCATCATGGTGCTGTAGGCGCGCGCGGCGACCGGGTTGAAGTTCTGCTCGTGGTATCGGAGCCCTCCGGCCAGATAGGAGGCTCCCAATGCCAGCAGCAGATTGGCCAAGATGGAGCCGATCAGCGAGGCCCGCACCATCTCCGGGTAACCGGCCCTCAAAGCCACCAGCGAAATGATCAGCTCCGGCGCGTTGCCGAAAGTGGCGTTGAGCAGCCCGCCGACGGCGTCTCCGGTACGGGAGGCCACCTGTTCAGTCGCCCGCACAATCAGCGCGGCGACCGGAATGATAGCCAGCGCAGCTGAAAAAAAGAGCACCGTCGGCGTCGCCTGAGCGTGTTCCAGCCCAAGGGTCACGGGAATGAAGACGAAGAGCCAATTCAGTGTGGGCTTACAGACCTGTATCATAAAAGTGTGGCCTTTCCGGGCATAGTCACGCGAACCGAGGAAGATCCCGCTTGTCGCGGAAACCTTCGGATCGGCTTACGGAGCGGCAGCAGGCGATGCGAGTTCCGTATCCTTGAGGAGACGAGCCAACCGTTCCTGATGGTTGCGGGCCCGGACCTGAGCGTCGCTGCGTTCCGCGGCCAGCTGCTGGAGCTTGCGGAAGTCGCTCTGCAGGTCAAGGGTCATGTCCGCCAGCAGCGCATCGATTTCGAACGCGCCCAGGTTGCTGACGGACCTCGCGTCGGGCCCCTCCGCGGAAAGCAGCGCTTCCACCTGTTTCCGGCGGCCGGCGACGATCTCCTCTTTCTCGTCGATCTGAGACCGGATACGCTCTTTTCGCTGAGCATCGTTCGTGATGAGCAGCTTATCGTGGAGATCCTTGATTTCGCTGCTCTGTTTGTCGATGGAGGCTTTCAGCTCCCGGATCACGTCGGCCTTGGTCTTGGCCGCGCCGTTGGAGTCCTTCTCAAACCTTTTGAACTCCTTCGTCTCCGCGCTAGAGTCGTGCTCATCGTTGCGGTAGCGCTCATAGGCGTTGAACTCTTCCTGTTGCATCATCGAGATGGCGAGCGACAGAATCTGGCCGACGCGCTTTTCGATGCGCGTGTTGAGCGCTGTGACGTCTTCGGCGAGGCCCTCCTTGGAGACCGGCGAGCCGCCTGCCGCCAGGTCCTGGTTGCGGCGGTCGCGCTCCCGCACATAAAATGAGATGCTGTTGCGCAGTCCTTGGATCGCCTTGTCTTTGGAGCGCATGACCCGTCCGCGCGAGTCGGACGAGTCTTTGACGGCCGCCATCAGCGCGACAATGCGGTCCACGCGGGACTCGATGTCCTTGTCGAGCGCCTGCAACTGCGCGTTGACCGCATTCAGCCGTTCGCCGCTTTTCATCGCCTCGGCCGTGAGCACGTCGGCGTATTGTTTGCGCTGCTCGAGCAAGGGCGCGTGCGCATCGACGGCCGGTTGCGCCGATGCCGTGCCGATAAGTCCCGCCAGGGCGACTGCCGCGAGCCGGACGACGATTTTCTGGTTCATTCTGACGTTATCACTTTCTTCTGGATCATGCGTCTTCCTTTCTCAAGCGCCGCTGCGCGGGCGGCACGCGAGCGCCTTTACAGAGCGATCACCTCCAACAGATGGTCGCCCTCCGGGGAGCGCTCGGTCAGAATGGCAAAGTCGCCGGTGTGGTCGTGCCGACGCAGCCACTCCTTGATGTACAGGGGCCACGACGCGGGCCGGAGCGGTTCGTGGATGGGTTGCGCGCCGTAAGAGAACTGAAGGTCTTGACAGACCTTCGCGCTGGAGCTGACCGCGATGACGGGAACAGGCAGATGCAGGGAGGCCAACCGCCGGACCGTGGTTCCCGTCAGCGACGGCACCATGATCGCGGCGGGCAGGAGATGTTCAAGGCAGGCCTCGATGCTGATCGCGATGAGGTGCTCCGGCCGGACTTGCCCGGACAGGTCCTGCCCCGCGAAGAGATCCCTCACCCCTACCCTGCGGCGGGTCGGCTCGACGGTCGCGGCGATTTTCGCGAGCATTTCGACGGCTTCCACCGGATACGCGCCCATCGCGGATTCGCCGGAAAGCATGACGCAGTCGGTGCCGTCGAGAATGGCGTTCGAGACGTCCGTCACCTCGGCGCGTGTCGGCAGCCGGTACGTGGTCATGGACTCGAGCATCTGGGTCGCGGTGATGACGGGCTTCGCCCGCTGATTGGCTCGCCGGATAATCTCCTTCTGAATGACCGCGATGCGCTCGATGGGCACCTCGACGCCGAGGTCGCCGCGGGCGATCATGATCCCGTCGGACACGTCTAAAATCTCATCCAAACGCTCCAGCGCCCGTGAGCGCTCGATCTTGGCGATCACGAAGGGGTCGTAGCCGAATTGGCGGGCCGCGTCGCGCACGGCGCGAAGGTCGGCCGCGCCTTCGACGAACGACTGGCTGACCGCGTCGACGCCGTTCTCGAGCGCAAAGCGCAAACACTCGCGGTCGCGGTCGGTGAACGCGCTGATGCCGAGATCGATGCCCGGCAGGTTCAGACCCTTCCGCGCGCGCAACTCGCCGCCGACTTTCACCACACAGTTGACGTCATTGCCGGCCACGCCGGTCACCTCAAGCTGGATGTAGCCGTCATTGAGCGAGAGCAGGTCGCCTTGCTTCACGACTTGAGGCAGACGCTTGAAGCTGACCGCCACCCGCGCCTGGCTGCCGACGATGTCGTCCGTGGTCAGCGTAAAGCCGTCGCCCGTCTTCAGCCGGAAACTGTCGACGTCCAAGTTGCCGATCCGCATCTTGGGGCCTGACAGGTCGGCCATGATGGCGACCGGGCGTCCGACCGCTTTCGATGCGGCCCGAATGTTCTCGATCACGCGCCGGTGCGCCTCGAACTCGCCGTGCGAGAAGTTCAGCCGCGCGACGGACATTCCCGCGCGGATCATCTGCGCGAGGGTCTCGGGCGCTTCGGATGCGGGCCCGATGGTGGCAACGATCTTCGTTCTCGAAATGCAAGGGTTCATAAAACACTCTCCTAAGTGAACAGTGACGAGGCCCCGGTCCGTTTCAAGATCGCAGACCTCACATCAGACATGCGTGTTCTAACCTGTAACCTCAAACCGATTACGATTTAGAGCACGATTAAGATTATGAGGAACAGGGGACCTTTCGTAATCCTAATCGTAATCCTAATCTTAATCTGAATCGTTCAAAAAGTTACCCCTCCGTTTGCTCCCGCTCCGCTGGCGTCGGGATTGTCTTCAACTTCTTCCTTCTATTTCATCGCGCGTCAGTTTTCTCCGGGCGCTGCGGGGCAGACAGGCGGCAAGCAAGCGGTACAGCAAGGCGGCCAGAAGCACAATGGCCACGAAGAGGACGCCCCGCCAAAAAACGAAATCAGCGAGTTCCTTGCCACCGGCCTGCGCCTGTTGAACCACCGGGCCGATTTGCGCCGCCAGCTGCGCGCGGCTATTGGCGCCGAGCGTCTGATCGAAGGTTTGGAGCAGCTCGGTCAGCTGCCGGGCAGCCGCCTCCAGTTGCACCGCCACCTGCCCGTAGTCCTGGATGCGGAACGGTTCCGCATTCGTCTCGGACGCCCCCTCGCTCTCGGGCTCGCCGACACCCAGGCGCCTGAGAACCCCGTCGAAACTCGTCAGCGCCGTGTTCAGCGACGCGGACATCTGGGTGCCAGCGGCGAGCGTCTGGCGCGCCTCGCCGAGCACGGGCATCAGGGCGCTCTCCTGCGCCTGGAGCGCCTTGAGGATTTGTTCGCGCTCCGCAGCGACCTGCGCCGGCAATTGCTCGGCCGCGCGGGTGAAACGGTCCACCGAAGCGGCGATCTGGGTGACATTGGTCGTCCATTGCCGCAAGGCGGGCTGCTCCATCGCATCGATGCTCAGAAGCTCCGCCTGCCACCGCAGCAGCGTCGGCATCTTTTGAGAGACGAAAAGCGCGCGCTCGGCAAACAGCCGCGTCTGAGCGATTTCGCGCCGGGTCGGGTCCAGCTCGGCCAGCGGGTCGAGCATGAGCAGGCTGAAGAGGCTGCCGGGCTTGGTGATGTCGGCCCGGTTCACCTGCGTCACCTGTATGGCGAGACCGACAGAGCGTGCCACCAGCAGGTTCTCCGGCATCGAGCTCTCCCGGTGCCACACCTGAATCGCCTCACGCAAGGCCGCCTGCTGCTCCGGTTTGAGGACCTTGTCGGTCGCCCGCCAGATCTCCGCCTCGGCCAGACGGCAGTAGTCGAGGAGGGTCTGAGCCGACGCGCCGAAGACCTTGGGCTGCCAATGCTCCTCCAGGGCCATCCGCGCTTCTGCGATAAAGACCGTCATGTCCAGCAGGTTGGCGACGGCGTTTGGCCCGGAGGCGATGGAACAGGTCGCGGTACCGAACGCGATTTTCCACCGCAGGCTCTCGGCCTTATCCAGCGCGTTCGTGCCATGGCGGAGCTTTTCGACGCCGAGGGTCATGCGCGAGGCGAACTCGTCCGCGAAGCGCATCAAGGTCTGCTGCACCTCCACCGGATCAACCGCCGGTTCAGCCTTCGGTGCCGGCGTGATCGTGCGGACAGCCTGTCCCGGAACCTTGGCGGCGGTCTGGGCCGCGGTCTGGGCCATGCGGCACCCCGGGCCCGAGGCGAGGAGCAGGATGCCCACCCCCGCCCACCTGATGCTCGTTCTGTTATCCATGCTCTTTTTCATCCTGCCATCCAATTGACAGCGCCCCGGCATCCTTCAGCTCACATCCGGCAGTCCGCATCGCGGCTGACCCTCAGACCCTAAGCCAGGTCGTCCCGCCTCCAACTACAGGGCTTCCAGCATCGCCTCCGCCCGGACCGTTTCCTTCACGCGATTGAGCAGCAGCCGGTAAGGCCGGCGCGCGATCTTAAGCAGCTGCACCTCATCGCGGCCCGATGCGCCAACGACGGCGTAAGCGTCAGCACGCACCAGGACGCCGTCATCGCCAAAAGGTTCCAGCGTCACTTCGACACGCATCTGCAGGCTCTCCTGATAACGCGCGTATTGCAGCCGGTCGTTCGGTGTCCCCTCCCGGACAAAGACGATCTCCCGCGGTTTGACCGAGTGCGCCGCATAATTTTCGCCGGCAAAAACCTGCAGCGTGGCCGCATGGACCGCCTCGAGTGATGCGTCCTCGATTTCGACATACGCCAGACTCGACCAGCCGGGATGGATAGACTGGCATCCGGACAGCAGGGCGGCCGCGCCGACCAGAAGCGTCACGGCTAGGGTTTTGTACGTGCGCATAGCGTTCATGTTGATCCTGTGTGTCAGCCCGTGCAGAACATCTCACCTGGAGACCGCTCATACGGCGTGCCTGTGGCCATCATCAAAAGTGGCTTGATAGTATCACGTGCTCAATCCCGCGTTCAACAGGCAATTGACTGATCAGAAGGTCTCGGAGAGCGCAGGAGTAAAGAGAACGGCGTCGGCCGCATCAAAAGCTCCAACCTGTCCCGGATCAGGGCTGCCAGCCGCTCACAACTTTTCCGGCACGCTGCAGGGCAAGGCTCAGCTGGAGATCGGCCCACCCGATGTCAAACCCTGCGGCGGGGTTTGCTGCCGATTGAACCGTGTTTTCCGTTAAGGTGAGTTCGCCAGCTGCTCCTGATACGCCTCCACGGCATCGGATACGGACGTCATGCGGTTAACCGTGCCGAGCTTCGCGTCGATACCCGCGCCGCGCAACCGTTCGCGCACGGCGGCGCGCGCCTCGACGACCTGCAGCCGGCAGCCCGCCGCAGCCAATTCCTCCGCCAACCCCGCCAGCATGTGCGCGGCGTGCAGGTCCACATAAGGCGACGCCGAGAGGTCCAGCACGACGAGCTTCGGCGGGTTGACCTCGATACGCACCCGCTCCGCAACCGTGTCCCGCACATGCTCCATGTTAAAGTAAAGCAGGCTCGCCTCCGGGCGGAAAACCAGCACTCCGGGAATCAATTCGTTTTTCGGATGCCGCTCGCAATCCGAGAACCGCAGCGTGCCGGCGACACGGCCGAGAAAAGCGACATGGGGCCGCGAGGCACGCCGGAGCAACAGCACCAGCGAGATGATCGCGCCGATCATGACGCCACGCAGCAGGCCCTGCCCGAGCACGCCCACGACCGCCGCGAACGCCACGAGGAATTCCGGCCGGTCGCTACGCCAGAGTTCCTCGAGGGCGGAAACATTGATCAGGCCGGCCACCGCCACCAGCACGACTGCGGCCAGGACCGGCTGAGGCAACGCGGCCAGCAGGTGCGAGCAGAAAAGCACCACCACCAGAATGATCCCCGCCGCGATGGCGCCGGACAAAGGCGTGCGCGCGCCGCCGCCTTCATTGACCAGCGACTGCGAGCTGCCGCCGCTGACGGGGAACCCGCAGCCCACTCCGGCGGCGAGATTGGCAGCGGCCAGCGCGAGGAACTCCTGGTTCGCATCCAGACGCCCGCCGTGCTTGGCGATAAACATGCGCCCCACCGCCGCCGTCTCCACCGCGCCAAGCATGAAACACGCGAAGGCCAGAGGCAGCAGTTCGTTCAAATCGGTCCAGCCAATCGCCGGGAAACCGAAGGCGGGCAGCCCTTGCGGCACTTCGCCCAGCAGCTTGACCCCGCGCGCATCGAGGCTAAGCCAGCCCGATGCCGCTATGCCGCCCACCACGACGAACAGCGCCACGGGTTTGTTCTTGAGAAAAATCTTACCGAGCACGAGCACAGCCAGGGCGACTCCCCCAACCGCCAGCGCCGCAGGATTCGTTTCACCCAGGTGTTTCAGGAAGTTTCCGCTGTTCACCCAGAAGTTACCATGGGCACCATGGATGCCAAAAAGCTTAGGCAGCTGCGTGCTGGCGAGGAACAGCGCCACGCCACACTTGAAACCGGTCATCACGCTCTCGGAAATAAAGTTGATGATCGAACCAGCCTTGACCAGCCAGGCGGTGAAAGCGATGAGCGCCATGAGCAAGGCCGTGCCCGCCGCCAGCGCACCGAACCGGGTGAGGTCGCCCCCGGCTATCTCGCCCAGCGACGCGCCCACGAGCAGGGAGATGGCGGAGGTGACGGTGATGACCGTGTGCCGCGAACTGCAGAACAGCCAAAAAACCAAACCGCCAAACAAGCAGGCGTAGAGCCCCGCCTGGGGCGGCAGGTTGGCGAGCGAGGCGTCGCCCAGGCCTGCAGGCAACAGGTATGCCGCCAGCGTGATGCCGGCAAGACCGTCCCCCCGGAGCCAGGTTCGCTCGTAGGACCGAAGCCAACCCAGCGCGGGCAAGAACCGCATGGATGCGCTTTCAATCATGGTGACGCCGTGGTTAAGCGGGCAATGGGCTTGCATCAGCCCTGACCGACGACTTCGTCTCACGGGAAGAGGCTTTAGCGGAAATCCTCGGCTGGCCCACAGGTACAGGGCCTCCGTCGCGGGTCACGCTCGCGGACACCGCCTTCATGGTCTTAGAGGCGGCACGCCCGCTGCGCGCAGTCGCTTTTTTCGCTGGGCGCGGGGCCGAGCCTCCAGCCGCTATGGGCGCGACAAGGTTCGCGCACCTCGCCTCGGTCTTGATCAGCGCTTTTTTGGCGTCGGACAATGCCGCCTTCGCTTTCTTGTACTGCTTCTTGGTGAGACGGGCGAGTTGCTTTGCCTTCTTCAGATTACACTTGGCGTCGCGGGCACTCGCCTTCGCCTGGTCGCTTTCGAGTCCGGCTTTGACGATCTGAAGGCGCGCGGCCTGCACCTGAGCGCTCCTTGTTCTCACATCCGGTTCCTTTTTCATATGCGATCTTCCTCACCGGTGAAAGTGCCGTTTGACATTGAGCTGAGCGAGTGATCGGGCCAGCGCTGCGTTGGCGGTGGCGACTTCCTCGTCCGAGAGTTTCTCGCGGAGTCGGGCTTCTGCGCGTTGCCGGGCCTCCTCGGCTTTCGCTTCATCGATTTTATCCGCTTGCACCGCCAGATCGGTGAGTATGGAGACACGCGCGGCCGTGACTTCGATGAGTCCGGCGCCGGTGGCAAAGAAGGTGTCGCGACCCTCCTTGCGCACGATGATTTCGCCCGGCACCATCTGCGTCATCAGCGGAAGGTGCTGCGGGTACACGCCGAATTGGCCGGCGATGCCCGGCAGGGTCACCATCTCCACGTCCTCGACGTAGACGGGTCCTTCCGGAGTGATAATCTCAAGTTTAAGCGTGCTGGCCATTATTTTCGTGCCTCTATCGGCTTTTCGGGCGGTTTTTCTTCCGGCTTCGCGGACGCGCCGCTCACCTCGTCGATCCCGCCTTTCATGTAGAAATCGCCCTCCGGCACATCGTCGTGTTTGCCGTCGAGGATCTCCTTGAAACCGCGCACGGTTTCGGCCACGGACACCTGCTTCCCGTCGAGGCCTGAAAAAACGGTCGCCACGCTGAACGGCTGGCTCAGGAAACGCTGGATCTTACGAGCCCGGTTGACCGCGGTCTTGTCCTCGGGCGAAAGCTCGTCCATACCGAGAATCGCGATGATATCCCGCAGGTCCTTATAGCGCTGGAGCACGCGCTGCACGCCGCGGGCCACGTCATAGTGCTCCTGGCCGACAATTTCCGGAGCGAGCGCCCGGGACGTCGAGGCCAGCGGGTCCACCGCGGGGTAGATGCCCAGCTCGGCAATCGAGCGTTCCAAGACAATGGTCGCATCCAAGTGCGCGAACGTGGTGGCGGGGGCCGGGTCAGTCAGGTCGTCAGCCGGCACATACACCGCCTGGAACGAAGTGATCGAGCCCTTTTTGGTGGACGTGATGCGCTCCTGAAGAGCGCCCATTTCAGAGGCCAAGGTCGGCTGGTAGCCGACGGCGCTGGCGGTGCGTCCGAGCAGCGCCGAAACCTCTGAGCCCGCCTGGGAAAACCGGAAGACGTTGTCGATGAAGAGCAACACATCCTGATTCTTCTCGTCCCGGAAATACTCGGCCATGGCAAGCGCGGACAAGGCCACGCGCAGGCGGGCGCCCGGCGGCTCGTTCATCTGGCCATACACGAGGGCGATTTTGGACGCGCCGAGGTCATCCTGCTTAATCACGCCCGCCCCCGACATTTCATTGTAGAGGTCATTGCCCTCCCGGGTGCGCTCGCCGACACCGGCAAACAGCGACACGCCGCCATGCAGCTTGGCGATATTGTGGATCAGCTCCATGATGACCACCGTTTTGCCCACACCCGCGCCGCCAAACGCGCCCACCTTGCCGCCTTTCAGGAAGGGGCAGATCAGGTCGACGACTTTGATGCCGGTGGGCAGGACCGACGGCGAGGGCGACTGGTCCATCAGATTGGGCGCGGAGCGGTGGATCGGATAATATTTATCCGCCTTGACGGGCCCGCGTTCGTCCATCGGGTTGCCGCACACATCGAAGATCCGCCCCATCACCCCATCCCCCACAGGCACGGAGATGCAGGCGCCGGTGTCGATCACTTCTTGCCCTCGTTTGAGGCCCTCGGTGGCGGACATGGAAATCGACCGGACCCAGCTCTCGCTGAGGTGCTGCTGCACTTCGAGCGTCAGCTTGATGGTCTCTTGCCCCATCTTGTACTCGATGGTCAACGCGTTGTAGATGGCCGGCAGCTCCTCCGTGAATTCGACGTCCACGACCGGACCCACGACCTGTACGATTCTACCCTTGTTCATACTGAAACTCCCTTTACTCGTTGCCCATTTGGCCACCGGCAATTTCCAGCAGCGCATTCGTGATACTTCCCTGACGCAGTTTGTTGTATTCGAGTGTCAAGTCCTCGATCAGGTCAGCGGCATTGTCGGATGCGCCTTTCATGGCCACCATGCGTGCGCTTTGCTCACTGGCTTTCGCCTCCAGCAAGGCGCGGTAGATAAGAATGTTGGTGTACCCCTGAAAGAGGAAGGAAAGCGTATCCTGCGGGCTGGGCTCAAAGAGGTAGTCGGTCGTGTCGGCGGCCAGCTCCGCGTCGGATTCCGCGCCGGGAATCTTCAGCCCCTTGATTTCGCCGATCGGCAGAAAATCGACCACATAGGCCTTCTGGCTCATCGTGTTGATGAACCCCGTCACAACGACCTTCACCTCATCGACCTCGCCCTTCAGAAACATGTCGCAGGCCAGGGCGGCGATGGGCCGGGCATCGGCGAAGCGCGGCGTGTCCCCGAAAGGAAACTCCGCAGCCAGCTGTCGGCGGGTGCGCGCGACGAATTGCGACGCCCGTTTCCCCGCCGTGATAAAGACGGTGGTCGCCGGATCAAACTGGGCGGCCAACCTGAACAAGTTGGAGTTGAGCGCTCCGCACAGTCCTTTGTCCGTGCTGATGAGGATCACCGCGCGCTTCCGCACCTCCCGGACCTCCAACAGGGGATGGGTGAACTCATGCACGCGCGTCGCGGCACGCCTCTGGATGCGGTAGAGGAGCTGGGCAAACGGCCGTGTCATCAGCGTGGCCTGTTGCGCCTTGCGCATCTTAGCCGAGGCCACCATTTGCATCGCACGGGTAATCTGCGCGGTGCTGCTGATCGACTGTATGCGTGGACGAAGCTCGCGTGCACTGGCCATAAATCACCGTTCCACTTTCATTTCCACGTTTGCTGAAACTCATCAGCGGCCGCCTTCAGCGCGTCCTTCACCGGGTCGGTGACCGCCTTCTCCTTGCCGATCATGGCCAGCAGCTCGGGCTTGCGCGTGGTCAGGAAATCCGTCAGCTTATTCTGGAACTCCTTGATCCGGCTGACAGACACCTGATCCACATAACCGTTCTGCACAACCCAGATCACGGCGACCTGGACCTCCACGGGGATCGGGTTGTATTGCCCCTGTTTGAAAATCTCCATGATGCGCTTGCCGCGGTCGATCTGCGCCTGCGTCTTGGCGTCGAGGTCCGAACCGAACTGCGCGAACGCCGCCAATTCACGGAACTGGGCCAACTCCCCTTTGAGCTTGCCCGCGACTTGCTTCATGGCCTTGAGCTGTGCGGCGGAACCGACGCGGGAGACCGAGATGCCGACGTTGATGGCCGGGCGCACGCCCTGATAAAAAAGGCTCGTTTCCAGAAAGATCTGGCCGTCCGTAATCGAGATGACGTTGGTCGGGATGTACGCCGAAACGTCGCCGGCCTGCGTTTCGATGATGGGCAGAGCCGTGAGCGACCCGTCGCCGTACTTCTCGCCCACCCGCGCGGCGCGCTCGAGCAGCCGGCTGTGCAGGTAAAACACATCGCCGGGATACGCCTCGCGACCCGACGGGCGCTTCAAGATGAGGCACACCTGCCGGTAGGCCACGGCATGCTTGGACAGGTCGTCATACACAATCAGCGCGTCCATTCCATGATCCATAAACCACTCGCCCATGGCCGCGCCGGCAAAAGGCACGAGGTACTGATTGGCGGCGGAATCCGAGGCCGAGGAGACCACCACAATCGTGTAAGGCAGCGCCCCCGCCTCCTCGAGCACGGCGATGACCCGCGCGATGGTGGACTGCTTCTGGCCAACCGCGACGTAGATGCTGTACAGGGGCCGGTAAGTTTTGTCGCCGGCCGCTTCAGCCGCCTTGTTGAGTCGGGCCTGGCTGATGATCGTATCGATGCAGATCGTGGTCTTGCCGGTGGCGCGGTCGCCGATGATCAGCTCGCGCTGGCCGCGCCCGATCGGG
>JAHFSX010000034.1 GCA_023269675.1 Verrucomicrobiota bacterium
GGGGCGTCCGTTCGTTGTACCGGCCTCAGCCGGCCAAGCGGCAATGTCGAACCGCCGCCTGAAGGCGGTACAACAAGCCAGGGCGGCGTCCGTATGTTGTCCCGGCCTCAGCCGGCCAAGCGGTAATGTCGAACCGCCGCCTGAAGGCGGTGCAACAAACCAGAGCGGCGTCCGTACGTTGTACCGGCTTCAGCCGGCCCCGGTCATCGTTTGGGTCTGCCCGAGTGACGTCTGCGAAAGGATAAAACCATGAATGTCTTTCAAGCGCGTGATCACCATCTCTACTTCATTTACGGGTCAAACATGAACCCGGCGCAGCTCGTTACCCGGTGCGCCAGCCCTAAGGTTTTGGCCATCGCGCGGCTGGCAGGCCACCGCCTGGCGTTTTTCGGCCACTCGGCCCTGTGGGACGGCGGCGAGGCGACGGTTGTCCGCCACCCGGGTGAAGAGGTGTGGGGCGTGGTCTGCAAACTCTCTTTTCGCGATGCCGACGCGCTCGACACGTGGCAAGGCGTCCGCTTGGACGGGAACGGCTCCTACTTCCTCTACCCCTCGGTGGTCGTGGACGCGAAGGGCGACAGCTACCCGGTCCAATTCTACCGGAAAGACTATTGCGGCGAAACCCGGAAGCCGAGCGAGGAGTACCTGGCGCACATCGTGGCGGGGGCGGTCGCACAGGGGCTCCCCGCGGATTACATCGAGCGGCTCAAGCGGATCGAGACGAGAAAGGCCGGCTACCCCGTGCCACGCAAAGACCTGGGTGACCGGTCATTCCTGCTCACCCGGGCGTGTGACGGTTGCGGTTGAAACGGTGATTGTCGCGTCCGCTAAAAAGGTTGCATGCCCCATATCCGTTTGTTGTGTGCCCGTAAGGGCATGCGTGGCGCTGCATGCAGAAACGCCTCGCGGTGTCGCTGCAAACAGGATCGGCCTTCGGGTCTGAAGCGCCCGGCCAGGTCAATCGACGTTGAAGGCGGCGAACTGGCGGATCTGCGGTTCGGCGACCGAGGCGGTCGCGCGGAAACGCAGCCGGGAGACCTCGGTGCGGGCGAAGGCCTGGATGCGCTTGTGGCCGACGGAGACGCCGTCGCAGAGCTTGACCCACGCGCCGCCCGGCGCGAGGCCCTCGACCTCGTAGGCGCGGACGCGCTCGCCGAGCGCGATGTCCTCCATGACCGCGATCTGGTTGACGGCCTGCGGTTTTGAAAGGATCAGCTCCACCGTCGCGCCCGTGCCGGCGGTCATGGCGAGCGGCGAGCCGAAGCGCCGCTTGATCTCCCGGCCGAATTCGGCATAGCGCTGGAAGTCCGCCTCCGGCACCAGTCCGTCTGGGCCGGGGTTGGCGTTGAGCAGCAGGTTGCAGTTGCGGCCGACGGAGTTGGTATACATCTGGACGAGCTGCTCCACGCTGTAGAGCTTCTGCTCGCCGCCGGGCTTCCAGAACCAGTCGTGGTTGCGGACCGGCACGTCGCATTCGCCGGGCACCCAGAGCTTGCCGTCCGGGTTGCCGCCGAGCGCCTTCTCGATCGTGCCGCCCTCGCTGGTGCCGGCGCTGGCCGTGCTCCAGCAGGGGTAGGGGGCCACGCCGCGCTCGTTGCCGACCCAGCGGATCAGGTTGGGCGTGCCCGCCGGGCCCTGGAAGACGATGGCTTGCGGCTGGTGGCGCTTGAGGATCGGGACCAGGTCGGGGCCGCCCTGGCTCGCGGGGATCGCGCCGCCGTCGAACCAGATCTCGAAGAGGTCGCCGTAGCGCGTCCAGAGCTCCGTCATCATCTGCTCGCAGGTGCGCACGTAGCGGGCCTGCGCCTCCGCGTCGCCGCCTTTGCCGCGGTTCACGAGCCCCGGGTTGTCCACGCCCAGAAAGCCGTTGGCCGAGACCGAGGCGTAGAGGCCGGGCCGGATCCCGTGCCTGCGGCAGGAGGCCACGAAGTCGCCGACCACGTCGCCGCGGCCGTTGCGCCACGAGGACTGCTTCACGCCGTAGGGGTAGAGGTCGGACTGCCACTGCAGGAAGCCGCTGCAGTGCTTGGCCACGAAGATCGCGTATTTGGCGCCCATGGCCTTGGCGGCCGCCATCCACTGGTCGGTGTCGAGCTTCGCGGGCTGATACAGGTTCGGGTCCGGGAAGTCCTTGAAGCTGCGCCACTGCCACTCCTGCCGGTAGACGGGGATGTCGAAGTGGAAGAACATGCCCAGCTCCATGTCGTGCCACGCCTGCTGCGTCGCGTTCGGTGTGACGAGGCCGCGCGGCACCTCGGCCGCACCCAGCCCGCGCGGCATGTTATAGGCGGCGGTGGCCGACACCGAGGTCTTCAGAAAGGATCGTCTGTTCAGCATGGCACTATTCCCGTGAGCGGATGAGGGGTGATTAGGGGCGGTTCCGGGCTGGCTTCAGCGTGTGTTTCTGCACCAGGTCCGCATACAAATGGCCGTTCTCTCTGGCTTTGATCAGAATCTGCGCGCAGGCGAAGGCGTCGGATGCGGCGTCGTGGTGCTTCAGCGGGATCTGCAGACGGTGCGCAACGTCAGACAGTTTCGTGGGAAAAATGTCCCAGGTTGCCCGGGCCAGCTTGACGGTGCACAGGAAGGGGAGCGTCACAGGTTCGTGCCCGGCCAGTTCGCAGCAGGCGCGCAGCACCGAGCGGTCGAACGAGGCGTTGTGCGCCGCGATGAAATCCACATGGGCCAGCAGCCGGGCGACATCGGGCCAGAGCTCGCCGAAGACGGGCTTGTCTTTCACATGATCCCAGGAGATCCCGTGCAGATAGGTGAAGTTGAAAGTACTCCGCGGCGGACGGATCAGGCTTGTCCAGGTGTCGACAACCCGCTCGCTCTCGACGATGACGACGGAGAGCGCGCAGGCGCTGTCGCGGCCGTAATCGGCGGTTTCGAAATCGAGCGCGGCAAAGCGGCCGGTCAGGTTCGGAGGAGAGACCGTCCGCCGGGGTGCGCGGGGCCGGCTGGCGGGTTGCGTTTTCTTGGGTGTTTCCATGGCGGTCATCAGTGTCAAAGATTCTCCTCTCCGGCGCAAGTCGAAAAAGCGCGTGGCGGCAGGTTTGTGGCGCTCTCCGTCCTCCGTCTTCCGCGCCTGGAGGTTGCGGCCTGCCGGGTGGCGCGGGCTCTCCGAGCCCGCCTCGGCGGACTTCTCAGGGAGGCGGCCAGGGTAAGCGTTGCGGACGGCCAAGCGGGAATGGCGTTCGTTAAACGCCAGGGACTGTCCTGCTCATAATCTTGCTCTTAATCTTAATCCGTTTTCCCGGAGAGATTAGGATTACGATTAGGATTACGATCAGGATTAGGAGTGAGAATTTCCTGAAATTGGCTCCATTCCGTTCTCTGTCCTCAATTCTCTGTCCTCCGTTCTCAGTCCACTGCTTCCTTTTGTCAACAATACCTTTGAACCCCATCGTTTTCGCATGATAGGATAGGCGCACTCTTTGATACGGCGAGCGGACGGGCGGGTGCCGCGCTTTGTTGAAGGGATTAACCCGTGCCCGGAGACCGATCCCCATGCTAAGCCTGAATGGTTACAAGGTTGCCTGTGTTCTCAGCTTGATGTGCTGTTGCGGTGTCGCATGGGCCGAGGGCGAGCCGCTGGAGTTGCGCGGCGACAAGATTTCGGTGCGTCTGGGGCGCGAGGAGCGCGGCGGCATCATTTCGCTGAAGACGCCCGAGGGCGTGGAGCTGGCGGCGGTGCAGAAGGCGCCGCGGCTCTTTACGCTGACATTTTCGCAAAAAGCCGAGATCCCCGGCGAGAAGGTCATGCTGTCGAGCGGGGACGCCAAGACCTTCAATGCCTCCCTGCAGGACGAGGCGGGCGGCCCGTGCGCGACGCTGACCTACGAGGGCTTCGCCAAAGGTGTGGAGCGCGTGGTGTGCACGGCGCGGGTGAGGCCGGGCGATTCGCTGGTGCGCTGGGGCATCAGCGTGCAGATGCAGGAGGGGTGGGTGCTGGAATCGGTGCAGTATCCGTTCGTCGTGCTCGCCGCGCCGCTGGGCACGAGCGTGGACGATGACGCCGCCGTGGTCGGGTCCGCCAAGGGCGGCGTGATCCGCAAGCCCGGCGCGATGAAGTCCGGCTCGAGCGTCTCCATCAGCCAGCCGGGCAACATGGCCGCGCAGTTCGGCTGCTACTACGACGACCGCGCCGGCTTCTACACCGCGGCCGAAGACGGCAAGGGCTACCCCAAGGACCTGATTCTCACGCGGGCGGCCGCGGGCGTGGAGTTCAGCTGGTTCCGTCCCTGCTTCGCCACCGGCACCGTGGCGCAGGCCTACGACACGGTGATGTCCGCCTTCAGCGGCGCGGCGGGAGAGCCCGCCGACTGGCGCGACGCCGCCGACCTCTACAAAACATGGGCGCTGACCCAGCCGTGGTGCGCCACGCCCTTTGCGCAGCGCGGCGACCTGCCGGCGTGGCTCAAGGACGGCCCGGCCATGGTGCGCTTCGGGCGCGACTGGCTGGCCGACCCCGCGCGCATCGAACGCTGGCTCACGGAGTACTGGAAGAAGAATTTTCCCGAGATGCCGCTCATCACGGCCTACTGGGGCTGGGAGAAGATCGCGGGCTGGGTGACGCCCGACTACTTTCCGCTCTTCCCGTCGGACGAGCAGTTCACGCGGCTGGTGGCGGACACGCGCAAGCTCGGCTGCCACGCCTTCCCGTGGCCCTCGGGCTACCACTGGACCCTGACCTACAACAAGCGGCCGGACGGAACCTTCGAGTGGGACGACCGCAAGCGCTTTGACGAGGTGGCCCGCGCGCACGCCGTGCACAACCGCGACGGCAAGTTGTACAATCGTGTGCCGAGCTGGCTGAACGGGGGCGACACCGCCTGCATGTGCGGCGGCGACCCGTGGACGGTCCGCTGGTGGAATGAGGATATCTGCGTGCCGCTCGCCAAGCGCGGCTGCGAGATGGTCCAGGTGGACCAGGTGGTCGGCGGCAACTGGCCCGCATGCTATGCGCCCAACCATCCGCATCCGGCGGGGCGCGGCCAGTGGATGACCGAGGCGTTCGCGGGGCAGCTGCGCACCATGCTGGCCGCCATGCGCACCGTGGAGCCCGACGCGGTCGTTTGCTTTGAGGAGCCGAACGAGTGGTTCAACCACCTCGTGGGGCTGCAGGACTACCGCGACTGTGAGTCCGCGCGCGAGTGGGCCTCGGTCTTCAACTACCTCTACCACGAGTACCTGCCGCCCTTCCAGAGCAACCCGCGCGGCAACGACCGCGTGATGAACGCCCACTGCCTCGCTGACGGGCAGATGCCGCACCTGGTGCCGACGGGCCGCGACCTGGCGGACGAGGTGCTGGTCAACGGCGGGTTCGAGGCGCGCGCCGCCGGCGCCAGCGCGCTGGCCGGCTGGGACCACCTGCGCGGCTATCAGGGCCAGGCCTGGAACGGACAGGCCCTCTGCGACACGGACGAGAAGCACGGCGGCGCGTCGAGCCTGCGGCTGGAGAACACCAACCGCAGCGACATCGTGCAGGTCTCGCGCAACGTGGCGGTGTCGGACAGCGGCTTTGCCGCGGGCGCGAAGTACCGGCTCAGCGCGTGGCTCAAGACCGAGCGCATGGCGCAGCCCAACGGCGTCAACTTCGGCGTGTTCGCGCCCGAGCTGAAGTCGCTGGGGCTGGGCGGTCAGCTCAAGTTCCCGGCGGCGGGAGCGGGGTGGGCGCGCGTGTCGGCCGACTTCACGGTGCCGGCGGGAGCCGACATGCTGCGCATCATGATCCACGTGAACGGCGAGGCCAAGGCCTGGGTCGACGACGTGGCGCTGGAAGAGGTGCTGCCGGACGGCGGGCTCAGGACGCTCAAGTATACGGGGCAGTCCTCCGACTCGCGCTTCATGCAGCGCTGGGTCGCGCTCTATCACGGCGAGGGGCGCCCGTGGCTGCAGGATGGCCGGCTGCTGCATCCGCCGCAGCTGGAGTGCGCGACCGTCACCTACCGCGACCGACCGACGCCCGCCGTCTTCCACAACGCCTTCCGCGCGCCCGACGGCAAGGTGGCCGTGGTGCTGGCCAACGCCACCCGCGAGCCGCAGGCCGTGACCCTCTCGCGGCGCGGCAAGTCCATGGCGCTCACGCTGGAGGCGGACGGCGTGCTGCTGGTGAAGTAGGGGAACCGGGCGCCGCCATCTGAAAACGCACACGGGAAGGATGCCATGCAGCGCACGTCCGACTTGATCCGTATGGCAGTGTGCGTCTTGTGCGCGACGGCGGGCCTTGCCGCCGCGGCGCCGCAAGGTGCCGTAATGGATGCCGACGAGTCGCGCCTTCTGGAGAAGGACACGCTGCGCATTCATGTGGCGGGCTGCGTCACGGGCTCCTTCGAGAGGGCCTATGGCGTGCTGCAGACATCCAACCTGCTGGAGACAGTCCAGCAGGCCTATGCCGCGCAGTTGCCTGTCGGCATAAAACCGCAGTTCGAAGTGAAATCGGCGGGCGCCGGCCGTTATTATTACGTCAACAAGGCCGGCGAACGGTGCGATATCCGCGAACTGTGGCGGGAGACCGACACAAACACCTGCTTCATGACCGCGTTTTACGCGACCGGCAAACGGACCTTCGGCACCTTTGAATCGCTCATCTATTTGACCCTTGCGCGCGACGAGCAGGCTTCGCCGAAGGTGCTGGTCTACACGGTTTCGATCCGCGTGTGGCCGCAGGGTGCGCTGGTGCGGGTCTTTCTGAGGTATCTGCCGGGCATCGACCGGTATTTCCGGAAAAAAACGGCGGATCTGGAAACGATCTTCACCGACGTTTTTGTGGGCATTCTGCAATGACGGAAATAGATTTCCCGATCGGACCCGTCGCGACCTGAGGCTGACGGGGAACATAAACCAGCGTTAGGCTTTTTAGCTTGAACAGGTTAGGCCGATATCTGCGAGGCCCGAAAGAAACATGGCCTGATATCTGCGATTGCATCGGTTGGCTTGGGCGCCCGTGAATGTCCGCGGGGGCTCGGAGTCAACATGAGGTGCATCATGCAAACAGGGCTGGTAATGATACTGGCGGGTCTGGTGGCGGTGTCCGCACGGGCGGGCGAGGTCTTCGTGGCGGCGGCGGCAAGTCTCAGCGATGTGATGAAAGCCGTTGAGCCGCTCTACACGCGGGATCACCCCGGCGTCAAACTCACCTTCGTCTATGGCTCGACCGGCATGCTGCGGACGCAACTCTTGAAGGGCGCGCCGTGCGACGTGTTCATCGGCGCGGACCGCTGGTTCGGAGGGACGGCGACAAACGCGGAGGAGGTCGTCAAGGCCGACAGTATCCGCATCGTGGCTGCGAATACGCTGGTGGCGGTCGCGGGCAAGGGGAGCTCACCGACAGGCGACACGCTGGCCGCTTGGCTCGAAGGTGCCCGGAAGATCGGCATCGGCAATCCCGCATCAGTTCCGGCCGGACGGTATGCCAAGAAGCTTCTGGAGAGCGCGCGGCTGTGGGAGATCAACAGCCCGAAAGTTGTGCAGGGGTCGAACGTGCGCGAGGTGCTGCTGTGGCTGCGACAGGGCGTTGTGGACGTGGGATTCATCTACCGCTCTGATCTTGTGGCCGCGAAAGGCGACGGGCTGAAGACGCTCGCGTCCTACGCCGCGCCCGGCGGCATGGCGATCGAGTTGGCTGGCGGTGTCACGAAGGATGCCAAGAATCCAGCCGGGGCCCAGGCGTTTCTGGAGTGTCTGGGGTCGCCGGAAGCGGTGAGGGCGCTGAAGGCTTTCGGCTTCGTCGTGAAGTGAGAACCATGCGTCTAGGCTGAAGGCGGTTAGGTGCGACGGGCGGTGTCATTGTGGTAGGGACGCCTCCCCGAGGCGTCCGTCATACGGCACGTCCAGGACCGGCGGACGGTTCGGGGAACCGTCCCTACCGGTGAAAGGTATGTTCACGATGTTCGACACAACCGGCAAGTTGAGGTTCAGCGACACGACGCTGCGCGACGGCGAGCAGGCGCCGGGCGTGGTGTTCTCGCTGGCGGACAAGCTGCGCATCGCGGCGGCGCTGGACGGCCTCGGTGTGGACGAGGCGGAGGTCGGCGCGCCCGCGATGGGTGCAGAGGAGCTGGGCGGCCTGCGCGTGCTGGCGGCGCAGGGGTTCCGGATGCGGCTCTCCTGCTGGTGCCGCGCGCTCGAGGAGGATGTCTATGCGGCGGCCAAGGCCGGGATCGGGACCGTGAACATCTCGTTCCCGGTCTCAGACATCCTGCTGGGCTCCATGGACCGCTGCCGCGACTGGGTGCTGCACCATCTTGACAGCGTGCTGCCGTTTGCGGCGCACGCCGGATGCGCGTTCTCGGTCGGCCTGCAGGACGCGGGCCGCGCCGATCCGGCGTTTCTGGAAAAGGTGGTGCGCGCGATCGCGGAATCGGGGGCGTTCCGCGTGCGCGTCTCGGACACGGTCGGCATCCTCAACCCCTTCACGACCGCGGTGCTGGTTGCGCGCGTCAGGTCCGCGGCGCCCCGGCTCGGCGTGTCGTTTCACGCGCACAACGACCTCGGCATGGCGGTCGCCAACGCGCTCGCCGCGGCGCAGGCGGGGGCGGACACGCTGGACTGTACCGTGAACGGGCTCGGGGAACGCGCGGGCAACTGTCCTCTGGAGGAGCTGCTCTTCGCGCTCAAATACTCTGCGGGGCTGCCGCTGACATGGGATCCCGCCAAGCTTTCCGCGCTCTGCGGGCTGACCGCCGAGGCGTCGGGCCGCCCCGTGCCGTCCGCCAAGCCGGTCACCGGAGCGATGGCGCTGCGCCACGAGTCGGGCATCCATGTGCGCAGCCTGCTCAAGGACCCGCTCTCCTACGCGGCCTATCCGCCCTCGGCGCTCGGGCTCGCCGATCATGCGTACGCGCTGGGCAAGCATTCCGGCGCGGCCGGCGTGAAGGCCTTCTTCGCGGTGCACGGCCTCGCGCTGGCGTTCGAGGACGTGCGCAAGGTCGCCGAGGCGGTGCGGCAGGCGTCGCGGCGTCTGAAGCGCGACCTCGACGAGCATGAGGTGCTGGAGTTGTATACGTTGGAGACGAGACCCCTCAGCAGGCCGCATTTTGACTGCGCGGACCTGGCCGCGCTTTCCAGGGCAGGGGCCTGACCCTGCCTGCGGTCCGGCCGCGTCAGGCCGCGTCCCTTGAAAGCGCCCGGAGCCGGGCGCACTCAAGAGTGACAGGGATTCTCAAGGCGTCTGTACACGTCGGGTTGAAAATGGATCAGCATGGAAGGATTCACTGGCAAGAATGAACTGCGGGTTCCGATTAATTTGCGTGTCGGTCACGGTGCTGCTGGCGCTGTTTGTGGCGGTCGCGCTGGGCAACGTCTTTCTGGTCGCGCCCGCGATGCTGTCGCGCGCGCTTTCGGACGGTTCGGTCTGGCCCGTCATCAAGGTTAGCCTGCAGACCTCGCTGCTGGCCGCGCTGCTGGCGATGCTCCTCGGCACGCCGGTGGCCTATGTGCTGGCGCGCCGGCGCTTTTTCGGCAAGGCGGCGGTGGAGACGCTGCTGGACCTGCCGGTGGCGCTGCCGCCCATGGTGGCGGGCTTGGCGCTGCTGATCCTGGTATCCCCCGCGAGCCCGACCGGTCAGGTTTTGGCGAAGGCGGGCATCCACCTGATCTTCACGCAGGCGGGGATTGTGCTGGCGCAGCTTTTCGTGGCGCTGCCGTTCTACATCCGTGCGGTGCGCTCGGCGATCACGGCCATCCCGCCCTCGATTCCTGCCGCGGCGGCGGTGCTGCGCGCGACCGAGGCCTACACCTTCTTTCACGTGATCCTGCCCTTGAGCCGCGAGGGCATGATCAGCGGTTTTGTGATGTGCTGGACGCGGGCGCTCGGGGAGTTTGGCGCCACGGCGATGGTCGCCGGATGCATTCCCGGCGTGACCGAGACGCTTCCCGTGGCGATCTACACGCGTGCCACCTCCGGCGATCTGGCGTCGGCGGGGGCGGCGGCGTTCTGCCTGGCGACGATTTCGTTTGTGACGCTGGTCGGCTTGCGGCTGGCTTTCAAAGAAGCGTCCCTGAGGAGGAAAGCATGATCGCCCTGGATGACATCGGGATGCGTTTCGGCGAGAGAAGGGTGTTGAAGAACCTATCTCTCGAGGTGGCGCGCGGCGAGTTCGCCATCCTGTTCGGAGCGAGCGGTTCGGGCAAGACCTTGCTGCTGTCGATCTTGGCCGGACTGGAGAAGCCCACCTCCGGCCGCGTGCTGATCGGCGGGCTCGACATGACGCGCGTGGCGCCCGAGCACCGTCCGGTGACCTTGGTGTTCCAGCGGCACGCGCTCTTCCCGCATCTGACGGTCTTCGAGAACATCGCCTTCAGCCTGCGCGCCCGGCACGCCCACCGCGGCGTGGTGCGCGAACGCGTGGGCGAACTGATGGCGTTGACCGGACTGGAGGAGTACGCCCACGCGAGGCCGGATGTGCTGAGCGGCGGTCAGTGCCAGCGCGTGGCTTTCGCCCGGGCGCTGGCCTCCGACGCCGAGGTGGTCCTGTTTGATGAGCCGCTCAGCAGCCTGGACAACGGGCTGAAAGCCGGGCTGATGTCCGAACTGAAGCGACTGCACCGCATGAAGCCCTTCACGGCGCTCTATGTGACGCATAACCTCGAGGAGGCGTCCGCGCTGGGGGAGCGCGTCTATCTGCTGGAGCACGGCCGCGTGACGCGCAGCTGTCTGCCGTGCGAACTGCAAGGCTGCGTCGATGGCCGCTCGGCTGCCGATTTGAATGAACCGCAAGAGTCTGCCATCATCAGAGCAGAAGGGAAACGATCGCTTATCGCTTGCGGAAGATGACGGTCATGCCGCCGTCACGCGCCAGAGGCATGGACAGCACGTCCTTCGCCGAGACGGACTGCTTCCTCACAAGGATGGCCTTTGCGTCCTGATCGGATTCGGTTGAATCAGCGAACACCGTCGCCTCATAGGTTCCGTCGCCGAGAAAGGACAACGGCTGAGCCAGCGTGCGCGCGTGGACATCCGTCACCGCCCCCAAATACCAGACCGCGCCTTTGCGGCGGGCACTGACATAGTACTGGCCGATCTTGCCTGCGAGCGCGACCGTCTCGTCCCAGACCGTCGGCAACTCCTTGAGAAACTCGACGCCGGGCTGTCCCCGATAGTGCTCTGGCCAGTCGCAGAGCGTCATCAGCGGGCTGTCGTAGATGAGGCACAGCGCCAGCGCGTGCGCGCGGGTTCCCATCTCCTCCACGGGCTGGTACTGTCCCTCCGCCCAACCCTTTTTCTGGGTCTGGATGGTGAAGGCCTCGCCGTGCACATTGTTGAAGCCGCCCGGCGTGAAGTCGCCGGGGCCCAGCAGGTAGCGTGTGAACGGTAGCGTCGCGCAGTGCGTCACCGTCACCTTCTTGGAGAATTTGTTGAACTCGTTGCCGAGAATGCCTTCCCGGGTGATCTGGTTCGGCCAGGTGCGGCTCATGCCTGTCGGCTTGAACGCGCCATGGAAGTTCACCATGATTTTGTGCCTGGCCCCGCACTCGACCACCTTGGAGTACCAGTTCACCATCTCCTGGTCCTGGCGGTCCATGAAATCGATTTTCACCCCGCGCACGCCCCACTTCTCATAGACGGAAAAAACGTTCTCGACGCCGTTGGACTCCAGCGTGGACCAGTACCCCCACAGATAAACGCCGATCCCTTGCGACCGGGCATAGCCGATGGCCCCTTCGATGTCGAGGTCCGCGCGGGGCTTCATCATGCTGACGCCCTCGCCCTGAACCGGACGGCCGTACCAGGGCGCGTCCACCGTGATGAAGGGCCACCCCATCGCTTTGGCGAAATCGACCTTCTCCTTGATTTTGTCGGTCGTCAGTTCCTTGTTGTTGAAGACCCACCAGTCCCACGCCGACGCGCCCGGCGTGACCCAGCTGAAGGCCGCCTCGTCGGCGCACGGCGGGTTCAGATTGGGAATCAGGTCGTTGTGGTTCACCAGATCGACCTCCGAATCGCCCAGGATGAACGCCCGCCAGGGGCTCAGGCGCGGAGCGGCGGAGACGACCAGACCGTTGCCGTCGAACCGGGGACTTGGCCAGGTCGCGAGCACCGCGCCGTTCACAGGCTGCTTGTCGGGCTGAAACACATAGAACGAACCCGCCCAGTCGGTCAGGTCCGCCTCGGAGATGGCGACCCAGCAGTCCTCGGCGGTTTGAATGACCATCGGGCAGCCGATCAGCCGTTTGGGGTCGAGGGTCCGCAGGGACTGCGGGAAGAACGGCTCCTCCTGCGAACTTTTGAACGCGGCGAATTTAGAGGAGCCGTCCTGCGATCGCGTGTAGTCCGGGTAGGTGGTGAACCAGCCGATGGGGTTGTCGGCGAAAGCATAGGTCGTTTTGTCAGCCGTCAGAACGAAGGTTTCAAAGCCGGGCTGAGCCGGAATCCCGTAGCGGAACGCCGCGCCGGAGTCGTACGCCCGGAAAACCAGGTCCAGCTTGCGGCGGGGCTCGGACACCTCGACGAGGTTCAGCGCCACTTCGTTCGCGCGGTTGCGCATCGCGCGGTTTTTGCCGAGCCGGTTGGTCCACGGCTCGTCGATCGCGGCGGCCTTTTGAGCGGCGATCCGCATCTCGCCGTAGGGCTTCTGCCCTTTGAATTCGAGTCCCAAATCCGAGGGGACCAGCACGGCTTGGCCGCGGCGGGAAATCTGATAAGTCAGCTTGGCGCCCACCGAGACCTGGAACTCGACCGTGCCGTCGGGCGATTGGACCGCCGCCTGCTCCGCCGCGAAGGCACTCCCGACAGCCGCGCCCGCGGCTGCCCACACGCTCAGAAAGCCAAACCATTTTTTCATGCGTGCATGTTACACAACCGCTTCGCGCCGCGCACCCCTTTTCTCGAGTGCGCGGCGAAGCGTTGCGGGCGTCCGCTTAGGCGTGAGGATGCGGGTCCAGCCAGTTGCCGCGCCAGGCGGGGCGGCGGGTGAGCCGCATCACGTCGGGATCGGGCGACTGCTCCTGCTGCGGGTCCCATGCGATCGCGCGCCCGCCGAGCTGCACCGAGAGGTGGCCGAGCTGGCACATCGAGCAGGTGCGGTGGCCGACCTCCGCGTCCTGCATGGTGCGCCCGCGGCTCTTGACGCAGCGGATGAAGTCCTCCTTGTCGCCCCAGGCGGGCAGCTTGGTCGCGGCAATGTCCAGCCCCTCCAGGATCTTCGGGTCCGAGGCCTCGACGTCGGGCGTGTTCTTGTCGGGCTTGCCCATGTACCAGGCCTTGACCCAGCCCTCCTCGCCCTCGAACAGCGCGTAGACCTGCTTGCCGCCGACCTTGTAGTTCAGCTCGACGCCGCTCGCGTAGCGGTAGTCGATGTCGAAGTCGGTGAGCACGTTCCAGACGTTCTCCCGCGGAGGCAGCTCCCAGCGCTTGGCCTTGATCCAGACCGGCCCGGACTCGTCCATGCGCATGGCCATGTGGGCGATGTCGTTCAGGTGGGCGCCCCAGTTGGTGATCATGCCTTCGCAGTGGCCCAGCACGCGCATCCAGTGCGGACGCTCGAACTTCATGGGGTCGTGCACGCGCCGCTGGATGTAGGGCTCATCCGGACAGGGCCCCAGCCAGAGGTCATGGTTGAAGCCCGCCGGGATGGGATCGGCCGCGGTGACCGGCGGCGCGGTGACGTCGCCCGCGGGCACCGTGGTGACGACCCGCTTGAGCCTGCCGATGCGCCCGTTCAGCACGGCCTCCGCGGCCTTGCGCATGCGCGGGTCGCCGCGGAACTCGCTGTCGTTGCGGGTGACGCGGCCGAGGCGCTTGGCCTCGCTGGACAGCAGGCGGCCCTCCTCGATGCTCAGCGAGATCGGCTTTTCGACCGAGACGTCCTTGCCCGCGCGCACGGCCGCCAGGGCGGCGGGCACGTGCCAGTGGTCGCAGGTGGAGACCATGACCGCGTCGATCGAGGGGTCGGCCAGCAGCGCGCGGAAGTCGGCGTAGGCCTTGCAGCCTTTGTAGGCGCCGCCGGGCGCGGCCTTGGCGTAGTGGTCGTTGATCTTCTTCTGCGTGAAGTCCATGCGCCACGCGTCGACGTCGCACACGGCGGCGACGGTGACGTCGTCCATCTTGAGGAAGGGGTCGAGGTTGGTCTTGCTGCCCCAGCGGCCGCAGCCGATCATGCCGACGTTCACGCGTTTGCTGGGGGCGTTCTGTCCCCAGGCGCGGGCGGGCAGGATCAGGGGCGCGGCCGAGCAGGCGGCGGCTTTCAGGAACGTGCGGCGGGTCGTGCGTGCGGGTGTCATGATTGTTTCCTTTTACTTAGGCTGCAGCTTGCGCCAGGCGGCGATCGCGGCTTTCAGGTTGGCTTCCTGGTCGCCCGGGATGTTGTAGAACTGGTGGCCGACCGGGCCTTTGTAGCCGATGCGCCTGAGCTCGGCCAGAAACGCGGCCATGTCGAAGGCGCCTTCGCCGAGCGGCAGGATGTAGCGCTTTTTGTCTGAGGGGTCCACGCCGTTGACCGAGACCAGCGCGGCGTCGGGACCGAAGGAGCGCAGATTATCCATGGCCTGGGCGCCGTTGCCTGTCAGGAACTCGTGGCAGAGGTTGTAGGAGGAGCCGACCGCCGGGTGCGCCACCAGTTTCGCGAGCCGATGCGAATCGGCCGCCGTGGCGGCGTATAAGCCGACGTGCGGATAGATGACCACGCGCAGGCCTGACGCCTGGGCGAGATCGCCGAAGCTGCGGAGGGTCTTCACGATCGCCTGGTCGTATTCCGCCGGCGTCTTCGTCTTGGTTGCGGGCAACGTGATCCACAAGACCGTTTCCGAGCCCTTCAGCAGCGTGATCGCCTCGCGCAGCGCGGGGTTCCACGCCGGGTCCTTATCCGCGGACACGGGAAAGTAGAGACCGAAGATTTTCAATCCGGCGTCGCGGTATACGCGGACCCAGTTTTCCAGATCCTTGTTGTCCGTGTAGTTGTAGCTGATGCCGTCATAGCCCAGCGCTTTGAGGGTGGAGGCCTGTTTCTCAGCCGGCCATTGTCCGCGTCCGACGCCGTTGTCGAACGCGAAGAAGGGCCAGCGCGCGGGCTCCTGCGCGAGGGCGCGGGCGGGCGTGAGGAGCGGTACGGCCGCGAGGGCGGCGGCTGCCTTGAGGAATGAGCGGCGTTGCATGTGTGGCCTCCTGGTCGTTGGATCGAGTGAGTCGAGGGATTCGATTCAATCGATTGATTCGATTCGTTCGATACTCAGTAGCAACCTTCCTCCGCGGCGGCGCGGAGCATGGCTTTGACGTTTTCAAGGGGCGTGCCTTTTTCGAGGAAATCCGAGGCCGCGAAGAGGTAGCGTCCGCCGGGCTTGCCGGTGCGCACGATCTCGCGCGCGCGGGCCTCCACTTCGGCGGGCGTGGCGGTCTTGAGGAAGCGGAGCTGGTCGAGGTTGCCCAGCAGGCAGACGCGGTCGCCCATGGCCGCCTTGGCTTCGGCGAGGTCGTTGTCGCCCTGCGGCGGTTCGGAAACGGTTTCCCAGATCGTCATGCCGAGCTCGCGGTAGCAGCCGTAGAAGGCGCGGGCGCACCCGCAGTTGTGGTAGACGGTGAATGCGCCTTGCGCGTGGAGCGCGTCGATCAGCCGCTTCTCGTAGGGGAAGACGAACTCCATGAAATAGTCGGGACTGACCGAGCGGGCGTTGGCGATGTGCCCTTGCAGGCCGATGGCGTCCGCGCCGCCCTCGACGAGCGGACGGTTGTAGGCGATCATGCGCTCGGTGAGTGCGTCCATCAGGAGCCGGTAGAGTGGCTCGTCCAGATAGGGGGCCATCATCAGGTTCTCGATGCCCCAGAGGTCGGCCGCGAAGTTGAAGACGCCGGCCCAGCCCCAGGGCGCGTTGATGCCGCGGTCGCCGACCCGCGCGCGCCAGCCCGCGGCGGTGCCGCGCATCTCATCGGCGGCTTGCGCGTCCAGCGCCGGGAGCCAGCGGACAAACGTTGCGATGTCCTCGGGGGATTCAAGCAGATGCTTGAAGGTCGCGGGCATCAGCCCCTGCGTCGCGGCGCCGGCGTCCGGCACGGCGCTCGCCTGGGTCAGGGTGCGCTCCGGGGTGGTGATCTCGACGCGCGTGACCCACATGTCGCCTTCGCGGACGGTCGCGCGGCGCACGCGCCAGTCGGGGTGGTCGTAGCGCAGGAAGGGCGGGATCATGTACCGGTTGTGTTTGGTGATCAGGTCGAACTTCAGCTCGTCGGCCAGCTCGATCACCGTGTCGACGCGGTCGAGCAGTTCACGGCCTGGATAAACCCAGGCGAGGTACTCCTCCTGGATGAACGGCACAACAGGGACGCGGTCGGGGATGCCGCCCTTCAAGACGGTCAGGATGCGTTCGCGGGAGGTCATGGGTGAAAAGGTTCTCCGTCGGGTGCGGGTGTTTTCGGCAGGAGCAGTTGAATCACAATCCAAGCGACGATGTAGGCGGAGGCGGACATCACGAAGAGCGGCCAATAGCTGCCGGTGGTGTCGAGGACCCAGCCGGCGAAGCGCGCGACAAAGATGCCGCCCAGCGCGCCGGCCATGGTGCCGATGCCGGTGACGGAGGCCACCGCGCGCCGGGGGAAGGCGTCGGAGACCAGAGAGAAGAGGTTGGCCATCCAGCCGGAGTGCCCGGCGGTCGCCAGGCCGATCAGCACCACGGCGGTCCAGACGTGGGGCGTGCTGGCGGCGAGCAGGACCGGCACCGGCAGCAGCGCGCACACCAGCATGGCCGTCTGGCGCGCGCGGCGGACCGTCAGTCCGAACCGGATCAGACGGGAGGTGAACCAGCCCGCGCCCACGGAGCCGATGATCGCGATGGAGTAGATCGTCACCAGCGGTGCGCCGAGCTGGGTTAGGGAGACGCCGTGCTTGTCGTGGAGAAACTTCGGCAGCCAGTAGAGGAAGAACCACCAGACCGGGTCGCTCAGCAGTTTGCCGAAGAAGAAGGCCCAGGTGGCGCGGTAGCGCACGAGCTCGGAGAGCGGCATGGGGAGGTCGGAAGGCAGAGGACGGAGGGCGGAGGCCGGCCGGTCCCCTGCTGTTTCAGCGACGGAGGACGGGCCCGTGTCGGCGGGCGGCGTGCGGTAGCTCGCGAACCAGGCCGCGCCCCACAGCAGTCCCACGCCGCCCAAGATCGCGCAGGTGGTCTGCCAGCCGCCCCCGGCGTAGAGGCGGAGGATCACGAGGGGCGCCAGGATCGGCCCGATCATGGAGCCCGTGTTGAAGAGGCCGGTGGCCAGCGCGCGCTCCTGCCTGGGGAACCACTCGGCGGTGGCTTTGATCGCGCAGGGGAAACAGCCCGCCTGCGTGAGCCCCAGGGCGAAGCGCACCGCGATGAACGACGTGACCGAAACGGCCCAGCCGTGCGCGCAGAGCACCAGGCTCCACAGGGCGACATAGAGCGCGAAGCCGAAGCGCGAGCCCAGGCGGTCGATGATCCAGCCGGCGGCGAACACGCCCGCGGCGTAGGCGAACTGGTAGGCGGCCACCATGTTGCCGTAATCGGTCTCGGACCAGCCGCGCTCCTGGCTCAAGCGGGGCGCGAGGATCGAGAGGGCCTGGCGGTCCAGATAGAGGCACGTGACGGCCAGAAACAGCAGGCCGCACACGCACCATTTGAAGCGGGACTTTCGATCCATGTTCATAGCGTGCCACAGGGGAGGAATCACCTGCAAGGGCTAAAAGCGAAAAGAGCGGCAAAAATGAAATTGCGCTTGCGCCGGCGGCCGGGGTTAAGCACTATGCCGATGAAGCGGGTTGCCGGTAACGCGCCTCCCGTCCGCGCCAGGCCGCCTTCAGCAGGCGGCATCTGGCCGGCGGGCGGGGACGCGGGCCTCAGCAGGAAGGGTGGAGGACGCATGAAAGACTGGAGAAACGTAGTCATGGGCCTGCTGGCCTGCGCGCTGGGCGTCAGCCTGTGCGGCTGCGGCGGCCGGCCGAAAATCAAGACGCTGGAACCCGGCGCGGTCATCGTGGCTTTCGGCGACAGCCTGACGGAGGGAAGCGGGGCAGGGGAGGAGGAGAGTTACCCGGCGGTTCTCGCCTCGCTCACCGGATGCAAGGTGATCAACGCGGGTGTGCCCGGCGAGCTCTCGGACGAGGGGCGGCAGCGTCTGCCTGCGGTCTTGCGGGCGCACCGCCCCGGGCTGGTGATCCTGTGCCACGGCGGCAACGATCTGCTGCAGCGCGTGGACGAGGCGGCCGTCGCGGCCCACGTGCAGGCCATGGTCGAGGCGGCTCAGGCCGCGGGGGCGGACGTGATCCTGCTCGGGGTGCCGAAGCCCGGCCTGTTTCTCAATGCGCCGGCCTTCTATGCTGAAATCGCGCGCCGGTGCGACGTCCCTTGCGACGTGAAGATCCTGCCGGAGATCCTCGCGAAGGGCTCGCTCAAGAGCGACGCCATCCATCCCAATGCCGCGGGCTACCGCAAACTGGCGCAGCGGGTGGCCGAGCTGATCCGCAAGAGCCAGTCGTGAAAGCCGCGTGAAAGACGGGCGCGCAAGGATTCGGATAGCCTTCCGGCCGATAGTAAGGTATAATAGTAGACAATTAAAAGAGGTGGTGTATGCAGCAGTCGGGTGTGGCGAGAAGGACGTTTCTGGGTGTGGCGGGTAAGGCGGCCGTGGGTGTCGCGGCGTGCCGCTGTCTGTGCGGCGAGGCCTGCGCGGCCACGGGCCCGGACGCGTGCGTGGACGCGATCTGCGGCATCTACTGCGGCGCGTGTCCCGCGCTGATGTCCAGCCGGGAGGCCAAGGCCCCCGCGGAGGTCAAGTGTCTCGGTTGCCGCAGCACCCGGAAGGCGCCGAGCTACGCGCCCACCTGCGAGGTGCGCAAGTGCGCTCAGGTTAAGAACGTGCAGTCGTGCGGGCTGTGCGCGAGCTATCCGTGCGACAAGATCAAGGCCTTCTTCAACGAGAAACCGAAGTACGGCTTGCGCGAGAAATATCTCAACGCGGTCCGCGACAGGGGCCTGCCCGCCTGGCTGGCGGAGATGAAGACGCGCTGGACCTGCAAGAAGTGCCAGGCGCCGTTCGGCTACGGCATGACGGCCTGCAAGAAGTGTGGCGAGAAGGTCTGGTCCGACGCCGAGGAGTTCGCCGAATTCAAGCAGGCGAAGACGTAGAGCCGGCGATTAGATTGTCAGGTGACGGTGGAGGGCGAGCGTCCTCGCGAGCCGAGCGGCGTCCGCTGCGGCTCGACAGAGCCTCGCCCTCCAGATGCGAGAAAGTTAACATTTGCATGGAATCGAGGCGTTCCATAATCAGCGTGGTGGTTGTCACCCTGCTGTTCGCCGGAGTCGTCGCGCGGGCGGCGACAGGCCCGCTTTTGTCCGACGCCAACCTGTTCGCCGCTCTGAACCTGGACTATCCCGGCATGGAGCAGGTCAAGGCCGACGTCACGCAGAGCAACTATCCCGCCGCACGGGTCAGCCTTGCCGACTATCTGCGCGGCCGCACGAACGTGACCTGGTTCTTTAACCCGCACGCGGTCACGAGCGCGGTCTCGTACACCAAGTCGCAGGCGGATGCCGCGGCGACCGGCACCGTGACGGCGGTCAGCATCCCCTTCACTTTTCCGGGCGGGAACATCGACTGGTTCTTCAACGTCACGACCAATCCCGCCAACGGCTATGCGCCGAACAACGAGTGGCAGTGGCAGCTCAACCGCATGATGTGGTGGCCGAACATGGGGCAGACCTACTGGGGCCGTGGCCGCGACGAGGCTTATGCGCAGGCGTGGGTGAGCGAGCTGCGCGACTGGGTCGCGGACTGCCCGGCCCAGGGTTCGCGCCAGAACGTGGCGGGCTCCACCTGGCGCACCATCGAGACCGGCCTGCGCATGTCCACCTACTGGCCCGAGGCCTACCACCGCTTCCTGGAGTCGCCCTCCTTCACGGACGACGACCTGACGCTCTACCTGAAATCGTGCGTCGAGCAGGCGCGCTACCTGAACAGCTTCTACACGCAGGCGAACTTCCTCACGATGGAGATGGCGGGCCTCTACACGGTCGGCGCGCTCTTTCCCGAGCTCAAGGAGGCGGCGGGCTGGCGCACGCTCGCGGCGCAGAAGCTGTACGCCGAGCAGGCCGTCCAGTTCCTCCCCGACGGCTGGCACTACGAGCTCTCGCCGGGTTATCACGCCGTGGCGATCGACAACACGCTCCAGATTTATCAGCTGGCCGCGCTCGAAGGGCGGGCGGCGGAGCTGCCCGCCGGTTATCTCGCGGGACTGGAATCGGCCTACCAGGCGCTGATGTATATGGCCGCGCCGAATCGCGTCACTCCGCCGGTGAACGATTCGGGGCGCAACGACGTGAAGGCCCGCTTGCGGGAGGGGTACCAGTACTTCACCAACCGCCTCGATTTTCTCTGGCTCGCCACCGGCGGCGCGCAGGGTCAGCCGCCCGCGCAGACCTCCGTCAGCTTCCCTTACGGCGGCTTCAGCGCCCTGCGTTCCGGCTGGGAGACTAACGCGAACTTCGCCTTTTTCGACGCCGGCGCGCTGGGGCAGAGCGGCCACCGCCACGAGGACAAGCTGGCGCTGCAGCTCTGGTGCTACGGCCGCGAGATCCTCTTCGACCACGGCGCGGGCAACTACGAGACCAGCATCTGGCGCACCTATTCGATGTCGAGCTTCGGACACAACACGGTGGCGGTGGACGGCCGCGACCAAAAGGGCGGCGACGGCAACTCGACGCTGCCCGATCCCGATTACGTGGCCGTCGCGCCCCTGGCCCTGCGCTGGGAGTCGGACATCGCGCACGATTTCGCGGCGGGCACCTATGACCGCGGCTACTCCAACTACACCTACCGCCCGGCCGCGCACACGCGGCGCGTGCTGTTCGTGAAGCCGGACCTCTATCTGGTGGCCGACACCTTGGTCCCGTCCGCCGCGGGCGTGAGCCACTCCTACGAGGCGCGCTGGAACCTGCTGCCGACCAACACGGTGGTCGACCCGCTCACCCAGGTCGTGACCACCACCGACGCCAACGCCGCCAATCTCGCGATCGTGCCCTGCCTCGGCGCGGGGCTGGCGGTCTCGAACATCGTGGCGCAGGAGTCGTCCGTCGTTGCGCAGGTGCTCGGCTGGAAAGTCCTGAGCGGCATCACCACGCACGTGCCCTGCACGACGGTGACGCACACGCGTGGCGGCTCGGGCACGAATCAGTTCCTCACGCTTTTCCTGCCGCTCGCGGCGGGCGCGACCAACCCCGTGGCGCAGGTCGTGTCGACGGGGACGACCTCGGCCGACGTGCTGCTGCGCGACGGCCGCACGCTCAAAGTCTACGCGGACCCGAATCCGGCGCGCGGCCTGCGGCTGGTCGAGCTTGCGGCTGGCGGCGCCACCAACCGGCTGGCCGGCGCGGGCTATGTGCCGCCGACGATCACGGCGGTGGCGGACCAGGTCATGAGCCCGAACACCAGCCGGACGGTGCTGGTGACGGTCGGGGACGCGGACTCGGCGGCGGACAGCCTGACGGTGAGCGGTGAGGCGCTCGACCCGGCGATCCTGCCCGCCGCGAACATCGTCGCCGGCGGCAGCGGCGCGTCGCGCGCGGTGACGCTCACGCCCGTGCGGGGCGGCGCGACGACGGTGGTGCTCACGGTGACCGATCCCGACGGCTCGCGGATGTCGGTCACCTTCAACCTGCTGGTCGATTCGCCGCCGGCCGCGGTCGTGACTGAGGCGGGCACGCCGGAGGAAACCGGCGTGGAGATGGATTTGCGCACGCTCGTGGCCGACGATCTGACGCCGGTTGAGAATCTGATGTTTACGGTGACCGGCGCCACCGGCGGCACGGTGGCGCTGCTGGCCGACGGCGTCACGGCGCGTTTCACGCCCTTCAGCAACTTCGTCGGAACCGCCACCTTCACCTACACGGCGCGCGACACGGCCGCCGATCCGCGCCTGTTCCTGCACTATGATTTCGAGCAGGGATCGCTCGCGACCAACCAGCTTGTCGCCGATCGCTCGGGACACGCGCGCGACGGGACGTTCGAAACCTTCGGCACGGGGCTCGGGCTCTTGACCAACGCCACGCCCGCCGCGCTGGCGCGCGTCACGGGCCAGGCGCTCCTCCTGCGCGAGGGCGGCAACTTCAACGGCGCGCGCCTCTGCCGCGCGGTCACGACGAACGAGTTCACGTTCAGCGACCGGTCATGGAGCTTCAGCGGCTGGTTTAACCGCGCGGCGCAGACCAACGAGGATTTCATCTTCTACCTCGGCAAGGGCGACGGGTTCGGCGCGAACGAGGAGCTGCAGCTCTACGGGTATCCGAATGCCTCCACGCTGGGGCTGAGGCATTACATCGGCGAAGCCACGACGGATGTGGACCTGAATGCGACGGGGATCCCCGTCGGCACGTGGCACCACGTGGCCGTGACCTTTGAGCGGACCGGCACGAAAACCGGAACGATGGCGCTCTATCTCGACGGGCAGCAGAAGGGAAGCGACAGCGCGCTCACCCTAAATCTGGACCAGACAGGGCCGGTTACCTTCGGCGGACATTACGCGGCGAACGTCGCAGTCACCCGCTGGTTCAACGGGATGCTGGACGATCTGGCCGTGTTCGATGGCGCGCTGAGCGCCTCTGAGGTGGCGGCACTCGCAGCCGGAAGCGTCGGCCACTTCGGCGGACAGGTCGCGACGAACACCGTCACGGTGCGGGTAGCCGACCTCAACGACGCGCCCGCGGCCGGCGCGGGCAAGGCGCTGATCCTCAAGGGCACCCCGGTGGATGTCGACCTGCGGACGCTGGCGAGCGACCTCGAGACGCCCCCGGCGGGATTCCTCTTCAGCGTGGGGAGTGCGGTCAACGGCAGCGTGGCGCTGCTGGCCGACGGCCACACGGCGCGCTTCACGCCGTCCGGGACGTTCACCGGCACGGCCGCGTTCGCGTATGCCGTAACGGATACGGGCCTCAGGCCCGACCTGCTTCTGCATTACGCTTTCGCGCCTCCCGACGCGGCGGGCGACGGCGTGGCGAGCGACCTGTCCGGAAAAGGACGCGACGGCACCTTGACCGCCTTGGGCACCGGCGTCTTCGCCTATGCGCCGGGAGCGCCTTTCCCCGCGTTCAACGCGACCTCGCTCGCGATGACGCAGCCGGGAACCGCCGGTTCGGCGCGGCTTTCACGGACGCTCGGCACGAACGAGTATGCCCTGAGTGACGCCGACTGGAGTTTTGCGGGCTGGCTCCGGCGCGCGACGCGCACGGACGACGATTTCATTTTTTACATCGGCGGCGACAACGGCTTCAGCGGCGGCGGCGACGAGTTGCAGCTCTACTGCCCGAGCGGCGCGGATACCGTGCGCCTGCACCATTACGACAGTACCAACGGGCAGGATCTCGCCTTGGTGTCGGGTGCCGCCGCGCTGACCGGACTGTGGCATCACGCGGCGATGACGTTCACGCGCACGAATGCGAACGCGGGGGTGGTGCGCGCATACCTCGACGGCGCGGCCTTCGGCGGCGCGGCGGGCGTAACCTGGGCATTGAAACAGGATAAGCCGCTCATCTTCGGCGGACATGCGAGCAACGGATCGTATGAGCGCATGTTCAACGGAAACCTCGACGATCTGGCGCTCTTCTCACGCGCGTTGAGTCCCGCCGAGGTCGCCACGCTCGCCACGCGCGACGTGGACCATTTCGGCGGGTTGACCGCGAGCAACGCCGTGACCGTGCGCGTGATCGCACCCCAGTCCGTCCCCTTTGTCACCATGCCAGAGGTCACCCCCGGTGTCTGGAGCATGACCGTGTCCGGGCCGCCGGGATTTGGGTACACCATTCTGGCTTCCACCAACCTTACGGTGTGGACGCCGATCGAGACGCGCGCGGCTCCCGCGGTGCCCTTCACGTGGAGCGATCCCGACGCCGCCGACTTCCCCCGCCGCTTTTACCGCGTGCTGCTGGAACCGTAAAGAAAGCGCTGAATGCGAAATAACCAAAGCCGGGCGATGAATGCACCCCATGGCAGGGACGCCGCTCCGAGGCGTCCGCGGACGGTTCGGGGAGCCGTCCCAGCCACCGCTTTGTTCGGAAAGGCGCTCAGATGCTTTTCCATCCTCGTCCTGATGGTCGCAGGCGGCGTTCGTGCGGACGAGTTCGATGTTCTGCGCCTGAAGTGGAAGGATCTGACCACGGGCGCGGGCTATGACACGGCCGATTCCGACGTGAAGTCACGCCTGAGCAGTATCGCCAACGCGGCGACGAACGCCTGGTCCAGCATGGACAAGTCGCCGGCGCGCACGAACCTGTGGAGCGATGCGGCCAGCACGACGGTTTCGGCGCATCTCACGACCTGTTACGGGCGCCTCAGGTCCATGGCCCTGGGGTATGCGACGACCGGCTGCTCGCTGCAGGGGAACGCCGCGCTGCTGGCGGACACCCTCGGCGGGCTCGACTGGATGAACGCCAACCGCTACAACGCGACCAAGGCGCAATACGACAACTGGTGGGACTGGGAGATCGGCACGCCGCTGAACCTCACGGACATCGCGGTGCTGCTCTACGGCCAGCTTTCGGGAACCCAGCTCACGAACACCATGAACGCGGTGAACTTCAACACGCCCACGCCCGACATGACCCAGGCGAACAAGGTGTGGAAGGCGCGCGTGGTCGGCGTGCGCGGCTGCGTGGTGAAAGACGCGGCGAAGATCGCGCTCGCCCGCGACGCCTTCAGCTCGGTGTTCCCCTACGTGACCAGCAGCGACGGGTTTTACAGGGACGGCTCTTTCGTCCAGCACGACTACCTTCCTTACACCGCGGGCTACGGCGCCTCGCTTCTCTCGAACATGACGCCGATGCTGTCGTGGCTCGCCGGATCGGCCTGGGCGGTCACCGATCCGGCCCAGACCAACCTTTACCAATGGGTGTACAACTCCTTCGAGCCGCTCATCTATCGCGGCGCGGCGTGGGATCTGGTGCGCGGGCGCGAGATCTCCCGCTCGGGCAGCTCGCCGCAGAGCACGGGGCACAGCATTCTGCTCTCGATCCTGCAGGTCTCCCAGTTCGCGCCGGCCGCCGACGCGGCCCGCATGCGGAGCATGGTCAAATACTGGGCGCAGAGCGACACGGTGCGGAACTTCGTCGCCAACACGCCGCTGCCGCTGCTGACGGCGGCCAAGCAGCTCATGGCCGACGCCCATGTGGCCTCGCGCGGCGAGCTGGTCGGGCACTACCACTTCGGCGAGATGGACCGCGTCATCCATCTCCGCCCGGGCTTCGGGCTCGGCCTGAGCCTGTCGTCCAGCCGCATGGCGAACTTCGAGTCGATCAACGGCGAGAACATGCGCGGCTGGTACACGGGGGACGGCATGACGGCCCTCTACAATGCCGATCTCAATCAGTACGGCGATTCTTACTGGGCGACCGTGGATCACTACCGCATGCCCGGCACCACCGTGGACACCGTGGTCCGGACGCCGCCCACCAATCCGACGCGCGCCAACGGGCAGACCGTGCGCGGGGCCTACGCGTGGGTCGGAGGCGCGAAACTCGGCGACGTCGGTTCGGCCGGCATGCAGCTGGACGCGTGGAACGTGACGCTCACGGCGAAGAAATCCTGGTTCATGTTCGACCGGGAAATCGTCTGCCTCGGCGCAGGCATCACCAGTGCGGACAGCCGCACGATCGAGACCGTCGTGGAAAACCGCAAGCTTCTGGCCACCGGCGGCACCAACACGTTTACGGTGAACGGCAGCGTGAAGCCCGCGACGCTGGGCTGGTCCGAAACGATGGCGACGGTGAACTGGGCGCATCTCGCCGGTCATGTCGCAGGCTCCGACATCGGCTACTACTTCCCGCAGGCGTCCGCGGTGAAGGCGCTGCGCGAGGCGCGCACCGGCTCCTGGAACGACGTCAACACGGGGGGCTCCACGACACCGGTCACGCGTAACTACCTGACCCTCTGGCTCGATCACGGCCGCAACCCGACCAACGCCACCTACGCGTATGTGATGCTGCCGAACCAGAGCGCGTCGAACGTGGCCGCCTACGCGGCCGCGCCCGAGGTGACGGTGCTGGAGAACTCGGCCCGCGCACAAGGCGTCAGGGAGGCTGGGTCGGGGGTTACGGCGGTCAACTTCTGGACGGGCGGCACCAACAGTCTGGGCGGAATCACCGTGACGAAACCCTCTTGCGTGATCGTCCGCAACGACGGCGTTTATCTGGAGGTCGCGGTGTCGGACCCGACGCAGACCAACACCGGCAGCATCGCGGTGGAGATCGAGGCCCCCGCCGCAGGGGTGATGTCGGCCGATGCGGGCGTGACGGTGGTGCAGCTGGCGCCGACCGTCAAGCTGGCGGTCACCAACAGCGTCGCGGACGGGCGCAGCTACCGCGCCTCTTTCTTCGTCGGGACGGTGCAGACCGTGGCGCTCGCGCCGGTGGCCGACGCCTATGTCGAGAACGGCAGCAACGCCACGAACCATTACGGGACGTCAACCAGCCTCGTCGTGAAGTATAACGGGAGTTCCAGCCTGACGCGCGAGTCGTTTCTGCGGTTCGATCTTGCGGCTCAGACCAACGGAATCCTGCTCGATGCCGCGCTGCGCCTCGTGACCGTCACCGCGAACAGTTCAGACACGCATATCGTCTGGCCGGTGTCGGATCATGCCTGGACCGAGAACGGCATCACGTGGTCCAATAAGCCCGCCTGCGGTGCCGAGGCGGCGCGCTGGAGCGTGTCTTCGATTGTGCCGACAGCGTACCTCGTGCCTGTGGCGGCGGCTGCGAATGCCGCGCTGGGCGGGGCGCTGGACCTGCGCGTGTCCAGCGTGGGCAACAGCTACTTGGCTTATCATTCGCGCGAAAGCGCCACCGTCACCAACCGGCCGCAGCTGCTCCTGACCTACGCGCATCCGCCGCCGGCGGTCGCGCTCACGGCCCCGCTCGCCGGGGCCGTGGTTCACTGGGCGGCGGCTGTGACGCTGACGGCCACGGCGTCGGCTGCGGGCGGCGGCGTGACGGATGTGAGCTTCTTCGACGGCGAGGTGGACGTGGGCCACCGCGCGCAGCCGCCCTACAGCCTGACGGTGACGAACCTTGTGCCGGGCGCGCACCGCTTCACGGCGGTGGCGGTCGAGAACGCGGGCGCGGCGGCCACCGGCATGCCGGCCGTCGTGACGGTGACGGGGCAGCCGGTCGCGGACGCCGGCAAGGCCCTGACGCTGAGGAACACGCCGGTGGATATCGACCTCCGCGCGTGGGTCCGCGCCTATGCGACGCCGCCGGAGCAGCTGGCCTACACCGCCGGCCAGCCGGTGAATGGCGCGGTTGCGCTGCAGGCCGACCGGTATATGGCTCGCTTCACGCCCGCGGCCGGCTTCACCGGAAGCGTCGCGTTCGCCTACACCGTGGCGCAGTCCGGAGGCGAAGCCGCGGCCAGCAACGTGACCGTGCGCGTGCTCGCGCCGGAGGCGGCGCCGGTGGTGAGCGCGCCGGTGGCCGCGGGCGGCGGAGCGTGGAACCTGACGGTGAACGGGCCGTCGGGCTTCGGCTACACCATCCAGGGCTCCACGAATCTCACGGCATGGACGTCGCTCACGACGCGGCTGCTGCCGCCGCTTCCTTTCGTGTGGAGCGATCCCGATGCGGGGCTCTTCCCGCGCCGCTTCTACCGCGTGCGGCTGGAGCCGTGACGGGCATAGATAGGGAGCGGGCGGGTGTCCCAACCTGTCGCCGGGGCCGTCTCAGAGCCGTTCGACGGTGACCGTGTAGCGGAAGCGGGCGGAGGTGCCCGGCGCGAGCGTGAGCGGCTCGTGGAAGATCATCGACGGGCCGACGAGGTAGTAGCCGCGGCCCTTGTGCGCGGTGGTGCTGTGGCGCGCGAACCACGGCGTGGGGTGACGCGGGTTCTCGGGATGGTCGCGGAAGGTGATCTTGGCCTTGGCCCCGGACGCCTGGGCAGTGGCCACGACCTCCATCCAGTCGCTCGGCTCGCCGCAGGTCTTGACGTCGGCCTTGCCGGACGCGTTGGCGAACGTGTAGGTATTGGTCGGGCTGTCGGGGAAGCGCCACATCAGGCCGGCGTAGCCGCCGGTGGCCCAGTCGCCGGCCTTGTCTTTTTTCGACGGGGTGCAGCTGAAGACCGCCTCCTTGTCCGGGGCGGTGAAGGTGCTGTCCCATTCGATGGTGTAGGTGCCGTTCGTCTCGGTGGTGACGCGGACGGCGCGCTGCTCACGGACCGCCTCTTGGCCTTTGGCGATATAGGCGAGCACGGCGTCGGCGCGGAAGCTCTTGTCCGCGGCCGGCGTGACGGTCTGCGAGAGCACGCGGGTGACGGCGTTGGTGTCGGGCTCCCAGAAGTTGACGCCGTTGATGAATTTCCAGGAGAACCAGAAGCCGAGGTGCCAGTTGTGGTCCGGCGGGCGGAAAGCCGTGAGGGTGTCGCCGGTGCCGGGGATGGCGAGCGGATGGAAGTAGGGCTTGCCCTCCTGGCTCTGCTGCACGTAGGTCCAGCACGTCTTGCCGGCCACGCTCATGGTGACGGCCCGGGTGGCGGCGTCCGTGGTGAACTGGCGCGTGTCCTCCGCCGGGACGGCGGAGGCGGCGCCGCACATCAGGGCGAGCAGGGTGAGGGTCGTGGCCAAACGGGCGGGGGCTGTGTTCTGCATGTTGCTCCTTGTTGGGTTTCGGGGTGCAGTATAACGCGCCGGCCGTGCTGGACGCGACTGCATTTTCTGACGGAAAAGACGGTTGCTTACGGCTTGCTTTCCAAATCGCATAATCTATACTCCCTCACCGTGCGTCTTTGTATGTACAGAATACGCGGAAAAGCGGTTCGTATCGCGGCGCTTGCCGCGGTGGGGGCGGGGCTTTGGGCGGGTGACGCGCGGGGCGACGTCCAGATCTCCGAGCTGCTGGCCGACAACGAGAACAGTATTGCGGACGAAAGCGGCGCGCGGCAGGACTGGATCGAGCTGTACAACTCCGGCGATACGGCCGTTAACCTCGACGGCTGGTGGCTCACCGACAAGGCGGGCAACAAGACCGAGTGGCGCATCCCTAACGTGTCGATCCCCGCCAAAGGGACCCTGCTCATCTGGGCGTCGGGCAAAGACCGTTCCGACCCGGCCAAAGCGCTGCACACGAATTTCAGCCTGTCGAAGGACGGCGAATACCTCGGGCTCTACAGGCCCGACCCCGCGAACGGCTTGCCGGTGCTGGTCGACGAGTTCTCGCCGAAGTTCCCCGCCCTGCCGCCGGACGTCTCGTACGGCAAGATGTTCGCGCAGACGTCGACGACCTTCGTGGCCTCGGGCGAGGCAGGCCGGTACCGGGTCTTGACGGCGTCGGAAGGTGCGGCGGTCTACACCAATACGAATTATGGCGCCGGCCATATGGGGCACGACAAGCCCGGCGGGTGGAACGTGAGCCCCGCCTTCGACGACTCGGCGTGGACGAACGCCGCGACGGGCATCGGCTATGCCACAACCGGCTGGCTGAACCCGTGGATCGGCGCGTCGCCGTCCGGGAATTGTCAGGCCAAGCTCCAAAACATCAACACCTCGCTCTGCTTCCGCCGCACCTTCTATGTGCGTGACCCGACCAACACCGTGTCTGTGAAACTGCGCATCAAATACGAGGACGGGTTCGTCGCCTTCATCAACGGCGCCGAAGTGGGACGCGCGAATTGCACCAACGTGCTGGCCTATAACACGGCGGCCAACACGGCGCTGAGCGAAACGATCGTCAACAGCTGGACGGAGATCGCGTTTACGAACAGGCTGCTGGTGGCGGGCACCAACCTTCTGGCCATTCAGGGGCTGAATGTCACGCTCGTCAGTTCCGATTTTCTGCTGCTGCCGGAGGTGGTCGGCATGGCGCCGGAATTTACCAGCACGCCGGTCTTCTTCAGCGTGCCCACGCCCGGCGCGCAGAACGGCGCAGGTACGGCCGGACCGCTGCTGTCTGACGCCACCCCCGAGGACCCCGATGTGCCGCGCCCCCTCGGCGACGCGTCGAGCCCGCCGCTCACCGTCACCGTGAGGGTGATCAAAACCAAAAACAACATTTCGGTCGTACGTGCCATCTATGGCACGATGTGGAACGCGGAATCGAACACCGTGGCCCTGTTCGACAACGGGGTGGCCCCTGACGCGGTGTCCGGCGACGGCGTCTACTCCGCCAGCCTGCCGACGACAGGCCCCCTGGCGGGGCAGATGCTCCGCTGGCGCTTCGAGGCCCAGGATGTGCAGGGGACGGTGACGAAGCTGCCCGCCTATGCTGACCCGCTCGATTCGCCCCGGTATTTCGGCACGGTGGCGGTTGACGCCTCGACCGCCGCGAGTCAGCTGCCGGTGCTGGAGTGGTTCGTGCAGGGGTCTCCCACCAACGGTCCCAACGCGGCCGTGTTTCGCGGCTCCTGTTACTATCTCTCGAACTTCTACGACAACGTCGGGCACGAGATCCACGGCCAGTCCACGGCGGGTTTCGGCAAGAAGAGCTATGACTTCGACTTCACCGGCGAAGACCGATTCCTGTGGCAAGCGGGCGAGCCGCGGGTCAAGGACCTCAACCTGCTCTCGGACTATGCGGACAAGACCAAGACGCGCAACGCCTTCTCCCACTGGGTGGGCAAGACGGCCGGCACCCCGTACCATTTCGCCTTCCCCGTGCGCGTGCACCTGAACGGCGTTTTCCACGGGCTATTGGATATGCTGGAAAACGGCGGCGACCGGATGCTGGAGCGCAACGGGCTCGACCCCGACGGCGCATTCTACAAGATATACGACCCCAACATCGTGCTCAACGCCGAGAAGAAGACGCGGAAATACGAGGACAACAGTGACCTCCGTGCGTTGACGAACGGGCTCAGCACGGCGACGGCGCTGACCAACCGCCAGACCTACGCGTATGACAACGTCGACATCGCCGCGAGCGTCAACTATCTGGTGACGCGGTTCCTGAACAGCGATTCCGATCACGGACACAAGAACTACTATCTCTACCGGGACAGCAATGCGACGCGGGAATGGCGGCCGGTCATCTGGGACGTGGATCTCTCGCAGGGTCACGTCTGGAACGGCGTTGAAAACTATTTTGACGATGACCTGATCACGAATGTTCTCTTCACGGCGGGGTCTGGCAGCGCGGTGTACAGCCTCGTCTACAACTCGCCCGAGATGAAGCAGATGTTCGCGCGCCGCATGCGGACGCTGATGGACACGCTCCTGGAGCCGCCGGGCACAGCCAGCGGGATTTTCGAGACGAAGATGCGGGAGATCGCCGCCACCGTCGACCCCGACCCCGCGAATCCGTCGCCGTGGACGGACGGCGACCTCGACGCGGCGCGGTGGGGGTTCCACACGAACTTCGTCGCCAACCGGCCGCGCGAAGAGGTCGAGCGCGTCATCACCGGCTACTTCGCGCCACGCCGTGCCTTTATGTTCAACAAGGGTGCGGGGCGCCCCGCCTATAACGGCGTGAACCTTCCCGACGCGGCACAGACGAATACGCCCGGCATGGTGACGATCGACTCGCTCGATTTCCTGCCTGCCAGCGGCACGCAGGCGCACGAGTATGTGATCCTGCGCAACACGACCGGCCTGGCGGTGGATCTGTCGGGGTGGCGGATGAAGGGCGAGATCAGCTATACCTTCAAGGGCGGCACGGTCATCCCGGCGGGCGCGGGCACGGCCGCGACCAATTATATCGGGCTGTTGCATCTGGCCAAGGACGCGTATGCCTTCCGTTCGCGCGCCAGCGGGCCTGCCGGCGGGCAGCGGCGCTACGTGCAGGGCAACTACAGCGGGCAGCTCTCGGCGCGCGGCGGGACCCTGAACCTGTGCGACGCGGCGGACCAGCTGATCGCGACCTGCACCTATGCGGGAGCGCCTGTGCCGGCGCAGCGGTTCCTGCGCATCACCGAGATCCAGTATCACCCCGCCGTACCTTCGGCCGCCGAAAGCGCGGCGCTTGTCGGCGTAACGGCGGACGATTTCGAATATCTGGAGCTGATGAACACCGGGACCAACGCACTGACGCTCACGGGTGCCCGCTTCTCGCAGGGCCTCGGCTATACCTTTCCGACCTCGGCCTTGGCGGGCGGGGCGCGTCTGATCCTCGCCAAAAACCTGAACGCGTTCGCGCGGCGCTATCCCGCTGCGGGCGTTCAGGCGTTCGGCCCTTACGAGGGTGATCTCGACAACAGCGGGGAGCGGTTGGAACTGACCGATGCCTGCGGCGAGAACATTCTGGACTTCGAGTACAAGGACGGCTGGTATCCGGCCTCCGACGGCACGGGCCGGGCGCTGGTGCTGCGTGATGCCGACACGCCGTATAATGCTTTCGGGGACGCCGTCACGTGGGGCGTCAGCGCGGCTGCGCTAGGCTCTCCCGGCGCGGCCGACGCGGGTACGGCCCAGTTTTACCGCGGCTGGGACAACTTCCGCTTCACCGCCCTGGAGCGTGAAGACGAAGCGGTCTCGGGGCCCTACGCCGATCCGGACGGAGACGGGCGCCTGAACTGGGTCGAATACGCCCTGGGCAGTGATCCATGGGCCAGCGACGCGGAAGCGGTCGCGTTCTCCTGGAGCGACGAGCCCGGCGAACGTCGCGCCGCGCTCGGCTTCAGCCGTCCGGTCAACGCGCTGGACGTGGCCTATGACCTCCTCGCGACGGACGACCTGACGGGCTCGCCCTGGGGCGTGGTGGGCGGCAGCGTGTGCCGAACGGCGCTGCTGTCCGGAGAGCGCGAGGCGGTCCTGCTGAGCGAACAGAGCGCCGCGACCGCGCCGGCGCGGTTTTTCCGTCTGCGCCTGACCTTCACGGAGTAAGCCGCGCGGGCGGTTTTTCGGGGACGGCACGGGCGGCGGCGGATTCAGTTTTTGAGCATCGACAAACCCGGTCGTTTTCGGCATCATTATCAAGTTTTTCTGGGCTTTCGGTTTTGGCAGCGTGCAGGCTATAAATGAGGGTGGTTTATGGAAGGTCACAACGACGCGAATATTCTGACGGATCCGGTCAAGTCGGCGGCATGCCCGAAGTGCGGTGCGATGCTCGAGGTCGCCGGACTGGCCCCGTTCACGGCGGTCCAGTGCCCGGCTTGCGAATTCGAGTTTCATGTTCCGGCCCGGTTCGGCAACTTCATGCTGTTGCAGCTGCTGGGGGCGGGCGGCATGGGCGGCGTGTATCGCGCCCGTGACGAGGGGCTGAACCGCGAGGTGGCCATCAAGGTGATGCTCAAGAGCCTGGGCGACGACCCTCAGTTCGTCGAGACGTTCCAGCGCGAGGCGCAGGCCGCGGCCAGGCTGAACCATGTGCATATCGCGCAGATCTATTCGTTCGGCCAGGAGAAGGGCCAGCCCTACATCGCGATGGAGCTGGTGCCCGGCGGCAGCCTGGACCGGATGATGGCGGCGCAAGGTCCGCTGGACCCGGCGACCGTCATCCACATCGGCGCGCAAGTGGCCGAAGGATTGCGCGAGGCCGCCGAAGCGGGGCTGGTGCATGGCGACATCAAACCCGAGAACATCCTTTTCGACAACGACAAGAACGCCAAGCTGGTGGACTTCGGCCTTTCCGCCATGGCCAGCGGTCCCGGCAATGACGTCTGGGGCACGCCTTATTACATCGCGCCCGAAAAGGTGCGTCGGCAGAAGAGCGATTTCCGGTCGGATATCTACAGCCTCGGCGGCACACTGTACCACGCGATCGCCGGGGTGCCTCCGTTTGAGGGCGAGGATGCGACGGCGGTGGTGAAGGCGCGGTTCGACGGCCCGCCGAAACGGATGAGCGAGATCCGCGGCAAAGTTCCCGAGGAAGTGGAGCGGATGATCGGGCGCATGCTGGAAGTTGAGCCGGGGACGCGATATCCCACGTACGGGTCGCTGTTGGGCGACATGCGGCGGTATCTCTCCAAAGCGGGCCCGATCCAGTTAGGCGCCAGCAACAAGAAGATCATGATCAAGAACAAGCGCCCGGGCACCATGACGGGGAAAATGAACACGACCGGCGAGCTGGCCACGACCGGGAATCTCGGCGAGGTGCCGCCCGGCATGGTGCCGGTGGACCAGATCGAGGAGGTGCCGGAGAGCGAGGAGGCCGCCGGCAAGCGCGGCTGCAAGATGATCGCGATGATCGGCGGGGGCGTGGTGGTGCTGGCGATCTTGGTCGCGGCCGGCATTTTCGGCGGCATGCACTACACGAAGGCGCAGAAGGCGAAGGCTCAGCTCGCGCAGGTCGGGACCGCGCAGGCGAAAGCCAAGGCCTCGATCGCAAAATCGGTCACCAACGCCAAGATCGTGGTGGAGCGTATCCGCGCGTATGTGCCGGAGGCGATGGAGTACGCCAAGGCGGCCGCGGATGCGGTGGCGGCGGTGCTGGGCGAGGGCGTGCGGACCGGCATGGTGCCGCCGGAGCCCGATTACGCGCTGGCGCAGCCCGCGGCGGCGGCGGTCTCCAATGCGGTGGCCTCGGTTTCCAATGCGGTGGCCTCGGTTTCCAATGCGCTGCCGGCGAAGGTTGCCGCGCCTGCCGCGCCCGCGCCTGCCGCGCCTGCGGATGGGGACGTGCACCCCGTGGTCGCGATCGTGCGGGGGATGCATGAGGAGGCCTACGCCGTCAAAAAGGCCGCGCTGCTGGCCGAAACGCTGCTGGCGGAGGTGGATGCCCAGGCGAAGTCGGCCGAGGCCCTGATGGGGCCCGACCAGGCGGAGGCTTTGGTCAAACTCGCCAACGGGCTGGTTGAGAAGGTCAACAACATGTCCTATGTCAAGGAGATCGGCGACGTGCCCCGGAAGGTGTCCCAGCTCAAGCGGTCGCTGGCGAGCATCAAGACCGATGTGGCGTCGCTGGCCGAGATGAAGCGCCAGGAGTCCTTGGATAAAGAGAAGAAGCTCAAGGCCGACGAGGCCGCCGAGAAGAAGCGCCTGGAGCAGGAGGCGTACAAGGAGAAGGCCAAGGGTGAGCTGGAGAAGGTGACGGCCGCCGAGCTCGCGAACGTGCCGACGCTCAAGCAGCTGCAGTTCCGCGAGGCGATCCGCGTGCTCAAGGACCTCACGGAGGAGATGACGACGCAGGAGGCGAAAGACGCCGTGGCGTTGGCGCTCGAGCGGGTCAACCGGATCAAGGACTTTCACACCTATCTGGTCGAAAAGGTGCCGGGCTTCAAAGCGGCGCGCGGCTGGGCGGTCGACAGCGCTGACCAGAAGAACCTTTCGGTGGGCGGCCGCAAGATCCTGTGGACCGAGGTGTACGCCTCGCACCTCGAAATCGTGGCGGAGCTGATCAACGGGCTGGTGATGGACGAGAAAGCGACGAAGGACATGCGGCTGCGCGAAAAGACGCGGCTGATGACCAACGCGTCGCTCTGCCTCGCCTTCTTCTATAAGGAGGTGCCGTCCGCGCAGGAGCGTGCGAAAACGCTCGCGACCTCGGCGGCCCAGCAGTTCGACGTCGATGCGGACAGCATCAAGCAACTCGTGCCGGAGTTCTTCCAATAATGCGCTACGTCAGCACGCGGGGCGGCGGTGAGCCGCTGAACTTCAAAGACACGATCCTGACCGGCCTGGCGCGCGACGGCGGGCTCTTCCTGCCGGAAACCATTCCGGACGTGAGCGGCCGGCTGGCCGGCTGGAGCACGCTCGCGTATCCCGAGCTGGCTTATGAGATCATCCGGCTATTTGCGGACGACATCCCCGAAGCGGCGCTGCGCGACATCGTGAGCCGCAGTTACGCGACCTTCCGCCATGCCGAGGTCACGCCGGTCGTGCCGGTCGGGCCGGTGCACGTGCTGGAGCTTTTCCACGGGCCCACCCTGGCGTTCAAAGACGTGGCGCTGCAGTTCCTCGGCAATCTTTTCGAGTACGTGCTGGACGCGTCCGGTGGAGAGATGAACATCGTCGCGGCCACCAGCGGCGACACCGGCAGCGCGGCCATCTACGGCGTGCGCGGACGCGGGCGCATCCGCATCTTCGTCATGCATCCGCACGGGCGCGTGAGCCCGGTGCAGGAGCGGCAGATGACGACGGTGCTGGACGCCAACGTCCACAACCTGGCCGTGGACGGCACCTTCGACGACTGCCAGGACATCGTCAAGGAGCTCTTCGGCGACCTGCCCTTCCGCGACGCCTACAAGCTGGGCGCGGTGAACTCCATCAACTGGGCGCGCGTGCTGGCGCAGATCGTCTACTACTTCTACGCCGCCTTCCGCGTGCAGGCCGCCACCGGCGCGCCGCGGGTGCGCTTCACGGTGCCGACCGGCAACTTCGGCGACATCTTCGCGGGCTACGTGGCGCTGCGGATGGGGCTGCCGATCGACAAGCTGGTCTTGGCGACGAACGAGAACGACATCCTGACGCGCTATTTCACCACCGGCGTCTACAGCGTCGGCGCGGTCGCGCCGACGCTGAGCCCGTCCATGGACATCCAGGTGGCGAGCAATTTCGAGCGTTACCTCTACTACGTGGCGGGCGAGGACGCCGCGGTGCTGAAGCGCTGGATGGCGGATTTCAAAGCCGCCGGGGCGCTGAAACCGGACGCCGCGCCGCAAGCCTGCATCGCAGCCGGACGCGGCGACACGGCGACGACGCTCGCCACGATCCGCGAATACTGGGAGAAATACCAGTACCTGCTGGACCCGCACACGGCCGTGGGCGTGGCTGTGGCGGCGCGCTTCATGGACGCGGCGGCGCCGATGATCTGCCTGGCCACGGCCCATCCCGCCAAGTTCGGCGAGGCGATCATGCGCGCGACCGGCCAGGATCTGGCGCACCACCCGATCCTTGACGCGCTGTCGGAGCTGCCGACCCGCGTACAGGTGGTCCCCGCCCGAAAAGAGGCCATCGCCGCGATCGTCCGGGCGGCGGTCGAGGGGTGAGGATGATCGACCCCGCGACCTTCCACTGCCAGCGCTGCGGCGCCTGCTGCCGCGTGCCGGGGTATGTCGCGCTCGCGGCCGGCGAGCCCGAGGCCATCGCCGCCTATCTGGGCCTGGACGTTTACGCCTTCACGGAGCGCTTCACCGCGCTGACGTTTAACCGGCATGACCTCTCGCTCATCGAGGGCGAGGACGGCCGCTGCATCTTTTTGCAGGACGACAACACCTGCCGCATCCAGCCCGTCAAGCCCGCGCAGTGCCAGGGCTTCCCCTTCCTGTGGCGGAGCAAGCGCCTCGAAAAAGAGTGCGCCGCCCTGCGGCAGGTGTGACCGGGGCCGGCTGAAGCCGGTACAACATGCCCGGACATCCCTTTGCTGTGCCGCCCCCGCCGCCGCGCTATCGGTACAACATGCCCGGGCCCCCGTATGTTGTACCGGCTTTAGCCGGCCCAGAGCACCCGTCGCCGCGGTGTTACACAGGGGCGCCGAATCGCGATGCGCCCCGCCGCATGGGCCAGAAAATCCCCGGTTTGACACCGGTTGCGCTTTTTACTAGTTTAAGGTCAAAGAAAGGCCGAGGCTATGAAACGGGTGCTGTCGATCATGGGGATGCTGGGGGCGGTGGGTCTCAACGCATGGGGCGCCGAGGATCCGCCCGCGCTGAATTGGCGGTACGACACCTACGAGCCCGAGACGCCCGTCTTGGCCAATCCGCTGAAAGACGCGAAGCTCACCGCGTCGGGGCAGTGGAGCGACCGCGGGCCGCACTTCGTCACGGACGGGAAGATCGAGGCCCACAACCACTGGGCCTGCGAGAAGCTGCCGGCGGTGCTGACCGTCGAGATGCGCGAGAAGCAGGCGCTCGCCGCCGGGCGGATCTGGTTCTTTTTCGGCGAGCCGCGCGTCTATAAATTCTTCATGGAGGCCTCGGCGGACGGGCAGGTGTGGGCGCGCGTGGCAGACTGGACCGCGAATGACAAGCCTTCGACGTCCGAGGGTTTTATCGTTCCGTTTGAAAAGCCGGTGGAGGCGCGTTTCCTGCGCGTGACCGTCACGGACAGCAGCGTGCGCGCGGCGGGCGCCCATATCGTCGAGTTCCAGGTGTCATCGTCGGCGGTCGCGCCGGGGCTGCACGGGCGCGCCGCGCCGACAGACCGCATCGACGCCGCCAACGCGCAGGGCGACGAGTCGCTCAAGACGTGGCGCGCGGCGGCGTGGCGCAACGAGCGCGTGCACGGGCAGTTCGTGGTCTGGTCCTCCGACGCGGTGCCGCAGCTGCGCCTCGCCTGCAGCGCGCTCCGCAGCGACAAGGGCGCGGAAATCCCGGCGGCTGCCGTTCTGCCGCGCTTCGTGCGCTACGTGCTCGCCGACAAGAAACTGACAGGCGATATCCTCGACACGGCGGCAACGGTTGATCTGCCGCCGAACGGCTTCCGGCCGGTCTGGCTGACCGTCACGGTGCCGGCGTCCTCCAAGGCCGGGCTCTACCGCGGCTCGCTGACGGTGGCCGGGGCGGGCGGCAAGGCGGTGACGTTTCCCTTGGAGTTGGAGGTGCTGAGGGCCAAGCTGCCTGACCCTAAGGCGTGGGCCTTTTTCCTCGACCTGTGGCAGCACCCGTGGGCCGTGGCGCGCGTTCACGGGGTCGCGCCGTTTTCGCCGGAGCACTACCGGCTGCTCGAGCCGATCTACCGCGAGCTCGCGGGCGCGGGGCAGAAGGTGCTGACCACGACGATCACCGAGCTGCCGTGGAACCACCAGAACTTCGACGCCTACCATACGATGATCCCGCGCGTCAGGAACGCGGACGGCACGTGGTCGTTCGACTACGCCCTGTTCGACGCGTACGTGGCGTTCGGGCGGGGCTGCGGCCTCGGGCCTCAGATCCACTGCTACACCATGGCGCCGTGGGGCAACCGCGTCTACTATACCGACGGCGCGGGCGGCGACCAGGTGGCGGTCACCGTGAAGCCCGGCACGCCGGAACACGAGGCCTACTGGGGTCCGTTCCTCACGGATTTCCAGAAGCATCTCGTGAAGAAGGGGTGGGCGAACGACACCTACATCGCGATGGACGAGCGCGGCCCTGAAGACACGAAAGCCACGGCCGACTGCGTGAAGAAATTCGCGCCCAGACTCAAGATCGCCATGCCCGGCAACCATCCGCCGAGCCATTTCAAGGGCATCGAAATCGCGAACTACTGCCAGTTCATCGCGCACATCGATGACGCGTTTCTGGCCGAGGTGAAAACGCGTCAGGCGCAGGGCAAGGTGACCACCTGCTACGTGTGCTGCGGGCCGCGGCGGCCCAACACCTTCGCCTTCAGCCCGACGGCCGAGCAGGTGTGGTTCGGCTATTACGCGGCGGCCAAAGGCCTGGACGGGTTCCTGCGCTGGGCGTTCGTGAACTGGCCGCGCGATCCGCTGTTCGACTCGAGTTTCGGGCCGTGGCCGGCGGGCGACACGTTCTTGCTCTATCCCGGCCCGCGGTCCTCCGTGCGCTGGGAGATGCTCCGTGACGGCATCGAGGAGGCGGAGAAGATCCGCCTGCTGCGGGCGAAGGGAGCGGAGGGGCAGGGGTTGCAGGAGGTGCTGGCAAGCTTTGATTTCAGGGCCGCCGAGAAGGGCGACGCCGCCACGCTGGACGATCTTGTCCGGCGCGCCCGGCAGGCCGTCGAAGGAGCCGCCCGGAACCTGCCGTAACCTTTTGTGACCTTGACCTGTATAAGCCATCCGTGTTATTGCTATACGCGATACTGACACTGGTTTAGGTCCAGACGCGGTCAGGGCGAAGGTTAAAAGAGGAGGGGGCGAGATGAAGCGACGTGATTTTTTGACCGCTTCGGCGGTGGCCGGGGTTGCCGCGGTGTGCGGCACGCAACGCGTGTCGGCGCAGGAGCCGTCGGCGGGGGGAAACGGGATGCCTAAATTGACGCCGCCGGAAAAACCGGCCCAGTTGAATCTGTGTCTCCAGTGGGGCGGGATCCCGGGTTCGGAAATCCCTGAGAAGCTGGATTTCCTCGAGGCGAACGGCTTCGGGGCGGTCGAGATCCCCTCCGGCGATTGGCCGCTCAAGAACGTGGAGGCCATGAACAAGGCGATGGCTGGCCGCAAATTATTCCTCGCCACGGCCTGCGGGCCGAGCGATTTCTCGTACGCCGAGCCCGAGAAGCGCGAGGCCGAGGTGCAGAAGTTCCTGCCGATCATCGAGGCGCTGGGCGCGATGAAGTCGGTCGGCCTGATCCTGTGCCCCGCACGCGGGAAGGTTCCGATGGGCTTCAAGGAGCTGCGCGAGGATTTCGTGAACAACACGGGCAAACGGCTCGCGGAGCACGCGGCCAAGCACGGCACCTCGATCGTGCTGGAGCCGCTGCGCCGCAACGAGACGCCGTTCCTGCGTCAGGTGGCGGACGGGGCGCGGATGGCGGCGGATATCGGCCCCGGCGCGGCCGTGATGGGCGATTTCTGGCACATGCAGCTGGAAGAGACGAGCTTCATGGGCGCGTTCATCTGCGCGGGCAAGCTGCTGGCGCATGTGCATATCGCGGGCTTGAAGGAGCGGATCATCCCCGGCGTCCATCCTGAAGATGTATACGTGGACGGGTTCAAGGGGCTGAAGCTCATCGGCTACCGCGGCGCGGTCAGCTTTGAAGGCGGATGGCCCAAGGATCCGGCTGATCCCAAGAAGGGCATCCCGCAGGAAGAGAAGACCAAGTTGATTCTCAACATGGTCAAGCTGCTGCGTGAGCAGTGGGCAATGGCGTAACGATATTGGGGCGAACCTGCGTGTTCGCCCGTCCGGATGTAGGGGCGAGCCCCCGTGCCCGCCCGCAATAACAAGGGAGAGAGACATGCAGAATCGTCGTGAATTCATTAAGGGGTCGACCGTATTCGCCGCGATGATGGCGGCGGCGCCGACCATCGTCGTGGGGCAGGGCGCGAAAAAGGTGTTCAAAATCGGCATGATCGGTGCGGGAGGACGCTGCAAGGGCGCCTTCGCCGACCTCACGAAAGCGGCCGCGGCCATCGGCCACGAGATCGAACTGGTTGCGGTCTGCGACTTTTTTGAAGAGAAGGCCAAGGCGGCCTCCAAGCAGTTCAGCGGCGAGAAGGCCAAGTCTTTCTGGGGCGCGAACGGCTACAAGGAGGTCGTGGCGATTCCGGAGATCGAGATTATCATAACGGCGACGCCGCCCAGCTTCCGCGCGATCCACGTCGAGGCGGCCATCAAGGCGGGCAAGCACGTCTTCGCCGAGAAGCCGGTGGCCGTCGACGGCCCGGGCGTGCGCAAGTTCATTGCGGCGGCCAAGCTCGCGCAGGAGAAGAAGCTGTCGCTGGTGGCGGGCACGCAGCGCCGTCACGCGCGCGGTTACAATCTGCAGGCCAAGGCGCTGCAGGAAGGCAAGCTCGGCCAGATTCTCGGCGGCAACATCTACTGGAACGGCTCGGTGCCGTGGGTGCGTCCGCGTCGCACCGAGGACACCAACGCCTCCTACCTGACCAACAACTGGGTGAACTGGACGGAGCTTTCGGGCGACCACATCGTCGAGCAGCACGTCCACAACATCGACGTCGCGAACTGGTTCATCGGCCGCACGCCGAAGACGGCCCTGGGCTTCGGCGCCCGCACGCGCCGCGTCTCGGGCAACCAGTACGACTTCTTCAGCATCGACTTCGACTACGGCGACGGCGTGCATGTCCACAGCATGTGCCGCCAGATCAGCGGGACGAGCAACAGCGTGAGCGAGCACTTCCGCACGCCGGAATTCGAGATTTCGGGCGGCGGCAGGGTGCAGAAGGTCGGCGAGAAGGACGCGCTGAAACTGGAAGGCGATTTCCGCGACGGCAACCCGTATGAAGTCGAGCACATCCACCTGCTCGAGGGCATCCTGAGCGGCAATGTGGTCAACGAGGGCGAGAACGTGGCGATGTCCACGGCCTGCGCGATCGCGGGACGTCTTTCGGCCTACTCGGGCCAGACCGTCCGCCTGTCTGAGCTGGTCGACGAGAAGTTCAAGGACTCCCCGTTCTACAATTTCGCGTGCAAGCCGTCGTGGTCCGACTTCGAAGCCGCCGGCGACGTGGCGATGCCGGAGTACGGCGACGACAAGGCGCCGCTGCCGGGCAAGCCCTGGGGCCAGAAGTAAGGAGAATTGAGGAGTCAGGATTTAGGAGTTGGAGGCGTAAAAGGCATAGAAAACAGGGCGTCCGACAAGGAGGCGCCCTTCCGCGAAACCCACTTCTTGGAGCCATGCGCGTGACTGCCTTCTGAAGACACGAACACGGACTCGCGCGCGTCGCGCGAACACGTTCACTTTCATGGCAGTGCACCTCCTCACTCCTTACTCCTAAATCCTAACGCCTCCTTCGGGTGTGGATTCAACAAAGTTGAATCACACACCCGTTTTTCTTTTCCGGAAAACTTGCGGTTGCATTGCGGTTCTGACTGAATTATGCTAAACGCTTGTTTTTCATACTCATATTCCGGCCGTCAGAGAGGGCGGCTGGGGGGAAATTGTCAGAGAGGATGTTCTATTATGATGCGGTTCAATCGTCGTGATTTCATGAAGGGGTCTTCCTGTGCGGCCGCCACCTTGGCTTTGGCCGGCTGCAACACGGTGGCGCCGGACGTCTATCCGAAAGTGACGCGCGTGGCGGCCAAGTTCCGCAAGCCGGGCGAGAAGCTGAACATCGGCGTGATCGGCGTGGGCGGCAAGGGCTGGTCCGACTGGATGCCCATGTTCCAGAACGGCGAGAACATCGTGGCGCTGTGCGATGTGGACCGCGGCCCGATCGACAAGGCTCTGGCCGAGATCGAGAAGAGCGGCCAGAAGGCGGCGCAGGTCAAGTGCTACAGCGATTACCGCAAGATGCTCGAGGAGTGCAAGAACCTGGACGCGGTGACCGTTTCCACGCCCGACCACACGCATGCTCCGGCCGCCATCCGCGCGATGAAGCAGGGCTGCCACGTGTACGTCCAGAAGCCGCTGGTCCGCACGATCTGGGAGGCGCACTATTTCGAGAAGGTCGCCAAGGCCAACGGCGTGGTGACGCAGATGGGCAACCAGGGCAGCGCGGGCGACGGGTTCCGCCGCAACGTCGAGATCCTGCAGTCGGGCGTGCTCGGCAAGGTCACCGAAGTGCACGTGTGGACGAACCGCCCCGTGTGGCCGCAGGGCATCGCCCGTCCCGAGGGCTCCGACCCGGTCCCCGCGACGCTCGACTGGGACAACTGGCTGGGCACGGCGCCCGTGCGCCCGTTCAAGGCGGGGGTGTACCACGCCTTCAAGTGGCGCGGCTTCTTCGATTTCGGCACCGGCGCGTTCGGCGACATGGCCTGCCACACGATGAATCTGCCGTTCCGCGGCCTCAGGCTGGGCGAGGTGCTCGCGGCCGAGACGATCCAGATCGAGGGCAAGAACAGCGAGACCTATCCCAGCAAGAGCATCGTCAAGATGACCTACGCGGCCCGCAGGGGCATGCCCGCGGTCAACCTCTTCTGGTACGACGGCAACCTGAAGCCTTCGGCGGACCGCATGCCGCAGGTGATCGCCTCGCTGGGCGAGGTGCCGAAGACCGGCTGCCTGATCATCGGCGACAAGGGCATGATGGTCAGCACCAACGACTACGGCCAGGAGGCGTACGTCGCGCTCAAGGGCGAAGAGAAGATGAAGGCCACGACCAAGCACGAGGCGCTGGTGAACATCCCGCAGTCGATCGAGCGCTGCTGCAAAGGCGGCCAGTACATCGAATTCGTCAACGCCTGCAAGGGCCAGGGCAAGGCCTTTTCCGACGTCGGCTTCTCCGTGCCGATGCTCGAGGGCATGCTCGTCGGCACGATCGCGCAGCAGATCCCCGGCAAGCTGGCGTGGGACAGCGGCAAGCAGGCGTTCGCCGGCAATGACGCGGCCAACGCGCTGCTCAAGCCCTACATCCGCCAGGGCTGGGAGTACTGAGCCAGGGAGGAGTCAGGAGTTAGGAATTAGGAGTCAAGGCTCCTTTTCCGACTCGATAGAGACCGCGGGGAGGGCGACTTCCCCGCGGTTTTGCTTTCAACTTCCTACTGCGCCGCCGGGTCAATTGTAGTATCATCTTGGCACACGTATCACGATACCCCCTATGAATATCTGGAAAGACACCTATCCGCTGATCATCTCCTGCGCCCGCGGGCTTGTGCCTCAAACCTCGAAAGAGCTGACGCGCCTCGGCTTCGCGATCATCGACTCGACCGAGAACACCGTCGTGATCCGCGGCGGCATGCGCGACATGATGACCCTGAACCTGCAGCTCCGCACGGCTCACCGCGTGCTGGCCCCGCTGCTGCGGACGGAGTGCCACGACCTCTACCAGTTCTATGACGATGTCCTTTCGATCGACTGGGAGAACTACATCGAGCCCGACGGGTACTTTACCGTGAACAGCGTGGTGCACAACGACAACATCCGCGACACGCGCATGCCTTCGCTGAAGGCCAAAGACGCCATCGCCGACCGCATGCGGCAGAAGTGCGGGGGCCGTCCCGACTCCGGCCGCGAGACCTTCGGCTCGTCGGTCTTCGTCTACTGGCAGGACACCGAGCTGATCATCTACCTCGACACCACGGGCGAGCCGCTCTCGAAGCGCGGCTACCGCAAGATGCCGGGTGCGGCCCCGATGCAGGAGACCCTGGCGGCGGGATGCATCCTGGCGTCGGAGTGGGACGCCAACTCGCCGTTCATCTCGCCCATGTGCGGCAGCGGCACGCCCGCCATCGAGGCGGCGCTGCTGGCGCTGAACCGCGCGCCCGGCAGCTTCAAGAGCCACTTCGGCTTCATGGCGCTCAAGGGGTACCGCCAGACGATCCCCGGCGAGACGGCGGCCACCAGCGTGCGGCAGCGCTTCGGCGCGTCGCCCGAGCAGATTTGGAAAGACATGGTGGCCACGGCGCGCGCGGCGGAGCGGAAGCAGGGCCTGCCGCCGATCATCGCGACGGACATCGACGGCGAGGCGGTCGAGACCGCCCGCCTGAACGCGATCGCCGCGGGGGTGTCCGAATACATCTCGTTCGGCACCTGCGACTTCGCGGCCACCCGGCTGCCGCCGCCGCCGGGGGTGATCTTCATGAACCCCGAGTACGGCGAGCGCCTGGGCGAGGGGCAGGACCTGGAGCCGCTCTACCGCCGCATCGGCGACTTCCTGAAGCAGAAATGCATCGGCTACACGGGCTGCGTGCTCACCGGCAACATGGAGATGTCGCGCAAGATCGGCCTGCGCTCGGTGCGGCGCGTGCCCTTCTTCAACGGGCCGATCGAGTGCCGCCTGGTGGTGTTCAACCTCTACGAGGGCACGCAGAGCGGCGAAGGGGACGAGGGTGACGGCGAAGCGGCCGGAGGGTGAGAGGGTGCCCGCGGCTGGAGGGCGAGCGTCCTCGCGAGCCGCCGGGACCGAGGGCAGGAAGGTTCAGACATGCATGCGATCACCGTGACAGTCAAGGGCCAGGAGCCGGTGGTGGTGGCGGCGGGCACGCGCATCAGCGAGCTGATCGCCTCGGTGGACGAGAACGGCTTTCCGGTGTTGGGGGTGATCGCCAACAACATGCTGCAGCCGCTCTTCGCGCCGCTCGTGACGCACGCCACGATTGCGCCGCTGACGATCGCCGACGAGCACGGCTGGGAGATCTACCGCACCTCGCTCTGTTTTCTCCTGGCCAAGACCGCGCACGAGCTGTTTCCCGGGGTCGCGTGCCGCGTGCGCAACTCGATCGGCTCAGGCCTCTACTGGACCGTGGCATGGCCCGACCTTTCGCCCGAAGCGCTGGAGGCGAACGTCAAGCGGCTGAAGCAGGCCATGCAGGCGACGGTGAGGCTGGACCTGCCGATCACCTCCGAGACGGTTTCCTACGAGGCGGCGGTCAACCTCTTCCGCCAGACGGGGCAGGACGACAAGCTCAACCTGCTGGCGCACCGCAACCCGCCGGTGGTCTGCCTGACGCGGTGCGGCACGTTTCTGGAGCTGAGCCAGGAGCCGCTGGTGGCGCGGACCGGCGTGCTGGACCTGTTTGACCTGCTGCCGCACGCGCAGGGGTTCGTGCTCAACGTGCCCACCTCGGCCAAGCCGCGCGAGCTGCCGCCGCTGCCGCCCTTCGAGCACCTGTTCAAGGTCTATCAGGAGCACATCGAGTGGGGCCGGATCGTCGGCATCACGACGGTGGGGCAGCTCAACCAGGCCGTGGTCGAGAAGAAGGCCGACGATTTCATCCACACCATGGAGGCGCTGCACGACAAGAAGCTGGGCCGCATCGCGGACCAGATCACGCAGCGGGAGCCGCCGGTCCGGCTGGTGCTGGTGGCCGGGCCGTCGTCGGCGGGCAAGACCACCTTTTCCAAGCGGCTCGTCACGCATCTGCGCGTGAACGGGTACAAGCCGATCCTGATCTCGACCGACAGCTACTTCGTGGGGGACGAGAGCAACCCGCGCGACGCGGAGGGCAAGCTCGATTACGAGCATATCGAATCCATGGATCTCGAGCGGCTGAACAGCGACCTGCTGCGCCTGATGGGGGGCGAGTCGATTCAGATGCGGGCCTTCGACTTCAGGAAAAGGGCGGGCTACAATCAGATTGAGTTCACGCAGCTGCCCGCGGAAGGCATCATCGTGATGGAGGGCATCCACAGCCTCAACCCGCGGCTGACGGCCGACGTGCCGCGCGAACAGAAATTCCTGATCTACATCAACGCGCTGACCCAGCTGGGCGTGGACAGCAGCAACCGCATCTCCACGACCGACACGCGCATCATCCGGCGCATGGTGCGCGACCACCAGTTCCGCGACCGCCCCGCCATCGAGACGCTCCGCATGTGGCCGTCGATCGCCCGCGGCGAGAAACGCTGGATCTACCCGTTCCAGCATCTGGCGGACGCGGTGTTCAACTCGGCGCTGGACTACGAGCTGGCGGTGCTCAAGCCGCTGGCCGCGCCCCTGCTGAACCAGATCAAGCCGTGGGACGAGGAGTATATCGAGGCGCGGCGGCTGTCGGGCTTCCTGCACAATTTTTCCACGCTGTCGCCCGCGGTCGTGGCGGGCGACTCCATCCTGCGCGAGTACATCGGCGGCAGCCAGCTGACGTATTGAGGCGGCGGCGGCAGGAGACTCGAATCTTGAAAAGGCCAAACATCCAAACGAGGAGCACGAGATGAGCCAAGAGCTGGAAGAGGGGACCACCCTGATGTTGGACTTCGCGAAGATCGCGAAGATCGCCGAGACCTGTAAAGACGTGATCCCCGTGGCGGTGCAGCACGCGGACACGAAGGAAGTGATTCTCGTGGCGTACACCAACGAGTTCGCGATGAAGAAAGCCTTTGCCGAGCGCACGCTGGTCCTGTGGAGCACGTCGCGCAAGGTGCTGTGGGAGAAGGGCAAGAGCTCCGGCGAGACCTTCGACCTGCTGGAGGCGCGCGTGAACTGCGAGCAGAACTCGCTGCTCTACATCGTGCGCCCCCGGCGCGGCGCCATCTGCCACACCAAGAACCGGCAGGGCGAGCCGCGCAACTGCTACTACCGCCGCATCGACCTGGACACGCTGGCCCTCACGAACCTGGCGCCGTGAGCCCTTTGACGCCGGAGCAGAGAACCGCAGACCGACGAATGATGATTTCAGAATCATGGGGGAAGGCGCCTGCGATCCGCCGTGACGGAATGGGCTTCGAGATTCTGCGGCTCGCTCTTCGGCCTTCTGCAGTTCAATCGGAGGACAGGCATCGGCCTGCCTTTGGCTGAATGACACGTTTCCAGATTCGAGGATCTATGACCTACCGCTGTCCCTACTGCAAACAGGATCTCGGGCCGACGCCATCGGCGCATTGCCCGAAATGTGGCAAGATCATGCGCGTGCCTGAACGGGATTTGACGCAGCGGCGACGCGCCAAGCGGCGCCTGCTCAACCGCATGGACCATGAGTATAAGCAAAAGAAGGCGGAGTTGCAGAGCGCGCTTCCGCCGACGCTGTTCCGCAATCCCAAGTTCTATTTCGCCATCATCGTCGTGCTCGTGCTGGTCGGCGGCTCGCTCTTTACCGCGACCGATCAGGCGGTGCGGAAAATCGGGATTTCGCCGCCCATGCGGGCGCTGCGGCATCTGGATGTGTTGGCCGAAGCCTTGGGGCGGTACCGTTTTCACACCGGTCAGTTCCCGGACAGGGAACAGGGCTTGGCGGCCCTGGTGCGCGATCCGCAGGTGCCTAAGTGGAACGGCCCTTACGTCAATCGGCTGCGCAGCGATCCGTGGGAGACGCCCTTCGTATACGCGCCCGGCACGAACGGGCTGCCGACGCTCTACTCGTGCGGCGCGGATAAAAAGCCGGGCACACCGGATGACCTGTACGCCGATCCCGCCCGCTTCGATCCGGGCACGGCGTGGACGAACGGCTGGGTCTCGGCCGACCAGCGGATGAGCGGCGTGACCATTCTGCGGCGCGCCCCCGGTAAGTGAGCGAGCGGGCCTTTTCCGCAGGGGCCATGGGCGGGACGCCCCTGCCTCATCCTTCGACGCGCGCACCTGCTCCGGCGCGGCGCGCGCCGCCTTTTTTCCCGGAGCCTTGTTCTTGCCGTCTCGCAAGGCCGGATCCGAGATTGCGGCGCATCACACGTTGAAGAGGAAGTGCATGACGTCGCCGTCCTGCACGATGTACTCTTTGCCTTCCACGCGCATCAGGCCGGCGGCCTTGGCGCCGGCTTCGCCGTTGAGGCGCACGAAGTCGGCGAAGGCGATGACCTCGGCGCGGATGAAGCCGCGCTCGAAGTCGGTGTGGATGACGCCGGCGCACTTGGGCGCGGCCCAGCCGCGGTGGAAGGTCCAGGCGCGCACCTCCTGCACGCCGGCCGTGAAGTAGCTGGCGAGGCCGAGCGTGTGGTAGGCCATGCGGATGGTCTGGTCCAGCCCGCTCTCCTTGAGGCCGTAGGAGGAGAGGAAGTCATCGCGCTCGGCGTCGGAGAGCCCGGCCAGCTCGGCCTCCATCTTGGCCGAGATCACGACCACGTCGCACCCCTTCTGCGCGGCGTACTCCTTCACGCGGACAACCTGCGCGCTGTCGGTGCCGAGGTCGCCCTCGCCCGCGTTGGCGCAGTAGATCACCGGCTTGTCGGTCAGCAGCTGGAGGTCGCTCAGCGTGCTCTCGATCGGGTCGGCCTCGCCGCGCGGGTAGGTGCGCGCGGGCTGGCCCGCGTCGAGGTGCTTCATGAGCAGCTCCATGGCCTCGACCTCTTTGAGCAGGGTCTTGTCGGCGCGCGCCTGGCGGCCCACGCGTTCGATGCGCTTCTCGAGCGACTGCATGTCGGCCAGCACGAGTTCGGTCTCGATGATCTCGATGTCGCGGATGGGGTCGATCCCGCCTTCGACATGCACCACGTCGTCGTCGTCGAAGCAGCGCACGACCTGGATGACGGCGCTGGCCTCGCGGATGTTGGCGAGGAACTTGTTGCCGAGGCCCTCGCCCTTGCTCGCGCCGCGCACCAGGCCGGCGATGTCGATGAAGTCGACGGTGGCCTTCTGGGTCTTCTCGGGCTTGACGATCTTGGACAAGGCGTCGAGGCGCACGTCCGACACGGGCACGGTGGCCTTGTTGGGTTCGATGGTGCAGAAGGGATAGTTCGCCGCTTCCGCGTTCTGCGCGCGGGTCAGCGCGTTAAAAAGGGTTGATTTGCCGACGTTGGGGAGTCCGACGATGCCTACGCCAAGTGCCATGGTGAAATTCCTTTGGGTTCTGAAAAGGGCGTAGTTATACCATAATCCTGAGGAAATGCTCTACTATTTGTGCATATCCGGAACGGAGGCGCGCGCTCCGGAGAAAGAGTTTAATTTATTTTCAAAATGGCGGTTGACATCCGGGTCGAAATGCCTCACAGTACACACCGCGACTACATCAGTAGTAGCGTATCCGGGCCCCTTCTAGTGTTATGGATGAGGACTCCGCTTTTACTCAGTGACATGACACAAGACTAGTGAGGACACATGGACATCTACGTAGGCAATCTGCCTTATGACGTTTCTGACAGCGATCTGCAGCAGCTCTTCGAGAAGTATGGTACCGTCGCGTCGGCACGCGTGGTGATGGACCGGGCGACCGGCCGCGCCAAGGGTTTCGGTTTCGTCGAGATGAATGACCGTGCGGAGGCCGAAAAGGCCATCGCTGGCACGAACGGCGCCGACATGAACGGCCGTCCGCTGCGCGTGAACGAGTCGCAGCCCAAGCCCCGCTCCGAGAGCGGCGGCGGCGGTGGCGGCGGATATCGCGGCGGCAGCAGCGGCGGCGGCGGAAGCCGTGGCGGCGGCGGCGGCGGCGGCGGACGCTGGTAGTCCCAGCTTCGTACCGTTGAAATGAAGAAGGCCTTGTCGCTTAACCGCGACAGGGCCTTTTTTATTGCATGCTGCCCCCCCCTCATCGCGGCGCCCGGGCTGCGACGAGCCCGTCAATTTGCGGGTTTTCATTTTATTGAGGTCCAGGAGTCGCTATACTCCCGCCTCAACACGGGAGTTCCGTGTTTAAGGATGGGGGTTGCGCATGCACACACGCGTCGGGCTGCTGGGGCTGTTGATTGCGGGGGTTCTTGGCGCGGCGGAGTTCAAGCCCGAGGATTACCTGACGCTTTCGGGCAAAGTGTCGCCGGACGTGCGGCTGGCCGTGCGCCAGGAGGGCAAGGGCTACCGCGTCCGCGTGGAGGTGGAGAACCCCTATGCGAAGGTCACGGCGCGGCTGGGCGCGGCCGCGGGCCAGAGCGTGGTGTTGACCCTGGACAAGCTGCCGGCGGAGCAGGTCATCACGACCGCCGAGATCGGCGCGGCTGAGACGCTGCGTCTGGCGCTGGAGACGAGCTGGTTCAATGCCGACGGAACGCTGAGGCAGCGCGAGGTGTTCCGCGCGCCGTCCATCGGCAGCCGTCTGCCGGAGGATGCGCAGCGCTGGGAGACGTTCGACTACGCCGCGTACCGCAGCCAGGTGGCGGATCTCGCGCGCCGCATCCGCATCCCCGTGCGGCAGCCGATGGAGGGCAAGCTCTCCGTGGTGGTCGAGACGCCTGACGGTCGGCGCGTCCGCAATCTGGTGTCAGGACAGGACGCGGCAGCGGGCCCGCACACCCTCGAGTGGGACGGCCGCGACGAGACGGGCAACCTGGTCGCGCCGGGCACGTACCGTTTCCGCACCGCTTCGCATCCGGGCATCACGCCGGCCTATCAGATGCAGTTCGCCAACGGCGGCGAGACCTTCTTCACGCCGTTCGGCTCCAACCACGGCACCATGACCGCGCTGGCCGCGAACAGCACGGCGGTGTTCGCGGCGGCGCCCCTCACCGAAGGGGGCTGGGCCGTCATCGCGCTCGCGCCCGACGGCAAATTCATGCGCGGCTTCCGGCAGGTCGGCGGCGCGGGCATCGAAGAGGTTTTCCTGGCGGCCGACGAGCGGCGGCTCTTTGTGCTCAACGACGGCGGCGCGTGGGGCGGACGCGGCAAGGCTCCCGCCGTGACGCTCACGGTGTATGACATCGCCACGGGCGATATCGTGCCTTTCAAGGCGACCCAAGGGCAGTATGCGGTGCTGCGCGAGCGGACGCTGCGGGATTACCAGCCGGGCGAGAAACGGGTTTACGCGCTGGCGGGCGCGGCCTGCCTCGCCGGCAGGCTCTATGTGTCTGACCGGGAGCAGGGGCGCATCCTGATCGTCGATCCGGAGACGGGAAAACTGGCCGGCGCGATCCCGCTTTCGGACGCGGGCGTGCTGGCGGTTGACAGTGAACGGCTGGTGGCCGCGTCGGGCGACAGGCTGGTGTCGGTCGATCCCGGCAGCCAAACGGTCACGCCCTTGTGCCGGCTTCCGTTTACGCCCCGCGGACTCTGTCTCGACAGGGAGGGCTTCTATCTCACCGGCGACGTGGACGGCACGGTCAAGGTGTACGGCAAGGCCGGCAAGTTCGTGAAAGCGATCGGCGCGCCGGGCGGCGCGTACGAGGGGACGTGGAACCCCGAACGCTTGGTCAACCCCGTGGGCGTCGCGCTCGCGCCCGACGGCGCGCTCTGGGTGGCGGAGGACCGCCGCAATCCCAAACGGCTGAGCAAGTGGGACCGCGCCAGCGGGCGCTGCGTGTACGACAAGGTCGGGTGTCCCGCCTACGGCAGCCCGGGGGCCGGCTTCGACCCGGAGCAGCCGGAGCGCTGGCTGGGGCAGCGCTGCCAGTGGGCCGTCGATCAGGCGACGGGCAAGGCGAAGATCATCAGTGTGCTCCAGAAGCACGAGGGGCACGTGCAGGGCAAGATCGAGGAGTGCCTCAACTACCGCATTGTGCACCAGGGCGGCCGGACCTTCGTGTTGGGCATGTACAAGGGCACGCTGATTTCCGAGCTGATGCCGGACGGGTCGCTCAAGGACCTGGCGCTGATTTCGGATGTGCACGGCCTGCTGTACGGGCTGGAATGGAAATACGTGCCCGCGTATTGCGACACCGTCGAGAAGCGTTTCCCTAAAGCCAGCCGCGAACAGAAATACGCCGACGAGTCCTGCCGCTATGCCGGCGTGCTCTGGGTGGACAAGGACGGCGACGGCGACTTCGACGCGGATGAGTTCCAGTTCACGCCGGAGGGCACCAAGCTGAGTTCGTTCGGGTGGGGACTCAAGCTGAACGACCTGACCCTGCGCCTGCCGTACCGCAACGCGAAGAAAGAGGAGCAGGTCCTGACCCTGCGCGCGGACGCGTTTAACGCGTGCGGAGCCCCCGCGTATTCGTTCGAGAACGCCTTGGCGCAGGCCGCGCCTCTCAAGGACGAGCTGCCGCAGGGCAGCCGCACGATCCTCGACACGACGCTCGACGACACGTGCGGCAACATTGTGGTGAACACCGACCCTTTCATGTTCAGCCTGGCGGAGGACGGCAAGATCAACTGGCTTTTCCAAAACCGCTGGACCAACGTGCACGGGTCGCACAAGGCGCCGCTGCCCAAGCCGGGCGAGCTTCAGGGCATCCTGTTCGGCCTCGGCACCGCGCCGCTGGACAAGCAGGGCGACGTGATGGTTTTCGCAGGCAACCACGGCCGGTTCTTCCTGATCACGACCGACGGGATCTACCTCGACGAGATGTTCCAGGATTGTCGCGTGGCGGAGGTGGTCGGTCCGGGCCTGATCGGCGGCGAGGCTTTCGGCGGCAGCTTCGAGTACGACCGCCTGAACAAGCGCTATGTCCTGCAGGCGGGCTGCAGCGGCTACCGCATCTATCATTTGAACGGGCTCGACCAGGTGGCGCGCGGCGAGGGCGAGGTTAAGGTCACGCGGGAGATGCTGGCCTCGGCGTCTCGGCGCACGCAGGAGAGCGCCCGGGCGGCCGGCGGCGCGAAACAGGCGCTGGTGGCGCGGCTGCCGGAAAAAGCCAAGGTCAATCCCGGCGCGCTGCCGGTCGCGGCGGAGTGGGCCAGCGGCAGCTGGAACATCCGCGTGCGAGTCGCCTACGACGACCAGAATCTCTATCTGCAATACGACGTGTCCGATCCCTCGCCGTGGGTGAACGCCGGCAAGGACTGGACCCAGCTCTTCAAGACCGGCGACGCGGTCGACCTGCAGCTCGGCACGGACGCGTCCGCGCCCGCCGCGCGCAAGAGCGCCGCGCCCGGGGATCTGCGCCTGTCGATCGCGCCGTTTAACGGCAAGCCGCTGGCCGTGCTCTACCGCTACCGGCTGAAGGACAAGGCCGGCGCGAACCCGGTTGAGTTCGCGAGCCCGTGGCGCAGCGAGAGGGTCGACGACGTGCGCCGGCTGGATCGCGCGGAGGTCAAGGTGCAGACCTCGGAGGGCGGCTACCGCCTGGAGGCGACGGTCCCGCTGGCCGACCTGGGGTTGGGCGCGCTGCGCGGCCTGACCCTGCGCGGCGATTTCGGCGTGGTCTACGGCGACCGTCTGGGCACAGTCAACCTGTCGCGCGTTTACTGGTCGAATCAGGCGACCGGGCTGGTCAATGACGTGCCGGGCGAGACGATGCTCGCGCCGGACCTCTGGGGCACCGTCAAATTCGCGGAGTGACCGGCGAGGATGTCGGTTCCTCTTCACGGGTAAACAGGTTTCGAAATGAGTCGGAAACACAAAAACACAAAGATTCAAAGAAGACAAGGCGATCTGCTTTTCTTCGCGTCTTCGCGTCTTTGTGCTCGCCGTATTTTAAAACGACCGGGCGCTTAGGATTAGGAGTGTGAATATGCGGTGCGTCGCATCTATGATTTTAGCCTGCCTCGGCGTAGTTGCGGGTGCCGAGACGCTGCGGTTCGAGGGGGTGCTCGGCAATTCGGGCGAGCTGGGCCAGCCGGTCACTTTCAGCACGATGAAGCGCGAGACGCGCGGTCTGGGCGCGGCCTACGACGCGGCGCGCGGGGTGCTGTACGACCGCGCGGGGAGCGGCGTGCTGAACGCCTACGGCCTCGACGGGCGCCTGCTGGCGCGGTACACGATCGCCGCCGACGATAACCACATGGACACGATGACGCTGTGTGGTGACCAGCTGGTGATGCTCTTGGGCGGCCGGCTCTATAAACTGCGGCTGGGCTCGCCCGACGGCGCTGTGGCCGAAAAGGTCAAGGCTGCGATCAGCGATCCGGTAGGCATATCCTCCTCGGCCCGCGCCGGCCGCGTCGCCGTGCGCAGCAAGGATGGAAAACTCGTTCTGATGAATCCGGCCGACGACCGGGCCGAGCCGTTCGGCGAGGCGCCGGGCGAGGGGTTTAACGGTATGGACTGGGATGACCAAGGCGCGTTTTATTTGGTGTTCGGCAAGGTCGCGCATAAGCTCGAGAACGGCAAGCTGGTGGCGGACGCCCAATGGCCGAAGCGCTTTGCGGGGGAACGCGAATCAGGGATCGACTGCGCCACACGGCTGGGCGCTTACTGGTTCGGCAGCGCGTATCACGGCACGATCAAGCGCTTCACGGCGGAGTTCGAGCCCGCGCCCGGCGTGGTGCTCGGCGGCGCGTCGGGCCACTTCATCGGCCACGTCCCCTGCAACTACGATGTGGAGCTCGCGCGGGGCATTCATTTGGCCGCGTCCGGCCTGTATGTGATCGGCGGCATGTACGGCGTCGTGCAGTTGGCCGAGTGGCGGCCGGAGAATAAGGGGCTGCGCCTGCTGAGGCGGATCGGCGCGCTGTCCGCGCCGGGCGGCGTGGCGCTGGATTCGCAGGGACGCGTGCTTGCCGGCAAGAACATCTGGAACTGGCGGGATGACGCGCTCGCGCCCGCGGATGTGAGCCATGTCTTTAAGCTGATCGCGCCGTGCGCGCTCTTCGATTCCGACACGGTGGTCGGCCTGGCGGAGGTCTACGGCAAGGTGTCGGTAGCCATGGGGCGTTTCGAAGAGGAGGAGCTGTACTGTAACCGCTTGGACAAGCTGGCCCTTCCCAAAGACGTGGTGGGCGTGGCGCTCTACCGGGAGCAGCCGGGCAAGAAGGGCGGATGGCGGCTGCTGGCCCTCGGTGCCGCAGGCCAGGCGCAGGCGCACGAGATCGTGGAGGACCGGCGCAACCCGTGGCGCAATGATCTGGGTGTCGTCAAACTCCATGCCGCAAGTCCGGTGAAATCCTACACGGCGGTCACGATGAAAGATCCGGAAACGCTGATCGCCGCGGCCGACGGACAGGTCATCGAGTTCGGCCGCGACGGCGCGGCGTGGCGGGAGACGGGGCGCTGGAGCGACGGGTTCGGCCCGAAGCTGCGCCTGGCCGTCAGCGACGGACGGCTCGCGGCGGCGGATACGGAGAAGAACCGCGTCGTCATCTACGCGCTGGCGGATCACCGCAGGCTGGCCGAGACGCGCGTCGACGCGCCGACCGAGATCGCGCTCAACGGCAGTTTCCTCGTGGCCTACGACTCAGCCGGCCAGCGGCTGATGAAGTATAAGATGGAAGCCGGAAACTAGAAACCGGATTCGCGGGAGAGGGTGCCGGGGGTTATTTTGAGGGCTCGCGTTTACAGCGGCTTGGTGTAGGTCGCGCGGCCGTCGCCGGTGTCGTAGTAGTCGTCCAGATGTTCGCAGAGCGTGAAGCCCATGCGCTCGTAGAACGCGCGGGTGGAGGCGTACTTGGGGCGGCCCGAGGTCTCGCCGTAGAGGCGCGTGCCGCCCATCGCGCGGGCGAGGCGCTCCGTGTGCGCGAGCAGCTCACGGCCGAGCCCGAAACCTTGCATCTCGGGCCGCACGGCCAGCCAATACCAGTCGAAACTGCTCTTGGTGCAGGGGATGGCGCCGAAGGTGGTGTAGCCGATCAGGCGGCCGTCGCACTCGGCCAGCACGAACTCGTAGCCCGACGCCGCGCCTTTGGCCAGCCGCTCTTCGACCAGCTCCACGGCGACCGCCACCTCGTCTTCATAAAAATAGCCCGTTGAGGCGGTGACCTCGCGGACCGCCGCCACGTCGGCGGGCGTGACCTCGTAGCGCCAGGTGATGGCGGGGGGCTGGCGGCTATTGGTAGGGACGCCTCCCCGAGGCGTCCGCGATGTGTCTGTGCTTGGGGCCGGCGGACGGTTCGGGGAACCGTCCCTACCGGGTAGCGCGGGCTCTCCGAGTACGCCGGTTCCGCTCTTCATGGCGTCGCGCACGATGCGCTCCATGGCGTCCGCGTAGGGGATGCCGGCCTTGGCGAGCGCCGCCGCGAACCCGCTGTCCGGGGCGAGGCACGGATTCGAGTTCACCTCGAGGATCCACGGCTTGCCCTGCGCGTCCACCCGGAAGTCGACGCGGGCGTAACCGCCCAGACCGAAAACCTCCCAGCAGCGCAGCGCCAGCCGTTGCAATTCCACCAGCAGGCCGCCGTCCACGGAAGCGTCGGCGAAGCGCCGCACGGTGTGCGCATACTCGAACGAGGACTCGTCCCACTTGGCCGGGTAGCCCACGATCTGGGGTTTTCCGGCGGGAAAATCGACAAAGACGATCTCGGCGGTCGGCAGGGCTTGCGGCCCGTCCGGTCCGGCGAGCAGGGCCAGATTGAACTCGCGGCCCTCGATGAAGCGCTCCGCAAAGGAGCCGGCGGGGATACGTTCGGCGAGCGCCCGTGCGGAGGTGTTCCGCGCGATGCTGTTGTCGTCGAGGCCCACCGACGCGTGTTCCCAGACCGATTTCACGATCCAATCCGCCGGGGAGCCGTCGTCCGTGCCGTGGATGACCGGGGGGGGCGGGCTCTCCGAGCACGCCGGCCGCGCCCGGAGATCGCGGGCCACCTCAATCCACGGGGGGACGGGCAGTCCTGCGGCGAACATGCGCTCCTTGGAGAAAAGCTTCTGGGTGGTGATGTAAAGCGCTTCGGCGGAGCTGCCCGTGAACGGCACACCCTTCGTCTCCCACAGGGAGGGCGCGAGGTGGATGAGCTGTCCGGAGCCGTCCAGCGTCTCGACCAGGTTGAAGACGCAGTCCGGTTTCAGCACCTCCAGCTTGCGCTGCAGGTTGCCGAGGTCCGTGGTGCACGCGAGCACGGACACCGCATGCCCGTTGGCGGTCAGGGCGCTCCGGATGGCGGCGGCCTGGCCGAGCACGTCGCGCTCGTCAGGTGCTGCGTCCGCAGGCACGTGTTGGTGAACGATTGTGATTCTCATAGCGATTGGGAACAGCGCTGAACGCTTAACTTTCAACGCTCAAGCGGGAACCGGAGTTCCTTCAGTGTTGAGCGTTGCGCCCAAGGCGTTGAACGTTTGGTTTTATTGCAGCCGCGCGACGGCGGAGGACATGATGCGGCCGATGAGTTCGGTGTAGGAGACGTTCGCCATGCGGGCCAGGATGGGCAGGTCGGAGTCCTTGGGGTTGAGTCCCGCCAGCGGGTTGACTTCCAGGAACAGCGGCGACTGGTGCGCGTCGCACCGGATATCCACGCGGCCGCCGTCGCGGCAGCCCAGCGCCCGCCAGGCTCCGAGCGCGACGCGGTCGGCGGCAGCGGCCACCGGGTCGGCGGCCGGATCGCAGGCGCGGTAGACCACCCGGTCCTCGTACTGCCCCTTGTTTTCATACGAGTAGACGCCCTTCTCGGCGTTCGCCAGCAGGACGATCTCCATGGAGGCGACGATCCGCGCCTGGCGTCCCGTGCCGGTGATGCCGACGGTGAACTCGCGCCCGGTCAGATACGGCTCGATGAGGGCGGGCTGGCGGAAGCGGGCGACCAGTTCGTCGCAGACGCCGGCCAGTTCCATGCGGTCGCGCACGATGGATTTGGCGGAGCACCCTTTGCCCGTGCCCTCGGCGACCGGCTTTACGAAGTAGGGGGCGCTGAAGCGCAGGTCCGCGAGATCCTCGGAGGTCTCGTAGACGCAGAAGTCGCTGGTCGGCACGCCGGCGTCGCGGACCACGCGCTTGGTCAGGCCCTTGTGCAGCGTCAGGCTCAGCACGAGCGGGTCGGAGAAGACATACGGGACGCCGTAGAGATCGAGGATCGCCGGAGCCTGGGCCTCGCGCGCGACGCCGTGCAGGCCCTCGCAGATGTTGAAGACGAGGTCCCAGCGGTCGCCGGCTTCGAGGCGCTTGACCAGCGCCTTGGCGTGGCCGATCCGGTCGGTCACGTAACCCAATGCGAACAGCGCGTGCTCGATGCCCGCGATCGTCTCCTCTTTGTCGAACTCCGCGGTCTCTTCCATGGACATGCCCATGGCGAGATAGTCGCTCCTGAGGTCATAGGTCAATCCGACACGCATGCAAGCTCCTGACCCGGCATCGCCGGAACCAAATGAAGATCTCACCACCAAGACGCCAAGAACACAAGGATCACCAAGGTTGGAATAAAGGACACTGAAGCGTGGGACACCTGGGTGCTACTTGGTGCTCTCCGAGCCTCGGTGGTGCCCAAAGGGCCTGATAGGGTTAGTCCGCCACATAGTCGGGATACTGATAGGCTCCGCCCTCGTAGTTTCGCAGGTGCAGGTTGCCTGAGTCGTCTTTGCTCTCGACATAATCGGGGGACAGGGGGATCTTGCCGCCCCCGCCCGGCGCGTCGATCACGTAGGTCGGCACGGCATAGCCGCTGGTGTGCCCCCGAAGGGCGCGGATGATGTCCACGCCTTTGGAGACGGAGGTGCGGAAGTGCTGCGAGCCTGAGATCGGGTCGCACTGGTAGAGGTAGTACGGCTTGACCCGCATCCTCATCAGGCTGTGCATCAGCCGCTTCATGACTTCGGCGTTGTCGTTGACACCCTTGAGCAGAACCGTCTGTGATCCGAGCGGGATGCCCGCGTCCGCCAAGATGTTGCAGGCCTTGATCGACTCGTAGCAGCACTCGTCGGGATGCGTGAAGTGCAGGCTCATCCAGAGCGGGTGGTACTTGCGCAGCATGCGCGCGAACTGCGGCGTGATGCGCTGCGGCAGCACGGCCGGGATCTTCGTCCCGAGGCGGATGATCTCAACATGCGGGATCGCCCGCAGGTTGGAAAGGATGAACTCCAAACGCGTGTCGCTCAGCGTGAGGGGGTCGCCGCCGGAAATCAGCACGTCGCGGATCTGCGGTTTACTCCGGATGTATTCGAAGATCGCGTGGAGCCGCTTCGTGTTGGGCGTGATGCCGCCCTGGCCGACGACCCGGGAGCGCGTGCAGTAACGGCAGTAGGTCGAGCAGAAGTCCGTCGCCAAAAGGAGCACGCGGTCGGGATAGCGGTGCACCAGCCCCGGGATCGGGCTTTGGTGCTCCTCGCCGAGCGGATCGTCCGCCTCGCCCGGGCACCGGCACATTTCGTAAACCGTCGGGATCACCGAGCGGCGGATGGCCTGGTCGGGATCCGTGGGCGACACCAGGCCCATATAGTGCGGGGTGACCGCCATGGGCAGCATCTTGCCGGCGAGTTCCAGCGCCTTTTCCTCTTCGGTCGTGAGGCGGAGCATGCGGCGGACGGTCGCGAGATCGCGGATCCTGTTCTGGATCTGCCAGCGCCAGTCAGACCACTGCAGATCGGTCGCCTCCGGGAAAAACACGCTGCGGAATTCGCGGCACAAAGCGCTCATCTTCAAGACGCGGTGCCGGACCGGTGTCCCGAGATCAGCCTTCAGCTGCTTTTTGTCCTTGGGCCGGACAAGCGGAAAGAGAGGGTGCGCTCCTTGCGGAGGCTCCTCTTCCTGGTCTTCCAGGTGTAAGCTCAACTGCATCGCGTGCGCAGGCACACTGTACACAGCAAACTCCTTCTCGATGGGACCTTCTCACCGCGGCCACATTGCCGTTTGGCAAGGGGCGGTGTTTTGCGGTACCTAATACGATACTTTGATTGTATTGTCAAGCGCCCCCGCGCAACTATCGGAAAAAACTAGCGCTTAACATTAAGGGCCGATGCCGCCAAAACCGGCTGCGGGACCCGTCGGCGGCCGGTTTCCGCGGGTGTGACGGCCGTCCGCGGCGGCGGCGGGCGGCCGTTCCGTCCGCGCGGGCTTCCCGTGCGCGCATTCGCGGGTTGCATCAAGGGGGCCGCTGTGGCACGATGGTGTGAAATGGATGGCGGGCGTGGAAAACGGCAAGCCCGCCGCCAGCGGAGCGGGAGCAAACGGAGGGGGCGCCTTCCTGAAGGATTGGATTAAGAGCAGGCTTACGAGAGGCCCCCGGTTCCTCATAATCCTGAGCGCGCCCTTAATCGTAATCGGTTTGAAGTGATGGGCAAGGAGAAGCAGCGATGAGGCAGATGGTTTTGGGAGTCTGGATGGCGGCGGCCGCGGCGGCTTCGGCCGCGCCGGCGGTGTTGACGCTCACGGGTGACTGGCAGGTCAAGGTGGCGCGCGACGGCGTGACGGCGGCGGTGACCGTGGACGGCCCGGCGACGGTGGCGGTGGCCGACGAGAAGATCGGGCAGCTGCCGCTCTTCAATCCGAAAGGCGCGGAGTACGCGCGGGGCGCGAAGCTGGCGGGGGTGCGGGCGCAGGAGTGTTCGGTGCGCCATGCGCTGGAGCCCGCTTCGCTGGCGGTGCGCGCGGCGCCGGGCGGCGCGGCGTTCACGCGCGGCAAGGATTACGAGGCCGAGCTGACGTGGGGCTGCGTGGGACGGCTGGAGGGCGGGAAGATCGGCGCGTCCGACCCGGTCTACGTGAGCTACGCGTACGGGACGATGCGGCTGGACGCGGTGGTGCTGACGGCGGACCGGCGGATCGTGTTGCGCAAGGGCGCGGCGCATGTGTCCCTGCCCGAGGCGCCCGCGCTGGCGGCGGGCGAGACACGGCTGGCGAACATCTGGGTGACGGCGCGGCTGCCGAAGCTGGGCGAGGCGAACCTTTTTCCCGTGCTGGAGGCGGCGTATCCCGAGGCCCCGAAAACGTCGCCGACCCCGGCGGAGCGTTTTATCCCCAAGACCTTGGCCAAACTCAACGCGGGCGGCCGGGTGCGCATCCTGGCGTGGGGCGACAGCGTGACGGACGGGGGCTTCCTGCCGGAGCGCGATGTGAACCGCTGGCAGGAGCAGTTCGCGCGGCGGCTGCGGGCGCGCTATCCCAAGGCGGAGATCGTGCTGACGACCGAGGCGTGGGGCGGACGCAACACCGACAGCTACCGCAAGGAACCGCCGGGCAGCGTGCACAACTACCGGGAAAAGGTGCTGGACCTGAAGCCCGATCTGATCGTCTCGGAGTTCGTGAACGACGCGGGGCTGGACGAGGCGGGCGTGTATGCGCGCTACGGGCTCATCCGCGACGAATTCAAGGCGATCGGTGCGGAGTGGATCATCCTGACGCCGCATTACATCCGGCCCGACTGGATGAAGCTCTCCGCGGAGAAGGGGATCGATGACGATCCGCGGCCGTATGTGAAGGCGCTGCGGAAGTTCACGGACGAGAACAGCCTCGCGCGGGCGGAGGGCTCGCTGCGCTACGGGCGGCTGTGGCGGCAGGGAATTCCGTACTCGACGCTGCTGATGAACAACATCAACCATCCGAATCCGTACGGCATGGGGCTTTTCGCGGACGCGCTCATGGCGCTCTTCCCGTGAGGCGGGGATGCGCGCGCGGAGAGTGCGGAGGCGATGGGGGCGGCCGCGCCGTAGACGTTCCGGACGTCTGTTCGGCAAAGCGGCGACGGGCATGAAACGGCAAAACGATTTGGAGCATCACGGGGAGCGAGGAGATACGGTGACACGAGAGATGGGCACAAAGCTGGTGAAGGGGGGGGCGGCGGCGGCGAGCGGCCTGCTGCTGTGGGTGGCGTTTCCGCCGCAGGCGCAGGCCGACAGCGCGTGGCTGGCGCTCGTGCCGCTGTTTCTGGTGATCCGCCGCAGCACGCCGCGGGGCGCGTTCGGTTGGGCGTGGCTGGGCGGGCTGATTTTCTGGGTGCTGACGCTGAGCTGGTTTCCGGCGATCATCAAGAACGAGGGGCCGTGGCCGCTGGTGTTGCTGGGGCAGGGGGCTCTGTCGGCGTGGTGCGCGCTGTTTCTGGGGGTGTTTGCGTATGCCTCGGCCCGCGTGTGGCGCTGGGCGGGCGAGGCCTCCGGCTGGCGGCGGGTGGCGGCGGTCACGGTGGCCGACCCGTTGCTGTGGGCCGGCGTCGAGGTTGCGCGCGGGTGGCTTTTCTCCGGTTTCGCCTGGAACTTCTTGGGCGTGAGCCAGGTCGCGAACCTGCCGCTGATCCAGGCGGCTTCGGTGGCGGGCGTGTATGGCGTATCGGCGCTGCTGGTGCTGGTCAACGGTGCGGCGGCGAGCGTGATGGAGCGCACCGCGGCGCCGTTTGTGGCGCGCTTCAAGCGGGAGCCGTTCACGGCACCGCCGTTCGGGCTGCGCCTGCTGCGCTCGGCCGAGGGGCTTCTGCCTTTCGCGCTGGTGATCGGCTGCTGGGTCTGGGGGTTGGAGCGGGTGAAAAAGTGGACAAGCGTGGAGGCGCAGGCGCCCGCGTGGCGCATCGCGCTGGTGCAGCCCAACTCGCCCTGCATCTTCGCGATCAGCGACGACACGGCGCGTGCGCAGCTGGACCTGCTGGTGGAGCAGACGCGGCTGGCGGGCGCGGCCAGACCCGACCTGGTGGTGTGGCCTGAGACGGCGGTCTTGGGGTCGGTGCCCTATGAGCCGCAGACCCTGAAGCTGATCCGTGACGGCGCGGCGGCGGCGGGCTCGCCGCTGCTGACCGGAACGCTGGAGATCGAGCGCACGGAGGTCGGCCCGGCGGCCCCCGCGGGTCTCTTCTTCTACAACGCGGCGTGGCTCTTTTCGGCGACGGGCGAGTCGATGGGGCGCTACCGCAAGCAGCATCTCGTGCCGTTCGGCGAGTATATCCCGCTGGACAAGGCCGTGCCGCTGCTGCAGAGGCTCGCGCCTACAGGCATCAGCTGCACGCCGGGGCGTGACCCGGGCGTGCTGCATCTGGCCAAAGCCGCGGGAGAGGTTTTGAGCATGGGCCCGCTGATCTGTTTCGAGGACACGGTGCCGCGGCTCAGCCGCAACGCGGTGCGGGCGGGCGCGAACCTGCTGGTGCTGATGACCAACGACGCGTGGTTCAACGGGTCGATCGAGCCGGTGCAGCATCTGAACCAGTCGGTCTTCCGCGCGGTCGAGAACGGCGTGCCGCTGGTGCGCGCGGCCAACTCCGGCGTGTCCTGCGTGGTGGACGCGGTGGGGCGGGTGAAGCGGCTGGAGTCCAACGGCGCGGCGGCGGATTTCTCGGGCTTTATGGTGACGCAGGTGGCGGTGCCGAGGCAGCCTCTGGCGGCGCCCTACACGCGGTGGGGCGACTGGCTGCTCGGCCTGCCTGGGCTGGGGGCGGTGCTGGCGCTGGGGGCGTGCGGCCTCTCTGCCGCCCGTCGCGAAAGACGCGCGGCGATGAAGGGATAGGGTTTTCATGACACAACAAGAGTTCGAGCGGTGCTCGTCGGCGGTGACGCTCTCCGACATGGAGATTTTCATATTCCCGGAGCTGATGTACAGCCTCGTGCTGGCGAACATCATGTCGCCGCGCATCTGGCAGTGGCGGGAGGACCCCTGGTTCAAGGGCATCCGCAAGATGAAGCCCTACCGCCGGCTGCAGCGGCTCAAGCAGTACGTCATGGAGCACTACGTGTTCAATCTCGACCTGGAGACGTGGGGCCTGACGGACCAGAAGCGCGAACTGGCGCGGTTCTCCGGATTCCTGTCGCCGGAGGTGATCGCGCAGTCGAACGCGCTCTTCGGGTACGAGGGCGACACCTACTATTTCGACATCGACATCCGCACGCACTTCGGCTTGGACAAGTACACCTCCGACGTCATCCCGTACTGGAAGACCGAAACCGTGGAGGCGATGGACGCGTTCCGGCACCGGCCGGGATTCGCGACCGGCGCGGGGGAGTGCGTGTCGCTCGCGGCGCTCTATGCGGCGGCGCTCTTTGTGGTGGCGGGGATCCCGCTGGAGAAGGTCTTCCTGATGGCGACGCCGCTGCATTCGCAGAACTTCGTGGACCTGGACGACGGCGTGCTGATCAACAACCGGCGGCTGGTGACCAAGGCGATGTGGTTCAACGGCACGCAGATCTCGGGACAGGCGCGGCGGGCGCTGGAAAACGAGCGCGTGACAATCGTCTCGCACCCTTCAGGGTGCATTCACACGCTCTACCGGCGGGCGACCATCGAGCCTGCGGCGTTCGCCGATTTCTCGGCCAAGCTGCGCAAGTATCTGCGGACCCCGCTCACGCCGGAGATTCTGGGGAACTTCCTGCGGCAGAACCCGCGTTGCCGGCAGTGCTTCGTGCTGCGCTGGCCGGTCAACGGGGTGGACCGTTACCTGTCGCTGGACCAGGCGTTCAGCTTCGAGCAGGACAGTCCGTACAAGGTGACCGACGCGACCCGCGACAAGCTGCTGGCCACGATTCCGGTCGAGACGTTTGCGGCGTCGTGCAGCTGCTGCAAAGTCGTGCTTAACGACATCGAGGCGTTCGTGCGGGAACGCTCGATCGACCTGGATGATCCGGCGGATTTGCAGGCGCTGAAAGTGCAGATCGGCGACTCCTGCATGCGGGCGTCGGACATGGTGGCGCAGGTGGTGCGCTTCTGCCACACCGAGCCGCGGCTGCCCTCCGCCGAGGGGCTGGCTTTCGACCGCAGCGAGCCGCCGGTGCGGCTGCTGACCGAGATGACGCGCGACGAGGTGGTCGCGCACGTCGAGTCGCTGCGGGGACGGAACGTCGCGGCGGAGCTGGCGTTTTATGCGTGGCGCGATCTGGTGCGCACGCCGAGCGCGCCGTTCATCCGGGCGGCCATGGACCGCAACCCCGTGAGCCGGGCGGGGGCGGCGTCGCTGGCGGAGGCGGAGGTGGTGGCGCAGGTCGCGGCCTGGCCGAACGAATCGATCTATGACGGTGCGGCGCGCCTGGCTCAGCCGGATGAGGTGTGGAACTACCGGCGCGGCGACGGTTTCGAGAAGGCGCTGCTGATGGCGAATGTGCTGCGCGGCCGCGGGCATGGCGCGATGCGGCTCGAGCTGGCGGCGGGCGAGGCAAGCCTGAGCGAGGGCGGGCGGCAGGTGTGCGCCTTCCCCTCCGCGAAAGCCCCGGCGGAGACGGTCTGGAGCGTGTGACCGGGGATTGGCACAGCACTTGCGGAATATAAGCCAGTCTTGATCGGCCAAATGCCGGGAAGATGCCAGCCGCACGGCCCCCATGGGGTTTTGCGGTAATGAACGCCAGGATCGGACATTCGGGGTGCGTACAAGGCCAGGCACGATAGCGTGCGGGGCTGCGTGCGCGAGTACGCGGGTCCGCCACGTTTTGGGGAACGTGGCGGACCGTACTTTTTTAATATTTTGTAAGGATCGAAAAATCCTGTTGCAGATTCGGACCCCTCGTAGTACACTGCATCAATCCTATTTCCATAAGGAAGGAACTACCACTATGAAGAAATCTGTTTTTGCGATGGCCGGACTTGTGATGGGTCTGACGGGCGTGACATCGGTCTGCGCCAACGAATTGGCTGACGCGCCGCGCTGGTATGTGAGCCCGGGTGTCGGGATGATGTTTTTCGAGGGCAATCAGCCGACGGACGAGGGGCTGAACATGGTGCTGCGCCTGGGTTACGACATCTCCGACCACTGGTCGACTGAAGGCGGGGTCTCGTGGGCGCCGAACGTCAGCGGCAACGGCGACAATGGCGTCGACAACCAGAAGGTCAACGGCCTGTTCATGGACGGCATGTACCACTTCAACCGTTTTAACCGTCTGGATCCTTATGTCACGGCGGGCGTGGGCTCCTTCCATGCGGACGACCGCGTGTTCAACAGCGGAGAAGATTCCAACGTTTACGGGCCGCGCGTGGGCGCGGGCGTGATGTACCACCTTACGGACAACTGGTCGCTGCGTGCCGATGGCCACGCCTTCGCGCCGCTGGAGGCCGACATGTCCTTCATCTACACGGCGGATGCCGGTGTCGTTTACCGTTTCGGCGGCAGCGGGAAGCAGTCGTCCGACATGGGCACCGCGGCGCTGGCCGTGGGTCTGCCGAAGGATTCGGACGGCGACGGCCTGACGGACGAGGAAGAGGCCAAGCTGGGCACCGATCCCTTCAACAAGGACACGGACGGCGACGGGCTGACGGATGGCGACGAGGTCAATGTCTACAAGACCAACCCGCTCAATCCCGACACCGATTTCGACGGGCTCAAGGACGGGCCGGAAGTCTTCACCTACAAGACCAACCCGCTGGACCGCGACACCGACAAGGGCGGCGTGGCTGACGGGCACGAGGTCATCGAGGACCACACCAACCCGCTCGACCCGTCGGACGACCTGATGCTCTTCGAGGTCTACATCCAGTTCGATTACGACACCACCGTGATCAAGCCCGAATATTTCAAGGAAATCGACCAAGTCTCGCGTGTGCTGATGCGCAACCCGCAAGCCACGGCCGTGATCGAGGGCCATGCCGACCGCCGGACGCGCTCCAGCGAGAAGTATAACCAGGACCTTTCCGAGCGCCGCGCTCAGGCCGTCCTCTCCTACATGGTCGGCAAGGGCGTCACGTCCGGCAAGCTGTCCGCCATCGGATACGGGTACAGCCGTCCGAAAGTGCAGCCCGATCTGGTCAACGGCAACCCCGAGAACCGCCGCGTGGAGATCTACATCCGCGGCGCGGGCACGAATGCTGACAAGGCCAAGTACACGAACCCTTAATCAGGGCGGGCGTTCTGACAGAGCGTTGATAAAAGGCCGCAAGGAAACGAGAGTTCTTTGCGGCCTTTTCTCATGGAGTCGGGCATGAAGATCATCGAGCGGTATGTCTTACAGTCGTTTCTGACGGCGTTCTTTCTGGCGTGGCTGGTGTTGTCCTTTGTGATGACCATCGGCCTGCTGGTGAAGATCACGCAGCTCCTGATCGAGGGGCTGCCCATGCGGGCGGTGGGCCTCTTCATGCTCGTCGGCTTCCCCGAGACGCTGCAGCTCACCGTGCCGCTGGCGCTGCTGGTCAGTTCGTTGCTGGTCTTCAGCCGCTTGTCCGCGGACAGCGAGATCGCCGCGATGCGGGCCTGCGGCGTGAACCTGTTGACCATCATGAAATGGCCGGTCGCGGTGGCGGCGGTCTGCACCCTGCTGGGCTTCTACATCAACAACGAGATCGTGCCGCGCGGCCACGATGTCCGCCGCAACATCAATTCGCTGATCAGCATCGATGTCGGCGTCGACCTGCTCGAGCCCGGACGCTTCATCACCGACTTCCCCAACATCACCCTCTGGTTCGCGAAGAAAGAGGGCAACTGGATCTCAGACCTTCTGATCTTCGACCACAGCCAGAAGGGGATGACGCGCGAGATCCGGGCCGAGAAGGCGCTGTTGTCGACGAACGGGCTGGACATCGTGCTCGAGATGTACAAGGTGCGGGTCGACCCGATCGAGGCCGGCCGGCCGGGCGTGGCTTCGGCGGACCGCTTCAAACACGTGATCCCCGACGCGCTCAAGCGCCGCACCCGCATGCGCAAAGAGAAGGACATGCGGTTCTTTGAAATCGTGCGGGAGATCCGTGACCTGAAGGCGAACGTCGACAAGCTGCCGCAGGAGGTGCGCGACAAGATGCTGAGCGTGTACCGCACGAAATTCCAGACGCGCTTCGTCTACGCCTTCGCGGCGATTTTCTTCGTGCTGATCGGCGTGCCGCTCGGCATCCGCACGCATCGCAAAGAGTCGACGATCGGCATGGCGCTCAGCCTCGTGGTCTCCTTGACCTTCTATCTGGGCGTGATTGTTGCGAATTCGCTGGAGAGCCTGCCGGCTTTCTGGCCGCACCTGCTGGTGTGGCTGCCCGTGGCGATCTGCGCGGCAATCGCGGCGTACCTGATACCTAAAAATCTGTAGTGTCTGTTTTTGAGAGAAAGGATCAAAACTATGGCGACGATTCATCCGACAGCAATTGTGGATTCCAAAGCGCAACTGGACAGCGACGTCGAAGTGGGGCCGTATGCGATCATCGGGCCGGACGTCAAGATCGGCGCGGGGACGGTGGTGCAGGCGCACGCCTATGTGAGCGGGCACACGACGATCGGCAAAAAGTGCGAGATCTTCCCGTTCGCGTGCGTGGGGATGAAAACGCAGGACCTGAAGTATCAGGAGGGGGACATCTCCTATGTCGAGGTTGGCGACAACACGGTGCTGCGCGAGTTCTCCACGGTGCACCTGGGGACCAAGCCCGGCGAGGTGACCCGCGTCGGCAGCCGGTGCCTGATCATGGCGTACTGCCATATCGCGCACGGGTGTTCGGTCGGCAATGATGTGATCATGTCCAACCTGGCCACGCTGGCGGGTGAGGTGGTCATCGAGGATTTCGCCATTCTCGGCGGGATGGCGGGGATCCATCAGTTCTGCCGCATCGGCCAGCACGCCATGATCGGCGGGACCACGAAGGTCCGGCAGGATTGTCCGCCCTACATGGTGACGGAGAATGCGGGCGGAGAGACGCGCGTCCTGGGGCCGAACATGGTGGGCTTGCAGCGCCGCGGGATCTCGGCCGAGTCGCGCGCCGCGCTGAAAGAGGCTTACAAGCTGATCTACCGCGAAGGCCTCAACCGGAGCCAGGCTCTGGAGCGCATCAAGTACGAGGTGGCCGACCTGCCCGAAATCAAGACGCTGGTCGATTTTTACGCGAACAGCAAGCGCGGCGTGCATTAGAGCGTGTTATTTAATTGTGTAGCCGTTTGTGTGGCCAAAAAAAGCTAACCACCAAGACACAGGGTACACCGAGAACACACAGTTAAATCTTGGTGGACTCCGTGTTCTTCGCGTCTTGGCGGTAAGACAAATCAGGCGGATGACGGGATTAAACCGCCTGCACAAAGTGGCTACACTAAATTGAAAAGGCTCTAGAGCTTTTTGTAAATGCCGCAGCCGCTCTCGCATCCAATAGCCGGCTCGTTCATAACTTCAACCGGATTAGGATTAAGAAACGCTCAGGACCAGGAGGGCTCAGGGACGCTTCTTGCTCGTAATCTTAATCATAACCGTTCAAAAAAGGCACCCCGCCGTTTGCTCCCGCGCCGCGGGCGGCGGGCTAAACACCAAGACGCGAAGTGCGCCGGGAACACCAAGTCTTATCCGGGTGTTCTGCGTGTTCTCGGAGCCCTGGCGGTGGGCTGACTCAAACGCGTGCGGCTCCATCACCGCAGGTCCGCCGCGGCGATACTCCAGGCGGAAAATTCTGGGAGCCGCGTCACTCCGTCGCGAAAACCCCGTCGCCGAGCTGGCCGGTCCTTTCCTTGAGGCCGCGCCAGGCGTCCAGGTAGGTCTGCAGGTATGCGTTTTCCGGTTTCAGGAGCCGCTCGTCGAGCAGGCGCTTGACGCGCTGTTGCTCGGCGATGTACTCGCCGGGCGTGAAGCAGCCCGAGAAGTAGGCCATCCGCGCCCACACGAGGTAGGTGGTGAGAGCGTCGAAGCAGTTGTACTGGACGATCTCTTTGCGGTGCCCGCTGTACCACAGGCCGCAGACGTCGTCGCCGGTCGTGTCCAGTTTTCCCGGGATGCCGGAGAGCGTGGCGATCTCGTGCAGGGAGACGGCGTAGTTCTTGCCGAAGCCGCTGACCAGCTCCATGAGGTCGACGTCCCGGCTCTCCCACGGCTTTGCGTCGAGGCGCTCGGAGAGGCTCTTCAAAGACAGGCCCTGGGTGATCGCCCGCTGCGTCAGGATGCGCAGGTCCGCGTTGCGCGAGTTGAAGCCGACGAGCTGCGGGTTGCGCGCGGCCAGGCCGTCTTGCAGGAACCGCTTGAGAATGTACGTCTCGTCCTGGCTGACGTCGTCCGGATTTTCCGGCAGCGCCTGAAGAAAGAGCTGCACCTCGCCGTTCTTGAAGGTGCGGCGGATGACGGTGGCGATGGAGACCACGCGGCAGAAGAGCGTGCGCAGGAAGGGCGTCGGCTTTTCAGGGGTCGCGCCGCCCTGCTCCCACATGATGCGCAAGACCTCCGGCGACGGCAGATCGTCCGGCAGGTGATACAGCAGGCGCCCGGCTTGCAGGTCGGGCACCCATTCGCAATCGAAAGCCCAGACCTCTTCAGGGACGGATTTGATCATGTGTGGCCTTTCTTGGGGGCGTCCGTGTCGTGGGCGGCGTCGGTGAGCGTCGGCTGTTCGACCTCCAGGGTGCCGTCAAAATCGGCATCGATGCGGAAGCGCACATGCGTGACGCGCTTGGCGAGGGGGATTTTGCGGTTCAGCGCGGCGGCCGCCGCAGGGGACTTGCTTTTGGCGCCGCGCACCTCGAAGCTGGGCGTCGCGACGTGTACGAGGGTGTCGTCCGGCTGCGCCGCATAGGTGATGAGCTGGTAGAAGACCGTTCCGGAGAAGGCGTCGGACTTGCGGAGCTGGCCGCGCAGGCGCAGGGCGCTGAGCTGCGTGCCGGCGAGCGTGATGAGCGGGGACTCGAGCCGCGCTTTGCATGGGCCCGCATGGCGGATGCAGAGGGTGATGGCGCCGTCGCGCAGGCCGCTGGTGAAGGTCTGCCGCGTGCGGTCCTCGAAGGCGTAGCGCCACCCCTCCATGCGCCCGTCGGCGGCGAGCGCGTCGGGCAGGCCCGGCAGCAGGTTCTTTCCCGGCGTGAGCGGGTAGGCGTTGCGCGACGGCAGGTCGAAGGCCGGCACGGTCACGGCCAGCGCGGGAGGCGCGAGCGTGCGGCCCGCGCGGAAGGCCGTGACGCCGGCCGCCAGGGCGGCACACGCCGCCAAGCCGAGCAGGAAGAGGAGGCGCCTCCGGGACTGGAAGGGGTTGACGCGGACGTGTTCGAGCACGTCCTGCGCATGGGTGTTCTCGGGCGCCGGCTTGGAGAAGGAGAGCCGTTCGCGCAGGCTCGGCAGGCTGGCCAGATTCTCCCGCTCCTGCAGCCACGCGTCCTCTCCCAGCCCCGCCTCCTGCAAGGCCTTGCGGTAGCCTTCGCTGTCGAACGGGAGCTGGCGGAAGAGGATCGACTTCGTGCTGTCGTCATACACGCAGTAAGACGACCGGCAGTCGCCCACGCGGGGGTACCCGACGCTGCCGGGATTGATGATGTAGCGCTTGCCGTCCTCCAGCTCGAAGTCGCACGGGTCTACCATGTGGGGCTTGCCGCTGGCCCCGATGACATAGATGGCCGGGAGGTGGGAGTGGCCGACGAAGAGCAGTTGCTCTTGGGTGGCCTTCCACGAGGGCAGCGCCTCGTCGGCCTCAATGATGTAGCGGAAGGCGGCCGGATCGGAGAAGTCGCCGTGGGCGCAGCGGAAGCCGGGCGCGGCAAGTTCGAACGGCAACGTCTTGAGCCAGGCGATCCCGGCCTCGGAGAGTTGTTCGCGGTGACGGGACACGGCGGCTTTGGCGCGCGGGGAGAAGGTGGCCGGATCGAGCTTGCCGCAGATGGCGGCATCGTGGTTGCCCATCAGCGTGACATGCACGACGCGGTAGACCGACTCGAGCACCTCCACGGGCTTGGGACCGTAGCCCGACACGTCGCCGAGGCAGATGATCTTGTCCGCCCGCATGTCGGAGATGTCTTTCAAGACGGTTTGCCACGCCGCCAGGTTGGCGTGGATATCGGATACGATCGCATAGCGCATGGATTAAACGGGCCCCGTATCAGGTGGGTTGAGGGAGGCAGGTTCGCGGGAACGCGAACGGGAGGCGCGGCGGCGGGAGGGGCTGCGAGTTGTAAAAAAAGGCGGCAGGTCGAAACCTGCCGCCTTTTCCGAAAAGGGAACCGCGTTAACCCGCGATGATCGCCTCGTTCGGGCACTCGCCCGCGCACGCGCCGCAGTCGATGCACTTGTCCGCATCGATAACGAAAACGGGCGAACCCTCGCTGATCGCTTCGACCGGGCAGGCGTCTTTGCAAAGCCCGCAAGCCACACACTTGTCCGTGATCTGATAAGCCATGATGATCTCCTTGGGTGCTCGTCCGGAACGCAGGTCCGTCACATGTGCCCCGTGCACACCCATCGCGTTAATGAAGAAGGGTTATGTTAGCTGAAACAGGCGTGCGGCGCAAACCCAAAACGGGCGCCTACGAACGGTAATTCGGCGCCTCTTTGATGATCTTCACATCGTGCGGGTGCGCCTCGCGCACGCCCGCGTTGGTGACCCGGTAGAAGAGGGCGTCGCGCTTGAGCTCGGCGATGGTGCGCGCGCCGCAGTAGCCGAGCGCCGAGCGCATGCCGCCGCAGAACTGCGTCATGATCTTCTTCACCGAGCCGGCCAGCGGCACGATGCCCTCGATGCCCTGCGGCACCAGCTCGTCCTCTTTGACGTTGTCCTGCCCGTAGCGCTGGCGGCTGCCCTTGCCTTCCTTCATGGCGGCGAGGCTGCCCATGCCACGGTAGACCACGTAGTGGCGGCCCTCGTGGATGATCTTCTCCCCGGGGCTCTCCTCGGTGCCCGCGAGGATCGAGCCGAGCATCACGGTGTCCGCGCCCGCGACCAGGGCCTTGGGCACGTCGCCCGAGAGGCGGATGCCGCCGTCGGCGATCACGGGGATCGCGTTGTCGAGCGCCTGCGCGGCCTGGTACACGGCGGTGATCTGCGGGATGCCGACGCCGCACACGACGCGCGTGGTGCAGATCGAGCCGGGGCCGATGCCGACCTTGACCGCATGCGCGCCCGCCTTGTACAGCGCCAGCGCGCCGTCGGCGGTCGCGACGTTGCCGCCGATCACGTCGATGTCGGGATAGTGCTTGGCGATCCACGACACCATATCGAGGATGCCCTTGGAGTGGCCGTGGGCGCTGTCGACCACCACCACGTCGACCTCCTCGTTGGCGAGGATGGCCATGCGCTCATGGTCGCCCGCGCTGACGGCCGCCGCCACGCGCAACTGGTAATGGCTGTCGCGGGTGTAGAGGGGCTGGGCGTTCTCCACCAGCTCCAGCACGTCGGTGAAGGAGTAGAGGCCGACCAGGCGGCCGTCCGGATCGACGAGCGGGAGCTTGCCGATCTTGTTCTCCATCATGATGGCGTAGGCCTGCTCCAGCGTGGTGCCGGGGGCGGCGGTGATGACGCGCGTGGTCATGACTTCCGAGACGCGCGTGGCGGATTTCTTGGCGAACCGGATGTCGCTGGAGGTGACGATGCCCGTGACGCGGTCCTGATCGTCGAGGATCGGGAAGCCGCTGAACGAGAGGTGGTGCTCGTTCCGGTATTCGCGGATGTAGTCGAGCGTGTCGCTGGAACGGAAGGCGACCGGCTTCATGATGAGGCCGTTGAGGTAGTGCTTCACGCGGCGGACATGCTGCGCCTGGATTTCGGGCGGCAGGTTCTTGTGGATCACGCCGATTCCGCCCAGCAGCGCCATCGCGGTGGCCATGCCGGCCTCGGTGACGGTGTCCATGGCGGCGCTGACGAACGGGATGTTGAGAGAGATGCGACTGGTGAACCGTGTGGCGAGAGTGGTCTCGTCCGGCAGGAAGTCCGCGTAGCGCGTGACAAGCGTGACGTCATCGAACGTCAGCCCCTCGTAGGGGAACTGTTTCATGAAAGCGGCGACCTGAGCATTGATGTGCATAAAAACTCCTCCGAATCAATTTCGCTTTCCCGTAATTATATAACCTATCCGCGGAAGTTTAGCAATGCCGAAGGCGAAAAAACGGCGCTGCCGCGAAGTGCAAAATGAAATGCACGCTTCTGAGAAAATGGGAAAAGTTGGGGACGGAGGCGAGGAAGCCCTGGGACCCGGAGAGCCCGAAGGGCTTTCCGGGAGGGCTGACGCAGCGCC
>JAHFSX010000005.1:0-253998 GCA_023269675.1 Verrucomicrobiota bacterium
CAGACCTCCACACCAACGGGCACACCCCATCTCCGCCAGCCTCTCTCAGTGTCCAGCATTTGACGGATCGACCGTCCCCAAGAAAAACCTACGGTGTCTTTTCTATTTGACGGACTGCGCGGCGGAGTAGATTGACCGGCGCTTCCCTTTTCTGCTATGGTGTTGATCGTCATGATAAGTGAAGTTCATGCGAACAAAAGAAGAGGAGGAAATTATGGCTCAAGTGGCATTTAAGGGTAATCCGGTCAAGACGGCGGGCGACCTGCCGGCCGTCGGCGCCAAGGCCCCGGCGTTTTCACTCACGGGGAAAGATCTGTCGGACAAAACGCTCGCGGAATATGCGGGCAAGACGGTTGTGCTGAACATTTTCCCGAGTCTGGATACGCCGGTTTGCGCGGCATCGGTGCGCCGTTTCAACGCCGAGGCGAACGCGCTGGGCAGTACGGCCGTGCTGTGCATTTCGGCGGACCTGCCTTTCGCGATGGGCCGATTCTGCACGGTGGAGGGGCTCGAGAAGGTGGTCCCGCTGTCTGTGTTCCGCTCGCCGGCTTTTGGCAAGGACTACGGCGTGGAGATCACCGAGGGGCCGTTGCGCGGCCTGCTCTCGCGGGCCATCGTGATCGTCGACGGCACGGGCAAGGTGACCTACACCGAGCACGTCGCCGAGATCACGAAGGAGCCGGACTACGAGGCGGCGCTGCGCGCGCTCGCGAAGTAAGCGATCGGAGCAGGTCGCATGTGGCCTAACAGCGGGACGCAGAGGATTCTGCGCCCCGTTCTGTATTTGTGACCGTTGGCCATCTGATGTCCCCTTTTTTCCGGCTGTTCGCGGCACGCGCCCCTTTACATTGGGCAAAAAGCCGGAACACGCGCCGGTCATGACACCCGGCGGACGCGTGCCTGGCTCAAGGCTGCGGCCGGCAGAGCCTTTGACCGCAACGGAGGAAGTGCAAATAGGGCGCAGACAAAAAATGAACCCGCGAGTGTGATATTGGTGTATCATTGGGCTCAATAATTTTTTTGGAGTCATTTGTGGAAACCGCATACGGTCTGCCGGATGACGCCGGCACCAACTGAGCGGAGCGTGGCCGGCCGGACGCGCTGGCCGGCGGACTGTTGATAATAAAGACAGGAGGGTGCGATGAATCGATGCGCGGACGGTGCGGGAAGGTGTTCTTCAGTCGGGTTCAAGGCGTGCCTCATCCTGCTTGCGGTGTCGGGGCTGGTCGCGCTCCCGGCGGCGGCGACGAATTACTTCTGGGGCGGCGCCAGCAGCACGGACTGGACTGCCGCGGGCAACTGGGCGGGCTCCATGGCGCCCACCGGTGGCACGTACGACGTCATCCTCGCGGTCACGAACAAGGCCAACAACGCGCTCACCTACACGGCCGCGAACGGAAGCACCCTCTATACCAGCAGCGGACGCTGCCTGCGCATCGCCGACGGCGCGAACGGCTCGATGGCCATCACGGGCGGCTTCCTGGAGACGCGCGGAACGGGCGACTTCGTCGGCAACAGCCTCAATGTCAGCGGCACGCTGCTGATCGACGGCGGCACCTACGTGAGCACGAACAGCGAGTTTCTGTTGGGGGCGAACAACGCCATGGGGACGTTGACGGTAAACAGCGGCTTAGCCAGGCTGGCGACGCTGAAACTTTGGACATCGGTAGGCGCGGTCAACCTCAATGGCGGCACGCTGACGCTGAACACGATGGGGTGGTCGTCCGGCTTTGCGGTCTTCAATCTCAACGGCGGCACCCTGCAGGCGGGAGCCAACACGTCCACGTGGCTGCTCAGCACGACAAACTTGGCTTGCAAGCTGAACGGCAGCGTCTTTTTCGACTCGCAGGCGTTCACCGTGACAACCCTGTCGTCTTTAAACGGAACCGGGACGGTGACAAAGGTCGGTCCCGGCCAGTTGGCACTGAACGTGTCCAACACGCTGGGCGCCGTGACGCTCAACGAGGGCACGCTGACGCTGGGCGGTTCGAACACCGTCAGCTCCGGCGTGACCCTCAACGCCGCCACCCTGAACATCAACCACGCGGCCGCGCTGGGCGCAAGCGCGTTCACCATCAACGGCGGCCGGATCGACAACGCCAGCGCCTCGACGGTCGTCAACTCACAAAACGGGCCGGTCAACATCTACAGTAACTTCACCTTCGTCGGCACGAGGGACCTGAACCTCGGCACCGGCGCGGTGACACTGTTCAACAACCTCGTCGTGAGCAACGCCGCGAAAACGCTGACCTTCGGCGGCAACGTGGGCGACGGCGGCAACAATTATGCCCTGACGGTGGCGAGCAACGGCACGTTGGCGCTCACGGGCACTCTCGGCATCGGCGGGCGGGTGAGCGTCAAAGGCGGCGCGCTGACACTGGCGGGGGCCAACACCTACACCGGAGCCACGACGGTCAGCGCAGGCATTCTGTACGTGACTCACAGCAGCGCGCTCGGGATGACCAACGGCGCCACAGAGGTCGGCGTCGGCAGCAAGATCCAAGTGACGAACGGCGTCAGCGTCGAGGGCGAGACACTTTATTTGGCGGGCGGCGGGGAAAACTGGGGCGCGCTTCAGGCCGCCGCAAACAGCACGTCGGCATGGAACGGACCGATCTTCCTGAACGAGCTTAACACGGCCGGGTGGGCTCCGCGACTTGGGCACAAGGCGAGCGGTGTTCTGATCATCGGCGGGCCGATCAAGACTGGCCTGAACGGGCAGGGCATCCATCTTTGGATCAGCGGAGAGCCCGGTGCCGGCAGGGTGATCATCGCCAGCACCAACAGCACCTACACCGGGACCACGGGCATCATCCGCGGCACGCTCGCCTTGGGCGCGGACAACGCGCTGCCGACCGTCACGACGCTCGACCTGCGCCCTGCGGTCGGCGTGACCGATTATTCGAAGTTCGACCTCAACGGGTTCAGCCAGACGGTCGCCGCCTTTTTGGATAATGCCTCCCCGGGGCCACGTTACGTGACCAACAGCAGCGAGACGGCGGGCGTCCTGACCGTGAACCAAGCGGCCACAACCACGTATTCGGGCCATTTCGACGGCAATGTGGGTCTGGTCAAGGACGGCACGGGCTCGCTGACCCTTGCGGGCACGAACACCTACAGCGGCGGAACGACGCTGATGAACGGCACGCTCGCTCTCGGCTGCGACGGCGCGCTGAGCCCGGCCACGGCGCTCACGATCGGCGGAGGCACGCTCAACCCGGGAACCTGGCGGAACACGCTACAACAACTGACCGTGACAGGCGCGGGCACGATCACACTGGGCGACGGCTCTTGCCGTCTCGAATTTGCAGACAGCCGCAGCCAGGCGTGGACCGGCACGCTCGAACTCACCGGCACACTGGAAGCGGCTACGCTCAGGTTCGGCACGAGCAGGGCTGGCCTGACTCAAGCGCAGATCGACAGCATCCGTGTGAACGGTATCAAGCCTTGGTTGGGGTTGAGCGCCGATGGTTATCTGCGCAAACTCAACGGCACCATGTTCCGCGTGCTGTGACGGGCCGGCCCCGCAAGCCTTCACGGACGACACGGAGGTCGTCCCTCCAGTGCGGTTATGGAGAGCTTGCCTCCATGTGGGCCGTGGGCGACATTGAGGTCGTACCAGTGCGGTTTATGGAGGGCCCGCCTCCTTGCGGGCCGCGGGCGACATTGAGGTCGTATCGGTGCGGTTTATGGAGGGCCCGCCTCCTTGCGGGACGTTGGCGACACGGAGGTCGTCCCGGTGCGGTTATGGAGGGCCCGCCTCCGTGCGGGCCGGAGAATTATGTATGAAAGATGAGGGTCTGCATCAAAGACAACATCCTGTGCATCCTTCCGCTATTCAACGCGATAACCGATCCGTTTTGATCTTTTTCACGGTGTGCACACAGGGGCGCCGGCCCATTCTCTGCTCGGCCGGGGCTCACGTTTTATTGCGGAAAGTCTGGGCAAGAGCGGATGCTTGGTTGGTTGGACGCTACATCTTAATGCCTGACACATGCACTTTTTCTGTGCACCGGGGATCACGGATTATCCGGCGCTCGGCAAATGGGTCTCCTATTGGAAATCGTTGGCTGCCGCAGTTTGGCCGGATCAACCTGTTGGCAAAGTCTGGCAAAGAGATTTTTGGGACACGCAATTGAGGCGAGGGGATTCGTATGCGGAGAAATGGGAGTATGTTAGAATGAATCCCGTTCGGAAAGGGCTGGTACGGGAGAGCAACCAGTGGCCTTATCAAGGGGAAATGAATCAACTCGTGTGGCATGGCGAGGTATAGAGATGGACGACACGGAGGTCGTCCCTCCAGTGCGGTTATGGAGGGCCCGCCTCCGTGCGGGCCGTGGGCGATATGGAGGTCGTCCCGGTGCGGTTATGGAGAGGCCGCCTCCATATGGGCCGTGGGCGATATGGAGGCCGTGCCGGTGCGGTTATGGCTGGCCCGCCTCCGTGCGGGCCGCGGGCGACATTGAGGTCGTCCCGGTGTGGTTATGGAGGGCCCGCATCCGTGTGGGCCTTTAGGAAGAAATATGAAAAACTTATTTGCTGAGAAGCTTGTCCGGTTTTGCGCAACATGTCTGACAGGCGCGGCGTTGGCGGGTACGCCCGCCTGGGTCAAACAGGAGAAGGGGCATACCCTGACGTATGAGCAGGGCGCGTTTACCTGCGACAACCGGGGGCATCTCATCCTGCGCGCGAACGGGCAGCCGGCGCTGGAGGTCGGGCTCTTCCTGTGGCATGACGCGTGGATCCATGAGACGCTGGAGGCGGGCAAGGTCGAGGCGGCTGAAGCGTCCGCGGACGGCGCGCTGCGCCTGCGGGGGCTGTGGGGCGCGCGTGACGGCGCGGCCCCTTTGCGCTACACGCTGACGTTGACGCCGGAATCCGGCCGTGTGGCCGCGCGCCTGGAGGTCGAGAAGACGGGCGAGCTGAAGCTGACGGACGGCATCTGGGCCTCGATGCGCACCGCGGTGGCGTCCGACGATACGCGCACCGTCTATCTTCTGCCGAGCGGGGACGCGCCGGTCGGCAAGAGCATCGAGGGCGTTTTCAAGCAGGCGTTTGTCGGCCCGGAGGACGGGACCTCGGTCTTTTTCGGCGGCGAGGGACTTTGTCATCTGCGTTCGCGCATGGGCGGCAGCAGCCACGGGTTTGAGGTGAAGTTCGCCAAGAAGCGCGATTTCCCCGTCGGCGAGAAGATGACCGTGGCCATGACTTTCGGCTTCGCGGCCATGCCCAAGATCCTGCGGCCTGTGGTGGCCGGCCACGCGCCGCTGGCGCTTTCCGCCCAGGCGCCGGCGGAGGTGCCTCTCTATGGCAAGTGCGAGATCGACGTGACTCTGAACGGCACGTGGAGCAATCCCTACGATCCGGAGGAGATCGCGCTCGATGCCGCGGTCACCACCGCGTCGGGGAAGACCTACACGCAGCCCGGTTTCTTCATGGTGCCGCATAGGCAGGAGCAGGAGGGCTTCGAGGATATCCTGCTGCCCTCGGGCGCCGGACAGTGGAAGGTGCGTCTCGCGGCCACCGAGCCCGGGCCGCTGCGCGTGACGCTCACGGCGCGCGACCGCAGCGGCAAGCGCGTCTTCGAGTTGCCGCAGGCCATCACCGTGACGGCCGGCAAACAGGCGAAGGGCTTCGTGCGCGTGAGCAAGGCGGACGCCCACTATCTCGCCCACGACAACGGTGAGGGCTTCGTGCCGGTCGGCCACAACGTGCCGATCTGCCAGAGCAGCAACGACATGTCGGTGAAGGACATCCTGGAGAAAATGGCGGCGAACGGTGAAAACTGGAACCGCTGGTGGATGTCCAAGAGCGGGCTCGGCCTCGAATGGGAACCCAAGCTCGGCTGGTACCGTCAGGCCCAGGCCGCCAAGCTCGACCTGCTGCTGGAGGATGCCGGCCGGCTCGGCATGTACTATCAGCTTTGCATGGACACGCATCAGGATTTCCGCGAGGACGGCTGGAAGTCCAACCCGTTCAACGTCACGCAGGGCGGCCCATGCAAGACCGCCGGCGAGTGGTTCACGAACCCGGCCGCCAAGGCGCTCTACCGCAAGCGCCTGCGCTACACGGTCGCGCGCTGGGGCTACAGCCCGCACGTGCTGTGCTGGGAGTTCGGCAACGAGTTCGAGGGCTGGGCCGACGCGAAGCAGGAGACGATCATCGCGTGGCACCGCGAGATGGCGCCGGCGCTGGAGGCGCTCGACCCCTACGGCCACCTCATCTCCACGAGCTGGTGGTCGAAGACCGGCCCCGAGGCGTGCTGGCAGATTCCCGAGATGAGCATCGTGCAGACGCACAGCTACGCCAACAACGACCTCAACACGGCGCTCGAGGCGCACGCCTACTGCCTCACGCAGTGGAACGGCTTCCTGAAGCCGCACCTCTTCGCGGAGTTCGGCATCCGCAGCCACAACTTCTCCGCCGAGTCTGATCCCACGGGCCGCGGGATCCACAACACCGCCTGGGCCGCGCTCGCCAGCGGCTGCTGCGGCGCGCCCATGCCCTGGTGGCACGAGAACTACATCGAGCCTAAAAACCTTTATTTCCACTTCAAAGCGGTCCGCGCTTTCGTGACCGGACTGCCGTTCGGCACCGAGGCCTGGCGGCAGGTTACGGTCACCGCGCCCGCCGCCGTGACGCAGCCCGCGCGGCCGTCGCAGCGCGATGCCGTGGCGCTGCCCCGCAGCGGGTTCCGCAAGCCTGCCGCGAACGTGTTCGCGGTCTCGGATGAGGGCGCGGTTTCGAACGCCGACGAGGTGCTCTCGCCCTTGCACGGCGGCGGGCACCGCGACCTGGTGAACCCTCCGACCTTCGAGGTGACCTACCCGGCGGACGGAGCGTTCGTCATCCACGTCGACAAGGTTTCCAACGGAGGGCTGCTCAAGATCTTCATCGACGGCCAACTCGCCTTGGAAAAACCGCTGCCGTGCGGCGAGGGGCAGGGCAAGTCCTGGAAATACGTGGCGCAGTGGAAACTGTGGGAATCGACCTATGACGCGGACGTCTCCGTGCCGGTCAAGGCGGGCGCGCGCCGCATCCGCGTGGAGAACCAGGGCAAGGACTGGGTGTCGGTGACGCGCTACGTGTTCACCGGCTGCCGCACGCGGGAGCGCCAGGAGGTGCTTTGCTACGCGCTGGCCGCGCCGGGCGCGGCGGTGGCGTGGATCCAGAACGGCGAGAGCACGTGGGTCAACCACGCGCAGCACGCGGGGGAGATCCGGCCTTTCCCGGCGGGCGCCTACACGCTCGACGGCTTCGCGGACGGTGACTACGCGGTGGAATGGTGGGAGACCTGGAAGGGCGCGCCGCAGCGGCGCGAGACCGTGCGCGCGGCGGGCGGCAAGCTCACGCTGAATCCCGGCTCCGTCGCCACCGACCTCGCCGCGAAGATCGTGCCCCTGCAAAAGTAACCGCCAAGACACCCAGAGCACCCAGAAGAACCACCGCTTTGTTACAGGGATAAGCTTGCCAGATCAATCCGCCAAGCGTACGATTAAAAGTACGAATGGGAGTATGATCATGAACACGATTACCGCCAACGATTTGAAGACGCGGGGCATCCGCAGTGTGGAGCAGATCATGAAGAGGGCCGGCGAGGCTGCCATTACTGTCCGCGGCAAGGTCCGCTATATGATCGTCACCCCTGAGAAGTATGACCAGCTCCGGGAGGCGGAATTGGAATATGCCGTGCGCCAGGCCAAACAGGATGTCAAGGATGGCAAAATCGCCGCGACCAGCATCGCCGAGCACCTCAAGCAGTTGAAGCCATGCCGTACCAAATAATTTTCACTGAAAGTTATACGAGACGGGCCGAGCGTTTTCTGAAGCAACATCCTGATATGTTGGGTGTTTATGAGAAGACGCTTCAGTTGTTGGAGTTAAATCCAAGTCACCCCTCGCTGCGACTGCACAAGCTCAAGGGAAAGTTGAAGGACCTTCACTCTGTCTCAGTCACGCTCTCCTGTCGGATCACTTTGTCCTTCGCGCTCATTGAGGAAGCTATCGTTCTGATCGATATCGGTACTCACGACGAGGTGTATTGAGGGTCCTCGGGCAAGGGGGTGCAGCGTGAAAAAGAGCTTTATCGGCGAAGCGCTCAGGCCGGACGCGGCCACGTTCGATCCCGCCCGGATGGCGGCGGGAGGCCCCGGCTTGCCGCGTGAGTTCACCTGGCGCGGCGAGCGCATGCGCGTCATCAAAGTCCGCAAGGAGTGGCGCGAGACCGGCCCGTGCCGGCACGGCAGCGGGGAGCGCTACGTCAGCAAGCACTGGTTCGAGCTGGAGACGGACGCCGGGCAGGTGATGACCGTCTACTTCGAGCGCCGGGCGCGGGGCCGGGCTCTCTCCGTCCGCTGGTGGCTGTTCAGCGTGGAGGAGAACGCGTCGCCTGACGTGTGAAACCGAGGCGCGGGCAACCTCCCCCTGATACCGCTGGCGACACTTATTTGGACTGTAATGCCCCGTGTTCGTCGGGTAGGGCGAGCCCTCCGTGCCGCCGGCATTGGGCGTTCCGCGGCGGCGCGGGAGCGCGCACTACCGGACATTGGCCAATAGAATTCGCCGCGGGCCAACCAGTCCAAACCGCTGACAGACTGCTTCTCACTTTTCGATGCGGTAGAGGTGCGTGGCCGTGCGGACGAGGAGCGACCGGCCGACCACGGCGGGCGAGGCCGAGCAGCCGCTGTTCAGCCTGTTCGTGGCGAGCAGGCTGAAGGCGTCGCCGAGCGCGGCGACCGCCCCGCCGCCGCTGGTGTTGAACAGATAGATGCGGCCGTCTGCGACGACGGGCGAGGCCAGATGCTGGCCGGGGATGGTGCCCGACCAGAGAACCTCGCCGGTCGCGGGTTTGATGCAGCTCAGCGTGGTGGCGGTCAGGGTGTAGAGCCGGTCGTCGACCAGCATCGGCGAGGGCATGGCTGGGACGTTCTTGCCGGTCTTCCAGACCACGGCGGGCGTGTCGGTGATGTCGCCGCTCGCGCCTTCGGGGCGGATCGCGAGAAGGGTGGGCTGGACCGTGCCGCTGCAGATGAAGAGGAGCCCGTTGGCGTAAACCGGTCGGGGCACAACGGACCAGCCTCCGTAACGCGCGCACCAGAGTTCCTTGCCGGTCTTGGGGTCGTAGGCGCGAACGCCGTGGCCGCCGGGGCTGACCAGCTGGTCCTTGCCTGCCACGCTGATGATCAATGGCACGCAGGAGGAGTGCGTCTTGGAGGGAAGCTTGCTGTTGAGGTATGTCCGGTCGGTGCGCCAGAGGGTCGCGCCCGTGTGTTTGTCGAGCGCGGTCACGAAGTGCTGGTCGTCGGCTTGGCCGTCGCAGGTGAGGATGAGTTTGTCGCGGTAGAGGATCGGCGAGCTGGCGGGGCCGACGTCGAAATATTTGACGGGGATGTCGCGGCGTTCCCACAGCGTCTTGCCGGTTTCGGCGTTCAGGCAGGCGGTGCCGGGGGCGCCGAAGGTCACATAGACGCGGTCACCCTCGAGGACCGGCGTGGGTGTCGCGTAGCTGTTCATGGCGTGGCAGGGCTCGGGCGCCTCGCAGGTGAAGAGCGGGATGTCCCGCGTGATCTGGCCGGTCGCGAAATCGAGGCACAGCACATGGCGCGTCTTGCCTTTGTCGGGCGAGGCGGTGAGCCAGACGCGGTTGCCGGAGACGGCCGGCGAAGAGTGGCCCACTCCGGGGAGGACGGTCTTCCACTTGATATTCTCGGGCTCGCTCCACTTCAGAGGAAGGCCGCGCGCGTCCGAGACGCCCTGGCCGGTCGGCCCGCGGAACTGCGGCCACTCGTCGGCCGCGAGAGCTGAGGAAAGAAGCGTCGCGAACAAAACGGCATTCAGCACGAGCATCGGGTCTTTGGCAGTCACGTCATCCCCCAAGATTAAAAAACTTTCCCACCACTATAAAACAATGCGGGCGCGTTTCCCTAGCGAAAAATCGGATCGGCCTTAACCAGCCATTCATGATACATTCTAAGCAAATCAACGTTGAGAACGGACTCGGCATGTATAAACGGGGTGGAATCTTTGGGACCATCATTGCGGGGTTGGGGCTGGCTGCCGGATGCCTGTTCGACCGGGGCGCTCAAAGCGGGCCGGGGACGGCGTTTGATCTGCAGGGCTATATTGACCGGCGGGTCCAGGCCGGGGAGAAGCGCATCGTGGTGCCGCCGGGACGTTACCGGGTGAAGCCGCAGCGGGCCCAGCATCTGGCGCTCAAGGGGCTGGCGGACGTGACACTCATCGCCGACGGGGTGGAGATGATCTGCACCGAGACCTCGCGGGCGCTGACCCTCACGGGTTGCACGAACGTCACGGTCCGCGGGCTGTCCATCGATTACGATCCGCTGCCGTTCACGCAGGGCCGCATTGTCAGCCTGTCTGCGGACAAGACGGTTCACGAGATCGAGCTTTTCGAGGGTTATCCGCCGGCGGACAAGGTGGACGGCTCGAAGTACGAGATCTTCCGGCCCGACACCCGCACGCTGCGCTGCCCGGACTACAGCTATACGGTCGAGAAGGTCGACGCGCGGCATCTGCGCGTTCACAAGAACAGGGGCAGCGCCCAGGATCCTGAGCAGGTCGGGGACATCATCGTCATCGGCACCACCGACGCGCCCGGCGGCCGGAACGCGCACGCGGTCGTCATCGAGCAAAGCCGCGCGGTGCGGCTGGAGAAGGTCAGCCTCTACGCCTCCAACTGCTTCGGGTTCCTCGAATACGATTGCGACGGGACGACGTATGATCGCTGCCGGCTTGACCGGCGCCCGCCCGCGGGCGACCCGGCCCGGCGCGCCAACCCGCGCATCCGCTCAGGCAACGCCGACGCCTTCCACAGCAAGCATGCGGTCGGCGGCCCGCACCTGATCGGCTGTGTGGCGCGTTTTCAGGGCGACGACTGCCTCAACATCTGCGGCGATTACCACATGGTGACCGCGTGCCGGGGCCGCGTGCTGCGCGTGCTGGCCAAGCACCGCATGAACATCGGGGCAGGCGAGCCGGTCGAGCTGTTCGCCTATGACGGGCGGCGTTTGCCGGACGTGCGGGCGGTGGCGGTCGTGCGCGACGGCACGATTACTGCGGAGGAGAGGGCCTTCGTGAGCAGGCAGCGCATGGACGAGGGCGTGCGGACCAAAGGCTGCGCCGAAGCTTACACGGTCACGCTCGACCGCGCGGTGACGCTGCCGATGGGTTCGGCGATCTGCTCGACGCGGCGCGTCGGCAACGGGTTTCTGGTCAAGGGCTGCACCTTCGGCTTCAACCGCTCGCGCGGGATCTTGATCAAAGCCAGCAACGGCGAGGTGGTCGGCAACACGCTCACGGGGAGCCGCATGGCGGCGGTGCTGGTTTCGCCCGAGTATTGGTGGCTGGAGGCAGGCAGCTCCAACGACGTGGTGATCCGCGACAACGAGATCGCCGGCTGCGGCCGGACCGCGATCGAGGTCAGCGCGCACGATGCGAAGGGCCGGATCGCTCCGGCAGGCGCGCATAACCGCATCGCGATCGTCAACAACCGCATCTCGGGCAGTCCGTTGCCTTGCATCGCGGTCACCTCGACCGACCGGCTGACAATAGACGGCAATCGCGTGACGGCGCCTTCGGGCGGGGCAGGCGATGCGGTCGTCACGAACAACTGCACGGCGGTCACGCTGGGGATCAGCCGCGTCCGGTGACTTGTCGGGGACCTCCCGTCCTTGGTATGGTGATGCGCATGCGGGGTGATCAATTCACTGGAAACAGGTAGGCTCGTATGATGAAACGGTTTTTGCAGAACATGGGTCATGGGGTAGGGACGGTTCCCCGAACCGTCCGCCGCGCCCGGAGATCGCGGGCTGTTGCTGGCGCGGGCTCTCCAGGCACGCCTTGCGGACGCCCCGGCGTGGCGTCCCTGCCGGTATTCCTAGTCGCCCTAACCCTCGCCGCAACCGGTTTCACTCAGCCGTCCGCCCCTGCGCGGCCCAACATCCTTTTCGCGCTGGCGGACGACTGGGGATTCGGCCATGCGGGCGCCTACGGTTGCACCTGGATCAAGACCCCTGCGTTCGACCGCGTGGCGCGCGAGGGCGTGCTCTTCACGCACGCCTACACGCCGACCGCCAAATGCGCGCCGTCGCGGGCGAGCATGCTCACGGGCCGTAATCCTTGGCAGCTCAAGGCCGCGGCCAACCATTGGTGCTATTTCCCCTTGGAGTACAAGACCTATGCCGAAGCGCTGGGCGAGAGCGGATATTTCGTGGGCATGACGATGAAAGGGTGGGCGCCGGGCGTGGCCAAGGACGGAGCGGGCAGTCCGCGCCAGATGGCTGGAAAACCTTTCAACAGGCGCACGCTGACGCCGCCCGCAGGCGGCATCAGCAAAAACGACTACGCGGCGAATTTCGAGGATTTTATCAAGGCTGCGCCCAAGGGGCAGCCCTGGTGCTTCTGGTACGGCTGCGTCGAGCCGCACCGCGGGTACGAGTACGGCAGCGGCGCGGCCAAGGGTGGGAAGAAGACCTCCGACGTGCCGCGCGTGCCGGGCTATTGGCCGGACAACGAGACCGTGCGCAACGACCTGCTGGATTACGCCTTCGAAGTCGAGCACTTCGACCGCCATCTCGGCCGCATGTTGGACGCGCTGGAAAGGCGCGGGTTGCTCGAAAACACGCTGGTCGTGGTCACCGGCGACAACGGCATGCCCTTCCCGCACGGCAAAGGGCAGACCTACAGCGACTCGAACCACCTGCCGCTGGCGGTGATGTGGAAGGGCGCGGTCAAAGCGCCGGGCCGCACAGTGGACGACTACGTGAGCGTCATCGATCTGGCGCCGACGTTTGTGGAGGTGGCCGGCGTGCCGTGGGAGAAGACCGGCATGGCTCCGGCGCAGGGGCACAGCCTGACCGACATTCTGTTCGCCGAAAAGGGCGGCCGCGTCAATCCGTCGCGCGACCACGTGATCGTGGGGCGCGAGCGCAACGACATCGGACGTCCGCACGACGAGGGCTATCCGGTCCGCGGCATCGTCAAAGACGAGACCCTCTACCTGCACAACTTTGAGCCGGCGCGCTGGCCCGCCTGTAACCCCGAGACCGGGTATTTGGATGTGGACGGAAGCCCCACGAAGACCGAGGTGCTTAAGGCTCGCAATGATCCGGCCATGAAGGGCTATTGGGACGTGTGTTTCGGCAAGCGCGGGCCTGAAGAGTTGTATGATCTGCGCAGCGATCCCGACGGCCTCAACAACCTGGCGGGACGGGACATGACGCGCAACCTGCAGACGGCGCTTCAGCGCCAACTCTTCGACGAATTGCGCACGCAGCAGGATCCGCGCGTGTTGGGCGAAGGGAAGATGTTCGATGAATATCCGCATGCGAATGAGAAGATGCGCGGCTATTACGAGCGCCAGATGAGGGGCGAGAAGATCCCGGCCGACTGGGTGAACGCATCCGATTTTGAAAAACCGGCTCACTGATGAACCCTGCGCACGCAGGCGCAAGAGACCTTTTCCGGGAGGGTGCTCTTGCAAGCCGAAGCCGGGACTCGGAATCCGGAAGCGGGTGTGCTACGATGTGCCCTCATGTTAAGGTGGACGGCGTGGACGGGATGCGCGTGAGGAGAGGATCGAGGCATGTCACTGAACAAAGGCGCGTTTTTTGTCATTCTCTTCGGGATGCTCTTTTTGGGCGTCGGGCTGGGAGCGGGCTTCCTTTCGGCGCGCACGCTGGTGAGGGCGGAGGCCATGCGGACGTGGAGGGAAACCCCGGCCGCCGTGGTGACGTGTGACCTGAACGTTTCGCGCGGCTCCAAAGGCGGGTCGACTTACAATGTGAGCGCCCAGTATCAGTATGACGCGGCCGGCGTGCGCTATACCGGGAACCGCGTCTCGCTGCATTCCGGTTCGGACAACGTCGGCCGGTTCCACCAGCGGGTCTATGCGGATCTGAAGCGGTGCCAGGACCGGAAGGAGATGACGACCTGCTGGGTCAATCCTCAGAATCCCGCTGACGCGATTCTGATCCGCAAGCCGCGTCCGGAAATGCTGATCTTCATGCAGCTCTTTGTGCTGGCCTTCGGGGGTGCGGGGCTGGCGGTGGTGATGGCGGGGATCGCCGGGCTTTTGCAGCCGGCCGAGGGCGCGGAATCTTCAGTTGGCCAAGGTCAGATCCGGATGCGCGGGGCATCGGCGCACCGGGTCGCGGGCGTGCTGGCGCTGGCGTGGAACGGCTACGTCGCCTGGTTTTTGTGGACGGTGTACCGCGTTACGGCTCCGGAGCTGATGCCGTGGTATCTGTGGCTGCTGGCGGCCACCGGCGTGATCCCGGCTGTGGTCGCGGGGTATCTGATCGGCCGGTTCCGCAAGTTCGGGGTCAGCGTGTTCGAGATGTCGCCCCTGCCGGGTGTGCTGGGCGGGCCCGTCGCCGGCACGATCAGGATCCCGGCGAAGGTTGAGACGGCGGACGGTTTCGACCTGGCGCTGCAGTGCATCCATCAGTATACGACCGGCAGCGGCAAGAGTTCGTCGACCCACCGCGATGTGCTGTGGGAGGATGCGCGGCACATCGACGGGAGTCTCTCATACGGGGACGAGACCATGTTGCCGGTGCGCTTTGCCGTGCCGTATGACCGGCCGGCCACGACCGTTGCGGGAGGGGGCCCCGGGTACTACTGGCGGCTGAACGTGACGGCCGCCGCGCCGGGGATCGACTACAAGGCGGTGTTCGACGTGCCGGTCCGGCATACTCCGCAGAGTTCCGCCACGTTTGTGCCGCAGCAGACGCCGGACCCGACCGCGGGTCAAGAGCGCGTGGAGGCGGTGGTCGCGCGGGCCGCATTGAGGTGGGAGCCGCGCGCGGACGGCGGTTTTGAGCTGATTTTCCCGGCCGCGCGCGCGTGGGCGGCGAATCTGTTCCTGGTGCTGTTCATGGCGGGGTGGTCCGGCCTTTGCTATGTGCTGTGGGCGGTGGTGAGGGCGCCGATCATGATCTCGGCGGTTTTTACATTGGTCGACGGGGTTCTGGTGATGATCCTGCTGGATGCGTTTCTGGTTTCACGGGGGATCATCGTGGACCGGGCCCGGCGCGAGTGCGTGGTCTGGTGGCGCATGGCGGCTTTCCGGAGGCGTGAGCGGCGCATCCCGTTCAGCGCGGTGATGGACGCGCGCAGCGAGCGGTCGGGGCAGTCCGGAAGCACGGTGTATTATCGGGTTGTGCTGGTCACGGAGAAGGGCAGCCCCGTCACGGCGGGCTCCGGCATGAAGATGTGGAACGATGCCGAGGATCTGGCCAAGCTGCTGGCGGCCAGCGTGAGGCCGGGATTTGAGCTGCAAGGTTTCCGCGTGTAGGTTTCAAAGGGAGGAATGACTGATGAGGGCGAGTGTGTTTGGGTTGCTGAGCTTGTGCGCCTGCGCCGGAACTGCCGCAGCCGATCCGGGCCGGGTGCTTTGGCTGGAGGCGGAGGGGTTCGGGACCGTCGGCGGCTGGTCGAACGACTCGCAGTTCGTGGACGTGATGGGGTCGCCCTATCTGTTGGCCACGGGCGTGGGGAAGCCGGTTCAGGATGCGGTCACGACCGTGGCGGTGCCGGAGGCCGGCGAGCGCCGGCTGTGGGTCCGGTGCAAGGACTGGCTGCCGGGGCATGCTCCGGGAACGTTTCAGGTCGTGGTCGGCGGGCAGTTTTCGGCGGCGGCGTTCGGAAAAAGCGCTACGAATGCGTGGCAGTGGGTCGACGGCGGAACGTTCAGGCTGCCGGCGGGCCCGGCCGAGGTGCGGCTGCATGATCTGACCGGCTGGTGGGGACGCTGCGACGCGGTGGTGCTGGCGCCGCCGGACTTCAAGCCCGCTGACGACCCGGCCGAGTTGGCGCGGCAGCGGTTGCTCTATGGCGGGGTGTCGCCGACGCTGAACGAGACGGGCGGGCACGACGTGGTGGTGGTCGGCGGCGGCCCGGCGGGATTGGGTGCCGCGTTGGCGGCGGCGCGTCACGGCTGCCGCGTGGCGCTGGTGCAGGACCGGCCGGTGCTTGGCGGCAACGCCTCTTCGGAGATCGAGATCCCCCCCATGGGCTACATCGGCAAGCCGCCGGACACGGTGAACATCACCGGCCTGGCGGAAGAGCTGTTCCCCCCGCAGGGCTGGTCCAGCTTCGCGGACTCGCGTAAGCTGGAAACGGCCGTGCGCGCCGAGCCGAACATCACGCTCTATCTCAACACGCGGGCGACGGGTGTGGCGATGGCGGACGCGTCGCACATCCGCGCCGTGCTGGCGCTGGATGTCCGGCGCGGACAGCGGTTGTCCTTTGCCGCCCCGTTGTTCATCGACTGCACGGGCCACGGCTGGATCGGGTATTACGCCGGGGCCGAGTATCGGATGGGCGCGGAGGGCCGCGCGGAGTTCGACGAGACGTTGGCGCCGCTCAAGGCCGGTCCGGCGACGATGGGCAACAGCCTGTATAAGGCCGTGTTCGAGACGCGCGCGCAGGCGGCGCCTTTCACCTGTCCGGCGTGGGCGCACCGCTGGGAACAGGCGGGCGACTTCGAGGCGCTCGGCTCACATGTGAGGTCCGAGAAGATCGAGCGGCCCGAAAATTTCGACCGGCCGTCGCGCGGCAAGGGACGCAACCCGGGGGACGATGTGAACGGGAGCATCGCTCACGGCTGGTGGGTCGAGTACGGCGGGGCGTGCGATACGGTCAAGGACGCCGAGGCGATCCGCGACGAACTTTTCCGCGTCTGCGTCGGGCTCTGGGATTACGCCAAGAACCGGAACCCCAAGACCGTCGCGAAGAACGAGAAGCGGGAACTGGTCTGGCTGAATTATGTGCAGGGCGTGCGCGAGAGCCGGCGACTGGTGGGCGACTATGTTCTGAACCAGCGCGACTTTGACGAGCAAACCGTGTTTCCGGACGTGGTGGCCTTTACCGATTGGGGGGTGGACGTGCATCACCCCGAGGGGTTCTGGGTGCGCGGCAACGACGCGATCCATGTCTATAAGGGGCGGCGCGTCGGCATCCCCTACCGGACGCTCTACTCCAAGAACATCGCGAACCTGCTTATGGCGGGGCGGTGCCACTCGGCCACGCAGACCGCCTTCGGCGGCACGCGGGTGATGCGTCCGATGTGCATGACGGGACAGGCCGCCGGGACGGCGGCGGCACTGGCGCGGCGTTGCGCCACCACGCCGCGCGGCGTGTACGAGTCGCACATCGGGGAGCTTCAGCAGGCGTTGCTGCGGGACGGCTGCTACCTGCCGGGCGTTCCCAACAGCGATCCGGACGATCTGGCGTTGAAGGCCAGGGCAGAGGCCTCGAGCGTGGCGGCGGGAGCCGCCGCGGCGAACGTCAACAACGGGTGGAGCCGGAAGACCGACGCTGGCCGCAACGCGTGGGCCCCCGACCCGAAGGCGGCAGGTCCGGCGTGGATGAGCCTGCGCCTGGCCGCGCCCGCGGAGGTCGCGAGCGTGCACGTCACGTTCGAGAAGGCCAGTGCGCCCTGTCAGGTTCAGGTGCTGTCCGGTGACGCTTGGCAAACCGTGGCATCCCTCGCGCAGGGCGCGCCGCGGCGCGTGGCGCTGGCCGTTGCGCCGGTCCGCGCGGAAGCCGTGCGTCTTCTGTTCCTCGAGACGCCCATGCCGGTAGCCGTCTGCGAGGTGAGGGTCTATAGCGGGAAGCGGGACTGACAGGATGAGCCAAAAGTGGAGCAAGAAAGAGGCCGCGACAAGAAAATGGCGAATTCCGCCAATTTATCGTTTTCCAAATCGTTAAGTTTAAAGTCAGGTTGGGGAATGCGGTGCCGTTGACGACGCAAGGCCGGCGCATGGCGCGTGGCTTTGGGCAATCATAAGTATGGGAAAGCAGGTTATGAGTCACAAGAGAACAGGACTGGTGGTGGTTGGGATACTGGTGTGCATCCTGGCCGGGGCGGGCATCGAGCATGTGCGGCAGGTGTTGACGACGGTGCCCGCAGAGGAGCCCGATCAGGCGGAAGCTTTCGGGCGGCCCTCGAAGGAGGTTGTCACCCCGCGGACCGTGGTGGTGAAAGACGAGGCTGCGGAGCGGGCGGCAGCGGAACTGCGGAAGCGCGTGGCTGAACTGGAGGCGGCTTTGGCGGAGCGTGTGCCGGAACCGCCGAAACCTCAGGAGGAGGCTCAGGCCGCGCCGCCGCGCCGGCAGTCCTTTAATGACCGGATGGAGCAGATGAAAAAGGACGACCCGGCCCAATACGCCGAGATGCAGAAGCGCCGTGAGGAGTTTCGCCAGAACATGGAGCAGCGGGTGCAGGAACGCGCCGACTTTATCGCGGCCGTGGATACCAAGAACATGAACGACGCGCAAAAAGAGAATCACGCGAAGCTGGTGGAGACCGTGGCGCTCGCCAATGAATTGATGGCGCAGATGAGCCAGCCCGGGGTCGAACGCACGCCCGAGATGCGCCAGCAGATGGGCGAGACCATGGCCGCGCTCGGCGAGCTGTACGGCGCGGAGCGCAGCTACCTGTTGGAGGAGACGGCGCGTGCCGCCGGCTATCAGGGTGCGCAGGCTTCCGAATTCGCCTCCCAAGTCCAGAGCATCATCGACAACACCACCATGCCCCACCTCGGGCGCCACGGCGGCGGAGGGCCGCCCGCACCCATCCCGGCTCCCCCGCCCGCAAAATAGGTTCGGTCGGGTACCCGCCGCCGAAAATACGGCTTGTCTCCTTTCTCCGGCTATGGGATTATATTCATTACGGTATCTCGATTGCCCGTGACGGTCATGGGTATATCGATTTTAATCGATGCCGCACAACGCGGACGCCGAGGCGCCTGCGGAAAAGGAGACGACGGTATGAAGATGCATGTTATGGCCGGGGCGATCGCGCTGGTGTGCTTGGGGTTGACGGGTGCGGCAGGCGCTGCCGAGGCGGTCGGCAAGACGACCTTGGACAACCTCCAGACGGCCTTCAACGGCGAGTCGAACGCGAAGGCAAAATACGAGGCGTTTGCCGTCAAGGCGGACGAGGAGGGGTACAAGTCCGTGGCTTCGCTGTTCCGTGCCACTGCCGCCTCGGAAACCATTCACGCCCGGAAACATGCGGACGCGATCAAGAAGCTGGGCGCAGAGCCCAAGGCGACGGTCGACAAGCCGCTCGTGAAGTCCACCAAAGAGAATCTCGAGGCCGCCTTGGCCGGTGAGACCTATGAGAAAGAGACGATGTATCCGGCCTTCGTCAAGCAGGCACAGGTCGAGAAGAACAAAGGCGCGGTCATGTCCTTCAAGGGCGCCTTGGCGGCGGAAGTCGAGCATGCCAAGATGTACAAGCAGGCGCTGGGCGAGCTGGACGCGTGGAAGGCGGCAGGCAAGGAGTTCATGGTGTGTCAGGTCTGCGGCTACACGCTGTTTTCCGACCCGGCCTTGCTGAAGTGTCCGGTCTGCGCGTCGCCCAAGGAGAAGTTCACGATCATTAAGTGAACGCCATGAAAAAGGCCGCTTGGTGGGTTCTGGCGGGAGCTCAGCTCCTGATCGTGGTCGGATGTTGGTTCCGGTTCCATGCGCATCATCCGCTGGGCAATCTCCTGACAGGGGATGCCGTCGGCAGGCTGTTGGCGTGGGGCCGGTTGGCGGGCCTGCTGGCGGTTTTGGCGATCCTGTTTCAGCTCATGCTGATCGGACGTGTGCGGTGGGTGGAGCGGTCTTACGGTATGGACCGCCTCACCCGCCTGCATCACGTGGTCGGCTTCGCCCTGCTCCTGCTGCTCCTGCTGCACCCGGTGCTCCTTACGCTTGGGCACTCCCGGCAGGCCGAGGTCGGCTATTGGGCGCAGGCGGTTGATTTCATCAAGACGTGGAAGGGCCTGCTGTCCGCGGTCGCCGGGCTGAGCCTGGTGGCCGCCGCCAGCGTCTTCTCGGTGCTCGTGCTTCTCAGGCGCGTGCGCTATGAGCGCTGGTACGCGACCCACCTCGTGCTGTATTTCGCGTTCGGGCTGACTTTCCTGCACCAGGTGGTTTCCGGCAGCGACTTCACCGATCACCCCGCCTTCAGATATTACTGGTTCGCGCTCTACGCCTTCGTGCTGGTGAGCCTGCTGGGCTATCGGTTCGTGCGGCCTTTGCGGGCCTTCGCACGGCATCGCTTTGTCGTGACCCGGGTGGTGCCCGAGGCCGGCGATGTGACCTCCGTGTACATCGGAGGGAAGGAGCTGGAGGCGTTCCGTGTCGAAGCCGGGCAATTCATGATTGTCCGCTTTTTGGCCAAAGGCTTCCGGTGGGAGGCCCATCCGTTCTCCATGTCCTGCTTCCCGGACGGCCGACAGCTGCGTTTGTCGGTCAAGCGGCTGGGCGATTTCACCCGCCGCATCCCCGAACTGAAGCCCGGAACGCCGGTGCTGATCGACGGGCCCCACGGCATTTTCACCTCCCGGGTCTGCGCGTCGGGGAAAGTGTTGCTGATTGCGGGCGGGATCGGCATCACGCCCATTCGCTCGCTGGCTGAGGAAATGGCCGGCGCCGGACGCGACGTGGTCCTGATTTACGGCAACCGCAACAGCGAAACCCTGGTCTTCAGAAGCGAGCTGGAGGAGTTGGCCGCGCGGGCGGGCGGGAGGCTCCGCCTCGTTAATGTCATGAGCGACGACCCCGCGTGGCCGGGCGAGAAGGGTCGCGTGGACCGCGAGCGGATCGCACGGCTGGTGCCCGACCTGTCCGGACGCGATGTCTATCTCTGCGGCCCGCCCCTCATGATGAAGGGCGTGCGCGCGGCGCTGGCCGGTCTGGGCGTTCCCGCCACCCGTATCCATCACGAGCGCTTCGCGCTGTAAGACAAGCGGGCGTGGCCGGCGGGTGCGGTCTCCGTCCGGATGGGCGCGCGGTTCTTTTCGAGCAGGTTTCTCAACAGGAACCGCACGGCGGCCTCCTCGCCGTTTCCGGATGAGAGGGCGATCTCGCACGGTTCGCCCGCCTGATCGCACTGCGCCTTCACGGCCTTCGCGTGGCGCGGATGGTGGACATACTGGTTGCGGTTTGCGGGCTCGCCGTCCGGCTGCGTGCAGGACATGAAGAGGGGCGGGTCGTCTTTGGAAATCCAGCGCAGCATGTCGCACTCGGCCAGAACACGCTTGGCGGCATCCGTCTGCAGGTCGGCCTGGCTGCTGAAATGGTAGAACTTGGCGTCCTCGTCAGGATCGCTTTTCCATTCTTTGCGGAACGGGCCGATCAGCGTTTCCCATTGGGTCAGGTCGTAGGTCGCCTGCCCGTTGAGGCACGCGGCGGCGGAGAGGCGCGTGGACTGGCGCAGAACGGGTTCGTCGCTCTTAGGGTCCGCCAGGTCGTCGCGGGTCGCGAGCCAAAGCGACGTGCCCGCGCCGGCCGAGCCGCCGTAGCAGGCGACGCGCTGCGGGTCGAGGCCATACTCCGAGGCGTGAAGCCGCAGAAACTGGACGGCGCGGGCGGCATCGCGCAGGATGTCCTGGATCGCCGCCCGGTCGCGGAACCGGTAGTTGATCGTGGCATAGGAGACGCCTGCCGCGAGACAGCCTTCGACGGCGCGCGGTTGGGCCTGCGACTTGTCTCCGCCGACGAAGCCCCCGCCGTGAATGAACACGATCAGCGGCGACGGCCGGTTCGAAGGAGATACCCAGAGGTCCAGCACGTTACTCTCGTAGGGACCGTACTTCAGGTTGGCGTGTGTCGGGGCCGAGGCTTTGTTCGGCTCAGCCGGACGGCGGGCCGCCATCTTTATCCGCCGGTAGTCTTGCGCCTCCTCCGCGCTCAGGAGTCCGTCACGGTTCGCGTCGGCAGCCGGATAGTGTTTCAGAAAAGCGCTTAACTGTTCGGGGGAGGGTGCTTTCGCGGCCTGTGCCGGCGCTGCGGCCAAAGCCGAACCTCCAGCCAGTAAAGAGATCGTCATGAATAGCATTCTCATCTCGCTTCTTCTCCGTTTTTTGCGGCTCATTTCAACCGGTGCATTGAGCTGATCGTTTGAGGCGGCCTGCTACTGTGTGATTTCGAAGAGGATCGTCGGGAACGCGCCCAGTGGAACGCGGAACGTGTTCCCTTTGGGGGACTGCTTGTCGGCGGCTTGCAGGGGCTGGCCCGACGCCGTGATGATCAGGTTGCCTTTCTGGCCCGGTTTGACCTTTGTCGCGTCGGTTTGAAGCACCAGCGCCCCACGCGTCATTTCTTTGATGCTGACGCCGTCCGGCGGATCGACCAGCTCGTACGCGATCTCGCGGATAAACCCTCCCACAGGCAGGTTGAATTCCACCCGAGCCGTTCCGCCCGCCACGATACGCAGAGGCGACGGTGTGGCCACGGACATCTCGCCGCGCGAACGGAAACGCCCGACGATGACGGACGTCAGCTCCTGCGCCGGGACGAGATGGCGGTAGGCGAACGCCTGCATCATGTCATCCGCCGGCACGGCAGGCCGGACGGCCGGGCGGCCCTGAAGCGTGGCTCGTCCTTCAATCGACAGCGCGACCGGTTCCTGCGGGGCCGTCAGCGGGGCCGTCAGCGTGAATTTCACCTGATCCTGGCCGGCCGGTATGAGCGCGCCCGTGAGCCGGTAACCCGCCGGGGCGTCCTTCAGTGCCAGCGCGATCTCATTCGTGAAGCCGTCCTTGCGCAGCGCGTAGGCGGTGAGCGGGACGCTCGCGCCGGCCCGCACGTTGAGTCCGGAGGGTGTCACGCGCAACTCGAAGTCGGGCCGGGGCGCGCTCAGGCGCAGGCGGTAGGCGTAAGCCGGTCCGCCGCCGCGCTGGGTGTCGCCGAGGTAGACCGTGTACACGCCGTCCGCCAGCAGCTTGGCCGTCAGGTAGGAGTCGGCGTGGTGCGTGTTCAGGCCCGAGCCCTTGTCTTCCCGGTCGTCGTTGACCGCGATCTGCTTGCCTGCCGGATCGATGAGCCTCAGCAGGGAGTCCACCGGCGAGTCGAGGCGGCGCGCGAAAACCTCCGCGACGACCTGCTGTCCGGCCTGCCCCTCGAAGCGGAACACGTCCCAGTCGCCCGGGTGGTCGATATGGCCGTTGACGATGACGGGCAGGACCACGGGGTTGGCGTTCGTCTTCGCGTTGTTGGGCTCGCTTTCAAAACGCTCCGGCAGCGTGTCCAAAAGCAGCGGCACCGGATTCGCCAGCCGGTTGACCTGAAACGGATAGATCCCCGGCTGCTTGTCCCTGAAGTCCAGCTCGGCCTGGCTGAAGGGCAGATTCCAGCCGCTCACGCGCACGGGTGTTTTCGTGCCGACCCGGCCGCCCGACGGAAAAACGCCGGTCACGAACGGCTCTTCGCCGACCGTCATGCGGTAGACGAAATCCTCGCGGCCGCGGAAGAGCGAGTCGTGGATCTTGAGCGAGTAGGCGCCCTCTTTCGGGATCGTGTAAAAGATCACCGGGTCGGGGCGGAACTTGTAGTCGTCGGCAAACGCGACCTCGTTGCTTTGCGCGTCGTACAGCCCGACCGTGGCCTGCACCCAGCCGGGCACGGCGTCGGCCAGATACGGGATCAGCTCCCGCGCGCTGACGGCAACCACCAGGTGCTGTCCCGCCCGCGCGTTGAACCGGTAGGTGTCCACGCCGCCGGGCGGGATCTGTCCGTTCAGCGTGGCCGGCAGCTTGATGTCGACGGCGGCCGGCGTGGGATCGTTTTTCGGCTCCATGCTGAAGCGCGCCTTGGGAACGTTCTTCCAGTCGGTCTTGCTGGTCTCCGGCAGTTGGCCCACCACAAATGTGCGCGGATTGGACAGTCCGGCCCGCGAGAGCAGCCGGAGCTCACGGGGACCGGGCAGCGCGTTCGTCGCCACCGTGATCTGAAGCGTGACGAACTCGCCGAGCGAGGGGTTGGCCAGGCGGCGCCCGAAGGCCGTCAGCTTCTCCCTGGCTTCCGCGGCCATCGTCAGATCGTCCATGCTCAGGCTTTCGCCCTGCTTCCGCTTCTCCTTGAGCTTGCCGAGTTTCTCCCTCAGATCCTGCTGCTCTTTGGCGGTCACCTGGCGCTCCTGCTTGGCGATCGTGGCGCGCACGCCCGTGCCGGACACGGTCACCTCCGTCGCCTCGCCGAGGCCCGCTCCGCCGATCACCGCCTCGAACGTGGTTCCCCGCTGTCCGCCCGCAGGGTAAACGTAGCCGATGTGCGCCTCGCGCTGCGCTTGCGCACACGCCTGCGACGCCAGCGCGACGCCGAGGAGGAGCGATAGAAGTTGTTTCATCATGGAGTGTCCCCGTCTCTGTTCGTTGTACCGCCTTCAGGCGGCGGATCGGCTTGGTCACGTTGCCGACTAAAGTCGGTACAACAAACGGCAGCTCAAATGAGCTCCTTCAAGATCCCGCCTGCCTGCGGCGCGGGCGTCGCGCGGGCTTCCTCGCCTGGCGGATGCAGCCGCCCCGCCTGAGCGCCGATGCCGAGCAGCGCGTACATGCTGGCGATGACATCGTTCGGGCTCACCGGCCGCTCCTTGACCTCTTCGCCCCGGGCGTCCGTGGCGCCGACCACCTGGCCGCCCTTGAAGCCGCCCCCCGCCACCAGGGTGCTGAAAGCCTTGCCCCAATGTCCGCGCCCGCCGTTCCACGGCGCCGAGAAGTCCGCCTTGGGCGTGCGTCCGAATTCGCCGCCGCACCACACGATCGTGCTGGCCAGCAGGCCGCGTTCGGATAGATCCTGAAGCAACGTCGCCAGCCCCTTGTCCAGCTCAGGCAGCTTGCGGCGCAGGATCGTGAAGTTGTCCTTGTGCGTGTCCCAGCCGTTGTAGTTGATGGTGACGTACGGCACGCCTTTTTCCACCAGGCGGCGCGCCATCAGGCAGGACTGTCCGAATTTGTTGCGCCCGTAGCGCTCGCGCAGCTCGTCTTTCTCGGCGGAGAGGTCGAAGACCTTCGCGCCGTCTCCGAGAATCATGTCGTACGCCTGTTCCTCCGACCGCGCCAACGCCCGAAGGGCGGCGTTCTGCGGCAGCGCGCGCGGCAGCGTGTTGAGCTTGTTCAGCAGCTCGCGCCGGTCGCGCTGCTGCTGGTCGGAGATGCCCTGCGCCGCGATGCCCTCCACCAGGAACTTGGGCTGCGACGGGTCGCCGCCCGTGGCGAACGGTTTGTAGCGCGCGCCGAGGAAGCCCGCCTCGTCGAAGCGCCCCAGCGGCTCCGTCAGCGCGATGTACGGCGGCAGCTGCCCCGTGTACCCCCCTTCGGCGCCGCAGAAGCGCGACACGACCGCGCCGGTTGCCGGGTAAATCACGCGCTCGCCCGCCTTGTGTCCGGTCTGCACCATGTAGGTCGCGGTCTCGTGGGCGTTGCTGTCGTGCGTCATGCTGCGGATGAGCGCATACTTGTCGGCCTGCCTGGCCAGCGACGGCAGCAGGTCGCAGATGCGGATGCCGGGCACGTTGGTTTCGACCGCCTTGAACGGGCCGGCGTAATCGTTGCCCGCCTCGGGTTTCGGGTCAAAGGTGTCGAGATGCGGCGGCCCGCCCCACAGCCAGATCTGGATGACCGATTTGGCCGAGCCCGCGCTCCGGGCCGGCGGCGTCGCGGCCCCGGCGCGCAGCGGCAGGCGGCCGGCCAGCCAGAGGCCCGCGGCTCCCTCCACCGTGCGGCGGAGCGTCTCGCGTCGTGTCAGGTGTGTGTTCATGAAGGTCAGTGCCTGTATTGGAATTCAGCCGTGTTGATCAGGGCCCACGCGACATCCTGCGCCACGCGCCAGCCCTCCGCAACCGTCTGCCGGTAGGCGGTCAGGGTGGCCAGCTCGTCGGCGGTCGGGTAACGTGACAGAATCGTCAGGTAGAGCGCGTCCACTGTGTCGCGCGGCTTCGCCGCGGGCTGGCGGATCAGCGCGAGCAGCTTGCCGCCCTGTTCCAGCTTGCGCTGGATGTGGCTCGAATTCAGGAGGTGCAGGCGCTGGGAGGCGGTGGGATCGTGGTTGCGCTCGGACGCCAGGCCCGTGTCGCGCGCCGAGCGCCCGTAGAGGCTGAGGAATGGACTGCTGATGCTGCCGTCCGCCAGCGTGATGGTGCGCTGGTTCTCGGGAATGAAGGAGAACGGCTCAGGGATCGAGCTCGTGTACTTTTCGGTCGAGCCGGTGATCTGGTTCAGGGCGTCGATCAGTACCTCCGCGTCCAGGCGGCGCACCGGATAGAAGGCGAAGTTCCTCTCGGCGGCGGGATTGTCCGACCCGGGGATGCAGGAAAGCTGATAGGTTTTCGACTTCAGGATCATCTGAAAAAGACGCTTCAGGTCGTACCGGCCCATGACCACCTCCCGCTCCAGCAGGGCCAGCAGCTCGGGGTTCACGGGCGGATTGTCCGGCCGGATGTCGTCGGGCTCGTCGACGATGCCGTGTCCCATGAACCACGCCCAGGCGCGGTTCGCGATGGCGCGCGCGAACCAGGGGTTTCGGGGCGCCAGCAGCCAGTCGGCGAAGACCTCGCGCGGATCCTGGTCGGGCGTGAACTCCACCGGCGTGCCGTCCGGGAAGACGGCGGACATCTGGGCGTTGGTCGACGCCGCATCGAAGTAGATGATCTCTTCTTTCCATTCCGACGTGGTCTTGTAGCCCACTTGTGAGAAGAAAGCCGCCAGGCCCGCCAGCCGCGCTTCGGGCCAGCCCTCCACACGCGTCCCCATGAAGGTCAGCGCCACGGTCTGCGCCAGCGTCTTGGGGGTTTTGCTCTGAACCGCCCGGTAAAAGTTCACCTGCGGGGTGCGGAAGTTGCTGCCGTTGGCCGTGAGCAGCTCGCGCGCGAACCGGTCATAGGGCATGTTCTCCTTCACGCACGTGCGGATCCAGCGGTGATACGCCTGCACCGCGTTGGGCCACAGGTTGATGGGGAACTCCGACTTGACCCGCAGCAGGTCGCACCACCGCATGGCCCAGTAGTCCGCAAACTCGTCCCGCGCCAACAGGCGGTCGATCAGCGCGTCGCGTTTCCCCGGGCTCCGGTCCTCCAGAAAAGCCCGCACCTCTTGGGCGGCGGGCAGCGTGCCGATCGCGTCCAGATACACGCGCCGGACGAACACCTCGTCCGGGCAGACCACCGCCGGCCGGATGCCCAGGCGCTGCAGCGCGCCGAAGACTGCCCCGTCGATCCGCGCCTGCGGCGTCGCGGACGGCGGCGTCGCGGCGGGCTTGGCGGTCACCCCCGCGGCAGGCGCCGCAAACCAGGCGAGTGCGGCGACCAGAGGAAGCGCAGGACAGAGGCGGGTGATCCGCGGGAAGACAGGGGTGGCTTTCATGACACGCCTACTAACGTTTGCCCCTGCCGGTTTATTGTTCAGAAAAGCAACAATGCCCTATTCGCCGTCCTTTTCCCACCAGGGCTGAGAAACGAAAATGGTCTGGAGGTCGGCGGCCAGATTCAGCACGGTGCGCCCGCCGGCATTGGTGTAGGCATTCGGATACTGATACCAGTAACAGCGCACCACGGGAAAACGGCTGGCGGAGTAGGGCCAGTTTTTAGGCTTTTGGACGACGTCGCCGTGCAGCAGTTGCCAGTTTTTGGCTTCCGCCCAGGACACGCTCCCGTCCCTGTTCGTGTCCACGTCCGCGAGGCTGGGGTGGTCGCCGAGATACGATTTCCAGTCCCACTTGCAGGGGGCCTCGCTGAACTCGTAGAGGTAACTCGACCCTTTTTCGTCGGTCTCGGAAGACTGGGTCCACGCGGCGTAGCTGTCGGGGACGCCGCCTTCCATGCCCCCGGAGGGGTCGGCGCTGGAGACAAGCGCGCCGGCGGGCAGGTACGCTTGGCTGACGAGATTCGTGAGTCTTGCGGGAAGCTGTCCGTTGTGGTCGCGCGCATAGGCCTGCAGGGCGGCGCTCACCACCCGCAACTCCGCGGCGAGGCGCTCGTACTGCGCGGCGGGTGCCAGCGCGGCGTACGGCACGAGCGGCTCCATTTTGCCGGAGGAAGTTTGCCGGAAGGAAGAACAGCCCGACAGCCCTGCGGCCAAAACCGCCAGAACAAGAATCCGTTTCATTTTTTAGCCCCCTTCACTCGTCACGTAACCTGAATCAAAACAGCGCACGAACGCGCACACGCACAGGGCGTGCCGCGACAGCCATACTTGGCGATGATTATGCGGGGAACACGTGAAGCAAGTCAAACCCGTTTTGGTGCTGAACGCGGTGCGCGCGCGGGTGTTGCTTAGACGTTGCAGAGGGTGACCGCCTGCTGCAGGCTCTTGAGCGCGTCCGGCCGCTTGGGGATGAACTCCTGCCCGACATAGCCGGTGAAGCCGGTGTCCGCAATCGCCCGCATCAGCTTCGCGTAGTCGAGCGTCTGCGTCTCGTCGATCTCGTTGCGGCCGGGCATGCCGCCGGTGTGGTAGTGCCCCCAGCAGTCGGCATGCTTCTGGATATCCGCCAGCACGTCTTCCTTCATCATGGCGGCGTGATAGATGTCGTAGAGCACCTTGACGCGCGGCGAGCCCACGCGGTGCACCAGCTCGACGCACCAGGCCGTGGAGTCGGCCATGTAGTCCTTGTGGTTGATGGAGTTGAGCAGCTCCATGCACACGGTGACCTTTTTCTCTTCAGCGTAGCCCGCGATCTTCTTCAGGGCGGTCACGCAGTTCTTGAGGCCTTCCTGATCGTCCATCCCTTCGCGGTTTCCGGAGAGGGTGATGACGTTGGGGAAACCGGCCGCGGATGTGGCGTCGATGCTCTTGCGGATCGCGGCCAGACACGCGTCGTGGTTCTCCAGGCGGTTCAGCCCTTTGGGGATGCTGTGGCTCGGCGTCATGGCGCAGATCAAGCCGTGTTTCTGCAGCGCGGGCCACTGGTCGGGGCCGACCAGTTCGACCGACTTCAGCCCCATGGCCGCACAGGCGGCGGCAAAGGCGTCGAGCTCCAGCTTCTCCTTCTTCATGAAGCCGTTGTAGCACCAGAGGCAGACCGACTGTTTGATGCGTCCCTCATTTGCGGCGGCCCATGACGGGAGGACAAGGCCGCCGGCGGTTCCGGCCGCCACGGCGCCCGCCAGGCCGCGCAACAGGGCCCGGCGCGAACAGCGGTGATTTGACGAAAGCGACTGATCGGAGCCAGCGTTCATGGGCACTTCCTTTTCAGATTAAGAGGGCTCATTGTTGTTCAACGTCTGGTCTTTTGTCAATAGCCGTGTTCCGCGGGGAAGGGCCTTGCCGACGCCTGCCGGTCGGCTTGACGCACCTGCGCATTTTCATCCGTTCGCCGCGACGGCGACCTCGGATTCCGGGTTGTTCTGCCCGCAGGGCCGTGGCGCGCTCAGGCCGGCATGTGTCTGGAACAGACACATGCGAGTCCGAGAACGTCCCTGCCGGAGTTATTGCCGGAAATGCCTGTCGGCGTAAGCCAGCATGGCCTGCCAATCCTCACGGGTGACGTCATGCTTGCCCGCGCGCAGGAAGTAGCCGATGCGGCTGTCCACGAGCTGGCCGGGCGCCGGCCACTCGTTGCGCGCCAGGCCGTCGGTGCCGAGCAGCCGGTAGACCGGATCCGCGCCGAGGCCGCCCAGAAATTCGCCCTTGGGGTCCGACCAGAGGTCCTCGGTGGCGCTGGCGATGAGCAGGGGCCGCGGCGCGATGAGCGCGGCCAGCTCGTGCTGGTCCATCGGCAGGGACGCCTCGTTGTTGGCGTATTGCCGGAAGTCCGGGCAGAACCAGCGCCCGAGCTTGCCGGTCAGGTTGTCGACGGTCTCGCCGAAGACGCGCTTGCTCAAGGCCGCGCCGCCCGCGCCGGAGTTGTTGGAGACCACGAGGGCAAAGCGCTCGTCCTGCGCGCCCGCCCAAAGGGCGGCCTTGCCCAGCCGGCTGAAGCCGATCAGCGCCACGCGTTTCGCATCCACCCGCGGGTTGCTCTCCAGATAGTCCAAAGCCCGGCTGGAGGCCCACGCCCACGCCCCGAGGCAGCCCCAGTCCTTCGCCCCCGGCTCCGGGCCCAGTCCGCGCGGACCCTCCCGCCAGCGTCCGTCCGCGTCGGGCTCGACCTCGCCATACCCGGCTGTCACCACCCCGTAGCCGCGCTCCAGCGCCAGGTCATACTGCCACATCTCCCGGTGGATGCCCCGCCCGGCCTCGGTCGGGGTGTTCTTGACCAGCCGGTTGGCGTAGAGCCCCATCGCGAAATGTCGCGCCAGCGGGATGTCCGGCTCGTCGGTGGTGGTGTAGTTGCCGTCGAAATTGAAGCCGAGGAACACCGGCACCGGCCCCTTGACGCGATTGGGCAGGTAGACGAGCAGCTCCATCTGCCGGCCGTCCTCCTTGCCTTCGAACAGCACGCCCACCCGCAGGCGGGTCGCCTTGCCGCCGCGCGCGTCCTTCTTCTCCTCGCGCAGCACAAACCGCAGCGACTCCGGCTTGCCCAGCAGCGTTCTGCCGTACATCTCGCTCTCGAACAGGCGCAGCAGCTCAGGCCGCCGCTTCTCGCGCCACATGCGGGCGTCGGCGACGCGCGTGCCGTCCCGGCAGACCAGCGGGTCCGGCAGGGTGTAAGGCGGGATCTGCGTCTCGTTGGTGACGGCGCCGGCGGCCAGGCCTTCAGAGGCGCACGCCACCGTGAGCAGAACCGGAAGGACAGCATGGATGGTCATGTTCAGGATCTCCGATACCGTTGTGAGCAATGACAGGTTCGCCCGTCAGGAAGAATAGAAGGGCATGGTTCCATACCTGCATGTGTAAAGCAAGCGGTTTAGTCATCTGGCTCGCTTGGGGCTTGACTTGAAAAGAGGGGGCTCTACACTGGGCACACGGTTTACAAATGGATTCGAAGCAGAGGGGGCGTATGCGAAAGAGCGGATGGTTTTTGACGGCGGTCTTTGCGGCGGCGGGCGGGCTCGCGCGGGCGGCGGCGGTGGTCGAGTCGGAGCGCGCCATTCCGGTCTGCGAGGACGTGGATGTCGTGGTGGTCGGCGGCACGTGCGGCGCGGTGGCGGCGGCGCAGGCCGCGGCCCAGGCGGGCGCGAAGGTCTTTCTCGCCGCGCCGCGCCCGTATCTCGGCGACGATGTGGCGGGCACGCTGCGGCTCTGGCTGGAGCCGGGCGAGGTGCCCGCGTCGCCGCTCGCGAAGGCCCTGTTCGTGCAGGCCGAAACCAACCTTCCGTTCACCTACAAGACCGACAAGCCGAGCGGCGGCAAGCACAAGGACACCGGAGACATGCTGTGCGACGGGCGTCAGGACGATGTCCAGCACGGCACCGTCGAGTTCGCGGGGGACGTCGCGGTCCTGGCCGACCTCGGCGGCGCGAAGGCGGTCGCGGCCGTGGAGCTGATGGCGTTCAGGCGGGCGGGCGACTTCGAGGCCGCTTCCGTGCAGATGTCGGTCAGCGCGGACGGCAAGACGTGGAGCAAGGCCGTCCCGATGCTCCCCGAAGAAGGTTCGGAGCAGGACCTCGTGCGCTATGTGGTGCCGCTGGATCAGCCGGCCCGTCACATCAAGGTGGCGGTGAAGATCAAGGAGGGCGCCAAGCGGCTCCTCCTGAGCGAGCTGGTCGTGCGCGCCGCGGGCGGCGGGACCGCCGTGATCGTGCCGACGCCGCTGCGCGTGAAGCAGGCGCTGGACAAGGCGTTGCTGGACAGCGGGGCGGGCTTCCTGACCAGCTCCTACGCGACGGACGTGCTGCGCGACGCGGGCGGAAACGTGGCGGGCATCGTCATGGCCAACCGCACCGGACGTCAGGCGGTGCTGGCGAAGGTCGTCATCGACGCGACCGAGCGCGGCGCGGTCGCGCGCATGGCGGGCGCGAAGTTCCTGCCTTATCCCGCGGGGCCGCAGCTCTTCACGCGCGTGATCATCGCGGGCGAGCCGCCGCCGTCGAAAGAGGTCACGGTCAAGGCCCTTTCCGGAGATTACGATTCGCCGGTCACCTCGGGGTCGCGCAAGACCGCGGTCAAGAGCGTGGCGGGCAAGGCCTATGCGTGCGCGCTGCGGATCGACATGCGCGACGGCTCGTTCAGGTCCTTTGCCGAGGCCGAGCAGGTGGCGCGCGACCGGACCTTCGTGAAGACGCTGCTGGATGGCGCGGACACGCTGTTCCAGGTGCCTCCCGACCCGATGGCGGGCGCGGCGGCGCTCCAGGGCGAGTGGCCGGGCAGCGAGAAGGTGGACCTCGGCTGCTTCAGGCCCGCGGGCGTGCCGCGCCTCTATGTGCTGGGCGGCTGCGCGGACCTGCCGCGCGAGGCGGCGGCAAGCCTGCTGCGGCCCTTGGCGCTGATGGCGGCGGGCGAGCGCGTGGGCGTCGCGGCCGCGGCGGAGGCCCGGGCGCTGGCCTCGCCCAAAGGCGCGGTCCGGCCGGGCAACGCCGGACAGGCGGCCGAGCGCGGCGAGGTGAAGGAGCTGCTGACCGGGACGCGGCCGTTCCAGAGCGGGCTGCCGACCGTCCGCGCCGAGCGGACGGCACTGCCGGTGCTGGGCGAGTATGACGTGGTGGTGGTGGGCGGCGGCACCGGCGGCGCGCCGGCGGGCATCGCGGCGGGGCGGCAGGGCGCGAAAGCGCTGGTCATCGAGCATCTGCACGGCTTGGGCGGCGTGGGCACGCTCGGCATGATCGGCGTCTACTGGTACGGCAACGCCTGCGGCTTCACGGCGGAGCACGACCGAGGCGTGGAGGAGCTGGGCGCGGCGGTCCACGTGGTCGGCAAGAACGAGTGGTGGCGGCGCGAGAACCGCAAGGCCGGGACCGAGATCTGGTTCGGCGCCATGGGCTGCGGCACGCTGGTCGAGGGAGGCCGCGTGGTCGGCGTGGTGGTGGCGACGCCCGCGGGGCGCGGCGTGGTGCTGGCGAAGAGCGTGGTCGACGCGACCGGCAACGCGGAGGTCGCGGCGTCGGCCGGCGCGGCGTGCGTGTTCCAGGGGGCGGAGGAGCTCGCGCTGCAGGGCGTCGGGCTCTCGCCGCGCAAGCTCGGGGCCAGCTACATCAACTCCGACTTCGGGTACGTCAACGACTGCGACGCGGCGGACCTGTGGCTGTTCGGCGTGCGCGGCCGCGCCGGCGCGGGCAAGGTCTGGGACGTGTCGCAGATCGTGGAGAGCCGCGAGCGGCAGCGGATCGTGGGCGACTGCTGGGTGACGCCGCTGGACATCGTGAACGAGCGCACCTTCCCCGACACGGTGGTGCAGGCGCGCAGCAACTTCGACAGCCACGGGTACTCGATCGCGGACATCTGCTACGTCAGCGAGCCGACCGGGAAGAAGGTCTGCTGGGCCAACGTGCCTTACCGCGCCCTGCTGCCCAAGGGGGTCGAGGGCCTGATGGTCATCGGCCTCGGCATCAGCGCGCACCGCGACGCGATGCCGATCATGCGCATGCAGCCGGACGTCCAGAACATGGGCTATGTGGCGGGCGTGGCGGGGGCGACGGCCGCGCGCGAGGGCAAGACGTTCCGGACGATCGACGTCAAGGCGCTGCAGAAGCACCTGGTCAAGCAGGGGAACCTGCCGCCGGAGGTCTTGGGGTGGAGAGACAACGCGGTCGTCGACCGCGAGCGTCTCGCCCTGGCGGTGAAGCATCTGGGCAACAATTACAAGGACGTTGGGATGGTGCTGGCGCAGACCGAGCAGGCGTTGCCGCAGATCCGGCAGGCGTACGCGCAAGCGCAGACGCCTTCGGAAAAGCTCGTGTACGCGCACGTGCTCGGGATTCTCGGCGATGCCGCGGGCGTGGAGACGCTGGCGGCCGTGGTGTCGGGCCAACAGCCCGCGCCGCGCATGAACATGACGGGCGAGGCCGCGTTCGGGCGGCGCATGAGCGAGCTCGACAGCTACATCGTGGCGCTGGGGCGGACGCGCGACAAGCGGGCGCTGGCGCCGCTGCTGGCGGCCGTGGCGCAGATGGATGCCCGTTCGAACTTCACGCGCTTCCGGTCCGTGACGCTGGCGCTGGAGGCGCTCGGCGACCCGGCGGCGGCCCCGGCGTTGGCCGGCCTGCTGCAGAAGCCCGGCATCGGCGGGTACGCGATGACCGACGTGAAGCTGATCACCGCGGCCGGCGGGTACGGCGGCGCGGGCGCCGCCGAGCGCAACCTCTGCCTGCGGGAGCTCGCGCTGGCGCGGGCGCTCTACCGGTGCGGCGACTGTCAGGGCGTCGGCGAGAAGGTGCTGAAGCAGTACGCGCAGGACCTGCGCGGCGTGTACGCCTTGCATGCGACGGCGGTGCTGGGCAAGAGCAAATAGGGGGACGCCTCGGCGAGGGGGCCCTGCCTTCGGGGCGGGCGGCAGGGGAGTCAGGATTGGAAAGGAACAGGATATGAAGAGTAAAGCAGTTGTTTTTTATGCGGCCGTCGCGTGTGTCATGGGTGCGGCCGCGGTGGCCGAGGCCCAGGGCGCGGGGCTGTCCAAAAAAGTCGATCCCCTGATCGGCGTGGTGGGCCACGGCTCGTGCATGCCCGGCCCTTGCCTGCCCCACGCGTCGGCGTATCCGAGTCCCGACACCCTCAAGCCCACGACCTCGGGGTTCGTCTACGACGATGACGTGGTGGGCTTCTCGCAGCTCCACACCCAGGGCACCGGCGGCACGCCGACCTACGGCAACTTCCTGGTTTCGCCGCGGCTGGGCCCGGGCATCCGCGCGGCCGACCACGCGTCGCCGATCGCGGATGTGCAGGCGGCGTGTCACTCGTATCGCGCGACCCTGACGCGCTGGGACACGCGCTGCACCGTGGTGCCCTCCGCGCACGGCGCGCTCTACCGCTTCGAGTTCCCCGCCAACGACGACGCCCGGCTGGTGTTCGACGTCGCGCGCAAGATCGGCAAGGCGGCCGCGCTGACCAACGGCGAGGTCCGGATCGACGCGGCCACCGGCACCATCACCGGCGGCGGCACCTTCGACAGCAACTGGAACCCCGCGCCCTACCGGCTCTTCTTCTGCGCCAAGGTGGACGTGCGCCCCGCGGCCGTCGGCACGTGGGCCGGCACCAACGTCGCGGACGGCGCCGCCTCGGCCCGCATCGACAGGCGCGACCCGCTCGGCGCATGGCTGCGCTTCGACACGCGTCAGACGCGCACCGTCAACCTCAAGATCGCGGTGTCCTTCACCTCGGCCGAACGCGCCGCCGCCTGGCTGGAGCGCGAGATCCCCGCGTGGGATCTAGACGGGCTGCAGGCGCAGGCGACGCGCGCGTGGGATGAAGCGCTCTCCGCCATCGCCGTGGAGGGCATGCCCGAGGAGGAGCAGCGGCTCTTCTACACGCACCTCTTCCACAGCATGGTCCAGCCGCGCGACCGCACCGGCGACGCCGACGGCTGGCCCGTCAACGCGCCCTGCTGGGACGACCACTACACGATGTGGGACACCTGGAAGACGCTCTTCCCGCTTATGGCGATCGTCCGGCCCGACGTGGTCGCCGGCAACGTGAACTCGTTTGTCGAACGCCTGCACCGCAACGGCCAGGTGGCGGCCGCGTACATCCAGGGCAAGGAGTACCGCGTGGGACAGGGCGGCGACGAGGCCGACAACGTCATCGCCGACGCCTACGCCAAGCAGATCCCCGGCATCGACTGGAACGCGGCGTGGGAGGTGCTCGCGGCCAACGCCGCGCGGCGCACCGAGGATTACCGCACCAAGGGCTGGGTCGCGCACAAGAGCAAGCATGACTACTGCGGGCGCATGAAGTCCGGCTCGGGCACGCTCGGCTTCGCCTACAACGACTGGTGCGCGTCGCAGGTGGCGGCGGGCCTCGGCAAGAGCGAGGAAGCCCGGCGCCTGCTGCAGCGCTCGCGCAACTGGCGCAACGTGTGGGACGCGTCGCTGGCCGACAGCGGCTTCACCGGCTTCATCCGCGCCCGCAACGCCGACGGCACATTCCAGCCGACGGAGGCCCGCAAAGGCTACAACACCGACTTCTACGAGGGCACCTGCTGGCAGTACTCGTATGTGATACCGCACGACGTGCCGGGCATGATCGAAGCGATGGGCGGCAAGCAGAAGTTCATCGAGCGGCTCCAGTTCGCCCTGACGAACGACCTGATCGATTTCGGCAACGAGCCCTCGTTCATGACGCTCTGGCTCTTCGACCAGGTGCAGCGGCCCTATCTGGCCTCGTTCTGGGCCGACAAGCTGCGGTCCCTGTTCACCAAAGCCGGACCTCCCGGAGATGACGACTCGGGCGCGATGGGCTCGCTCTACGTATTCATGGATGCGGGCTTCTTCCCCTTTGCCGGGCAGGACACCTATTACCTGCACGGGCCGCGCGCGCCGCGCTTCGCGTTCCGCGTGGCCGGCGGCAAGACCTTCACCGTGACCGCCGCGAACGCCGGCGGAGACAACATCTACGTCCAGTCGGCCACCCTCAACGGCCAGCCGCTCGAAACGCCGGTCATTCATCACCGCGACATCGTCGCGGGCGGCACGCTGGCCTTCGTCATGGGCAGCCAGCCCTCGGCCTGGGGCTGCGGCGGCGAGTTCGACGCGGAGCGCGCGCGGCGGGAGACGGCCAAGAAATAGGGTCTCGTTCGTTATCAGGTTCGCGCAGAGGACGCCAAGGAAGCAGAGGAATAGGGGAAGCCGGACTCTGCGGTTCTCTGCGGCCTCTGCGCGACATGAGGACTTTAGTCCAGAGGTTACTGGGCGGGTCCGCAGAAGACCCGCACGCGCTCGATCAGGCCGCGGAATGGCGGCGGAGCGGGCTCCACCACGGGGCTTCCCAGATCCGCGCCGATCTGCATGGTGTCGTTCGGGTCGCGGTCGATCAGCTGCGGCAGAGAGGCTTCGCCGGCTTTTTGGCCGTCGACGGCGAGCGTGATCCGCTGATCAGCCGTGAGGGCGCCGGTCAGCGTGACCCACCCCGTCACCGCGTCCTTGGCCGTTACGGAAACGGGCTTGCCCCCGGCGGTCACCGTGAAAACCGGGCGGCCCTGTTTCAGCCACAGCGCGTAGCCCGCGCTCTTGCCGCCGCGCGCGAGGATCATCCCGTCGGGCTGTTCCGGTTTCACGGTGGCCTCCACGGCCCAAGCGGTATCCGCCGGATTCAGAGATTTCGATTTGGGCACCTCGACATACCCCTTGCCCTGCAGGCGCAGCGCCTGGTGCCCGTCGCGTCCCTCGACGAGCGTTCCCTCGTGAAGGGTGCCGCCGTTTTCGAGGCCGCTCTGATCGGCCACGTGTGCGCCGTCGCTCCGCGTGAAGTCGAAATGCAGGCGCAGCCCGGGCTTCGGCGGCAGCGCGTCCGGCCCGCCTGCAAGGCCCCACCACGCGGGGCGGTCCACGTAGTCCGGCACGCGGTAGCCCACCGCCTGGGTCAGCCGCGCGTGCTCCGCCGTCAGCCGGTCGCGCAGCCCGGCGCGGGCGGGGTCGCGGAAGAGGTTGCGCAGCTCATACGGGTCGGCCTTGAGGTCGAAAAGTTCCGTCCAGTCGTCATGGCCCGGGTAGGTGATCAGTTTGGCGTCCGCGGTGCGTACGGCTGTGATGTCGGGCACGCGCGAGTTCTTTTGTTTCTCCGCGAAGTACTCGTAGAACCAGCTTTGCCGCCAGGCGGCCGGCTCTCCACTGAGCAGCGGCCGCCAGCTCTGGCCCTGCATCTCCTGAGGCGCGGGCACACCCGCGAAATCGAGCAGGCTCTGGGCCAGGTCGAGGTTGAGCACCATCTCGTCGCGCGCGCGTCCGCGGGTCGACGCGCCGAGTCTGGGATCGCGCACGATGAGGGGCACGCGCAGGCTCTCGTCGTAGGCGCTGCGCTTGTCGCCGAGGCCGTGTTCGCCCAGGTAATAGCCGTTGTCGCTCGTGTAGATGACCACGGTGTTGGACGCGAGCCCCAGCTCGTCCAAGGCGTCGAGGAGCCGTCCGAGGCAGTCGTCCGCCGCGCTGACGCAGCGGAAATAATCGAGGCTCACCGGGACCGGGCCGCTGGCCTTGGCGCTTTTGGCCTTCTTGGTCTCGCCCGTGTAGACGGCGGGCGAAGTCAGATTGGGAACCGCCCGCGCCTGCTCACCGGCGAAACGCTTCGCGGCGCGCGCGGGCGGCTCGCAGGGACCGTGCGGCGATTTGAAGCCCACGACCAGCGACCACGGCTTGGCCGCGTCTTTCTGCCGGCGCATGAAGGCGATGGCGTAGTCCGTGGAGAGGTCGTCGACCCAGCCGCGGGTCGGCGTATCCTTGCCGTCCACGATGAAGGGCGGATCGACATAGCGCGCGTGCCCGATGAATGAGGCATGGTAGTCGAAGCCCGGCCGTTCGCGCTGGCTGTCCATGTGCCACTTGCCGATGTAGCCGGTCGTGTAGCCCGCCGCGCGCAGGAGCGTGGCGTGGGTGACGCTGTTGGTGGGGAAGGGGCGGAAGTTCGAGGCGATGCCGTTGCAGTGGTTATAGCGGCCGGTGAGGTTCACGGCGCGGCTCGGCGCGCAGAGGGAGTTGACGACAAAGGCGTTGCGGAAGCGCACGCCTTGAGCGGCGAGACGGTCCATGTTGGGCGTCTTGAACCAGGGGAAGCGGCCTTGCTCGCCCTGCTCCTGCTGCACGGCGGAAAAGGCGTCGTACCGCTGGTCGTCGGTATAGATGAACAGGATGTTGGGCGGGCGCGCAGGCGCTTCGGCGGCAAGCACACGGCCGCACAGCAGGGGGAGGATGCACAGGGCTGCGAGTTGTTTCATAGGCTCTCCATGATGGCGATAATTTCAGGGCGAAGACTGAAAAGGAGGTGATATTAACGTATTAAAGCGGGGTCTAGTGCCGAAATCGCGGATAAAGTTTACGAATATCGATCATTCACTTGGGAACGGACTCAGATCACGATTAGGATTGAGATTAAGAAGAAGGGGACCATTCATAATCGTAATCTAACTCGTAATCATAATCTCCGGGCCATCACTGCAGGATCCGCTGGGTCGACTGGATGAACAGGCGCGGGGAGACGCCGTAGATTTTCTTGAAGAGGCGCGAGAAGTGGTAAGGGTCGGAGAAGCCGGTGGCTTTCGCGACCTGCTTGACGAGCATGTCCGAGCCGTTCAGCAGGTCGGAGGCGTGACGCATTTTCAGGCGGATCAGCATTTGGTACGGCGACTCGGCGCCATACCGCTTGAAAAGCCGGCACAGGTAGGGCGGGTTGATGTGGCCGGCGGCGGTGATGTCGGCCAGGGTGTGCAGCTCGAGAAACCGTTTTTCAATCAGCTGGCGGCAGCGCTGATAGGTGAGGTGGGCCGGTGACTCCGCGTCGTCCTGCGACAAGGCGTGCTCGGCCACCTGCAGGATGAGCAGCTCGAGCAGGCAGGCGCAGATGCTTTGCGTGTGCGCGCTCGGGTTGCGGCCGTTCTGCTGGAGGTTCGCGAAGAGCTCCCGGAGGCGCGGGGTCGGGCTGAAATAGCGGGGTTCGTGGCTTGCCAGCGGATGCTCTTTCAGCAGGCGGGTGAAGCGCGGTCCGCAGAAGTCGATGAAGTACTTGGCCAGCGGCTGCGCGGGGTCGGTGGTGATCTCGTGACGGGTCTTGGGGCTGTAGTAGAAAACAGCCCCCGGGCTTAAGGGAAAGCTGTTGCCGTTGACCGTCAACACGCCTTGTCCGGCGGCGACATATTCGATGGAGTGGAACCTGAAACGGTTGCGGGCGATCCGGTAATGGGGGTCGCACTGCTCGTAGCCGCCGCACACGACCGTCCCCGGATCCTTCGTGTCCGGCCGCAAGTTCAGGAAGTAGTACTCGCCCGACACGACCTGCTGCGATATGAAGGGGGCCTCATTCATGGTCAGTTCCTGATCTCACCAAACGCCTCATGCGAATTGAATTTACATCGACAGCGTAGGGGGCACGGACGAGAAAGTCAATTATATCCATCACCAGCGCAAAAACCGGCGAAAGTCGTTTCGCTCCGCACTGGAGGGCGAGCGTCCGCGCGAGCCGGTTTCGCCTTGTTGCGGGCACTATCCGGCGGACGACGCGGCTCGACAGAGTCTCGCCCTCCATGTCTTGCCATACGGACAAAGGGCACACGGTCGGCGCGCTTATCTTACAGGGGGATGTTTAGGCACTGGCATCCCTGTATGGTAGTGCCTGGGCCGGTCAAGGTGGCGGTCACCATTGACCGCAGGGGATGCCGCTAGACGGTCAAGAGTGAGGCTGGCGAAATAGACCAGCGGGAGCGGATTAAGATCAGGATTAAGATTACGATTAAGAGAGGGCGGCGTCGTTCGTAATCCTAATCCTAATCCTAATCCTAATCCTAATCGTAATCGTAATCTTAATCATGGGTGTCTACGTGATATCCGGAAAACGCCTTAACTCCATTCCAAAGTTTCCGGTTTGGTTGTATGATAACGCAAAACCGCGCGGGCATTTACGTGATTAGCCGATGGTCCTCACGTGCGGAAGTAAGGAGGAGCGCTGCGTATGAAACGGATCGGACTCATCTTTCTGGCAACGGGGCTGACCTTGTCGGTGTTTTCAAAAGACGGGACGGAGTCCGGCGGCGCGGGGCCTGCCGCCGTGTCCGAGACGCGCGCCGAGCGCGATGCCCGCATGCGGTGGTGGCGCGACGCGCGCTTCGGCATGTTCATCCACTGGGGCGTCTATGCGGTGCCGGGCGGGATTTATCACGGGCAGATTGTGGATGCCAAGCACGGCGCGGAATGGATCATGTGCGACGCCCTGATCCCCCGCGCGGACTACGAGCCCTTTGCGAAACAGTTCAACCCGACCAACTTCGACGCGGACGCGTGGGTCGGCATCGCCCGGTCGGCCGGCATGAAGTACGTCGTCATCACGTCCAAGCACCACGATGGCTTCAGCATGTACGGCACGCGGGTGAGCGGCTACAACATCGTCCAGGCCACGCCGTTCAAGCGCGATCCGCTGAAGGAGCTCTCGCTCGCCTGCAGGAAGGCCGGGCTGCATTTCGGCGTCTACTACTCGCAGCTCGACTGGCATCATCCGGCGCAGGAGAACGATCCGGCCAAGGAGGGGCGGCAGGCGTACCGCTTCAACCGCATGCGCGACGGCATGAAGGACCGCTATGTGGCCGACATGAAGGCGCAGCTGAAGGAGCTCATCCAGGATTACGGCGTGGAGGTGATCTTCTTCGACGGCGAATGGGTGCCGTGGTGGACGCAGGAGGACGGCCGCGACCTGCTGGCGTATGTCCGGGGTCTGAATCCGCAGCTCATCGTCAACAACCGCGTCGGCAAGCGCAAGAAGGAGGACGGCGACTACGGCACGCCCGAGCAGGAGATTCCATCGGCCGGGCTGGACTACGACTGGGAGTCCTGCATGACGCTGAACGGCACCTGGGGCTACAAGAGCTACGACCACGACTGGAAGACGAGCAGCGATCTGATCTTCAAGCTGGTGGACATCGCCAGCAAAGGCGGCAACTTCCTGCTCAACGTCGGCCCGGATGCGCTGGGCGTGATTCCCGAGCCCAGCGTGCAGCGCCTGCGCGAAATGGGCGACTGGCTGCGCGTCAACGGCGAGGCGGTTTACGGCACGCGGCTGTGGAATCCCCACGCGAAGTTCGATCCCTCCGCCGAGGCCGAGGCGTTCGGTCCCGGACCCGAGGAAAAGGCGCCGGTCGAGACCGCGGCCGGCAAGGACGCCTCGGCCGAATCGAAGAATATCCGCTACACCCTCAAAGGCGACACGCTCTACGCGGTCCTGTTCGCCTGGCCGTCGGACGGGGCGGTCACCTTCAAGGCCTTGGCCGCGGGCCGCACCGCCCGCGAGATCCGCGCCGTCGAGCTGCTCGGCTCCGACGCGAAGCTGGAGTGGTCGCGTAACGCCGAGGGGCTTACGGTCCGTCTGCCGCCGCCGAAGCCGAACGGGACCGCGGCCGTGTTCAAGATCGTGTCAGCCATGAAATAGCGGTTGACTGTCATCCTCCCCGTCCGCACAATAGCATCCGTTAAATCAATCAGTCGGTGCTCTGTCCGTTCACGCCGCAAAGGCGGGCGAGGCTTTCCGGATATCATGGCAGAATGCTGGAGGGGGAGATGGTCCAAATGACAAACAGAATTCAGGCGTTGATGCGGTTCGTGACCTGTCGTGCTGTCGGCGCGATGAGTGTGTTGCTTTCCATGTTTCTTGCTCCTTCTGCCCAAGCGGCCAACATCTGGGACGGCGGCGGCGCGGACGACAACTGGGGTTCGGCGACCAACTGGGACGACAACGTGGTCCCGACCTTCCCCGCGGCGTTGACGTTCAGCGGTTCCACCCGTCTGACACCCACCAACGACCTGGTCGCTGCGACAGTCACCAACATCACCTTCGCCGCCGGCGCGGGGGCGTTCGCGCTCGGAGGCAACCCGGTCACGCTGGGCGGGAACGTCGTCGTCATGGCGGGCGGGAGCGTCACGAACGATCAGACCGTCAACCTGTCCGTCACGCTGGGCACGAACGCGACCTTGACCGCGGCACCCGTGGGAGGAAACACGGTCGTGGGCAAAGGTGTGCTCGTCATCAACGGCGCGATCAGCGGCCCGTTCGGCCTGACCGCGACCGGGAAAAATTACGTACAGTTCAACGGCGCGAACACGTACACGGGTGACACGCTCATCACAGGCGGTGATGCCTCTTTCTCCATCGGCAACGCGGATGCCTTCGGCACCGGCAAACTGGTCGTTGGCGCTAGCCTGGGAGAGTCGCAGATGTGGATACAGTCGGTCGGGAACAAAACGGTCACCAACAGGGTGGAGATCCGGACGGGGCGGTTTATTCCGGCCACTTATACGGTCGCGGGAAAGGCGGCCGGCAATCTGACCTTGAGCGGCAGCGTCCTGCTGAATCAGAACACCGGCAACGACTTCTGGTGCCAAAAAGAGCTGACCCTGAGCGGGACGGTCAGCGGCGGCAACCTGAACGGACTGAGGATGGCCAGCGGCAAGATCATTTTGACCGGCGTGAACACGTTCACCAATCATCTGACTTCGAATTACGCCTCATCTACGCCCACCTTCAATATCAACGCGGACGCCGCCTTGGGCCACACCAACAACGGGGTGCGGGCGCTCGTCAGCAGCTTGGTGTTCCAGACGGCGGCCGGCACGTCCATCAGCCTGGCTCCCAGCCGAACCTTTACCGTGTCTGCCGGCAAAACCAACACCTTTGATGTGCCAGCCACCTCCACGCTGACCGTGCCGGGGTTGATCACAGGCAATGTCATCGCCAAGTCCAGTCCCGGCACCTTGTTTCTCACGGGCGTGAACACGTACACCGGCGGTACGATCCTCAGCGGCGGCATCCTGAACGCCACCACCAATGCCTCGTTGGGCGCCGACACCGGCAGCTTGAATTTCTCGGGTGCCGGCATATTCCAGCCCGGAGCGACGCCCTTCACGCTGCCCTCCAGCAGAAGCGTCAACCTCACGGATGCCGGCACCTACGCCGCCGCCTTCGACGTGCCCACCAACTTTACTTTGACCGTAGACGGCGTGATGAAGGGCAATGTGGCCACGAACAGCTCTCTCAGCAAGACAGGCCCCGGCACCCTGATTCTCACGGGCGGTTCGGGCGGAGCCCCGCTGGGCGGCTTGAACGTGCTGGCGGGCAAGGTCTCGATCCAGGGCGGCGTGTGGTCCGTGGCGCCCGCCGCGACCGCTGACGGGACGGTCTTCAACGTTCTGGGAGGCGCGACCTACGAGCAGACCGGCGGCACGAACACGCTCCCCATCTACGCCAGCGTTTCCCAGCAGAGCGTCGGCGGGGCGACCACGAACCTGACTTCCGTCGGCATCCTCAGCGGCGGGACCCTGACCGGGATGGAGCTGATGGTCGGCCGCAGGAACAGCGCGGTGATGACGATCTCGGGCAATGCGCTCCTGGACCTGTACGCGTTCAAGTTGGGGGAGCTCGAGGGGTACACTACGACATGCAATCTGGACGGCGGCGTCGTGGCCTGCAACTACATCGCCTCGCGCGGCACGAACTCGACCCTCACGACGTCGATCCTGAACTTCAACGGAGGCACGCTGCGGGCCAAGAACACCGCGGGCACGCCGAACATCATCGGCGGTTACGGCAGCGGCACGGTCTCTTACCTGACCCGCGTCAACGTGAGGAGCGGCGGCGCGGTGATCGACAGCCAGTCTTTCGCGGTCACGATTCCCCAAGTGCTGAACCACGATCAGGATTTAGGCGCGACGCTCGACGGCGGCCTGACCAAACGGGGCACGGGCTCGTTGACGCTGACGACCAACAACACCTTTACCGGCGCGACCTCGGTCGAGGCGGGCACGCTCAAGCTGGGCGTCGCGAATGCGCTCTCGAACAGCGTCTCGGTGCTCGTGGCTTCCAACGCGGTCTTCGACGTCAACGGCAAGGTCCAGGCGCTCGAGGGTCTGGGCGGCAGCGGCACGGTGACCAACAGCAGCCTGCTGACGGTGACGCTGGGTGTCACGCCCGGCGGCACCAACGCGGTCGGCACGCTGACCCTGGCGGCGGCGCCCGCCGCGCTGGGCGGGGTGTTCTTGGTGGATGTCGCGCCCGACGGGCTCTGCGACCGCTTGCACGTGCAGGGCGACCTGAGCCTCTCCGGACTGGCCCTGGCCGTGGCGGACACTGGAACCATGAACAAGGACCAGAAGTATGTGATCGCCACGTATACGGGAGCGCTGGTCGGGCCGTTCAGTTCCGCGCCGCTGCCGCAACGGTGGCATGTCAAGTATGACACGGCCGCCCGCCAGGTCTACCTGAGCTACGATTTCGGCACACAGATCCAGGTGCGCTAACGTCCGCTGCCTGCCGCAGAGAGGCTCGATTCTTAAGGGGCCGCCACCGACGGCCAGCCGGGGGCCGAAGGCGCAGTTGATTACTGATGAACGGGAAGGGCAGATTTGCGGTTATCGCCGTGTTAGGCAGGCGTTCAGAACGTGGAGGTCGGTGCCTCTTCGTATGACGCACCTTCTGGCAGGTTGCCAGCGGAGAAAAACGCAGGCGTGATGTGGAGTGCGGCGGCAAGCGGTCGCCCGCGCGACGCCGCTTTGCGTGGACGGGCCGGAAAGCGGTGCCGCGCTACGCTTGTCACCGCACTCCATAAGAAACACGGCCTCCAGCCTCTTTCTTGCCACTGAATCTTCAACACTTTTCAATTGCGCCCGCCGTCGACCGCCCGTGACTATCACCTTGATTTTCGTTGATAGAGGATCTATCTTAAAACATGTCAATGTGGATGCGCAACGCGTACGGTTGGTTGAACCCCCCAAAGAAGGAGATGGTCAAAATGAGGAATGGAAAGCAAGTCGGAACCGCACTTCTCGCGGCGGCGGTCGTCTCGGTTTTCGCGGCGGGACTGACCGGCTGTGACGAAGATCAGAAAAAAGCGCCGGCGGGCGCTCCGGCGTTGGGTGTGAGCAATGCGCCGGCCATGCCGACTGCGGAGAACCCGGCCACGGCCAAGCCCAAGGACCATCCGGCGCATTAGAATCCGGAGGCGGGCAGGACCCGGGTGTCAAAGCCAAGGGGCGGCGACGTGCGGCGCGTGGCAAGGCCCGCCGCACGGCGCGTCCCGCTCCATATGGGCACGTTCGACTGGAAAGGCGTATATGCATATGACGCATCATCCCCGTAAGCCGGCGGGGCCTTCGGAAACTTTGCGCCTGACCGCGGTCATGCTGACCTGCGCCATTCTGGCCGCGTGCGAGGATACGCGCAAGGAGACGTCGGCTGTCCTGCAGCCTGTGCCGAACGTCGTGACCGGCGACATCCAGGCCGGCATCGAGAAGCATATCGGGGAACAGGTCCGGCTGGGCAACGGGTTCTTCCGCCTGCCTTTCAAGGAGCAGGAGCTGCGGCTCAGGCTCGTCCGCGTCCACATCGAGTACCTGGCCACGCTCGGGCCGCGCCACCATTTCGCCTGCGTGGACATGGTCAACGATGACGGCGAGTTCTACGATGTGGACTTCTTCCTCGACGGGGACCCGGGGGCGATGACGGTCACGGAGACGACGGTCCACAAGCTGAACGGCAAACCGTTTTATCTGTGGAAGCAGAATCCTGACAAGACCTGGGTCCGGGCGCCGGTTGACGACGCCTCGCGGCAGCTGCTCGGGGTTCTGTCCGGACGTGACGTCTTCGAGTTCCGTTACCAGGCCACGCTGCCTGTGATCCAGGGGCCTGCCCGCGCCTGGCTGCCGCTGGCCCAGTCGGACGCGTTCCAGAAGATCACCGTCATATCGGTCCGTGCCCCGGGAAAGCGGCAGACCCTGAAGGACGCGGCGTACGGCAACCTGGTTCTCTATCTGGAGCTGGGGCCCGAGGACGGCGGCAAGACCATCGACATCCTCTACGACGTGGACCGCCTGGAGAAGGGCTCCTACGCCGGGGACCCCGCGGACGCCGCCCGGTACCTGCAGGCCGAAAAGCTGGTGCCGACCGACAACGCGATCGCGGCGATCGCGCTGAAAGCCACGGCAGGCAAGCCGAGCGATCTGATGCGCGCCCGGGCCCTTTATGACCGGGTTTTGGATGACATGCGTTACCGGAAGTGCGGCGAGGGCTGGGGCAAGGGCGATGCGGTCTATGCCTGCACGGCCCGGAGCGGGAACTGCACCGACTTCCACGCCTATTTCATCGCCCTGGCGCGGGCCGTGGGGATACCCGCGCGCTTCGCCATCGGCGCGGCGGTCGCGTCGGAGCGTGACGAGGGCGGCGTGGACGGGTATCACTGCTGGGCCGAGTTCTACGCCGAGGGCAAGTGGTGGCCTGTGGACATCAGCGAGGCGGACAAGTTCAGCGCGCTGAGCGCCTATTACTTCGGGCACCATCCGCCCAACCGCATCGAGCTCAGCCGGGGCCGCGACCTGGTGGTTAACCCGGGGCCGGCTTCCGGTCCGATCAACTTTCTGGCCTACCCGGTGATCGAGATCGGGGGCAAGCCCGCCAAGGCGCAGATCCTGTTCTCGTTCCGGCGCACCGCCGGAAGGATGCAGACGGCTGCTGCCGGCGCCGCCGCGGGGGCGGCGGCTCATCACACAAGCGCACCTTGACGCTGTCTCCTGCTCAGCGGCGATCCGGCTTTCCCGTATCGTCCGCGCGGGCCACCTTTTTCTGCTTGCCAGCGGAGGACGCGGGAACGGAGAGGTCGGCCTCGTTTTTTTACGGGGATCCGAGGGTGCTGCGTCCTTCTGCGGCGGTGCGGTGCAGCAGGGCGGGTTTCATTTGTTATTGGGCCCGGAGTCTCGCTTCGGTACGTCGGGGAGGCGCCTGCCATCGAGCGTGATGTCTTTCGTCCCTTCTAGGCCGAGCATGGGGCTCTGGCTGCTGGCATCGGGTTTGGCGTGCTGCTCCAGGTCGCTGAGCGTGTTGCCTTTCACCTCCACGGCGGTGCTGTGATGGAGCATGATAGCTTGACGGTCGATCACATCGGCGGGGCGTGCCATTACGGTGGCGCGGACGGGCGACTCGAAGTGATTGCTTTCGATATGACTCTTTTTGATGCCGGTGAGGTTCATTGCGGGGCCGCCTGACCGGGAGAACGTATTGCCGGTGATGAAGAGGCGCTCGATGGGCGGGACGCCGGCCTGGCCCTGGGCGTTATGGGCGTAGGCGTCGATGGCTGCGCCATGCGGACGCGGATTCACGTCCATAAAGGTGTTGTCGGCGATGGTGATGTCATTGGGAATGCCGCCGACGAGGCCCATGCCGGTGTTGAGCGAGATGCTGCCGCCCATGCGCGTGAAGGTGCAGCCGCGCACGATGCCGGGGCCGGACATGATGAGCAGGCGCTGGAAGTTATCTTCCCAGCGGCAATTTTGCACGGTCCAGCCAGCGCACTCATGATCGAGCCACTCGGACTGCGCGTCGGCGAAAGGCGTGGCGTCTTGATCGAGCGTGAGCTGGAAACCGTTGAGTGCGGTTAACTTCGCCTCGCCGAGAAGGACGCCGGTTTTGCGATGGAGGAAGCGCAAACGGTCGCCGGGGCGGGCGTTGGTGAGCGTGGGACGCAGTGAGGCATTCGACTCCAGCGTAACGTGCTTGCCGGCCACAGTTTTCACTTTTCCCCAGATGCCGTGGAAGTTCTGAAGGTCATCCGCGGTGTGTCGGATAGTGACGTGGTCGAGGGTCGAACCATAGCGCGTGGAGCGGCACAGATAACCGTCCGCGCCCTTCCACTGGCTGGTGCCGGGCCGAGGTCCAAAGTAGCAGTCCTTCCACAGATGCGCGCCGTCGCCGCCGCTCTCGCTCGGACCGCCTTTGGCGACATAGACGCTCACGCCGTACATCGTCAGGTTCGCCGAGTCTTCGAGCGCGATGGCTCCGGCGGTGGTGTAGAGACAGGAGCAGCCATCGCCCACGCGCAGCACGCCGAGTTCGCCATAAGCGCGCTCCCAGTTCGCGTCATGGATGCGCTCCATCAGGTCGGGATCGCGCATGTTGATCCAGTAACGGCCGTCGGCCGAAGGCGTGATGTCTTTGTAGCGCAGCCTGCGAATGCCGGGCTGCAAATCATAGAGCGGCGCGCAGAAGCGGCCATCGCTCTTGAAGGGAAACAGGCGCTGCTCTTCACCGCCCTTATAAGTCGCAGGCACGACGATGCCCGGCGAAGGCTGGATTTCAATGCGATTGCCTACGCGGTCGATGCGCGTGATGCGGCCCTCGATGCAGCCGCGCGTGCCACGGTCGATGGTCGCGCCGCGGAGTACGATGTTCCGGCAGTCGCGAAAGCCGACGCAGCGGTGCCCCGGTGGCATTTGCAGGTCATCCAGGTCGAACCAAAACGTCGCGCCCGCCGCATCGATCACGAAGGGATGCTCCGCGTCGCGCTGCATGTTTTCGAAGGCCAGCGGATAAATCACCTTGGCGCCTTCATAGCGCTCCTGGCCGAAACGGTAATCGCCCGGCACAAGCCGAACCTCGCCCGCACCGCTGTCGAAAGCCTGCTTCACCATCGTCACGACTTCATGGCCACGCTCACGCTGCGCCTCCTTCTCGGCCTCGGTGAACTGAGGCCCGGCCGGCGCTTCGAAGCTGAACGTCGCGGCGGAAGCCGGCGGCGATTCCGATTCGAGAATCACACGCTGATGGGGCGAGAGCTTCGCATGGGAATCAGCGGCGTGCAGCCCAGCCAGCGGTGCCAGCAGCAAGCAGGTGAGGCTGTGTTTAATGGTGCGGCCTTTCGTCTTCATTTGATCGTCTTTTCCGAGCGTTGAAGTTGGCCCGCCGCCTGATCTGGTTTGGGATGCAACTTGATCACCCGCACAAAGCGGATGACCGCGTCGCCCTTCAGCGCGCGAATCTGCAAATCCAAACCGGTGTAGCCCCGGCCGGGAAAGCACGCGTCGTTGAGAATGAACGTGATGGTCTTGGCCGCGCCCGAGTCGCCGCAGGTCACTTGACGCGCCGCGGTCATTTGGGTGCCGGCGAAAGATTCCAACTGCCACTCGGCATGGGCACGATCGATATAGGTGACCTTCACGGCGACGGCGTGCGGCCCGCCGGCGAGAAACGCTTCGTCCACGCCGAAGCGGATCAAGGATTGCCTCTTGGCCATCTGGGTTTGGCGCGCCGTCAAGTCGTACAGGCGGTTCCGGTCGAATTCAAACATGTGCGGCGGGAGCTCGACCTTCTCTGTGGCTTCGGTGCGCGCGCCGTCGGCATCGCGTTGGTACAGCCAGCGTTCGAAGTTCTTCACCGGTTGTCCCTGCGGCCCGCCCTTGACGGCACTTTCGCGCAGGTAGCACCAGGCGTCGGGCGCGTCCTGGGCGGTCTTGCCCAGCTCCAAGGCCAGGTAGTGGAGCAGCGGCGAGTTGATCAGCCACGGGCCGCCTTCGGCCCAGACAAAGTTGCGACGCATCTGCAGCATCCGCAATGTGGCCTCGCGGTAGCGGTGGGGAAAGGTCGCGATCGGGCCAAAGCGCTCCTCGTGGCTGCTGGTGTATTCTTCGTTCTCGTCGCCTGACGCGCGGTTCTCGGCGATGAGCGGACACTTCTCATTGACGACCAGGTAGCCTTCGGAGTCGAGCTCCTGGCCCAAAGCGGGATTGGGCGCATGGAGCATATAGTGCTCGACGAAGCCGTTGCGCTGGCCCATGCCGAGCTTCAGCCCCAGTTTCATGTTGTCCTCCTTGCCGGAGACCAGACACAGTTTATAGGTGACGCCCTTGAAGGCCTCCGCCCAGGCCCGCAAACGCTCCTCGTAAAGCGGACGCCTGGGATCGCCGACCGGCGGCCCCGCGCCTTCTTCACCGCGTGACGCCGAAACCAGATGCAGGTAGCAGATGTCCAGTTCCTTCATCTGCGGAATCCCGCTCCGGCCGAAGGCTTCGATCAGTTTCAGGTATCGTCGATGATACTCCGGATGGAAGATGTCCAGATTGACGACCTGGAACGGGATCGACTTGTTCGGTTGCTCTTCCATCAGCGGGATGCCGTAGTGCTTGAGCCAAAGCGGAGCCGTGCCGGAGGCTGTCTTTATGAGGGTCCGGTCTTGCAGGCTCTGGAAATAGCGTGTCTCCCAGACGGACGCCCCCAGCCCCAGCTTGACGGCGTAGTTGCCACCCTCGCTCTCCTTGATGATCTCCTGGCGCAGGCTGCGGAAATCGAAGGTGCCCTCCGCAGGTTCGGTTTCCCGCCACGAGGCATGAACGGCGCGTTGGATGCGGCCGGGAAACTCCGCCGAAACCAGTTTCGGGCTGATCTGGATGCCGCTGTAACGCGCCGGCTGCACCCACAACGGCAGCGACCAGTCATCGCCATCCACGGTGTGGTCGGTCTCGTCCCAGGCGTGGAAAGAGTAGTTCTTGGTAAAGAGCGTGGCCGCCTTCCGATCGAAGTCACTGCTGGGCGCGCCATTCAAGTGCGGCGCGGCCAGCGCCACCAGCATGAGGACAACGCGCTGCCAAGGCCTCATTTTTTATTCTTTCCGCCGGAGATGAACTCGTCGCGGCTGAGGAGACCGTCTTTGTCCGTGTCAAAAAGGGGGAAGCGCTTGGGCGCCTCGGCCGGATCGGGCTGGCCGTCGAGGAACTCCGCGCGGGTGAGCTGGCCGTCCTTGTCCTTGTCGCGCTTGTCGAACATCGCGGCGCGGTCCTGCCTGGGCTTGTTGTTCGCCGCGGGTTTGTCGCCGGGTTTCCCCTCGCCTCTGATCTGCGGCTTGGCCTCGGGCTGCGCTGCCAGCAGGGCGCGGAGCCCCGCGACCACCTCGGGCTTCTCTGTTGCGAGGTTCTTGGTTTCGGCGGGGTCGGCCTCGTAATCGTAAAGCTCAAGCACCGCGCCCGAGGCGGGGGCGCCGATCTTCTTCCACTCGACCAGGCGGTAGCGCTCGGTGCGCACGGCGCGGCCCATGAGGTCGTTGCGCGGGTAGACGTGGTAGACCGCCTCCTTGGTCTTGGCGGAAGGCGTTTTGAGGACGCCGGCGAAGCTCGCGCCGTCCAGCCCCTGCGGCGCGGGCAGCCCGGCCAGTTCGCAGAGGGTCGGATAGAGGTCCACCGTTTCGACCAGCGCGCCGGTCCGGGTGCCGGCCTTCGTCACGCCGGGCGCCACGACGAGCAGGGGGATGCGCGCGGCCTGCTCGTAATTGGTGTGCTTGCACCACATGCCGTGGTCGCCGAGGTGCCAGCCGTGGTCGCCCCACAGCACGATGACGGTGTTTTCCGCGAGGCCGTCCCGGTCGAGCGCGTCGAGGACGCGTCCGAGCTGGGCGTCCATGTAGCTGACCGCCGCGTGATAGCCGTGGATCAGGTGGCGCGTCTGGGCGTCGTCCAGCGGGCCGATCTTCGGCATGTCGCTGTAGTTGCGCAGCTCGCCCCACGTGGTGGGCGCGAACTCCGGGGCGCCCAGCGGCGGCGTCTTCAGCGCGGGCAGCGGGAAGGCGGCCGGGTCGTAGAGGTCCCAGTATTTCTTCGGCGCGCAGAAGGGGAGGTGCGGCTTGAGGAAGCCGACGCCGATGAACCACGGCTCGCCGGGCTTGGCCTGCGCCGCGGCGAGGCGGCGGATGGCCTCGTCGGCGATCTGGCCGTCACCGTAAAACGAGTCGGCCACGTCCGCACACTCGGTAGGCGCGCTTTTGGCGGTGTTGGCGATTTTGGAGGCCGAGAGGCCGTCGGCTTTGGCTTTGGCCACCGCTTGCCTCTGCCGGTCGGCATTGGCAGGCAGCGCGTATCCCCCACCTTGGGGTTTCCAGTGCGGCACGGACCACGAGGCGTCGTCCTCGTGGTTGCCGTGGCCGACGTGCATGATCTTGCCCATCGCCTCGGTGCGGTAGCCGTTCTTCATGAAATATTGCGCCACAGTGACGGCGTCGGGCGCGGACGTGCGGAAGTTGGTGCCGAGGTCGTAGATGCCGAGGGTCTGCGGACGCTTGCCGGTCATCAGGGAGTTGCGCGAGGGCGCGCACACGGCCTGGTTGCAGAAGGCGCGCTCGAACAGCACGCCGCGCGCGGCGAGGCGGTCGATGTTCGGCGACTTGACGAGCGGCGCGCCGTAGCAGCCCAGCAGCGGCTTGAGATCGTCCACGCAGATCAGCAGGACGTTCGGTCGGCGGCCGGGCGCGTCGGCGGCCAGGGCGGCTCCACAGAAAAGACCGGCGATGAGTGCGGCGATGCAAGTCAGTTTCATGGTGTATTCCTTTTATCGAGAGCGTCCCAAAGGGATTCATTATTTCTCTGGTAGGGACGGTTCCCCGAACCGTCCGCCGGTGCCCGCCATGGACAAGCGGACGCCTCGGGGAGGCGTCCCTACCTTCAATGTCGAAAGGGGGCACTGTCAGCGCGGCCGTTGCAGTTCCGCCAGCAGCGCCGTGATCTGATCCGAGGTGACGCCGCGCAGGCGCGCGTCCTGCAGGAGCGTGGCCGCCTCGGTCCTCTGCCCGCGCGCGACGAGGTAATAGGCGCAGGTGTAGACATAGGCTGCGTTCTGAGGCAGCAGCTCGGCGGCTTTGCGGCACCAGCCCACACCCTCTTCGGTCACAGCCTTGCTGTTCAGCAGCACACCCAGGTTGTAGGCCGCCTGGCCTGAGGTCGGGTCTGCATTGAAGGCGGTACGGAAATGTTGTTCCGCCTCGTCCAGTTTGCCCTGCTCCGCCAACGCCATGCCGAGATTGAGGTTCACGGCCGCATGCCGGGGTTCGACGCGCTCAGCTTTCTTGAGCAGCACGACGGCCGCGTCGATGTCGCCCTGCCGCGCCCGCATCATGGCGGCGTTCACCATCGGGGGGATCACGTCCGGACGCAGCCGCATCGACTGCTCGTACGCGGCCAGCGCCTTGGCGGGCCAGCCCCGCTCCTCGAAATAATTCCCGATGTTGTAGTGCGCGCTCCAGGCGTCGGGCAGACAGAGGAGGCTGCTTTCGAGTTCCTTAAAAGCGGCCTCGCAGACCGGCCGCGCCGGCGGTGATTCCAGCAGCGCCGGAGGATACCTCGCCAGCGACGAGGCCGCCGACACGCGGACCAGGCGATACTCATCTTTGGCGGCCGCCAAGAGCCCGGCAAACGTCTCTCGGCTGAGATCCCCGGACAGGAGGTGGGCCGCGGCCGAGCGGACCAGCGGGTGCGGCTGCTTGAGAGCCTGGCGGAGCGCCGGCCACTTGCGGGGGGCGTCGCACGGCTCCAGCAGGCGGATCAGCGACACGGCGAAAACCGGATCGCTCTTCGCGTCGCCGATGAAGGCCAGCATCTCGTCCAGCCGCGCCCACTCCCGCTTCCGGGCCGCGGCGATGAGACCGGCACGGTACAGGACCGGCGCCTGATAATCGCGCGTCCGCCACTTGCGCACATGCCCGTCGGCCCAGCCGGCATCCTTGTCCTGGTGGCAGAGGTTACAGGCGTTGGGCGAGCCGTAGGCCAGCGTGGCGGACGGCGTGGGCGGCCGCAGCGAGTGGTCGGAGCGCCGCATGCGCGCGAAGCTGGTCACGGGCATGTGGCATGACACGCACTGGTTGCCCTTGCTTCCGGCCTTGTGGTGCGAATGCTCGGTCGCCTTCTCGACGCGCTCCCGGTGGCACGGCAGACAGGACTCGTTGGTCTTCTCGCCCGCGAACTTGAAGCGCCCGCTGGAGGTATGGCAGTGCGTGCAGTCCAGCTTGCCCGCCTGAACGCACGGGCTTGTCAGCCACAGCGTGTACGTGTAGTTCTCGCCCAGGTCGCGGCCGTCCGGATAGAAGTCCTGATTCTCAAGCGTGACCAGGTCGAAGTGGTCGAAGAGACGGTCGCCCGGAGTGAAGCCCGTCGTGATCGGCCGCATTTTGGCGTGGCAGGTGGCGCAGGTCTCGTCGCGCTGCACGCCCGTCATGGCTTTCATGCTGATGAGCTTCAGGTCTTTGGGAGGGGCGTTGGTGGGCGCTGCCCGGCAGACCCGGATGTGCTCGGCGCCCGGCCCATGGCACGCCTCGCAGTTGATGCCCGGCTCGCGCCAGACCGTGCGGTACGTATCGGTCTTCAGATCGTAATTTTTGGAGAGCTGGCTGACGTGGCAGCCGAAGCAGGCCGTGTTGAAGGTCAGCTGCTGATCCCGCCAGTCGAGCGCCTCGTCGCCGCCTTCCGCGAAGTGGCGGACCATGCTGGCCCCGGCGTTAATCCACTCTTTCTGCCGTACATCATAGGCCAGCGGCAGCACCTGCAGCCGCCCGCGCGCCATCGGGGTGAGCAGGTAGTAGATGTTCTTGCCACCCAGGGCCTGCACCATCGGATAGGACTGGGTTCCCTCCGGCCCTTCTTCGCGGATCACGCGTGCGGCCGCGTCGGCCCGGAAGCGGTGCTTGCCGATCTCGATCGCGTTCGTATGCGCCGCCAGAGCCTGCCGCGCGAAGGCTTCCGTCACCGGCTGCATCGCCAGGCCGTGGCGGGAGGTGGACCAGAGCGTGTAGAACTTCTCGTGGCACTCGCGGCAGCTGGCCGACCCGGTGAACGCGCCGCCGGCGTCTGCGCTGCGCGCGTGCCGCGAGCAGCCGGCGCCCAGGAGCGCCAGCCACGTGAGCAGCACGATCCGGCGACTATAGAGAAGCACAAACCACATAAGGCCGATAGCATACCTTGCCCTGTTAGCTGACGCAAGCATCCGGAGGATCGGAGGTATTCTCGCGTTCACGGTTTGGCCGATGATGAAAGGGACCGGTACTGGGCTCGCACCTCGTCGGCCGTCAGGGCGCGGCTGTAGAGCTTCACCTCGTCGAGCAGCCCGGTGAAGTGCGCCGCATGACCCGCGTCGTAGTTGCCCAGGCACAGGGGCTGGGTGTTGGGATGGAGCGGCCCGGGCCGCGCCAGCGAGCCTTGCTCCTCGCCGTCCATGTAGAGGCGCATGACGGCGCCGTCGAAGGTGCCCGCGAGATGGGTCCAGCGCCCGACGGGCAAGAGCGCCTTGCCGGTCAGGTGATGGCTGAACGAGGTCACCGGAACGCCGAAGCAGGGTTTGCCGTCCTGCGTGCCGAGCCGGAAGCCCGTGGAAGTGCTGCCGCCGAAGATGCGGTTCACGAACCACGTGTGCTTCTGTCCCGCCAGGTCCGTCTTGACCCAGCAGGTGACGGTCAGCGCGTGGGTCGGGGAGAGCAGGGGGCTGCTGCCGACCATGACGCTGCCGCCCCGGCAGACCAGCGCGTGGCCGTCGATGCCTGCCGCGCGCTCGGCATTCTCGAGGACGCCTCCCAAGCCGTGGCCCGAATAGTCCAGCGTGACCGTGTCGTTCGCGGGCTCGTCGAACGCCCACCAGCCGATCAGCCCCGCTTCCGGCGCGCCCGACTTGGTGACGTTCTTCGAAAGCAATTTATTAAGGGTCCGCTCCTGTTCGGCATGGGCGCGGTAGGCGCTGTCGTAAGGGCCGAGTCCGATGTCCTCCGGGATCAGGTCTTCGTGGGGCCCGGCATTTTCCGCGAACACGTTGCGCACCGCGTCCAGATAGCCGAAGCCGTACTCGCGGTAGGGCGCGATGTAGTGGCCTTCGCCCCACTCGTTCCAGTTGTCCAGCAGCAGCATCCGGCTGCCGAGCTGGTCGGGGGGCAGCGTGTCGATGAACGCCTTGGCTTGGCGCAGGAGACCCTCGAAATCGACGGGCGGGATTTTCCAGATGCTGCCCTCGTCGCGCCAGCCGCTCCACGCCTGCGAGACGGTGACGACCTGCGGCAGGACGGCCAGCTCCTGCGTCTTGCGGATGTTGGCCATCTGCGCCTGGACCGCCTGCTCCGGCGTGGGGCTGCCGGGTATGCCCCAGCAGTAGGCGAAGGTGTAGTCGAGCCCGAGCGTCTTCATCAGCTCAAGATGCTTGGGGTCGAGCCCGCGGTACTCGCCGAGCAGGGTGAGCCCGTCAAAGCCCGCGTCGCGGCAGGCCTGGCGCATCTTGGCGAAAGCGGATGTCACGTTCTCAACGCTTCCCAGATCCTTGACGAGAAACTCCGGCCGGTAAATGAAGAGCACGGGCTTGTTGTCCACCTTGAGATAACTCGGATGCTTGAAGTAAGTCCCGATCCAGTAGGGGAGCAGGTTCGCCAGGAGGTCGCGCTCGTCCGCGACGCCGGCCGTGCCGCGCGACTGGTTTTCCCACATGATCGTGAACTTCATCTTGCCGACAAACTGGGAATGGAACAGGGCGTCGTTGATCGCGCTGCTGTACCGCGTCTGGACCGCGCCGCCCTGACTCGCCCGGTACCAGCAGTAGATGAAGAACGAGACGCCGTGCTCGACCGCCCATTTGGTCTCCCAGTCGGAGACTTGCGGGTTCTCCTGCGCGTAGAAGCCCAGCGCGGGCGTGCGCTCGGGATGCTTGAGCACGTTGTCCCACATCCGGTATTTGTCGGCCTCCCACAGCGGGCAATGGTGCGCGCCGATCAGGATCGGAGTCTTAACAGGATCGGGGGCGGGAATGTAGGCAAGCTGGCGCCGCTCGGCCGCGGGCAGGAATCGCATCGCAAGGGCGGCGGCGGCCACGGACGCGTCGCCGGCGCTGACCTCCAGCCGCAGCTCGCACGGCCCGGCGGTCTCCGCTTCGACCTCCCAGCTGATCCGCTGCTCCTCCCGGCTGGCGATGCGGACCGTCGCGGCCGCATCCCCGCGCACGGCCCGGACGCCGTTCGGGAGCACGAGTTTCGCCTGCACCTCGGCCGGCGCGGTCCCCGTGTTCGCGATCACCGCCGTGACGGGTGCCGGCCGCCGTGCGCGGCTGAGCGGCCGCTCCGGCTGGAAGTCGCGGATCTGGATGTCACCCGCGATGGCCGCGCCTGCAAGAACAGCGCATGCTGACCCATGAAAGAGGAGTCGTGTCAGGCTCATCAAATTCTCCTTAACGTTCTCTGTAAAAACTTTAATCCGCCCGCCTCCCATGCGCAGGGATGCGCATGGCACATCCGGATGTGGCACGCCCATCCGTGGGCGTGCGCGGTGCTTGCCGCCCACCGGCCGACGATGGCCCTCTTACCGGATACGTCCGGCCAGCGCATCGGTCACAGGCTGCAGGCGGTCGATGGCGGGGGCGGTGCAGGTCTTGACCGGCACGGGAAAACGGTCGGCGATCTGCGGCGGCGGGTCGGGGATCTGCCGGACCTCCTCGTCGCCGCGGTAAACGCAGTTGCAGTCCACCCAGGCGATCAGGCGCTGCAGGTCTTCGCCCTCGACCTTCACGTCATGGTGCTTGCCGCCCGTCACCAGTTCGATCAGCCGGCTCGTGGAGGAGAGCACGGTCATCGGCTGGAGCGCGGCGTACTGGTGGCCGACCTCCACGTTGAGGCAGCCGGCGAGGCCGAGGCCCGCGCCGGTGCCTTCGGGTTTGGGGCCGCTCCACGCCTGGCCGACGAGCGTGAGGTACGGTTCCTTGAAGGGCCAGAGCTTGGGGTCGTCGATGCCCTTCTCCTGCACGCCGCCGCGCAGGGTCAGGTCCAGTTTGGCGCGGGCTTTGCCGTTACCCTCGTGGCATTGGCCGCAATGGCGGTCGAGGACCGGCTGGCAGAAGCGCTCATAGCTGATGCTGGTGCCGGCGCCCCACGCGGGCGGCGTCAGGTCGGCGGGCGGCTCGCGGAGCGCGAGCGCGCTCTGGCGCACATCCGGCGTGGCCGTATGCAGGGCGTGGCAGCCTTGGCAGCCGCGCGTCTCGCCCGGCATGACCCCCGTGAAGGAGCGCATGATCTGCACGCAGCGCTGGCGCTCGTCCAGGAGCTGGAAGTGCAGCGCCTTGCCCGCGGGTACCTTGAACGCGACCGAGCCGTCGGGCCGGATGGGCACGGTGCCGAGGATGCGCTTGACGCCGTCCTCTTGGATGACCGAGATGGCCGGCCCGGAATGGCGCCAGGATTTGAATCCCATGCTGTAGGTCTTGGCGTCCATCTCGATCACGCGGATGAATTTCGCGGTGCCGGGCGGCAGTCCCTCGACGCCGGCGTAGACATTCGGGCTGAAGAGCACGCCGCCCTGCGCCTGTTCGCCTGAGGCGGGCCACGCCACGCGGTCGGGGAGCGCTGGCGGCGTCTTGCGCGGACGGAGTGGCTGCGCATACCAGACGGTCTGCCGTCCGGTGTAGAGCAGTTCCCGGTTGCCGTGGATATCCATGAGGAAGAGCGCGAAGTCGCCGCCGGTGGCGCGTGCGGCCGAAACCAGGAAATCCTCCGGGCCGAGCGGATAGGGGCTGCGCACGGACCACAGCCCGCCGCTGGCGTGATAGCGCGGCGAGGCGATGGGGCTGCCCCCTTCCGGCTCGCCGACCTCCGGCCACTGCAGCTCGCCGGTGACCTTCGTGATGCCGTCCGGCCATTGCAGGCCGCGGCCGACGTCGAGCAGGCCGAGGCAGCCGGTCACGACGTTGTGGTGGCCGACGCCGACGAACATTACCTGGGAGCTGCCCGGGACCGGACGTCCCTCCCAGAGCATGTCGGGGTAGGCGCTGCCGTTGCCCCAGTAGACCGCCTCGCCCGTGCCGTCGGGGTTGATGGTCCAGAGCTTCTGTAGCCGCCAGAGCGGGCGCTCCGTGTATTCCCAGCGCGTGTAAAGCACGCGGCCGTCGGGCAGCAGCGCGGGCGTGTAGTCGGGCTCGTTGTTGCGCGAGATCATCGTGATGTTGCGGCCGTCGGCCTCGCAGCGCGCGAGCACGGTGGAGGCCGACTGCGGCAGACAGCGGACATACGAATTGCCGCGCGATGTCGAGAAGAGGATGTGGCCGTCAGGCAGATAGATCGGATCCATGTCGTCGTAAAGGCTGCCGGTCAGCTGGCGGCGGCCCTGGCCGTCGATGCCGATCTCGTAGAGGTGAAAACTGTCGTCGGCCTTGGGCTTGAGGCTGAACACGACCTTCGAGGCGTCGAACGCCAGGTCCATGCGCATGATGTAGCCTTCCGTGCCCGGCACCAGCTCGCGCTCGGCGCCGTCCGGCCGAAGCCCGTCAAGGACCAGCAGACGGCTGCCCGCCATCTGATGGCCGTAGGCGTAGCCGTTGCGGTGCGCCGATTCGTGCTTGCCGGCATAGGCGGGTCCGTCCACGAGCAGGAGCCGGTCGAAGTTCAGGAGCGGATTGCGGAGCAGCAGCGCGCGCTTGACGCGGCGCACGGCCAGATAGAGGCCGCGCGTCGTGTCGTCGTCCTGTGCGGGCGGCAGGCCTTTCAGCCGGGCCTCGAGCGCGGCGAGGGCGGCCAGCTCCGGCGCGAAATTCAAGGTGGGAGTCTGTCCCGTCAGCCGTGCGGCGAGTTCGCGTGCCCAGCCGCTCTCCTGGAGTGCCCGCTGCGCGGTCGTGTTGTCGTTGGCCTGGAAAATCCAGTCCTCCTCGATCAGCGCCTTCGCCTCGGCCGGCGTGACCGGCTGCTCGCCGCGCGGCTTCGTCAAGGTCATCAGCGGCAAGCAGGGGCATTGCATCTTTCCGCCCCACGGAGCCATCGTCACCGGTCCGAGGACCATCGCGGTCGGCCAGGCCGCGTCATCGAAGCGGGGCTGCTCCCAGCCCGGCGCGGGTTTGTCCGAAGCCTTCCATGTTCCGTCGGTCACGGCCAGCACGCGCTTTTCTTTACCCATGCGGACCACGAGCCAGCCGATCACGCCGGCGGCCGAGGTGGAATTGTGCACCTCCACCGCTACCACGTTGCGGCCGGCGCGCAGCAGGGCGGTCACGTCATAGGGCTCGAAATCCGTCCAGCCGCCGCTCTTGCGGGCAAGGGGCTTGCCGTTGAGGTACGGCGTGCAGGTGTCGTCGGCATTGATGACGAGCTGCGCGGCCGTGACCGCCGCATTGGCGGGCAGCGTCACCGCCGCGCGGAAGTAGCGCTCGCCTTCCGGCGCGCTGCGTGCGGGCTGGCCCTCCGGATACCAGATCCAGCGGAGCTGCGGGGGATAATCCGTGAGTTCAGGCGCGGCCATGCCCGCGGCGATGCCGGCAGGGGCCTTGCCCGATGCGCCGGTGCAAGCGAGCGCGAGCGCCAGCGCGGCCGCCAAACGAATACAAGCCAGTTTCATAATCACTGAAGTGTAACAGAACCATCGGACGACGGTCACCCGATTTTACGCGTATCACTCCTTCACGGGCGCCATTGAATACTCTTGAACGGGAAGGGAGGATTTGTGGTTATCGACGCGTTAGGAAGGTGTTCAGAACATGGAAGTGGGGGGCTCATCATATGAGCGCACCTTCTGGAAGGTTGCGAGCGGAGCGAAACGCGGGCGTAATGTGGAGTGCGGCGGCAAGCGGGATCCCGCGCGACGCCGCTTTGCGCGGACGGGCCGGAAAGCGGCGAATTCGGGTAGGGACGCCTCCCCGAGGCGTCCGCCCGTCGGTAGGCACAGGACAGGCGGACGGTTCGGGGAACCGTCCCTACCGGTGGTTCTGTTCATTTTTTTCGCGACACCTATTTAGCGCGCGACGAACCGGTAGCTGCCGGACTCGACCGCGAGCACGGCTGCTGAACCTTCCATGCGCAGCAGATTGACGCCGCGCGCGTCGCTCAGGGCGCGGCCGCCTTCGGTGATCGCCTCCGCACGGCTGGCGGGCACGTAAACGGTGGCCGTGGCGTTGGGCGGAATCGTGATCTTCCAGTCGAACGCGCCCTTCTCCAGATGCCACTCGCTCGTGATGCGTCCGTAGGGCGAACGGTACGAGGCCTTGACGAAGGTCAGGTCGCCGACCGGCTGCGGCCGCATGATGATGTGCTTGAAGCCCGGCTGCTCGGGGTCGGACTTGATGCCGGCGAGGGTCTCGTAGAACCAGATCACAAGGTCGCCGACGAGCATGACGTGGTTGCCCGAGTTCATCGCGGGGTCGGCGGTGTTGCCGTTCCAGAGTTCCCAGATGGTGGTCGCGCCCTGCCCGATCATGTAGCCCCAGCTCGGATAGGTCGTGTTCGTCGCGAGGCCGTACGCGAGGTCCGCCCGTCCGCCCTCGGTGAGCACGCGGTTGAGCCACTGGCCGCCGATGAGCCCGGTGCCCACATGGCCTTGGGTCTCCTGCGTGATCTTCTGCACCAGGTGCCCGAACACGCGTCCGCGCTCCGCTTCCGGCACCAGGCCGAAGGCCAGCGGCAGCACGCAGGCCGTTTGCGAGCCGTTGTCGTAATAGCCGAGCTCGGGCCGATAGTACTGCCTGTTCAGGGCGGTCTTGAGCTGGGCGGCCAGCGCGGTGAAGCGCTGGGCGTCGTCGGGTTTGTCCAGCACGGTCGCGTAGCGCGCCATCAGGGAGAGGCAGTGGTAAAAGTAACTCGTGGCGAGGATCGCGGGCGCGGTCTTGCGGGCCGGATCTTTTGAGTGGATCAGCTTCGGGTCTTCGGGCGGCACGCACCAGTCGCCGTAGCTGTCCTTGGCGATGATCCCGTCCTTGATGAAGCCGCTCATGTGCCCGATCCAGCGCGTCATGCTCGGGTACTGGCGTGCGAGGACGCGCGTGTCCGCGTACTGCTCGAACAGCGTGCCCGGGATGATGACCGCGCTGCTGGGCCATGTCACGCTGTCGTTGTAGAGCGGCCAGTAGGGCGGGCAGACGTCGGGGATGCTGCCGCTCTCCTTCTGCGCGTCGGACATGTCCCGCACCCATTTGGCATAGAGGGCGGAGATGTCGAACAGGTAGGTTTCGCCTTTGGATTCCGCCGAACGGTCGCCGAGCCAGCCCTGGCGCTCGTCGCGCTGCGGGCAGTCGGTCGGGATGCTGCGGTAGTTGCCGCGCACGCCCCAGAGGGTGTTCCGGTAAATGCGGTTGAGGGTCGGGTTCGAGCACGTGAACTTGCCGGCGCGCGCCACGTCATCGTTCACCACGCGGCCCTCGAGCGTCGCGAGGGTCGGCTTGCCGGGGAAGCCCGTGACCTCGACGAAGCGGAACCCGTGGTAGGTGAAGCGCGGTTCGTAGACCTCCTTGCCTCCGCCCTTGAGCGTGTATGCGTCCGTGACTTGGGCGCCGCGGAGGTTGGCGAGGTAGAGCGTGCCGTCGGGTTGCAGCGTCTCGGCGTGGCGCAGCGCGACGCGCGCGCCCGCCGGGCCGCGTACGGCGAGGCGGCACCAGCCGACCATGTTCTGGCCCATGTCGAAGATGAACACGCCCGGCTTGGGCTCGGTGAGCGCCACGGGCTTGAGGGTCCCAGTCACGCGGATCGGTTCGATCATCTGCGCCGCGAGCACGCCGCCTGGCGCGTCGACCGCCTGCGCGGCCGGCCACGCGGCCGCGTCGAAGCCGGGGGCCGACCAGCCGGGCAGTTCGCGGCGCGCGTCGTAGGTCTCGCCGTCGTACTCGTTGTTCGCCTGGAGCGGTCCCTCGGCGGTGAGCCGCCATGTGCCGTCGCTGACGACCGTGTCGCGCGTGCCGTCGGCGTAATCGATCTCCAGCTGCAGCAGCAGCTTCGGGTAGCCGTAGCCGACGGTTTTCGTCGGCGCGTTCGAGCGGGGCGCGTAGAAGCGGCCGTTCCCGAGCCAGACGCCGAGCGCGTTGGGGCCGCGCTTGAGCTGCGCCGTCACATCGTGCGTCACATAGAGCACGCGCTTGGTGTAGTCGGTCAGCCCCGGCGAGAGCACGGCGTCGCCCACCTTCGCGCCGTTCAGGTAAAGCTCCGAAAGGCCGAGTCCGCTGCAGTAGACCGTGGCGCGCGCGACCTTCTTCGCGGCGGTGAACTCCTTGCGCAGCATGCGTGCGGCGAGGGCGCGGTCCTCGGCCCCGGAGACGTTGCCCCAGGGCGCCATGCCGACGGGCCCCAGCACATGGGCCGTTTTCCATGACGCGTCACCGCAGGCCGGCTGCTGCCATTGCGCGAGCTCTTGGCTGGCCACCTTCCACTGGTTATCCGTGGCCAGCACCAGCGGCGCGCCTGTTTCAAAGGCGACGGTCAGCCGGCCGACCAGCCCGGCGGGGTTCGGCGTTTCGCCAGCGTTGTCGACCCGCACGGCGATCAGGTTCTTGCCTGGACGCAGGCGCGCGGCGACATCCTGCTGGGCCGCGGCCGAAAAGCTGTGCCCGCTCATGACGCGCTCGCCGTTCACCCAGCACTCGAACGCGTTGTCGCCCGCAAGACTCAGTTCGGCTTTGGTAACGGTCTGATTGGCGGGCAGCTCGAAGGTGCGGCGGTAATAGCGCACGCCCGGCGCGCCGTTGACGCCTGGCAGGCCCTCCGGGTAGCCGATCCACGAGCAGTCCGTGAGGCGGTTGTCTTTGGGGGACTCGTCTTGGCCGATCCAGCGTCCCTGCCAGTCGCCCGGCTGGAGCAGGCCCATGGTCCACGACGCGGAATCGCTCCACGATGACGCCTGTCCGCCCTGGTCATAGACGCGCACCTTCCAGAAGCAGGTTTGACGCGAGGCGAGCGGCCGGCCCGCATACACGACGTTGACGCACTGTCCGGAAGCGACCTTTCCGGAGTCCCACAGGTCGCCCGCTTCTTCATTGAGCAGATCCTCGCTGCTCGCCACTAGGATCTGATACGCGGTCTGCTTGACGCCGCGCGCGTCATCCGCGTCGAGCAGCCAGCTCAGGCGCGGCTGGTTTTCGTCGATGCCCAGAGGGTTGGCGAGATATTCGCAGCGGAGATCTTCGACCTCAGGGGCCGATGTCCAGAAGGCGGCGGACGCGGTTGTCGCCAGCAGCAGGGCAGCGCAGATGACGGGGGGCAGTTTCATGGCGGGGTGGTCCTTTTACGGTTGTTTGCGAAGGAGATAGGTCGGGGTGCAGCTCCAGGCGTGGCAGTAGCTGTTCATGAGATGGCTCTTGTAGGGCGAGAGGAAATCGTCGCCGGGCACGTAGACCTCCCAGAAGGTGTCGGCACCTTTCTTGAGCATGCCGCCCCAGTAATCGCGCAGCAGGCGGTCGGCGTCCTCCTTGAGGCCGGCGGCCAGGAGCGCCTCGACCACATAGTGGTTCATGTAGGGGGTCACCGGCTTCTCGGCGGACGGGAGACGGATCACGCCGGACATGGCACGCCGGGTCTGTTCAGGCGAGGGCACGCCCGCCAGCGTCATCCACGCCTGCGACGCCCACGAGACCTCGCGGCCGGGTCCGCTGACGAAGAGGCCCCGCGACTCGTCCCACAGGTGTTTGCGTGCGGCGCTTTCCATGCGCGTCACGATCTCTGGAATGAAGGCCGTCTCCGTCGTCCGGCCGAGTTTCTCGGCCAGTCGCTGCGTGGCCTTGAGACCGAACAGCACGATGGCGTGTTCCGATGCCTGCTTGTCGAGCGTACGGTGCCAGTCGATGAAACACCACCAGCCCTTCGGCGTGATGAAGAGGCCCTCCCCGTTCACGGGTTCGAGGGTGAAGTCGAGCTGCTTCAGGACCAGCGGCCACAGGTCCTCTGCGGTCTGGCGGTCGCCGCTGGCCTCGAGGTACTCCAGCACTGTCGGCGCGAAGAGCGCGGTGTAGTCGAGGATGCTGTTGCCCCCGCGCACGGGCTTCGGCTGTTCGAGGGCGCAGGTGCTGACGAGGCCTTTGTCAGTGGCCGTGCCCGCGAGGATGTAGAGCGAACGCTTCACGAGGCCGTAGTTGCGGTAGGTGGCGTAGTTGGCCAGCGCCTGCAGCCGCAGGTCGCCCAGCCAGAGGCGGCGGTCGCGCTTGGGTCCGTCCTCGAACACGGTCTGCATGCAGTCGCGCAGGGTGGCGCGGGCCACGCGGTCCAGCGCCGCCTCGTCGGCGTCGCGCGGCGTGAAGGGCAGGAGCTTCCGTTCGTCTGCGGAGGTGACCGCCTCCGCCTGAATGCCGGAGAAGCCGAATTTGCCGTGCGTGCTGCACGAGACCACGGTCACCTTCGCATAGCGGAATGCGTAGCGGCGCGGCAGGCGTACGGTCTGCGGCACGACGTCGACGTTCACGGTCTCGTCCTGCAGCCACGCGCGGGTCAGTCCGCCCGTGTAGGGGTCGAAGGGTTCCGTGACCTCTGCGAGCACCTCGCCGAAGACGAGCGCCAGCCGCACCGGCGCGTCCACGGGGATGTCGAAGTCGCGCAGCGAGAGAATGAGCTGGCCGGCGAGGTGCTCGCCGAAATCCAGGATGAAGCTGTCGCCGGGTTTGAGCGGCCGGTCGTAGACCGACATCACCGCGGCGGCGGACCCGGTCTTCCAGCCCTGGAAGCTGGCGGGGTCGTTCGTGACGGTGATGACCGCGACCGGTTTCTTGACGGTGCGGATCAACTCGGGCGTGGCCTGCTCGGCTTTCTCGAGCCACGAAGCGCGGCGCTTATCGATCAGGCTCATCTGCCGCTCGAAGAGGCCAGGATCGATTGCGACGGCGGCCTTGACGGTGCCCTCGCGTAGGGGTGTGTTGTTCGGCCCTTGTGCCCAGAGCGGTTGCGCCAGCATCAGTCCGAGTGCCAGGCATGCGACGGCGGGAACGGGGGCCTGGGTGTCAGCGGGTTTTTTCATCACGTGCCTCAAGCGGGTTAGGGGTTAGGCGGCGTTTGTTTCGCGGCTCTCCTGCGGCGGTTGGCGTCTTTGCGCTCCGAGCTGGCCTCCGGCGAAGTGAAGTCGGTCCATTCGCGATGCCTGCGCTCGGCCGGGGAGGCGCTTGCCACGGGCGCGCGTTCTTTGGCGGGCGCCATGAGGACGTTCGCGGCCATGTCGTGCCACTGCTTGGTCATCCGCGCGGCGATGTCGGGATGTTGCGCGGCGACATTGGTCAGTTCCGTCCGGTCTGTGGCGAGGTTGTAGAGCTCCCACGGCTCGCTTTGGAAACTGACGAGTTTCCAGTCGCCGTCGCGCAGGCCGCGGTCGCTGTTGTACAGGAGATGGATGGGCGGGCGGTTCGTCAATGCGCCGCCCGCGAGGATCGGCGCGAGCGAGACGCCCGCCAGCGGAGTCGGTTCGCGTCCGGGCCAGACAGCGGGCACGGTCGCGCCGGCCAGTTCGGCCAGCGTCGGCAGCACATCCACCAGATGCGCGGGGGTGCGCGCGAAAGAGCCCGGCGCGGTCTTCAACCCCGCGGGCCAATGCACGATGGCCGGCGTGGCGATCCCGCCTTCGTACTGGTTCTGCTTGTAGTAGCGGAACGGGGTGTTGCGGGCCCAGGCCCAGCCGGTGCTGTCGGACCACTGCGTTTCGGGCAGGAAGGGGTCGCGCCCGCGGCCGACGGAGCGGCGGTCGTAGGGGCACGCGCCGTTGTCGGAGAGAAAGAGGATGAGGGTGTTGTCGAGTTCGCCTCTGCGTTGAAGGTCGGCGACGAGCCGCCCGATCTCCTGGTCCACGCGGTCGATCAATGCCGCGTAGGCGGCCATGCGGCGGCTCTCCCAGGCGCGCATCTCCGGCGTCAGCGCGTCCCAGGCGGGGATGTGGTCCGGCCGCGGGCTGGGTGCGGTCTCATGGCCGAAGAGGCCGAGCTCCTTCTGCTTGGCGGCACGTGCCCCGCGTACGATGTCCCACCCGGCGTCGTACCGGCCGAGGTACTTCTTGTAGTCGGCTTCCAGCGGCTGCAGGGGGGCGTGCGGCGCGTTGAAGGCCACGTAGAGGAACCACGGCTTCTTCGCGGCGCGCGCCTCGCTGAGAAAAGTCAGGGCGAAGTCCACATTGGCGACGGTGGTGTAGAAGCCCTTGTCCGGCACGGTCCACGGCTCGCCGTTGAGGCGGAAGGTCTTGTCCCCGGTGTAGTAATTGCAGGCGCCGGAGAGATGGCCGAAGTACCGCTGGAAACCGAATTCCGTCGGCTGTTTGTCGAGGTGCCACTTGCCGGTCATGGCCGTGAAGTAGCCTGCGGTGCCCAGTATTTCCGGCACGGTCACCGCACGGCGCAGGCTCTCGTCGCCCGCCTGACGGCACCAGCGTCCCGACATCAGGCTCACGCGCGAGGAGTGGCATTTGGCGGTGTTGTAGAACTGCGTGAAGCGCAGGCCGTTTGCGGCCAGGCGGTCAAGATTGGGCGTGGCGATCTCGGACCCGTAACAGCCGATGTCCGAGAACCCGAGATCGTCCGTCAGCAAGACGAGGATGTTGGGCCTCTCCGCAGCCCAGGCGGCCGCGGAGACGGCCAGAAGCGTAACCGCCAGAGAGAGTTTACGTTTCATAAGCAGGCCTGTCATCGGGCGCAGGCTTTCAGATTAAAGGTCAGGTCGATGGTGGAGAGAAGCGTGCGGGTGCGCTCGTAGGTCTCCCAGTCCAGCAGGTCATGGTCTTCAAGGCGCGTGATCGCTTCGACGAGGGCGGGACAGTCGTAGACCGGGCTGAGCGTGAGCGGCGCATAGCCGGGCGCCTCGGCCCGCAGGCGCACGGTGCCGGGGATGTCAAGCGTGCCCTGTCCGCCGGCCACCGGATGACGCGCCCCGTCGCGCGGCGTCGAGGCGACATCGAAAATTTCGGTGAGCGCGGCGTCCAGCGGATGCCCGTCCGTGGCGTCGGCGATCCGCACGCGGACGCGGCAGGAGGCGGCCGGCGGCGGCCGGTGGGGCGTGGGGTCGAAGAAGAAGGCGCCGCTGACGGCGCGGCCGCCCTGCGGCCCCCCGGACACGCGCACGCAGTACCATGCGGCTTCGGTTTCGCGGAGCACGAGGTTGGTCCGCCACGCGGCTTGCGGCGGGTTGATCGTCTCGCTCCGGAACGGCTGTCCGTTGCGGAAGATCTCGACCTGCCGCAACCCCGACGGATCCTTGCCGGAGGACCACGCCTCGATTTGGAGCACATGCTCCTTTCCGTCCGCAGGCAGGGCGCTGCCGGGGGGAAGCTGGTCGACAGCGGCCAGCAGCAGCGGCCCGCTGGTCGCGAAGGTGCGCCCCGCGGCGGTGGCGTGCGCGACGGCCGCGAGGGAGAAGGGCGCCTTGCCGAGAAACGTGTAGGTGCGGGCCGATCCCGGCACCGCGCCGCCGGGCCGGTCAAAGCAGGCGTCGGACGAGCCCGTGGCCGCGACGCGGTAGCCGTGGTTGAGCAGCAGCGACCACAACGCGAACGCCTTGTCGTTGGTGCCGTCCTCGCCGCCGCTGGTGAAGACGTCGAGGCCGTCGTAGGTGGGGCCGAGCAGCGTGTCGAGCGGCAGCTCGACGGCCATGTTGGAGACGCGCATCTTTTCCTGTCGGGGATAGCCGCCCTGGCCGCCCCACGGTCCTGTCCACCAGCGCAGCGGATGCGTGTAGAAGACGGCGCCGCCCTGCGCGTGGAGGAGGCTGTGCGATTCGAAATTGGCGAAGGTCGGTTTGTCGGATTGATAGTCGGCCGCGCTGGCGCGCAGCAGCAGGGGAATCACGTCATCGCCCGCGGCAGTGCGTCCGCGCAGGCCCACGGACCAGCAGTGGCCGAGGCAGCGTCCGGCGTCGCCCTTGTAGTAGTTCTTCGGCGCCTCGACGTTCCACGTCAGCACGCAGGCGGAGGTCGATCGCCGCGCCAGTTCCGCATCCAGCCGCTCCGGGGTGGGATCGCTCAGCTGCCAGGCGTGCGTCAGCGAGAGGTAGTGCAGGTCCTCGGCGCGGGCGGTGAGTGCGACGAAGCCGAAGTCCACCGGCAGGGTGCGCTCGCCGTGGATCATGTGGGCGTGGCTGTCGCCCGCGAACCAGCCGCGCCGGCGCAGATCTGCGGAGCGCGCGAGCGCGAACGCGACATTCGTGGCCGCTCCGGGCTGCAGGAGCAATTCCCGCGTTTCCGCCCGGGTCTCGAACCCGCGCGTCACGCGGATGCGGGTGCGTCCAGCGGGAAGGCGTTTCTCGAAGGAGCCGTCGCAGCGGAAGCCGCCCTTGAAAGCCGCGCTTTCAATCACGGTCTTTCCTTCGGCGTCGGTGATGGTCACCGTGCAGGCGGCGGGGGTGCCGATCACGGCGTCGGTGACGGTTCCGCGCAGGACGGCGGTCTCGGATGCGCCGAGCGTGACAAGCGGGAGCATGGCGCAGAGGTACGCCGTCAGGTAGGGCCGGGCCGCTGGCCCGGCCGCGCGGCTCGCCCGGCGGCCGAGCCCTACCTTCATACGGTTTCGCGCGACAGATCTTTGACTCGTCTGCATAGGCGTTCCGCTTCAATCCTCGGAGTTCTGCTTTTTGCCTTTGGCGCGCGCGGCCTTGCCGGGCAGCGGACGGACCTCGCCGGCGTCGCGGACGAAGGTGTCCTGCAGCGTCTGCCAGCGGGCGGCCATGTCGCGGACGCGTTCGGGTTGGGCGGCGGCGAGGTTGCGCTGCTCGCCGCGGTCATCGGCCAGGTTGTAGAGTTCCCAGCCATCCTGATCCTGACGCGCCGAAACCAGTTTGTAGTCTCCCGTTCGCAGGGCGCGGTTGCCGTCGTGATTGAAGAACACGTTGTCGCGCGTGACGGCTCCGCCTTTGGCGAACGCGGGCACGAGGCTGAGGCCGGGGTAGGGCGGCGCCCCCGCCGCCGGGGCTGTGCCGGCGCCGGCGAGGTCGAGCAGCGTGGGGACGAAGTCGATCACGTGGCAGACGTCGTGGCGCAGCTCGCCGCGCGCGGCGATGCCCCGGGGCCAGTGGACGATCAGCGGCGTGGAGATGCCGCCTTCGTGGACCCAGGTCTTGTGGCGGCGGAAGGGGGTGTTGGCGGCGCTGGACCAGCCCGGCCCCAGGCAGAGGAAGGTGCCGGCGGAACCGGCCGCGGCCTGCGGGTCATTCCCGTCGCCGCGGACCATGAGCTCGGCGCTCGCACCGTTGTCGGAGGCGAAGATGATCAGCGTGTTCTCCCAGGCCCCCATGGCGCGGACCTGATCGAGCACGCGCCCGATCTCGCGGTCCATGCGGTCGATCATCGCGGCGTGGACGGACATCTTGGACGCTTGGAACGCGCGCTGCCCCGGCGTGAGCTCGTCCCACGGGAAGGGGCGGTTCACCTCGTCGGGACCGAGGAGCGCGATGTCCTTCGGGAAGTCATAGGGAGGCCCGAGCTGGCGCTCTACGGAGGAGAGGCCGCAGGCGAGCAGTCCCATTTCGAGTTGCCTCTGGTAGCGGGCCGCGCGGATAACCTCCCAGCCGGCCTGATAGCGGCCGCGGTAGCGGGCGATGTCCTCCGCCGGCGCCTGCAGCGGGAAGTGCGGCACAGTGAAGGCGAGATAGGAGAAGAAAGGCTGGCCCGCGTATTTATCGGCGTGTTCCTTGAGGCAGCGGATCGCATGGTCGGTGTAGGCGGTGGACGTATAATAGCCGCCGTCTTTCGCGACGGGGGGCTGCGGAACGTCATCCAGAAGGGTGAGCTGCGGATAGAAATTGTGGTTGTGATCCTCGTTGTCATAGGAGCGGTCGAAGCCGCCGTCGGCCACCGGTCTGGGCGCACCATTGACATGCCATTTGCCGGAGTGGTAGCTGCGGTAGCCGAGGGGCTTGAGCCGCTGCGGCAGGGTGCGCGTCCACGCGGGCAGCTTGCCCTGCGGCGGATCCATGTGGATCTGCTGGGGATAGTAGCCGGTGATCAGCGCGGAGCGCGTGGGCCAGCAGCGCGCGGTGTTGTAGCACTGCGTGAAGCGCAGGCCGTTTTTGGCGAGGCGGTCGAGATTGGGCGTGGCGACCTCGGAGCCGTAGCAGCCGATGTCCGAGTAGCCGAGATCGTCCGCGAGGATGATCAGGATGTTCGGCTTCGGGGCCGCGGCCGCGGCTGACGCGAGCAGGGCGAGGGAGGCGAAGATGTGGAACCGTGTTTTCATGAAGGAGCGTCTTTCATTGCATGGTGTACCGCCTTCAGGCGGAGGTTCGTCATGGCTGCGTTGCCGGCTGAAGCCGGTACAACATGCCTTGGATGCGCAGGGCTCGGGCCTCCGTAGGTTGTACCGCCTTCAGGCGGAGGTTCGTCATGGCTGCGTTGCCGGCTGAAGCCGGTACTACAAACGGAGAAGGGTTATTCAGTGGCGGGTTCATTGCCACATTCAACCCTCTGTTGTCGAATAAGATACAGTATCGGAAGGCCAGCTGTCATCACCTGTGTTCTCATCGCAGGCGGTTCCCGTCCGGTCCCTGCCTTCCGCGATTGCCGCTTTTCAGGCTGACCCGCACCGCGGCTTGCGGTTGCGGTTCGTATCTTTATTCGAATCGTTTATCGTTTTTTGTTAATAATGTTCAGGCCACTGGCGTATACTGTGTGAAACCTTTAAGTGACTCGCAAGTCGTCTGAAAACGGAGGGACCTTCATGGCAAGCAGAATGGTTGCGGTGTGCGGGCTGTTGCTGGCCCTGTGCTGTCGGGGTCAGGAGATCGGGTATATCGAGACCTTCAGTCTGGCGGGTGACCGCGAGTCGGCTCTGAAGGAGCTGGTCCCCGGCACCGACGATTACTATTACTACCACGCGCTGCAGGCCCAGAACACGGGCGCCCGGCCGCGCTTCCAGGAGGTCGTGGACCGGTGGGTGCGCGAACGCAACGGCACGGTGACGGAGGGCGCGCGCGAGCTGCTGAACCGTCAGGCGCTCCTCGATTATGATAAGGAGCCCAAGAGGACCCTCGACTATCTGCGCCGCGAACTGGGCCTCTATTTCGGACACGCGCGCAAGACCGGTGAAGGCTTCAGCAGCGTGCCGTCGGTTTGGGACAACGCCCGCATCAGCGTCGCGGCGCTGATGCAACGCGCCCTCGCGGAGGAGCCTCGCAGTCTGGAGCGCCTCGAGGATGCCGGTCTCGACCTCGCCGCCGGGCAGAAGCTCAATGATGAGCAGCGCCGCAACCTCGTGGCGCGCCTGCGCCGGCCCGACTATCCGGGCGTGGTCGACCTGATCATCGCCGACCTGAACTATCGCGACAGCCGCGGCTTCGGTTCGCAGCCTATCCACCGGCTGTTCACGCTCGCACAGATGGAGGAGCTGCTGCAAAGGCAGCCCGGTCTGCGCAACGAGGCCGCCTTCGTGAACGCCTATCTCGCCAAGCTCGCTCCCGAGAACGAGGTCGACCTTGACACCGACCTCGCCGCCTGCGAGGCCTACTATGACCGCGTCTGGACCTTTGTGAAGGCCCTCGACCCGGCCCACAACTCGCTCAGGGCCAACGTGCTCTACAACCGCCTGCGTTTCGATCAGCGCAAAGGCGTGTATGACCGCGCCCGCTTCATGGAGTACGTCAAGTTGCCGCGTGACGTCTACTACCTGCGCGACGAGATCAGGCGGCAGTTGCCGCGCGGCGACTACCTCGCGCGGCTGGGGCAGGAGTTCGGGCTCGTCTCCCTGCCGCCCGTCGCCAACGAGGAGCCGCTGGTGCGTGCCTTCCTGCTGGAGTTCTTCCGGACCGACGCGAACTATGACGCGTTTCTGCCCTTCATACGCGACGATTTCCTCAAGCCGCTCTTCGCCGAAGCCAAGATCGTCAACGGCGTGGGCGAGCCGCAGCAGTGGGCCGCGCTGCTGGCCCCGGACGCCTACAAGCGGCTCAAGGAGCGCGTGGACATCGATTTCGCGGAGGACAACCCCGCCCTGTTCGGCGCGGATGACGCGGTGAAGCTGGCCGCCTTCGTCAAGAACGTTCCGGCGCTGATCGTCAAGGTGTACGAGATCAACACCTTCAACTACTACCGCGAGACCGGCCAGCCGCTCAACCTCGCCATCAACCTCGACGGGCTGGTCGCCTCCGCCGCGCGCCGCGTGGAGTACCGGGAGACTTCCGAACGCCGCGTGGCGCGCGCCTTCGAGCTGCCGGAGCTTAAGGCGCGCGGCGCGTATGTGGTGGAGCTCATCGGCAACGGCAAGAGCAGCCGCGCGCTGGTGCAGAAGGGCCGGCTCGATGTGCTGCAGGAGGTGACCGCCGCCGGACACGCGTTCACGGTGCTGGATGAGACTGGCCAGCGCGTGCCGGGCGCGGGCGGGTGGCTGGCTGGACGCGAGTTTCCAGCCGACAAAGAGGGCCGCATCCTGGTGCCGTTCACCACGGCGCCGAAGGGCGAGAACCTCGTGGTCCGCAAGGACGGGTTTGCCGCGCTGGTGCGGTTCAACCATTTGGCGGAAACCTATGCGCTGAAAGCCGGCGTCTATGTGGACCGCGAGGCGCTGATCCGCCGCGAGAAGGCGCTGATCGCCGTGCGGCCGGTGCTGACGGTGGACGGCCGGCCCGCGAGCCTCAAGCTGCTGGAAGAGCCGCGGCTGGTGATCCGCTCGACCGACCTGCAGGGCATCGTGACCGAGAAGGAGGTCGCGGGGCTCGTGCTCCGCGAGGACGCCGAGACGGTGCAGGAGATCCTCGTGCCGGAGAATGCCGTCGAACTTACGGTGCTGTTGAAAGCCAAGGTGCAGAATCTGAGTCAGAGCAAAAAACAGGAGCTGTCCGACGGCGCGACGTTCGCGCTGAACGGCATCGAGCGCACGGTGGATGTGCAGGCCCTGCACGCCGGACGCACCGCGGCGGGATATTTCGTGGACGCGCGCGGCAAGAACGGCGAGCGTCTGCCGGGCGAACCGCTGCAGTGTTTCTTCAAGCACCGCTGCTTCCGCGACGAGGTGCATGTGGAGCTCAAGACCGACGCGCAGGGCCGCGCGCTGCTGGGCGCGCTGGCCGACATCGAACGCTTCCGCATCAAGGCCGCGTCCGGTGCGGAGCGCACGTGGTCGCCTGCGCGCGGCGCCTGCGCCTATCCCGATGCGCTGCACGGGCGGGCGGGCGACACCCTGCGCGTGCCGATCCTGTGGGACGCGGCGGAGGCGGGCTCCGGGGCCTCGCTGCTGGAGACGCGCAATGGTCAGTTCGTGAAGGACTGGCAGTCGGCTTTGGCGACGGCGGACGGTTTTCTGGAGCTGCGCGGCCTGCCGGCCGGCGACTACTCGCTGTTGCTCAAGTCCGAGGGACGCGAGCTCGCCGTGCGCGTGACGCAGGGCGACGAGCGCGACGGCTATGTGATCTCGGCGCGCCGCGCGCTGGAGCGCCCGCGCCTCGCGCCGCTGAACGTGGCGGCGGTGACGGCCGGAGCGGAGAACGTGGAGATCCGGCTCGCCAACGTCACGCCCTTTACGCGGGTCCACCTGTTCGCCACCCGCTATCTGCCCGCGTACGACCTGTTCGGGCGCCTGGGCTTCGCGGGCACGCCGGGGCTGGTGCAGCAGCCGTGGCAGCCGGCGCGCACGTTCTACGAGTCGGGCCGCGACATCGGCGACGAGTACCGCTACATCATCGACCGCCAGCAGGCCGTGAAGTATCCGGGCAACATGCTGGAGCGTCCGGGCCTGCTGCTCAACCCGTGGGCGGTGCGCGCGACCGAGGCGCAGGCCGAATCGCTCGCGGAGGGCCGCGCCTATGCCGGGCATGCGGCGGGTCTGGCGCGCGCCGCCGGCAGCGTGGCCGCGAGCCTGGAGCCGCAGGGGCTCTCGCCGGAGGGCTATGTCGCGCTCGACTTCCTGCGGCAGCCCGCCGTGACGCTGCTGAACCTGGTGCCGGACAAGACGGGCACGGTCGTTGTGCCGCGCGCGCTGCTGAAAGGGCTGCCGCAGCTGCGCGTGCTGGCGGTGGATCCGACCGCCACGGTGCTGAGGCAGCTGGCGCTGGAGGACACGCCGGTCGAGACGCGCGAGCTGCGGCTGGCGGCTGGCCTCGATCCCAAGAAGAGCTACTCGGAGCAGAAACGGATCACGGCGGTGGCGGCCAAGGCGGCTGTGACGGTCGGCGATGTGACGACCGCGCGTTTCGAGACCTACGACACGGTCGCCAAGGCCTACCGCCTGCTGGCCACGCTCAACGGCGACGCGACCTTCGGCGAGTTTTCCTTCGTGGCCAACTGGCCACAGCTGGACGCGAAAGAGCAGCGGAAGCTCTATTCCAAGCACGCCTGCCATGAGCTGAGCTTTTTCCTCTATCACAAAGACCGCAAGTTTTTCGATACCGTAGTCGCGCCCTCGCTGAAGAACAAGAAGGACAAGACCTTCATGGACCACTGGCTGCTCGGCGACGACCTGGCCGGGTATCTGGAGCCGTGGCGGTTCGGGCGGCTGAACGCTGCGGAGCGCGTGCTGTTGGGCAAGCGTCTGCGCGACCAGGAGGCCTCGGTGGCGCGCGATACGCGCGAACGCGTCGAGCTGATCCCGCCGGACATGGAGGCGTTCAACCGCCGCTTCGACACAGCGGTGCAGACCGGGTCGCTGGAGGCCGGGCCGACCGGCGGGGCGTTCGGGGCGATCGACGAGCTCCGCAAGAGCGTGGGGGAAAAGCAGGGACGGACGCTGGTGCAGCTTGAAGCGAGGGTGAACTCGTTAGATACCTTGGGTGATCTGGCGGCCCCCGCCGCAGCGGCGGCGCCGGCGCCCATGGCGCTGCGGATGGCTGGCGGCGCGGAGCGGGCCAAGGATGACCGGTCCATGATGAATGCGGCCAAAGCGAAACGGTCGGACATCCAGCTGCGGCAGCGCGGCCTGCGCGAGGAGGCTGAATCCAAGAAGGAGATGGACGGGGACGCGGCCGCCGCCGACAAGCCTCAGGAGTCGCTCTTTTACGACGGCAAGGAGGCCCGGCGTGCGGACGCTCGGCGCTTCTTCCAGAAGCTCGACAAGACTCAGGAGTGGGCCGAGAACAACTACTGGCATCTGCCGATCGAGCAGCAGGTGGCCGACCGCGTGAAGGTCAACGCCTTCTGGGGAGACTACGCGGCGCATGACGGCAAGACGCCCTTCCTGTCGAAGGCGTTTCCGGAGGCGGCCTCGAACTTCACGGAGATGATGCTGGCGCTGGCCGTGCTGGAACTGCCGTTCAAGGCGGCGGCGCACGGCGAGAAGGTCGACGGGCTGAGCTACACGCTGCAGGCCGGTTCGCCGGCGCTGCTGTTCCACCGCGAAATCTGCGAGGGCACGCGCGAGGCGGGGCCTGGCAACGTGCTGGTGGCGCAGCAGTTCTTCCGCGCGGATGACCGCGAGCGCATCGAGAACGGCGAGCGCTTCGACAAGCTGGTGACCGACGAGTTCCTGCCGCAGGTCGTGTACGGCGCGCAAGTGGTGCTGACCAATCCCACGGGCAGCCGCCAGAAGCTGCAGGTGCTGCTCCAGATCCCCATGGGCGCCATGCCCGTGAGCAACGGCTTCTACACGCGCGGCGTGTATGTGGCGCTGGAGCCCTACAGCACGCAGACGCGGGAGTACTTCTTCTACTTCCCGGCGACCGGCGACTACCCGCACTACCCGGTGACCCTCGCCCGCAACGACAAGGTGGTCGGCAGCGCCGCGCCCTTCACCTTCCACGTCGTCGCGAAGCTGAGCAAGATCGACACCACCTCGTGGGCGTGGATCTCCCAGAACGGGACCGCGGAAGAGGCTTTGGCCTTCCTCGGCGCGGCCAACCTCCACCGCCTCGATCTCGACGAGATCGCGTGGCGCATGAAGGACGCCGCGACCTTCAAGAAGGTCACGGCCCTGCTGGAGGCGCGGCACCTCTACGCCGGCACACTCTGGTCGTACGGCGTGCTGCACAACGATCCCGCCGCGATCCGGGAGTTCCTGCGGCACCACGAGTTCGCCGACCGCTGCGGGTTCTGGCTCGCTTCGCCGCTGCTGGCGCTCGACCCGGTCGAACGGTTCGACTACCAGCATCTGGAGTACGCGCCGCTGGTGAACCCGCGCGCGCATCAGATCGGCGCGAAGCGCACGATCCTCAACGCCGTGTTCCGCGAGCAGTATCAGCGCTGTATGAAGGTGCTGAGCTACAAGCCGAAGCTGGAGGCCGCCGACACGCTGGCCGTGGCCTACTACCTGACGCTGCAGGACCGCGTGACCGAGGCGCTCGACTGGTTCGGCCGCGTGGACCGCAAGGCCGTGCCGGAGCAGCTCCAGTGCGACTATCTCGCGGCCTACCTCGCCTTATACAAGGGCGACATCGAGACCGCGCGCCGGCTGGCGAAGGGCCACGCGGACGAGGGCGTGGACCGCTGGCGCGACCGCTTCTCGCAGGTGCTGAGCCAGATCGACGAGATCGGCGGCGGGGCCGCCGCAACCACGGATCAGGAGAAGCGCGACGAGGCGCAGGCCGCGCTGGCGGCTTCCGAGCCCGTGCTGGAGATGCGGGTCGAGGCGGGGCGCATCCGGCTTGACACGCGCAACCTCAAGAGCTGCACGCTCAACTTCTACCCCATGGACATCGAGCTGCTCTTCTCGCGCAGCCCGTTCCTGCAGGAGGGCGCGGCGCAGTTCTCGTACATCCGTCCGGTGCTGAGCCAGACGGTGGATCTGCCCGCGGGCAAGGACGGTCTCGCCGTGGACCTGCCGGCCGAGTTCAAGGCCAAGAACGTGATGGTCGAGGCGCTGGCGGCCGGTGTGCGCAAGACCCAGGCGTATTATGCCAACACGCTCAAGGTGCAGATGGTCGAGAGCTACGGCCAGCTTGTCGTTACGCATGCCGAGACCGGCAAGCCGGTGCCGGGCGCCTACGTCAAGGTGTACGCGAAAATGGCGGACGGCGCGGTGAAGTTCTTCAAGGACGGCTACACCGACCTGCGCGGCCGCTTCGACTACGCCTCGCTCAACACCAACGAGCTGGAGAATTCGCAGCGCCTCGCGGTGCTGGTGCTGAGCGACACCCTCGGCGCGGTGGTGCGCGAGGCCCCGCCGCCGAAGCGGTAGGAGTCGGCCTTTGGCGATTTGTGCAGTTCAAAAGGTTTCGCGCAGAGGCCGCGGAGAGCGCAAAGCATGATCTTTCTCGGTGCGCCTCTACGAGCTCCGCGTACTCTGCGCGAAACGGAAACTGTGCCGGTTCGGGTTTCGGGCTAACCGAAACGCAGACGTGCTGTGGCGTGCGGCGGCAAGCGGTGCCCCGCGCGACGCCGCTTTGCCTGGACGGGCTAGAAAGCGGTGCCGCGCTATGCTTGTCACCGCACTCCATGTGGCTACAGATAACCTATGAGGTCATGATGCGTTTGTTGAGAATGGGGGTGCTTTGGGCGGGGGCGGCGCTGCCGCTGCTCGCGGGGGAATCGGTGGCGTGGAATAATGTCGGGCCGGGCGGGGGCGGCTGGATCCAGTCCATGCTGGCGAGCCGTCACGGCGACGACCTATTCTATGTCGGCTGCGACGTGGGCGGCTTCTACCGTTCGGACGACGGCGGGCGTTCTTATGTCATCCGCAACACCGGGTTCGAGGACTACTTCATCGAGAGCCTGGCGGAACATCCGGCCGACCCCAAGATCCTCTACGCGGGCTGCAAGGGCGGCGTCTATAAGAGCGCGGACGGCGGGCTGACGTGGCGCTGGCTGCGCGAGGGCTTCCCGCCGGCTCAGGAGTACGCCTTCTCTGCGATGGTCAGCAAGGTGGTGCTCGACCCGCAGAACCCCGAGACCGTCTATGCCGCCATCGGCCAGCCTCGCGAAGGGCGCGGCGGCCAGGGCGCGATCTACAGGTCCGAGAACGGCGGCGCGTCGTGGCGGCAGATCGTGCAGGCGGGCCAGCTCGCTCCGGACCTGCTCATTACCGACCTCGCGATCCACCCGCAGGACGTGCGCCGCCTGCTGATCGCCACGCCCAAAGGGGTTTTCGCGAGCGCGGACGCCGGCGCGACGTGGACCCTGTCGAGCGAGGGGCTGCCGCCACATCGGCGCACCCTGCGGCTCGCGCAGTCGCCCTCCGATCCGCGGATCGTCTATGTGTCGCTCAAGGGCGAGGCGGGCGAGACGCCGTGGCAGGCGGGCGTGTACCGCTCAGGGGACGGCGGCCGCACGTGGCAGCCGCGCGTCAACGGGCTGCGCCAGGCGACTGGCAAGGCCGGGACGAGCGACATGCTGTGCGCGTGGGTGAGCGAACTCGCGGTCCACCCGCAGAACCCCGACATCGTTTACGCGGGCGGCGCGACGTGGTGGGACGCGACGGTCTACAAGACGACTGACGGCGGCTCGAACTGGAAACGCGCCTTCGAGTTCGGCGTGAAGGGCAACGCGCGGCACGCCTGGATCGACATGTGGGGGCCGAGCGTCACCTGCCTGACGCTCGCGCCGCGGCAGCCCGACACGCTTTACTTCGGCACGTCGGGCTACATCTACAAGACCGTCGACGGCGGCGCCACATGGCAGCAGCGCTACACCCAGGAGCGGTCGGACGGCTTGATCAGCGGCAGCGGGCTGGAGGTCACCTGCCTGCATGCGGTGATCCCGCACCCGCGGGTCAAGGGGCGCGTCTTCTTCGGCTTCTACGACATCGGTCTGCTGGTTTCCGAAGACGGTGGCGCTTCCTTCCGGCGCCGCATGCAGGGGATGCCGAAAGAGTACGACAACTCCTGCTTCACGGTGACGTTCGCGCCGGACGACGACGCGCGCGTCTGGGCGGGATTCGGCCAGTGGGGCTCTAACCGGGGCCTGATCGCGGAGAGCCGGGACAATGGAGCCACATGGACGCCCTTGAACAAGGCCGGCAGCGGGATGCCCGACGCGCGGCCGCGCTGGCTGATCAGCCACGTCCCGCTGAAAGATAACCCGGCCCAAAAACACCGGCTGCTCTATGTGGCGGAAGGCAAGGGCGTCTTCGGGAGCAACGACGACGGCGTGACGTGGGCCGTCTGCAACGCGGGCCTGCCGGGCGCGCGCGTGAGCTGTCTCGTGCGCGATGCCGACCGGGACAATGTGTTCTATGCCGGCGTTTCGAGTAAAGGCTCGGAGCCGGGCGCGGTGTTCCGCAGCGACGACCGCTGCGAGACGTGGCGGCAGGTGAGCGCGCCGGACGCGCGGCTGGCCGAGGTTCGGCAGCTTGCTGCCAAGGGCGGACGGGTGTATGCAACGACCCGCGGCGCGAGGGTCGGCCAGACATACTTCAGCGGCGGCGTGTTCCGCTGTGACGGCGGCGGGGGCGCCTGGCGGCAGGTTTACACCAATCGTTACTGCGAGGCATTGGCGGTCGACCCGCGCGACGCGGACCGCGTCTATGCCAGCCTGCACGACCATCCCTATCACGACCGCTCCACCGGCGGCGGGGTGATCGCGAGCGGGGACGGGGGCGCGACGTGGCGTCCGCTGACGGACGAGTCGCTCACCTGCAAAGGCGTGACGTGGATCGCCCCCGATCCGCTGGAGCCGGAGCGGCTGTGGCTGGGAACGGCAGGGAACGCGGCGTTCACAGGGGTAACGGGAAACAAACGAAGCGAGAATCAAAAGAGGTGAATATGGCGGTGGTGAAATGTCCCTCGTGCGGAACGACGATCAACGTGGTGGAGAAGAAAACCGGCCTGTGGTGGGGCATCGGATGCCTGATCGCGACCTTCGCGCTTCCTGTCATTGTGGCAGTCATCGGCATCATCGCCGCCATCGCGATTCCCAGCTTCGTACATGCGCGTAACACGTCTCAGCACTCCGCGTGTGTGGCCAACATGAGAATGCTTGCGGCGGCAAAGGATCAGCTCGCCCGCGAAAAGGACTTCAAGCCGGGGGATGTCATTACGGAGCAGGCGGTATCCACGGTCCTGTCCCGGCCGCTCGAGAGCGTCAAATGCCCCAAAGGCGGACATTACACGCTCAATCCTGCTGGCCAGGATCCCGCGTGTTCGGTGCACGGGACCTTGTCGCAGGCTAGCCGCTGGAAGCCGGGAACGTGCGAGCCGGCGGTGGCGCCTTAGCGCAGGACTGAAACGCGTGTCCGACGTATGAAAAGGGCCGTCTGTCAGGGTCGTCTCCACAAGGCGTCCGCACGGGTCGGATCAGGGCCTGTGAACGGCTCGGGGAGCCGTCCTTACCGCAATCGGTTGCCGTCCTTCTGTGAAGGGCTCGTTACTCCGCGATCCGGAGGCTGAGGGCGTCGAGGTAGAAGCAGCCGTCGGCATCGGCGGGGGCGGTGATGCCGAGCCAGTTGACGTCCGCGAACGCGGCGCTGCCGAAGGGCAGGGTCAGCGTCTTCTCGCCGGTTGCGCTGCGGGTCTTGAGTGTGTAGGTGCCGTCGCGTTTGGCCCCGAGAGCGAAGCTGATCTCGAAGGTGGTCCAGGCGCCGGGCGTGAGGGTGCCGGCCGGCTTGCCGTTGGCCTTGACCGACCCGTCGCGGGACACGGCCACGGAGGGTCCGGCCTCGGACGTGGTCTTGCCGCGGAACTCGACCGTGAAGGGCGCGGCCGCCTGGGCGGGCAGCAGCGCCGCGAAGGTGAAGGTGATCTGGCCGTTCTTCAGCGCGCGCGGAGCGATGTGCATGTAGGGGAAGAAGGATTTCGGCAGCCCCTTCTTGTCCGTGCACTTCAGGCATTTAGGTCCGCGCAGTCCAGCGACTTCGCTGGTGACCGCGAAGCCCGCGCCTTTCTGCTCGGTGGCGCGGAAGACGCCCGGCTCGTCGCCGTCCTTCAGCAGGTTGAAATCCAGATCGAAGGCGATCAGTTTGTCGAGGTCGGCGTCTGTCCAGTTGACCGTAAGCGCGCGCGGCGCGTACGCCTTGGGCAGGCCGCGCCATGACGCGTCTCCGTAAAGCCCCGCCTTTTGGAGCTCGCTGTCGAAGGGCACAAAGCCGATGAGCGTGCAGGCGGGCGCGTCCGGCGCGAGCGAGAAGTCGAAGGCGGACGGATTGCGGCAGCCGGGGTCGGCGATCACCGAGTTCGTGTCGTGCCCGAGCGCCTGCCACTCCGCGAAGCTCTTACCCGCGAACGTGAGCGCGGTGTCCTTGGCGAGCGTGTGGTAGAGGTTGCTGTGCAGCAGGGGCGGCTTCAGGCCGGGCTGCCAGTCCTGTTTCACGGCCACCGCGTTGCTGGCGATGTAGATGTTGCGGCAGGCCTCCAGGTAGTTGGACTTCCACTGTGCGTTCAGGCCGCCGCGCCAGAGCAGGCCGTCGCGGGCGAAGGCGCCGATGTTGTTGCGGAAGAGGTTGTCCATGCCCTTGTGCTGGAAGTAGGCGTACCAGTCCGCGTTGTAGACCAGGTTGTTCTCGACCACGGCGCCGCGCGACTGCTCGTCGAGGTAGACGCCCGCGTAGCCGCAGTTGCCGGGGTAGGCGGCGGTGTCGTGGATCAGGTTGTGGTGGATATGGGTGTCGAGCGGGCCGAACTGGTAGACGCCCGCCGCGTCGGTCTGGTAGCCCAGGCCGAGGTGGTGCAGGTGGTTGTAGGCGACCACGTTGCCGCAGGAGTACTTCTCGCCCTTCCAGTCCCAGCGCGCGTCGAGGCCGATCGCGTCCCAGTGCATGTCGAAGAGCTCGTTGTGCGTGATCCGGGTCTGCGAAGCGAAGCGGTTGACGATGCCGTAGGCGCCGTGCCAGACCGTGCCGAGGCGGTGGATGCAGTTGTTGTCGATGACCAGGCCGGTGACGGCGCGCTCGCCGGCGGAAGCGGCAGCGTTCGTGCCGAGCGGGCTCTTCAGCGTGCCGAGATCGGTGACGCCGAGCTGCAGGCCTCCCGCGCCGAGATCCCAGATGTGGCACTGGCGGACCGTCACGTCGCGGCAGCCGTCGGCCAGTTCCAGCGCGTACTCGCCGAGCTGGGAGAGCTCGCAGCGCTCGAACGAGGCGTGGCGCAGTCCGCGCGCGACGATGGCGGAGGTCAGGTACATGTGGCCCTGACGGTAGGCGCCGTTGTGCTTGTCCATGTCGCCGTCGAGGTGCCGGATCGCGAGATCCCGGAAATGCAGGTGTTCGATGCACTTCCCGGCGGCGAGGTCGCCCGCGAACTCGAGCATGCGCGAGCGCATGACCGGCGCGACGACCTCGGCCTTGGCCACCTCCTCGCCGGGCAGGGGGTAGTAATAGAGCGTGCCGGTGTGGCGGTTCAGATACCATTCGCCGGGCTGGTCGAGGGCCTCGAAGACATTGGAGAGGTAGTAGCGGAAGTTGCGCTCCCACGCGTCGACCGTGCGGGTGTGCGAGCTGAAGAAGCGGATGGCGCGGCGTTCGGGGTCGATCTGCTTGACGCGGTGGATGGTGGGGGTCCACGAGCAGAGCAGCACCACGTCGATGTCGGTGGGGTTGGACCAGGTCGGATCCACATCTCCCGGGAAGTAGCGCAGGGCCTGGCGCGGGTCGCCGCCGGGCTCGCGGCCTTCGGCGCGCAGGACCTTCTCGTTCCAGTTGGGGGTGCGCGCCCGCGTGCGGGACTCGCCGTTGACGAAGAGCGAGCAGAAGACCCAGCCTCCGTCGCGCGCGCGGGGGACGTCGAGCTGCCAGTAAGGTTTTCCGGGCGTCCGGACCCAGGTGCCGGTGAGGCTTTCGCCGCCGCTCAGGACCGGCTGCTCGCCCCGATAGGCCGAGTAGGTGACGGGCGCCGCGGCGGTGCCTGAATCGGCGGGAGTGAAGACGATCGGCTCGCGCACCGCATACACGCCGCCGCGCAGGAACACGTTGACGGGACCGGCGGTGATTTCCGAGCGCGCGATGGCTTGCTGCGCGCCGCGCACGGCCGCCATGGCGCGGGGGAGCGTGGCGAACGGTTTCGCCTGAGTGCCGGGGTTCGCGTCGCTGCCCGCGGGCGCGACGTAGAAGGTGTGCGGGGCCGTCGCGCAGCCTGCGAGCAAAAGCGCGGGCAGAACAAGGGTCTTTGCGGCATGCGCCCAGCGCAGACCATGCGGATAACGAAGGTTATTCATGGAGCGAGCGTATCAAACGCGATTGTTGATGGCAACTGCGGCGCTTTTCCATTCTGGCTTTAGGGCCAGAGCAGGTTTGCCCGCTGGGACTTCGCTTCCTCTTCTGGTAACTTCGCGCTCAGCTCGGGATACCGCGGGTCATCCGTGAACCTCCGCGCCTCCTGCAAAAACGGGTAAAGATGCATCCGGTTCAGATCGGTGATCTGCTGGTGTGGCCAGGGCTTTTGAGGATCCGCATAACCGGCCATGTAATCGACCGCCGCCCGCAGCAGGCTCTCTCGGGCGGAGGGAAAGCCCCAGTAATCCACGCCCACTTGCCGCCCCATCTCCGCCAAGGCCAGCAGTCCGGACAAGTTGATCAGACTGTAGGTGAAGGCCCGGGTTCTGGCCAGTTCCAGCTTCTGCTTGCCATCCGCTGACACTTGGCCTTTCAAACGGGTCGCTCGCGCGGACGTCAGGATGCTTTTCGCAAGCTCCTGCTGGCCGGTATAGAGCGCGAAGCTGGCAGTCTGCGCGTCGTACCACGTTCCGTGGTTGTTGATTTCCCGGCTCTCCGCCTTGCCGTAATCGCTATCGCGTAACCATTGCAGGTAGGTTTTGAACCAGGCCTGCAGCCTCTGGCGCTGCGGCCCGGTCAGAGCCTCAGACCCTTCCAGCAGGGTCGAGGCGTTGATCACTTGCAGGAAACGACGGGTTTCAATGATGCCAATGCCCCGGCCTTCACACCGTCCCGGTATGGCCTGCCCGTATTTCAGATGCGGACGCATGCAGGTGGTCGGATCAAGAAACCATGCGTCCAGGAATTTCCCGGCACGCAGGGCGTACGTGCGTTCGCCGGTGAAGTGCCAGGCCAGCGCCAACGTCTCTGCGCCGGCGGCCATGTTTTCCAGCGCCACCCGGTCGGATCCTTCCCCTAAACTCTGTGGGTTGACCTCGCCGTCGCGTCGGATGTAGGGCACCCCGTCTTTCTTGGTCGGATCGGGCCACCAATACGGGCCGAAACTCATATAATCGTGCTTGTCTCCGCTGGGGGGCACGAGCGGTTTCGCCATCACCGTAAAGGGGCCCCGTGTCAGCCAGCCGTCCGCTTCCATCCGCAAGGCGCTCAAGGCGGGTGACAGCTTCGCGCCCCCTCCCGCGATCAGCGCTTTCGCGATCCGCAGACGGTCAAAATCCATGACGACCGTGAAGTAGCCGGTGTTCTGGACGTCAGCGCCGTGCGTGTCTGCTGCGCCCGCTTCCACCGCCGGCAGGATCCCCGCCGCGAGCGTCATAAATAGCGTCTTAACTGTCATTGCCGGTTCTCCTTCTCATTCAGTCGCCCCGTCTTTCATCCGCGGGGGCTCCCTCAGTCCAGCGGCTTCCAGCCGGAGAATTCCTTCAGAGCTGCGCCGAACGTGCCTTCCTGGCGAAGCGGCGAGTCCTTGGGCAACGGGTGGAGGGGGGCGTCCAGCGCCGGCGACGCGATGATGTTTCCGGCTACGGACGCGCTGTTGGTTGAGGCGAAGGCGCCCCACTGCTCAGGGCCGATCAGTTCGGCGCCCCAAGCGATCTTGCCCAGTCCGATGACGTTCTTCGTCAGCTTCACGCGGCTGACGGCGTCTTGGGCGACCGCCACCGCCACGCCATTGCTGACGAGCAGGCAGCCTTCGATCAGGGTCCCGCTTCCCGCCGCGATGCCCTGCCCGGCGTTGACCACCGTGCAGCGGCTGATGCGCCCCCCGTCGCGGAGGCCGACGCCCTGCCGCCCCCCGCGCACCAGGCAGTTCTCCAGCTCGAAGCGGTTGCCGCTCACCTGTGAGCCGGCGTTGTCGGTGAACTGAGAGTTGCGGCAGCTGTGGAAGCTGCCTTGGAAAAGGGCGCCGCCGATCAGGTTCCGGCGCGCGACGATGTTCCGGTAGATGCTCACGCTGGACATGACGTCCACGATGCCCGCGCCGCCGTTGCGCTCGAACAGCGCGCCGTCGACCAGGGTGGCGCTGTTGCCGTGCATGGAGAAGCCCTGGTCGCAGTTGAACGAACCGTCGATGTTTTCGAAGATGTCGCCGTAGCCCCAGAACCCGGCGAACCCGTCATCCTGCGAGTAGATCGACCGGAGATTGCGGATGACCACATAGTCGGCGTCGACGAATACGCCCTCGTTCAGGGGCATCTCAAGCGTCAGGTCGTCCAGCTTGGCGCCGGTCGGCAGGCGGAAGTAGACGCGGCGCGCATCGCCCAGCGTGCCCAGGGTGTCGTAGAAGAAGCCGCCCGGGGGGAGTTCCGCGAACGTGAGCACGTTCGTTCCCGGCTCGCCGTTCACGAAGAAAATCTCGGGCGCCTCCGGCTCCGTGAACCAACCCTGATGCTTCAGAAACCCCAGCCAGTTGCTGTTGGGCATGGGGCCGGGCCGGCCGTCCGGCAGAGTCTGGCGGAACCCGAAGACATCATTGGTCAGCAGGGTCCAGGAGCGGGGCGGCACCTTGACCAGTCCGGTCACGGTGGCGCCGTGCCCGTCAATGACGAAGGGAGCGGCCGGGCGGCCGTGGGCTGTTTTGTCCACCCGCACGCGCTCCCGGTAGTCGATCCCTGTGTTCGAGATCTCGATGTGGGCGCTCGCGGGCGCGGAGCGGACCGCCTTCATGATGGAGGCGAAAGGCCCGGTTTTGCCGTCGGCCGCCGGCTCCTGCGCGCGGCCGTCGAAGGCGTCGTTGCCGGTGCGGTTGTTGACGTAAAAAGTGGCAGGCGACACGTCCGCGGCGCCTGCCGCGAGAACGCCCGCCAGTCCCACTGCCGCTGCCCAACTCATCCGCCGATGCGGTATTTGCTTGCTCATTCGGTCTTCTCCGCTGCGGACGAGGCGCACCTGTTCCCCTCGGCCATTAATCATCTGCTGGTTGTGGTAAAGGGGTCACGTTCTTCGGGGGCAACTGCCGCAGGATGAACGCGGCGAGGTCGTCGGTGAGGGCTTGCCATCCGATCTCGAGCGGGATCACGTGGCCGATATCGGCGAGGGGGTGGATCGCTTTAGGCCCGGGACAGCCCTCGAGCCAGCGCAGCGCCGCGGGCGTGTCGATGACCGAATCATATTCGGCGGTGGCGGCGAACACGGGACGGGTCAGGCGGGGCGCCTGGCGCCGGAGCGCGCGGACCAGCTGGAACAGGCCGCGGTAGACGCAGAAGGGGATGAAGCGGTCGCGGGTGTAGGTGAAGGCGGGGTCGTCGACGGCCGCGCCTTCGGCCGAGAAACACGCCTCGAAGGTGGGCGAGAGGCCGAGGGTGACGCGGGCGAGATGGAACCAGACCGACGGGGGAAGCAGGGGCGAGCGCCTGTGCGAGACCTCAATCATGGGGGCCAGCGCCGCCACGCCGTCGACCCAGTCAGGCGTGCGCAGGGCCGCCTCGAGCGCGAGCGCGCCGCCCAGCGAGTGGCCGACGGCCCAGACGGTCGCATGCGCGCTCTGCAGACGGAAGAGTTCGGCATCGACGGCCTGCCGCCAGAGGTCGAGGGATTGCTGCTTGGCCTGAAGGGCGGGCACGGCGCTGCCGGGCAGGCGCATCGCGCGGCAGGTGAAGGTCCCGGTGGCGGCGAGGCGCTCGGCCATGCGCTTCCAGATGTAGGGGGTGTCGGCGAACCCGTGGATCAGGAGGACGGCGACCGGGCCGCGGCCGACAGTGAACGCGGCGGCGTCCGGCAGGAGTCCGTCCGCGCCGCGCCTGAGCCCCTTCTCCCAGAAATGGCGGCGGCTCCCCACCCATGCGGCGTGAAGCAGGTTGGCGCCAAGCCAAGCGAGGAGGATGAGAGCGACCGTGTACACAGATCTCCTTTTGGACTGCGGTGACAAGCGAAGCGCGGCACCGCTTTCATCGCGTGCGTTCAAGAAAGCGGCGTCGCGCGGAATACCGCTTGCCGCGCGCACTCCAAACAGTTCGTCGGTTATTTGAGCAGGGCGATGGTTTCGCGGATGTAGGCGGCGTGGAGCAGCGAGCCGAGGTCCATGTCGCGTTTGAAGGTCACGTCCCATTCGGGCGACTTCAGGTGGTCGTTCTGCTGCGTGCGGGTGACGATGAGGCCGATGATCAGCGGCTGCGGGTCGGCGGTGTCCGCGAGCGCGACCGGCGCGCCGCTGTCGCCGGCGAAAGTGGCCGCGCTGAAAAGGAACAGGGGGTAAAGGCTGGCTGGAAAGAGCGGGTAGCCGCTGGCCACGCCATCGCGCAGGAGCGGGAATCCGGCGGCGTTGGCTTCGGTCTGATGGGGGTACCCCGCATAGAAGAGGCGGCTTCCGACCGACAGGCCGCGGGCGGCGGAGGTCTTCTCGTCGGCGAGCGCGGCGAGGGGCAGGGCTTCGAAAATCGCCTGCGGCGGCAACGCGCAGCGGATCACCGCCACATCCTGCGAGGGGTGGCTGGTCCAAAGCGCGCGGGTGCCCTCGCGGATGGGGATCTTGTAGTCGAGCCGCTGCCACGCGCCGGCCTCGCTTTTGACACGGCAGACCAGCAGGACGCTGTCCCCTTTTGCCTTTACAAAGGTGTGGCCGGCGGTCACGAGCAGCACGTTGGTCAGCGCCGCGTCCGGCGCGGGATCGCGCACGAGAAAGCCGGTCGCGGTGGAGTCGGTGTTGAAGATCTTGAAAGTGGCCTGCGTGAGCCGTTCCGCCGCGGTCTGCGCCGGCGACACGCACGGCAGCAGCAGGGCGGCGGCGAGGAACAGTGCTGTCAGAAGGGGGCGTTGAGTGTTCATCGTGTTGTACCTGCGCGCGCTGAGCCCAAACGTTCAACGTTGAAAACTCAACGCTCAAGTGAATTCCTAACAGCCTAAACGCCTAATAGCCTTGCCCTAGTGCCGGAAGCTGCGCTGGCCGGTGAAGACCATGGCGACGTTGGCGTCGTTGCAGCAGTCGATCACGTCCCAGTCGCGGATCGCGCCGCCGGGCTGGACGATGGCGGTGATGCCTTCGCGGATGCCGACCTCCGCGCCGTCGCGGAAGGGGAAGAAGGCGTCGGAAACCATGCTGCAGCCGATCAGGCCGCCCTTGCGGGCCTTGACCTCCTCGTCGATGGCGGCCACGCGCTTCTGCCCCTCGCCGCCGAACTTCATCGCGAGCTCGTTGTAGGGCGTGGCGTACCTCTCCCACGCGATCCAGTCGGCCAGCTTGCGGTAGGCCTTGTCGCGCGCGATCTCGGCCACGCCCACGCGGTCCTGCTCGCCGGTGCCGATGCCGACGGTCGCGCCGTCCTTGACGTAGAGCACGGAGTTGCTGGTGACGCCCGCCTCGACCAGCCAGCCGAAGATGAGGTCCTCGTACTCCTGCGGGGTCGGCAGCCGTTTCGTGCGATGGACGGTGCCGTCCTTGGTCGTGCATTCGGCGGGCATGAGCTGGCCCGCCGTGCGGGCCTCGGGCACGAAGGACCACTGGGTCACGATGCCGCCGTCGATGAGCGATTTGAAGTCGACCACGCGCTGGGCCACGAAGGCGGTGAGGCGGGCCATGTTGTTGATGCGCATGACGCGCAGGTTCTTCTTGGCCGCGAAGATCTCCATCACGCCGGGGGCGAACTCGGGGGCCACGACGACCTCGGCGTAGTTCTCGGCCACGAGCCGGGCGGTCTCGAGGTCCACCTCGCGGTTGAGCGCGATGCAGCCGCCGAAGGCGGCCAGGCGGTCGGCCTTGTTGGCGCGGGCGTAGGCCTCGGCGAGCGAGGCGGCCTTGGCGACGCCGCAGGGGTTGTTGTGCTTGACGATGGCGACGCAGGGGGTGCCGTCGAGGTAGCGCAGGATGTTGAGCGCGTTGTCGGCGTCGGTGAGGTTGGTCTTGCCGGGGTGCTTGCCGGACTGGAGCAGTTCGGGGTCGGAGGCCAGATAGTGGCCGGGGCCGACGGCGGTGACGTCGCCGAGCGTGAGGTTGCCGTTCACCAGCTTGTACATCGCGGCCTCCTGTCCCGGGTTCTCGCCGTAGCGCAACCCCTTCTCCTCGCCGTCGATGACCCACGAGACCTTTTCGTAGGCGAGGGTCTGGCGCTTGACGCCGTCGATGAAGGTGATCTCCATCTGCGGCGTGAAGTGGTCGTCCATGATGGTTTTGTAGGCGGCTTTGAGATCGATGGCCATGGGGGGCTCCGTTGTCAGTTATCAGTTAGGAGTTAGGATTTAGGAGTTGAATGCCGGCAGGGTTCGGGGTTCAGTAGGGGCGATTTTTTTCGCCCTTACAAATCGTCGGTGTAGTTGCCGATGTAGCCGTCCTCGCGCTGGGTCGAGAGGAGGGTCTTGACGGAGGCGTCGATGTTGACCGCGAGGGCGGCGGAGGACAAGCAGCCGGCCAGTGCCAGGCACGAAACCGTCGGGATCAATTTCAACATGGAGGCGCCCTTTCGCAAAAATTGTAGAATCATCATTAAACCACAAACGGGGGGTGGAAAAAAGGCCCGTTACGGAAATTTTACCGGCGGGTTATGAAAAGGGCGCTTGAACAATCGCGGCGGGCTTGTTTTAATACACGAATCTGTGTCGCTCATAAAAGGAACCCAATCCATGAAGAAAGCAGTCTGGCTGTTCGCGTCGTTGGCGCTGGTTACCGCGTGCACCTGTCCGTTCAAGGCTAAGGATGCGGACCTCACGCAGTATGTGAACCCCTTTGTCGGGTGCGCCGACAACGGCCACACCTTTCCAGGGGCCACGTATCCCTTCGGCCTGATCCAGGCCAGCCCCGACACCGGCAACTGCACCTGGCAGTACTGCTCGGGCTACATGTTCCTCGACACGAACATCTGGGGCTTCTCGCAGACCCATCTGAACGGCACGGGCTGCCCGGACCTCGGGGACGTGCAGCTGCAGCCCTTCACCGGGCCGGCCGAGCGCGAGCATTACCACAGCGCCTACGCGAAGGAGACGCAGCAGGCCAAGCCCGGCTACTATGCGGTGACCCTCGCCGACTTCGGCGTGGACGTGGAGCTGACCGCCGCGCCGCACGTGGCCTTCCACCGCTACACGTATAAGAACCCCGCGCCGGCGCGCCTGCTGCTCGACCTGCAGTACGGCATCGTGGGCGGCAAGGACTCGCTGAAGCGCCACATCCTGGCCAGCGACGTGACCACCGAGGACAAGTTCACGATCTCGGGCCATAACCAGGCCAAGGCCTGGGTCACCCGCCACTACTACTACGTGGTCAAGTTCGACAAGCCCTACACGGCGATCAAGACGCTGGCGGCGCAGGACGGCGAGAAGGCCCCGCGCTACGTGCTGGACTTCGACCTCAAGCCGGGCGAGTCCCTGCAGGTGAAGGTCGCGCTCTCGACCGTCAGCGTCGACGGCGCGAAGAGGAACCTCGCGGCCGAAGTCCCGGGCTGGGATTTCGCGGCGGTGCGCGCGCAGGCCAAGGACGCGTGGAACGGGCTGCTCTCGCGCGCCGTGGTGCAGGGCACGCTGGACCAGAAGGAGAACTTCTACACCTCGATGTACCACCTCTTCATCCAGCCGAACAACATCGCGGACGTGGACGGCCAGTACCGCGGCGCGGACGACAAGGTGCTCACGGCGCCTGACAAGACTTACTACTCCACGCTCTCGCTGTGGGACACCTACCGCGCGGCGCACCCGCTCTACACGATCCTTGCGCCCGAGCGCGTGGACGGCTTCATCAACACGATGATCGCGCACCAGAAGGCGCAGGGCTACGTGCCGATCTGGACGCTCTGGGGCAAAGAGAACCACTGCATGATCGCCAACCACTCGGTGCCGGTGATGGTGGACGCCTACCTCAAGGGCTTCCGCGGCTTCGACGCCGAGGCCGCCTTCCGGGCTATCAAGACCTCGCTGACGGTCAAGCATCAGAACTCAGACTGGGACCTCTACACCAAGTACGGCTACCTGCCGTTCGACATCATCAAGGGCGAGAGCGTCTCGCGCGCGCTGGAGTACGTGTATGACGACTACTGCGCGTCGCAGTTCGCCAAGGCGCTGGGCAAGACCGAGGACGCCGCCTACTTCGCCACGCGCGCGGATTACTACAAGAACGTGTTCGACCCCGAGACCAAGTTCATGCGCGGCCGCGACTCCAAGGGCAACTGGCGCACGCCGTTCGACCCCATGCGGCTCGGCCATGGCGCGGACACGCCCAGCGACTACACCGAGGGCAACGCGTGGCAGTACACCTGGCACGTGCAGCACGACCCCGAAGGGCTGGTCAAGCTGATGGGCGGCAAAGAGGCGACCGCGGATAAGCTGGCCACGCTCTTCAAGCTGGAGTCCAAGGTCGAGGGCAGCGGCTTCGTGCTCGACGTCTCGGGCCTGATCGGCCAGTACGCGCACGGCAACGAGCCCAGCCACCACACGGCCTACTTCTTCGACTTCGTGGGCCAGCCCTGGAAGACGCAGGAGATCATCCGCGAGATCTTCGATCTGGAGTACAAGAACAAGCCCGACGGCCTGTGCGGCAACGACGACTGCGGCCAGATGTCGGCCTGGTACATCTTCTCGGCCATGGGCTTCTATCCCTTCAACCCCTGCAACGACGGCTACGTGTTCGGCGCGCCGCAGATCGAGAAGGTCACGCTGAAACTTCCCAAGGGCAAGACCTTCACGGTCGAGGCGCAGGGGCTCTCGAAAGAGAACAAGTACGTGCAGGCCATCACGCTCAACGGCAAGCCCTACGCCGGCATCAAGATCGCCCACGCGGACATCATGCGGGGCGGCACGCTGGTCTTCGCGATGGGCCCCCAGCCGAAGAAATAGCCGGAATTGTCAATGCGGGGCGCGTCAGGCCGCGCCCGTGGAAAGCGCCCGGAGCCGGGCGCAGTCAAAAGAGTGGGTGCGCGGGCCTCCATGGCCGGGGCCTGACCCGGCAGGAGGCGTCCCGTGATCTGGCCGCACGCTCCTGACAATTGGTTGTTTACGCCCGGCTTTTATTTCGTGACCGGACGTACTCTCGACAAGCAACCGTTGCTGCACACGCCGGAACGCTTGTCACTCGTTCGAGACACGCTTTTTGCTGTTGCGGATGAGTTCCGGTGGAAACTGCGGGCGTGGGCGATTCTCGTCAACCATTATCACTTTGTCGCGAAGTCGCCCGATGACCCCGCGACGCTGAAACCGATGCTGGCGAAGCTGCATAGCTGTACTGCCCGTCAGATCAACGCTTGGGACGTCTCCCGGGGTCGGAAGGTGTGGTTCCGGTTCATGTCCACGCCTCTGACGTACGAGCAATCACTTTTGGCCCGTCTGCACTACACGCATTTCAACCCGCTGCGCCACGGCGTGGTTTCGAATGCGGAATCGTATCCGTGGTGTTCCGCAGCGTGGTTTGCGAAGAACGCCTCACGCTCATTTTTCAAGACCGTAACGGCAATGAAAAGCGATTTGATCGAGGACGCCGACTGAGTACTCCAACGCGGGCGCGTCGGGCCGCGCCCATGGAAAGCGCCCGGAGTCGGGCGCAGTCAAAAAAGCAGGCGCGGCGGATATTGAGTGCGCGGGCCTGACCGCGCTTTCGAGTGCCGAGGCCTGCCCCGGCACCGTGATCATGGGTGTGAAGCCTCTGTGTGTTCTCCGGTTTCCTTGTGGCGGCTGCGGTTTGCTCCGCGCGCGGTCACTTTTGAATCTCGCCTACAAGCAAACGATACGGCGCGCCGTACTGGGGGTCGAGTTCCGAGGCCCGGCGCAGCGGCTCCAGGGCCTCGCGGCGGCGGCCGGCCTGCAGCAGCACGGCGGCGTGGTTGTACCAGGCGTTGGCGTTGAGCGGGTTGACCTTCTCGGCCGCCGCGAGGTGCTCGACCGCCTCGTCCAGCCGGCCCCGGCGGAACAGGTCCAGCGCCAGGTTGATGTGCGCCTTGTCGTGGTCGGGGCGGGGAACGAGCGCGGCTTGGTAGCAGGCCTCCGCACGCAGGGCGTCGCCGAGACGGTCGTAGACGGTTCCGAGCGCAAAGTGGGCGTCGGAGAAATCCGGGTCCAGCCGCAGGGCCTCCAGGTAGAATTTTTTGGCGGCGGGCAGGTCGCCGCCGTACACGTCGGCCGAGGTGCCGACGGATTTCAGGAGGCGGACGTCGTAGCGCAGGGCGTCGGTCGGCCAGTCGAGCGGCCCGTTCGCGCACACGCCGACAACGGCCGCGGCCGCGGCAAGCCCCAAGGCGAGGCCCCATTGTCGCAGGCGGGCCGCGGAGACCAGCGCGTGCAGGCCGGCTGTGGCCAGCACCGCCAGCAGGGGCAGCACGGGCACGCGGTAGCGGGAGCAGGGGAAGAACAGCGCGACGAGCAGCCCGAACGACACGACAGCCGCGACCAGAAACACGCCCTCGCGGCGGAGTCGCAGGGCCAGCACGCCGGCCACGGCCAAGGGGATCAGCAGGCCGCTCGGGAAATAGATCAGCCGATGCCAGACCGTGGTTCGCAGCAAGACCGATCCGCCGCGCCAGCCGTACAGGTCGATGTTGCGCGGGATCTCGCGCCCGTGCCAGAAGGCGGCCGCTTTGAGCGCCAGCCGCCTGACGGCGCCCGCGGGGTCTTGGCGCATCTCGAGCAGGGCCTGCCGCCGGAACCAGCGCGAGGCCTCCACGCTGTCCCTGGCGCCGCCTTGCCGGAAGGGCATGCTCACGAGATTATCCCAGTCGAGGCCCGGCAGGCGGGTCAGCAGGACGCGCCAATCCCGGCTGTTGCCGATGTAGAGGTTGATGCCGTCGTTGTTGGACATCCACACCATGCGCCCGGTATGTGCGTAGTTGTGGAGCGAGACGGGCAGCACCAGCAAGGCCGCGCCGATGGCCAGCGCGGCCAGATGCCGGACGCGGACACGGCACGCGGCCGGGGTGCGCCAGGCGGCCCAAGCCCACACGGGCAAGAGCGCGGCCGACGTCGCCACGATGACCGTAGCAAATCCTGTGGCCGCGCCGGCGATCAGCCAGCGCCAGCCTGACGGCCGTTCAACGGCGCGCAGGGTCAACAGAAACGCGGCCGTGATGGCGACGGCCGCGGGTGCGGCCGGCAGCAGCTGGGACGCGTAGAAAAGCAAGGGGCCGATGAGGCTCACGGCGAGGCCGGCGGCAAACGCCCAGGCCGGCGGGAGCACGCGGCGGCCCACGCGCCACGCCAGCACGCTGAGGAGCGGGGCCAGCAGCAGGGCCTGGAACGAGCGAGTCGCCGCAGGCGATGGCCCGCACAGCCGCTCCAGCAGGGCGAGGAGATAAGGATAGCCGGGCGCCTGCCAAAACGCGCCCGGCACGCCCTTGCCCGCCAGCAGGGCCTGCGCCTGATTGTGGTAGGTCGCGGCGTCGATCAAGGGATAGCGGAAAGCCGGCACGTGCGCCGTCTCGATCAGGAAGGCCGCCTGGACCGCGGCGGCGGCCAGCGCCAAGAGCAAAGCCGGGCGCCAGTCCTGGCCCGCGGCCCGTCTGGCGATAGACGCGACCAGGGAGCGGACAGGGGACAAGTCGAGGCCGGCCGTGGCTCGGGAAGAGTTGACGCCTGCTGACCCATTCATGTGCGTTCTCGCCGCGTTAGGATGACGTGCCGGATGATCTTGCGAATCCCGCCTCTTGGATGGGCGGGCCGGGTTTACGGGACGAGCGTCAGTCGGCCCCAGGCGCTGCGGTCGGAGGAGTCGCGCGCGCCGCCGTTCCAGACGAGCTGGCTGGAGCGCTGCTTGCCGTCCGTGCTGTTGCCGACCGCGAGGTCGAAGAGGAAGGTCTGGCCCTCTTTGGGCGTGACGTCGAGCGCGCTCCACGGGATGGCCGCCTCCAGCGTGTAGCCCTTGCCGTCCACGGAGGGCGTCGCCGAAGTTTCGATGGCGGGCTGCTTGGCCGCGTTCACCACATGCGTCTGGTTGTTCTTGCCCGCGCCGAGCAGGATCTGCCGGTCGGTGAAGAGCAGTGTGCCGCCCTGGTCGAGCCGCTCGCTGCCGATGAAGAGTTCCAGCACGTCGGCGTTCCAGAGGTTGTCGCCCGTGTGCCCGTTCTGCATGGGCGTGGGGTCGGTGACGTTCGCCAGCAGGTAGAGGGCCTTGTCATCCCAGCAGACCTTGAAAGCCGCCTCCACGCCGCCGGTTTCGCGGCCCGCGGCGAGGCGGTCCGCGCCGATGCGCTCGGGCGGGCGGCCCGGCCAGCCCGCGAGCTGGCCGTCGATCGCCATGGGCGCGGTGGGGCGTCCGGCGGAGACGGTGCGCGTGCCGCTGCCGGCCTTGCCGCTGAAGCGCGGGTTGTCGAGCAGGTAGGGCGCCTGGCCGTTGAGCCAGACGTCGTAGATCGCCGCATGGGTCTTGGACATCTCGGTGAAGAGGTCGCGGTAGGGTCGGTCGGCGACGTTGAAGAGGCCGGTGTTGGCGCGCTCGCCGTTAAGCCCCTCGAAGAAGCGGCCGGTGACCGCCTGGTCGAGCAGGGTGAACCACTCGACGCCGACCACGAAGCCGAGCGCGGCCGCGCCTTCGACGTAGTGGCGGTAGGCGAGGCCGCGCTCGCGCTGCGTGGCCATGTCCATGTTGCTGGGCGCGGCGTTGCTCTCCTTCGTGGCGGTGAAGTAGAACTCGCTCCACATCTGCGGCTTGCGTCCGGTCCACTCGTAGAGGCGGCGGATGAAGGCCGCGTCGATGGCGCAGGTGTAGTAGTTGATGCTGATGACGTCCATGTACTTGCCGGCCACGCGGCAGAGCACCTCGCTGTTGGCGGTGCCGGGCTGCCAGCGGTTGCCGATCAGCATGTGGTTCTTGTCGACCTTGCGGAAGGCCGCGGCGACGGAGCCGTAGTAGGCTTCGAGGAAGCGCTCGGTGTAGGCCTGCATGTCGGCGAAGGCGGCTTGGGTGGTCAGCGGCAGCCCGCGGTCGGCGAGCGCCTCGAAGGAGGCGGCGTCGAGGCCCCACGCGGCGTTGAAGGCGGCGATCTGCTTGTACTTCGCCTGCAGCTGGGCGACCAGCTCGCGCTTGCAGGCGTGCTTGCCGGGCAGGGCCGGGATGGCGCGCGGCAGATCCTCGAAGCCCTGCTCGTTGTCGAGGAAGTAGCCGATGATCAGCGGGTCATTGGCTTGCCCGGCGACCGACTTCGCGAACAGGGTCTCCATCTTGGCGAGGTTCTTCGCGTCGAACGGATCGAAGACGCCGCGCACGCCCGGCACGGCCGGGCCGAGCGTCCACGCGCTCAGCGGCAGGGAGGAAACGCGCGGGAAGCCTTTCTGCCCGAAGGCCGGCGAGCCGCCCGAGAACGCGCCGACGGAGTTGAAGCCGACCTGGCGCACGCGGTCGACCAGGCGGGCGGTGTGCGCCTCGTCGTCGTAGGCGCCGTATTTGCGGACCACGTTGGCCTTGTAGAACGAGACCGCGCGCGGGTTCCACCACTTCTCCGGATTCCAAGAGGCGGCGAAGGCGCCGTCGTGCGGCGGCAGCCACTCGAAGACGTCGTTGCGGCCTTCGATCGAGGTGTAGTCCTCGCCCGGGCCGAAGGTGCAGACGCCCAGATGGAAGAAGGCGTCGCCGTCGGGATCGGCCATGACCCACACGTCGCGGCCGCCGAGCTTCTTGGACTCGACGTGGAAGAAGCCGGTCTTCTTGAGCCCCAGCTTGGCCCCGCTGCCGGGCAGGCCGCCGAAGCGGTTGCGGGCCGGCGGGTTGAGGCTGGCGTAGTAGGCCGCGTCGGCATCGGCGTCGGCTTTCAGTTCGGACTCGTCCGTGAGCTTGCCGGGGAAGTCGCGCTGGGTGGTCTGGCCGAAGCGGTCCACCAGGATGACGCGCTGGGAGGCGCTGGTGTCCATGGCGACGGCGATCTCGACGGTCTGGCGGTCGGGGAGATAGGGGATCTTGAACTGGACCCAGAAGGTGTTCCAGCCCCATTCGCGGTTGTCCTGAAGCTGCACGTAGGTGAACTCCGGCAGGGCGAAGCTGAGGCGCTTGTTGTTGATGTTCGCGAGGTCGAAGCTGCGCGCGTGGCCTTGGAACAGGTGGGGCTTGGCGGGCTTGTCCTTGGGGAATTCGCCCTTGGCCTCGCCGATGCTCCAGCGTCCGCCCTCGCTGTAGTTGGGTGCGATCAGCATCTCCGCCGAGAGGGCTTTGGCTGCGGCGGGCATGGCGCCGAAGGTGAGCGAGATCTTGCCGGAGGCGGCCGCCACTTCGATCTTGCCGCCGCCCTCGTAGGTGAGCGTGGCGGAAGAGCCCTGCACGCGTTTCTCGACCGGCTCGTGCTTCTTGCCGTCGCCCAAGTCGAGCTGGGGGTAGGCGAGCGTGAAGGTGCCCATGCTGCCGCAGGCGAGTGCGACGCCGTCGTCCGACAGGCTCAGGGCGAGGCGGTCGGCCGCGACGGGCTTTGCCGCTGCGGGGGCAGGCTTGGCGGCGGCGGACTTGGCTGCGGGAACCGCCGCGCCGGCATCGAGGATGTGGACGGTGTAGAAGGCTTCGCTTCCGCCGGTGCGCGGCAGGGCGGCGAACGAGACCCACTGGAAGGCTTCGGTGTGCCAGACGCGGTTGTCCTGAAGCTGCTGGTAGCCGTGTTCGATCACGACGGAGAAGCCTTTGCCGGCGCTGTCGGTCAGCGTGAAACGCGTGGCGTCGCCGCGCCAGATGAAGGCGTCCGCGCCGGCCGTGGCGGGCAGGGGTGCGGCCGCGGAGTCCTTGATGGACCAGTAAGCTTTCCCGGCGAGGGCGACGGGCAGCGTCATGCTCAGGGAGAGGCCCTTGTCGTTCGCGGTGAGGCCCGTCGCGTGGATCTGGGCGGCGCCGTCAGGCGACAGCGTGAGAGCGAGCTGGGCCCCGCCGGGATAGCCGAGCGTGGCGACATGGCCGCTGACGGCCACCTGGGTCGGGGCGCGGCGCTCGCCGCCGCCGGCGCCGGTGAGCTTCGGGTAGTCCAGAGTGAGTGTGCCCAGCTCGGGTCCGGCGGTGAACGCGAGGCCGGCCTGCGTGAGCTTGACCTCGGCAGCGGTGAGAAGCGCCGGCAGAAGCGCCAGCAGGGTCAGGAGTCGGCGAGTGTTCATGTTGTCTTTTGCTTTCGTTACGCGGCAATCCAACGCTTGAAGCATGCATGATGACACGCGGACGCCGTCAATTTCAAATGATTATTTCGCGAAACAATACAATTATAGCAGACAAGCCTGCCGTTGAAGGCCGATCGGCTGGCAACAGACAAAACATGGCCGAGGGGCCCGGGTTGACCGGGTTGCCGGTTTCTTGTTACGCTATCCGTGACAGAAAGGACGGGGAGCATGGAGGAACGGGAATCAGAAGGGCACGGTTCGCGCGACCCCGTCTGCGGCATGTCGGTGCCGGAGGCCCCGCTCTTTCAGTGTCGTTACCGCGAGACCGGGTACGGCTTTTGCAGCGAACACTGCCTGCATCAGTTCAGCCGGCATCCGGACTACTATCTCGGCGGAAGGCCGCGGGTCTCGGTGCCCGCGGGGGCAGCCCCCTCGGCCTTCACCTGCCCCATGCATCCGGAGGTGCGGCGGGAGGGGCCGGGCGATTGCCCGAAATGCGGCATGGCGCTGGAACCCGAAGGCGTTCCCGCCGAAGCGGAGAAGGCGAATCCCGAGCTTGTTCTGATGAGCCGCCGGTTTTGGGCTTGCCTCGTGCTGACGTCTCCGGTTTTCGTGCTGGCCATGACGACGCATCTGGGCTTCCTGCCCGCATGGTTTCCGCCGCGGCTCGAACAGTGGGCCGAGTTCGCGCTGGCCACGCCGGTCGTGGTGTGGGGCGGCTGGCCGTTCCTCGTGCGCGGCTGGCAGTCGCTGGCCAGCCGGAACTTCAACATGTTCACCTTGGTCGGGCTGGGCGTGGGGGTGGCGTGGGGGTACAGCGTCACCGCGCTGCTGGCGCCGCAGCTCTTTCCGGGCGTGGCGCATCACGGCGGCGTGCCGGTGTACTTCGAGGCGGCGGCGGTCATCACCACGCTGGTGCTGCTGGGGCAGGTGCTGGAGCTGAGGGCGCGCGCGCGCACCAACGAGGCGATCAGGCTGCTGCTGGGGCTGGCGCCCAAAACCGCACGCGTCGTGCGCATCGACGGACTCGAGGAGGACCTGCCGCTGGCCGAGGTGCTGCCCGGCGACGTCCTGCGGATCCGTCCGGGGGAGAAGATCCCTGTGGACGGCGAGGTGCTGGAAGGACGGGGCAGTGTGGACGAGTCCCTGGTGACCGGCGAGTCCATGCCGGTGGAGAAGGGCGCGGGGGATCCGCTCATCGGCGCGACCGTCAACGGCGCGGGCGGACTGCTGATGAAGGCCCGCAAGGTGGGCGCGGACACCCTGCTGGCGCAGATCGTGCGCCGCGTGGCCGAGGCGCAGCGCTCGCGCGCGCCGATCCAGCGGCTGGCCGACCGCGTCGCGGGGTATTTCGTGCCCGCCGTGGTCGCGGTGTCGGCGGTGACCTTCTGCGTCTGGTGGGCGTGGGGTCCCGAGCCGCGGCTCGCGCACGCGACGGTGAACGCCGTGGCGGTGCTGATCATCGCCTGCCCCTGCGCGCTGGGGCTCGCCACGCCCGTATCGGTGATGGTGGGGGTCGGGCGCGGCGCGCTGGCGGGCGTGCTGATCAAGAACGCCGGGGCGCTGGAGGTCTTGGAGCGGGTGGACACGCTGGTCATCGATAAGACCGGCACGCTCACCGAAGGCCGTCCGCGCCTGGTCGCCGTCCAGGCGGCTCCCGCATTCGATGAACGCGAGCTGGTGCGGCTGGCGGCCAGCCTGGAGCGGGCCAGCGAACATCCCCTGGCCGAGGCGGTCGTGCGGGGCGCGGCGGAGCGGGGGATCGGCCTGTCAAAGGTCGATGACTTCCGCACCTTCACGGGACAGGGTGTCGCGGGCCGCATTGACGGACGCGACGTGGCGCTGGGCAATGCCGGCCTGCTGGAGCGGCTCGGCGTCGCGCCGGACGCGTGGGCGCAACAGGCGGACCGCCTGCGCGCGGAGGGACAGACCGTGGTCTTGGTCGCGGTGGACGGACAGGCCGCGGGCGTGATCGGCGTGGCCGATCCGGTCAAGGCCTCCGCCGCGGCCGCGGTCGCGGCGCTGCGGAAGGAGGGCGTGCGCGTGATCATGCTCACCGGCGACAGCCGCGTCACGGCGGAGGCCGTCGCCCGTCGCTTGGGGATTGATGAGGTGCGCGCCGAGGTGCTGCCCGGCGAGAAACTCGAGGAGATCAAGCGGCTGCAGGCGGCGGGGCGCATCGTCGCCATGGCGGGCGACGGCATCAACGACGCGCCCGCGCTGGCGCAGGCGCATGTCGGCATCGCCATGGGCACGGGCACGGACGTGGCCATGGAGAGCGCGGACGTGACGCTGGTGAAGGGCGACCTGGACGGAATCCTGCGGGCGCGGCGCTTGAGCCGCGCCACGCTGGCCAACATCCGCCAGAACCTCGTGTTCGCCTTTTTCTACAACGCCGCCGGCGTGCCGGTGGCGGCGGGCGTGCTGTATCCCTTCTTCGGCATCCTGCTCTCGCCGATGTTTGCGGCGGCGGCCATGAGCTTCAGCTCGGTCTCGGTGATCAGCAACGCGCTCCGCCTCCGGCATGTGAAGTTATGACGTCCGCGGGGAGTGGCGCGGCTTATTCCTTTGGACATGTGCCATACACAAACGGACGGCCCAGCGGTCCGTCCCTACCTTCGAGAGGCGCGACGATGCTATGGTCACCTGTTAAGGTAGGGCCCGACTGCCGGGCGGGCCGCTCCTGAGGTCCAAGGAATAAGCCGTGGGGCGAGCGGGTTCTCGACATTATGCGCGCTGGGAAAAGTAACGGATTTGTGGTATTTTTTTGCATGTGAAGCTAGTGCAAAACCTGCCGCGTTCGGTCGCGGGCCACCCGGATGGCACGGGCTCTCCGAGCACGCCCCCTGCGGCACGGGTTGCTGCAGGAGTTTCACAAAATAAGTCACAACTGGAGGAATGCGCATGAAACAGATGATCGTGGGTCTCATGATGGTCGGCGGCGTGTTGTTCTTCACGGGCTGCGGGAAGATCATGCCTGCCGCGGAGAAGGCGGGCGAAGGTGCCGCCGGAAAGGCCGCGTCGGGCGTGCAGGATCTGACCGACACGTCATTCGATCAGACCGTTGCCCAGGGCGTGGTGCTGGTCGACTTTTGGGCGGTGTGGTGCGGGCCCTGCCGGATCCAGGGGCCGATCGTGGAGAAGGCGGCGGGGCAGCTGGGCGACACGGCCAAGGTCGCCAAGGTCAATGTGGACCAGGCGCCGCAGACCGCGAAGAAGTTCGGCATCAGCAGCATCCCGACGCTGATCGTTTTCAAGGACGGCAAGCCGGTCAAGCAGTTCGTGGGCGTGACGCAGGCCTCCGATCTGGTGGCGGCGGTCAAGGCGGCGCAGGGCCCGAAATGAGTACCCGTGCCAGGCCCTGACGATGCGCGGGGATGCGCATGGCACGTTCCTGAATGCGGCACGCCCATCCGTGGGCGTGCGTGACGCGGCGACTCAAATGGCGTAGCAGCAGCAAAGTGAGGTGAGTGATGTTTAAGACATTAAGGATCGGGGACCAGGCGCCGGACTTCAGCCTTCCGGCCACAGACGGCAAGACCTATTCGCTGGCTGATTTTGCGACGGCCGACGTGCTGGTCGTGTTCTTCACGTGCAACCACTGCCCTTATGTGCTGGGCTCTGACGAGGTCACGCGCGCGACGGCGGACCGCTTCAAGAAGCGCGGCGTGGCCTTCATCGGCATCAACGCCAACAGCGAGCATACGTATGCGGAGGACGATTTCAGGCACATGGTGACCCGCATGAAGGAGCAGGGCTTCCCGTGGGTCTATGCGCGGGACAAGAGTCAGACGGCCGCGCTGGCGTATGGCGCGCTGCGCACGCCGCACTTCTACGTGTTCGACCGGCAAAGGAAGCTGGCCTACACGGGACGCGGCGTGGATAGCCCGCGCGACACGAGCGCGATGAACGTCAACGATCTCGAGAACGCGCTGGAGGACGTCCTGGCGGGCCGGCCGGTCCGCGTGCCGCTGACGAACCCGATCGGCTGCAACGTGAAGTGGGAAGGCCGGGACGCGCACTGGATGCCGCCCGAGGCCTGCGACCTGGTGTGAGGACGGGTGTGATTCAACTTTGTTGAATTCACACCCGAAGGAGGCGTTGGAATTTAGGAGTTAGGAGTTGCAACGCCATGTTAGCGCGATGCGCGAGAGGCCGCGTTTGTGTCTTCAAAATGAAGTCACACGGATGGCTCCAAAAATCGGTTCTTCGCGGAAGGGGTCCTCACTAGTCTAACGCCTCTTTTTCACGGCATTTTTGCGCTGCCAACTCCTAACTCCTAAATTCTCCTTGGTGCGACTCAGTTTCAACGAAAATGAATCGCACCCTGTGAGGCCGGCGCGGCTTGCCTTTCGGACAGGCCTTCGGTACAGTGAGCCACACTGACGGTTTCCAAAAACGCGCGTGGGGCGGGTGCCCCTGCCGTTTGGAAACGCGCCTTGGATATTTCAACCGTGGAGTTCACCATGATCCGTATGCTGACGTTGGCCGCTGCCGCCTCGCTTGCCCTTCACACGCTCGCGGCCGAGGAGCCGCAGACCGCCCCGGCCGAGCCGGCCGGCATGAAAAGCCTGTTCAACGGCAAAGACCTGACCGGCTGGGATGGCGACCCGCGTCTCTGGTCGGTGAAGGGCGGCGCGATTCACGGCGAGACCACGCCCGCGACGCCGGCCAAAGGCAACACGTTCCTGATTTGCAAGGACGGCGCGGCCAGGGACTTTGAACTGCGGCTGTCGTTCCGCTGCAGCGTCACGAACAACTCGGGCATCCAGTACCGCTCGAAGCACATCACCGAGGGCAAGCTCGCCAACCCGTGGGTGGTCCGCGGCTACCAGCACGAGATCCGCAACGAGGCAACGCTGCCCAACGTGGCCGGCTTCATCTACGACGAGGGCGGCAAGCGCGGCCGCGTCTGCCTGGCGGGCGAGAAGGCGGTGTGGGGCGCGGACGGCAAGAAGCAGGTGCAGGGCACGCTGATCGACGCGCCGGGTTACAAGGCGCTGTTCAAGCTCGACCAGTGGAACGACGTGGTGATCATCGCCAAGGGCAACCACATTCAGCACTACCTGAACGGCCGGCTGATCCTGGACTTCACGGACGCCGACCCGAAGCTGGCGCTGCTCGAGGGCATCCTGTCCCTGCAGCTGCACGCCGGCAAGCCGATGTGGGCCGAGTACAAAGACCTCCGCATCAAAGACCTGAAATGATGCGGGCAGGATAGACGACATTTTTGTCAGTCCGGTTCTGCGTCTGAGCCTGAGATGGGTTCTCCCTTCCCGAGTGGAGGGGGAGAACCCATTTATTTTCCACCATTTCATTCAACGCTCTTGTGAGTTGCCATTTTTTTCGATATCTTTTGCAAATGTGACTTTTTTGTCACCTTTTTGTGCAAGACCTCAACAAAAGATGGGACGTGTCGTGAAAAAAAAGCTCGTTGGTTGGATGGTGGTTCTCGCTGGTCTGTTTCTCTGCTGCCCCGGCGCCTTTGCGGCCGAGGGCGTGTTGGCGTCCGCAGGGGGCGACCTTCAGCAGGTGGCGCAATATAACTTCGCGATTCACATCCTGGCGATGTTGCTGGTGGGCTTCGGTTTTCTGATGGTGTTTGTGCGCCGCTACGGCTACAGCGCCACAACCGGCACCTATCTGGTGGTGGCCATGGGGCTGCCGGTGTACATCCTTCTGCGGGCCTCCGGCATCCTGTGCGCCGAGCCCATCGAGCCCAGCACCATCAAGGCGCTGCTCTACGCGGAGTTCGCGGTGGCCTCGGCGCTGATCGCCATGGGCGCGGTGCTCGGGCGCCTGCGGGTTTTCCAGTACGCGCTGCTGGCGCTGCTGCTGGTGCCCGCCTACATGCTGAACGAGTGGCTGGTGCTGGATGGCGGCTTGGGCGTGACCAAGGGCTTCACGGATGCCGCGGGTTCGATCATCATCCACGCCTTCGGCGCCTATTTCGGTTTGGGCGTGACGGTGGCGATCACCACGGCGAAGCAGCGGCAGCAGCCGATCCAGGCGGATGCCACGGCCGACCGCTTCGCGATGCTCGGCTCGATGGTGCTGTGGCTGTTCTGGCCGAGCTTCTGCAGCGCCGTCGTTCCGGCTGGCCAGCTGCAGCACACCGCCGTGAACACCGTGCTCGCGCTTTCGGGCGCCACGCTGAGCACGTTCGTGTTGAGCACGCTTCTCCGCAAGGGCAAGACGTCGGTCGCGGATATGGCGAACGCCGCTCTGGCGGGCGGCGTGTCCATCGGCGCGACCTGCAACATCGTGTCGCCGGCGGTCGCCTTCGGCATCGGCGCGCTGGCCGGGGCGCTCTGCGTGGTCGGTTATGTCTTTATCCAGCCGGCCCTGCTGGCGCGCTTCAAGATCGTCGACACCTGCGGCGTGCACAACCTGCACGGCATGCCGGGCCTGTTGGGCGGCCTGATCGCCGTCGTGGCGGTGCCGGGTGTGGCGACCGCCCAGCTGGTCGGCATCGCGGTCACCCTGGCGCTGGCCATCGTCTGCGGTCTCGCGGCAGGGGCGCTGATCCGGCTCACGGGTACGACGGTCCGGGCTTATGACGACGCCGAGTGCTTCTGCGACGTCGAGCCCGGCCACCTCTAGAGCGTGTTATTTAAGTGTGTAGCCGTTTTTGTGGCCAAACAAAGCTAACCACCAAGACGCAAAGTACACCAAGAACACGAAGTTAAAGCTTGGTGAACTTGGTGTTCTTCGCGTCTTGGTGGTACGATAAATCAAGCGGATGACAGGTTTAAACCGCCTGCACAAAGTGGCTACACTAAAAGTGAAAATGCTCTAGTAGCCTGTAGAGCCAAAAGCTTCGGTTTTTTTGACGGGATTCACTTCGTTGATTCAAGTACGGAGATCCATGATTTACAGGATTGAACTCAATGGCCAATAAGCTTGTGAATCATGTGATCATGTCTGAAAAATTAGGCGGTACAGTGTACGAGGGCCGTACGGCCTTCCGGCCTAAAGACGCCCGTGGGCGCAAGCAACCTTGTTGACCACGGGTCGGGACATGCTGTAGCATGACCGATCATGAGATATTTACTTCGCTTGGCCGGAATTTGTTTGGTTCCGTTTCTCCAGACGCGGGCCGCCGATGTGGAACTGACGTTCACCTATGCCGACGGGCATGTGGAGCGGAAGACCCAGGCGCTCGTTCAGGAGGGCGCCGTCCAGCGCTTCCGCTTGCGGGCGGCTGAAATCCCGCCCGGCCTCAAGCATCTCGCGGTGCGTCCGGAGTTCGCGACCGCCACGACCGGCGAGGACGGGTATTTCGTGATGCCCAACGGCGAGATCGGCACCTTCCACGAGCAAAACGGCGAGCGGTCCGTGAAGAACTACATGCCGATGCCCGTGTTCGGCATGAAGAATCCCCGAGCCACGTTCGTGGCGATCGTCACGGGAATGCCCTACGCGTACACGCTTGTGACGCAGGCCAAGGCGGGTGCCTATGCGATTTTTCCCCGGTTCGAACCGACGGGGCAGGCGGCTTACGACGATATCGCGGTCGAGTACCACCTTTTGACCGGCGATCAGGCCGACTACTCCGGCATGGCGCGGGTCTACCGCAAGTACCAGTTGGACCGCAAGGCCTGCGTGCCGCTGAAGGAACGGGTCAAGGGCCGCCCCGAACTCGCCTACGCCGCGCAGAGCCTCGCGGTCCGCATCCGTCTGGGCTGGAAGCCGATGCCGACGCCCGTGGAGGAGCAGACGCCTGGGACCGAGCCGCCGATGAAGGTGGCGGTCACCTTCGACCGGGTGGGCGAGATCTTGGACGAATTCAAGCGGCAGGGAATCGGGCGGGCGGAAGTCTGCCTGGTGGGGTGGAACCGGAAGGGGCACGACGGGCGCTTTCCCCAGAACTTCCCGGTGGAGGAGCAGTTGGGCGGCGAGGCCAAGCTGCGGCAGCTGATCCAGAAGGCGCAGCTGATGGGCTTCCAGATCGTCTGCCACTCCAACAGCTCGGACGCTTATCGGGTCGCCGATGTCTGGGACGAGGAGTACATCATCAAGAAGCCGGATGGCACGCTCCAGAAGAATGCCGCGCTGAGCGGCGGACGGATGTACGACGTCTGTCCGCGGCGCGCCTACGAGCGCTTTGCGCAGAAAGAGCTGCGGGACATCGCCGCGTTGGGGTTCCGGGGCCTCCACTACATTGACGTGCTGACCGTGGTTCAGCCGCGCGCCTGTTTCGATCCGCGCCACCCGCTCAATCCGAACCAGAGCGCGGGATGGGTCGGCAAGCTCATGGGCGAGGCTCAGGACGTCTTCGGCGGAAGCGCCTCCGAGGGCGGACACGATTTCTGCTGCGGCAAACTGGACTACGCCCTGTACGCCTCCATCGTCCCGCCCAAACCGCACCCGATGGTGGACCGCATGGTGCCCTTTTGGCAGCTGGTATACCACGGCATCATTCTGAGCAACCCGTTTCCGCCGACCTGCAACTACACCATCAAGGACGCGGCCACGCGGCTGATGCTCGTCGAATTCGGCGGGCGGCCCTTCTTCTATTTCTACTCCAATTACCGGGACAACAACGACGCCTGGATGGGGAAGGAAGACCTCACGTGCGCAGATGGCCGGGAGCTCGCCGCCAGCGTCGCCAAGATCAAAGAGGGGTACGACGAGTTCAACGCGCTGGCTTACCTTCAGACGGAGTTCATGGAGAAGCATGAGACGGTCGCGCCGGAGGTCTTCCGGACCGCTTTCTCCGACGGCACGGAAATCATCTCCAACTACCGCGCCGCTGCCTTCGATTACAAGGGCAAGACGATCAAGCCCCGCGCCTATCTGGTGACGAAATAGCCCGGCGGCGCGTTCGATTCTGAAACGCAAAGATCGACGGTCCGCAGCGGCCGGGACGGATTAGGAGAGGGGCATTATGACAATGGACATGAACGCGCGTTATGAAGGCTGCCTGCTGGGGTTGGCGGCGGGAGACGCGCTCGGCACGACGGTCGAGTTCCCGTCGCCCGGCAGTTTTACGCCGCTCACCGATATCGTCGGCGGCGGTCCCTTCCGCCTGAAGCGCGGGGCCTGGACCGACGACACCTCGATGGCGCTGTGCCTGGCCGAGAGCCTGATCGCCTGCCGGGCCTTCGACGCGCGCGACCAGATGGAACGCTATGTCCGCTGGTGGCGCGAAGGGCACCTCAGCAGCACCGGCGCCTGCTTCGACATCGGCGGCACGACCGTCCAGGCGCTGCAGCGGTGTCTGCGCACCGGCGAGCCGTTCGCCGGGTCTGCGGACCCCCGCGCCGCCGGCAACGGCAGCCTCATGCGTCTCGCGCCGGCCCCGCTGTTTTTCGCCGCCGATCCCGAAACGGCCGTGCGGATGTGCGCGGAAAGTTCGCGCACGACCCACGGGGCTCTGACCTGCGTGGACGCGTGCCGCTACTACGGCGGACTGATTGTCGGCGCGGTGAACGGCGTGTCCAAGGACGAGCTGCTCTCGCCGCGCTACGCGCCGGCCCCCGGGCTATGGGAGCGCGAGCCGCTGTGCGCCGAGGTCGGCGAGATCGCGTCCGGCTCCTTTCTGCGGAAGGAACCGCCCGCCATTGCCGGCAGCGGCTATGTCGTGCAGGCGCTGGAGGCGGCGCTGTGGGCGTTCAGCCGTGCGGCGAGCTTCAAAGAGGGGTGCCTGCTGGCGGTGAACCTGGGAGATGACGCCGACACCACCGGCGCGATCTACGGGCAGCTGGCCGGCGCGTACTATGGCGTTGAGGCGATTCCCGCGTCCTGGCGCGAATGCCTTGTGCAAGCCGAGATGATCCGTGCGTTTGCCGGTCAGCTGTATGCGGGAAGGCCGGTCAAATAGGTGCGCGCTGCCCGGCAGACGAGCGCTCGGCCGGGATCGCGGCGCACCCCATGCGCAAGGATGCGCATGGCACATCTTCTGGATGTGGCACGCCCACCCGTGGGCGTGCGGGACAGGTTTCTATCCGCGCCGCGCCGTCTGCTGGCGGTGGTGGTCGCGGTACAGTTTGGGCGAGCAGGACATCACGCGCTTGAAGGTGCGCGTGAAGTGGCTGTGGTCATAGAAACCCACGGCCTGCGCGATGTCGGCGATGGTGCGGTCGCTGTTTTCAAGCAGCGACCGGCTGGCGCTGATGCGCACGCGCAGGATGTACTCGCCGGGCGAGGTGCCGAGAAGCTGCTGAAAGCGGCGCTCGAGCTGGCTCTGGGAGACGCCGGCCTGCGCGGCCAGGCCCGGCAGGTCCAGCTCCTCGCCGTAGTGTTTGTGGATATGGTCGATCACCTTCGAGAAGCGGCCGTACCAGTGGGGGGTGTCGCGCAGGCCGTCCACGATGCGGTGGATGCCGGCCACGCCGATGATGCGTCCGCCCTTGCCGCACACGGGCACCTTGCTGTAGACGATCATCTTGTCGGAGCTCTCGGGCGCGGGCGCGACGGCGTTGACGATCGGTTTGCCGCTCTGCATGACCTCCTGGTCGCCCTGCACGTAGAGCGCGGCCCGGTCTTTGGGGAAGAAGTCGTAATCGGTCTTGCCGAGGGTCTCGCGCTCGTGCTCCACCTGGCAATATTCGCAGGCGCGGCGGTTCTGCATGACGAAACGCCCGCTCCGGTCTTTGATGAAGAAGGCCACGTCCGGCACGAGGTCCAGCAGCTGGCGGAACGGCGCCACATCGCTGATTTGCGACAGGAAATCCGACTGGAAGCGGCTGGTGTTCATGCGGCTATTGTACAAGCATCTGAGCCGATTCTACAAGAAAGGAAAGGCCGGATGCGGTACAGTTGATGGCAATTGTGGTACGGCGGACGGAAGACAGAGGGCCGCATCCTGCAAGCGGACCCGCCCGGAAGCGGGACCTTGCAGGGGAAGACGGGGAGGCAAGGATGGCGCAGACTCGCAGAACGTTTCTCAGAGCCATGCTGGCGGCTTCGGCCGCGCCGCTGGTGGTGCCGCCGCGCGTGTTGGGGCGGGGGTGGACGGCGCCCTCGGAGCGGGTGACGGTCGGCTGCATCGGCACGGGCAGCCATTTCATGGGGCGCAATCTGCCCTGCATGAAACTCGTTCCCGACATCCAGCTGGTGTCGGTCTGCGATGTGGACGCGGAGCGCATGGAGCAGGCCCGCCAGGCCGTCGCCCAGAGCTACGGCGCGGGCGTCACCGCGCACGGCGACTTCCGCGAGATCCTCGCCAAGCGAGAGGTGGATGCGGTGATGGTCACCACGGCCGACCACTGGCACGTGATGGTCTCCATCCTGGCGGCGCGCGCGGGCAAGGATGTGATGTGCGAGAAGCCGCTCACCACCAACGTGGCCGACGGACGGCAGCTCGTGGAGACCATCCGGCAAACGGGCCGCGTGTTCCAGACGGCGTCCGAGAACCGGACCATTCCCGAGTACCGCCAGATGTGCGAGATCGCGCGCAGCGGCCGGCTCGGCAAGCTCAGGCAAGTGAAGGTGGGGCTGCCCGGCGGCTATTGGCCGGGCACGCAGAAGTTCAGCCCGGTCGTGTACGGCGAGCCGCCCCCAACGCTCAACTACGACATGTGGCTGGGCCCCGCGCCCTACAAGCCCTACACGCCGGCGCGCACGCACTTCGTCTTCCGCTGGATCTCGGACACCAGCGGCGGCATGCTGTGCGACTGGGGCGCGCACCTGCTCGACCTCGCGCAGTGGGCGCTGAACAGGGAGAAGAGCGGACCGGTCAAGGTGGAGGGGTACGGTTGGAAGCCGGTGCATGAGCTGTATGACACGCTGACCGATTTCCATCTCCGCTACGAGTATGCGGACGGCGTGGAGCTGTGCGTGGATGCGTGTGAGCCGATGTTGCGGATCGAGGGCGACGCGGGCTGGATCCATTCGCAGGGCTGGCGCGGCCCGTTGCAGTCGTCCAGCCGCAGGCTGCTGGAGCCGGTCGGTCCCGGCGAGGTGCAGCTGAAGAGCGAGCGGGTCGACGGCGAGCACGTGAGCTTCGTCAAGGCGGTCAAGTCGCGCGCCTCGGCCTATGCGCCCGCGGAGGTCGGCCACCGCAGCATCACGCTGGCGCACATCGGCAACATCGCGGTCGCCTGCGGCCGGCCCCTGCGCTGGAATCCGCAGGCCGAGCGCTTCGTGGACGCGCCGGATGCGGACAAGCTGCTGGCGCGCGAGAAGCGCGCGAAGTGGAACCTGGTGTGAGTTTAATGTTTTTTGACATGATTACATGATTCACATGATGGGTGGAGCGAGGTGCAAGAATGAAAGACGGGCACAAAGATAAGCGCATGATCAATAAGCTAAGCAGGGGCCTCTCCGGCTTCAGCCTTCATCATGTAAATCATGTAAATCATGTAATCATGTCTGAAATGAGAGTGTCGGCGATAGCATTCATCAGTCTCTTGCTGTGGAATGTTAATAACACCCACGCCCAGGACTTGGAGCCGGCCTATGCGACGTTGTGTGGCGCGTCCCCGGAGGTGGTCGTGGCGGCGCTGGCGTGCGGCGACGCCGGCACCCGCGAGCTGGCGCTGGCGCAGATCGCGCGCGAGAACCGCGCGCCCGAACTGACGCGGGCCGCGGCTGACGCGGTGTCGACGCGGTTGCCGCCCGGGGTCAAGGAGCAGCTGATCGCCGTGCTGTCCGAGCGCGGCGACCCTTCGGTCGCGCCCGTCGTGCGCAAAGCCCTGTCGGACGCCGATCCGGCGGTGCGCGCGGCGGCGGCCGAGGCGTGCGGCCTGCTCAAGGATGTCCGGGCGACGGACGCGCTCTTCAAGATGCTGGAGGGCGGACAGCGCGAGGCCGCGCGCGAGGCGCTGCGCCGCATTCCGGACCCGGCGATCGACGCGCGCCTGGTGAAGCTCCTGCGCAAGGGCGAGGGCGCGCCGCGCGTGACGGCGCTTGAACTGCTGGCGGCGCGGCGCTACGCGGGCCTCTTTCCGCTGCTGCTCGACAAGCGGCTGTTCGGGGCGGGCGACGCGGCGCTGGACAAGGCCGCCGCGGGCGCGATCCGCACGTATGCGCCGGCCGGCAGCTTTGAAGAGATCCTCGCGTTCGCGCTGGCGCTGCCGGCACCGTCGGCCGACCTCCTGGCGGGCACGCTCGCCGTGACCCTCGGAGAGGCGGCTGACCAGCCGGCCTGCGAGCGGCGGATCGAGGCGGCGCTGGCGACGTGCGACGCGTCGGCCGTGCCGCTGCTGACCGGGCTGATGGCTGCGAGTCAGGGCCCCGACGCGCTGCGCGTGCTTTCGGGGCGGCTCGGATCCGCCGACTCCGAAGTGCGCAAAGACGCGGTCCGCAACCTCGGCAAGTGGACCGGCGAGGCGGCGCTCGTGCCGCTGGTGCTGGCCGCGAAACGCGAGCGCGACGCGGGCGCGCAGACGCTGGCGTGGCGCGCGGTGGTCGACATCGTCAACCGCCCGGACAAGATCGTCGATCTGTATCAGCCGGTCGACGCGATCCAGCAGGCGGTCTGGTATGCCCCGCGGCGGGAGGAGCAGGTGGCGGCGCTCTACGCGCTGCCGCGCTATCATCCGAAGTCGGCGGCGGTGGAATGGCTGCTGGGCAAAGTCGAGGCGGAGAAGCCGGAGCTGGCGGCGGAGGTCCGGCGCGTCAAGGACACGCTGGAGCCGCCGCTGGCGGAAGCGCCGGCAAAGTGAGCGGTCGGGCGGCGCAACGACATGGCCTCCCCATGCGCAAGGTTGCGCATGGCACATCCGGATGTGGCACGCCCATCCTTGGGCGTGCGTGAGACCCGGGCCGGATTTGTTATCGGGATTGAAGTCTGCAAGGAACGAAAGGATGCGATCATGAATCTGTTCAAGGATGGTTTCACACCGAGAGCCCGCACGTTCTCGCGCCGGGAGTTCGTCGCGGTGACGGGCGCCGCCGGCCTCGCGGCCGCGGCCGTGCCGGCCTTCGCGCAGACGCCGCCCGCCGGCCCTAAAATCAGGCTCGGCGTCATCGGCTGCGGCGGGCGCGGCAAGTTTGTCGCGGACCTGTTCCAGAAGCACGGCGGCTACGAGATCGTCGCGATGGCCGACTATTTCCAGGACCGCGTGGACGAGGCTGGCGGGAAGTTCGGCGTGCCGGCCGAGCGCCGCTTCACCGGGCTCTCCGGCTACAAGCGCCTGCTCGACAGCAAGCCCGATGCCGTGGCCATCACCACGCCGCCCTACTTCCACCCCGAGCAGGCCGCCGCCGCCGTCGACGCGGGCTGCCACGTCTATCTCGCCAAGCCCGTGGCCGTGGACGTGCCGGGCTGCCAGTCCATCGAGGCCAGCGGGAGGCAGGCCACCGCGAAGAAACTCTGTTTCCGGGTCGACTTCCAGACGCGCATGCAGCCCTTCTATCAGGAGGCGGTCCGTCTCGTGCATGCGGGCGCGATCGGCGACTTCGCCTTTGGCGAGGCCTCCTATCACTGCGGCCGGCTGAACATCCAGACGCCCCCCGGCACGCCCGAGGCGCGCCTGCGCAACTGGGTTTTCGACAAGGCGCTCTCCGGCGACATCATCACGGAGCAGAACATCCACGCCCTGGACGTGATGAACTGGGTGCACCGGCTTCCGCCGCTGCACGCCGTCGGGACCGGCGGCCGCAAGGTGCGCCTCGACGTGGGCGACTGCTGGGACACCTTCTCCCTGCTTTTCCAGTATCCCGAGAACGTGGGTATGACCTTCAGCTCGCGGCAGTTCGAGGGGCACGGCACCTCCGAGGGCATCCTCTGCCGCATGTTCGGCACCAAGGGCGTGCTGGAGACCAGCTATGGCGGCAATGTGCTGATCCGCGGCGAGAACTTCTACCGCGGCGGCAGCACCAAACAGATCTACGTCGAGGGCGCCGGCGCCAATGTGGCCGCGTTCCACGCGTCGGTCACGGGGGGCGACTGCTCGAACCTGACGGTGCCGCCCAGCGTGCAGAGCAACCTGATCACCCTCCTCGGCCGCGCCGCCGCTTACTCCGGCAAGCTCGTGACGTGGGACGAGATCCTCAAAGACACGGCGCGCCTCGACGGCAAGCTCGACGGTCTCAAGGCTTAGCGCATGATCTGTGAAACAAGGACGCGAGATTGAACACGAAGGCACTAAGACACAAAGAAGAGTGAAGAGAATGGATTCCTTCGAGTCTTCGAGTCTTTGTGTTTTGCTGTTGTGAGGTTCCGGTTAGTCCGGGTGAGGAGATGAGACGATGAGTCAGGAGATGGAAGCGCTTTATCAGGCGAGGCTGCGGCGGTTCGTGACGGCCCTGAACAACCAGAAGCCGGACCGCGTGCCGATCCGGCCGTTCGCGGCGGAGTTCACGGGACGCCACGCGGGCTACACCTGCCAGCAGCTGACGCAGCACTATCCCGACGCCTTCGAGGCGATGGTCCGGTGCTGCAAGGACTACGACTGGGACGCGGTGCCCGCGAGCATGGTCTACGTCTGGACCGGCATCACCGACGCGGCCGGGGTCAGGTACTACGGCGTGCCGGGCGTGGACGTGCCGCCGAACAACGGCTTCCAGTACCGCGAGCCGCCGGAAGAGGCCGCGTTCATGCGCGAGGACGAGTACGACCGGCTGATCGACGATCCGACCGCCTTCCTCTACGAGGTGTGGCTGCCGCGCGCGACGCGCCGGATCGCCGCGGCGGGCGAGCCGGTGACCTTCCGCCACAACGTCTCGCTGGTCTCCTCCGCGATGGCGATGACGCAGTACTTCAACGCCTTCGGGCCGCACTGCGCGCGGCTGCGCAGCGAGGCCGGCATGCCCGGCGCGATCGCCGGCATCTTCAAGGCGCCGTTCGACATCCTCGGCGACAAGCTGCGCGGCTACATCGGGTTGACCATGGACATGTACTCGCAGCCCGAGAAGGTGATGAAGGCGTGCGAGGCGCTGATGCCGCACCTCTACTGGGTGGCGGCGGCCACGGCCGACCCGGCGTCGCAGCTGCCGATCGGCTACTGGATGCACCGCGGCTGCGTGCCCTTCGTGCGGCCCGACCAGTTCGCCTCGCACTACTGGCCGACGGTCAAGCCGCTGATCGAGGAACTGTGGCGCAACGGCCACCAGACCATGTTCTACGCCGAGGGCAACTGGGACGCCCACCTCGACGCGTTCCGCGAGCTGCCGGAGCGCAGCATCGTCTACCACATCGACCGCGGCACGCCGCTGCTGACCCACCGCAAGCTGCACGACAAGTTCGCGCTGAGCGGCGGCGTCAACAACGTGACGCTGGCGATCGGGACGCCCGCGCAGGTGCGCCAGGAGGTCAAGACGCTGATCGAGACCGTGGGCAAGGAGGGCGGCTACATCATGGACGCCAGCGCCATCATGCAGAACGACACGTCGCCGGAGAACATGCGCGCGCTGGTCGAGGCGACGCGCGAGTTCGGCGGCTACGACGCGCCGGACATCCTGCCCGAGCCGCTGCGCGTCGCGCCGGCGACGGTCGCAAAAACGGCCGGGTTCCCGGCGAAAACCGGGCGTCAGCCGGGCGTGTGCGTCTCGTGGGAGGAGCACAAGGCGGAGCTGGCGGGGCCGATCCAGGGGAGCGAGGAGCTGGCGCAGCGCGTGTGGCAGGCGGCGGACGCCAGCGGCGCGATGTTCATCTGGCAGATGCTGCTCTCGTTCTGACATGAGGCTATTGGCCGAAGGCGAGCAGGCTGCTTTTCTCCAACAGGTAAACGAGGGCGTTGTAGGCGCCGTGGAGAACCATGGCGGCGATAAAATAGGAGGCGGCTTTGGAGACGTCCGGGCGGGTATATTCCGCGCGGGCGGCGAGCCAGATGCGGCGCAGTCCGAGTCCGGCGATGAGCGAACAGCCGACGTGCAGGGCCGTGCAGACGCTCCAGCGCCAAGTGGCGTAAGCGGCGCTCGGCGCCTTGACATAGAGGTGCAGGTAGAGCAGGTTCTCAATGGTGGCGAAGACCAGGCCCGAGGCTACGCAGACCAGCACAAGCTGCGTGCCGGATATGAAGCGGTAAGGCCAGCGCTCGAGCGTCATCAGCGGTGCCGCGGCCTTCCCCAGTTCCTCGACCAGCGGGGCTATGATGATGGCCGCAAGGGCGAAGCTGTGCGCGGAGGTTTTCATGAGGGCCGCCAGCACGGCAAAAGGTCCGGCGGCGCAGGCGAGGCCCGCGACGGTGAGCCACGATAGTTCGGGTGAGGCCCGCCGCCATTTCTCCCGGAGCAGCCCGGAATAGGTTTGGGCGGCGTCCGGCGGACGGGCGCCGGGAGCGAGGCCCGGCTCGCTCCACACCTCGTGCTCGGCGGCATCTTTGGCGCGCGGCAGGTCTTGAAAAATCGGCTCGTCGAAAACGCTGTGCGGGTCGCGCGGCATGGCGGATCAGCCGCGCTTGTAGGCCGTGCCTGAAGCCAGGCATGTTGCCATGGGCCGGGACTGCTTGGCGGAAGCGACGGCGTTGCCGCCGATGTCGACGCTGTCATAGCGCAGGTTGCACACGGCGTCGAAGCCCTGCCGGCGGGCCTCTTCCAGCATGCGGAGCGTGGCTTCCCGCCGCGAGCGCTGGTAGAGCAGGCCGAAATTCTTCGCCTCGCCGCCGAAGAGGTTGCGCAGGCCGGAGGCCCAGCTCTTGAAGGCGTCGCTGGCGATGACCGCGTCGCCGCAGACCAGCGTGGGCGTGTGAGGCTCGGCCGAGAGGGTGAGCGGCTGCTTGAACGAGTCCAGCCGTATGTCGGCGAGATCAGCCTCGCGTTGCGCCAGGCTGGCGAGATGCTTCTTTTCGGTGGCCTTGCCCGCGCAGAGGCCGACCAGAATCACGACAACTGAAATGAGTAAGCCGATCAGATCGCCCATGGTGTCCCCCGTCGCTACTGGAGTTTGGGCGTGACGACCACGGCCGTGCCATACGCCATCATTTCTGCGGCGCCGGCGGTGATGGCGCTGGTGGTGAAGCGCACGTTGACGACGGCGTTCGCGCCCAGTTCCTGCGCCTGCTGCAGCATGCGCGAGAGGGCTTCGCGGCGGGACTCGGTGAGCAGCTCGGTGTAGCCCTTGAGTTCGCCGCCGACCATGTTCTTGAAGCTCGCGGCGATGTCGCGGCCCATGTGTTTGGCGCGGACGGTGTTGCCTTGAACCAGGCCTTTGACTTCGGCGATGTCGTAGCCGTTCACGGTTTCGGTGTTCACGATGATCATGGGGTTACTCCCTGAGGCTGTTATACGATAGGATGAACCATACACCTGCGCCTGCGCTTTCGTCAACGCGCAAATGCTCGTGCCCCGGGTTGGGGGCGCACGTTGTTTTCTTCTGGCTGATGGTCACATACGAACGGTCGGCCCAGCGGCCCGACCCTGCCTGTGAGGCGAATAACGCGAGGGGGTCTAGGTCGGTTTAGGTAGGGCGCGACCGCCGGGCGAGCCGCATTCTGTGGCACGTGAAAGCGCCGGGAGGGCCGAGGGGTTGACTCCGGTGCGGCTAGATGACCGCCGGCAGGCAGGTGCTGGTATTTACGGATCTCATGGGCGAGCATCTTGCTCGTCACCGGTTCGGACCGGGATCTGCGCCCGGACGGTGGTGCCGTGGCCCGGCGCGGACTCGACCGCGAACGTGCCGCCGAGCATCTCTGCCCGCTCCCGCATGCCGATCAGGCCCAGGCGCTTGATCTTCTTGGCGCGCAGAGCCCGCGCGACATCGAAGGCTTCGCCGTTGTCGGAGATTTCCAGCTGAATGGTGTCCGCGATTTTGCGGATGCTCACTTTCGCCCGGCTGGCGTGCGCATGCAGGGCGACGTTTTTGAGCGCTTCCTGGGCGATGCGGTAGAGCGCCGTGCGGTCGGCGATGTTCAGCTCTTCCACGCCCGCAAAGGTCGTGAAGGACACGCGGATGCCCGTCCGCTTCATGAAGTCGCTCAAGAAAGCATGCAGCGTTACGATCAGCCCGAGATCGTCCAAGGTCGTCGGGCGCAGCTCCCGGGCGAATTGGTGCACGATGCCCACCGACTTTTCCACCAGCCGTTGCGTCCGCGCGATCTTCGATTTGAGTTGCCGCGGAGTGATTTTGGTCTCGCGGGTCAGGCCCTCCAGATTGACGTTGATGCCCACCAGGGTCTGGGTGATCTCGTCATGCAGCTCCCGGCTGATGCGCTTGCGCTCGTCCTCCCGCGTCTGAAGCATGCGGTGGGAGAGGTTCCGCAGCTGTTCCTGCATGTGTTGCGACTCTTCCAGCATCTGGATCTTATGCTGCTCGCTGATCTTGAGGGCTTTCTCCACGGTCTGCCGCCGGACAATCTCCTGCCGCAGCTCCTCGTTCGAGGCCGCCAGGGCCTCCATGCGGCGTTGGGTTTCCGCCGCCTGCTTGAGGGACGTGATGTCCGAAACCACCACGCGGCACGTTTTCCGCGGACCGGGGGTGAGGCTTACGGAGGTGCCGTGAAGGCTGGCCCAGAACAGGGCGCCATCCTCTCTCTGGAGTTCCACCTCGCAGACCTGTTTTCCGGCTTTGGCGAAGAGCTGTTCAAGAAAGGCCAGCAAGGCGGGCCGGCCGGGCAGGGCCGCGAAACGCGACAAGCGCCGGCTGATGAGTCCGTTTCTATCCGCGCCGAGCAGGGCGGCGCCCGTCAGGTTCGCCTCCAGGATACGGCCCTGTTCATCCAGCGAGAAATAGCCGGCCGGGGAGAAGTCATAAAGGTCGGTATACTTCTCCAGCAGCGCCTCCATCCGGTTCCGGGATTCCTGGAGCTCCGCATTTTGCATCTCCAGCTCAAGCTGGTGGACGTGCAGCTCATGGAGCAGACGCTGGGTGTCGGCGGCTGTCTTGCGGTCCTCACCTTTGGCAGGCTGGGTCCGCGGCGGCCTGGGCAGGCGCGCCTCGGCGCTGCCGCGCAGTGCGGCCGCCTCGGGTGAGAGTTTGTTTTTCTTTTGCATGGCGGGATTTTTCCGGAGCGGGGCGCGGGTCACGTCTGCGCCCGTTTCTGCCTGCGCTCCAGCTTCACGGCTTGTTTGGCGACGTGGCTTTCGAGCAGCGCCTGCTTCTCCCTCAGCTTCGCCTCCAGCGTCTTGGCCGTGGTGATGTCCGCGAAGGTGAGCACGACGCCGTCGATCCGGTCATCCAAGGTGCGGTAGGGCATGATGCGCACCGTGAACCAGCGGCTGCCGCGCGCGCTGATCGGTTTTTCCGCGGAGGCCAAGGTTTGCAGGACGGTCCGCGCGTCATCGGCCAGCTCCGGATAGCGCAGCTCCGAGGTCAGGTCGGTGATGGGCCGGCCCACGTCGCCCGGAATGAGCTTGATGATCTTCGTCGCCTGGGGGGTGAACCGACGCACGTTGAGATCCTTGTCCAGGAACAGGGTGGCGATGTCCGTGCTGTCGAGCAGGTTCTTCATGTCGTTGCTGGTCCGCGAGAGCTCGTCCACCTTGGCCTGCTGCTCGGCGTTCACCGTCTGCAGCTCCTCGTTCAGCGACTGCATCTCCTCCTTGGAGGTGGTGAGCTCCTCGTTGGTGGACTGCAGCTCCTCGTTGGTGGACTGCAGCTCCTCGTTGGTGGAGCGGAGCTCCTCCTGCGAGGTCTGCATCTCTTCGTGGGTGGCCCGCGCCTCGCCCCGGACCTGCAGGAGCTCCTTCTCCAGTTCCGTGAGGCGCGTGCGGCCCGCGTGCGGCTCTGAGGCCGGACCCGCGGCGCGGGTGGCCACGGGGGCGGCCACATCTGCGAACACGATCATCACCAGTCCCTGCAGCGGGCCGGGCTCGACGAGCCGCTGGATCACGACATCCACGTATTGCGTGCCGCCGTTGGTGCCGACCTTACGTCCGTGGAGCGTCACGCTCTCTTTTTGCCGCAGCGCTTTCTGGAAGGCGCCGGGCACTTCGTAGCGCAGCTCGTCGCGGACCATGGCAAAGACATTCCAGTTGGCCTTGCCGGCGGCCGGCTCCAGGTATTTTCCGGTCCGGCCGCTGATGTAGAGGATGTCGCCCTTGTCGTTGGCGAGGACGGCGGGCGGGGCGTAGCGCTGCAGGATCAGCTGGTCGGCCAGGCACTGGAGGCTGGCCGACGGCTTCGGCGACGGGCGCGTCTCCGCGCTCAGGAGCGGGCCGGCGCTGAAAGAGGGCGGGAAGGCCACCGGCTCCGTCCGCAGCTCGGATCCCGTCCGGCGGAAGAGCCGCGATTTGGCGCTGAGCGGGGCAAACAGGCTCGTGGCGTCGCCGACCGTCTCCGCGCTGCCGAGAAACAGCAGGCCGCCGGGTTTGAGGCTGTAGTGAAAAAGCGGGATCAGCTTCTTCTGCACCTCGGCGGTCAGGTAGATCAGCAGGTTGCGGCAGCTCAGGAGATCCAGCTTGGTAAAGGGCGGATCCATGATGAGGTTCTGCGGCGCGAAGATCACCATCTCGCGGATTTCCTTGCGCACCCGGTAGCCGCGCTCCTCCTTGGTGAAGAACCGGCTCAGCCGCTCCGGCGTCACGTCGGCGGCGATGCTCTCCGGATAGAGGCCCTGCCGGGCCTTGTCGATCGCGTCCCGGTCCAGGTCGGTGGCGAAGATCTGGATGGTGAACCGCTCCTTGGAGGGGATGGCCTCCGACGCCTCCTTGAGCACGATGGCCAGAGAGTAGGCCTCCTCGCCGGTGGAGCAGCCGGGCACCCACGCCCGCAGGGCCTGGCCGGGCGAGCGGCTCGCCAGAAACGACGGGAGGGCCTGTTCGCGCAGCTGCTCCCAGGTGGCCGGATCACGGAAGAAGTTCGTCACCCCGATCAGCAGCTCCTTGAAGAGCAAGTCCAGCTCTTGCGAGTTCTCCTGCAAATAGCGGACATAGGTGGCCATCTTGGTGATCTGGTGGATGCCCATGCGGCGTTCGATCCGGCGGTAGAGCGTGTTTTTCTTGTAGAGGGAAAAGTCATGCCCGGTATGGGCGCGCAAGAGGATGACCACTTTCGCCAAGGTGCCCTGGGCCTTGTCGTCGGCTATTTCTTCCGTCTTGACGATCAGCGGCGTGCTGTGCAGATACGCGATGATCTTGCCCGGCAGCTCATCCACCGGGGCCACGATGTCGGCCAGCCCGGCCTCGATGGCGCTGCGCGGCATGCCGTCGAACTTGGCCGTCGCCGGCTCCTGCACCAAGGCCACGCCGGCCTTCTCCTTGATGGCGCGCAGCCCCAGTGTGCCGTCGGAGCCCATGCCGGAAAGGATCACGCCGATGCTGCGCTCCTGCCGGTCGTGCGCCAGGGAGCGGAGGAAAAAATCAATCGGCAGGCGCAGGCCGCGGGGCGCCGCCGGTTCGAGCAAGTGCAGGACCCCGTGGAGGATGGACATGTCTTTGTTGGGCGGGATCACGTAGACGGTGTTCGGCCGCACCGGGGTGCGGTCCTTGACCTGGATGACCTTCATGCCGGTGGCGCGCTGGAGCAGCTCGGGCATGACCCCCTTGTGCGTCGGGTCCAAGTGCTGAACAATGACGAAGGCCATGCCGCTGTCCGCAGGCACCCGCCCCAGAAACTGTTCCAGCGCCTCCAGCCCTCCCGCGGAGGCGCCGATGCCGACGATCGGGAAGACGCCGCGCGCTTTCGGGGCGGACGTGGCCTGGCGGGCAGCCGGGGCGGTTCGTTTCGGCACGCTTTTCGTCACAGACTTCACTTTCACAACTCCGTTCCCTCCGTCCGCGGCATCTGTCGGGACGGAAACCGCACCTGCGAAGCCAGCGGATGAATTCAACAACAAAATACTGAGTCTATGGACCGGATTGTGTCACCGAACCGCGTCATCTGTCAATCCCGTCCTCGCAGGACAAACGTCGCGGCGGCGGCGGTTGTGGATTCAACAAAGGCGAATCACACCCGGCGGCTAGACGATGGTCACCTGGACGCTGCTTTCGATGATGCCCGCGCCGATCGCGTAGCGGGTGATGCCCGCCGTGTCGTGGATGTCGAGCTTGCGCATGAGATGGTCCCGGTGTTTCTCGACGGTCTTGATGCTGATGGCCAGTTTCTCCGCGATCTGCTTGTTGGCATCGCCTTCGGCAATCAGCTGGAGCACCTCGACCTCGCGCGAGCTCAGGCGGGCGACCTCCGCCTTGGGCAGGCCTTTCCGGCCCACCGACTCCTGCTGCCGCTTTTGGAAGCGTTTGGCGACCGTGGGGCTGAAAAAGGTGTTGCCCTTGTGGACTTCCCGTACCGCTTCGGAGAGAAAGTGCGAGGACGTTTGCTTGATCAGGTATCCCGACGCGCCTAATGACGTCGCGTTTTCGACGTAGGCGTCGTCGCTGTGCGCGGAAAGAATGATCACCTTCACTTCCGGAAAGGACTTGAGGATCTGCCGCGTGGCCTCCAAGCCGTTCATCTGTGGCATCGCGATATCCATGATGATCACATCGGGGCGGAGCTTGCGGCACAGTTCCACGGCCTCGCGGCCGGTGGTCGCCTCGCCGACCACCGCGATGTCGGTCTCGGCCTCCAGCAGTTTCTTCAGGCCCTCCCGGACGATCATGTGGTCCTCGGCCAGCAGCACGTTGATGGGCTTGTCTGTTCTCATGGGTGGGTGTGTCCTTTGCGCCAGAGGCGAACGGCAACCGCGGTTGCAGGGTGTTACGGCCGCCGTCCCTGGATGACCCTGAGCAGCACCACGACGATGGCGATCACCAGCAGAAGGTGAATGAAGCCGCCCATCGTGTAACTGCTCACCAGTCCCAGCGCCCACAGAATCAGCAAAATCATCGCGATTGTCCACAACATATGACGCTCCTCTCCGTGTATTTTTCGGGTCAAGACAGAGGGTCGCCCGCCTGCCTCCGTCCTCGTGAGTTCAATTTTACGCGATGGTGCGCCGCTTTACAGTGGGGTATAACCCTACCCGAAGGCCGCTCCTGAAGGGGCCCCGCGCGTTACGGCACACGCTTGAAATCGAGATGTCCGCGCTCCGCATCGGTGCGGACCAGCTGCACGCGGAGGCGCTGGCCGACATCCATGCCTTCGAAGCCGTCCGCCAGCCGGCCTTCGATGGGCGGGTTCAAAAGGCGGACCCACGTGCCTTTGGCTGCCGCGCCGGTGATGATGGCCTCGAACTGCTCGCCGATCCGCGACTGCAGCAGGATGGCGGCCGCGGACTTCTTGACCTGGCGCTCGACTTTTCTGGCCGCATCCTCCTCTTCGGTGCAGTGCTTGGCGAGCGCGGCCAATTCATCGTTCCCGTAGGGCAGGGCGCGCGCGCCCAAGGCCCCTTTCAGCAGACGCTGGGTAATCAGGTCGGGATAACGGCGGTTGGGCGCGGTGGTGTGGGCGTAGTCCTTGACCGCCAGGCCGAAGTGCCCCTCGCTGGCGCCGCCGGGAAGCTGGACGACATATTCGCCCGCGCCCAAGAGCTTGACGACGCTGAGCGAAAGATCGGGAAAGCGCAGCGGATCGGCGGCTTTGGCCGAGACCAGAAACTGGTCCAAGGCCTTCGGGTCCGGCTCCGCGGGCAGTGCCGAGCCCCGCTCCGCCGCCAGCTCGACGATCCGGCTCCAGCGCTTGGGCGTGCGCACGACGCGCCGCAGCGAGGGGACCTGTTTGGCCGCTAGGTAGCGCGCGGCCACGCCGTTGGCCGCAAGCATGAAGTCCTCGATGATGTCTTTGGCCCTGTTCCGGTTGTCAACCTCCAGATCTTTGAGCTCGTCTCCCACGAAGACCGGCCGCGCTTCGACGGTTTCGAGATCGAGCGCCCCGTGCAGGTGCCGGAGCGCCTTCAGTCTCAGGGCCACGCGGTCCTGCAGGCGCAGGTTCGCGTCGAGACCGGCCACCGCGCCGACGCCAGGAGGCAGGGGGCCGTTGCCCTCCAGCCACCCGCCCACGCTGCCGTAGGCCAGCTTCGCGTGATTGCGCACCGTCGCGGCATACAGGTCGGAACTCCGCAGCTCTCCGTCGCCTTCGAAAACCATCTCGACGACGATGGCCAGACGGTCGGTTTCAGGATTGAGGGAGGTGAAGTCCGTGGAGAGCTTTTCCGGCAGCATCGGGAACGTCGCGGCGGCGGTGTAGACCGAGGTGGTGTTGTGCCGCGCGTGAACGTCCAGGGCCGACTGCTTCTTGACGAGCGCGTCGACGTCGGCGATGGCTATCAGGACTTTGGCGGCGCCCGCGGGCAGGGCTTCGGCCACGCTCAGCTGGTCCAGGTCACGCGAGTCGTCGTTATCGATGGAGCACCAGAGCAGGCTCCGGAGATCGCGGGTGGCCTCGCCCGCCGCCGTCGCGGGCCCCCGGATGGCGTCGAGTTCGGCGAGGGCCTGCGGCGGGAAGTCGGGAAGCAGCCCGCGTTCCAGCATGGCCCTCCGGGCGATGCTTTGCAGAAGCGAGCGGGTGTTATTCATTGGCTGCACAGACAAGGGCCTCCTCGGACGTTCTGGGTTAGCGCGACATGCCTGTTTTCCGTTTAGCATTCAGGCACGCCGTGACACGAACACGGTTACTGTACCGCAGCGTCGGGCCGGAGGGGAATAGGGTCTAACCCTACCGCGCGGCCGCCCCCCTGCGGCCGCGGCGAGGCGGGTCACGGCTTCCTCCGCGCGGCCGCCACCAGCCACGCCACCGCGATGGCGAGAAGGAGCGCGACTCCCGCGGCCTCGCTGGCCCGGCCGACCCACTTCGCGGCCACTTGCCAGCTCGCTCCCGCGAGGTAACCGGCGAGGACGAAGGCCGTCGCCCAGAGGATGCACCCTGCGGCGTTGAAAACAAGGAATCGCGGATAGGGCATGCGGCAGGAGCCCGCGATAAACGGCATCAGGGAGCGCATCAGATGCATGAAATGGCTGGCGAAAACGGCCTTGCCGCCCTGCCGCTCGAAGAAACCCGCCACGCGGGCCAGCCGCTCCGGGCGACAGCCAAACCGGCGGCCCTGTTTCAGCAGCCACTCCCGTCCCAGATGGCGCCCGAGCTGATAGCTGATGGTGTCGCCGAGAATGGCGGCGGCTGAGATCACGAAAAGGAGGCGTCCGAGGTCGAGCGCCCCGTGCCTCGCAAAGAAGCCGCTTGCCAGCAGAAGGCTCTCTCCCGGCATGGCCAGACCTAGAAAGGCCTGGCACTCCATCGCCACGACCAGGAAGATCACGAGATAGCCCCAATGCCCCAGTCGATCCACGAAGCCGATCAGCGTGTTGAGCATACTGTCACCTGCGCCTTGCCATCGCGCCTGCAGGCGGCCGGGTCCTCGTCTGACACCGGCCGGCGCGCGCCGCTTTCACGGATCGAGCAGGCGTTGTTCGCTTCCGCTGGGAGGTCGCCCGCCCCGGTGGCGGGGGGCACGTGCTCACTCGCCGAATCTGCGGATGAACCATGTCTTCACCCCCTGCGTCAGTATCGCATACCCCAGCAACATGAGGGCCAGATAAAGCCAGTACATCGCGGGGAGCGGGACGAATCCGAGCGCGTTCGCCAAGGGCGAAACCGTCAGCCCGGCGCCCGCCGCGACGATGATCACGGAGGTGAAGATCAGCGGCCAGCTGGCCCGGCTTTCGATGAACGGGATCTTGTTGGTGCGGATCACATGGATGATGAGCGTCTGGGTGAAGAGCGATTCCACGAACCAGCCGGTGTGGAAGAGGGCCGGGTTGTGCCAGCAGTCGAAAACGTGCAGCATCAGGAAGAAGGTCACATAATCGAAGATCGAGCTGATCGGACCGATGAACAGGATGAATTGCAGGGTCTTGCCGATCGTCCACTGGCGAGGCCGGGTCAGCCACTCCGCATCCACGGTGTCGGTCGGGATGGTGGTCTGCGAGAAGTCGTAGAGGAGGTTGTTGGTCAGCACCTGGATCGGCAGCATGGGCAGGAAGGGCAGGAACGCGCTGGCTCCCACCACGCTGAACATGTTGCCGAAGTTCGAGCTGGCCGCCATCTTGATGTACTTGACGATGTTGCCGAACACCCGCCGGCCTTCCAGGACGCCCTGCTCCAGGACCAGCAGGCTGTTTTCCAGCAGGATGATGTCGGAGGACTCCTTGGCGATGTCCACCGCGCTGTCCACCGAGATGCCCACGTCGGCGGCCTTCAGGGCGGGCGCGTCGTTGATGCCGTCGCCCATGAAGCCCAGCACGTGGCCTTTGCTCTGGAGCGCGCGGATGATGCGCTCCTTGTGTACGGGGGCCAGTCTGGCAAAGACGCTGGCGGCGCTGGCGGCCTCGGCCAGTTCCGGATCGCTCATCGCCTCGATCTGCGAGCCGAGCAGGAGGTGCTCAACCGGCATGCCCACCTCTTTGCAGATAAAGGCGGTGATGATCTGGTTGTCGCCGGTCAGGACCTTGACGTCCACGTTCAAGCGGTGCAGCCGCTGCAAAGCCTCTTGGGCCGTGTCCTTGGGCGGGTCGAGAAAGGCCATAAAGCCCAGCAGGATCAGGTCCGACTCGTCTTTGACCGCGTAAACCGGCTCGTCCGTGGCCCCGGGCATCTGCTTATACGCCAGCGCGATGACCCGGAAGCCCTGGGCATTCAGGTCGTCCGCCATCTTACGGCGTTTGGCGTCGTGCTCGGGCAGGACCTCAATGACTTCGCCTTTGGCTTCCACGCGGGTGCACTGGTCCAGCACTTCATCCACCGCGCCCTTGCAGATCAGCGTGTTCAGCCCGGTCTCATCCTCCACGACCACCGACATGCGGCGGCGCACGAAGTCGAAGGGGATCTCGTCGATTTTGCGGTACCGCTCGTCCGCCTTCAGGTGCTCGCGCAACTCCTCGTGGTCGAGGATCGCCTGGTCCAGCAGGTTCTTCAGGCCGGTATGGTGAAAGCTGTTCAGGTAGCCGAAATGCAGCACCTTCTCGCTGGGCTCGCCGTACACGTCCAGATATTTCTCGAGCGCGATCTTGCCCTGCGTCAAGGTGCCGGTCTTGTCGGTGCACAGCACGTCCATCGCCCCGAAGTTCTGGATGGCGTTCAGGCGTTTGACGATCACTTGCTTGCGGGCCATGGCCAGCGCGCCCTTGGACAGGTTGACGGTCACGATCATGGGCAGCATCTCGGGTGTCAGCCCGACGGCCACGGCCATGGCAAACAGGAACGCCTCAAGCCAGTTGTGCTTGCTCAGCCCGTTGATCAGGAATACCGCCGGAACCATCACGGCAATGAAACGGATCATCAGCCAGGTGAACTTGTTAATCCCCAGATCGAAGCTGGTGAGCTGGCGCTGCCCGACGATGCTGGCGGCCAGCGAGCCGAAATAGGTGCTGTCCCCGGTGCGGATGACCACGGCGGTCGCCGCGCCGCTCTCCACGTTGGAGCCGAGAAAGCCCAGGTTGGGCAGCTCGAGCGGGTTTTCGACGTCGGTGGGCGCGGGGGCGGCTTTCTTCTCCAAAGGCAGGGATTCGCCGGTGAGGGCCGCCTGATTCAGGAACAGGTCTTTGGCGGCGATCACCCGCACATCCGCCGGCACCATGTCGCCGGCCGCCAGCCGGATGATGTCGCCGGGCACCAGCAGCTTGAGCGAGACTTCGGCCTCCTTGCCCTCCCGCACCAGCGTCGCCGTGTTGCTGACCATTGCCTGGAGCTTTGCGGCCGCGTTGTCGGCCCGCAGCTCCTGCAGGAAGCGCAACACCACGCCCAGAACCACCATCACGAAAATCACCGCCGTGGCCCGGTGGTCACCGGTCAGATAAGAAAGCAAGCCCAACGCGATGAGCAGGAGCACCAGCGGATTCCGTACGTTACTAACAAGGCGCATCACGGCCGATTGACGCTTCTCCCGTGCGATCTCGTTCGTCCCGTATTTCTTCAGGCGCGCATCGGCCTCCGCCGCACTCAGGCCGTCCAGGCGCGACCCCAGTTCCCTCAGAACAGTGTCGGCATCGGCCCGTGCCTTCTCCAGCAGCTGCGTGGAAACCTGCGCCCCGTTTCTGCCGGGGAGGCGCTCCGGGCATGCGGAGCCGTTCCGGATTGGCCTGGTGATCAAATCATCGCGTGTGGCCATGTCTGCTTTCATGAAACGGTTCTGCCTGACGGCGCCCCACGCCGCTTTTCATGTCGTTGCCATTTCCGTTGGGACCTTAAGGCCCGCACCTTCGGCAACCTGGCTGCAGCCGCAGAGGCCGCAGGCTCCCGAGATCGCCGCCGCGTGTCGCGAAAGGCCGAGTCCGCATCCGTTAACGGCGAAGCACCAGCAACACAATAATGATGATGAGCAGGACGCTGACAGAGCCGCCGCCTATCCAGATGCCTTGGATGCCGAGCACCGGTGCTAAAGATAATGCGAGATTCATAAAAGACCCCCTCCCTTTTAAAGGCGATGTGTTCGCCAGCTGTTATAAGAATATGATACGCGCCGGGACGGTCATCAGCCATGGGGTGTAACCCTACTGGGAGCTGCGCGCAACGCTTTCCGGCAATGAGGGGTCTCGGTATTGCATACGGCCGCCTGATCCGAAAAAGGCGCTGCCGGTAAGTGTCAAACGTTCACGCGCCGGGCGGTTTTTCCGCCGGCCGCGGCAGCGTGAACCAGAAGGTGCTGCCGCGGCCGACCTCGCTGTCGACCCCGATGAAGCCGCCGTGGGCTTCGACGGCCAGCTTGCAGAAGGTCAGCCCAAGCCCCGTGCCCGTCCGGTTGTTCCGGTCTTCGACCTGGCCGAACTTTTCGAAGATGCGCCGGTGGAATTCGGGCGCGATGCCGGGGCCGGCATCGGTGACGGTGACGCGGGCCTCGGCGGGGGATGAAGTGACCGCCACGCGGACGTCGCCGCCAGACGGCGTGTAGCGGAGGGCGTTGCTGAGCAGGTTCTGGAGCACCCGCCGGATCAGCCCGGCGTCGACCGAGACGGCGAGGGACGCCTCCGGCGCATCCAGCGTCACCGTGCGGTTGCCGGGCAAGGGTGGGGTTGTGGCCAGCAGGGCGCGGATGAGCGCGCCCAGGTCACACGTCTCGCGCTGAAGTTTCATCTCGCCCGCCCCCATCTTGCTGACGTCGAGGATGGAGCTGATCATGGTGCGCAGCTCCTCGGCGCTGAGCCGCGCCAGCGTGACGAACTCGCGGGTGTTGGCGGAGAGGTTCTGGGCCTCGTGAAACTCCAGGACATCCAGCAGGCCGAAGAGCACCGAAAGCGGGTTGCGCAGATCGTGGACCACCATGTGGGTGAGGTCGTCCCTGAGTTTTTCCAGGCGGCGCAAGCGCAGATGGGTCTGGACGCGGGCATAGACTTCCTCAAACTGGAACGGCTTCGTCACGTAGTCCACCCCGCCCACGCGGAAGGCCTTCACCTTGTCGATCGTTTCGCTCAGCGCGCTGATGAAAATGACGGGGATCGCTTTCAGCGTCTCCTCGGCCTTGAGCTGCTCGCAGACCTCGTAGCCGTTCATTTCAGGCATGGCGACGTCGAGCAGGATCAGGTCCGGCGGATGCGCGCGGGCGGACGCCAGCGCCAGCTTGCCGCTGGGGACCGGCCGCGGGTTGTAACCGCGCGCAGCGAGCATTCTTTCCAGCAGTAGCACGTTCGCGGGCGTGTCGTCCACGATCAGGATGTTCGGGGCCTGCGGCTGGAGGGTGTCGTTCATACCGCGCCTTTCTCCGCATGTTTCAGGGCCACGTTGAGCGTGTCCATGAACTCCTTGACCTTGATGGGCTTGGTGAGATAGCGGAAGAACCCCATTTCGAGTCCCTTCTCGATATCCCGCACCATGGCGTTGGCGCTGAGGGCCACGACGGGGATGTGGGCCGTGGCGGGGTCCGCGCGCAAAATCTTCAGGGCTTCGATGCCGCTCATGCCGGGGAGGTTGATGTCCATCAGGATCACCGTCGGCCGCGCGGCGCGGGCGAGCTCGATGCCCAGCGTCCCGTTGGCCGCGGTTATCAGCCGCAGGTCTGAACGCCGTTCGATGAGCTGCTCGACCAGCTTCATGTTCGCCGGGTTGTCCTCGACATACAGCAGGGTCCGCAGCGGCGCGCAGCTCGGCGCGGGCGGGCCGTCATAAGTCGCGGCCTCGCCGCTTTCGTGTGCGTGCCGGGGAGGCTCAGCCGCGCGCAGCTCGCACCAGAACACGCTGCCCTCGCCGACCTTGCTTTCCACGCCGAGCACGCCCTCCATCAGCTCGGCCAGCCGCTTGGTCACCACCAGGCCGAAACCCGTGCCCGCCACGCCGCCGGCTTCCTGGCCGAGCCGGTTGAACGGCTGGAACAGCTGCGCCAGCTTCTCCGGAGGCAAGCCCGCGCCCGTGTCCGCGACGCTGATGCGGATGCGCTCCGGGGCGCTCATCGTGCAGTCTACGGTCACGGTTCCCTGATCCCGGTTGTATTTGATCGCGTTGGAGAGCAGGTTGATGATGATCTGCTTCAGGCGGGTCCGGTCGGCTTTGACGAAGAAGGGGTGGTCGAACCGCGGGAAGGTCATGCGGATGCCGCGCTGCTGCGCCTGCGGCTCCATCATGGCCTGGCATTCGGAGACGACCTCGGACAATGAAACCGATTCCGGCGAGAGCGATAATTTGCCGGATTCGATCACCGCGAGATCGAGGATCTCGTTGATCAGCTTGAGGAGGTGCCAGCCCGCCTGGAGGATCTGGTCAATGCTTTCCTTTTGGGATTCCGTGGGCATCGGCGAGGCCGACTCCATGAGCTGCGCGAAGCCGAGGATGGCGTTGAGTGGGCTGCGGAGCTCATGGCTCATGCTGGAAAGGAAGTCCGATTTCGCAAGGTTGGCTTTGTCTGCAGTGGCCTTGGCGCTCTTCAGCTCGACGTTCGTCTCCTGGAGCGCCTGCTCGTTGCGCTTGCGCTCGGTGATGTCACGCGCGGCGGCGAAGACGCCCTGCAAGGTCCGGTCGCGGTCGTAGAAGGTGGTGGTGTTGAAGGAAACCTCGGTTTTCTTGCCGTCCCGGGAGCGCACGGTGAGCTCGTAGTCCGTGACTTTCTTTTCGCTCAACACCTGTTTGATCGCAGCCTCGGCGCGCTCCGGATCGGTAAAGAAGTTCTTGAACGGCGCGCCGATCAGCTCGTCGCGCGTGCAGCCGGTAAGCGACTCCATCTCCTTGTTGACGTCGGTGATGATGCCGGACGGATCGGTGGTCATGATCGCGTCGATGCTGGACTCGATCAGCGAGCGCGAGTAGAACTGCTGGTCGCGCAGGCGCTGATCGAGCTTCTTCTGCTCGGCCTCGACCAGCTTGCGGGCGGTGTTGTCGGTGCCGATCAGCAGGTAGCCGATGATGGCGGCCTGCGCGTCGCGCAGCGCCGTGACGGACACGACGGCGGGGAAGCGGCTCCCGTCCTTGCGGATATAGGTCAGCTCGTAGATGTCCTCGATGCCGCGCGAGGCCTTGAACACCAGGGCTTCGAAGCCCGGCGTGATCGGCGTGTTGAGCTCCGCGCTCAGGGACTTGGCGCGCGCGATGACTTCCTGCGGATCGGAGATGTCGGCCGGCGTGATCTTGTTCACCACGTCGGCGGCCGCATAGCCCAGCATGCGCTCGGCGCCGACGTTGAAGATCTGGATGACCCCTTTCGCGTCCGTGGCGATGCTCGAGAAATTGGCGCTGTTGAAAATCGCGTTCTGCAAGGCTCCCGCCTTGAGCAGCGCCGCTTCGGCCTGCTTGCGCGCGGTGTTGTCGGTGCCGATCAGCAGGTAGCCGATGATGGCGGCCTGCGCGTCGCGCAGCGCCGTGACCGACACGACGGCCGGCAGACGGCTGCCGTCCCTGCGGATGTAGGTCAGCTCGTAGATGTCCTCGATGCCGCGCGAGGCCTTGAACACCAGGGCCTCGAAGCCCGGCGTGATCGGCGTGTTGAGCTCCGCGCTCAGGGACTTGGCGCGCGCGATGACCTCCTGCGGATCGGATATGTCGGCGGGCGTGATCTTGTTCAGCACGTCGGCGGCCGCGTAGCCCAGCATGCGCTCGGCGCCGACGTTGAAGATCTGGATGACGCCCTTCGCATCCGTGGCGATGCTCGAGAAGTTGGCGCTGTTGAAGATCGCGCTCTGCAGGGCGCCCGCCTTGAGCAGCGCCTCTTCGGCCTGCTTGCGCGCGGTGATGTCGCGCAGGATGCCGGTGAAGTAGCGCTCGCCGCCCAGCCACATTTCGCTGACCGCGATCTCCAGCGGGAACAGGCTGCCGTCCTTGCGCCGTCCCACGACCTCGCGCCCGAGCCCGCTGGCGCGCGCCTCCGCGCTCGCGCCGTAATACTCGAGGGACCCGTTGCCGTTGCGCTGGTCGCGGTCAAGCTCGGGAATCAGGATGCTGAAGCTCTGCCCGGTCAGCTCCGCGGCGGTGTAGCCGAACATCTGCTCGGCCGCCGGGTTGACGGTCTCGACGATGCCGCCGCGGGCGTGCAGGGTGATGATGCCGTCCACCACGGTGTTGAGGATCGTCTGGATCTGCGCGGCGCTGTCGCGCAGGGCCTGCTGCGCGGAATATTCCTCGGTGACGTTGCGGAACACCAGCACGGCGCCGACCACCTCGCCGGCGCGGTCGCGGATCGGCGCGCAGCTGTCGGCGATGTCGCACTCGCTGCCGTCGCGGGCGATCAGGACCGTGTGGTTGGCCAGTCCCTGGACCGTGCCCTGCGCCAGGGTTTCAATGACGGGGATCGTGGCGGGTTTCCGGGTTTCCTTGTTGATGATCGGAAAAACATCGCCCACCGGGCGTCCGCTGGCGTCCGCCTGCTTCCAGCCGGTGAGCTGTTCGGCCACGGGGTTCAGGCGTGTCACGCGCGCTTCGGCATCGGTGGCGATGACCGCGTCGCCGATGGAGTTGAGCGTCACCGCGAGTTTTTCCTCGCTGTCCTGCAGGGTGGCGTTGGCCTGCTGCAGCTGTTTATTCGTCGCCTCCTGGGCCGTGAGCAAATGCTGTGTTTCGAGATGGACGAGGTCCTTGAGCCGCTGCTGCGTTCCCCGGTAGACCAGATAGGCGAACGAAAGTGCAAAGAGCACCGAAAACAGGCTGGTGATCACGATCAGGATAAACAGGTAGCGCAGCTTCGCCTGATAATCCGCATCGCGCTGCGCCAGCAGGCCGCGCTCGAGTTCGATGAAGCTGCGCATCTCGTCCCGGATCGCATCCATCACCTTCTTGCCCTGGTCGCCGCGCACAGCCGCCGGCACGCCCGTCTGGTCCTGGTTGCGGCGCAACGCCACGGCGTCCTCAAGTTGCTTCAGCTTGGCATCAATCAAGGGCGCCACCGTTTCCAGACGCTGACGGGCCGCTCGGTTCAAGGTCGTCTGACTCAACTCGGTCAGATGGCCGCGGATGCTGCCGCTTGCCGCCAGATACGGCTTCAGGAAGGCCTCGTCGCCCGTCAACAGATACCCGCGCTCGCCGGTTTCCGCATCGCGCAGCTCAGACAGCAGATCATCCGCGCTGCTGATGACGATGAAGGTGAGCTTCCGCGCCTCGGCGGCTTGCTCCATCTGTTGAAAAACCAGGAACAACAAAGCCAGCCCCAGCGCCGCCAGCAGGCTTGCGCCGGTCAGCCAGGCGACAAATTTTTGGATCGCTTTCAAAGCAAATGGGCCTTTCGTGTTCAATGCTGTCGCTCTGCGACGATCGTGACGGGCAGGTGAACGGATTCGACATTCCGGGTCAGGATGGCAACTCTGCCTTCTTAAGGATACCCTGGAAGGCCGTGCAGGCGCTATGGGGTGTTGACCCCATATGCCGGGGCGGAGATCCTCCCGTTTTTCGCCACGCTTTGCGGGGGTGTGCCTTCTGCCCACTTAGTTTATGGATGCGTCCTTGGCGCCGGGGTCGGCGTTTTTTCTGCCGTTCGTGAGACTATCTTTGCCACAGGATGTGTCCTTCTTCCAGAGGGACTGAGACGCCGTCGAATTTTGGCATCAGGCGTGCCGTATAGTCTGTTGGCGGACGGGCCGCGGACACAGACGCGCGGTATTTGTAGCCGCCCGGCTCGCCCGGCAGTTGCCTCAGACGTTCCATTTCTTGCCGGACAGGACCCGCCGCCGGGGTTCCTTCGGCGAAAAGTTCAAGCCGGACCGCATCAGGGTCCAAATCGTCTAGGTAAACGTGAGCGTCGAAGACGTGCCGGCCATCGTGCGTCTCCACCTTCACATCGCCGAAGCGCAGCGCGGGCCAATGTCGCGCCAGGGCTTGGCGCCAAGCGGCCATCTGCCGGCCTGCGGCTCCTCGGGCGGCCGCGCGCTGGCGATAGGCTGACGCGGCCGGGAGGTAGTGCTGCTCGGTATACTCGCGCACCGCGCGGTTGGCGGAGAAACGCGGTGTCAACTGCGCCATGCTTTCCCGCATACGTGCCACCCAGGCCGTGGGAATGCCCTGCTCGTCGCGTGCATAAAACTCGGGGATCACTTCCCGCTCAAGCAGGTCGTAGAGCTGGTCGGCTTCGGCCGCGTCCCAGGCGGGATCGTCGCCGTGTTCCTGGCCGTCGCCTAAAGCCCAGCCCACCTCAGGGGTGTAGGCCTCGGCCCACCAGCCGTCCAGTTCTGAGAGATTGAGGCCGCCGTTGACGAGCACTTTCATGCCGCTGGTTCCGCACGCCTCCCACGGCCGCCGGGGGGTGTTGACCCAGACATCGACCCCCTGCACGAGGTACTCGCTCAGGAGCATGTTGTAGTCGCTGAGAAAGACCACATGGCGGCGGGCCTCGGACCGCCGGATGAACCGCGTCCATTGCTGGATCAGGGCCTGGCCCGCGAGGTCGGCCGGATGGGCCTTGCCGGCGAGGACGAGCTGGACCGGCCGCTGGGGATGGGTCAACAGGCGCAGCAACCGCTCCGGATCGTGCAGCAGCAGGTTGGGCCGTTTATAGGCGGCGAAGCGGCGCGCAAAGCCCAGCGTCAACGTGTTGGGGTCGAACAGGTGCTTCGCACCCTCGACCGCCGCGGGCGCCGCTCCCGCGGCGGCCAGTTGCCGGGACAAGCGCCCGCGGATGTAGTTAACAAACGACTTGCTGGCGGCGATGCGGAAATTCCAGAGTCTGTCCTCGGCGACGCGGCGGATGTCGGGTCCCAGGGTTTCCATTGTCCCCAGCCAGCGCTCTTTGCCGCAGGCCGCCGTCCAAAGGTCATCGGCCTCTGCCGAGTCCCACGTCGGCATGTGGACGCCGTTTGTGACGTGGCCGATGGGAACCTCGTCCCGTGGCCAGTGCTGAAAGAGCGGCTCGAAGAGGTGCCGGCTGACTTTGCCGTGCAAGCGGCTCACGCCGTTCACCGCTCCGCTGCCCCGAATGGCCAGATAAGCCATGTTGAAGCTTTCCGCCGGGTCGTCCGGGTTCTGGCGGCCCAGGGCGAACAAATCGTGAAGGGTCAGCCCGAGTTTCTTTTCCGCATATTTCCGAAGGTACTGCTCGATGAGCGCCGGGGGGAAACGATCGAAACCGTCCCTCACCGCCGTGTGCGTGGTGAATAGGTTGCCGGCGCGAGTAATGGCCAACGCCACGTCGAAGGGCTGCCTGTTTTCCTCCATGAAATAGCGGGAGCGCTCCAACACGGCGAAGGCCGCGTGGCCTTCGTTGAGGTGGCAGACCTCGGGCTGGAGCCCGAGCGCCCGGAGCAAGCGCCATCCGCCGATCCCCAGCACCAACTCCTGTTGCAGCCGCAATTCCGGCCCGCCCCCGTAAAGTTCGCTGGTGATGCCCCGGTGCGCAGGAAAGTTCGCCGCGTCATTGCTGTCGAGCAGGTACAGCTTTACCCTGCCGACCTGGGCTTGCCAGGCGCGCAGCCAGACCGAGTACCCGGGCAAAACGATCTCCAGCCGCAGCCACTCGCCGCTCGCCTGTCGCAAGGGCGTGATCGGCAACTGCCCCGGCTCGTTGTACGGGTAGAGGGCTTGTTGCGCGCCGTGATTATCGATCACCTGACGAAAATAGCCCTGCTGGTAGAGCAGTCCCACGCCGACCACCGGCACGCCCAGATCGCTGGCGGACTTGAGCTGATCGCCGGCCACATTGCCAAGACCACCCGAATAGATCGGCAGCGCCTCGCTCAACATGAACTCCATGCTGAAGTAGGCGATGCAGTTCAAAGGCGGGTGGGGGTAAGTCAGTTGAAACCAGGCGGGTGCCGTTTCCGACTTCATCTTGGAACGCAAGAGGGCGTCAATCCGCTTGCGGAAGACCGGATCGGCGAGCACCTCCTGAACCTTTTCCCGCGAGACGGTCTGCAGGACATCCCACGGATGATGCGTCAGGTCCCATAGGACCGGGTCAAGCTTCCTCCAGACCTCGTCGGTGGCATGATCCCATGACCAGCGCAGGTCCAAAGCCAGCGCGGTCAGACAATCGAAGCCTTCGATGTCCGCAGGCAAGAGCGGGTAGAGCGGTTTGCAGAGGGGTGCGCGTTCGTTCATGGGGTCTCCTTCAGGGGTTACGCAAGAAGCGCACCTCGGCCCGCAGGCGTTCGACCTCTTCGAGCAGCTCGAACACGAATTTGATGGCGGCCACATCGAGGCCGTGAACGGTTCGCAGAAGCTCGACCCGCCGCGCGGCATAAATCGCCTCTTCCGTGAATTCCATCACCCCGTACGGCGGCTGCAAGACCGGCCGCACCAGGCCCTCGCGACAATAGAGCAGGAGCGAGCGGCGGGAGACGCCCGCGAGACGGGCGGCCGCGTCGAGGCTGTAGAACACGCTGGGCTTCGGCAGAAACAACTCCAGCGCGAGGACGGCGGGACTGTCCGGAACTGACTGCTTCTTCATGGGCATTGCCTCGGGTTGAATGTCGATGTGCTGGCCAGCCGCTCCCACAGGGCCCTTTGTTCCGGCGTCGGATGCGCCGGAACCTGGATGGAGACCGTGGCAAACAGGTCGCCCCGCGTCCCGTCGCCCGCGGGCAGCCCTTTCCCGCGCAAGCGGAATTGCTGTTCGGCCTGGGTGCCTGCGGGCACTTTCAAGGACGCCGTGCCGTCAAGCAGCCGGAGCTGGAGGGTGGCGCCGAGAACCGCCTCCCAAGGCGCCAACTCCAGTTCGTAATGCAGGTCGGCGCCCCGCACGCGGAAGTCGGGGTGCTTGGCGAATTGCACCCGCAAATAGAGGTTGCCCGCATCTCCCCCTCCGGCGCCTTCCTGGCCTTTGCCCCTGAGGCGGATGAGCTGCGCTTCGCGCACGCCGGGAGGGATCTTCACGCGCAGGGTCTGCACCGACGCTTGCCCGGTGCGCGGGTCGGTGCGCTGCAGGTTGATCGTGCGCGTCGAGCCGCGCAGGACTTCGTCCAGCGTCACCAGGATGTCGCCCTCGATGTCTTGGCCGCGCTGGGCGACCGGCCCGCCGCCCGCGCCCGCCGCACCCGGCCGGCCGAAACCGCCGGCCGGTCGGCCGCGGCTGCCGAAGAACTGCTCGAAGAAATCGCTGAATCCCGTGCCCTCGAAATGGAACTCGGAGCCGTCTCCCGCGCCTCCGCGGAACCCGTATTGCTGCTGGGCCTGCCGTTCGGGATGGTTCCAGTCCGCGCCGAGCTCGTCATACTTCCGCCGTTTGTCCGGGTCGCTGAGGACTTCGTTGGCCTCGTTGATTTCTTTGAACCGGGGTTCCGCGACGGTTTTGTCCTTGGCGACGTCGGGGTGATATTTGCGCGCCAGGGTGCGGAAGGCCTTCTTGATGTCCGCATCGCTCGCGTTCGGGGCTACGCCGAGAACGTCGTAGTAGTTCTTGAATTCAACTGACATGACGGTCTCCAGTGGAAGGGTTTCAATCAGGCAGGCCGCTCTTGGCCGGACAAAAACTTTTTGAACCGCCGTGCCGGGCCCAAGGGAAGCAGGCTTCCGAGGACGTGCGCCGTGAGACGGCGGTCCGTCATCGGGTCGGCGCGCTGCGGGTTTCCAGCACGTCACGCACCTTGCGGGCAAGGTCGTCGCGCGTAAAGGGCTTCGCGATGAACGCCGTGTTGGGCTCCAGCGCGCCGCGTGTGGCGATCAGGTCCGGCGTGTAACCGGACATGAACAACACTTTGACGTGTGGCTGGACCGCCCGGATCCGCCGGGTCAGTTGCCGGCCGTCCATGCCAGGCATCACCACGTCCGTCAGCAGCAGATGGATGTGCTCCGGGTTGCGCGTAAACAGCCTCAAGGCGGCCTCCGGGGATTCCGCCGAAATGACTTTGTAGGCGAGGGCGTTCAGAAGCAGTCCGTACGTCCGGCGCAGGACACCCTCGTCCTCCACCAGCAGGATGGTCTCCCCCCGGCCTGTGGGCGTCCCCGCAGGGCTGTTGACGGGTTTGTCCGCGGGTTCCGCCGGCACCTGAGGCAGATAGATCCTAAAGGTCGTGCCCTTGCCCAGTCCGCTTTTCACGTCGATGAACCCGTTGTTCTGTTTGACGATGCCGTAAACGGTGGCCAAGCCCAGGCCAGTGCCCTGGCCGACGTCTTTGGTGGTGAAGAAAGGTTCGAAAATGCGCGTCAGCGTCTCAGGGTTCATGCCGCCGCCATCGTCGGCGACGGTCAGGCACACATACGCGCCGGGCGTGGCGTCCGCATATCGCGCGCAGTCGTCCGCGTCGAGATCGATGTTGCCGGTCTCCAAGGTGATCGTGCCGGTGCGGCCGATGGCGTCCCGCGCATTGAGGCACAGATTGGCGAGAATCTGGTCAACCTGCGAGGGGTCGAGTCTGACAGCTCCCAGATCTGCGCCGGGCAGCCAAGCCAAGGTGATGTTCTCGCCGATCAGCTGCCCCAGCAGTTTGAGCATGCCCGACACGGCGTCGTTGACGTCCAGGACCTTGGTCGCGAAGGTCTGCTGGCGAGCGAAGGTCAGGAGTTGCCGCGTGATCTCGGCCGACCGCTGCACGACGTGCTTAATCTCGTCGAGCCACGCCCGGCACTGATGGTCGGGCCCGAGGTGATCGCGGCAGAGTTCGGCGTACCCCAAGATGCCCATGAGCAGATTGTTGAAGTCGTGCGCCACGCCCCCCGCCAGGCGGCCGACCGCCGCCATCTTCTGGGCCTGCCGCAGCTGGCCCTCCAGGCGGAGTTGCTGGGACATGTCCCTTACGGTGGCCTGCAGGAGCATCTGCCCGCCGCTGTCCAGGCGGGACAGCAGCACCGTGGCCGGAAAATCTGTTCCGTCCGCCCGACGATGCGTCCACTCGAAGAAGTGCGAACCCTTCTCCAGCGCCAGGCGCAGCATCTTCTGAATCTTGGCCGCCGACGGTTCGCCGTCAGGCTGGCGCTCCGGCGAGAGCGACGCGGGCGTCCGGTTCTTCAGATCCGGCTCGTCCCGGCAGGCGAACAAGCTGACCGTCGCCGGGTTGCCGGCGAGAAATCCCCATTCCGGAGAGATGGTCATGATGGCATCGCGGGATTCGACATACAGCGAGCGGTACCGCTCCTCACTCTCGCGCAGGGCCGCCTCCGCCTGCCGCCGCTCAGTGATGTTGCGGATGTTGCACTGGATGACCTTTTGGCCGTCCACCAGATAGACATTGCTGACGAATTCCACCTCGAGGCGCCGGCCGTCGGAGGCTTCCAGAGGCAGGTTCTCATAGCGGACATACTCCTGCCGCTGCAATTCGAGAAACTTATCCCGGCTGGCGATCGTGTCCTTCAAGAAGCCCAGTGCCCAGATCGCCTCCCCGACGACGTGCTCGCGCGAATAGCCCAGCAGCCCGAGCAGGAACGGGTTCACGTCCACAACCGTGCCGGTCTCGGCGTCGAGGATCAGGATCCCGTCTTTTGCCGTTTCAAAGAGCCGCCTGTAGCGGAGCTCCGAGGCCGCCAGCGCTTTGTCCGCCGGACTGAGGCTGGGCGCGGTATCGGGCACTTGCGCGTTGCGCGTGTTCGGTAGCGGTTTTTTGGGCATGGTACTCTCCGGGCCACACGGCGTTGACAACATCCTCAGGCGAGTGAGTTCCTTCCGGGCCGCGTCGGCCCGCTTTCGGATAACGCTGTACGGTTGACTCCAGAAGGAATCCACCGTCTTCGGCCGCTTTAGATCCGGCCCAGCAGAATGAGAATGAGCAGAATCGTGATGATGAGCGAAAGCCCGCCGCTGGGGTAATAGCCCCAGCTTTTGCTGTGGGGCCAGGTGGGCAAGGCCCCCACGAGTGCGAGAATCAGGATGATCAGCAGTAGTGTTCCGATAGTCATGAAACGGCTCCTTTCAGGGGTCTGGTTGCGACGCCGGCGGGCGCTGTGAAGCGCCCGCCGGCAGCAATCCGCGAAGTTACTTGGTCTTAACTTCTTCGATCGTCATCTGGTTCTTCACGCTGGTCACGCCCTGGATGTCGTTGACGAGTTTGGTGACCAGGGACTTCTCGGCCGCGTTCTTGGCGATACCGGTCAACATGACCTCGCCGTCGCGGGTCTCGACCTTGGTCTTGATGGAGCTGGTCGAATAATGGGTCGACAGCGCCGTCTTGACCTGGGCGGTGATGGACGCGTCATCCATCTTCGCGTCCGCGGTCCGCTCAGCAGGCTCCGGGGCGGGCGTCACCGTCATCTCATTGATGACCTCTTTCACGCCCTCGATGTCTTTGGCGTATTCGGTGGTCAGTTCCTTCTGGGCCGTGCTCGAAGCGACGCCCTTCAGCGTCACGATGCAGTCCTTCACTTCGATGATGGTCTTGCCGGCGTTGACGTTGCGGTGGAACAGCAGGGCGAGCTTCACCTTGTGGTTGATCCAAGTATCCTTGCTTTCGGCGGCGGCTTCGGCCTTGGTCGCAAGCTTATTGTCCACGCTGATCACCCCGGGCAGTCCCGCCGCGGTCTCTTGCGCCAGGCCCTTGTGGGACTCTTCGGACACCGTTCCGGTCAACGTCACGACGCCCTCTTTGGCATCGGCCTTGACCGCATCGTCCTTGAGATACGTCTGGTAGACATAGGTCTTCTTGAACGACGTCTCGATCTTGTTATCGCTTTCAGAAGCGCGCACAGACGTGCCGGTGACGATCAGGGCGGCCGCGGCCGCTGCGAAACACATTGCTTTCGATTTCATTTTGGATCCTCGATTCATTTGTTGTTGAGAGTGTGTGTGGGGCCCCGGGTTTGGGGTATGCTTTCTGTCGGCTGGTTTATTTTTGCTTCACCTCGTTTTCCGGTTGCGAGTGGCTCTCGTTGTATGGGGAATGATAGGTGATGGGGGGCTCAACTGCTATGGGGTGTAACCCTACGGCGGCGGGACGGAGACCCGCCTGCGGGTGTTGCCGGGAAGGTCAGCGGACTTTCACTTCGACGGCATGCTCGAGCCGGTCATCCAGGAGGGGAAGGGTGTCGCCGGGCAGCTCGTCTCCATCGAGGGACAGCCGGAGTCCTGCGGCCGCATCGGCGGCGAGCCGGGTCACGGTGATGTGATAAACCGTTTGACGGTAACGGTAGTGGACCTTGAAGGTCGTCCACGCGCTCGGCAGACGGGGGGCGAGGCGCAGCCGGTCGCCCTCCAGATTCACGCCCAGCAGGTCTTCGATCAGGAGCCTGTACATCCATCCGGCCGAACCCGTGTACCACGTCCAGCCACCCCGGCCCGCGTGCGGCGCGACCGCATAGACGTCTGCCGCCACAACGTAAGGCTCGACCTTATAGGTGGCGATCTGCTGGGGAGTTCCGCTGTGATGGATGGGGTTGATCAGCGCGAAGAGTTCCCACGCGCGTTCGTTTTCGCCCATGCTCGCGAACGCCATGGCGGTCCAAATCGCGCCGTGGGTGTATTGGCCGCCATTCTCGCGCACGCCCGGAATGTAGCCTTTGATGTAGCCGGGGTCGAGAGGGGAGCGGTCGAACGGCGGATCCAGCACCTGAATGAGGCCTTCGGCGCGGCGGACCAGGCGCTGATCCACGGATTGCATCGCCTGGCGCGCGCGCAGCGGGTCGCCGGCTCCGCTGAGCACCGCCCAGCTTTGCGGCAGGGAGTCGATCTGGCATTCCGGGTTGGTCTGTGAGCCGAGCGGCTCGCCGTTATCGAAGTAGGCGCGGCGGTACCACTTGCCGTCCCAGGCGTTCAGCTCGATGTTCTGCTGCAGCTGCCGGGCCTGCGCCACGCAGCGGTCGGCAAAGGCGAGGTCTTGGCGCGCGCGCGCCAGTTCGGCGAACCGGACAAGAACGTCGTAAAGAAAGAAAGCCAGCCAGACACTTTCTCCGCGCCCCTGGTTTCCCACCCGGTTCATGCCGTCGTTCCAGTCGCCGCATCCGATCAGCGGCAGACCGTGCTCGCCGAATCGGAGTCCGCGCTCGATGGCGCGCACGCAATGCTGGTAGAGCGTGGCCGACTCCTCGGAGCGGTTTGGCAAATCATAGTAAGCCTCCTCCTCCGGCTTGACCGGCCGGGCTTCCAGAAAGGGGATCGGTTCGTCGAGCACGCCGGTGTCGGCGACACACGCGACGTAGCGGCAGGCCACATAAGGCAACCACAGGAAGTCGTCGGAGAAATTCGTCCGCACGCCGCGTCCCGACGGCGGATGCCACCAGTGCTGCACATCGCCTTCACGGAACTGATGGGCGGCGGCGCGCAGCAGGTGCTCTCGGGTGAGCGCCGGCTCGGCGTGCACCAGCGCCATCACGTCCTGCAGCTGGTCGCGGAATCCGTAGGCGCCTCCGGACTGATAAAACCCCGTACGGCCCCAGATCCGGCAACTCAGGGTCTGATACAGCAGCCAGCCGTTCGCCAGCACGTTCACGGCCGGATCAGGCGTCTCCACGTGCACCGCGCCCAGGGTGCGGTTCCAGTAGGACCACACCGCTTCGAGAGCGATGCGGCCGGCGTCCGCGCGGCGGAAGCGCTGGATCAGGTTCTGCACATCGGTCGGGTTGCGTCCGGCGCCGAGGCGGAAGCTCGTTTCGTGGTCCTGTCCGTCCTGCAGCGTGAAGGCGACTTGCAGCGCGCCGCAGGGGTCCAGGCCGGCGCCGACCCGGCCGGACAGGCGCGCGCGCTTCAGCGCCGCGGGCTGCGACAGGCTTCCGTTTCTGCCGAGGAACTCTTTCCGGTCTCCTGTGAGCGTGCGGGTGGCGTCGTTCACGTCGAGATACACGATGCGGTCGGCGAATTCGGTGTTGTAGAAATTGCGCGCCAGCAGCGCGCCGGTCTTGAGGTCGACCTCGGTTTGCACATGCAGCAGGTTCTTCTGACGCACGTCGCCCAGCACCCATTCCCAGTAACCGGTGACCGACAGGCGGCGCGGGCGCCCCGAGACGTTGCGCATTTTCAGGACCGTGAACTTCACCGGCGCGTCTATGGCCACATAGACCCAGAGCTCGGAGGCGATGCCATGCTCGGTGTGCTCGAAGACGGTGTAGCCAAAGCCATGGCGGATGACATAGGGCGTGGCGCCCGCTGCGGGCAAGGGCGTCGGCGACCAGAACTGCCCGGTCAGCTCATCACGGATGTAGAACGCCTCGCCCGTGGGGTCTTGGACGGGATCGTTGCTCCAGGGCGTCAGCCGGAATTCATGTGCGTTCTCGAGCCAGGTGTAAGCCGCGCCGCTCTCGGAGATCACCGTCCCGAAATACGGATTGGCCAGCACATTGACCCATGGCATCGGCGTCATTTGGCCGGGCTGGAGGGTGATGACATATTCATGGCCGTCGCGGGTGAAGCCGCCCAGGCCGTTCGGGAACAGCACATCGCGGTGAGGGAGCGGCGGGGGCACGTCGGACGCCCCGGGGCGGGTCGGCGCCAAGGCGGGGACAGAGGGCTCCAGGACGCTGCGATGGGCCAGCTGCTCCGCCAATGAGCCCTGCTCGTCATCCAGAACGAGCCGCGCCGCGGCTTGCAGCAGCACGCGGTCGTCATTGGGTATTTGTTCGAGGCGCCGGACGAAGATGCCCCCCGGCTTGTCCAGCATTTGCGCTTCAATCCCCGAGGCGATCAGGCCGGTGATCTGGTCGTGAAGGGACTGGCGGTAAACCGAAACGTCCTCGTTCAGAATGACCAGCTCGACGGTCAGCCCCTTCATGCGCCAGTACGAGTGCGCCCGGATCAGCTGCCTGACAATCTCGAGCTTCGCCGTTTCGCTGATGCGGAGCAGGACGATCGGGGCGTCGCCCGAAATGCCGTAACTCCAAAGGCCGCTTTGGCCGCGCCGGTTGTTGCGCAGCACGTTGGGGCTGGCTCGGCGGGCGGGGTCGGCGTAGATCAGCGCGCTGGCCAGACGGCCATACAGTTGAGCCTCCGCCTCCGTGGCATTGAGCAGGTGCAAGGTCACCTGGCTGTGGGTCCACGCCAGATCGAAGGCGCGGTCAGCCATGCGGGCGCTTTGATATTTCTCGATGTGCGCCAGGGCGGTTTCCCGGCTTTCGGTCACGCCGAGGATCAGGTCAACGATGACGGCCCCGTGGGGCGGCACAGAGACGGTGCGCCGCAGCGAAATGACGGGGTCGAGCACGGACCCCACGGTGTTGGACAAGGGCGCGAGGCTCCGCATCGCGGCCGGGGCGTCCAAAGTTCCGCCGCGTCCGATAAAGCGGGAGCGGTCGGTCTCGCAGGAGACCTCTCCCTGTCCGCCCTCCGGCCCCATCATCAGATGCAGCAGCCACGGCGGCTTTTCTTCCGCGGAGCGGGCCCGGCGGGTACAGAGCAGGGCGGAGGAGGCTGGCGCGAACTCGGTTTGCACGAAGAGGTTGCTGAAGGCCGGGTGCGCCGCATCCGCGGCCGGAAGCGCAAGCGACACTTCCGCATAACTGGTCAGCTCGATGACGCGCGCCTCGGGCGTACGGTTGGTGATCGTGATGCGCCGCAACTCCACGTCATCCTCCGGCGACACGCTGATCTCGGTGTGGATGTCGAGGCCGACGTGGCGCTGCCGAAACTCCGCGCGCGCCTGGGTGAAGATGGCTTCGTAGCCTTTCATGGCGTTCCGCGTGGGCTGATACGCGGTGGACCAGAATTCGCCCGTGGTCAGGTCGCGCAGGTAGACAAACGTGCCCCAGCAATCGCGCGTGGCGTCTTCACGCCAGCGGGTGACCGCCAGGTCGCGCCAGCGGCTGTAGCCTCCGCCGGCGCTGCTGATGACGACATGATAGCGCCCGTTGGACAGCAGGTGAACCTCCGGTGCCGGGGGTGAGGGATTCGTGAAGACGCGCATCACGCTTTCGCTCGTCAGCGTCCGCGTTGTCTCCGGAGCCGAATCCTCGGTGAGTATGCTCGCGGCGGTCTTGGGCACACGCTCCTGCAGCAGCAGATCCGCGGCCTTGAGCAGCGGACAGGCCATGAAGCGCCGCTGCATGGGGGCGTCCCGCAGCAGATGGTTCAGCGCCAGAAAACTCATCCCCTGATGATGCGCCATGAAAGAGCGGATCGTGACGCTGGTCTCGTCCGGAGGCAGGCGCGCCGGCGTGTAATCCACCGCTTCGTAAAACCCGTAGGTCCCCGCACATCCCTCGCGCGCCAGCCGCTGCAGGTTTTCGCAGGCTTTCCGCGGCGCGATCATCAGCGCCATCGCTGTCGCGTAGGGGGCGATCACCAAGTCTTCGGCCAATCCCCGCTTCAAACCCAGTCCCGGCACGCCGAAGGCGCGGTACTGGTAGTTCAGGTGAACGTCCGTGCGGTTGTAGCCAGATTCGGAGATGCCCCAGGGCACGTTGTTCAAGCGCCCGTATGCGATCTGCTGTTGCACCGCCTCCTTGCAGGTGTGATCGAGCAGCGTGTTCTCGTAGGCGGGCATGACCAGCAGCGGCATCAGATACTCGAACATGGAGCCGCTCCAGGACACCAGGATCGGATCGCCCCGCGACGCGACCAGCAGCCGGCCCATCGAGAACCAGTGGTCCTGCGGAACCTGGCCCAGAGCGATGGCGACGTAGCTGCACAGGCGCGCCTCTGAAGCCAGCAGGTCATAGAAGCCAGAGTCGCACCGACGGTCGGTGATGTTGAACCCGGTGACAAACAGATCCCGCGACGAGTCGAACAGAAAAGCAAAGTCCATCGCGGCCAGCCCGTCACACTGCTTGGCCAGGGCTTCCAAGGCGAGCAGGCGCTGACGGGCATGCTCGCCGGCTTCATGCAGGCAGCGCGCGAGCTGAGTGAGATCGTGGTGTTCCGCCTGCCGCTCAGGCGAAGGTTCCCCCGTCAGTTCTTGCAGGGCCGCATCGATCAGCGCGCAGAGCGACTTCTCTACCTTGGGGACCTCTCGCAAGGTGGGCGGCTGGTCCAGCTGGGCGAGCTTCTCCGCCAGCCTTGCGGCGGCCGGTGCCGGCCGGCCCGTGTCCGCGCCCGCGGTCAGGGCGGGCGGCAGCGGGCCATCCGCGGGGCGGCCGCTCAAACGCGGGTCGGGCAGTGCCAGCCACGGCGCCAGGGCCAGCAGATCCGACAGGTGATCCTCGCAGTTCCGCTGCAGCGTTTGGGCCCATCCTTTGGATTCTTCCTCCGCATTCGCAAAAGAGGCCGCGAGCGCGGCCGCCTGGTCCGTCACCCGTCGCAGCCAGGCGAGCGCGGCAAACAAGCCGGCAGGGTCTTGCGCCAGTTCCGCGTCGAGCGCGGACAGCGCCGCATCGTCGCGGGCCACCTCCCTGAGAATCCTGACCGTGTCGCGCAGGCCGTCGAAAAGCTGAGGCGCGCATATCTTTTCGTCGGCCTGTTCCCGGAGTCCGGAGCCGAGCGTCAGCAAATGCCCCGCCAGGTTGCCGCTGTCCACGCTGGAAACATAATAAGGCAGGAGCGGCCGCAACGTCCGCGTTTCATACCAATTGTAAAAGTGCCCGCGATGCCGTTCGAGCCGGTACAGGGTGGCGAAGGTGTCCTGGGTGCGCCGGATCAGGCCGCCCACCGAAAGATATCCGAAGTCACAGGCGGCCAGATTGGCGAGCAACGCCAGGCCGATATTCGTGGGCGAGGTGCGCGACGCGATCGTCGGAGCGGGCACTTCCTGGAAATTGTCCGGCGGCAGCCAGTTTTCCTGCGCGGTGACAAACGTCTCAAAAAAATACCACGTCTTGCGGGCGGTGCGCCGCAGGAAGGTCACTTGCTCGGCGGTCAAATCCGGCGAAGCCGAGGCGATGGGCTGGCTGATCCACCAGGCGATCCACGGCGCCGTCAGCCAGAGACCCAGGAGCGGCAATGCGGTCGGCAGCTGGTCCGGTTGCGTGGTGGCCAGGAAGAGCGCGACCGCCAGCGCGACCGCCGGCTCGATCCACATCGTGGCATAAAAGCTGGGGAGGTCGGCGCGTTTGGTCCGCTCGGAATCATTCGACGTTTGCCATTCGAGGAGGCGCCTGCGCGTCACCCATAGCCTCAGCATCGTCCTTCCGACCGCGTCAATGCTGATAAAGGCGTCGTAGGGCAGAAAAGCCAATGTGATAAAGATCTGGCAGAGTTGCCGTCCTCCCGCCCCGGCCGCACCCCGCAGGTGCATGGACCACGGCAAATCGGCCGACTTGTGCAGCACGCTGACCAGCAGCGACAAAAAGCCGGGGAGCGAGATTAGCGCCAGGACCAGCAGCGCGCCGAGTCCGCCGTGTTCGGGAATGAGCAGCCACGCGCCCAGCACGAGGAGCGTCAGGGCCACGGGGACCAGACTGCGCCGCAGGTTGTCGAAAATCTTCCACTGGGACAGCGCGGAAAGCGGATTGGCCACGCGACGGGCGTCCGAGCCGGGAACCCGCGGCAGGAGCCACTGCGTGATCTGCCAATCGCCGCGGATCCAGCGGTGGCGCCGGTCCACGTCCACGTTGTAGCGGGATGGGAATTCCTCGTAGAACTCCACATCGCTCACGAGGCCGGAGCGGGCGTGGCACGCCTCCAGCAAGTCATGGCTGAGAACGGTGTTCTCCGGGAAGCGTCCGTCCACCGCCCGCTGGAAGGCCGCCACATCGTAAATGCCTTTGCCGATAAACGAGCCTTCCTTAAAGACATCCTGATAGACGTCGGACACTTCCCGCGTGTACGGATCAATGCCCGCGTCGCTGGCGAAAAGCCGGACGAACCAGGAGCGCCGGGCGCTCGGCAGGCTCACGCCCACGCGCGGCTGCAGGATGCTGTAGCCGCCGGCGACAACCCCGCGCGCGGCGTCGAACTCCGGGCGGTTCAGCGGATGGGCCATCGTGCCCACGAGCTGCCGGGCGGCATCGCGCGGCAATTGCGTGTCGGTGTCCAGCGTGATGACATACTTGATCAGGGGGAAGACGGCGGTCGTCCCGACGATCTCGGAAAAGCAGGCGCGGCTGCCGCCCCGCAGCAAGGCGTTAAACTCCATCAGTTTGCCGCGCTTGCGTTCGTACCCCATCCATACGCCTTCACTGGCGTTCCAGAGGCGCGGGCGGTGCAGCAGAAAAAAGAGGTCCTGCCGATCTGCTGAATATTTGCGGATCAACATCTCGACGCCGGCCCTGGCCCGCTGAAGCAGCGCGTGGTCGCCCGGCAGCGTCTCCTCCGGGGCGTCGCGGAAATCCGTCAGCAAGGCGAAATGCAGGTGCGGGTCGCGATTCGCGAGGTAATGGATCTCCAAGGTTTCAATGAGGCGGTCAACGCCGTCCAGACCCGTGAGCATCGTGGGCACGACCACCATCGTGCGGCACTCCGGCGCGATGCCCGACGAATAGTCCAGACGCGGGAGCCGGCGGGGTTTCACCAGCATCGTGGACAGCCAGTTCATCAGCGCCACAGCCAGTTGGCTGGCGCAAAGGAGGAAAACAAGGGTGAAGAAAACCAGTTTCCACCCCTGGACTTCCAGCGTTTGGGCCTGCCATATAAGCCCGAACGTCGCGAGGCACGTGATCAGGCCGATGCCGCCCGCGTAAAACGCCAAAGGAAACCGGTGGATGCTCCGCTCGATGATCGTTCTCCAGGGCCACCGCACCTGCGCCACGCGCTCCATCAGGGGCTGGCCTTTGTCGATCAGATAAAAGCCCACGTGGGCGATCCGGTCGTCGCGCCCCTTTTGCCGGGCGCCGTCGGCCGCCAGTTGGACCACACGTTGTGCGACTTCGGCTTCCGTGAGCCGGCCGTGCCTGGCCAAGGCTTCGACCGCATGGCGATAGAGGTCGCGGGTCGCGAAATCCATCGCGCGGTAAACGTCGGCAGGGTCGGTGCGCAGCGTTGTCTCGACCAGGCTCAAAGACTCCACGAACTCTTTCCAGTCCATGGAGCTCAAGAAGCGCAGGCTGGCAATGCTGTGGCTGACGGAAACCTGGTCGGCGGCCTGGTCCTGGCTTTCCAGTTGGATCAGCTGTTCGATGGTCAACCCTTGCTCCACGAGCCGCTGTTCGAGCCAGGTGCGCGCGAGATGCAAGACCGGGCTGTGCCGCGACAAATGCTGGCAGAATTCGGCCACGAACGCGCTGGAGAGCGGCAGGTCGGATGTGGCCATGTCCGCCACCACCACGACGAGGTGGGACGGGTTCGCCTCCGCCATACTCTGCAAGCGCTCCACCCACTGGTCCGCGAGGGCGCGGTCCTTCTGGCCGGTGACCAGCCGGGTGGTGACGCGCTGGAGGTTCTCAATCAGCCCCAGGCGCAACATGATGGGGATGGCCCACAGTTCGCCCAGCTTCAACGGCACCGCCGTTTGGTAAGCGGCGACGAAGGCGCTGAGAGATCCCGCATCGATTTGGGCATCCACGTGCGAGATCAATTCGAGCACGATGTCGTAAACGCGCGGGAGCCCGGCGGAAGGGCCGCTCACCAGACGGGGCAGCTCCCGGCTGTAGCCATGGGGCAAATGCCGTCTGGCCAGTTGAATCTGCTCTTCGATCAGGTAGAAGTTGTCGAGCAGCCATTCGGCGGCAGGCGTGATGCGCTGGACAGGATTCAGGGCAAGGGTGGCGCGGTTGAAGGCTCGGAGGATGTCCTCGTTCCGGTCTAGCCGGGCCAGCAGGCGGTTCGAGCCCTGGCGGGTGACGACCTCGTGATGGAGTGCTAGCGCCTTGGCATGGCGGCTCAACTGGTCGACGCTGAACAGCTCGGCGCGCAGAGGCGCGTCGTTCTCACGCGGGCGCGAGCGCTTGTAGTCAGCCATCCAGGCCTGCCAGCGTAACGAGAGAGTCTGCATGGTGTTTTTGCTTTCAGGCCGCGGCCCGGATGACGGGGCACTAGGGAGACGCTACGCCCCGCCTGCGGCGACGCGTAGCCTTACAGATAAACCGCTCAGCGACAGTCACCCATGCCGCGCTTCGGGTGAAGGACGAACACCGGCAACCGGACGCCGTGTCTACTTCTGCATGTCCGCGCCGGTCTTCTCCACGGCGGCGCCGGCCTTCTCCAATGCCTCGCCGGTTTTCTGGACGGCGACGCCGGCCGCGTCCTTCGCTGCAGCGCCGGTGGATTTGGCGGCATCCGCGGTCTTTTCGGCCGCCCTGTCCAGTGCGGCGCCGGCCTTCTCCCCAGTCCCGCCCGTTTCGGAATTCTTGCCGCAGCCCGCGCTCGCCACTGCACAGGCAACCGCTACAATGCCAAGCATCCTGGTCAGAGTGCTTCTCATAGTCTTTACTCCTTTTTTCCGTTGCATTCTCGAACCCAGAGCATAGTACGCGATGGGGGTGACACCTCGCCATGGGGTGTAACCCTACCGCAGCCGACAGGGCATCCGCATGCGCCTTTCAGAAAGAGGGTAGGGTTTCACCCCATGGCAAAAAGGTACACTAAGGTCTACAGTATCGACATTGCGCGGCTTAGCCCTCAAGGCCCGGACTGACCTAACCACAAACTGAAGACGTGTGCCGTAATGCGCCCAAAGCCGGGCGCGGCCTGCACAAAAAGGAAGTAGAACGATGAAAAAGAAGCCTAAATTAGCGATGACCTTGATGGCGACAGCGATGTTGGCCATGGCCGCACGAGGTGGCAATCCTGAGTTGCCGGTTGGCTTAGGAACAGCCGGAGATTTTGTGATTCTGGGGAAAACGGGCATCACCACAGATCCGGCGTCCACCATCACAGGCGACATGGGCGTGAGTCCCATCGACTCGACCGCCATCACGGGGTTTGCCTTGACCATGGACAGTTCGGGTGAATTCTCGACGTCCGCACAGGTCACCGGGAAGATCTACGCGTCCGACTACGGTGTTCCCACGCCTAGCAAGATGTCTCTGGCGATAACGGATATGGAGGCCGCGTACACGCAAGCCTCTTTGCGCACGTTGCCTGACGACACGGAAGTGTTGGGCGGCCTTATCGGCGGGCATACGTTTACTCCCGGCCTGTACAAATGGGGGACCGATGTTTCAATCGATACGGACATCTGGCTCGACGCTCAAGGTAACCCGGACGCCGTCTTCATCTTCCAGATCGCGGGGAACTTGACCGTGGCGAGCGCCCAGAGCGTGTTCCTGCTCGGCGGCGCACAGGCCAAGAACATCTTCTGGCAGGTCGAGGGCCTTGCGGGTGCAGTTGTTGGAACCACCGCGCATGTCGAGGGCATCATCCTGACCGCGAAAAAGATTGATCTGCTCACGGGCGCAACGTTCAACGGCAAACTGCTGGCGCAGACGGCTGTCAATCTGCAGGGAAATACCATCCTGGATTCGGATTTGATCGCCCCTCCTCTGGTAAGACTGGAGATCATTTCCGAGCACGGTACGGGCACTCCGCCGACCGGCGTCTACTTCAACGTCATCGGCACCCTGCTGACGAACAGCATCACGGCTTCGGAGACGTTCGGCTCCACGCAGTATGTGAACACGGGCTGGATCATGATCGGCAACGAGCCCCTCGCGGGACCCACGAACAGTATGAATATGGTCCACACCAACGACGCGGTGCTGACATGGCTGTGGAGCACTAACTACCTGCTGAACGCCTCGAATAGCCCGAACGGCAGCCTCACGGGCAGCACCAATGGGTTCTATATCGCCGGCTCCACAGTCGTGATTACGGCGGTGCCCAATATCGGCTATCAGTTCATCGGCTGGACTGGCGACGTGAGCGGGCCGACCAACGAGCCGGTGCTGACCCTGACGATGGATGGGCCCAAGAGCGTCACCGCCATCTTCGGAACCGCCTTTATCGACGTGTCTTCGCTGGTGACCTGGAACGTCGACTGGGTTTGCGACCCGTGCCGAGGGTTCTATATCGGGACCCTGACGATCGCCAACAATAACTCGCCGAAACCCCTCATGGCGCCGTTCTGGTTCGAAGTTCAGAGCACCCCGCAGTATTATTTGCGCAAACCCACAGGCGTCGACACCAACACCGGCATGAGCTACGTCGATATCAGCATCGCCGTCGCCAACCAGTTGGTCGTCACCGGCGATGGCGATCTGGCGCTCGACCCCGGCGAGTCCGTGACCATCACGGGCATCGAGCTGATCGGCGATTTCCCGCCGACCGCCCTGGTCATGGCGGTGTGGGCTGATCCGCCCGCCGCAGTCGTGGCCAGCCATGCGGTTGGCGTGCCGTTCGAGATGCCGCTGCCGGAAGCTTTTGCCGACGCGGCGAATGTCAAGGTCAGCGGCCTGCCCCAGGGCATGAAGTACAATGCAACCACGCGAATGATCACGGGCGTGCCGTTGAAGCCGGGCGCGTTCGGCGTCGTGATTTCTGCCGCGGGCGTGCCGACACAGACGGTCATTCTCGGAATCGGGTCGCTGCCGAAGTGGGCGGCGGGTGCGTTCACCGGATATGCCGAGGGTGGCGGCGTGGCGTCGATGACGGTATCGGCGCAGGGGAAGGTGACCGGCAAACTGGCGTCCGGCGGCAAGAGCTACATGTTCACCGCGGCGTCATATGCCGAGGGCGGAAATTCGGAGGAAGGCTTCGTCATCGATGCCGTCGCCAAAGACGGCCTGGCCTTGTTGCCGCTGACGCTGCGTGTCACCCAGGCCGTCGCGCCGGCCCCGTCGGCTCTGAGCGTGGCTGCCGGACAGGTGGGCGGCGGCGTGCCGGTGGTTCTGTACCACGACGTGTGGGCTGTGGCGGGTGCGGTTCTCGCCCCGTACATCGGCTACTATACGGCCACCTTGCCGGGCAATGAGGAGCATGGCAGCGGCTATCTGACTTTCACCGTTGACAAGGCGGGCAAGATCAAGGTGGCGGGCAAGCTGGCGGACAGCACGGCGGTGTCCGCGAGCGGGACGCTGATCCTCGATGACGCCGGGCGCGTGTGGGCGGTGGTTTACACGGCCCCTAACGTCTACAAGGGCGGCAGTCTCTTCGGCCTGGCGGAGTTCGTGATGCCGGCGGACGGGGCCGTGTACCTGCGGCCTCTCGGCGGCGGCGTGTTCCGGTGGCAGAACTTCAACGTGCAGGCCACGTCGGTATACGGCGAGGGGTTCGACCGCGAACTCACGCTTTCCGGCGGCTGGTTTGACAAGATCGGCAATCTGAACCACTACTACAACAACAAGACGCTGGCCGTCGGTACAGACGCGGATGCGGTGGCGCCGGAACTCTGGATCGGAAACGCCGCTTACGGGGCGGTCGGGTGGAACCCGGACGGGATCGCACTGGCGGTTACGGCCGACAAGCCCGGCACGCTGACCGGCATCGCGGCACCTCAGGCCGGGGTCCCGCTCAAGGTGGGCGGCGTGTGGGATTACGGCGCGGATAACTCGTTAGGGCTCAAGGTTAAACTGAACCGCGCGACGGGCGTGTTTGACGGCTCGTTCAAGGCGTGGTTCGACTACGCGGCGGCCCACACGCCGAAGAACATCGCGTTCACGGGTGTCCTGACTCCCGAACGCGAAGACAAGGCGGACGGCATTGCGGGCAGAGGCTTCTTCCTCTGGGCTGACAAGGCGCAATTCCTCAACCCGCAGAACAAAACCATACCCTACAGCTTCAAATGGTCGTATGACCTGAAGATCCTGCTTTCCGAGCCTTCCCTGTAAAACGGGCAAAGATCATGCAGGAAATATGGCCCGCCCCGCATATGTGGGGACGGGCCTATTGTTTTTGCGAAATGAGATCCGCCAGGACAATGCTGCAGGTTGGAACCCCCGCCTCCGTTTGGGCATGCCTCTGTCCCCAGGTACGGGGTCGACGCCGGCGGGTGTTCTGGCCGGGGGCGGATATGCCTGTCCGCCGCGGATGCGTGGTTCCGGAGGAACAGTGTTGGACCGCGGGGGATCGCCCATTTCTGTCGGCAGGTAAGGGTGCGGTTCCGGCGGGGCGCCTTCGGGCCGGGGGCGGATATGCGTGTCCGCCGCGGATGTGTGGTTCCGGAGGAACACTGTTGGACCGCGGGGGATCGCCCATTTCTGTCGGCAGGTACGGGTGCGTTTCCGGCGGGGCGCTTTCAGGCAGGGGGCAGACCTTCCTGTATCCGCCGGGATGACCGCTTCCGAGTTCCGTCGCCAGTGTCGCACCGGTCGTTAGTCCAGCGTCTAAATATAGGAACGCGAAGACCGGCAGGGCCGGTGCTCCGAGCCGCCGCTCATCGTATGAGAAGGGCGACACGGAGTGCGCGTCCTGCCGGTCAATACAGAAGCTTTTTAACTGTACAGGCTATCCGGGTTTGGCCTTCGACCGCCACGTCAGACGTTTCTTGTGCGACCGGCCGCTTCAGTCAACAGCGCAGCTGCGCCCGACTTTTCCATCCACGTTTTCTCACGCAAGGCCGCGCGGAGCGCGACACAGCCCATGGCCACATAGGTCAAACCCAAGGCCATGCCGAGAAGAGCTTTCGCTTTCACGGTCCAGGGCAGCAGGATAAAGAGCCCCGCGTGGAGCATCACCACGCCTATGCAGATCAGGCCGATCACCAGCCCCATCCCCAGCAGGCCGATCGCCGACAGCCTGACTATCCGCACGCCGTGCAAATAGGATTTTGCGGCTTCGATGTTGAGCAGTTGAATCGAAAGCTGCCGGTAGTTGTCCAGCAGCTTGATCGCGATGAACGATTGAAGTCCCGTGAGCAGGTATTTGAACATAGGCCCGCCTTATTGGACGCTGTTATTTGGGGCTGCGGCCGAGAATGTAGCCGAACAGCAAGCCGATGACCGCCGTACCCCCGATGTAGGCCCACGGCTTCTGATGCACGCTCTTGTCCACGTCGTGGCTGAGTTCGCGGGCCTTCTCGACGCCCGCGTCCCGGGCATGCGCGGCCGCATCGGCCGCATGCTTCTTGGCGTCGGACAGCGACTTGACAAGACCACTCTCGGTCTCGATGATAACGTCCCGCAAATGGGTGTATTTGTCGGACATGACGCTCTTCAGTTCGTCCTTCTTCTGCTTGGCCGCCTCCTCGAGAAGCTTCAGAGCGTCCGCGATGTTTTCACTGCCGGTTTTTGTGTTTTCCATGATGATTCTCCCTCTTTGGTTTCTTGTTCTTACGGTTGAAAGGGTACACGCTCGTGCAAGCCGCGGCAATGGGGTCTAACCCTACGCCGTGTTAGCGCCCTACTTTTTGCGAGAATCCTTGCCCTTGTTTTCCCGGTCTTCGTCAGTTGGGCGAGAGGGCGGTCCCTTCTGGAAGAGGCCCGGCGCTCCTGATCTGCCGACAACAGGGGGTGCCGGAATCCGGACCCGTTCCGGTTGGGATACGCGGGTCTCACGGGGCGGCACGAACGCGGGGTCGCGTGGCTTGGCCGCCTCCCGGCGCTCGGCTTGCGGCGGCGCGGCGGGTTTGCGCTCAGCCTGAGGCTGGACGGTCTCCCGGCGCTCGGCGGGCGGCTGGACAGTCTCCCTGCGCTCGGCTTGCGTCGGCGCGGAGGGTTTGCGCTCGGCCTGCGGCTGGACAGTCTCCCGGCGCTCGGCGGGCGGCTGGACAGTCTCCCTGCGCTCGGCTTGCGTCGGCGCGGAGGGTTTGCGCTCGGCCTGCGGCTGGACGGTCTCCCGGCGCTCGGCCGGTTGCGTTACGGCCGGTCTGCGCTCCCTAGACGGCTGGTCAGTCTCCCGGCGCTCAGCCGGCTGCGTCACCGTGGCTTTGTGCTCTTTGGATGGTTTGACGGTCTTTGTGTCCGCCTCCGACTCCCACCGGCTCCGCTCGTCGCGGAACGTGTGAACGGCGTTTGCCTGTTTGGATATCTTTTGCCGCGCGTCGGTGTTGATCCGCTCGAATTTAATCGGGGTCTCCCGGCGGGAGGCGACAGCGGTTATCTGCTGGGCCACTTGAAAAGCCCGGCGTTGCGATTCGGGCAGCTTGGCCGTCCGAGATTCCTGCTCGCGGAAAGTCCGGGCCGGGCGCAGATCCTTGTCGCCGCGGCGGCGATTGTAATCGTCCCGTCCACGCTGTTCCCAGCGGGGTTCGGACCTGTGGTTCTGCCAACGGTCATGTTCGTAGATCGGGTCGTACCAGGAGTGGCGCTGCCGGCTGTCGAACCACGGGTAGATTCCGACGCGCAGGTAAGCGTCGTCGTAATAATCGCCGAAGTAGTAGTGGCTGTAACGCGGATACGCAAACAGGCTGACCCGCAGCAAACCCACGTCGATGACGATGCTGGGAGAGAACGTGTAGCCTGAACGCCCATAGTACCCCGCAGGGAAATAGATGGGCGCGAACAAGACGCCCCGGCGTTCCAGCGAGTAATCCCAGTGGCCAGCGGCGAAGATGTAGCCCCGCGGCGTCACGAGGTAGTGCGACGGCACCCACACCCAGTTCGGCTGAGCCGCCAGCCAGTAGCCGCCCCGCCGCACATACTGGCCCTGGACCCAGTACATGCAGGGCGGCACCCAGATCGTGTCTTCTGAGGGCGGGGGGCCCAGCGGTTCCACATCATCGTCCGTCGGCGGGGCGGGAAGATATTCGATCTCTTGAGCTCCGGCAGGCGTCCAGAAACCGGCCACCCACTCCCAGCCCCCGGAGACCGGAGACCAGTAGCCGGGCACCCAGGACATTCGCGGCGGAGCCACGCGCCAGCAGGCGCTGACCCAGATGTAGCCATGTCTGTCCGCATCCCATGACCAGTACCCCGGTATCCAGACGAACTGTTGGCCTTGGGGCCTTTCCTCCGGAGGGAGTTCCTCGATGTTCGGCGGCGGTCGGTCAGGGGCGACCAGACCCGCCTGAAGTTGTATGTTCACGGGTTCGGCGAAAGCCTCGTGCACGGGACCTCGGCTCAGAACCTCAGGTTGCTCTTGGTTCGGCAGTGCGGGAGGAGCGTACTGCTGCTCCGGCGACGAGGGCTGGGCAACGGCGGCGGATGACAAACCACCCAAAGAGGTCATTGCGAGAAGTGCAATGGCCCATCTTGCAGGACGCGAACTGTATTGGTGCATAATCCACCCTCCACGAGGTGATCGACTGACAGACAACGGACAGGATAAACGTTACGGCGTGACTTTCCCTTCGGCGGGCGGTGTTTTTCGAACGCTCCGCGTTTCCGGAGCGTGCCGCAGCATGGTCACTGTATCTCGACACCGCTCACGACAGGTGCGGAGGGCGCCCCGGCATTTGGGTATGTGGGGCCGCCCCTCTTTTCCGAAACAGGGGGCTATCTCCCTCTGTGCTCGGGTTTGTGCCCTTTGTCATACCCATGGCCGCCATCCTTGTACCGGACCTCTCTGGGATAGCGGTCTCGCGGCAGGTTGTTCCACGGGCCGCTCCTCGAGCGCGAGTAGTACCAGTTGTCATTCTGGTAATGATAGTGATATCCGCCTTGGACGTAGTATGGCTCCGTCTCCAGCACGACGAGAGGCGGAAGAGGCGGTGCCAACAACATAGCCTCGCCGTGACGTTCGGGCACGAGCAGGCACCCCGTGAGCATGCCCGTCGAAAGCAGTCCGGCCAACATGATGTTTTTCTTTGCGGTCATAACAATCCCTCCTTCTGTTTCAGTTCGTTCCTGGTTGCACGTGTGCGCACTGGACACTGTCGCCTCATGCGGCCGCGCCCCTCTCTCCCCGTCACCTCTGCCGCCACAATGGCGACACCGGGCCTGCTGTCACCGGTTCGCCGCGACGTCCGGGGCAGACTGCCCGCGCACGAACGGCAACGCCTGGCGCGGCCAATACCTTTCCAAGGGCCTCCCTCGCAAGCCATCCCGGTTTCTCTTGCATTTCTTAACTGTAAACATTTTACTCTGCGTGCTCATCCCTTGCTATGGGGTTTAACCCTACTGTGGCGCTCAGGACGTCAGAAGGAGAGCGGTAACGGTCACTCCGTCGGCAGGGGGCCCTCCGGGCGCGCGCTCTGCCCGGCCCCGTTCCTGAGGAGGTTTCGGCGATACTGATAGTAGGCGTCGCGCAGCGCGACGTAGGGGTCGATGGCGGCTTTCTTGAAGTCCTCGTAGTCGCCGATCCGCAGCGACGTGCCGTTCACGGTGTCGTACGATTTGATGCCCGCGTTGTACCAGAAATCGGGGACCAGATAGTTGACCGGATCGAGAAACATGTCGCCAACATAGCCCACGGTGTCCCGCACATTGGACGGTCCGAGCACAGGCCAGTTGAAGTAGATGGAGGTCCCGCATCCGTAGCTCCCCAGCGTCTGGCCGAGATCCTCGTTGCGTTTTTCCATGTGCCACCGGTTGCGTGCCGGGTCGCCGAAACCCGCCACGCCGACGGTGGTGTTGATGGCGAAGCGCTCGATCTCAACCCATGCGCCCTCGAATTCGGCCTGGAGCGCGCAGTTCACGAGCCTCACAGGCGTGGCAATATTGGAGAAGAAGTTTTTCACGCAGCGCCGCGCCGGCTGCGGCACGACTTTGGCGTAGCCCTTGGCCACCGGTTTCAGGACCCAGAAATACAGCTTGTCGTTGAAATGATAGAACGCCCGGTTGACCGGTTCGAGGGGATCCGACACCTCAATCGGCTGGGACGACAGCACGACCCCGGGTGTCTCGCCAATTCCCGGCAGGTCCGTTTCCGCGCCTGGTTCGGCGCTGGCCGCGAGTTGCGGCGAGGCGGCCGCGTCGCGCATGCGGTCAGGTGACGTGCTGCGGCATCCGGCGCAGCCAATGAGCAGAATGGCGCAGAGTCGGAACAGGGTATTCATAGCACGCCCTCTCCTGTTTTCGGCCCCGTCGCCGGACGGGGTGTCTCCCCCGCAGGCTCGGCGGCGCTGGCGGCAATTTTGGCCTTAATCCGGCTGATCAGGGTGTCATACGACGAACTGTTCAGGACGGCGCCGATCTGGCTGCGGTAGTTGTTCACCAGGCTGACCCCCTCGATGCTGACGTCATAAACCAGCCATTCCGCCCCCTTCTTCAGAACGCGGTAACTGACCGGGATGTCGGTGCCTTTGAGGGTGGAAATCACCACGTCCACCACCCCGTACGTCCCGTCCACCTTGTCGCCCTTGTACAGGATCTTTTCGCCGGAGTAGCTCTCGATTTTTGACATGTAGTTCTTCTCGATCAGTTCGCTGAAAAGACCGGTGAACTCGGCGCGTTGCGGCTCGGACAACTCGCGCCAGTGTTTCCCGATGGCGCTGCGGGCCATGGACGCCCAGTCGAAGCGCTCGTCAATCATCCTCCGCATCTGTCTCTGCCGCTCCGTGTCTTTGCCCGCGCCTTTCAGGGCGGGGTCTTGCACGATGGCGAGGATCTTGTCGGTGGTTTGCCGGATTTGGTCCGAGGGGCCGCCCGCCAGAGCGAGGGCAGGGGCACAGAAGGCCAGGAGCAGCAGGCGCAGAAGCGGGTGTTTGCGTGAAGTTTTCATCGTCGTTCCCTTTCAGGGGGTGGGTGTCATAGATTGCCGAACGCGTACTTGCTGATGAGGGCTTCGATATCCAAGGCCGATTCCGTCTGGCGGATGCGCCCGCCCGGCTTGATGATTTCGTCCGCGGCGCCGGCGCTGATCTGAATGAACTTTTCGCCGATCAGGCCGCGGGTCTTGACCGACACCACGGCATCCTCGTGAATCTCCAGGCCGGGATTGATTTGCAGGACCACGCGGGCCTCGTAGTCCTCGAGGCGGATGCTATCCACGAGACCGATGTCGACGCCGGCGACCACCACCGGTGAACCGGTCCTCAGACCACCGATATCGCTGAAGATGGCGAATACGGTGTAGCCGGGCTTGCCCCACACATCGATTTTGCCCATCTTGATGGAGAGGTATGCCAGGCACAGGAGGCCGATGACCATGAAGATCCCCACGGTCAGTTCGAGATTCAACCGTCCTTTCATACTGTACCCTCCTGTCGTTCTTGCACGTTTGCTTCAGCCGGAACCGGTTCCCCAAAACGGAAGGCATCCGTTGGCAGACTTCCCCGGATAAAATCCCTTACGATGGTGTCGTCGGTCTTGAAAATTTCCTGCGGCGTGCCGACAAACCGGATGACGCCCCCATACAGCACGGCCACTTTCTGGACGAACGAAAAGACCGCGGGGATGGCATGGGACACAACGATGCCGCTGAACCCGAGACGCTTGTGCGTGTCGGCGATAAGCGCGTGGATGGAGTGGACGATGATCGGATCGAGCCCCGTGGTGGGCTCGTCAAACAGCATGATCTCCGGCGAGCGCACGAGCGCCCGGGCGAGCGCCGCGCGCTTCGCCATGCCGCCGCTCAACTGGGCGGGATACTTGTCATCCGCGCCCGTCAGACCCACTTGCTCGAGTTCGCTCAGGACCCGCTCCCGCACGTCCTTCTCGTTCAGCCGGGTCTTCTCCCGCAGCGGAAAGGCCACGTTGTCGTAGACGGTCATGGAGTCGAACAGGGCGCCATTCTGGAACAGGAACCCGAAGCGGTTTCGCAGGGCGACCAGATCCGCGCGTTGGAGGTTCCACAGATCTTTTCCGTTGAATACGATCCGTCCGCTGTCCGGCCGCATCAGCCCGGCCACGTGCTTGAGGAGCACGCTCTTGCCTTCGCCGCTGGGGCCGATCAGAGCCACGACCTCGCCGTCCCGGACTTCGAGCGACGCCCCCTTGAGCACCTCGACTCCGTCAAACGATTTATGCAGGTTTTCAATCGCGATCATGGTGCGCCTCAGAACAGAACGGACGTCAGGAAATAGTCGCAGATCAGAATCAGGACAGATGACAATACGACCGCCTGGGTTGTCGCCTTGCTCACGCCTTCCGCGCCGTAGCCGGCGTAGAACCCTTTATAGCAGCAAACCCAAGCGATGAGACCGCCAAAGCAGATCGACTTGTACAGGCCATTCAGGACATCCGACATGTCCATGTAATCGGTCATCGCCCCGAAGTACGTGCCAGAGGTGACGCCAAGGAGCTTGCCTCCGATCAGGTAGCCCCCCAAAATGCCGACAACATCGAATATGGCCGTCAGCAGCGGAACGGAGATCAGCGCGGCCAAAAGATTGGGGACGACGAGGTACCGATAGGGGCTCAGGCCCAGAATCTCCAACTCGTCGATCTGCTCCGTGATGCGCATGATGCCCAGCTCGGCCGTCACCGCAGAGCCCGCCCGCCCGGTCACCATCAGCGCGGCCATCACCGGCCCCAGCTCGCGCAACAGCGACAGGGCGACCATGGAGCCGAGAAACGCCGTAGAGCCCACCCGCGAGAGCGTGTAGAAGCCTTGAAAACCGAGCACCATGCCGGTGAACGCGCCGGTCAGCACGATCACCAGCATGGACCCGAAGCCGATGAACTGGATCTGTTTTAAAACACGGAAAAACTTCAGCGGCGGAGCGAAGGTGTAGAACAGCGTCCGGCCGAGGAAGATCCCCATCCGGCCCAGCCCCCCGACTGCTGAAAGGGGTATCCGGCCCAGTTCCCTGAGCGGATCCAGAAGCCATCTGTCGGCCGGATTCCCCATGTGTTTCCACCCTTCGCGGTCGGTCTTAGAAATGCCAGTTGACGATGACCATGCCCGGCGCCAGCTCGTCCGGGAACCTGCTGAACCACTCGTTCTCGGGCATGATGTTCACAATACCGATCTGCACGCCGGCCTTCACCTTCTCCGCGTAGTTGACGACCGAGAGCTGAAACCCGTTCAGGGTGCCGGCATAGTTCACGATACCGCACTGGAACCCCGTCATGGTGCCCTCGGTGTAGTTCACGACGCTGCCCACCAGTCCCAGAACGAAACCGCCTTGCCACCCGGTGAAGTCACCTGATGTGTAGTTGACCAGTCCCCACTGGAGCCCCGTGTAGTTGTCGGCATAGTTCAAAAGGCCCACGCTCAGGCCCGTGCTTTCGCCGGTGCATCCGTTCACCAGGCCCAGCGCCAGCGATGACTGAGGGTTCTCGCCCCAGATGCTGAGGGTCAGCCCCTCGATCGTCTCGCTCCGATCATAGAGGGCGATTTCGGGGGTCAGGCTAAGCTGGATGGGTTCGCTGGCCATCACGCCGCTCATGCTCATGACGCCCGCTAAAACTGCCAATGACGTTTTCATAACTCGAGTCTCCTTCTTGTTTGTGTGTGTACGCGTTTAGGGAAAGCGCCGTCGGCATGTTCTTTCGCATGTTGACGCGCGCGTCCCGCTTTTCGGATCATTCGTGCCCGTGCTTTCCGATGAGACCTCAGCCGATCGTGAGCATCCGGCAGCCGGCAATCAACCCGGCCGCAAGAATCGCCGCAAAACCGAGGCTCCACTTCGCCGCTCTGTTGATCATTTTATTCTCCTGTTTGAAGTTCGCGGGCACGCTTCCCGCGGGAGTTCGAGCGCTTTATCGCACCCGGATGCTCTTGATGTTGTCGATGATGCCGAAGGTCTGCAGTAGCCACAGGCAGAGCACCGCCACCACGACAACATTGAGGATCGTCTTAACAGGCTTTGCCATCGGGATGAAGGTGTTAATCGCCCACAACCCGACGCCGACCGCGACCAATACCAGAATGACGTTAATCAGTGGCATAAAGACCCCTTTCTGTCCAATTGTGTCTCGCTCTTCATACGGACACATATTACGCGATGGGGTGATTCCGGACTATGGGGTGTAACCCTACCGTGGCGCGAATCGCGCAGAAAGGAGAGGCTGATCTTTTGCGGGGCGAGGGCGCCGCCGCCGGCCAGGTCCGGGGGTCGGGGCACAGACCGCCGCTCCCGTTCCGCGCTCGAAGCAGGGTTTTGTTCCATCGGGCCGTGCCGTTCACAGCCGCCTACAGGCGCTCGCCCGGAGCGCGCCGCCTCCGGCTCAGTTAATGGTGAGCAGTCGGCATCCGGCAAAAAGACAGACCCAAAGGACCGCCCAAAGCCTGAGGCTCCACGTTGCCAGTCTGTTGATCATGTTCTTTCTCCTGTGTTTGCTCTTTGCGGGCAGGCGTTTGTTGCTGCCGTGCGCTCTGGCTCACGCCCGAGTTCGGCCGCAGCCGATGACGCCGACCGTCTGCGGCAACCCGGGCCGCGGACGGCCGCCACGGCATCCGTGAGTGGGCAAACAAGCACATGGCGCCCTTGCAAAAACCTGCAACTCAATATGTATTCATGGTAAGTGACAAAATACGATAAAGCAATTGTTTTTCTGCAGGATATAAAAGCGGCGCATGCGGGCAGGCCTTCCTCCTCCGTGGCCTCAGCCGCGCGGCAGGGTTAGACCCCATGGAGAATTGCAGCCCGTAAGACTACAGTGATTCCCGTGGGAGCGGTGGCTTGGCTGAATGAAAAGTGCCGTTCCCGACGGAACGCTTCGACAAACTCGGTCGACCCGCCGAAAAGGAACACATATGCGAAAACGCTTGATAACATACCTCAGCAACGCGCGAATAATCCGTTCGACGCCGGCAATCGGCGCACAGTCCCTTAGGGTGGACGGAGCGAAACGGATTCTCGCGGGCTGTGTCTTCACGGTGGCCATGGCGGTTTTGGCCGGGAGGGCGACGGCCGCCGGTCCGGCGCCAGTCGACCTAAGATCGGCTGCCCATTTTGCGATTTTGGCAGGCTCTGCGGTCACCTCAACAGGTGGCGGCACCACTCGCGGGGATCTCGGGTTGAGTCCGACGACCGGTGCGGCGATTACGGGTTTTCTCACCAATCAGGTGCACGGGATCATCTATGCGGTCGATGCCGGCGGCCCTGCCGGCGCGGTGATTGCGCCTGAGCTGCTAACCACGGCCAAGGTCGATTTGGTCGCGGCGTTCTACGACGCGGCCGGACGGACAAACGCGGCTATCGTGTATCCCGCCGGCGGAAATGTCGGCGGCATGACCCTCGTTCCGGGCCTTTACCAATTCGCGAGCACGGCTTTTGTTACGGGAATGGATGTCACGCTGACCGGAGGGGTGGACGATGTCTGGATCTTCCAGATAGGCACCTCGCTGACAGTGGGCAGCGGGATTCATGTCGTTTTGACTGGCGCGGCGCAGGCCAGAAACATTTTCTGGCAAGTCGGCACTTCAGCGACGCTTGGATCGGCTTCCGGCTTCAAGGGGACCCTTATGGCTGATCAATCCATCACGATGGATGCCGGCAGCACGATGGAAGGCCGCGCCTTGGCGCTCGCGGCAGCGGTTACGTTCAATGGACAGAGCATCGGCCTGCCACCGCCGGAGGCGCCTCGATTTACCGATATTTACAGAACGGGGAACGCAACCGCAACCGTCACCCTCAGCACCGCACCGTATTTCCTCCTGACGCTGCAGGCCTGCCCGGACCTGTTACGCGCGGAATGGACGACGATCGCTACGGACACTCCGGCCGCAACCCCGTGGACGTATACGGACACTGCCGCAACGGAAGCCGTGCCTCGACGCTTCTACCGGGCCTTCATCACCCCTTAAACCAGTCGGGCACCCGCTGAACCCGTCCGGGCGCCGTTCCGGCGCCGTCTGCCGATTTTCCGGTGCGTGCGCCGGCACGGTTAGGCGAGCCCCATGTGGGATGTGCATGCGCATCCTTGCGCATGCGCGTGCGCCGTTTTGATCGCACGGCCCGGCCTGTCCGCCGTTTCGCACGCTTTCGGCAAGACGCCCGCGCTCGCGTATTGACGGGTTTTGAGGGGACGTGATAACTTCTGCTCATGACACCCTTTGACATTCTGGTTTTGACGGCGGCGAACGAGGCGCAGGCCCAAGGTTACCGGGCGCAGTTGGCGTGGCGGCAGGCGAACGGCCTGCTCGATCCGGCCACGCGGGCGCTGGTGATCACCGACCCTGGCGGGCGGCGCGTGGGCTCGCTGGGCGCGACCTTCAACGTGCTGGCGGAGCTGGCCGGGACGGAGGACAGCGGACAGAGGACGGAGGCCGGAGGACAGAAGACAGCGGATGGCGGAGGGGCAAGGAAATCCGTCCTCGGGCCTCGGACCTCTGACCTCGAAGCTTTCTTCAGGGGCAAGCGCATCCTGATCTGCCACTCGGGCGGCGACAGCCGCCGCACGCCCGCCTATGCGGCGCAAGGCAAGGTCTTCACGCCCGTGCCGACAGTCGCGGCGAACGGCGCGCCGCTGGCGCTCTTCGACCTGATCCTGCAGACGGTGTCGAACCTGCCCGCTCCGGCGGCGGGGCATGTGCTGGTCACGTCCGGCGATGTGCTGCTGACCTTCGATCACGCGTCGGTCGATCTCTCCCGCCCGGGCGTCACGGGCGTGGCCTATTTCGGGCCGGTCGAGCGCGGCTCGCGACACGGCGTGTACGTGCCTGAGAATTTCCGCGCGAACCCGCTGCGCACGGAGTGCGTGCGGGTGGTCGATTTCCTGCAGAAGCCCTCGGAGGCCGAGGCGCGCGCGTGCGGCGCGGTGGACCCGTTCGGGCATGTGGCGGTGGACACGGGGCTGGTGAGCTTTGACCCCGCGACCTGCGCGAAGCTGCTGGAGGTGTGCGGATTCGGAGGACGGCGGGCGCAGGGCAGAGGTCCGCGGACAGCGGGCGGGCTGCTGGCGGAGATCATCGGCGGGACGTGTCCGGCCCTGGACCTTTACGAGGAGCTGACCATGGCGGTGACGCCGCGCTTCGACGAGGCGCGCTTCCTCGAGCGGTTTGTGTCCGGGCGCGGGCGCGATGCGGAGCACGGGCGGCGCATGCGCGCCTTCTACCGCGCGATGCGCGCGGTGCCGTTCCACGTGAACATCGTGCCGTACTGCGAGTTCTTCCATATCGGCAGCAGCCGCGAGCTGCTCTCCGGCTTCTCCGGGCTCTCGCGCACGGCGCAGGAGTACCGCTTCGCCAATGGCAGCGGCGCGTGCGTGACGAGCGGCGGCGAGACCGGGCGCGCCTTCATCTTCAACGCGCGGATCGCGTGCCCGCTCAAGACCGGGAACGCGCTGATCGAGGCGGTGCATGCGGCGGGCTGCCCGGGGCTGGAACTGGCGGACGAGAATATCGTGACGGGGCTGCCGCCCGAAGCCACGGCGGCCGTGAGGCTGCCGCAGGGCCTCGGGCTGGTCTGCCTGCCGGTGGGCAAGGCTGACTGGGCGGCGGTGGCCTACGGGCTGGACGACGATTTCAAGACGCCGTTCGGCGGCGCGAAGCCATGCCTTTTCCTGAACGCGCCGGTCAACGAGTGGATGGCGCGCAACGGCGTGGCGGAGGCGAAGCTCTGGCAGGGCGACCAGCGGGACGGGTTGTGGCGCGCGCGGCTGTGGCGGGTCGGTGCGCTCGACGACGTGCTGGCCGAAGCTGTGGCTGTCGCGAACGGCGGAGGACTGAGGGCGGAGGACCGAAGGCGGCGCATCAGCCTGGCCGAGCTGTTGCCGCGCGTGAACCACGAGCGGCTGCTGGCGGTGCGGCAGGAGATCCGGCGGCAGGTGAACCTGATGGGCGTGGCGGAGCGTCTGCTGGGCAACGACGCGTTGCCCTCCGCGACGGTGCGCGGCGAGATCCGCAGTCGGGACGAGGCGGTCTTGGTGCTGCGGCAGCTCGCGGCGCTGCTGGAGGGCGAGGCGCTCGCGAGGCCGCTGCTGCGGGCGCGGGTGCTGCGGCTCATGGCGATGATCCAGGCGGAGGACGGAAGACAGAGGACGGAGGACGGAAGACAGAGGATGGAGGACGGAAGACAGAGGACGGAGGACGGAGGACAGAGGGCGGAGGACGGAGGACAGAGGGCGGCGAGGCGAGGGGCAAAGAAAACGGCCGCCGGGTCGCCGGCCTCCGGCCTCTGCCCCCTGCCCTCCGACCCGCAGGCGGGCGCCTTCGCGGCGGTGGCCGAGGCCGTGGCCGTGAGCTTCGAGCCGTGCGGCCAGCCGCGGCCGGCGGCGATTTTGCACGACCAGGTGGTGTGGGTGACGACGCCGGTGCGCATCGATTTCGCGGGCGGCTGGTCGGACACGCCGCCGATCTGCACGGAGCGGGGCGGGACCGTGCTGAACGCGGCGGTGACGCTCAACGGGCTCTACCCCGTACAGGTGATGGCGAAGCTCAACACGCACGGCTGCATCCGGCTCTCCAGCATCGATCTCGGGGAACGCAAGGAGATCCGCTCGACGGCGGAGCTGCTCGACCATCGCGACCCGACCGACTGGGCCGCGCTGGCCAAGGCGGCGCTGATCCTTGCGGGCATCGCGCCGTCGCGGGCCGAGGAACCGCTCGGCGCCTGGCTCAAGGTTTTGGGCGGCGGGCTCGATCTGACGATCTTCTCGTCGCTGCCCAAGGGCTCGGGGATGGGCACGAGCTCGATTCTGGGGGCGGCCGTGATCGCCTGCCTCGACCGGGTGCTGGGGGTGCCGTTCAACACGGACCGGCTGATCCGCATGGCGTCGATCCTGGAGCAGCGCATGTGTACGGGCGGCGGCTGGCAAGACCAGGTGGGGGGCATCATGCCGGGCGTCAAGCTGATCCGCACCCAGCCGGGGACGGACCAGACCGTGGCGCTGCGCTGGACGGTCTTCGACATGTCGGAGGGCAGCGAGCTGAAGCGGCGCTGCCTGCTCTACTTCACGGGGCAGAAGCGCATGGCGCGAAACATCCTGCGCAACGTGGTGTCGGGCTATCTGGCGCGCGACCCGCAGGTGCTGCAGACCGTGAGCGACCTGAAGGCCTCGGCCGTGGAGACCAAGGAGGCGCTCGACGCGCAGGACATCGACGGTTTCGCGCGGGGCATCGCGCGGTATTGGGAGCTGAAGAAACGCATCGATCCGGGCTCGACCAACGCGCCGATCGAGACGCTGCTGCAGTCGGTCAAGGACGAGACGCAGGCGGCCCTGCTGCCCGGCGCAGGCGGGGGCGGCTTCATCTTCCTGCTGGCGAAGAGCGCGGCGGCGGCGGAGCGCATCCGGCGCACGTTCGAGGCGAACCCGCCCAACGCGCACGCGCGCTTCTTCGATTTCAACGTGGATCAGCAGGGGCTGAAGGTCACGGTGCTGTAGAGAAGTTCATTAGTTCATTAGTGGGGTAGTGCGTTAGCGCATGAGTGGGTGAAGGGCCTGTTCTTCATACAGGATACAGGCGCCCACGGGTCAACTCTCTAAACTAATGAACTAACGCACTAACGCACGTCCCCGTCCCGCATGCCGTGTTTGCGGACGAGGCGCTGGAGGTAGGCACGCTCGATGCCGGCCTCGCGGGCGGAGCGGGAGATGTTCTGCTTGTTGCGGGCGAGCAGCTCGTTCAGGTAGGCCTTTTCGAACTCCTCGATCAGGTCGTTCTTGGCGTCCTTGAAGGGCTTGTCCGCCGAAAAGACCACTTCCGGCTCATTGTTCTTGCGCCCCGCGCGCAGGTTGCCGAGGCTGAGGAAGGCGCTGAGGTCCACGGGCCGTCGCTCGCTGTAGAAGGCCAGCTCGATCAAGTTGCGCAGCTCGCGCACGTTGCCGGGCCACTCGTGGCGCTTGAGCACTTCCATGGTGCGGTCGAAGTCGGCGAGCTGGGCGACGGCGTTTTCGCCGTGGAGGTCGGTGAGGAAGCGTTTGACGAGCAGGGGGAGGTCATCGCGGCGGCGCCGCAGCGGCGGGAGCTCGAGGTGCACCACGGAGAGGCGGTAGTAGAGGTCCTCGCGGAAACGGCCCTCGTTGACCTCGTTGGCGAGGTTGCGGTTGGTGGCGCTGATGATGCGGACGTTGATTTTGGAGACCTTGTTCGAGCCCACGCGGCGGATCTCGCGTTTTTCTAGCACGCGCAGGAGCTTGGGCTGGAGGTCGGGGGAGAGGTCGCCGATTTCGTCCAGGAAGACGGTGCCGCCGTCGGCCAGCTCGAAGGCGCCCTGACGGTCCGCGTTGGCGCCGGTGAAGGCGCCCTTGACGTGGCCGAAGAGCTCGCTTTCGATGAGTTCCTTGGAGATGGCGGCGCAGTCGATGACGATGAAGGGCTTGTCGTGGCGGGGGGAGTGGTTGTGGATCTCTTCGGCGAGGATCTCCTTGCCGGTGCCGGTCTCGCCCGTGATCATGATGGTGACGTCGGCGGGGGAGTAGGTCTCGGCCAGATAGAAGATGCGGCGCATGGGCACGGAACGGCCCATCATGGCGCCGAAGGCCTCGTTGCGGGAGAGGGGGATGTCGTTGGCCTCCTGGAGCGGACAGAAGACGATGCGGGTCTTGCCGAGCTGGATCTCGGAGCCGGGGGCGAGGTGGGCGGAAGAGACGCGCACCCCTTGGACGAGGGTGCCGTTGGTGCTCTCGAGGTCGCGGATGAGGTAGCCGTTCTGGTCCACGACGATCTCGCAATGGCGCTTAGAGACCGTGGAATCGGCGATCAGCAGGTCGTTATGGCTGCCCGAGCCGATGGTGAAGGAGTCGCGGTTGACGACGAACTCGCGACCCTGGAGCGGGCCGCTGATGACGAGGAGTTTGGTGCGGCGGACCCGGAAAAGGCCCTCTTGGTTCTCACCGTCGGCGAGCACGAGCGTTTCGGCGGCAACATTGTTCGTACGGTCTTCTGTCATAGTGTGTCCACTATAACGCATGCCTACGCTTGTAGGCAATATGAAAGAGGGGGCGAGAAAAAAAGCCCGGTTAGGGAGAAACCCCTTGCCCCGCCCGTTTTCTTCGTGGTATCATCAGAAAATCTCGGTGTAATGTGTTCGCGTCTCAACACGTTGGACATCCACGCCGGGAAAGGGACCGGAAAGCGAGTAATATGGCTCAGGTTTTGAGTAAGAATCGCATGCGTTATACAAACGGCAGGATCGGAATGGTGTTTGGCTGTGCCATGGTGTCAATGGCTTTCGTGTGCCTTCTTGCGGCTGGTTGCAAAAAGCGACCGCCGGTCGAGGTCCACGCGCCGCTGGCGAGCGTGCTCACCAATCGGATGAACGATGCGGCCTATTTGGGCGCCTTGAAGCAGAACCGCCAGGAGCAGACCGTAAAGGCGGCGGAGCGGAACGTGATCGTCACACAGATGCAGGCCATCATCGCGCGTGTCAAAGGCACGCTTCCCCAAGATGCCGACGACGAAGCGCTCAAGGCGGCGTTGGCGAAGGACGAGGCGTGGCGCAAGCTCGAGGCCCAAAACGCGCAGGCCATTGGTTCGATCGAGCAGGTTTTGGGCGAGGCCCGGCAGAAAGTCCGCCAGCGGATGCTGGAGGAGTCGCGGGACGTCAAGGCTGTGGCGGAAGGTAAGGCGCAGTCGGTGGATCCGACGGCCGGTAAGTGAAGCGCGTGACCCGTGCGTGGTTGCTGAAAACGATTTATTTGGGATAACAGGAGACGACGAATGAAAAAAAACTGCATGACTGGCGTATTTAAGAAATTGGCCCTCCCCGTGGTGGTTTACGGATTGCTATGGATGGGTTCCTCAGCCCAAGCGGCGGGGCAAGCGGATATCAAGAGCATCAAGACCACGCCGGGCTTGGAAAATACGACGCTCTTCTCCGCCGGTTCGAAAATCGAAATCATGATCGGCATGATCGGCAATTGTGCCATGACGAACATGGCCCCCGGACCGTTTACGCTCCCGCAGATCCGCATGGTGGTGAACGGCGAGAACGCCGGCTTCGCCCAGATGGAGACGCCCCCCAGCTTCTACTCGTCCAGTTTCCGTACGTATTTCACCTTCTATTATACGGTGAAGCCGGGAGACATGGCCTCGCCCCTGAAGATCTTCGGGGACACCGGCGGGAGCTCGTCAGGCGACAGCTATGATATCGTCAACCACGGGTATGTGTTCTATAACCAGACCACAGGCAGCAATCTGGTGTGGCGCTTCAACACGGTGGCCACCTCTGTCCCCGGCGACGTTTTCGACCTCGACTTCACGATGGTGGCCAAGCGGTCGATCAAGACGCTGGCATTCGACGACGCCCATTCTCCGGTTTCGGTCGCGGCGACAGAGAACACGACCTGGCGCGTGACCACCCAGAACCCGATCATCGACAGCGTCGTCAGCTTCTATGTGTGGCCCGTCAACACCAACCTCGTCCGCGTCGGCTCGGTGCCGGGTCAGAAAGCCCTGCTCGTGAGCATGCCGGTCGGTTCGACCACCATCGATTTTCCGCTCACGGGCCTCGCCACGGGCACGACCGACATTGTGGTGCAGCGTGTGAGCGACTATAACCCGAACGCGACAGCCCCGACCAACGCGGTCACCCGCCAGATCACGGTGACGTCGCCCCCCGAGCCGACCGTGAAGGTTGTGCTGGCCGGATCCGACTCGGTGACGCTGGATGAGTCTTCGGCCTTGAACACCGGCGCGCTGACCGTCGAGCTCTCCCAGACTTTCGCGCAGGATGTGTGGGTGCGGCTGAATACGATACCGTCTGTACAGAACAACCTGGCGCTGGTTCCTTCTCCTTACTATGTGCGCGTCCCCGCCGGCTCGCTGGCCTCCTCGGTGGTGCCTTTCAGCCTGCCGGACGGCACGGTGACAAGCCTGCTGACGGGCATCGTGGTTTCGCCGACGGTGACCAATTCGGCGGCCGCCAGCTTTTTCACGCGCATGAAGACGGGGACGGTGTACGTCCGCAACGTCAAGCCCCTGATCCAGCAGCCGCTGGCGACCGATACGCCGACCGCGACCCGCGGTGAGCCGTTCGCCTTCGACTGGACGGTCTCGGATGTGCCGGCGGATGTGGCCTCCGGCATGACCATCACCTGGAATTTCGGCGACGGCACCCCCAATGTGATCGTGAGCAATGCGGCCGGGTCGGTCTATCATACCTACGGCACGCCCGCGACCGGAACCGGGACCAAGACGGTCAAGGTTACTGCCAAGGATAAGGACGGCGCCGTCTCGGACGAGGTGCAGTTCACGGTGACCGTGGTCCAGCCCGTTCCCAAACCCAGCATCCGCGTGGTGCCCTCCTCGTTTGAGTACAGCGAGACCTCGACCAACAACACCGGCGTGTTGAACCTGGTCCTGTCCGAATCGTTCACCGAGGACGTGTGGGTCAGCTTGACCACATCGCCTGCCGGACAGAGCAATATCGTTTTCGGTTCCACGAATGCGATCCGCATCTCGAGCGGCTCCATCAGCAACGCGGTCGGCATCAAGTTCAGCATTCCTGACGGCACGCTGCTGAGCGAGACGGCCGGCATCGACATTATCCCGACGGTGACCAACACGCTTGCCCAAGTGTATTATACGGATGTCCAGCCGGTCACGGTCTATGTGAGCAACGTTCGGCCGAAGGTCACCAAGCCGCTGGCGGCGGATCTGTCGGCGACCCCCCTGACGCCCTTCAACAGCGTGCCGATGGGCACTCCCTTCGCCTTCAACTGGACCGTGGTGGATGTGCCGGCGGACGGCTCCTCCATGGCCGTGACATGGGACTTCGGCGACGGCATCACCAAGACGGTGACCGGCCAGGTGGGCGTCGTCTCACACACCTACACCAGCCTGGGCGACAAGATCGTGACGGTACAGGCCGTCGACAAGGACGGCGGCGTGTCGGATGAGATCCAGTTCAAGGTCACGGTGGTTCCGCCGCCGCCGCTGCCGACCGTTTCGATCATTCCGCCGGCAGGTCCGCTGGACGAAAGCGCCACTCCGAGCACGGGGGCGTTCACGGTGCATTTGTCCGAGACCTTCACCAACACGGTGACGGTGCAACTGAACGTGACCCCGGCCAACAGCGCGGTGAACGGCACGATCACGCTCAGCACGAACCGCGTGCTCATCGCCAAGGGCCAGACCGACGTCGTGGTGCGGTTCAGCGCCAAGGACGGCACCCCGCTTTCGCGCGATACCGGCTTCACGGTCACGCCGGTCGTTCTGGCGACGCCCGAAGCCATCGCGCATTACACCGAAATTGTTCCCGGCCTGATCGAGGTCCTGAACGTGGCTCCGGTGATCCTGACGCCCGTGGCCTCCCCCACGACGGGAACCGACGTGGCCTACACGATCGCGCAGGGCACGCCCTGGACCTTCTACTGGGACATCAACGACGTGGCGCTGGACTTGCCCACGATGAGCGTCACGTGGTATTTCGGCGACGGCGCCTCGCAGGTTCTCGCGGGCGGCTCCGGCTCGGTAATCCACACCTATTCGGCGATCGGCGACATGGTGCTGCGCGTGGTGGCCGTGGACAAGGACGGCGGACGCCACGAGGTGCAGTTCAAGATCCGCGTCTCTCCGTCCAAGGCGGTGAACGTGACGCCGGTCGGCCCGAACATGGAAGCCAATTACTGGGGCGCGGCCGGCCTGGGTAACGGCATGGTTTCCTCGCCCGAGGCGCGCAGCAGCCAGAACCGCAACAACGTGTACTTCTTCAAGTATGACCCGGGCGTGACCTCGGCCACCCTCGAGGCGCTTCCCTACAAGACGAAGCCCTTGGGCTATTACTATGTGACCAACTTCACCAGCTCGGGGACGGCGGTGGCGTCGACCTTCCAAAACGAGTATGACAGCTTCTTCTATGTCTGGGTCGGCACGGACCAGGGTCTCGCCGAGCAGAACCTCCTCCCGGCGCAGGCGGGACCGACCGTCGTCGTGACGCTGCCGGCGTCGCAGACCACCGGCGGGGCGGGCACGGTGCCGTCGGGCGTGGATATCCGCGACATTCAGGCGATCTTCAGCCGCGAGTTCCGCATCGCCGACAACATGGGCGACATCAACCTGGACGGCATCCCGGACAAGATCGCCACGCGCTACAATCTGCCGACCATCGCGGGCGGCGCGACAGCCGGCACCTCGGGCACCGCCGCCGGCACGCCGGTCGAGCTGGTCGACGTCAGCGGATATAACGGCGACCTCGATTTCCTGCCCGGCGCGGCCAGCGGCGGCAGCGCCATCATCGGCGGCGTCTCCAACGTGTTCGCCACGATCGGCGACCCGTTCACCGCCTTCCTCGAGGTCCGCGGCTTCCATCCCGGCTTGAACAATGCGCAATACGGGAGCGATGACGACTTCGGCCCCGGCGAAACGCGCGGGGACGAGCCGCGCGTCGGCGACAAGCAGGGTACGGATCCGACCAAACTGGACACCGACGGCGATAATTTCCCGGACGGCTGGGAGTACTATTTCTGGTACAACGCCACGATGAAGCACCTGACCGGCATGAAGTACAATCCGCAGGATGTGGCGAACGGCACGGTCATCCCTTATAAGGACATCGTGACCGCTTTCGATCCGCTGGTCCCCGCGACCGATACCGAGACCGGCGCGGCGATCAACCGCGACATGGACGATGACGGCTTGAGCGACATCGAGGAGCTCTCGATCGGCACCAATCCGATCGAATGGGATACCGACGGCGACGGCATGTGCGACGGCTGGGAAGTGCTGCGCGGCCTGAACCCGAACGATTCGCGCGACGGCTTCAACGCTTCGATGAACAACCCGGACGGCGACTACATGGCCTACGCCACGGTGGTCCGGCAGCTTGTCACGGCGGTGAATGGCAACACGACCAACTCCTATCTGGCGACGGGTGCCGCCACCGGCACCAACACGGGCGTGTTCACCACGTGGTACCATTACGGCAACACGAACGCGCCGATCGCGGTCGGACGTCGGGTGGCGCTGGCGGCGGGCGAGGCCGTGACCGCGATCACGGTTGTGTCCAACGCGGTGATCCTGCATACCCAGGTCTATCAGGAGTTCGGCTTTGATCCGCGTACGGCGTGGTCGGGCTCGGTCAATCCGGCGCTCTACTCGGACCGGTTCCCCGATCCGGTCAAGGGTGCGTCACCGCACACCAAGCCCTTCACGTCTGTGGACGAATATCTGCTGCTCAAGTTCATGTCCGAGAATCGCTTACACGGCGCGGGCGCGGACATCGGCGCCGGCAACGCTGGCAAGAAGACCCAGGACTGGTCCGCTTACTCGACCCACCCGAAGACGCCCGACAGCGATGTCGCGGTCAACCAGGCCGGGGACGTGGTCAAAACCGACGGCATGCCGGACGGCTGGGAACTGTATGTCTCCTGCCAGAGGGGCACCACGAACATGGTCATCACGCCGTGGAGCCCGTATGACGGCGACGAAAGCGATGACGATATCGAGCCGGGCGATCCCAAAGGCGACAAGCTGAACAACCTGCGCGAGTTCGCCGGCACTGACTCCGTCGCGGCCTATACGAATGCGGCGTTCTACGGCTTGTACAACAAAACGGTGACGATCACCCGTCCGACTGTTGACCAGTATTGGGTCAACAAATTCTGGCCGACGGACCCGTGGAACAAAGACACCGACGGCGACGGCATGAACGACGGTGCCGAGAACGCCTTTATGTACGGCAAAGCGGTGGATAACGGCAGCACCTGCGTGCCTGGTGGCGGCCTCAATCCCTGCTCTGTGGATACGGAGCGCGACAGCCTGCCCGACGGGTGGGAAAGCCAGTTCTCGGGAACGATACCCACGGCCGCGCCCTTCTCCATCACCAACGGCATGGACGGCACGGTCAATGATGCTGCCAACGCGAGCACCAATTTGGCCACGGCCGCGCAAGATTGGGATCGCGACGGCCTGTTGAACTACCAGGAGTATTGGGTCCAGGCGGTCCGCGGTTTCCGCTATGATATCCCGCGTTTGGGTGTGACCGGGCTGATCACCGGTAATGCGGGTTTGCCCATGGACATCAGCTTTGCGCCCGCAAGCTTGTTCACCCACGTGACCAATGTGTGGGATAATGCCCGTAAGACGTGGGGCGCGAACGGCCCGGACCTGTACATCCTTCTGCCTGTGGGCCCTGCCAAAAAGTATGTGTCGACCGACCCGAGGGATCATGACACCGACGGGGATGGCATGGACGATTTCTACGAAATGTTCCATGGACTCAACCCGATTTTGGGTGAGGTCAGCCTCGTCAAGGGCGACCGCGTGAAAGAGGCCTATTTCAAGGACGGTCGCTACCTGATCGATTACTCCTTTAACGAGTGGTGGGCGTCCCTGACTCAAATCATGCCCATGGACTTCATCACGTATCCGTGGCTGGCCGGTTTGGATTGGGCCGACCCGGACGCGGACGGACTGCTTAACCTTGAGGAGCAACTGCAGGCTGACATGGCGGCGCCGTCCTGCTCGAACACGGACCCGACCCCGCTGTGGATGACCGACGCCTACAATCCGGAGAGCCTGACCGCCCGCTTCTATTGGTATGGCGGAATGTTCTTCTGGCCGGCTACCAAGCCTGTGCCGCCGGGATACAAGATGTTCTCCTTTGAGATGAACGAGGGCTACGACACCGATAACGACGGCGTGTCCGACAAGGCCGAGCTGATGCAGACCGCGACCACGCAGTCCGATCCTCAGGACTCTGACGACCCGATGCGTCGCCAGGCGCTGTGGTTCAACGGCACGAATTCGGCCGCGCAGACCTTCGGCGCCGCACGGTTCGGCGAGTGGGCTTTCCGCAGCTTCACACTGGAACTCTGGGCGTATCCTGAGGCGGCTCAGAAAGAGCAGGTGCTGATCGAGCGCCCGATCGTGTACGGACCGAGCGACCTCAGCACCACGGGTCTGGTGATCCGGGTGAATTACCGGATCGGCATCGCTGCGGACGGACGCGTGTACGCCATGTATCAGAACGCCGGCGGGCACGACTCGCATACGGGCGAGGTGAAAGCCTATGGCCCCGTCCTGCCGACGAACCGGTGGGCTCACCTCGCCGCGCGCATGGATGGCGCGGCCGGGGAGCTGCAGTTGCTGGTGAACGGACGGGTCGAGGTTACGGTCCAATCCTCACTGATTCCCGCCAACGGCGTCATCAACCTGTTGACCGATCCGGATACGGCGCAGTACCCGAATCCGAACTTGATCGTTGTCGGGCCTGGGCCCGTGATCCTGGGCGCGTCCAGTCTCTCGACCAGCACCAACGAGACGTCGGTGTCGTGGGAGAGTTACGGACAGCTGTATCAGGGTTATATTGATGAAGTGCGCATCTGGGACGGCGCGCGCAGCAATGACGAGATCCTGAGAGACTACACCAAGCGTTACACCCGGACGGACCTGCTGGCGAATCGCCGGGCGGTGCGCGAGATCGAAGCCGTCGGCGGATCGCGCGTGGTGGGCGTGACGCCGCAGTTGCCGCCGGAGCTGATCTATCACTATACCTTTGACAACCTGTTCAGTGCGGACAGCACCGCCTCGGTCGCCAAGGCGCCTCGCGGCTTTAACGATCCGCAGGTGACCACTAACCGCCCCGGCGGCACGGTGGCTGGCTTCTGGGTGACGCTGCCGACGCGGAGCACGGTTTACGACGATTACGGGTATGTGCCGTGGATCGAGAACGGGGTCGGTCATCTGCCGATCTTCGGCGGCGTGACCTTGAATGGGTCAAACGTGGTTTCCCGCGATGCGGATACGGTTGTCGATTCAACCTATTGGTCGCACTACCTGGCCGGCGTGATCCCCACCGCGCCCTCCGTGCACGGCCTGGAGAAGTATAACTTCCCGAACAGCAACAACCCTTACGGATTCTGGTATAAGACTTCGCTGGACGTGCTCTCGCTGTCCGGCGCGGGCGAACGCTTTGCGGGCGATCTGCTGCCGCGCGGCGGCGCCTATCCCAAGCAGGCGTTGACGATGTGGGATAACGACGGGGCCAGCGGCGTCTGGGCCGAGACCGGCACCGACAGCGACTCGGACGGACTGCCGGATTGGTGGGAGGACTACGCTGCGGCGGTCGGCCTGGGCAGCAATCTGAACTGGTACACGCTATTGGCTGACGGCATGACTGCGGGCGAGCGGTATATGCGTGACCTGGCGCTCGGCTACACGCTGTCCAACAATCCGAACAGCCCGGGCTACAATCCGGCGACGCTGGTCAAGCAGAGCGCCGACTCGGATGGCGACGGGTTGCCCGACTGGTGGGAGAACCTCTATAACCTCAAGACGGATGACTCCACCGGGGTCAACGGAAGCAACGGCGATCCGGACCGCGACGGCCTCAGCAATTACGCGGAGTACCTGATCTCTGAGCGCTTCGGCTTCCGCCTGTCGCGTCCGACCAAGTTCAGGACGATCGCGACCCAGCTGGAATCGGATTACTTCCAGAAGCAGGGCCTGCTCTACCTCGGCGAGATGTTCTCCGACCACGACTTCATGGAGGGCACGTGGGAAGACGCGTACGACCCGTACTACGTCAGCCGCTTTGTCTATGACTCGCAGATGGACATCGACGAGGACGGCTGGTCGAACTGGTCCGAGTCCCGCTACGGTGCCAGCGCGTTGCGCAGCAATCCGGCCATGGGCATGCACCTGAACCCCGAAGGCGACTCGGTGAAGGACTTCCCTGTGCCGGTCATCGAGACGCGCCTCACGTATAACGGGCTGCGCCCGATCGGCAACCTCATGCTCTTCGCGTACTCGAAGCCTGAGATGGACGGCGTGCCCGATGCGATCTACCGTGTCCAGACGGTCGGCAGCGGGCTGACAACGACCTCGAAGAACCTGGGCTACTGGGGCGCAAAGAAGATCAAGGGATTCTTGTCGCCTGGAACGGTCGTTCCCGGTTCGATCACCATCTACTTTGTCGATCCGGCCGACAACTTCGGCTATGTCTACAATGTGATCGCGGGCCATGATGTCGGCGACTCCAGCGGCATCACGGGCGTGATCAAGGGCGAGAACGGTTTGGGCTCGGTGTCGGACATCGGCACGATCAACTACGTCACGGGCGAATACCAGATCGATATGGGTTCGTACGAAGGCTACGTGTTGTCCGAAATGGTTTCGACGACGCTGGTCGTTGTTGCGCGTCCGGAGAACTCGTACGTCAAGATCGAATACCAGTCCTCTCAGATCATGGGTTGGCCGAAGACGCTTTACCTGTCGGATGCTGAAGTCCCGACGGCCGCGCGGCTGAGTCTGGGTTACATCAAGGAGGGTACGAACTACTTCTTCGGGATGATCGACCTGAACAACAACGGGGCCTGGGATGCGGGCGAGCCGTGTGGCGTCTCGGACGGCTTCGGCGTGAACATCGGCTGGGACCGCAATCTCGTGGACATCGCCCTGACCGACATCACGCCCGGCTTCCTGAGAATGACACTCAGCCCCGCGACGCGGTCTGAGGACGTCTATTACGGAACGGGTGGCGCGCAAAGCGGCAGCGGCACGACGGTCGCCCTGGAGAAGCGTGTGCGCGTGCGCCGCAAGACGGTGGACGGTGTCAGCAACTACCAGACGGTTGTGCTGGATCGGACCATCCAGGCGCCGCGTGCGTTCATCAATGAGAGCGACGTGCTTGCCCAGGGCGAGTTCGGCCTGGACTGGGGCTTGCCGGGCGTGCCGACGGCGATGAATCGCGACACCGTGGTCTATGATGTGACCCTGGGTGACACGACGGTGTTGACCAATGCGGTCCTGACCTTCACGAACACGTTCGACTCTGTGCGTGCGAAGGCCGGCTCCGCGTATCCGGTCAACGGCGCTTACGTCTATTCGGCCCGTCCGACCTTCAAGTGGTCCATGCCGCAGAGGTACACCGCCTTCACCTTGGAGATCCGCAAGGGTTCGTCCGCCGGGACGTTGGTTTACAGCTCCGGCACGGTGATGGCCCCCGAGCGTGACGCCGACGGGCTGAGTGTCTGGACCGCGCCGATCCACGCGGGTAACCGCATCGCATCGACCGGGCAGATCTTCGCCTCGAACACGGCCTATGCCTGGCGCGTGATCGCGCAGAACTCCAAGTTCGCCGACGCGCCGACGGGTGCGGTCTGGTCGGACTGGAAGATGTTCCGTCTGGATGTGAACCAGCCCCTGGACTCCGCCGGCTACGGCGCGATCCAGGCCCGCGTCACGTACTACGGTCCGGCCACGAACCTCTTGTCGGGCCGCGTGAGGGTGCAGGCGTTCCGCAACGCGGCGTTTACGGGCGTGCCCGATTCCGAGTGTGTGGTCAGCGACCTGGCTTCGCTGCTGACTCCCGGCGCGACGAACGTGAACGCGGTCCTGCGCGGGTTGGCCCCGAGCGTGATGGCCGGTGACTACTACCTCCGCGCCTACATCGACCACAATACGAACGGCGTGAGGGACGTGTGGGAGTCGTGGGGTTACGCGAACTACTACGGGATCACCGACACGCCGTACGACCCGTATCCGATCACGGTGAAGTACGAGTCCAAGAGTCAGGTGTATGACATCCGCATCGAGGATGCCGACTCCGATCAGGACTGGTATCCGGACGCGTGGGAGTACCAGCTGAATCCGACGGGCGACTTCCTGAATCTGACCGGGCCCACCTCGGCCAGCGACGGAGACGCGCACTTCGAGATCAACCCGTTCTTGACGCCGACCTCGTCGGTCGCAGGCTTCACGCTCTACTCGCTCCTCGCCTTTGGCACGTCGGACTTCGACGGCGACGGCTTGGGCGACATGGCCGAGCTGGTCTTGGGCTCGAACGCGAGCGCGACCTCGAGCTCGGGCGACGGCTTTGCCGACGGCGCGAAGATCAGCCTGGGCCTGTCGCCGTATGACACGTTGACCTTCAACGTGACGGGCGTCAGCCTGAGCGATGCCGCCGCCACGGTGCAGTGGAATCTGAATGTGAAGAAGGCGACGGATCTCAGCCGTTCCCTGCTTTCCATCACGGCGCCTGCGGATGCGCGCTATGAGATCCAGTACAAGGCGTCGTTGGCTGATCCTGTGTGGACCACGGTGGTGACTGGCACGGTGACTTTGGACGGCGCGCAGCCCGACAAGGTCAACCAGGTCGGCCTGAGCGCGCTCGACACGGCGCAGGGCTTCTTCCGTGTGCAGTTGAAGACCCCGTAACCGGCAGAGCGATCCGGAGAACGACCGAGGGCTCTGAGGAGCGAGGTGAAGCCTCCTCGTCAGAGCCTTCGGCTTAAGTTGGCCCGTTGCAGGATGGAGTTGCTATGAGCAAGCTGATGGAAAACCGTTTAAGTTGGGCGGGCGCGTTGGTCAGCGCTGCCGCGCGTGAATGTGGCGCGCCTGTTGCGGGAGTACATGGGGTTGGCCTCGGCACCCGCACCCTGAAGGCTTTGATCCTGCTGGCCCTGCTGACCTCGCCGGCTTACGCCTTCAGAGGCGAAGAGGGCCAGACGGTCTTTCGGGCCGCCCCGTCCATTCAGAAGCAGGCCGCTCCTGCCCGCGCGCGGCCGGAGCAGCAGGCGCGCGCGGCTGAGGCCGCCGAAAAGGCGGGCGTGCAGGTGGCGTGGGATGCCCGGGCGGAAACCCCGTCCTCGGTGCGCGGCTCGGACTTGGGGCGGCGCCAGGCGTTTTCAGGGGGCAAGGGGCTGCGGGTCAAGGGCGGCGGGGCCTATCGCGAGGATGCCGTGGCGGTGCTCGACGGCCTCGCGCCCCTATTCCGGATTAAGGACGCGGGCAACGAGTTTGCCGTCAAAAAAGTGCAGCCGGACGGCAAAGGCTTTCAACATGTCCGGCTGAACCAGACCTATCGCGGACTGAGAGTCGTCGGCCACGAGATGATCGTGCACTTTGGCCAGGCTGGCGTGGCATATGAGGTGAACGGCCAATATCTGCCCGACATCGATGTGGGAATCGTTCCGAAGATCAAGGGCGCCGAAGCCGTGCGGATGGCCCGCGCGGACCTGGCCGGGCTGGGGCACCCGCAGGGCAATCTGACGCAGGAGTCCGAACTCGTGGTCTTCGCGCGCGGCACGGAGCCGCAGCTGGCGTACGAACTCACGCTGTCCTCGGATGACGGCCAGGCGGCGGTCGGCAAATGGCGGTACTGGATCGACGCGCTGCAGGGACAGGTCCTGATGCGCTACAACGACATCCAGCGCATCGAGGCGCCTTCGGGCGACGGCATTGTTGCGCCGATTTCAGGGAACCTGCTTCCGCGCGAGGGCGGCGCGGTCACGAATGTGATGGGCTGGTACGAGAACTTCGGCAATTTCTATCTCTATAACACGACCCGCAACTGGACGATCTATAACGAGTCGCCCCTCAGCTTTTATACCGACGCGGGAACCTATGCCAATCGGGAGACGGCCGACTGGGCCGGCTCTGACCCCGCCGAGATGTCGGCCGCATTCAACCTGGATCTGATTCAGAACTACTACTTCCTGAAGCACAGCCGGAACAGCTATGACGGATTGGGGATGAACTCGCCCGCCTATGTGCATTCGGGGATCAGCATGGCGAACGCGTACTGGGACGGAACGGCCATGCACATCGGTGACGGGGATGGCCAGACCTCGGACAATCTGGCGGTGCTCGACGTGTTCGCTCACGAATACACCCATGCGGTGACGGATGTCACCGCCGATCTTGTTTACGCGAACGAGTCCGGTGCGCTGAACGAGTCGTTCTCGGACATCTTCGGCGTGTGCGCCGAGTTCTTCGGTCAGGCCGACGACCGCGCGAGCTATCCGGCCACGCACGCCGGCCAGGCGGACTGGCTGATGGGCGAGGACTGCTGGGTCTCTTCGCCGGCTTTGCGCGACATGCGGAATCCGGCGAATGCCGCAACGGTCGGCGCGGGCAACGAGCAGCCGACGCTCTACAAAGGGAGCTACTGGTACAGCGGAACCGGCGACAACGGCGGCGTGCACCAGAACTCCGGCGTCCAGAATTTCTTCTTCTACCTGCTCAGCGACGGCGGATCCGGCACAAACGGCGGGCTCGCTTACAGCGTGACGGGGATCGGCATCACGAACGCCGAGCAGGTGGCGTACCGGGCGCTGACGGTCTACTGCACGGCCGACACCGACTACGCGGCGGTGCGCGACGCGTGGGTTTCGGCCGCAGCCGACCTCAACACGAACTGGGTCCGCACGGTCAAGCGGGCGTGGAATACGGTTTTCGCCGTACCTCCTCCCGTGATTTTCACGCCGAGCCCCTTGCCCTCCGGACGTGTGGGGACGGTCTACGCCTACACGCTGGGCGCCGCAGGGGGCGTGCCGCCTTATACGTGGCAGCTCCTCTCGGGCGCGTTGCCGGCCAATCTCACATTTGGCGGCGGCGCGATCAGCGGCACGCCGGAGGTGGACGGCACGTTCGACTTCAGCGTGGCGGTGACCGATGACATCGGTCAGGCGGCGACGAACCAGTTCAGCCTGACGATTGTGCCGCCCTACAGCGCTCCCTACACGGAGACGTTCGAAAACGGCGGACTTCTGCCCGACTCGTGGACGCAGGAGTATGTGACGAACAGCGTTCCGTGGATCTTCATGAACGGGAGCGTGCTTGGCCATCCGGCCAGCGCGCACGGCGGCAGCTTCAACGCGTGCCTGGCCGTGAACACGACGAACGGGGCCGTCACCCGGCTGGTCTCGCCGCGGATCAACTTCGGCCCGTCGCCCCGTTCCGGGCAACTGACTTTCTGGCATTACATGGAAGCGTACGTGGGCGATCAGGACCATCTACGGATATATTATAAGACCGCGGTCAACGCGCCGTGGACCCTGCTTCAGACCTTCACGGTGTCCGTCAACCAGTGGCGGCAAGAGACCGTGACGTTGCCGGAACCGGGCGAGACGTACTACATCGCCTTTGAAGGGACCGCGCGTTACGGTTACGGCGTCTATATCGATGACGTGTATGTGAGCGACCCGATCCCGCCCTTGGGCATTTCCAACGTCAGCCCGCTGCCCGCCGCCGTCATTGACGTCCCGTATACCCAGGCATTGGCCGCGGTTGGCGGCACGGCGCCTTATACCTTCGCGCTGGCGTCGGGCGCGCTGCCGTCCGGCATGACCTTGAGTGGCGACGGGGTGATCACCGGGTCATCGCCAGCGACCGGGACCGCCTCCTTCGGGGTTACGGTGACGGATGCGGAGAACGCGACCGCCACGGTCTTGTTCGACATACCCGTCACCTTGCCGGTCGTGGACATGTTCTCGGAGCCGTTCGAAAACGGCGGCCAGCTGCCGGCCGGATGGACGCAGGAATATGTGGTCGGCGCGGTCAGCTGGCGCTGCCAGAACGGCGGGGGCGACGGAAGCAACTTCAAGCAGCCCGCCAGCGCGCACGGCGGGGGATTCAACGCCCTGCTGTACACGTCGGTGAACAATTCGGATCACAAGACCAAGCTGGTTTCCCCGATGATCAACTTGGGGTCGGCGTCTTCGAGCACGCGGCTGGTCTTCTGGCATTGCATGACCGAGCTGGCGGGCGACCAGGACGAGTTACGGGTTTACTACAAGACCTCCGCGGCAGGCGCCTGGAATCTGATCACGAACGCGGTCTACACGCTGAATGTGGCGGACTGGACCCAGCGCACGCTGGAGCTGCCGAACCCGAACAGCACCTATTATATCGCCTTCGAAGGCAACGCGAAATTCGGCAACGGGGTGTGTATCGACGATATCCGGATCTCCAATGAGGCCAGCGCGCCGATCATGACGAGCACGACGCCTCTGCCGGACGGCCTGGCGGGGGCCCCCTATAGCCAGACGCTTGCGGCGGTCGGCGGCATCGAGCCCTACACGTGGGCGGTGGTGTCGAACGCGTTGCCGTCGGGGTTGACGCTCAGCAGCGGCGGCGTCGTCAGCGGCACGCCCGGCAGCGCGGGCACCGCGGTCTTCCGCGTGCGGGTGGCGGGAGCCGACGGGTATGCGTCGACCAACCTTTTCTCGTTGCGGGTCACTCTGGTCCGGGGCATTCCCTTCGTCGAGACGTTTGAGAACAGCGGCCAAATCCCGCTGGGGTGGACGCAGGAATATGTGGCGGCCACGGTGAATTGGACCTTCAGGTCCGGCAGTCCGGCTGCGCCCGGCTATCCCTCCGCCGCCCATGGCGGACTGTATAACGCCTGCCTCTATTTCGAGGACAACAATGTGTTCCACACCACGAAGCTGGTGTCGCCCATGATCAACCTCGGAACGGGCACGCAGAACACCCGGCTGAGCTTCTGGCATTGCATGGCGAACTATTCCGGGGATCAGGACGAACTGCGGGTTTATTACCGGACGAACTCGACGGGTGCGGCGTGGACGCTGCTGGCCGAGTACAAGAAAAACGTGCAGGCCTGGACCAACATGGTGCTGACCTTGCCGAATCCGACGCCGACGTATTACATCGCCTTCGAAGGCCGGGCAAAGTACGGTTACGGCGTGTGCGTCGACGATGTGAACGTCACCGGTGACCTGGCGCAGACGCCTTACGGAACGTGGCAGAGCCTGCACTTCAGCGAGTCCGAGTTGGCCGCCGGGTTGATCACCGGCAACGAGGACGACCCCGACGGCGACGGTGTTGTGAACGCGCTCGAGTACGCGATGGGTCTGGACCCGCGCGTGGCCGACACCACGGGGGTCCCCTTCGGCGGGGTGACCGCGGGCTACCTGACGCTGACCTATCGCGAGAACAAGGCGGCCACGGATGTCCGGTTTGAGGTCGAGGCGACGACGTCGCTGGTCGCCAACGCATGGTCCACCAACGGGGTGAGCGAGATCTCGCGTGCGGACAGCAACCTGTGGTGGTCCGTCACCTCGCGGCACGATGTGCCGGTGACCAACGCGCCCCAGCGCTTCATGCGGCTCAAAGTCTGGATGCCGTAAGCCGCTGGATTCATAAAACAAGAAGGGCGGTTCCGCAGAGGAACCGCCCTTGTTTTATCCGCCGCGCACGTCAGGCCGTCATCCAGCGCGGCGTCTGGCTGAGCACCTCGCACCCGGTGCGCGTCACCAGCACCATGTCCTCGATGCGGATGCCGGTCTTGCCCGGCAGGTAGATGCCGGGCTCCACCGTCAGCACCATGCCGGGTTTGAGCACGGTCCGGCAGGAGCTGGAAAAACCGGGTGATTCGTGGATCTCCAGCCCCACCGCGTGGCCCAGGCTGTGCCCGAAATGTGCCCCGTATCCGGCCTTTTCGATGTGCGTCCGGGCAACGGCGTCGATGTCGCAGCAAAGCTCGCCGGGCTTGATCGCGCGGACCGCCTTGAGGTTGGCCTCCAGCACGATCGTGTGGAGCTCGCGGTAGAGCGGGGAGGGCGTCCCGAAAAAGACGCAGCGGGTCAGGTCCGAACAGTAGTGGTCCAGTTTCAGCCCGAGGTCGAGCAGCAGCGGCTGGCCGCGTTTCAGGACCGTCATGTCGGGATGGTGGTGACATTCCGCGCCGTTCCTGCCCACGCACGCGATGGTGTCGAAGGCTTCGCCCTGTCCGAGCCGGTCCGCCTCGCGCCGCACGAGGGTGCTGATCTCCCGCTCGCTGATGCCGGGCTTGACCTCTTTAAGAACGGCTGCGATGAGCCGGTCGTTCGCGGCCACCGCCGCGCGCACCGCCCGCTGCTCGGCGCGGGATTTCACGGCGCGCAGCTCAGCCACCGGCCGGCCGACGTCCACCCACTCGGCCTGCGGCAGGGCCGCCTTCATGCGCAGAAAAGTGGCCGCGTCCAGCTGGCCTTCGTAGCCGATGCGGCGCCACCCCTGCCCCAGTTTGGCCAGGGCGGCCTGCTCGTCTGCCGGCCGCCAGAGCGTGCGGCACGGCAGCCAGGGCGCGCCGCGCTTGGCCATGGTGAGGTAACGGAAGTCGGTGTAGAACGCGGGGCCGGCGCCGTTGCGCGTGAGCAGCAGGCCGCTGGAGGTGGCCAGTCCGGTGAAGTAGTAGCGGTTGACCGCGGTGAAGAGGAAGACCGCGTCGAGGTACTGGCTTTTCTGGTACGCCAGCAGGCGGGTGACGCGCGCCTGAAACTCGGCGGCGGGCAGGTCGCGGGCGGGGCGGGATGAATACGCGCGGGCGTCAAGTTTCATGGTGTTCCTTTTGAGTGCGCCCGGCTCCGGGCGCTTTCCCCGCCGCAGCCTGCTGCGGCGGGAGTGGAAGAGCGGATGCCACGCGGCCGGGCCTGGTCCCGGCCTGGAAAGCGCGAACAGGTTCGCGCAGTCAAAAAAAGCGATCCGTCACACGCGGGCCTCGCCTCTCAGATCGAGTAATCGTCGGGGATGGGATAGCCGGGGCGGATGACCGGTTTGGGCGTCTGGTTGTAGACCTTCGAGCCGGGCGGCACGGAGTGGATCAGCCAGACGTTGCCGCCGATGACCGCGTCGTGGCCGATCACGGTGTCGCCGCCGAGGATCGTGGCGCCGGCGTAGATCACGACGTTGTCCTCCACGTCCGGGTGGCGCTTGATGCCTTTGACCAGGACGCCGTGCTCGTCCTTCGCGAAGCTGAGGGCGCCCAGGGTGACGCCCTGGTAGAGCTTGACGCGCTTGCCGATCCGGCAGGTCTCGCCGATCACCACGCCGGTGCCGTGGTCGATGAAGAAGCCGGGGCCGATGGTGGCGCCGGGGTGGATGTCGATGCCGGTCCGCGAGTGCGCGTGCTCGCCCATGACGCGCGGGATGAGGGGCACGCCCTGGGCGTAAAGCGCGTGGGCGATGCGGTGGATGGTGATCGCGTACAGGCCGGGGTAGCTCATCACGATCTCCATGGTGGACATGGCGGCGGGGTCGCCCTCGTAGGCGGCCTGGATGTCCTGCTGGAGCATGTCGCGGATGGCGGGGAGCCCGTCGAGCAGGGCGGTGACCGCCTGCCGCGCTTTGACGACGCAGTCGTCGCAATTCTCGCATTTGGCGCGGCGGCAGGCGTATTCGAAGGCGCGCTGGCACTGGTCGCACAGTTCGACGGCGATGTCGCGCAGGGTGTCGTGCAGATGGGAGTGGCAGGTGTCGTGGACCACGGGCGCCTGGCCGTGGCAGCCGGGATAGAGCACGCCGAGCAGTTTCTCGAGGAGGGCGATCACGGCGCCGGTTCCCGGCAGGTTGACGTCCCGCTCCGTGTTGGCGACCGGGCAGTTCTTGCAGGGCGACAGCGCGTCGGTCAGCGTGCTCAGGTTGTTCTCAAGCCACTTTTCCATGGTTCACTTTCCCTTCGTGATGCGTACGATGACCTGCGAGGCGCCGAGGTTTTTCCAGCCCAAGGCCAGCAGGGCCCGCTCGGAGAAGCCGCTGCCCTGGCAGATCAGGTCACGAATCTCAAGGTTGTCCTCGCGGCACAGGGCGAGGAAATCCTTCAGCGTGAAGAGATGGATGTTGGGCGTGTTGTACCACTCGTACGGGATCTGCTTGCCCTTGGGCATGCGGCCGCTGAACAGCAGCCGCCTGCGGACTTCGAGGCAGGCGAAGTTGGGGAAGGTGATGACCGCCTCGCGGGCGACGCGCAGGATCTGGTGCAGGAGTTCGCGCGGGCGCTTGATGGTCTGCAGGGTCTCGCTCAGGACCGCCACGTCGAAGCTGTTGTCCGGGATCATGGCGAGGCCGTCGTCGATATCCTCGAGCAGGATGTCGCAGCCCGAGCCGATGGCGCTGATGACCTGTTCGACATCGATCTCCACGCCGTTGCCGCTGATGCCGCGCACCTGCTTGAGGACCTTCAGCAGCGCGCCGTTGCCGCAGCCGAGGTCCAGCACGCGGCCGCCGGCCGGGATCAGGTCGGTCACCTTCCGGTAATGGCGCAGCTGCCACTGCCGCACGCCGCTGACGTCCTGCTCTTCGCGCGCCTGCGCCGCCGGGTCGGGCATGAAGGCCTTGACGACGCGCTTGAGGTCGCAGATGTGGGTCAGGAACGCGTCGTGGCCGGCCGCGGCGTCGAGGTGGCAGTAGGAGACCTGCTTCTTCTGGCGCAGGAGCGCGGTCACCAGTTCCTCGGACTGCTCGGGCATGAAGAGCCAGTCGCCGCTGAGCGAGACGACCAGCACGCGCGAGCTGATGGAGGCGAAGGCCGCGTCGAGGGTCTTGTAGCGCTCCTCGATGTCGTACTCGTCCATGGCCAGCGTGATGTGGAGGTAGGAGTTGGCGTCGAAGCGCTGGATGAATTTGGCGCCCTGGTACTCGAGGTAGCTCTCCACCTGGAAGAAGGTGCCGAAGTTGCGGTCGACGAGCTCGCGGAAGGCGGGGCCGGCCTGGAGCCACTCCTGGCGCTTCTCCCGGCCGAACTTGGCGTCCATGAGCTGCTGCGAAAGATAGGTGATGTGCGCCAGCTTGCGGGCGCTGGAGAGGCCCGTGTGGGGCATGTTCTCGCTGTCGTAGTAATCGCCGGCGTTCCAGTGGGGGTCCCCGACGATCGCGTGGCGCCCGATGATGTCGAAGGCGAGCGCCTGGGTGTTGAGGCTCGCGGCCGCGGCGATCACCATGACCTTGTCGATCTCGCCGGAGTAGCGGATCAGCCACTCGAGCACCTGCATGCCGCCGAAGCTGCCGCCCATGACCGCCGCCAGCCGCAGGATGCCGAGCTGCCGCAGGAAAAGGCGGTGGATCTCGATGATGTCGCCGACGGTGATCTTGGGGAAGGTCGAGCCGTAGGGTTTGCCCGTGGCGGGATTGAGCGACGCGGGGCCGGTCGTGCCCTTGCAGCCGCCGATGATGTTGGCGCAGATGACCTGGTAGTGGTCGGTGTCGATGCCCTTGCCGGGGCCGATCATGCCCTCCCACCAGCCGCTGGGCTCGGTCTCGCCCGGCCGCAGGCCGACCACGTGCGCGTCGCCGGTCAGCGCGTGGCAGACGAAGACGACGTTGCTGTTGTCGGTCGTGAGCGCGCCGCACCGCTCATAGGTGACTTCGATTTCAGAGAGCACGCCCCCTTTTTCAAACCGGAAGCCCCCCTCGGGGAGGTTCAGTTTGATGGTTTGTGGCACGACCACTCCGACCGACGGTTCGCTGTGTGTTGCTTTGGGCATGTTCCTTTCGAAATAAGGGCCAAAAGAATAGCACGGTCCTGGAGGACTCGCCAGTTCAAAAGACGGGCGGGACCGGGCGCGCGTCACGGCCCCGGCAACGGGCTGATTCGGCTTGCGAGGGAAAAGAATGCGGTGATATAATAGCGACCTTACGCATATTTTATTGGAGATCGTCCACATGAACAAAAAAATCCAGACCGCTCTGCTGACCGCCGCCCTTTCGCTGGCCGGTTTCTGCCATGCCACCAACGATACCTACCTCGTGATCGACCTTTCGGCCGGGGCGGGTGAAAACTATCCGGTCACCTATCTTTCCGAGGTCCCCGACGGCGGGTGGACGAACGTGCAGTACAAGACCGATAAGTTGGTGCTCCGCAAGATTCCGGGCGGGACCTTCACCATGGGCAGTCCGACTAACGAGCCCGGACGGGCGCAGGAAGGTTCCAACGACCAGGCCCCCAAGAGCGTCACGCTGACGAATGATTTTTATGTCGGCGTATTCGAGGTGACGTGGGGACAGTGGCGGAAGGTTGTCGTAACGGATAGCGGAACCGACGACGTGTTTCCGAAGGAGGGGAACGACCCCAGTTCGCATTCAATAACAGATTTCTTGAACAACCTCGTAGCGGGAGCGACGAACCTGCCCTTCAGTCTGCCGGATGAGGCGCAGTGGGAGTATGCGTGCCGCGCCGGCACGACCAACGCGTATAATTACGGTTCAGACGATACCAATTTGTTGCCGGCTGTCGCGTGGTATAATGCCAATAGTAGTGGAGCGCCGCAAGAAGTGGGGCTGTTGGCGCCGAACGCGTGGGGACTCTATGACATGCACGGGAATGTGGATGAGGCCTGCACGGCTTCGTATCCGGGCGACCCTTTGGAGTTGCGCAGCGGCAGTTATGTGCGCGGTTCTGAGGGGTGTCGTGCGGCGGCGCGTTTCCCGTACGTCGATAGATGCGGCTTCCGCCTGTGCCTGACGGTGCCGCGCGTCACCTATACGCTGACGGTGACTGCCGGTACGGGTGACGGCAACGACTACACCAACGGACAGGTGGTGGCGATCACGGCGGATCCGCCGGCTGCGCTGCATGTGTTTGACCGCTGGACGGGCGACACCAACACGGTCGCTGACATCTTCGCGACGAACACGACGGTCACGATCCCCGCCACGAACATCACGCTCACGGCCACCTATAAGAACGCGCCCTACATGCTGACGGTGCATGCCGGTTCCGGCAGCGGGCCGCATGATGCGGGCGATGCGGTGCTGATCGTCGCCGAGCCACCCGCGCCGGGGCAGATGTTTGATGTCTGGCGGGTTGATCTCGGACCGGTGAGTTATTTGGGCTCGAACTTTGTGTTCAGTAGCGCCACCACGACGCTTACCATGCCAGGATCGGACGTCATCCTGACCGCGCTGTACAAACCGGTTCCCCAGTATCTGTTGACGGTGAACGGCGGTACGGGCGGCGGGAGCTACACGAACGGCACCCCCGTGCCGATCGCCGCGCCGGCCGTCCCGGAACACATCTTTGCCGGCTGGGTGAGCGTGCCCTCCGGCGTGGCGTTGGGACCGACGTATGTGCCAGGCAGCGACGTGACGACGGTGACGATGCCGGCGACGAATGTGACGCTGACCGCCACCTACACGCCGGTCCTCTACTCGCTGACCGTGTTCAGCGGCTCGGGGAGCGGCAGCTATGCCCAAGGGACGACCGTGACCGTGGCGGTCGCGGTTTCTGATCTGCCCACGGCGGGGCACGTCTTCGACCGCTGGACCGGCGCAACCCAGGCCGTGGCGAATGTGTTCGCGCCGACCACGACGGTGGTTCAGGCGGCGGGCGCGATGACGCTCACGGCGGTTTTCCGTCCGGCACCGGCGCTGCAGAACACCTATCTGGTTTTGAATCTGGAGGCCGCGACCACGAATGAGGCGGTGACTTATCTCGACGGGGTGCCCGCGGGCGGCTGGACGGACGAATACAAGACGACCAAGCTGGTGATGCGGAAGGTTCAGGCGGGGACGTTCACCATGGGCAGCCCGGCCAACGAACCCGGACGTTTCAGCGACGAGGTCCTGCACCAGGTGACCTTAACCAAGGACTATTACATCGGCGTGTTCGAAGTGACCCAGAAGCAGTGGGAGCGGGTGGCCGGCGGACGCCCCGGTTACTTCGACACCGGGATGGACACGGACGCCTGGCCGGTGGAGCGGGTCTCCTACGCCGACATCCGGGGCGCCACCACCGGTGCGAAATGGCCGACCAGCGCCAGCGTGGACGACTCCTCCTTTGTCGGCAAGTTGCGGTCGCGGACGGGATTGCGCACGCTGGACCTGCCGACCGACGCGCAGTGGGAGAATGCCTGCCGTGCGGGGACGGCCGGAATGTTCGCGGGCATTCTGGATGATATGGCGTGGTATGATAACAGCGGCCCGGGGACGCAGGCGGTCGGCACGAAAGCCCCTAACGCATGGGGGCTGTATGACATGCACGGCAACGTCTGGGAAACGTGTCTGGACTGGTGGGCCGGGGCTTTGTCCGCCAGTGCGCAGACCGATCCCAAAGGCGCGATGGCCAGTTTTGTGGGCAAGCGGGTTATGCGCGGGGGCGGGTATAGCAACACGGCGCCCCAGTGCCGCTCGGCCATCCGCGGGAACCTGCTGGTGACGAACGCCTTTCCTTGGGCCGGGTTGCGTATGGCGCTGAGCCAGCCGTCGGCGTCGTATCCGCTCACGGTGGTCAACGGGCTGGTGAACACCGGCGGGGTCTACGCGGCGGGTACGGTGATCGGAATATCGCCGGTGCCTTCGCTGGACGGCCGGCTGTTCAATCACTGGCTGGTGACTCCCGCGGGAACCGCTCTGGGGGCGGGCTTCGCGGCGGACCAGGCGGATGCCGTGCTCGTCATGCCTGCGGCGCAGGTCACGGTCACCGCCGTTTATGGCGTGGACGTGCCGGTCGAAGGCTTCTACCGGCTGCGTCAGGTGGGCCCCGGCGGAACCGACGAACAGATGGTCCAGTCGAACGCGACGGTGGCGGTCACGGCGCCGTCCGCGCCGCTCGGAATGGCCTTCGCGGCATGGAGCGTTGCGCCTGCGGGCGCCGCCCTGGGCAGCGGGTTCGATGCCGCCAGCGCCTCGACCACGCTGGTGATGCCGGCACATGAGCTGACGCTCACCGCGACGTATGCGTGGGAGGCGGCTGCTTCGGACGGCAATGTCGGCGTGGCGGTCGTCTGGGATGTGGGCGCACGCGAGCGGCCCGTGAGCTTCTCGGCCGCGGGGCTGCCGTCCGGCCTGCGCATCAACTCCCTGACGGGCGTGATTTCGGGTGTGCCTACCCGCGCGGGCCTGTTCACGGTCACGGTGACGGTCCGGAAGCCGGACGGGAGCCGGGCGGTGACGGTGTTGCCGATGACCGTGGGCGCTTTGGCCGCAGGGGCGCAGGGCGGGTTTACGGGATACGCGTACGTTCCGGGTACGGACGGCCTGTCGCGGGTGACGGGCCTGGTCACGCTGAGCGTCGCGACGACGGGCCGGCTGAGCGCCCAGGTGAAGACGCAGAGCGCAACGGGGAGTTTCACGGCGAGTTCGTGGGCCCAAGAGTCGAACGGCCTTTACCGCGCGACGCTGCGCACGTCCAGGGGCGAAACGTTGGAGGTCGTGGCGGATGCCGGGGACGCCACCCTCACCGGCGTTTTGTCGGGCGGCGTGTTCGGGGCGGCGGGGGAGGTCGCGGGACAGCGCAACGCGTTCGCCAGTTCGGGCGACCTCGTGGCGCAGGGCGTGCTGGCGGGCTACGCCGGCTACTACACCGTCGCCTTGCCCGCCCTCGCGTGTGAGACTGATCCGTCGGTGAACAACCTCCAGGACGGCTCCGGTTATCTGACGCTGACGGTTAAAGCGCGCGGCGTGGTCACCCTCGCGGGCAAGTTGGCGGACGGAACCACGCTGTCGGCGGCAACCACGCTGCTGGTTGATTCCGAGGGCGCCTATGTTCCGCTGTTCGCGCCCCTCTACGCCAGGCGCGGCGTCGTCTCGGGCATGTTGCGGTTTACGGGCGGGGCCGTGCCGGCCTTGAAGCGGCTCGAGTCGCACGGCGATTTCCGGCTGCAATGGGATTATCCGGGCAAGGCGCCGCTCACGCCGGCCGACCGCTTTGCCGCGAGACTCGACGCTTTCGGAGCCTATTACGACAGCCTGATCAATCTCCAGGCAGCCTATGGCGCGTCCGGTTTTTCCGCTGAAGGGCAGTCGTGGGAAGTGCCGCTGACGATCAGTGCCACCGGTGTGGTTTCCCTCGGGGCGGGCGCGGCCAATCCCGCCAAAGCCGTGCTGAGGGTGGTGAAGCGCACGGGGCTCTTTTCCGGCAGCTTCTACAGCCTCGTCAGCGGACGCTCGGTCTCCCTCAAGCACTACGGCGTGTTGACGCGTGACGGCGACGACTATCTCGGCGAGGGCGCGTATGTGGTGCCGCAGGCTTTGGGCGTTTACAGGCTCAAGCCCTCTTTCAAGGTGATGATCGAAACGAACTGAGGATGCCGATGGGACGCGTGGTGACATGGGACGAGCTGGCCGCCCTGCGGGCGCAGTGGCGGCGCGAGAAGAAGACGGTGGTCTGGACCAACGGCTGCTTCGACATTCTGCACGTGGGCCATCTGCGCAACCTGCAGGCCTGCAAGGCCTGCGGGGACGTGCTGGTGGTGGGGCTCAACAGCGACGCCTCGGTGCGGCAGATCAAGGGGCCGGCGCGGCCGGTGAACGCCGAGGATGACCGCGCCGAGCTGCTGGCGGGACTGGGGTGCGTGGACGCCGTCGTGATCTTCGGGGAGGCGACGCCCGAAGTCTCGTTGGCGCGGCTGAAGCCTGACGTGCACTGCAAAGGCGCCGATTACCAGCCGCCGCACGGCAAGCCGATTCCTGAAGCGGCGGTGGTGGCGGCGTACGGCGGGCGGATCTGTTACATCCCGCTGGTTCCCGGCCGTTCGACCACCGGTACGATCGAGAAGTTGGGAGTCAGGGTTTAGCCCGCCGCCCGCGGAGCCGGAACAAACGGCGGGGTAACTTTTCTGAACGATTAGGATTAAGATCAAGATCAAGATCAAGATTACGAAGGCTGCGTGATCCCCTCCTGATCCTGATCGTGTGCTTAATCTTAACCCGGTTGAAGTTATGGACTGAGGAGTTGTGGGGAACACGTCTCCGAAGAAGCCCGACTCCAAAATTCTAACTCCTAAATCCTACTTGGAATAAGCGCGGTCCCAGTCCTTCATCACCGGGTCGAACCCGATCGCGGCGACCGCGGCCGCGACCTCCTGCAAGGACCTCTGGTCCGCCACCTCGAACTGGGCCTCGGCCTCGGTCTTTTCCGTGTAGCCTCCGGGCGTGGTCTTGGCGCCGGCCGACAGCTTCGTTACGGCGAGGCGCACCAGGCTTTCGCGGAACCCGGCCGCCTCGCGCGTGGAGAGGGTCATGGTCACGTCCGGCAGCTGCGTGCGCAGCGCACACATCAGCTGCACCAGGTTCGCGTCAGAGACCGGATGAGCGGGCGGCTGCCCTCCGTGCGCGGGACGCATGCGCGGGAAGGAGAGCGCCACAGAGGTGCGCCAGTAGCGCTTCTGCAGGTAGGCCGCATGCAGGCCGAGGTAGAAGGCCTCCTCGCGCCAGTCGTTGATGCCCAGCAGCGAGCCCAGCCCGACAAAGGTCAGGCCCGACTGTGCGGCGCGCTCGAAGGAGTCGATGCGGTTGGCGTAATCGCGTTTGGGCCCGCTCGGGTGGTAGTGCGCGTAAACCGTGGGGTTGTAGGTCTCCTGGAACATGGTCATGCCGTCCACGCCCGCGTCGACCAGCAGCCGGTAATCCGCCAGCGAAAGCGAGTAGATCTCGATCTGCACCGAGGCGAAGCGGGGGCGGATGCGGCGGGTGAGCTCGGCGAAATAGGCGGGCGGGGTGTTCTTCAGGTCTTCGCCCGCGACCAGCAGGATGTGGCCGAAACCCTGCGCGGCGAGGCACTCGGCCTCGGCGACGGCCTCGTCCAGGGTCAGCGCGCGGCGCACGGTGCTGCGCGTGTCGCGGTTGAAGCCGCAGTAGAGGCAGCCGTTGCAGCAGTAGTTCGAGACGTAGAGCGGCGCGAAGAACTGGACCGCGTTGCCGAAGCGCTGGCGCGTCCACTGCGCGGACAGCTGGGCCAGCGGTTCGAGAAAGGGTTCGGCGGCCGGCGACACCAGGGCGGCGAGGTGGCGCGGGTCGAACTGTCCAGACGCGCCGAGGGCGGCGGCCACATCGCGTTCGGTGCGGGATTGGATGAGCGCTTGGACTTTCTCAGGCGGCCACTCGGTCAGGAGGTCGCGGAAATGGTTGGTCTGGATCATAAGGGGTCTGGGGGGTTCAGGGTTCGGGGTTCAGGGGGTCCGGGGTCGGAGGAGCGGGAGGCGGGGAAGCGGGTTTTGCCTTCTTCTCGAAGCGCACGCAGAGGTCGGTGGCCTGGGTCTCCTTGTTCGAGAGGCCGCAGCGCTGGCCGAAGGGGTTCACGACGAAATGCTTGCACCAGCTGCAGCTCCGCTGCCGCTCATCGTCGCTGAAGACGGAAAGGGCGCGGGGCTTGTCGGCCTCGCTGAAAACCTGCGGACGCGACGCGGCGGCGACAAAGGGGGTTTCCTCGGCCGAGGCGTAGCGCCGTCCGCAGGCCGTGCAGATGAAGGCCTCGCCGGTCTTCTTGAAGCCGTCGTATACCGGCTCCGCGCGCACGAGCGTGATCGCCCCGCAGGCGGCACACTGGATTTCCATGGATTTCATGTGGGGAAAGCTCCGTCAATCAAGGGGTATACAATACTACAACCGGACCGCGTCTGGAAATCCGAAAGCGTGCGGGAGCCGCGGTTATTCACGCGGGAAACCAAATCTTGGGTTGTGAAGAATTTGACCCGCATGTTATAATTCGCCTCCATTACATTGAAAAAAGGCGGATGCGAAACGGGGGATGTATGCGAGTTCAGGTTACGAGACGCGGGTTTCTGCGGGCCGGCGCGGCCACGGGGGCGATGGCCGCATTCCCGACGATCATTCCGGCGCGCGTGTTGGGGCAGCAGGCCCCCTCGAAAAAGATTCAGGTGGGGGTGATCGGCTGCGGCCGCATCGCCGGCGGCATGGACATCCCGGGGATCTGGAACAACCAGGACGCGGCGACCCTGGTGGCGCTGTCGGACTGCGATGTCAAGCGCATGCGCACCACCAAGCAGAAGACGGGCGCGCTCTTCGCGGGGGATCTGCCGGACCTCAAGCTGTATCAGAATTACCACGAGCTGCTGGCGGACAAGGCGGTGGACGCGGTGATGATCTGCACGCCGGACTTCTGGCACGCGCAGCAGTGCGTGGACGCGGCCCTCGCCGGCAAGGACGTGTATGTGCAGAAGCCGCTCGCCATGACCATCTATGAGAGCCGCTGCATCGTGGACGTGATGAAGAAGACCGGCCGCGTGTTCCACCTCGGCACGCAGCAGCGCTCGGAGGGCAAGGGCACTTTCGGCCCGCAGTTCCGCAAGGCGGCGGAGTATGTGTCGAACGGGCGCCTGGGCCGGATCAAGACGGTCGAGGTGGGGCTGCCGCAGGATCCCGACGAGCCGGCCGACTGGCCGCTGGTGCAGCCGGTGCCCGACACGCTGGACTACGACATGTGGCTGGGCTACACGCCCGCCGAGTTTTATTCCGAGCTGCGCACGTTTCCCCAGGGCAAGGGCGAGGAGGCGGATTTCGGCCGCCCCGGCTGGATGGTGATGCAGAACTACAGCATGGGCATGATCGCCAACTGGGGCGCGCACCACATCGACATCGTCCAGTGGGCGCTGGGCATGGAGGCCTCCGGCCCGGTGAAGATCCGCGGGCGGGCGGATTTTCCGAAACGCCGCCTGTGGAACGCGCACGGCAAGCTGGACGTCAAGATGGAGTACGCGAACGGCGCGGTGCTGCACGTGGCGGACGAGAGCGTCTACCCCAACGGCGTGCGCTTCGTGGGCGAGAAGGGCTGGATTTTCTGCGGGCGCGGTTCGGTCAAAACCATGTCGAACGATCCGGGCGGCGGCAAGCACGGCTACTGGCGCCCGCTGGAGGCGAGCGCGCCGGCGCTCATCACGGGCGAGGTGGAGAAGCCGCTGGTGCGCAACCTGAGCCACCACCGCGTCTGGCTGGAGAGCATCCGCACGCGGCAGCCCACGAACATCCTGCCCGAGGCCGCGCACCGCACGACCAGCGCGTGCATCCTGGCCTACACGGCCATGAATCTGAAGCGGCCCCTCACGTGGGATCCCGCGGCCGAACGCTTTGTGAACGACGAGGCGGCCAACGCCACGCTCTCGCGTCCCGAGCGCGCGCCCTACGGCGTGCGCCACGCGCTGAAGCGGGCGGGCTGGGCTGTGTGACGGGGATGTGGCACGCCCATCCTTGGGCGTGCGTTCGACCCATGCGCAGGGAGGCGCATGGCACCTTCGGGAGAGGAGCGAAAGCGGAAATGTCAGTACTGATCTACACGCGCAACCATACGCCGGACGGCAAGGGCTTCGTCCACGACAACATCGCGTCGAGCGTCGCGGCGCTCAAGGAGCTGTGCGCCCAGGCGGGCCTGGAGGCCGAGGCGTCGGACGATCCGGCGGTTTTCACGGAGGCGGGGCTCAAGCCGCGCGAGGCGGTGGTGTTCGCGAACAGCAACAACGAGGCGTTCGCGACGGACGCCCAGCGCGGGGCCTTGCTGGACTATGTCTACAACGGCGGCGCGTTCATGGGCGTCCACTCCGCCACCGGTTCCGAGCGCAAGTCCGAGGCGTTCCGGCAGATGCTGGGCGCGCGCTTCGCGTGGCACCCGCCGCTGCAGCCCTTCACCCTGCTGGTGAACGACCGGCGGCATCCGGCCACGGCGCACCTGGGCGCGACCTGGGAGTGGGCCGACGAGGCCTACGTGTGCGACTGCGTGCCGGACATCCATGTGCTGCTGGATCTCGATGTCGCGACACTGGTCAAGGCGCCGCGCGACAAGCGCCTGGAGAGCTTCGCCAACGGGCGCTATCCGTTGGCCTGGTGCCGGCGGCACGGCGAAGGCCGCGTGTTTTACACGGCGCTCGGACACAAGAAAGAGCACTATCAGGACGCGGCGTTCCGAACCCATCTGAGCAAGGGCTTGCTCTGGGCCATGGGGCGGTAGACCGTTTTCCGAATGATTGGTTCAACGCGCAACGCTCAAGGGCAGCGGACGCTTTTCACTTGAGCGTTGAACGTTCGGCGTTGGAAGTTGAACGTTTCGGGCAGGTTGTGAAACGAAGGAAGGGACGGCTCCCCGAGCCGTCCGACAGAGGTCAAAAAGGAGAGAGAAATGGTAACGGTTTCAAGACGCGGGTTTATGCAGGCGGGCGGCATCGCGGGCGCGATGACGGTGATGCCGAATCTGATTCCGGCGCGCGTGCTGGGGCAGGCGGCGCCGAGCAAATTGCTCAATATCGGCATCGTGGGCTGCGGCCGCATCTCCTCGACCCTGGAGATGCCGGGCCTGTTCAAGCTGACCGATATGGCGCGCATCGCGGCGGTCTGCGATCTGGATTCCAAACGGCTGGCTTTCGCCAAGCAGCGGGTCGAGACCGAGTACAAGAAACGCCTCAAGACCGACGGCTACACGGTCAAGACCTTCAGCGATTACCACGCGATGCTGGCGGACAAGGGCATCGACGCGGTGATGGTGTGTACGCCCGACCACTGGCACGCGCTGTGCGCGATCGAGTGCGCGCTCGCGGGCAAGGACATCTGGGTGCAGAAGCCCTTCGCCCAGACGATCCACGAGGGCCGTTCGCTGGCGGAGGTGGTGCGCCAGAAGGGCACCGTCCTGCAGGTCGGGTCGCAGCAGCGCTCCAGCAAGCAGTTCCGCACGGCGTGCGAGCTGGTGCGCAACGGCCGCCTGGGTCAGATCAAGCGCGTCGAGGTCGGTTTCGGCAAGGACAAGGACGGCGGCCGCAAGGAGGAGATGCCGGTGCCGGCGAACCTCGACTACAACACCTGGCTGGGGCCGACGCCGCTGGCGTATTACACCGAAGACCGCGTCCACAACCAGGACACGGCCAAACTCGGGACCCGCCCGGGCTGGATCCAGATGGAGCCGTACGGCTGGGGCATGATCACCAACTGGGGCGCGCACCACATGGATATCGTGCAGTGGGGCCTGGGCACGGAAGACGGCGGCCCGCTGGAAGTTTCCGGCACGTGCGGCTGGCTGACGCAGGGCCTCTGGAACGCGCATGCCGAGTTCGACCTGCTTTACAAGTATCCGAAAAACATTGACGTGAGCGTGTGCAACAAGTATCCGAACGGCGTGCGCTTCATCGGCGAGAAGGGCTGGATCTTCGTGAGCCGCGGCGCGGAGAAGGTGACCGCCAGCGATCCGACCATGCCGGGCAAGTCGCTGAAGGCGCTCGACGCGAGCGATCCCAAGCTGCTCGCGGACGAGCTGGGGTCGGACGCCGTGCGTCTGCACAAGAGCGATGACCACGTCAAGGACTGGCTGCAGGCGATTCGGGGCCGCACGACCGGCGTGACCAATGCCGAGAGCGCGCACCGTTCGACCTCGGTCTGCACGCTGGGCCACATGTGCATGAAGACCGGCAAGACGCTCAAATGGGACGCCAAGACCGAGACGACCGACAACGCCGAGGCCAACAAGCTGATGGCCTGTCCCGAGCGCGACCAGTTCAGCATCCCGAAGGTGCTGAAGGCGGCGGGAATCACGGTCAAGGTGTAACCGTTCGGAAGACAGAGGACAGAAGCCAGAAGACAGAAGTCAGCAGAGTGCCTGATCGTCACGCGTATGTGTTTTGCACCCGCTTATATTCTGACTTCTGACTTCTGACTTCTGGTTTCCGATTCCTAGTATGGCAACGATGACGGCTTAAGGGAAAAGACGATGAAAAAGATGATGATGTGTGCGGGCGCGGCGGCGGTGCTGCTGGCCGGCTGCGAAACGGACAAGACGTGTTGCGACCAGATTCAGGAGGGACCGACCGTGAAACTGATCACCTTGGATCCGGGGCACTTCCATGCCGCGCTGATCCAGAACCGGATGTATCCGGACGTGTCGCCGAAGGTGCATATCTATGCGCCGGAAGGCAGCGACCTTCAGATGCACATGGCCCGCATCAACGGCTTCAACACGCGCACCAACCAGCCGACGGCGTGGCAGAGCGAGGTCTACACGGGCGCGGACTTCCTCGACAAGATGCTCAAGGACAAGGCCGGCAACGTGGTGGTGCTCGCGGGCAACAACTCGCGCAAGACCGAGTACATCCTCAAGTGCGTCCAGGCCGGCTACAACGTGCTTTCCGACAAGCCGATGGCCATCACGCCGAAGGACTTTGAGCTGCTCAAGCAGGCGTTCGACGTGGCCAGGCAGAAGGGCGTGCTGCTCTACGACATCATGACCGAGCGCAACGAGATCACCTCCATGCTGCAGCGCGAGCTGTCGCTCTTCCCGAACGTCTACGGCACGCAGGAGAAGGGCACGCCGGACGATCCGGCCGTGACCAAGGAGAGCGTGCATCACTTCTGCAAGCTGGTGGCGGGCAAGCCGCTGCAGCGGCCGCCGTGGTATTACGACACCCGGCAGCAGGGCGAGGCGATCGTGGACGTCAACACGCACCTGACCGACCTGGTGCAGTGGGAAACCTTCCCGAACGTGACGCTCGCGCCGTCGGACATCCAGGTGGTCAAGGCCCGCACCTGGAACACGCCGGTCACGCTGGAGCAGTTCACGACCTCGACCTCGATCGCGCAGTGGCCGGAGTACCTGAAGCAGGACCTCGACGCCCACGGCGTGCTGCAGTGCAAGGCCAACGGCGCGTTCACGTATGCCATCAAAGGCGTGTATGCGAAGGTGTCCGTGCTCTGGAACTTCCAGCCGCCGGCCGGCGCGGGCGACACGCATTACTCGCTGATGCGCGGCACCACGAGCGAACTGATCATCCGTCAAGGCGCGGAGCAGAAGTATAAGCCGATGCTCTACGTCGAGCCGCGCGCGGGCGCGGATGCCGCGGCGCTTGAAAAGGCGCTGGCCGCGGCGCTGGTCAAGATCAACGCCAAGTACCCCGGGGTCGGCTCGGAGAAGACCGCGAAGGGGTGGCAGATCACGATCCCGGCCTCCTACTCGGTGGGACACGAGGCGCACTTCGGCCAGGTGGCGGAGAAGTATCTGGGCTACCTGAAGAACCGCGACATGCCGGCGTGGGAAGTCCCGAACATGCTGGTGAAGTACTACACCCTGATGGAAGCCTATAAGCTGAGCCGCTAACGTTGCCGGATCAGGCATAAAAATGGCCGCGCCCGTCTGTGCTTCAGGCGGGCGCGTTCATTTGTGCGAATGACACATGCGGGTTAAGGGACTCAGGCCCTGCCAAAATGAAGGGAAGTCGGTTTTAGGCAGTGGCATGAGAAGCAAAATCTGATATAGTGAAGCTTTGAAATGGACATTAGGGCCGCATGGGCTGGGAAGGTGGACGCGAAGATGCGGGTGTGGTGTAAATTATTGGCGTGTGCGGCCGCGTCGGCCGCGTGGCTGTCGGCTTCGGCATCGGTCGTGCTGGTGGAGGCCGAATCGTTCGCGGACACGGGCGGCTGGGTCATCGACACGCAGTTCGTCGACGCGATGGGCTCGGCGTATCTTCTGGCGCACGGCAAGGGCGTGCCGGTGACGGACGCGGCCACCACGGTCACCCTGCCCGCCGCAGGCGCGTGGCGGCTGTGGGTGCGCACGCGCGACTGGGTGCCGGACTATGCGGGCGAGAAGCCGGGCCGCTTTCAGATCGCCCTCAACGGCGTGACTTTGCCGGCCGTGTTCGGCGTCGCGCCGGCGGCCTGGGGGTGGGTGGACGGCGGCACGGTGACGCTCGCGAATCCCGACATGGGAATCCGCCTGATCGATCAGACCGGATTTGAAGGCCGTGTGGACGCGCTGGCGTTCACGGATGACCTCGAGGCCGGCGCGCCGCCCGCAGGCGGCGCGGCGCTGGCCGCTTGGCGCGCGCAGGTGCGCGGAGAGGGGATGCTGCCGGAACGGTCCGGCGATTACGATCTCGTGGTGGTGGGCGGCGGGCTCGCCGGCACCTGCGCCGCGATCGCGGCGGCGGAGACCAATCTGACCGTCGCGCTGATTCAGGACCGGCCTGTGCTGGGCGGCAACGGCAGCGGCGAGATCCGCGTCCAGACCCAGGGCGAGAAGCGGCACCGCATCGTGACGGCGGTCGCTAACGACGCGCTGAACATGAGCAGCAACTCGGTCACCTATGACGCGCGCCGCCTGGGCGAGGTTGCCAAGCACCCGAACATCCATCTCTTCACCGGCTGGCGCGCTTACGGCGCGGTCACGAACGGATCGCGGCAGATCGTCGCGGTCGATGCGCGCGACATGCGCACCGGCGAGCGCTGCCGGTTCCGCGCGCCGCTCTTCGCGGACTGCACCGGCGACGCGTGGCTCGGCTACTGGGCCGGCGCGTCATACCACATGGGCCGCGAGGCCTCCAACGAGTTCGCCGAGGCGCGCGCGCCCAAAACCGCCGACGCCATGACCATGGGCAGCACGCTCATGTGGACCACGCGCGCGGCGGACGCTCCGGCCGCGTTTCCGGCGGTGCCCTGGGCGCTGACGGTCGCGGGCAGCCGCTCCGCCACGGGCGGCGACTGGTATTGGGAATACGGCATGTCCCTGGACACAATCGCCGATGCCGAGGCCATCCGCGATCATCTCTTCCGCGCGATCTACGGCAACTTCTACAACGCCAAGAAGAACGCCGCGAACGCGACCCTCGAGCTCGACTGGGTCCCGTATGTGGCCGGCAAGCGCGAGTCGCGGCGCCTGCTCGGCGACCACGTCCTGACGCAGAGCGAGATCCAGCAGGGGGTCTATTTCGAAGACGCGGTGGGGTCGGCCACGTGGGCCATCGACCTCCACTACACGACCACGGTCAGCTACATCTCCACCTATATCCCGTCGGCCGTCTCCAAGTGGTACTATCCTTTCCGCTGCCTCTACTCGCGCGACGTGCCCAACCTCTTCATGGCCGGCCGCAACATCAGCGTCAGCCACGTGGCGCTGGGCAGCCCGCGCGTGATGAACACCTGCGGCCAGATGGGCGTGGCGGTGGGCTATGCGGCGGGCCTGTGCAAGCAGTACGGCTGCCTGCCGCGCGACATCTACCGCAGTCCGGCCCGGACGGCCGAGCTGCAGCTGACGATCGGCGGCATCTTTCCGGAGCGTGTGACCGTCGAGCCCGAACCGCCCGAGGTCGCCGTGCAGGTGGACAATGACGACGTGCCCCCCGCCGACGTCCGCGGCACGTGGACCGGCAGCGTCAGCGCGGCGGGGCAGTTCGAGGGGACCAACTACCTGAACGACGGCAACGCCGGCAAGGGGCCTGACAAGTGGATCCGCTACGCGCCTGACCTGCCCGAGAGCGCGTACTACGAGGTGCGCCAGAAGTGGAGCGCGGGCGACAACCGCGCCACGAACGTGACGGTGGAGGTCGTCCACGCCGACGGCACCAACGCGGTACAGGTGAACATGCGCCAGAACGGCGGGGTGTGGAACACGCTGGGCGTCTGGCGGTTTACGGAGGGAGCGGCCGGCAGCGCGCGCATCCTGACCGAAGGGACCGCCGGGGGTTACGTGATCGCGGACGCCTTCCGCTTTGTCAAGAGCGCCACGCTGGCGGTGGACAACCCCGCCGCCGAACTTGCGGGCACGTGGGTCGGCAGCGTCAGCAGCACCGGACAGTTCTATGGCACCAACTATCTGCACAACGGCGGCCTGGCGTCGGCCAGCCTCTGGGCGCGCTACCGGCCCAACCTGGCCGAGGCCGGCATGTACCGCCTGCAGCAGATGTGGAACGGCTCTGCCGGGCGCGCGACGGCCGCGAAGATCGAGGTGGCCTACGCCGACGGCACGCTGACCAATGCGGTGGACATGAGCAAGAACTCCGGCGTGTGGAACACGCTGGGCGTGTACCGTTTCGCGGCGGGCACGAACGGCTTCGCGCGCGTGCTGACGCTCGGCTCTTCGGGGTTGACCGTGATCGCCGACGCGTGCCGCTGGATCCGGGCGGACGACGTGATCGTGGACAACGCCGACGCCGCGGGCGTGACGTGGTCGGGCAAGTGGACCGGGAGCCAGAGCGAGTCCAAGCGGTACGGCACCAACTACCTGCACAACGGCAAAGCCTCCTCGCCCACGAACTGGGTGCGCTTCACGCCGCAGATCCGCGCGGCGGGCCCGTACGAGGTGCGCACGATCTGGAACGGTTCCGACCGCGCCACGAACGTGACCGTGGAGATCACGCACGCGGGCGGCACGGACACGGTGCAGGTAAACATGAAAACGAACAGCGGCGTGTGGAACGTGCTGGGCGTGTGGCCGTTCGAGGCGGGCGGCGCCGGCAGCGTGCGGATTCTCACCGAGGGCGCGGGCGCGAACACGGTCATCGCCGACGCGGTCTGGTTCGCGCCTTACGCCGCGCCGTCGGACGCTTCCGATTGGGACGCCAACGGGCTGCCCGACGACTGGGAGCGCGCCAACTTCCTGAATGCGGGCGGCGTCGACCCCGATGCGGATGGCGACGGCGACGGATTGTGCAACTTCGGCGAGTACCTGGCGGGCACGGATCCGACGGATGCCCGCTCGATCTTCTCGATCCGCGAGATGCTGAACGGCGAGGCCGGCGGCGAGCCGCAGCCGTCGACGCTGGTGCTGCGGTGGCCGAGTGTGGAAGGTCGGGTTTACGATGTGTCACGGGCCGCGACGGCGGGGGGCGCGTTCACCGTGCTGGAGGCGGGGTTGCCGGCCACGCCGCCGATGAACAGCTATGCGGTCACGACCGACGGGGCCTCGGGGTTTTTCAAGGTCACCGCGCGTTTCGCGCAATAGGTTGCGGGAAAGCGGCGAATGCCGTATGTTGTACTGGCTTTAGCCGGTAAAGCCGCTATGACGTACAGCCGCCTGAAGGCGGTACAACATGCAGAGGCACACTTCACCGTGTGTCCTTGTGAGAAAGGTATCCGATCATGATGTGCAAGCCGATGTTCGCTCTGATGGCAGCTGTGTGCGTGACAACCTTGGCGGCGGCGGGCGCGGAGACGGCCCCGCAGCCGTTCGGCGACAAGGTGCGGTTGCGCGGCACCTTCGAGAACGCCCGCATCACGTTCGAGCGCACGGGCAAGGGAACCGTGGCTTTCCTGGGCGGGTCGATCACGGAGATGAACGGCTACCGGCCCATGGTCTGCGAGCTCCTGCAGAAGCGCTTCCCGAAGACGGCGTTCACCTTCATTCCCGCGGGCATCAGCTCGACCTGCTCGACGACCGGCGCGTTCCGGCTGGGCACGGATGTGCTCGGCCAGGGCCCCGTGGACCTGCTCTTCGTGGAGTTCGCGGTCAACGATGACCAGGACGGGCACCATACCCGCGCCGAGTGCGTCCGCGGCATGGAGGGGATCCTCCGGCATGCGCGGCGGAGCAACCCCAACATGGACATCGTGATGACCTTTTTCGTGAACGAGGCCATCCTGAAGACGCTGCAGGAGGGCCAGACCCCGCTGACGATCGAGGCGCACGAGGCGGTCGCCGATTATTACCGGGTGCCGACCGTCAACCTGGCCAAGGAGGTTGCGGACGAGATCACCGCAGGCGCGCTGACGTGGCAGAAGTATGGCGGGGTGCATCCCGCGCCCTTCGGCAACGCGCTCGCCGCCCAGATGATCGACCAGCTCTTCAGCCGCGCCTGGCCAGCGCCGCTCGCGCCGGGGGCGGGGTGCACGCCCAACCTGGTGCCGCTGACGCCGCTTGACCCGCTGAGCTATGCGGACGGGCGTTTCATCGACCCCAAGGAGGCGAAGATCAAGCAGGGCTGGACCCTGGGCGTGCCGGAGTGGAAGTCGTTGCCGGGCGGCAAGCGCGAGCGGTTCACCTCCATCCCCATGCTCTGCGCGACCGAAGCCGGGGCCGAGGCCACGTTGGCGTTTGAGGGCGCCGCGGTCGGCGCGTATATCGTCGCGGGTCCCGACGCGGGCATCGCCGAAGCCAGCATCGACGGCGGACCGTTCCAGACCGTGGACCTCTATCACGCCTACAGCAAGGGCCTGCACTATCCGCGCACCGTGATGCTGGGGACGGGGCTTGAGCCCGGCCCGCACACGCTGACGCTGCGCATCGCCGCCGCGACCCGGAGCGCCGGCCACGCCATGCGCATCATGCGCTTCGTCGCGAACTGAGGACGGCCGCCGGCCCATGCGCAGGGACGCGCATGGCACATCCGGGGCTGTGGCACGCCCATCCTTGGGCGTGCGGCGGATGAGCTGACGTCGGCCCATGCGCAGGGATGCGCATGGCACATCCGGGAATGTGGCACGCCCATCCTTGGGCGTGCGGAGGCGGCCAGGCCGGCCTCACTCCTGGAGCTTGACGCCGTCGCAGTCGGTGACGGTGAAGCGCGGCGCGCCGGCCTTCCACTGCGGGTAGGCCTCGGTCTTCTCCAGCGCGTTGTTGGTGAAGGTCAGCCCCTGCACGCAGTACATGTCGAGCAGCGCCGGATGGAAGTGGCGGATGGTGTTGCCCTCGATCCGGATGTTCTTGTTGTAGCGGCTCTCCGCGCGGTAGGCGGGGGTGATGCCGGCGCCGACCTCGATCAGCGCCCGGCCCCAGACGCCGTAGTTGCAGTTGTCGAAGACGTTGTTGCGGATCAGGCAGTCGCTGACCCCGGCCTGCTCGTACCAGAAGCGGGCGTCGCCTTCGAACAGGATCGCGGAGCCGGCGGTGTGGAAGGTGTTGTTCTCCACCACGGTCTTGCCGCGCGAGTTGAGCAGGATGCCGCGCGCGCGGTTGCCGCGGATGGTGCAGCCCCGGATCGTGAGTTCGGGATACGGCTTGATGGAGGCGAGCGCGTCGCCGATCTCGACCTGCTCCGGCAGGGGCGCTGTGAAGGTCAGGCGCGTGTACTCCTTGTTCAGGCGCTCGACCTTCTTGACGACCGGGTTGGCGTAGGTCGTCAGCGCGGGGCCTTTGACCAGTTCCAGCGTCTCGCCCTTTTCGATGAAGTCGAAGCCGTACTGCTGCGGGTGCACCAGCTTCACGTCGGCCATGGCCGGGCCGACGCGGTTCACGATGCGCACATAGATGCCGTGCACGTTGGTGGCGTCGTCCTTCTGCAGCTCGAACAGGCAGTCCTCGAGCGTGACCTTTCCGCCGCAGTTCACGAAGTGCGTCGCGTCGGCGGTGAGGCTGACGATGCGGTCTTTGCCCGGCGCTGAGGTGACCTTCATGCGCCGCACCGCCAGGTCGCGGCTGCGCAGGCCCACCACGCCCATGCCGCCGCAGTGATAGAGCGTCACGTCTTCGACGGCGACGTCGCTGCTGTCGGAAATGACGATGCCGCAGACCAGGCGGTGGTTCGGCCCGAACACGAAGACGTTGCCCGGCGTGCCGGTCAGCTTTTCGCGCAGGACGCGCACGCGGCGGTTGCCGAGATCCTCGGCGCGGATGTCGTCGCCGAGCCCGTAGTCCCGGGCGCGGTAAGCCGTTTCGCGCTTGACCGGGTCGAACTCCAGCAGGGCGTTCACCGGGTAGAGCGTGCGCTCCTTGCGGGGCTTGCCGTCGTGGAACTTGAGCAGCCCGTTCTCGATCGAGTAGGGGTATTCCTCGGAGATGGCGAGGTCGACGGAGTTGCTCGCCACCTGCAGGATCTTGCCCTCGCTGTGGAAGGGGCGGGCGTAGTCCACGGAGAAGTTCCGCAGCGCGATGCCGCTCGAGGCGTCGACGGTGAAAGGCGACAGGAAGCCGTGGAACAGGAAGGCCGAGCCCTGCCCGTCGATCTCGAAGCGTTTCATCCCGGCGATCGGGAAGACGATGCGCTTGAGCCCCTCGTCGTTGTTGCTGATGTACTGGTAGCGCTCGAACGCCATGTCCGGATAAAAGTCATAGCGGCCTTTGGGGAACACCAGCTTGCGCGCGCCGCTGGTTTTGGCCTGCGTCAGCGCGGCGCGGACGGCCAGCGTGTCGTCCTTGCCGTCGTCCGGAAACGCGCCGAACGTGGAGACGTCGATCACCCCGCCGGCGGACGCGGAGGAGAGGAGGAGCAGGGTCATGAGCGAGGTTAAGAGGAGCGGGTGTTTCATGTGCGAGTCCTTCTCGGGAGCGCCTTTCACCGCCCGACGCGCAACCGGACGCGTAGGCGACTGCAACGTGAGTGTTGGGCGTTGAACGTTGAGCGATTTGTTGGCGGCAGGGGCGGGTCAGGGTTTCACGCGATAAAAGTTATTCAGATAGGCCCGCAGGTCGGTGTGTCCGCGCTTCTGGGTCGGCACGCTGTGCATTGAGAAGAAGAGCAGCAGTTTGCCGAGCGCGTGGTATGGCGTCGAGAACGGGCGCAGGCACAGGAGCGCGAGCCGGCACAGCCAGACCGGCACCGAGGTGATGCGGGTCGGCTTGCCCCACACTTTGAAGCAGGCGTCGCAGATCTCGTTCCACGTCATGTCCCGCGGCCCGCCGATCGACGAGTAGACGTTCGAGATGTGAAGGGTGTCGGCGGCCATCAGTTCGGCCAGATCGCTCACGGCGATGGGCGTGGAAACCACCTTCCCGCTGCCGATCACGTACATCCTGCCCTTCTGGGCCAGTTTCGCCATCTCGGCGAAGTCCGCCATGAAGCCGCCGGAGCGGATGATGAGCCAATCGAGGCCGCTTTTTTTCAAATCCTCCTCGAACCTGAACTTGGCCTCCATCAGCGGCACGCCCTGGCGCGCGCCGAGTTCCGTGCCGGCCGGGGAGATGAACACGAATTTCCGGACGCCTGCCCGCTTGGCCTCGGCCAGCAGGTTCATGTTGCCCTGGTAGTCGACGTCCATGTGGGTGACCTTGCCGCGGAGGCGCGTGATGCCGATGACGGAAACGACGCAGTCGATGCCTTCGCAGATGCCCCTGATCGTTTCGGGCCGGGTCACGTCGGCGGCGATCCGCTTCGACAGCTTATCCTCCAGGCCGATGAATTCGCGCTCGAACAGCGCGAGGCCCGCCGGCGGGAGGCCGCGCTTGTGGAAAACGTCCGCAAGCTCCCGGCCCAGCACGCCGCCGACGCCTGCGATCAGAATCCGTTTGTTCATGAGATGCCTCTTTTAATTGGCCATGACATAAGCGCCCGCGCCCGCCCCGCCGGCGGAGGGTTCAGGCTGCAGGCGGACGAGGGGTCGGGTAGAATCTTCGCGTGTAAAGCAGATAGCCCAGCAGCCCCGCGAACCAGAGCGCGCAGAAGCAGGCGAACATCGGCCCCCGCGTGTTGCAGATCGGCTTCATGAGCTCCAGCTGCTGTGCCGGGATGTTCATCTTCGCATAGAGATCCATGAGCCCGAAGCGGGAGAAGGTGAGCCCGATCGAGAGGGCCCAGGCGAAGATGAGCCCGGCCGAGCAGGTCCACGCCCGCACATCCAGGCGGTAGGTGCCCCAGGCGAGATACGCCAGAAGCGCCGACGTGGCGAGCGCCACGGCCGCGCCGATCGGCCCGCTCACCAGAAAGCCGAAGAACGGCAGGGCCCAGCCATAGAAGCCCATGAAAAGCAGCGAGCACGACCAGACGGCAAAGAGCAGGCTCAGGGCCAGCACCGGCAGGGGGCAGGCGTCGGTCCAGCTGGGCTCGGGGTTCCGGAGCTCGCAGGTCGCCCGGACGTTCCGGCTGCCGTAGAAGAGGACCATCGCGCCCGGGATCAGCACATAGAACACGGTCATGAAACTGAAGGTGACCCACATGACGATGCGCGCCATGGCGTGAGGCATCTGGCCCTGGGCGCTCATCTGCGCGTACAGGTCGGGCAGGATCAGGCCCATCACGCTCAGCCCGCTGATCCCGCTGATCAGCCAGCCCCAGGAGGCCGCCACGAGCAGCGCCCGCGCCCAGCGCCGCGCCAGAATCGAACCGAACCCCAGCCAGATGAACCAGGCCGCGATCAGCGCGTACACCACGATGCTCGGCATCAGCACGTGGGCGTCCACGGGCGCGGCTCCCTTGGAGGGGACCGCCTTCGAGACCAGCATGCCGATGAGCATCAGCGGGATCATGAGGGCGCAGAGGCCCCCGAGGCCGATCTGCAGGACGCCGAAGAGGACGAGGCCGCGCTTGCGGTCCTTGAAAACCGGCGCTTGCGTGACAGGGTCGGAAACTGACATGGGCGTTCCTCTCGAGGGGTGTGAGGTGGTGCGGCGCGCTTCGTCCCGCGGCGCTTAGCGCGGCGGCTTGGCGACGATGCGGAGCGTGCCGTCGCGCACCGTGACCGACTCCAGCTTTTGGAGGAGCGCGGCCGTCTCCGGTTTTTTCGTCGCGTCCTCGGCCAGGTTCTTGCTGCGGATTCCCGCCATGTACTGATCGGGAACCGGCTGGCCACGGACGCTCAGCGCGTCCATGAAGACCAGCAGCCTTCCGGCCGCGGTCTCGACACGGAAGGTGCCGGCGCCGTTCAGCCACCGGCCTTTGAGGTATCCGCCGAGCTTGTCCAGCGGCACGCTGGCTTCGCCGTGGATACGGTCGCCCTCGATCGTGACGTACACCTTGCCGCCCGTGCTCGACCAGCCTGGGTTCTTCTGGATCAGCACGTTGATGTCGCGTGCCGTGAGGGTCAGGTCGGGGGCGGCGCGTCCCTCTTTGAGCGCGGTCTTGAACGCCTCGAAGCGGCCGATCAGGGCCGAGGTTTCCGCGTCCGAAACCTGGACCTCGGGCAACCGGGCCGGAGCGGTCGCCGTATACTGGTCCGCCAGTTTGTGCACGAAGGCTTTCCCGCCGCGGTAGGCGAAGAATCCGCCCACTGCGAGGAGCAGGAAGACCGTCAGGCATCCGATTCCAAAGGCCTTGGCGCAACCGCCCTTTTTTTTCGGCACAGGCATCTCATTTGACATACGTTTCTCCCGTTCCCGTCGTGTTGCACACAAAGCCACCTTAAGGGCAGAAGAATAGTGGAATGGGGGCCGGATTGTCAAACCCGCATCGATCGCCTGTTTCGCCCAGATATTGTCTATGGCTCAGCTGGTTTTTGTTTTGCGGCTTCGGCCTTCAAGCGGTATCATAGCGCACGAGATTTAAGTCGGATGTGTGACAGTAAGGAAGGCGACATGCGGGTTTCACGGCGGGGATTCATGCGGGGTGCGGCGTCGGCCGCCGCAGGTTTTATGATCGTGCCGCGCCATGTGGTGGCGCAGAGCGGCCAGACGCCGCCGAGCGAGACGGTGCGGCTTGCGGCCATCGGGTGCGGCAACATGGCGTGGGGCGACATCCAGAGCCTGGCCGGGTGCGGCGTGTCGTTCGCGGGCTTGTGCGATGTGGACGAGCGGCAGGCCGTCAAGGCCCGCCAGCGTTTCCCCCAGGCGGCGTTCTTCAAGGACTTCCGCGTGATGCTCGACAAGCTGGACCGGCAGATCGACGGCGTGCTGGTGGCCACGCCGGACCACGTCCATGCGGTCGCCGCGCTGGCGGCGATCCGGCGCGGCAAGCACGTGTACTGCGAGAAACCGCTGGCGCATACGGTGGGCGAGGTGCGGACGCTCATGGCGGCCGCGCAGAAATACAAGGTCATCACCCAGCTCGGCAACCAGGAGCACGCCTCGGAGACGATCCGCCTGTTCAAGGAGTGGGTCGCCGCGGGTGTGCTCGGGAACGTCCGGGAGATTCACTGCTGGGCGCCCTCGGTTTACAGCCGCATGGATCAGCTGGATGCGCTCGATGCGACGTGCGAGGTTCCGAAGGAGCTGGATTGGGAGCTGTGGCAGGGCCCGGTCGCGCCGCGCCGCGCCTTCAGCCCCGAGTTTCTGCCGCGCGCGTGGCGGCACTGGGCCCCCTACGGCACCAGCACCACGGGCGACTGGATGTGCCATGTGCTGGACCCCTCGTTCTGGGCGCTGGATCTCGGCGCGCCCGCGGCGGTCACGGTTGAAGAGGTCAACGGCTGGGACCCGGTCAAGCACGCGCTCACCTTTCCCAAAGGCGACATCATCCGCTACGAGTTCGCGGCCAAAAAAGGGCGCGGACCGGTGACGGTGCGCTGGTTCGACGGCCTCTCGGCGGCCAAGGTGCCGCGTCCCGAGGGACTCGAACCCGACCGCGTCTTCTCCGCGCACGGCCAAGACCGCAAGGAGCAGAACCCCGGCGCGGTGGTGTACGGCGACAAAGGCGTGCTGATCCACGGCTCGCACGGCGCGGGCGAGCTGCGCGTGATTCCCGAAAAGGTCATGCGCGAGCTGCAGGCGTCGGGGGCGCTGCCGCCCAAGAGCCTGCCGCGCGTGGCCGGCGGGCACCGCCGCGAGTGGGTGCAGTGCATCCGCGAAAACCGGCCCGCGGGCTCGGACTTCGCGGCCTACGGCGGGCCGCTTTCGGAGATCGCGCTCCTCGGTCTGGCGGCGATGCAGGAGCCGGGCAAGCGGCTGCTTTGGGACGCGGAGAAGATGGTTTTCTCGAACAGTCAGGCGGCGACCGCCAAACTGCGCAAGGCGTACCAGCTCGGATGGGTTTAAAACGCGAGGTGTGTTTATCCGTATGCGAGACCGCGTGACAGTGAAGGTCCTGGTCGGTGTCCTGGCGCTCTGCGGGCGACAGGCTCAGGCGCAGCTTTTGGGCGAGGTCACGCGGCCGGCCGAGGCCGCGGCGCTGGTTTCCGCGCCGGTCGAGACGGCCACGGCGGGCTTCCGCGGCGCCGGCTACGTGAACTTCCCGGCGGGCGGGGGCTCGGCGACCTGGGCGGGGTTCGATGGCGGGCCGGGCGGCGGGGTGAACGTGCAGATCCGCTATCTGCTGACCGGCACTGCGACCCGCGAGGCTCCCTTCACGGTGAACGGCGTGACGCGCCGCGTGCGCTTCGCGCCCACGGGCGCGGGCGTATGGGGCACGGTGACCGCCTTCGGACGCGTGGTGTCCGGAACGGCGAACACGATCACGCTGGCGACCGACGGCGCGGACATCGGCCTCGTGGACGAGATCACCGTGTCGCAGCCCGCGCCGGTGCGCATCCCGACGCGCGTCTACTGGGGCGGCTACACCGGCATGTCGCAGCTCGTCGGCGCGGGCACGTCGCAGTGGAGCTGGGTGCAGGCGCACCAGGACGGGCTCCTGCTGCACGGCGCGTACTGGGGCAATCCGGCCATGTCGCCCGCCCCCTCCACCGTGGGGCCTTCCCTGGCGACGCTCCTTCGGCCGTATAAGCCGAACTACATTTACGAAGCCGGATTCCCCGGCGAGTTCCCCAGCATCGATTCGAAACTGGGCACCGACTGGGCCACGGGGGCCACTCAGGATGTGACTCAGGTCATGGCGTGGGGCTTCTCGCAGCCGGACATTTCGACGGACTATCACATGTTCGCGTGGCAGGAGTCGATGCGTTACCATCCGGAGTGGACGCACGACGATTTCTTCGCGGCGCTCTGCGGCAACTGGGGGAGCTACACGGGCACGCTCGTGAGCGCGTCCACCTACGGCTGGTTCAGGCAGTGGACCGAGAAGCTCGCCCAGGCCTATCCGGGCATCCGCGTGACGGCCTGCGACTCGCCGGTCTACTTCAGCTGGGACGATCTGCGCGAACTCGGGGACGACAAGAACGCCTATAACGCGTGGGTGAAGCTCGAGCGGCACGGCACGAATGTCGAGGCTTTCTGGTCGGCGACCGGGTACACGTGGAAGAGTCTGGGTGTCACCACCTCGACCCTGCCCGCCACGGCCTATGCGGGGCTGGCCGTGACCAGCAGGAACAACGCGCGCCTCGCGACCGCCAAATTCAACTCGGCGCAAGTCTACAATTTCTTTTTCGGCGACATCGGCCTGCCGGGCCGCGGCGGGTCGCTTTCGCAGGGCACGGGCACCTTCACGCTCACGTCGAACGGCGACCACTCGAACGGCACGGACGACGACGCGCATTTTTTCGTTTACCGCGAGCACGGCGGCGACGGGGAGTTTGTCGCACGCGTGGACTCGCTGGTGAACAACCGCACGCCCGCGCGCGCCGACACGGCCGCCGGCCTCGTCGTGCGCGAGTCGCTGGCGTCGAACGCGCGCGTGGCCTCGCTCTCGCTGCGGAACGACGACAAGGTGCAGTTCCAGACGCGCACGAGTGTAGGCGGCGCCCTCACGACGGTCGCGAGTCCCGCCGCCGTCACCCCGTCCTGGCTGAAACTCGCGCGCGCGGGCAACAGTTACTCGGCCTGGATCTCCACGAACGGCGTGAGCTATACGCAGGTCGGGACCACGCAGACGGTGTCGATGGCCAGCGCGGTGAAGGTGGGGCTCTTCTGCGACAGCACCATCTATTGGGACGACGCGACCGCGCAGTTCTCGTACGTCAATTTTCTGAGTGCGACGGCGAACGCGGCCTCCTGGACGGGCGCGGACATCGGGGCGCCGGGCCAGGCGGGATCTCAGACCCTCGGCACGACGATCACGGTGAACGCCGGCGGCGCGGACATCGCGGGAACGGCTGACCAGCTCCGTCTGGTCTACAAACCGTTGACGGGCGACGGCACGGTGATCGCGCAGTGCTACACCTTCGCTGACAAGACCAGCGTGACGACCGCGCTTGACCCGCTGGCGAAGATGGGCGTCATGCTGCGCGCATCCACGAACGCGAACGCGCAGCACTCGGCGGTCTGCTTCACGCCGCTGAACGGCATCCGTCAACTGGTGCGGGCAACGGACGGGGCCTCTTCGTTCACCGGCGGGGTCTGGGGCGCGGGCGAGGCCGCGATCGTCCCCGGCCTGAACAGCAATGACCGCCGCACGCTGGCGCATTATCTCACGGGCAATGATTTCATGGGCGCGCTGCGCGACGCGTTCCCCGGCGCCTACAAAGCGAATTACGCCGGGTTCACGACCGATTCGCCTTACGCGGGCTACATGCGGTGGGGCGGCAGCGAGACGCAGGCGGACGCCGAGAAGCACCGTCAGAAGATCCGGCTCTACGAGGCGTGGCTGCAGTCGAACGGCCTGGAGCATCAGCTCATCGCCAACAGCAACACAGGTGGCGCGACCGGCACGCAGGCCGAGCGCGACGCTTGGGACTCCACGTATGCGGACGACTCGCTGCGCAGCATCACCTTGCACCAGTTGGAAGGCGGGCGCCCCGACAAGGTGATCTTCGAGTCGTGGTACGACGGCCCGTTCACACTGGTGCCGGAGACCAAGTCCGGCTCCTACGCCAACCTCGCCCTGCGCGGCATCAAATACCTCAAGGGCGAGGACCAGACCTTGGACCTGTCGGTGAAGGCCGCGGCAGAACCGCTGTTCTTTGGCGGCGGTCTCCGTCAGAGCGTGCCGGACGGCGTGCAGGCGCGGGCCTGGCGCGCGGCCACCCCGGCCGCCACGCAAAGCTTCACGGTCCGTCTGAAGAACACCGGCGAGGTGGACGCGCTGCCGGTGCTGCAGGCCTACGCGAGCGGGGGAGCGGGCTGGACGGTCGCCTACTACTGGGGCACGACCAATGTGACCGCGCTGGTCACCGGCGAGGACGGCCTGGCGCTGACGGATTCCGGGGTGATCGGTCAGGAGCTGATCGCGCCCAACGCCTTCATCGACCTAACGGTGCAAGCGACGGCCGTTTCGCCGGCGGCAGCGCGGACGGTGCTGATCCGGGCCTTTTGGAATCCGCAGGACCCGAACCTCGCGGTGAAGGACGCCGTGCAATTGGAGCTGCTGCCGCCGAACACGGCCCCGACAGCCACGGACGCCTTCGCGACTGCCGCGCCGGGCGGGAGCGTGGATGTGGACCTGTGGACGCTCGCCTCGGACAGCGACTCGTCCGCCACCTCGTTGTGGTTCACGGTGACGGGCGTGACCAACGGCACGGCGGTGTTGCTGGCCGACGGGCACACCGTGCGTTTTACGGCCGTCCTTGGCTACAATGGTCCGGCCACTTTCAGCTACGCGGTACGCGACGCGAGCGAAGACGCGCGCCTGCTGCGCCATTACGCCTTCGAGCCCCCGGACACGGCGGCTGACGCGCTTGCGGCGGATGCGGCGAACCGCAGCGACGGCACGCTGGCGAGCGCCGGAACCGGCAGCTGCGCGTACGTTGCGGATACGCCGCTCCGGCTCCAGACGCAGAGTCTGCGCCTCGTCGAGGCCAGCGCGGGCAACGATGCGGAGCTGAGGACCGCGCTGCCGGTCACCGAATACAACCTGACGAATTCGTCCTGGACCCTCTCGATGTGGTTCAAGAGGGCGACGCGCACCTCCACCGACATGGCCTTCTACATCGGCAGCGGCAACGGATCCAGCGGTGACGGCCATGAGTTGGAGATGTGGTGCGGCGGCAACGAGGACCGCGTGAACCTGCGCTATTGGGACGGAACGAACGGGCTGCGCGCCATGCTCAGCTCGCCCGCCACGGTGCAGACCGGCACGTGGCATCACGCGTCCGTCGTGTGGACCGCCGCCGGCGGCGGCAGCGGAGCGCTCGCCCTCTTTGTCGACGGCGGGTCATGCGGCAGCACGAACATGACGGCGGGCTTCAAGCAGGGCGCCGACCTGATCTTCGGCGGCATCGCCTCCACGGCGGCCGACCCGCGCGCGTTCAACGGGTGGCTGGACGAGTGCGCGCTCTATGCCGGCGCGCTGGACGCGGCGGAGATCGCGCGGCTGGCGCAGATGCCGGTGGCCTGCAACGCCGGTCTCGCGGCGGGCGGCAGCGTGACGGTGAACGTGGACGACGCCACGGACGGGCTGCTGGCGCGCTGGCCCTTTGACGGCGCGCTGGCCGACGTGAGCGGTCATGGCTGGCAACTCACGGCCGCGGGGGAGGCCGCACCGACGGGCACTCTGAGGAAACAGGGCTCAAACAGCCTGTCGCTCGACGGCAACGGCGATTACGCCTACACGTCCGCACTGTCGTTCAGCAATGCCATCACGCTCGCCGCTTGGATCTACGTGCCGTCCAACGCGCCCAACATTCAGACCGTGGCCGCGAACTCGGGCAGCGGCGGCAGCGCGAACGGGTTCCGGTTTTATGTGAACGGATACAGCAGCAATCCCGGAGACGGCAAGCTCTGCCTCGAAACCGGTAACGGATCGGCCGGTCTCGGAGTCTCCAGCGCCGCCGGAGCGGTCGCGAAGGACCAATGGCAGCATGTCGCCGCGGTGATCAACCGCAGCGCGGGCACGGCCACGCTGTACCGGAACGGCGCGGTCGTGACCACTGGCGGTATTCGCGCCGACTTCACGAACAGCGCGCCGCTCTATCTGGGCGGTATGGGCGGAAACAATTTCCCGTTCCGCGCGCAGATGGACGATATGCGCGTCTATAGCCGCGCGCTTTCGTCCAGCGAACTGGCGACGATCATCAACGCGGCCAATGTTCCGCCGGTCATCGGGAGTGTGGCGAACCGTTCGATCACCCTCAATGCCAACAGCGGCGCCATCGGTTTCGGCATCAGCGACGTGGAGACCGCGCCGCAGCACCTTGCGCTCAGCGCGTCCTCCTCGGACACGGGACTCGTGCAGAACGCGGGTATCGTGCTGGGCGGCAGCGGCACGAACCGCACGGTGACCGTGACGCCCGCCACCAACCGGTTGGGAAACGCCGTCATCACGCTGACGGTGAGCGACGGCGCGCTCGCCACGAACGCGACGTTCACGCTGACGGTCACCGGGAACGCGACGGAAACGTGGCGCTTTGACCGCTTCGGCACCACCGCGAGTGTCGGCAGCGCGGCGGACAGCGCGAATCCCGACAGCGACGCGTGGAACAACCTTCAGGAGTATATCCTTGGCACCGACCCTCTGGCGTCCAACGCGGGGCTAACGGTGGATGCGGCGTCCGCCGTCAGCGGGGGCTTGACGGTGACCTTTTACGCGCGCCAGGCGACCGGCCCCGGCTATGCGGGCCTTGCGCGGCTGTTTGACGTGGAGTCGACCGACGTCCTTTCCGGACCGTCCTGGTCAGGCGTCGCGGGCCGCACCGGCATCGTGGGCAGCAACCAGAACGTCACGGTCACGCTGCCCTTCAACGGCCCTCGGCGCTTCTATCACGTCAAGGTGCGGCTGCAGTAGCCGCCTCGCGCACGCCCAGCGATGGGCGTGCCACATTCGAGTGTGCCATGCGCATCCTTGCGCATGGGCATCTGGTTTACCGTTTCAGGGCCTGCTTGGCCGCCTCGTAGACTTGCCGCGGTGTGACGTTGTTCGCCTTGGCGAGGACGGCGCAGGCGTCGTGCTCCGGTGAGGCGGTGATCTCCTCGCCGTGCAGCGTGCCGATCTTCACCGGCACGTCGCCCCACGCCGTGCGGACGTTCTCGAAGCGGCGCGCCAGCGTCTCGCGCTGCACGGGATAGAAGCGGATGCCGAAGCTGGTCGTGGCGCGGAAGATCCGTTCGCGCAGGGACGCCGCGCAGGCCGCGTCGGCCAGGACGCTCAGCACGGTGCCGGGGCGGCCCTTCTTCATGATGACGGGCGTGAACCAGACGTCCGACGCGCCGCGCCCCAGCAGGTCGGAGGCGAGCGCCCCCAGCCATTCGGGGTTGCAGTCGTCGAGATTGGTTTCGAGCACAAGCAGGTCGGCGGCGGTGGGCGCGATCGGCGCGGCGGCGGCCGCGGACTCGGTCAGCAGCGTGGCGCGCAGCACGTTGGGGCGGCCGTTGAGCGTGCGGCTGCCGAAGCCGAACGCGCTGCGGATGACGGTGGTCTCCTCGGGCAAGGGGGCGAGGGTGTGGGTCCAGACGCGCAGGAGCGCCGCGCCCGTGGGGGTGACCAGTTCAAAGGGCTCGGCGGTCTGTGTCACCGTCATGCCGGACAGCAGCTCCAGCGTGGCGGGCGCGGGGTTGGGCATCTCGCCGTGGGCGCAGTGGAGCGTGCCGGTGCCGGAGGGCAGGGGGCCGCAGGAGACGCCGCTGGCGCCGAGCTGTTCCAGCGCGAGGCAGGACCCCACGATGTCGGCGATCGAGTCCCACGCGCCGACCTCATGGAAGTGCACCGTGTCGGGCGTTTTGCCGTGGATCTTGGCCTCGGCTTCCGCGAGCTTGCGGAAGACGTCGATCGCCAAGGCGCGCGAAGCGTCTGAGAGGGGGGCGTGCGACAGGAGATGTTCGATCTCCGCGAGCCCGCGGTGGGCGTGCGCGTGGGTAGGCTGCGGGCCGCCTGCATGCGGCAGAACGTGCGGAGCATGGCCGCGAGGATGGCCGTGGGGGTGGCCGTCGGGCTGCGCGTCCGGCCACTCGCTGTCGTCGGGGTGGCGATGGTGTTCGGCGTGGACCGTGACGCGCAGACCGCTGAGGCCTGCGGCACTGGCGAGGTCGGACCGGAAGTGGAGATGCTCCGGGAAAAAGGCGTTGATGATCTTTTCGATGGCGGGGATGTCCGCGCCCAGCGCCGCGAGGGCGGAGAAGATCATGTCGCCGCTGGCGCCGCCCACGCTGTCGAACCGGATGTATTTCTTCATGCGAATAGCTTACAAGGAAAGAGGCCGCGGATTCAACGGGAAAAGCACGGGTTTGCGCTTTGCAGGGGCATAGGCATCAGGTAAGATTCGGGCCAAACAACGGGGGACTGGTATGTGGCGTAGCGGGGTATCATTGGCAATCGCGGCGTGTCTCTGCTGGGGCTGTCAGGCCGCCGACGGGGACCGGATGAAAGGCCTGGAGACGGTCAAGGCGCGGATCGCGGCGGACGTTCGCGGCCAGGCGCCTGACATCAGTAAGATCCGCGCGCTCGTGCAGTCGCAGAAGCCGGACGGCGCGTGGGGAGACATCCCGTACGAGGCCAAGGACCGCATGCTCTGGCCGCCCATGGAGCACTTGGAGCGGTTGACGGACCTGGCCGAGGGTTACGCGTCGGGCCGCGTGCCGGAAACCGAACAGGCGGCGGTGGCGCAGGCGCTGGTGAAGGGCTTCGATTTCTGGCTGGCGCGCGACCCGAAGTCTTCGAACTGGTGGTACAACGAGATCGGCGCGGTTCAAAGCCTTTACCGTTTGATGTTGCTGTCCGAGCCGTTGTTGACGGAGGGGCGCCTCGAAAAGGGATGCGCGCTGCTGTCGCGCGCGAAGCTCGCCATGACCGGGCAGAACCTGGTCTGGCTGGCCGAGAACACGATCGGACGGGCATGTCTGCAGCGCGATGCGGAGCTGATGTCGGCGGCGTTCAAGCGGATCGAGGCGGAGATCGTGGTGACGGAGAAGGAAGGGATCCAGCCCGACTTCAGCTTCCATCAGCACGGCGCGCAGCTCTACTCGGGCGGATACGGCAACGGCTTCGCCGCCTCCGCGCCGAGGTTCGCGCTGCTGGCGCAGGGCACGCCGTTCGCGTTCGAGCCCGCAAAGATCCGCATTCTCGAGGACTATCTGCTGGAGGGCCAGCAGTGGATGATCCGCGGCGGCCTGTTCGACTATTCGGCCAGCGGACGCGAGCCCACGCGGCCCAACAGCGGAAAGGTCGGCGGCTATGCGGCCCATGCGCGCAACCTGCTGAAGCTGGAGGCCGTGACGCGGCGGGAGGAGCTGGAGCGTCTGGCCGCCCGCATCGAGAAGGGTATCACGGAGGCGACGCCCGCTTTGACAGGGCACAAGCATTTCTGGTGTTCGGACTATACCGTGCATCACCGCCCGGAATGGATGGTTTCGGTGCGCATGACCAGCGACCGGATGTTGCAGACCGAGGTCGTCAACGAGGAGAACCAGCTCGGAGAGCACCTCTCGGACGGCGTGATGTATCTCTACCGGACGGGCGGGGAGTACCGCAACATCTTCCCGGTGTGGGACTGGGCGCGGCTGCCGGGCATCACGGTCGAGCAGAACCGGCCGCTGCGGCGCATCGACAACCGGCGCAAGGGGGCGCGGGCCTTTGCGGGCGGGGCCTCCGACGGCGTGTGCGGAGTGTCGGCCATGGATTTCGCACGGGACGGGCTGACCGCCAAGAAGGCCTGGTTCTTTTTCGAGGGCGAGGTCGTGTGCCTCGGCGCGGACATCGCCTCGACCAACGGCTACCGCGTGATCACCTCGGTGAACCAGTGCCTCGCGGACGGGCCCGTGACGGTCAGTCGGGGCGAGGGCGCGCCGGAGGTGCTGGCGGCACCCGCAAAGATCGAGAAGCCGGCATGGGTTCACCACGGCGGTGTGGGGTATGTTTTTATGGATGCGGGAGAGAGCGTGGGGGTGGGGACCTCGGTTCAGACGGGCTGCTGGAAACGCGTCTCCACGGTGCAGCCGGCCGCTCCGGTTTCGATGCCGGTCTTTTCGGTGTGGGTGAGTCACGGCAAGCTCCCCAAGGGCGCGACGTACGCGTACGCGCTGACGGTTAAAAGAGACGCGGCGGCGTTGGACGCATATGCGGCGGCGCTGCCGGTGCGCGTGGCGGCCAACAGGCCGCAGGTCCAGGCGGTCGAGCAGGTCAAGACAGGTGCGCTGCAGGCCGCGTTCTATCAGGCGGGCTCGGTCCCCAGTGACACGTGGGGCGCGGTCAGCGCGGATACGCCCTGCCTGCTGATGCTGGCGAAAGTGGCCGGAAAAACGCGGCTGACGATCTGCAATCCGTGCAGCCGGGAGGGCGTCATCCGGATCAAAGCGGGAACGAAGGCCGCGACGGTGCAGCTGCCCGCGGGGTCTGGAGCGGGCGCGAGCGTCAGTCTCGACATGTGAGAGCGGCCTGGCACGGCCGGGCGCATCCCGTTTCGTTGACCTCAACGGGGCAGGGGTGCCTCAGCACCCCGCCCGTGCGCGGTCCGGGACGTCCCGCGCTACGGCTGCCGCAGCACCGGTAGGGGCGGACGCCTCGGACGCCCCACAAGCGTCGATAGTCTAACGGTCAATGGAACGGGGATGCGGCCCGACACGGCCTGACACGCGAAAAGAGTGTTGCGGGCACATATGTGGCGTGGCATACTAACTGCAGATTAAAAAAACACACGAGAGATGGGTATGCGATCATTCAGTTTGTTGACAGTCCTCTTTCTTGTCGCCGGCTTCGCGGGCGCGGAAGACATGCGCACGTGGACCGATGTCAAGGGGAACCATGTTGAAGCGCGCTTCGTGAAGCTGGAGGGCTCTTCCGTCACGCTGAAGCTCAAAGACGGAAAGGCCGTCCCCGCTAAACTGGATAACCTGTGTGATGCCGACCGTGCGTACGTGAGGGAGTTGACCTATGTTCCGCGCGAGGTCGTCGTGACGTTCAAAAAAAGCGGTGCGGCGGGTGTCGGCGAGGAGTCGGGTGTTTCTCCCGTGGCCACACTGCGCGACATCGTCACGTTCCGGCTGGTCGATGAAGCGGACGGCAACAAGGCCGAGACCACGGGGGATTCGCGCTGGAAGATCGAGTCTGTCGATGCGCTGGGGAACCGGATTCAGCCGCGAAAAGAGGGGTTGGCGGAGGAGCTGGTGACCGAGGGCAAATTCGTATTCGTGACCTACACGGTCGAGAACGATTCCAATGTGCCGATGACCGTGCCGGAACCGGTGCTGGTCGATAAGCGGGGACGCAAGTTCCTTCAGACGGCGAAGTCCAATGCGCGGTTCTATCTCCCCGAGAAAGCGCTGCTGGCCGGGTCGGATTCTGTGCAGCCCGGGTTTAAGAAGCTGTTCTGCTCGTTCTACGAGCTGCCTTTAGAAGCCGAGCCGGCCAGCGTGGAGGTGTTTCCCTCCAAGACGCGCGGTTACGCCATTGAACAGTTCGAGGTCAAAGGCAAGCAGATCGTTTTGGACGAAGGGGCGGCCGCCGCGCCGGCCCCTAAAACGGCGGCGGTGGCGCCCCCCGGGACGGCAGACAAAAAAGCGTCGGTTTTCATGAAATGCGTGCGTGTGGGTCAAGGGGGAGACACCTCTGGCGACTGGTATTATGACCGCAATAAAAAGCGTTCGCTTTCCTATGGGGTGGAGCTGCGGGGCCTCGGCGAGCAGCAGAAGCCAGTGACGGTGAAAGCGTACTTTGTCGGTGCGATCAGCGGCAACCGCGACGCGGTGGTTGACAAGAAAGAGGAAAGTGTGGCGCTTGAGCCCGGTAAAATCGCAAAAGTATCCTTGCAGTCGAATGAGGTGGAAGAGTACGCCTACTATTATTATTCCGGCTCAAGGATCAGCGGCGCCAAGCTCAAAGGCGTGATCGTCCAGGTCTGGCGCGGAGACGAAATCGTGACCAGCTTCGTGTCCTTGAACCAGTGGAAAAAGTTTGCGGAATCACCCGATGTCGCAAAGCAAATGGGTGAGCTGTCGATAACGGAGAAGTAGCTAGGCGGGAAGAAGGGGAGTGACTATGAGGTTGGCGGTATGGGTCGCGATGGGGGTGGTTTCGTGCGCGAGCGCGGAAGTGAACGTGTATGTGGCGGCTGAAGCGGCGGCGGGCGGGGACGGCAGCAAGCGCCAGCCGTATCAGACCCTGACGCAGGCGCGCGACGGCCTCCGCGCGGCGCGCAAGGCGGGGACGCTGAAAAGCGGCGAGGCGGCGGCGGTGTATGTCGGCGCCGGCGCGTACAAGCTGGACGCCGCGTTTGAACTGACGGCCGAGGACAGCGGCACGGCGGGTGCGCCGGTCGTGTATTGCGCGCAGAAACGCGGCAAGGCGCGGATCCAAGGCGGCCTGACGCTGGAGCCGGGCGCGTTCAAGGCGCTGACGGACGCGGCGGTGCTGGCGCGGCTGGACGCGGCGGCGCGCGGCAAGGTGCTGGTGTGCGACCTGTCGGCCCTGGCGCCGGGCACGTTCGAGACCTTTAAAACGGCGTATCACGGCGTGCCGGCGGCGCCTTGGCTCTACGTCAACCGTCAGCCGATGACCCTCGCGCGCTGGCCCAACGCCGAGGCCGCGGAGGCCGGGTGGGCGGGTTTCTCCAAAGCGGTCGACACGGGGCTGCCCAAGGCCGACGCGACCGATCCCGCGCTGCGCAAGGCGCACCCCGGTTCGTTCGAGTTCGCGGACGCGCGTCCCGCGCGCTGGAACCTGCAGGAGGGCGTGTGGCTGCTGGGCTACTGGACGCACGACTGGTGCGACGAGGTGATCCGTGTGGCGGCGTATGACCCCGAGAAGAAGGTCATCGCTCTGGCGGCGCCGCACGGTTACGGGATTGCGGGCGGCACGTGGGGTGCGGACAAGCGCCGCTTTTTCGCGCTGAACGCGCTGGAGGAGCTGGACGCGCCGGGCGAGTGGTATCTGGACCGGGGACGCAAGCTGCTCTACTTTTATCCCGAGGAGCCCTTGAAAGACGCGTCGATCGTGCTGGCCACGCTGACGCAGCCGCTGGTGAAAGTGAACGGCGCGAAGTACGTGAAGTTTGTGGAGCTGGCCTTCGAGTACGGCCACGCGGACGGCATCGTGGTGCAGAACGGGGAGCACGTTGAGATCGCCGGCTGCGTGGTCGCGAATCTCGCGGGCGGCGGCATCTCCGTGGACGGCACGGAGAACACGGTGCGCTCCTGCGACATCTTCAACCTCGGCAAGAACGGCCTGTCGCTCAGCGGGGGCGACCGCAAGGCTCTGACGTTGGCGAAGAATCTGGCGGTCAACAACCACATCCACCACTACGGGCTCTTCCAGCGCACGTACGCGCCGGGCATCGGCGTGCAGGGGTGCGGTCAGATCGTGCGCAACAACTGCATCCACGACGCGCCGCACAACGCGGTGCTGTACGGCGGCAACGAGCACCTGTTCGAGCTGAACGAGGTTTACCGCGTGGTGCTGGAAACGGGCGACGCGGGCGCGTTCTACACGGGCCGCGATTGGACCAGCCAGGGGAACGTGCTGCGCCACAACTACATTCATGACCTCGGCGGCGGCGACGGCAAGCATGTGAACACCATGGGCGTGTATCTCGACGACTGCGACTGCGGCGACACCCTTGAAGGCAACGTTTTCTTCCGCGCGGGCCGCGCCATCATGATCGGCGGCGGCCGCGACAATCCGGTGCTGAACAACCTGATCGTCGATTGTCCCATCGGCCTGCACATCGATTCGCGCGGCATGACCTGGCCGCACTGGAACAACAAGAACGACAAGAGCTGGTGCCTGGACGAGAAGGCGAAGGCGTTCAATTACACCCAGCCGCCGTGGAGCGTGAAGTATCCGCGCCTGGCGGCGATCATGAACGAGGAGCCGCGCCAGCCGCTCAACAATCCGATCCGGCGCAACGTGTTTGTGGACTGCGCCAAGCAGGTGTGCGATTTCGACGGCAACGTCAAGAAGCTGCTCGACAAGTTCGAGATCGCGGACAACTTGGCCGTGAACACGACCGGCGCGACGAACGGGGTGGCGAAGGCCGTCGACATCAAGGGGTTCGCCAACGTCGCAGGCACGAAAGATGAGCCGGTCGCGCTCGGGTTCGCGGACGTGGCGTCTCAGGACTTCACGTTGCGCAAGGGCGCGCGGCTGCTGAAAGAGTTGCCGTCGTTCGAAAAAATCCCGTTCGAGAAGATCGGGCTCTTCAAGGACGACTACCGCCGCAAGCTGCCCGCGCGGTGAGCGGCCGGACGCCGCCCATGCGCAGGGATGCGCATGGCACATTCGGATGTGGCACGCCCATCCTGGGCGTGATTGGGCCGTCATGGACGCCGGCTATGATCTTGCACAAAACCAATAGAAAATGGAGAAGCATATGGCATCTGCAGTTATGGATCAGTTGTTGGCCGACATCAAAGAGGCCATGAAAGCCCAGGCGGGCGAGAAGCTCGTGGCGTTGCGTTCGCTGCACGCGGCCATCAAAGACCAGACGGTCAACGCGGGCGTGGAGGTCACGGAGGAGGTGGTCGCCGCCGTGGTCGCCAAGGCGCTCAAGCAGCGTGCGGACTCCATCGAGCAGTTCGCCGCGGCGGGCCGCCAGGATCTGGTCGAGAAAGAGCAGGCGGAGGTCGACATCTACCGCAAGTACCAGGCGAAGCAGATGGATCGGGCCGAGATCGAGGTCCTGGTGCGCCAGTGCATCGCCGAGAGCGGCGCGTCCGGCAAGAAGGAGATGGGCAAGGTGATGGCGCTCCTCATGCCCAAGGTCAAGGGCCGCGCCGACGGCAAGCTGGTGAATCAGGTCGTGCTCGCGCTGCTGCCGTAAGCGTTCGCAAGGAGAAGTGGTTCCGCGCGGATTACAGCCAGGCGCAGTTGAGGGCGCAGAGGCCGTAGAGGCAGGCGGTCTCGGCGCGCAGGACCAGTTGGCCGAGACTCACGGGGATCGCGCCGGTCGCGAGCAGCGCGTCGAGTTCGGCGGGCGTGAAGTCGCCTTCGGGACCGACGAACCAGCCGGCGCGCGGCGGCGGGGCCGCGTGCGCGGCGAGCGCCTCGCGCAGCGGCCGGGCGGCGGGCGTGAGCGCGGCCACAAAGACCGGCGCCGTTTGCGCCACGAGCGGCAGGCCGGCCTTGAAGGTGACGGGGGTGGCGATCTCCGGCAGCCACGTGGCGCCGCACTGGCGGGCGGCCTCTTCCGCCACGCGGAGCCAGCGGTCGGCTTTGGTCTCGCCGTCGTCGCTGTCGAGGCGCACGATGGTGCGGTCGGAGATGACCGGCACGACGCGCGCGACGCCGAGCTCCACGGCCTTTTCGACGGTCCAGTCCATGCGCTTGCCTTTGCTGACGCAGGCGAAAAGGGTGAGGGCGCACGCGGGACGGGGATGCGTCTGCGGAGGCGTTTCGCTTGTCAGCGAGAGACCGTGTTTCTCGACCGCGGTGATGGCGGCGGTGCGTGTGCGGCCTTGGCCGTCGAAGAGGAGCACGCGTTCGCCGGGCTTCACGCGCAGAACGGTCTGCAAATGGCGCGCCTCGTCACGGCCGAGCGTGAACGTGTCGGCGAGCAGCTCTTCGGTCTTGACGAGGCAACGGTGCATGGTGTCGGAGAAGTTAGAAGTTAAGGGTTAGAAGTTCTGAACCCTGAACTTTGAACGCTGTACCTATTTGGAGGCGTGTTTGCGCAGGGCATCGCGGCGGGCGAAGAAGGCTTCGACCTCCCGGTTCTGCTTGGCGGCTTCGGGGAAGTTGTCCGCGGAGGTGCTGGCGTTGAACTCTTCGAACAGCTTTTTTTGCTTGGAGGAGAGGTGTGCGGGGACTTCGAACTCGACCTGCACGTGAAGGTCGCCGCTGCCGCCGTTGAGGCTGGACATGCCTTTGTCGCGCAGGCGGAAGACCTTGCCGTTGGGCGTGCCGGCCGGCAGCTTGATGCGGGCGTGGCCGTCCGGGGTCGGGACGTCGATGTCGCCTCCGAGGGCGGCGGTCACCGGCGAGACGTGGACGGTGCAGACCAGGTCGTCGTCCTGGCGGTGGAAGACCGCGTGTTCGCGCACGTGCAGCACCACGTAGAGGTCGCCGGCGGGGCCGCCGCGCAGGCCGCTCTCGCCCTTGCCGGTGAGGCGCAGGCGCGAGCCGGTCTCGACGCCTTTGGGTATGCGCAGGGCGATGTGGCGCGGGGTCTTCACGCGGCCGGTGCCGCCGCACTTCTTGCAGGGGTTGCGGATGATGGAGCCCTCGCCGCCGCAGACGGGGCAGGACTGGCGCATCTGGATGAAACCGCCGCCGACCACCACGAAGCCGTGGCCGCCGCACTGGCGGCAGGGCTCGCGGGTGGCGCCGGCCGCCGCGCCGGTGCCCTTGCACGTTTCGCAGGCGTCGTTGACGGTGAGGTCGACTTCGCGTTCCGAGCCGAAGAGCGCCTCCTCGAAATCGATCTCGAGGTCGAAGCGCAGGTCGTCGCCGCGCTGGGCGGCGTTGGGGTTGCGGGATTTCCTGCGGCCGCCCCCGCCGCCGAAGAGGTCGCCGAAGCCGCCGCCGAAGAGGTTTTCGAAAACGTCTTGGAAGTCGCCCGAGTGGGTGAAGTCGCGGCCGAAATCGAAGCCGCCCGGACCGAAGGAGGACTTCACGCCCTCGTGGCCGTACTGGTCATAGCGCTGGCGCTTGGCGGCGTCGCTCAGCACCTCGTACGCTTCGCAGATCTCCTTGAACTTGTCCGCGGACTCCTTGTTGTCGGGGTTGCGGTCAGGGTGATACTGCATCGCCAGCTTGCGGTAGGCCTTTTTCAGCTCATCGTCCGTGGCGCTCTTGCTGACGCCGAGCAGCTCGTAATAATCGCGTTTGGTTGCCATAGGAAAAGGGGAAGTTAACGGTTACAGGTTGAGAGGTTCACGGGTCAACGGTTAAGAGTCTCCGGATTTCGCGGCGCGCGGCGGCGGCCGGAAACGGCGGGGCTAATCCGAAACGCTGGCGTTTTCGGCGTCGGTCTGCTGCGTGTCGGGCGCGCCGGAGGAGACGATCACTTGAGCCGGGCGCAGCAGGCGGCCGGCCAGGAGCCAGCCGCGGCGGAACTGGTCGATCACCACCTGGGAGGGGACGGTCGCGGAGCTCATCTGCGACAGGGCCTCGTGAAAATCCGGGTTGAAGGGCTGGCCTTTGGCATCGATGGGCGTGACGCCGTTCCGTTCGAGGAGCGCGATGAACTGATCGTAGACCATTTTCACGCCGGCGGCCAGCGGGTCGGACGGGGTGGCGTTCTTGCCGAGCGCGAGCTCGAGGTGGTCGATCACCGGCAGGAGGTCGCCGAGGAGCTCCTCATTGGCGCGTTTGATCCACTCTTCGCGCTCGCGGGTCTGGCGTTTGCGGAAATTGTCGAAGTCCGCCATCAGGCGGGTATAGCGGTCCTTGACGGCCGCGAGCTCCAGCGCTTCGGGGGAGGGCTGGGGCGTCGCGGCGGCGGGGGCTTCCTGTTCGGCGGGCGGCAGCGCGGGCACGGGCGCCGCGGCGTCAGCCTGCGCCGGCGCCGCCTCGGCGGGGTGCGCGGCCTCGGGGGCCTTGGACTTGTCTTTGTTTTTGCTGAACATGACGTAAGCTTCCTTTGGTTTTCGCGATGCGACGGGTCTCCGCATCGGAGGGGCTCCGGCTCTTCAACCGATCGGGGGGAGGGGGACGCCGGAAAGAAACATTAGTGAACCATACTGCGCAGGGATAGTCAAGGGGGGTGGCGCATCGGAAAAGGCCGGTGAGGGGTAAGATAATTCGATGGAAATGCCCCTGATAAAACGGATATACTGTGTGTCCAAATGACAGAAAAAACACTGGTGATCATACCGACGTATGACGAGCGCGAAAACGTGGCTGCCATTTCAGAGGCGGTCCTGCAGCAGGTGCCCGAGGCCAACCTCCTGTTTGTGGACGACAATTCGCCCGACGGGACGGGGGTGCTGCTGGACGAGATCGCCCGGCGCGAGCCGCGCGTATCCGTGCTGCACCGGGTGGCCAAAGACGGGCTGGGGCGTGCTTACATCGCGGGGTTCAGGTGGGCGCTGGCGCGCGACTACGCGTTGATCTGCGAGATGGACTGCGACTTCTCGCACGACCCCGCGGCCTTGCCGAGCCTGCTGCAGGCGGCTTCCTCGGGTGCCGATCTGGTGCTGGGCTCGCGCTACATCGGCGGCATCCGTGTGATGAATTGGCCGATGAGCCGGCTGTTGCTTTCGACGGGCGCGGCGCAATACGTGAAGCTGGTCACAGGCATGCCCGTGCATGACCCCACGGGCGGGTTCAAGTGTTTCCGCCGGGAGGTTCTGCAGGCGATCGATCTCGACCGCATCACCTCCAGCGGCTACTCCTTCCAGATCGAGATGACGCATTCGGCTTGGATCAAGGGCTTCCGGATCAAAGAGGTGCCGATCGTATTCGAAGACCGGCGCGCGGGCTACTCGAAGATGCGGGCCAACATCGCGTACGAGGCGGTGATGATGGTGCTGCGGCTGTGGGCGCGGTGCGGGTTCCGCCGTTCGCCGCGCACGGGGACGAAGGCTTGAGCGCCGCGCGGGCGTGGCTGTCTTGGCTCCGGGCGCTGCGGCCTGCGCAGTGGATCAAGAACGGGGTTGTCCCGGCCGCGTATTTCTTCGCGCGCTGGGATCCGAGCCAGAGCGCGCATGTCCAAGGCGTTTGGCCGATCGCGCTCGAAGCGATGGCGGTCGCCTGTTTCTGCTGCGTGTCGAGCGGCGTGTATCTGATCAACGACGTGCACGACATCGCGGCCGACCGCGCGCACCCGGTCAAGTGCCGGCGCCCGCTGGCCTCGGGCGACGTCGGCGTCGGGGCGGCGCTGGCGGTGGCGGCGGCGCTGCTGTCCGCCGGCCTGGCGGGCTCGCTGGCTCTGCCGTGGGCCTTCACGGGCGTGCTGGGCGGCTACTGCCTGATGCAGTTCCTCTACACCTTCGGGCTCAAGCGCATCCCGTACGTGGATGTGTTTGTGATTGCGACGGGGTTCGTGTTGCGCGCGATCGCGGGCGCGACCGTGCTGACGGTCCGCATCTCGCCGTGGCTGCTGCTCTGCACTTTTCTGCTCGCGCTCTTCCTTGCGTTGTGCAAGCGGCGGCACGAGAAGATCCTGCTGGAGGACGCGGGCGAGCAGCACCGCGAGGCGCTGGCGGGGTATGACCGCTATCTGCTCGACATGCAGATCGCCATCACCTCGTGCGCCACCCTGGTCTGCTACGCGATCTACACCCTGTCGGAGGAGACCGTCCGGCGCTTCGGCACAAACCGGCTGGGTCTGACGATCCCGTTCGTCGTGTTCGGGATCTTCCGCTACCTGGAGCTGGTGTACCGGCATGACGCGGGCGGGCGGCCGGAAAAGGCGCTGCTCACCGACAAGGTGCTGATCGCCACCGTGGCCTGCTACGCGCTGACGGCGCTGGTGGTTTTTCTGACCGCCTGAGGCGGGGACGCGCCGCTAAAATATTTTCAAAATACCGCTTGTCAGTCAGCGGGGGCTCTGGTATCTTGTGTCTACTTTTTTGCGGGGAGGTGGCGCAATTGGTTAGCGCACCGGACTGTCGATCCGGTGGTCGCGGGTTCGAATCCCGTCCTCCCCGCCATTCTTTTTCTTCAAAAACCGCGAGTTCGTTAAGGATTCGCGGTTTTTTGTGCTTGCGTGGTATGACACAGGTATGGTAAAAGCGGCTTAATGGGAAACTTCGCATATATCGATAGGAGGCCGTATGTCCCTGTATAAACAGCCTAAAAGCAGATTCTGGTGGTTCCAGATCATGACGCCCGAAGGCAAGCGGATCCGCAAGTCGACGCTGACCGCGGACCGCGCCAAGGCGGAGGTCGTGGAGAAGACCTTCCTGATGGGCATCCGGCGCGAGGCGCCGGTGGACCGGCTGCACGCCATGCTGGACGCCGTCCTCGGGCGCGAGGCCAGGTCTACGCTGGGCCTGGACCAGGTCTGGCACATCTACACCGAATGGATCCGCGCCACCGGCAAGGAGCTGGAGCGGACCACGCTCAACGCGCGGGAGTGCGCCGTGCGCCGCCTGGCGGACTGGGCCAAGACGGATTACCCGGCGGCCGCGCAGGTGGAGGCGGTCGACCGCGCCGCGGCGACCGCGTTCGCCGCCTCGCTCGCGGACCAGGAGATGAAGGGCAAAACCCGCCAGAACATCCTGGGCAACCTCTCCACCGTGTGGGAGGCGCTGCGCAAGTCGAGGGACGGGATCACCAACCCCTGGCCGCTGGTGCGGCCCGAGGTGCGCGACAGCGAGCGCGGCAAGGCCTTCACGCGGGCGCAGGAGGCCGCCGTCCTGAAGGCCGCCAAGTCGGCCGGCAGCGGCTGGCACCTGGCCTGCCAGATCGCGCGGCACACGGGCCTGCGCTACGGCTCGGTGTCGAAGCTGACCTGGGCGGAGATCGATCTGAAGACGGGCGTGATCCGGCACACGCCGAACAAGACCAAGAAACACGACATCGACGTGGTGGTGCCGATCGTGAAGCCGCTGCTCAAGATCCTGAAGGACGCGCGGCACGACGATCCGGAGGGGGAGCACGTGCTGCCGATCCACGCGACCGTCTACCCGCGCTCGCACGCCAAGAACGCCTCGTGCCGCTTCTCGAACATTCTGACGGAGGCGAAGGTCGGCGAGGGGTACACGTTCCACTCGTGGCGGCACACGTTCCGCACCAGGCTGAGCGAGGCGGGGGTGTCTGACGACCTGGCCAAGAGACTAGGGGGATGGACCGAGGACGCGACGGCGGCCCGCTACGACCATGCTGAGCGCATCGGGGAGATGCGCAAGGCGGTCGAGTCGGCGCGGAAGGGCCCGAAGGCCGAGGCCAAGCCGGCGAAGCGCCGCAAGAAGACTTAGAGCGGGCTGCCCGGGTCCGGGAGCGCGCGTGGCCGCGCCAGGAAGGGGCCGTGGCGGGGTTTGTGGCTAAGAAGCCCCCCTAGCAGGGTGACTGGCCGCGAACGCGGCGGGGGTCCGACGCGGCCCCTCTGCGCGCGCGGGAGAGGGACGGGAGGCTCAAACAGGTTGAATCAGAGGCACGATACTGCTACGACGTGCCCATGACCGAGGGGCCGACAGAGAACGCGGGCGGACAACCGGGCCGGACCAAGGCGGCGGCTTACGCCAACGCGTATTACCACGCGCACCGGGAGGAGATATCCGCGAACCACCGCAGACTCCGCCAGGAGCATCACGCGCGGGCGCTGGCCAAGGACCGCGAGTATGCGACGATCCGACTAGACAGGGAAGGGGGGCGAAGCCGCGGCCCGTTCGACCACACGGACCGCGTGGCGGAAATGCTTGCCCCATTGGCCCCGGCTGATAAATCAGGTAGCAAAGGCCGGCTAAGCGCGCTCACCGCATTTTTTCGGTTTTATTGCAGCTTTGCTTTTCGCAATCCGAACACGGACGTCATCGAGGATTTCCTGAATGTTACGCGGGCCACGCGCTTCTTCCAACTGCCGTTCTTCATCAAGCCTTTCCATTTCATATTCTGCATCGTCGCCCATGGTGATCTCCTTCACTTCTCAAACATCAGGTGTGCGAACTAAAACCTACGTTAACGAAAATAGCAGAACCAGTATCCGCCCGCTATGGCAAAAAACCGGGATTGACCGGTGATTCGACCGAGGACCGCTGGGTCACGCTGCCATTCCCTGCTTGGCTAAACCTGCTGGTCCGTTTGTCACGATACAACCCCGCTACCATCCCCATCCCTTTCCTCAGCAAGTGCGCGTATACTGTTGATCCTCACTCAACTTATCGTTATGTCCCAGCGTTAGCGCGAGGACCTTGCCTTTGCACTTTCTGCGAAATATCCCTCAGTTTCCTTCAGGACTATTTCTGAAACGGCGTCAGCGAAAGATGAAGTAGCCTTTTGCATACGATCCAAGGAGTGCTCCGCGTCTAATGACGCATTGACCACTTCTTGTTGCCATGTATTGTGGGCAAACTCCAGTTGCATCTTTGCTAGCATGTACCCCCTCCAAGATTCATCGAGGTGAAAAGATTGTGTTAGGCCTTGCACCGCTACAATTACTGCTCCCACAAATGAAACCCAAAGTTTGTAGTTTTTGTTGGTTTTTTCAAATAATACCAGTAGTGGTAGTGAGGCACCTAAGAGAACGATCATAAGAGCGCAAATTTGCGAATCACGTCGTTTGTCCGTCACATGGTCAGTATACCATTTTCGGTAATAGAGATAGCTTCCTTGAGTATCGCTACCGGACAGCAGGTCTGTTCCTCTGACGGCAGTAAGGTACTCCTTTTGTGAAGATCCTACTGCGGAAAATACAGTATCAGTGTAACTATCCGTCCCAAAGGCGATTGAAGAACTGAAAAACACGAGGATGATGACAAATTGTTTGAGCATACGTAATCTCGATGAAGTAGTGTGCGCTAAATAACAACCTTCGTTATTCAATAGGCATTGATGACATACTTGACAATTCCCGGCGTGCCAATCTTCTGAACATACGTTGGGAGGTTTTGAAGCGCACCGTTTTCTTCAAGGAATTTGATGTACCGGTGAGGAATGACATAACCATCGCCATCCTTTTGGAATAGGAAGGAAAGAGGCGTTGTCGTGAATAGTTTCTCCTGAAGATCAGGTAACAGGTTGTTGGTGTCGATAAACGGTTTAATGAATTCGTCTTCGAACCACGTATGCGTAATCATGCTAGCATCGGATCCGTACATCACGCCTCCTTTTATCTCAGTGCAATTCAACACCTCACGCAGGTCTTCGAAGTACTCGGCAACTTCTTTGTCGTTAGATGAATGTGCCATATCGTGATACGAGACATCAGCATAGACTGTTGCCAAAAGGTCTGATTTCTTTAGGTATTCCAATATAGTGCTTCGCCACTTGCAGGACCACGCTTTGGTATTTCCCCTATCAGGGTTGATATAGTTACCTCCCATGTGCGCAAAATTTATTTTCAGCTTGTACTGTTGCAATACGGCTCGCCAATTCTCTGGGTCCGTCAATTGCCACCGGATTCTTTCCTCGAGATTGTAGAGCCGTGCGGAATAGGCTCCGCCAACAGATGTGTGGGTCGTGATAGGAATACTGTTGTCAGCGCAATACTTATAGAAGGAGCGAAGCCGTCTCGCAGCGGCATGGTTCGGTGTGCCATTGGGGAACTTGACTATGCCGATTTCTGATTCTCCGAGTCCGGAGACACCTGCCGTTTCGACGACACTCGGGTCTGGGTGATATCCGAGTGCCGGGTACATCTTCACGCCTAGGAAACCTAAGTTTTCAAGTGCATTCTTGCACATCTCAAAACTGTTTTCACTGCGCGGGTCAAAAAACACGAAAGGAAACATACGCCATGGGTACTTTAGAGCGAGAGTCGAGATAATCTCCAGTTGTTGACTATAACGCCAGTAAAGCTCCGGTGTCAGGGGAACCGACTCTTCCATGTTCATTGTGAGAGGTGTAAAAATATCAATCTGCGCACATTTAAGCTGGTGCACATATTGCGACGCGACAGCAGACATCTCTGAAAGGTAGATCTCCATCAACTCGGGCGCGTGTTTCATTTTTGTGACCCTCGAAGCCACCTCTGCTTTCAACTTTGTCAGATCGTCCTCGTTGATGTTTAGCAGGTCATCACCAAAATGTTTCTTTATCTGGGGCGACAAGATCTTGAGCATAACAGCGGGAACAAACTCAAAGTTGAATAAATGACAGTGCGCATTGCATATGGGCTTCATGTGAAATCACCTTTCTTACACTCCGTCCAAGTCAAAGGCTAAAGCGTCGCTGGTCTACAAGCTTCTCGACAAACTACTCACAGTTCGATAACACTTTTACAAATAATAAATTCACACGTTTTTGATGTTTTCATAATCGTAGGGTCAAATCAAGAGATTAATAAAAAAATGATGTGCAAGAATATATCCTGCCGTCTGGGTGCAAACGTTTCAAGATGGAGTCTATCTTAGGTTACATGAGCCGTCGGCACAGGCCGAGCCGGAGGTGACCTCGACAGAGGGAGCGGACGCAGAAGCCTTGGCGGCGGGGTTGCCCTTTACCGCGATGCCCAACAACTGGCCTAGGTAGCCCAGAGCGGAATCACCCATCGGCACCTGGAGCGAGGGGGTCGGTCTTGTTGCCGGAGCCGATCGTGTCGGTCCCGCCCTCGATTTGCTTAACAACGAGCCGGCGCAGGTTCGCGAACCAGCGAACGCAACCTGTCGCCGGTGGTTCGGCCAACCAGCATCCCCATTTCAACGATCAAGTAAAATCGCGTCTCTTCTCACAGGTCGGGCAGCTTTCCGGCCAAGGCGTCCGGCAAGAAAGTTTCCGCTATGTACTTCCCGAGAAGATAGTAGGAACGGATCAGGATTGTGCTATATTCTTGCCTCATCGTCGCGGTCATGGGGAACACGTGTTCATCGAGGCTCTTCTCCTCTTGGAAGAACTCATCGAAGGCCGGCCTGTTATTTCGCTCAAGGTTGTGCAGGAACTCGCGGACGTTCCGAGGAGTCGGGCGAATAAGGATGAGTTTGCCTTGCTGGGCACCCGACTTGCGTCCGCACTGGTAGGATTCATTGTGAACCAGCGGCACAGTTAGAGGGTTGAACTTCTCGTATAAATTAGCGCGAAGATATGTCCTCGCTTGCTCACGGGAAAAAGGTAGGTCGATAAGATTGTCATCCTGCCCCATCTGCGACACGATGATGGTATTGACACCGCGCTCAAGCAACGGCAGAAGACCCAAGTTGTCCGACTTTCCTCCGTCATCCAGATTGTACGTAGCGCGCATTCCCGGTATGGGCGCCCCCCCGCGGCTTGCCGTCATAGAATACTGGAGCAGGAAAGGCAGTCCGCCAACGACTCCGGATGAGTGGGCCAAGGCAAGCGATAACATGGAGCCTGGGCGATCGCCAAACCACAACCACTTGTCGTTCGCCCAGACCAAGTTCGTGGCACTGAGGCTCATGAAGAAACCGCTGTATCCGCTTTTGGTAGAATCAACAATGGTGCCTACGTAGTCGGGCGTTGTCTCGAAGGGGTAACTGCCAAGTTTGGCATCTTCACGGCAAACAAAGGAATGTGTCGAATTGAATATGGGGTAGGGACGGCCTCGCGTCTTCAAGCACCGCGTATCTGAGAGGTGTTTCGACAGGTCTATGTCGCCGTCGGCGCAGTATGCGTACTTGATGTCGTCTTGCCAGCGTTCCTTCCGTTGCGTCGTAACGTCAAAGATGGAGACCCTCTGCTCATGGCGAAGGATCCGCGCCGCCGCTTGCCAATTGCGTGCGTTTGTCCCCGATTTGGCATATGCATCAAGGTTGGCGAAGAAGGCGTCGTCGGAGTTTGTCGTGCCCCAATATGCGCCACTGGCCCAACTCCCGCCGCTCACCGAGGATATGTAATCAACTTGCTCAAGAATGGGGCGGTCCTTGTACTTGGTCGAATGGATGCCAGAAAGAATCCCGAGTTGGAACGCGGCCGAACGAATTCCTCCGCCGGACATGGCCAAGCCAAGGAGATTGTCGGGGCGAATAGACTGGTTAGTCGCGCCGCGACGCGCATTGATCTGTTGATATTCATGACCAAAATACCGATCAGGGTCCGCCTGCCGGTCACCCGGAGCGGCAAGCAAATAGAGGGGATTGGCAGGATCATAACCCGCCGGGCTTTTCGATAAGGGTGTCGTCGATGAACACGAGGTCAGAATCATTGCGGCGGCAACAGCGGCCGAGACTGCAAAGAATTCGCTACGCTTCATGGTCAGTAACCTCCTTGGTATCTCATTTTGGATAGGACTTACACGGAGAAGAACTTCGAATCGTATAAGCGACACATTCATCATGGGGCGAATTCGATAATGAAAAACAAAAATCAACCGTCGTCGCAGTCTGGAGGATGTAATCGCTCAATGATCATCTTCTAAAATCTTTTTAAAATTAGCATATATAATCATTTCGGTTCAAGCGAATTTATAAAACACCGGATTTGTATCAGACAGTTGGCATACGGACGCACGGGAAAGAAAACCAGACGCGAAAGAGCCCGCCCGAAAACAATTTCGGGCGGGCTCTGTGTCTTGTTAGGTGTTCTGCGCGTGGGCGTTACGGCAAGGCAGTGGGATAGTTGTTGACGGTACTGTGCGTGCCACCGCCCATGGCCCCGGAGTGGACGGCACCGTAGAGGAAGGCCCAGGGGCCGAGGGTTTTGACGCTGTCCCACGCGCCTTCCCAGAAGGTGGGTTCGCGGGAGATGATGTTCTTCGGGGGCACCGGCGTGTTCATCGTGAAGGTGCTGAAGTTTTCGAAGGTCACCTTGCCGGTGCCGTTGGAACTGGTGACGGTCCAGAGCTCGGCGACGTTGGCGGAGTTGTAGTAGCTGTCCGCGATCTTGCCGGCGGCGGCGATATTCTTCTCGCTCAAGCCTAGACAGCCGGAGAACAGGCAGAGGGCGGAAGGCAGAAGAACGAGAAAGAGAACGCTCAACGTCGAACGCCCAACGCCCAACGTCGAACCGGGGGGAGGGGCCATGAGCGCCTTGCGCTTGGCCCAGATGGACCAGAGGCCCGTCGCCACAACCACCCCGGCACCGACAAGGCCCTCGGTATCGGCCTCGGAAGCCAGACCCTTCCGGGCCAGATATCCACCGAGAATGGCGGTCGCCACACGCACCAGGCCGCCCACATACGCCAACAGGTTTTGCTTGTCCATCACAGTACCTCACTTTCGGGAATAGAAAACGCGCCGGAAGGATCAGCAAACCGGCGCGGCCGGCAACCGCCACCCGGCGGCCCGGAGAAAGACACGTTCACACCTTCGCCAGAACCTTGACCAGCACCGCGCAGGCGGAGACGGCCCCCGCGATCACGGTGCCGACCACGACCGAAACGACCCAGAGCAGAGCGCGTATCACCATCTCGTGCCGAGCCAAGCGCGTCTGCATCGAGGTGTGCCCGTTGTCCACAAACAGCCGGGACTCGATGCTTTCCAGCTTCGCCAGCACCGCGGCATGCTGCGCGGCGCACTCCTCTTTCGTCACGCATACGCTCATAACGGGAACTCCCCCAAAAGCCTAAAAGCCAAAGGCGATCAGGCGGAAATCTCAGACAGGCACAAGATATCGGTGCCGACCAACGTCACCGCATGGAGGGAGACGCCGCCGCAAAATCCCCCGTATACGTTGTTGGTCATCCGGTAGAACGGATCACCGACCTCCGGAGTATAAAGAGCGGCATCGATCCAGGTCCAAACGCCGATCCCCAGATCCGCTCCGGCGATGAAACGCAACGGAACCGTCACCGGCCGCAAACTCACCGACGCAATCGCCAGCACCTTCAGCGGATACAGAACTACCTCTGCAGCAGGGTCAACCGCCTCAAGCACCAGACCCATCATGCTACGGGCAGTGAGCGAGTTCGGGTCACTGGTCCAACCGTAAACCGACGAAACGAGATCAACCCCGAAAAAGAGTACCTGACCGGGCCCTGCAAACACACCCATAACCGAGGCCGCCGTGATGTACCCGATACCCTCCGCAACACCGGGAGCACCCGCCGCGCCCGCCGGACCGGCGGCGCCGGCCGCACCGGCGGGGCCCGCGATCAGACACCCAGGGGGAAGAACCAATACCGTTTGTTGCATAAAAACCTTCCTTACGCGTGAACCGACACTTCATGCACGCCCACGGATGTGCGTGCTACTTTCAAACACCCCTGCGCACGGGCCGCTAAACGTACGTCAGCGCCGCAAGATTCTCGCCGCTCTCGCCCGGAGCATGGAGGCCGGAGGCGTGCTTGATGCGCCGGCCGGTGGTGCCGATCGGATAGACCGCGCTGCAGACCCAGGCGGCGTCAGTCGCCGCCGTGCCCCGCGGAGCCTCGGCCAGATAGTCGACCCCGGCAACCGTGATTTGAATAAAAGCGTTGCCGCGCTCGACACGGGCACCGGCATAGATAGCGAATGCGGACATGGGGCCTCCTTCGGCTTCACAGTGGACACACAGGGCCTATATAAATACGCCGAAAGTTTGTCACCCAAGGGGAAGAGATGGAGGTGTTTAGAGGGAGAAGTTAGTAGACGAGAGGAATTGGAACTGTATGGAAACCGAAACGGTCTTGAAACAGGACAGGGCGTGTGTTACCGTTCAAAAGTTGTTGAGAGCGTTAAACGGCATCATTTTGAATGTTCGTGGGATCTAAACGAGAGGCATCTCACAGTTGTCATTTTAACGGGCATTACATTGTTGGGCATGAAATAGACCGCGTCTCATACACACAAAGGAGTATCTGCAATGGCAATCCTAACTACGCTTACGACCGCCGCCGGTGCCGCCGCTGGAGAGAAGGCCATTGAAAAAATAGTTGATGATATATATGACACCATCAAGGTTGTTGCCGGTGGCAAGATAGCTGAATGGCGCGCAAATGCGAGAATCGGCGAGTTGTTTACTCAGATACACAACGTGAGAATCGTCAAGACTCTATGGCAGTTAGACAAGCCAGTGGATTTGCTGACCTTCTACTGCGATTCTCACGTTCGGATACGGACTGACAAAAATATAATTAGAAAGCGGATTAGAGACGTATCAGATTTCGGACCTAGACGAAACCTCGTAGTCCGTGGCATTGCAGGCCAAGGCAAATCCACGTTCCTCCGTTACCTATGTAGCCGTGAATTGGAGCTCGGAAATGCTATACCTGTGTTTGTTGAGCTGCGCAGAATTTCACAAAAGGACACGATTCTGACTCATATTGGCCGGTTTCTTGAGGTTCTCGGATTTGAAATGTCCGAAAAACTTTTTAGCGAACTCTGCCACAAAGGGAAACTAATCTTCTTCTTGGACGGGTTTGACGAGGTTCACGATGGGCAAAGGGCCGACTTTGTGAACGAACTTGAACATCTGGCAAATCTGTCTCCAAAGTGTCAATTCATCATGACAACTCGGCCCGGCACAGGTATCGAGTCATTAGCAAAATTCGAAGTTGTAGTATTAGACAACCTTCGTGAGAGTGAATACCAGAGCGTTATTAGAAAATTGAGCGAAAGCGAATCGTTTGCAGAAGACCTTATTTCTCAGATTGCTCGACACCCCGGAAATTTTAATACCCTCCTATGTACGCCTCTAATGGTCACATTGCTGGTAGTGACTTACAAATCTTACACGACCTTGCCAGAGCAACTCGCTGATTTCTACGAAGGTCTTTTTTCAGTTCTGTTAAGACGCCATGACGGCAATAAACCAGGTTTCAGTAGGCCTCGCCGGTGCAAGTTGAATGACACACAATATAGACGAATTTTCGACGCATTATGTTTTGAGACGAAAAAAATCGGAGGGGCAATACACACATTCTCGCAATTGTATGATCTCAGTGTTACAGTTCTCAGCAAGCTTAATATTACTGAAGATGCTGATGCGTATTTGGATGACATTATTCGCGTTACCTGTTTAATCCTTAAGGAAGGTGATGAATGTAGATTCATTCACAAAAGTGTGCAGGAATATTACGCTGCATCATTCATACGCAACAAACCTGACAGCATAGTCAAAAAGTTTTACGCAAAATGTCTTGCAAGAATTCACGGACATTCATGGCAACAAGAACTCCAGTTTCTTTCAGAGATCGACCCATATCGCTACCGCAAGTACTATTTAATACCCCTTTCATGTAAATGGCTAAATGCTACAAAAGGAGAGATTCCAAGGGTGGTACCACAACCAACCCAAGGTATCATAATAAACTTAATTGGACAGGTTGTATTCGGGTTTAGTCATAAGGGCAACACACAAATGTGCTACTGGGGAAAGTCAGTGATGGAGGATTCGTATCTAGACAAAATTGTCAAAACTAGTTATGGAGTACATTTTGAAACGGTTGTGAAGAAAAAATTGAAAGTATCGCCAATTTCGAATCTGCCGCAAGAGTTACAAAAGATGGGAAGATTCGACTCAACGATGTCATGGTACACGGCAGAGGACATGATACGCGGAGGCGTTGCGCCTGCAGAATGGACGAAGATAGCGGGTGAATTCTTGGAATATGCCTTTAAGACGGCAACTGACGCAATGCGATATCTTGAGGAACAAGAGGAATGGGATCTGCCAGTCGCGCAGATGATATCGCGCTCCGACAGGTCCATGGACAGAGACGCGGAATAGCGAACCTAATGTAATGTACTTGCTTGTTATTGCCTTCGGTTTCGCTTTTTTGTTGACGAACACGCGACAGTCGTGAAGAGTGCACCTGCCCCCATCGTAAATATAAAGTTAAACGCACATGACCGCAAATGGTACCCGGTAAACACCCGTGCCTGAGAGCATTAGACTCCCAACGTACTATTGCTCACGGGGGTGGGACTGGACCGAGAGTGAGCGCAGGCGGACGATGCCGGACTTGAAGAGGATGTCCAGCGAGAGTTCGCGGCAGACGCGGCCAAGCACGCAGAGCTTGGTGACCGCGCCGGACATCGACGCGCCGGCCAGGTGCGTGACGGACGCGCCGGTCTCGTGATCCAGCGAACGGAAGTCGGCCACGGCGGGCACGTCTACCCAGTCAGGAACCTCGACGGTCCCGTCGTTGCGCGTGGCGTCGGACAACAGCGCCGTCTCCGAACGCAGGAACAGTTTCGTCTGATCCGGGACGCCACCGTCGAAGGCGCGCGACACGAACCGCGCCGTGACCGCGTTGCCGAGCGAGGCCCGCGCTGTCAGCAGCCGCTGCAGGCTGCCGTCCGGCCCGAGCATCTTGAGGCCCGGCCCGCCGCTGAGCTGGCTCACCACCAGACCTCCGGCGTTTAATCCCGTCCACACGCCGGTCCAGCAGCCGAGCGCCAGGCTGTAGACCAGCACGGCGTTGAGCGCGGTGCTGTCGAGCGGCAGCGAGAAGAGGACGCGCGAGCCGCAGATGACGGCCGAGGCCAGCGGCGTGATGCCGGCGGGCCAGGTGACGCGGGCGCTCCAGAACGCGCCGACCGGGGCGGTCAGGGGGACATGCGCCGCGGAGACGTTGCCTGCGCCGCTCCCCTCCACTTTGCGGATACCGTCGTCGGAGGCGTACCAGACCGCGCCGCCGACCGGCACGAAGGCGGACGGACCCACGCAGCCGCGGACGGCGTCGAGCAGCTCGCAGACCATGCCGCCGGGCGCGCCGTCGCACCCGCTCACGGTCCAGACCGAGTTGCGCTTGAAGACGAGCAGCCGGCCGCCGCCGACCGGGCACATGCCCAGTATGTCGTCGGCGAACTCGAGCCCGATGTCCAGCTGGACGCCGTCGAACATCAGCCGGGGATTGCCGTTGCCTGTGACCGGGGCCGAGACGGCAAGCGAGTTGTAGACCTGCGAGCCGCCCGAGGTGACCGCGCAGAAGACGCGGCCGTAGGCATAGGCGGCGGCGCGGCAGGGGGGCACCCACTCGACGCCGCCCTCGCCCGCCCCGTAGACGGTCGGAAGCTGGACGAGCGCGCCGATCCCCAGGGCGACCGTGCCGTCCCAGCGGAACGCGAGCACCTCCGCGCCGCGCGGCACCCACGCGTAGGCCGCGGCGCCGACCTGCAGGAACACGACCGGCGCGCCGATCGCGACGCCGTCGTCGCCCCACAGGCAACCGTCGGCATGGCCGTACAGCGCGGGGAACTCCAGCCTGAAGCTGTCGTCGGCCAGAGCCGAGTAATCGAACCTGAAGCAGCGGAACACGACGTTGTCCGCGCCCGTATCCCCGGCGGCGACAACGACGCAATCGCCGTAGCTGCCGGAGGCGTGGCGGAATACCCCGCGGTTGACCAACGGCGCAAGGCCTAGAGACTGTTTGAAAACCTGGGAGAGCTCCCGCGCGACCTGCGGGCGGAAGGTCAGCACCGCGTTGTCGAAATCAAGGTTTTCCGCATAGCGGTAGGAGTCGGCGGGGACCGGCCCGCCGGCGGCCGTGTCGCACATGCCGCCCGTGAAGCTGCTTTGGACTTCCTTAACCACGGAAAAGGCTCTCCACCGGGATGTCGGTATCGTCTTCGGCCGAGACCTCGCTATCGTAGGCGACCGCGCAGGCCAGGTGCGTCTCGGCGTCGGCCGCGGCCTGCTTGCGGCGGGCGGCGTCCTCGCTGAACTCATAGAACTCGGCCAGGACGAAATAGAAGAGCGCGTCCCCGCAGCGGGGCAGAAGCGGGGCGTCGGACGCGGCCAGTGGGACGAAGCGGCGCAGGCCGTTCACGTGGAGCGTCAGGGCCGACGCGGGAGCGGGCGCGAGCCTGATGCGCCGCACCGGCACCGTGACGGCGACCCCGCCGACCGTCGCGGACGCCGTGCCGTCGGCCAGATTGACATAGCGCTCGGGCGTGCCGCTGGCATCGGTATAGAGCGCCGCGAGGTCGGCTTCGGTAATCTCGCAGAGAGGCAGCAGCGCGCCGCCGGCGACGCGCACGGAGCGCACGCCGTCCATAGCCGTGGGGAGCGCGACCGTGCCGTCGCCCGCGGGCACGGTGACCGTCGCGTCGGCGATCCGGATGTCGCGGTGCGGGAAGCGGTGCCAGACGTAGCCGTACCAGCGGTTGAGGGCGGCGAGGCCCAGCGTGGAGATCAGGGAAGGGACGGCCCCGGGTTCGGCGAGGCCCGCCTTTACGGCCGCGTTTTCGATCAGTTCGGATGCAAGCATGGGAGCTCCTTTTCACCACCAAGACGCCAAGTACTCCCAGCCGATGACTGGTGAACTTGGCGATCTCCGTGACTTGGCGGTGAAACGCGGAGAAAGGGGAAGACCCGCCGCGCCCCGGCAGAAAGGGCAAGAATAAGGCGCGGCGGGCCGGGAGACTAGAACCAGTATTCCACGAAGGCCGCGGCCAAGGTCTGTTTGGCCGTGGTGGCGACGATCTCGAACAGGACGGGCGCGCCGGAATCGCCGCACAGCACGTCCTCGACCGTCACGGCCGCCGCGCCGACCGGCGGCACGCCGTCGATCACGTCGGAGGCGGGAACCACGACGTACGCGCGGGTGTTGGCGGGGATGTCCACGCCGACCGCCGTAATGGTGGCGTTGCAGTACATCAGGCCCGCCCCGGCGTTCGCGTACGTCGCGGAAACCAGAACCCAGCCGCCCGAAGTTAGCAGGAGCAGCTTATCGGTCGAGGCAAGCGTGTGGCCCTTGAAGACGTGGCCGTTGGCCGCGTCCACCGGCACCTTGACGACTGTGCCGGCGGCGAGCAGCTTCTCCTGCAGCGCGAACGCGCGCGCCCCCTTGGGCACGTAGAACTTGACCGCGCAGGCGGCGTCATTCCCGAGCGCGGAAAACCGGCGGAGGACCGCCTTGGCCTTCTGGTACTCCGGGATGACGACGGCGACCGCCGTGGCGCTGCTGGCTACGCCGGAAACCGTGACGACATTGATCTTTTCCATGATAGACTCCTTTGATCCGAACGCTGAACTCTGAACGTCCACGTGATTCACTTCAGCGTTGGACGTTCGACGTTGGGCGTTGAGCGTTCGCTTCAGTGTGGGTTACGCGTCCTCGTCGGGGAGGTCGGACGGCTTCTCGTCGAACGCCGAGGTGTAGGCCAGGTTCACGCCGTAGTCGCGGTCCATGACCATCGCCTGCACCGGCATGCGCACGGCGCACGTGATGAGGTTGCCGGTGACCGTGATGTCCTGCACCTTGAACGAGGGGGCCAGGGCGCGGCGCTGCTCGCCGCCCGCGTCGCCCATGTCCAGGTAGCCCCAGGCCTTCGCGCCGAACACGTGGCAGACGCGCACCTTGCCGGTGTTCTTGCGGGTGCGCAGCGCGCCGCCCTGGGCGGGCAGGTTGCAGCGGTACGGGTCCGACTGCTGCGTGAAGAACACGCCGCCGTAGTCCACCATGTCGCCCGCGCCGAACACGCGGTTGTTCAGCCCCTCGAAGCGCTTGATGAGGTCGGCGAACCGGGAGTCGCCCAGCTTGATCTGCTCGATCCCGGGGGAGTCGATCACGCAGGCGTAGCGCCCGTTGATCGTGGGAACGTTCGCGTTGCGCAGCATCGAGGCCGCGCGGCTGACGTCGGCCAGCGTCAGGTAGGCGTCGTCCCGCATGGCGGCGAAGCCGGCCACGCCTCCCGCGTAGATCGTGCGGAACGGCTGGGGGGCCTCCACGTAGGTGTTCGACAGGTTGGTCATGGCCACGCCGATGGGCACCACGAAGCGGTCGTTGGCGACCGTGTGGATCATGCGGCGCGCCCACTTGAGCAGGCGCTGCTTGCTGATCTTCATGATGTCGGCGGGATCCTGCGAGAGCATCTTGGGCCGGAAGGGGATATACCCCGCGATCTCCACCGTGGAGACCTGGAAGACCTCGTCCGTGAGGGCCATGGACGCGGCGGGCTCCTCCGTCTCGCCGTAGGTCTTCGGCGAGTCGCTCGCGGCGCAGACATCCAGCGGCAGCTCGCCGAAGCGGCGGAACTGCACGAAGGTACCCGAGTTGGGGGCCAGCTTGGCCTTCACGCCGAACGCGCTGTTCGCGAGCGGCGTGTTGAACTCTTCTTCGGAGAGCTCGGAGAACGCACGGTCGAAGTACCCCTGGATCGTGCCTTTCATCGTGGTGCTGTCCATGTGTGTCACTCCTTCTTCGCGAGTTGCTCCTTGAGCCACTCGTCAGCGGTTTGCTTTCCCTTGTCCGCGCCGCCGGTCGGCGGCGTGACCGGCTTGCCGACCAGCTTGCCGAGCCGGTCGACCTCGGCCTTGAACGCGTCGCGCTCTCTGGCGGCCGCGTCGCGTTCAGCGGTCAGGGCATCGACTTTCGTCCTGAGCCCGTCCCGCTCCGTCGCGAACGCGACGCGTTCCGCCGCCAGATCCTTCGCGGACTTTTCCGAGGCAGCCGCCTTGTCGGCAGCCGCCTTCTCCGTAGCGACCTTGTCGGCCGCCGCTTTCTCTTCGGGCGTCAGCTTCTCAAGCGCGGCCTTTTCGGCGGCAGCCTTGTCATCAACGGCTTTCCTGTCCGCGGCGGCCCGGTCGGCCTCCGCCTTGTCCGCAGCCGCCTTGTCGGCGGCGGCCTTCTGATCCGCGGCGGCCTTGTCAGCAACCGCCTGATCGGCGACAACCTTGTCGGCTGCGGCCTTCTGATCCGATGCTGCCTTGTCAGCGGCGGCCTTATTGACAGCGGCCTTGGCCGCGGGATCTCCCTCCGGCGGCTTGCCCAGCGACTTTTTCAGGAAGGCGTCGGCATCCGGCGTAGGCCCCTCGTCCGGGGGCAGCTTGATCTTGGTTTGTTCGCTCATGGCTCTCCTTTTTCAGATCGGGGACGGCATCCGGCAACTCGTATCGCCCTCTATTGTATTGGCGAAAGTATGTCACCCTAGGGCGGGGAATGGGGACCGAAGGCGGAGGCCATTGAACGGGGGGAGCGGATCGGTAGTCGCGAATGTATGAAAATGTGTTCGGGCTTGAAACGGGTTAGGGTGTGTGTTACCGTTCACAACATGTTGGCGAACGGCACGGCAAATCTTGAATGTTCATTGAACCTTAACGGTGAACCGCATTTCCGTCGTTATGGAGCAATAAGCCCCTCGGGAGCGAATTCAAGCCGGGATGTTAGCGAAAGAATCAAATGAGTAATAGAGATGAAATGGCCGATCAAGTTGACGTAAAGAACGGCTTTTCTTCAGAGGATGCTTCTAAAGGCGCAACGTCTTTGGCGGATCAAAATGAGCAAAATGACGCCGATGTTCAAGAAATGCCCGTTGGGCCATTGCTTGTTAAAGGATTGGGGCACCTGTTATACATTATCGCATCTGGAGTAGCCGGCCTCGGTTTCGTGATCTACGTGACTCTTCCCCACGTTCTCCAAAAGAATGTCAACGAATCTGCCCAGAAATTGGTATATGATCTTCAAGAATCAGTAACCTTGTGGATCTGTCATGTTCTTGATTGGCGTTTCTAAACAATAGAAAGGGAAAAGACCGCATATGACCTCAACAGTTGACACTAGCGAGCCAAGGGATTTCGATATGACCCAGTTACGTCACCCCCGCGAAAAGGTCGCTTTGACATGCCTTGTAATTTTCGCTTGCCTCTTGTTCGTAGTGGTAGGGGCGGCGAAGCTGTACGGTGATCTGTTAGGAATTGGCGTGATATTCCTTATCTTGGGTGGTTTTCGCTATTTATTTGGACGGATCTTCGTCGCTTATGTCAAAGTAAACGCAATGGAGTTGTCTGATCGCCAGTTTCCGGAACTTTACAACATCGCCAAGTCGTTTTCATTGAAATTCCACCGCCCTTTGCCGACGATCTATGTTATGCAAGATTCCGCATGGAACGCGTTCGCGATGAAAATTGCGAGTAAGCGTCTAATCATTTTGCAGTCGGGGGCTGTGGATTCGCTTTTACTGAAAGGCAACATGTCTCAAGTGGCGTTCGTTGTCGGTCATGAACTTGGACATCATTATGCGGGGCATCTCGACCTTTGGCAGAGGGCATTGGTTTCTTTTGGGTCATGGTTTGGTCTGCTAATAGGGTTAGAGGGTTGGCATCAGAGAATGTGTGAGCTTACGAGTGATCGATACGGTCAAGCTTGTGCCGGAAACCTAGAGGACAGTATGCGTGCGGTGTGCAACATGGCGGTTGGCGCACATTTGGCTTCCGAGGTCAACATTGATCAGGCAATTACACAATGGAATGCACACCGCTCGGAATTCTTCGTCCACTTATCTTCATTTGGAGCCTCACACCCGCATATACTGTGTCGTCTGAATGAATTGAATAAAAACAGGTAGAAGGCTCCTCTTCAACGCTCATTCCCCGCCGGCTTGTCCGTCAATCTCGCTCTCCCCGTCCGCCGCCATGTTCTCGATCTCGCCCAGGAGCCGGCACATCCCGGCGGTGACGCCGTAATCGTGGACCGAGCACTCCTGAACCGTCAGGGCCCGGCGGGTCACGTTACCGTGCAGGGTCAGCAGGAACTTCGTGCCCGACGGCGTTTTCAAGAACTGCAGGAGCTGCTGCTGGTCCGTGGCTTTCCACGCCGCGGGCTCCTCGAAGCGCGCCTTCGGCAGCTGCAGCCTGCGGCCGGTGTTGTCGAAATTGTTCATCGTGAAAGATCTCCCCTTGAGCGTTGAACGTTCGGCGTTCAGCGTTGAGCGTTATCTTCCGTCTTCCGCCCTCCGTCTACCGCCCTCCGTCCTCCGGCTCCGTCTTCCCGCCCGTTGCCGATTGCCTATTGCCGACCGTCCCCTGTATCCGCCGCGCCAGCTCGGTATCCACCGTGTTGAAGATCCACAGGTAGAAGGCCTTCACGGCCTCGCCGCCGAGCGTCGCGCCCATGTTCTCCAGCACCGGCGCGAGCTGCCCGATGTTCATGAGCGCGGCCAGGGTGCGGATCTGGTTGACCGAGCGGCCCGAGACGCCCGCCGAGACGCTGTACTCCGCCGACCACGCGGTGGGCACCAGCCCCGCGCCCGCCGCGCGCAGCAACCCGGTCTCGCCGGCCTTGGCGCGGGCCGCCCGGGCCATGTGCTGCCACATCATCGCGAACATCTCCGACCACGGCTCCGCGAAGCGGTCCACCGCGTCGGTGGACATGCCGTTGGAGGTCGACATCAGGGCGTTGACCTCGGTAGCGGTCTTGCGCTGCTCCGCGCCGGTCACGCTGGCGATCGCGCCCTGCGTGGAGCCCACGCGCTTCATCGCGAGGTTGCGGGCGTAGTCCTGCTGGTAGACGTGCTCCACGCCGGGCGTCTTGAACCAGACGATCTCCGCGCCGTCGAGGTACTCGCCCGCCCGGAAGCGGAAGGGCGTGCTGCGCTTCGGCCCCTGCAGGAACGGCTTGCCCGCGAAGTCGATCGCGATGGCCCGCGTGTTGCGGTAGGCCGAGGCCTCCTTCTGGTCGACCTCGATGAGCTCCGGCAGGCCGCGCGTGTTGTAGAAGCCCGCGGAATCTTCGTTGCGGAACTGCACGAACGGCCACGGCTTCACCGGCGGCTCGCTCTCCGCGCCGACCAGAGCGACCCAGGTCCAGGGCCGGTCCGAAAGCGGCACGACCGCCGCCACGTCCGGACAGAAGACGCACACGCGCCGCCCCAGGTCGACGGTCTCGTAGAAGACCTCCCAGAGGTTCAGCGTCGGGTGCGAGTCGGTGAGCGCACCGTCGCGGTAGCGGGCGCGCGCCTCGCCCCGGTCGGCCTCGATGTCGGCCGGCGTGCCGGAGGAGGACGTCTTCTTCTCGGACAGCTCCTTGAGGATCGCGGCCGCGACGGCGGGATCCCAGCCGTTGGCCGTCACCGCCCGCCGGAACTCGGAGAGCGTGTAGCGCATCATGTGGCAGACGCGCTCCGCCGCGGCGGTCTCGCCCGTGGCGGTCGGCACGCACACCGACAGGGGCGAGACCGGCACGAACTCCGGCACGTCCAGCCCGCCGCGGCCGGACGTCTCCACCATCTTCGAGAGGCCGAAGCCGAAGGTCAGCTCGTCGTCGACGATCTGCGAGATGCGCGCGCGGGTCTTGCAGGTGTGGCGCAGGTGGAAGTCGAAGACCGCCTCGGCGGCCTCGGCGTGGGTGACGCCCGCGTCGTCCAGCCCGATGAACTGCGCCAGGCGCGGGGCCTGCCACAACAGGGTCACGCAGGTCTGCTTCAGCTCGCGGATCAGGTCGTCGATGATCGGGTCCACCAGGTTGGGCGCGCCGTCGTAGACCGGCTTCTTGGTGTTGGTGCGCTTGAAGCGCTCGGCGCGGTTCCGCTCCGCGCGGTTGAACCACTCGCGCCGGTCGGCCAGGTCGACGCCCACCAGCCGCTTCAGCTCCGCGAAGCGCAGCGGGTCGGCCGCTAAGAGTTCTCCGTCCATGGTTTGGGCTCCTACATAACCACGGAAAGTTTGTCACCTAAGGCTGTTTAAGGGGCGGAACGGGTCGAGGCGGCTTGATGCGGGTTACTGTTGTGTGGTAAAGTCGTTCGATGAAGTTGCATAACGTGGCGTCTTGTTTTTTTGAGACGGAATAAACGATTGTGCGGGAGATAATCATGGATAAAGTGATGAGAGATTCTCGTTGTGCGCGTTTTAGCCGCATCTTCAACAAGTACAGTGCTTTGTTCGCTACACTTCTTTTATCGTTTTTGTCAGTCTACATCATATTGGGCTGGATCACGTTCGAAGACTTACGCAAATATTGTGTAGACAACAAACTCGACTTCGAGAGCACTTTGACTGCTTTAGTGCCATCTGAAACCATGGGAGACTTGAAGATGGATGCTGAGGGTATCTCGATAAAAGATTATCATTCAGGTACGTCTTCTCCCGTTTACAGATACCTTATCCCATTCAACTTTATGTATTTTAAAAATCATGAATTCTGTACCTTAACGGGGGCAGCGCTTGAGCCGTTTCTCGGTTTATCGGAAAACGCAAGAAATGCCGTCTGTTGTTTTGGAATAGGGTATCTGGTAGGAATACTCATGCTAGGCTTGGAATCTCTTAAAGGAAAAAATCCATCGATCAAACGACTTTTGCTTAGACCAATATTAGGAGGAATATCAGCAGTCCTTCTTTTTGTAGTAATTCTTTCGGGTGGAGCACTTATCTGGAATGAGGTCAATGGAATCAAAGGCCTGTCCCTCGGGTTGCTCGCAGTTATTGGATCCTTACTTTGTGAAAAATTCGAGGCCTTGGTCGGCGTATCCGCCTGAACTTGTATGAGAAAGAGGTGCTGCGTTTAGACATTAGATTCCGCCGTAGGCACCGACTTTTTAGAGCCCTTGTACCTGCTCTTGATCTCAAGCGATCAGAACGGATAGCCGTAAGGCAATTTACAGACAACAGATGGTGACGGAACGTTAGCCAACCGACGCCGAGACAGTGAGACTGTGCTAAGCTCTTTGATCGGCAGTTGCTTTATTGAGATAATCCATGTACTACTGCGAGAAACACAGTCTTGGCCATGCGTCTTACAACTGCCCCCGGTGCGAAATCGAAGAACGCCATCAAGAACTTGTCGATTTGCATGAATCGTCAATCCAAGCGGTACGCGAGTCGGATTATAATCACAAAAATCCAGGCGAATACGAATGCCCAAATTGCGGGTATATTACGCTGAAATATCGAAAATCGCGGTGTTGCGAATGTCAAGGCGAAGTTAAGGGCGAGTACTGGGAAAGGGTCGACGCCGCCAAAGAAGCGGCGGCAGAGCGCCGGCGGGCTAAAAACAAAGCTGAAGCTGAAGAGAGGGAACGAACTGCACCGGCTCGGGCTGCGGCGGCGAAGGCGGCGAGGGCGGCGGCGAAGGCGGCGGCATTTTCTGATGATGTCAAGGGTGGCTTTGCCTTCGCGATGATAATTGGCGCAGTCGTTGGGTTTCCCATTGGTGCCATTATTGGCGCGACAGTTGATTCTATCGGAGGTTATAATTTTCAACAGTTCTCTACTACGGACTGTGGTTTTACTGGTTTTTTAGGTACGTTTTTGTTCATTTTTATTGGTAAGATTATTTTTAGGTAGCCGGAAAGTAACGCACGGACCTTCGGCGGCAACGGAGCATCTGGTCATAGGACACGCCCCGTTTGATTTATTCGTCGAAGTTCCCGCCCGCGAACTCCTCGCGGTCCTTGCTGTGGCGGGTAGGGGAGATCCGGTCCGAGGTGTCCGGCGGCGCGGCCGCCAGCAGTTCGAACTCCGGCATCTGCCAGAACAGCATGGCCATCACGTCCGAGCGGTTGGGCGAGTGCGGCAGCGACTTTTTCTGCACCAGCTTGAGCGGGTCGGAATCGACCTCGTACCGCGCGAAGGCCAGCTCCTCGCGCAGCAGGTCGTCGTCCGGCAGCAGCACGTGCCCCATGCGGCACAGGTCCGCCAGGGTGAAGTAGGCTTCGGCCCGCGCGTTGAGGTACAGCTCCTTCTTGCGCGGTTGGCCCCCGAAATCGAAGCGGTTCAGCGGGTACTTCAGCTTCTCGAACCAGTTCAGCTGCACCTGGCCAGCGCCGCCGTTGTCCGCCAGGCAGTCGTCGCCCGAGATCCCGCAACGCTTGAGGTGCGAGATGACCTTCTGGGCCAGCTTCTCGTCGTCGCGGATGTGGCCGGCCCACTCGACCCAGGCGCGGTTGCCGTCGCACACGCCCAGCACCTGCTCGTCGCCGCCGCATGAAAGGTCCAGCGCCGCCCGCCGGTATTTGCCCTCGCCCACCGCCTCGCGCGCGCCGGACATGGCCGCCTCCACGCGGGCCATGTCGAACACCATGCCCGCGGACTCGGGCATGAACTCGCCGTAGATCATCGACTGCACCAGCTCGGGCCGCAGCCGCTGGATCTGGTCCTCCAGCTCCGCCCGCTTGAGGGGGTCCGCCCAGAGGTGCGGGCAGTCCATCGCCTGCACGCGGTGCGTGCTCCAGCGCGCCCGGTGCTTGTTGAAGCAGTCGTAGAAGGGGCCGAAGGCCGGGCCGGGCGAGGAGAGGTTGATCCAGCGCGTGGCGTGGCAGCGCTCGAAGGCGTCGTGGATCGACTGCGGCGGGGTCTTGGCCTCGTCCATGATCAGCAGCAGCGAGGTCCGGTGCGCCGCGTCCGCCATCTCCCGCCACTCGGCGTCCGTCACGTAGCCGCGCAAGGGGTTGTCGTGGCCCGCGATCTCGCCCGGCCGCCGCTCCTGCGCGTGGTAGCCCTCGGCCTTGCCGGGGTTGTCGGTCGAGAAGGAGGACAGCGTGGATTTCGTCCCGGTGTGGCGCCCCCAGCAGTCGCCGAACTCGAAGCCTTTCTCCAGATGGCTTGAGGCTTTCAGGAGCTGCGGGAACAACTGGTCCTTGATCTGCCGGTACGACCCGGAGGTCGTGACCGTCTTGGATTCGGTGTGGGCTTCCATGTGCCAGAGGATCAGCGAGGTCACCAGCGTCGAGGTCTTGCCCGCCTCGTTGCAGGTCCGCACCGCCACGCGGCTGCCCTCCCGGCCCACGGCGTTGAAGATCGCGGTCTGCCACGGGTAGGGCTTCAGCCCCAGGCGCAGCCGCGCGTAGCCGTCCGGCCAGGCCATCGCTTTGCAGAGGTCGGGGATCATCAGCCGAGCCTCCGCCGCGTGGCCGACACGGCATCCGGGAAGAAGCGCGCGAAGCGCCGGATCGCGTAGCTCGCGCGCTGACGGCTGACGCCCGCCAGGGCCGCGATGTCGTTGACCGCGCCGCCGGGCAGCCGCCCGTCGTAACGCTCCATCAGGATCAGGATCACGCGCCGCTCGGCGTCCGGCGCCTGATGGCACCACGCCGCGAAGCGCACCAGACCGCCGCGCTGGGTCTTGGAGGCCTTCGCCGCCCAGCCCAGCATGCCCGGCACCCGGACGTCCTCGGCCGGCTCCGGCTCGTCGAAATAGCGGTCAAGCGCGGCGAACGGCGGGATGGGCCGCGGGTCGGCCACGTTCTCCGCCATCGCCTGCAGTCCGCCGAAAGCATCGTCGCCACCCATGACCGTACCTCCCGTTGCCGCCATCGTTGCGAAAAGCTCGTAGCGTTGTCAATCACATAGTATGCGACTGTATCACAGTATTTTTCTCCAATCACACACACAAGAATTCTCTCAATTGTCTTCTCCCTCTCATATATAAGGAGTCTTCCTCACGGGATGAGGAAGACAGCCTCACCGGATGAGGTAACGCTTCCTCACGCCGTGAGGTAGCTACCTCACGCCGTGAGGAAGACAGACCGTGCAGACGCGTCCGCAGGGATGAAACAAGACCGGACAGGGCCTCCTCCGCAAACACCCATGAAGCAGGGTCAGGGTCGGACAGGGGGCTCCGTCTCGAAAAGGGGTCCGCGAACCTGTTAGGGGTCCGAAACCCTCGGAAGGAGGGTCGAAACCGGACAGGGGGTCGAAAAAGGGGGTCTCGCGGCCGGAAAGAGGTGTCTCGCGGACCCCCAAGAGAGCGTCGCGGCGGCATCCCGGAGTGTCGCGGACCCCAGAGAGAGCGTCGCGGCGGCCCAAATGAGGCGGAAACACACCCAGGAGAGCGTCGCGGACCCCCAACAGAGGCGGCGACAGCTTCCCGGAGTGTCGCGACCCCCAAAAGACCCGAAAAGGCACCCCGGAGTGTCGCGAACCCCCAGAGAGAGCGTCGCGGACCCGAAAAGGTCCGAAAAGGCACCCCTGAGTGTCGCAGACCCCCAGAGAGAGCGTCGCGGCGGCTTCCCGGAGTGTCGCGACCCCAAAACAGCCAGAAACCACCCACCGGAGAGGCGAAAACACACCCCCAGAACACCCGAAAGAGGGATCTCGCGGCCCCCCAAGAGACCCGAAAAGGCACCCCGGAGTGTCGCG
>JAHFSX010000005.1:254008-254606 GCA_023269675.1 Verrucomicrobiota bacterium
GGCCCAAATGAGGCGGAAACACACCCAGGAGAGCGTCGCGGACCCCCAACAGAGGCGGCGACAGCTTCCCGGAGTGTCGCGACCCCCAAAAGACCCGAAAAGGCACCCCGGAGTGTCGCGGACCCCCAGAGAGAGCATCGCGGCGGCGCCCAGGAGAGACGAAACCCCACCAGAGAACCGAACCCGGCCCGAAAACAGCAGGAAAATTCACCTCCGTACCGTAACCAGAACGTTTGTTCTCTATCACTGTAATACCACTCCCGCAACCTCGGTCGCCGCCCCCACGCCCGCAGGATAGCGGGCGGAGAGGGGGGCGGCTCCCTCGCACCGGTGCCGCCGCCGCAGGATAGCGGCGGGGGAAAGGCACCTTTATCGGGCTTCGCCCGAAAGAAACCCCCCGACGCCGCGCACGGCCGCAGGATAGCGGCCGGAGAAAGCGCGGCTGCGCTCGTCTTTCCTACTTCCGCCGGCGCTAAAGCGCCTATGAGCGCTCCGAAACGGACCCCCACAACTCACCCCAACCCGACGGCGGCGCACGCCCGCAGGATAGCGGGCGGGCACTGCGCCGCCTCTGTCGGCCCGCGCCCCGCGCAGGATA
>JAHFSX010000035.1 GCA_023269675.1 Verrucomicrobiota bacterium
CCGCGGCACCGGCCTCACCCGCCGCGCCGCGCGCGCCGACGCACAACGGCCGCAGCAGCACATGCTGCCCTTCCACGCCGTCCTCCTCGGCCACGCCCACCGGCAGGGCCGGGCCGCCCGGCACGCCCGCCTCGACGCGGCCGTCGCCGACCGACACCAGCAGCGCCCCGGTCTGGCACGCGCCCTTGAGCACCACGCGGGAATTCGCGATCGAGGTCAGCGGGAACACCCCGCACAGGTACCCCTGATCCGCCCCGCACGTGACCACATACGGCGTGATGTCGTCAGCGGCACTCGGCAACACGACATGCCCGTCCGCGTTCAGTTTCGCCAGCCGGCCCGTCGCCAGCGTCAGATCCTCGCCCGCCGGGAAGCCCGTCGAGCCGTGTTTGCAGTCGCCCTGCACATTGTTCATCATGAACACACCCTCCAAAAACTTCGCATCAACCGCGGGGCCGTGCCGCTTCCCGCGGCTTCAACGGCCCCGCCGCAACCCGTTAACCCGACACCACGATCAGACCGAGCATCACCGGCCGGACCCGCACGAACTGGCCGTCCACGCCCTTCTCCTCGGCGAGCGCCAAGCCGCGGTACGTGCCCGCACCCGCAGGCAGCGCGCGCACCTTGCCCTTGTCCGCCGCCGTCCCGACATCCGCCAGCACCAGCACGTCGCCGGGGTTGCAGGTGCCCTTGAGCGTCAGCCGCGCGTTGCGCCCCGCCTCCAGCGCCCGCACCGCGACATGCTCGCCGTCGGCCGCGCCGTCCAGCAGCAGGTACAGCGCGTAATCGCCGTTCGCCGCCGGCAGCTTCACCTCAGCCACGCCGGTGTCATGCGTCAGCACCGTCAGCAGCCCTTCCTTGCCCGTCAGGCTCTCGCCCGCGAGCACCACGATGTCGCCCACCTGAACATCACTCTGGCTCATCTTGACCTCCATTCGCGCCCTTTCGTGGACGCCACCCAATCCTGTAAATCATGTTAATCCTGTCAGAAAACACCCTCGCCAAATTGAAGGGGCTACTGACCGCCGAACTCGTTTTCCGCGGCGCGGAACGCCACCGTGAACGAGCAGCCTTCCTTCCGCGCGATATCCTGCGCCCGGTTGCGGATCTTCGCCGCCCGGTCCCCGCCGCCCGCCGCGCCCTTCTCCGCCACGGCCGGCTTCGCCGTCTCGCGGTTGTGCATCGGCTTCGGCACCGCCACCGGCGGCACGGCCACAGGCGGCACCGCCGCCGCGGCAGGCGCGGCCTCGGTCTTCACGGCCGGCGCCACGTGCTCGCGCAGCCGAGAGAGAATGCCGACCGCCACCTCGCGGTTCTCGAGCATCTGTCCGCGCCAGAACCCGCGGTCCTCGTTCGGGATCACGTCCGCATAGCCTTCGACATCCTTATCGGCAAGCGTGTTCTCCGACTTGAGGATCTGCTCCATCAGGACCTCGTTCTTGGCCTTCTCCAGCGACAGCTCCTCCTGCAGCGCCGTCACGCGCTCCTCGGGACCCGCGCCCTCGACTTTCTTAACCTCTTCGCCCATAAGACCCTCCTGTAGATTGTTTCCACCGCCCTATACTTAACGCAAAAGATCAACATTTCGGTGTCAGAAAAACGAAAAGGCACACGGGCATTTCTGCCTGTGTGCCTTTGAGATTTTTGTCGCTTACATCGTCAATCAGTCTGATCGGGGCTTACCGGCGATAGGATGGGACGCCTAGCTTGGAACTTCTTCGTTGTCCTTCTTGGCTCTGCCCAGATGAATAGACGAGAGGATGATGATCACGATCCCGATTGGACATGCGATCCAGCCTGCCGCAGTTGCGTATAAGGCAATGCTGATGTTGCTGGCAAGAACTTCAGGTTGTGGCTGTTGCTGGGCAAGGGTGCCGAAGGCCATGAGCATGCCGACGACGGTTCCGATCATGCCCCAAAGAGGTCCCAATGCGAGAATGATGCCGCCGACAAGCCACATAACCAGTTTTGTTTTCCGTAGCATCTAAAATTTCCAACGTCAAAGGTGTTGCGTTTTACTGGTTTATACGGCTTTGAGATTTTTGCTTTCACGAGTTACAAAAGATTGTTGGGTCAATCAAGCATCACCGAACCGTGCTCAAATAGTTGTTTAGCAATGCGCTCCAATCCTTCGAGTCGAACACGATTAGCATGTGATGCAACCACCCGTTTGTCACCATTCCTCTGGAGTCTGGTCTCAGGATACAAGACATCGTACAGCGGTTCTTGAGGCTCACTGATTGCGCTCGCCATGGCTGCGTCTTCTGATAATCCAACCTGCAGCACGATCATCTCGCCCTTTCGACCAACCTCGGTAATCGGGAAATGCGAGCTAAGATGCTGGAATGCGAGCTGAAGAGGATCCACTGGATATCTCACTTTTCTGCCGAACGTTGCATATCGCCGCTGGTTCTGCATGGCATCTCGAGTTCTTTTCCGGAATAGAGAGAATCTCGGATCATTGACCTAAACTTCTCAACAGTCACGTGTCCGCTGACTTTACCATCGTGAACGTAAAGAGTGCGGTAGTTTAAAAGACTCCCTCTCGTTCCTCCATAGAACATGATGGATGTTTCACCGCAGTCTGTTTGTGGTTCAACTGGAACATGTGTCTCGAGTGTGTCGGTCACTTTGTTTGTAAAGACGCCATTGCTCGCGTCACGCCATATTTCGGTAATTTCCGCCCATACCATTCCGTCTTTCACATGGTTTCTGCAAAGAATGACCACACTAGAATCAGAGCCCAGTTTTTCATACTCGCCGTAGTCAAAACACCCACATGCTATGGTGATAACCAGCGCTATGACCGCGGCAAAACGTTTTTTCATTTTATCTCGTAACCCCAACAGGGCTCCAATTTCCGCTGTGCCGCGCTCGCTCATTGCGGATAGCTTCACATAACCATCCGCTCTTATCAAGCGTTTCCAAACGCAATGGCGTCTGACGCTCGGTGAACTTGAAGACCTGGGTGGTTACTTCGCCCGCCTCGCCCGCGCCAAATCCCGCCTTACCGCCGCCCTCGCCGTCTCCAACCTTTGCGCCTTGGCGTCTTTGCGGTAAGCCTCTCCCTCTCCGTCATCAATCTTCCGGTCTCCGCTTAGCGCGCTTATCGTGCTGATCGCGCTTCTCCCTCTCTGACCTCCGTCCTCCGTCCTCTGTCCTCTCTCTCTCTCCTCGCCGCCGCCTTCGCCTTCCTCACCGCGATCGACGCCGCCCGCGCGGTGTCCGACCAACGGTTCGCGGTCTCATCGTCCACCTCTTCCAGCGAACAGTGACAATGGCAGGGCGGCATGCCCATCGCCGCCCACTCCGGCGCGGTCTTGACCTGACCCGCGCGCGCCAGGCACTCGCCACAATGCTCACCGCTGGGGGGACTTCCCAGCACCCACCGGTATTTCTTCACATTGCCCGCACGGTTGCCGATACTCCCATTCGCCCCATTCGCGGTTGCGCCGTCAGGCGCTTCCCCGCCGTCCTCCGGCCTCTGACCTCCGGCCTCAGCCTTTCGGTTGGCAATCGGCTTTCCCCCCTTGATGTTCGGCTCATTGGTCAGCGCGACGCTCACCAGCATGACCGGCCGGATCTTGCCGCCACCCAGATCCTCGCACGCCGTCGGCGGGGGAAAGACAGGGCTCATCAGACGGAACCGGCCGCCCTGCACGGCAGACAGGCCGGCATCCGACCATCGCACGCGAGCCCACAGCCCGGTATCGCGCGATTCAAGATCGGAAATCCAGCCGGCGGCCTCGCTCGACTTCTCCGTATCCAGCGAGAAGTGATCGAAGTCCACTAGGACACCGGGGAAATTGGGATCAGACTTGCGGCCGTTGAAATCCGCCGCGATCCTGTCGCACGCCGCGCGGTCGATGACCTGCGTGACGCCCGCACCCACATGCGGGAACTCCCCGCACGGCGTGACCTGTACCCAGCCGTCCCCGGCCAACATGAAATCTTTGTCGCCCATCGTTCGAACCCTCCATAAGAGAGTCCGAAATCAACTTTTGGCGCTCCAAGACACAAAAAGGCCGCGCGGTTTCCCGTACGGCCCTCATCCTATCAACAGTTCAATGTTCGGCCTCTAGGCACGGCGCAGCCGTTGCCTAAGAGGGCTCGGTAGCCGTGAATTTCTCTCTGATTGACTTTTCACGCTGCCGATCAAAAATCGCACCGTCCTTGTAAATCGACGCAATCACCTCAAGCCAATGCCCTTTCTCCGTTGGCCGATTCAAATTCGCTCCGTAACGTGCAGAAGCCGCATAGCCGTAAGAATCGTCGAACCTCTGGCGGACGAACTCGGCGAAAGCCATGGCTTCATCATCTTTGTTCAGTAACCCTTGCATTTCGGACGGAATGCCATCGACGTAGACATGGAGACCCATGCAGAGTTGTGCCAGATCGTCGTAGGAAACGTCCTTCGGGAGGCGATCGGTCAGATATTGGGTCAGTCTTTTCCAATCATCATGCATAATTGGTCCTTTTTTCAGGCGATCGGTCGGCATCTACCGAAGTGTATTCGCGTCCGGTACGCCGCTTTGATGTGCTGTTTCCTGCTTGCTTAGCACCGAAATGAGCTGTTTCTCGAGTATTTTCAACTGTTCTTTCCGGATTCGCACTGCATCCTTAAGAAGTTCGATGATTGCTTCTTGGGGGGGCTTATCCTTAAAGTCCGAGAGTTTGCTAAGTCGTGACATTTCAAGTATTGATCCCTCACAAAACAAGGTCATATATTGAGCACCAGAGTCTGAGTCATTTTCCGTTTTGCGCAGAAAGACGACATAGCGAGAGGGGGGGATGAAGAACTCTTGCAGTTCTCGAGGGATCTCTCGCCTGTTTATAGGTGTGTTCATAAACCCCAAGCGCATAGATGTCCAATCAGGAATACTCCCCTTGAGACAATGAACAATCGTTGCGTATTGGACCAGGTAATCACCACCAGTACCTTCTGCTTTTTCCCAAACATCAACTATGGCAACAACATCTGCATTCTTGATCAACTCGTCGAGTCCAGCAAATCGGCCTATCGGATATGCAGTTGCGTCTTGCCACAAGGCTAGAATCAAGATCACGGAAATTTTCAGGAATAATCTTTGCATCTGCATTCTCCTTTATGCCTAACGTCAGCCTTGCGTCGATGAGGAGTCCGCACTGGGCGCGCATTCCGAAGTCGCCTCAGAGACCTGGTTGGCCTCATTCTCTTGTTCAGGCGGAAAGTCCCCCGAACTCAGTACTTGCCGCACACCAAATGCCCACACCTTCAACCGAAGCAAAACGCGTCGCTGGTGTTGGTCGCGGCAATCGATCTCAACCAGCGAGGATTCCGTCTTGATTCCATCTTTATCGAACAGTGGCCCACACCGATACCGCGAACCCACGTAACCGTGTTTCTTGCAGTATCTCCAGGCGTAAGCCACGTAGCAGCGCTCAAGCCATACGTGGACGAAGACAAAGAGGGGCAACGCCAGAACGCAGGCGACTATGGCGACGATGGTGGTGATGGATTTGTCTGTCATAATCACACCTTATTCTGCTTGTCCATCGTCTCCAATCAAACGGCAAGCGGGACGCGCGTTAGTTTGGATGACGTGGTGGGCATACTCTCGCTCCGCCTTTGCCACAGCGTCGATCAGTTGGCCGTCATAGTATTCCGTGTCATCCGGGTTGCTCGCCGCAATCCTCCTTCGCGCTTCCGGAAGGATGTACTCAGTTCCGATCTTCTGGTCCAGCAACGTCGCCAGTTCAAGATATGTCAGTTCATCAATCGGCTTCTTCCGTGCGGTGTGACAACGAAGAACAAGCCCCGTACTCACCTCGGGCGGTGGCCACACGTCCCCTTCCAGTTCTTCGAGTGTTTTCATCCTGGCTTGTGTCCAACGTCTGGAATCATCACTCGTACTCAATGGGATACATTCCCTTGGTCGCCTGTTGGCAGCGCTTCGGGCGGCACACCTTGACCCCTCGTTCGGTTTTTAATCCCATACCGTTTCAAAATGTTATCGGCCACGTTTAGGCTCTGAAGACTTCGCAGGTCAATCAATTGGAGCAGCGTGTTCTCGCAGATCGTTTTAACCAAGGATCGCACCGTTGGAAAATATACCCCTTCGTTAAGAACCATGACCACCCACACGGAGCTTCCAGTGAATTGGATTCCGTCTTTGAGCACTTTTGCTGCGTCGTTAATCGACACATTTTCCCTTTGTTCGGACTTCATCGCGGATCTGATTGAAACAGAAACCGGTTGGTTTGTCCTACTATCAATGGTGATAACGCCATTGACAGCGGCATTCGTCATCATATTGACCTCAACCACAATAAACCGTAATTCGGCTTTGCAGATTGGGGCGAGGCACATCAGAACGAGTGAAACTACAATCGCGGTCTTCATATCACTGACCTCTTGGTATTGGACGCATAACGGAACGCATCGCCTCGTTTGTCTTGATCCATATCATTGGGCGAAAATACATTCGGCGGCGCTCTCGAACCTCGGGCTGTGCGCCCGTCCGCGACATCCGCCCATGTTCAGGCAGAACTTTGACACGTCCCGCCCAACCCGTCAAGCCCACTCTCTGGGCTACTCAGCCACACTGCAACCCCGGCTTCCCCGCTTATCGCGCCTGTCCCGCATTCTCCGATCTTCAACTAATGCAATAACGCACGAATCAACTAACGAACTTCTCAACCTCTTCCATCTTCAACTCAAACCCGGCCTCCACCGGCCAGCCGGGGAACGCCGCAGCCAGCATCGGCGCGTCGAAATCCCGCTGCAGCGCCTCGGACACCATCACCGCATCGGCCTGGGCCACCTGGTTGAATGCCTCCTGATGCGCATTGCCGGCCAACGTGCCGCTGCCGCTCTCGGTCAGCATCGTCAGCAGACCGCCGGTGCCGAGCAGCGTGATCTGCTTGTCGAGGTAGTCCAGATGGTCCCTGAAGGGCGGCTTGCCGCTGCCGCCGCCGTTCACATACTTGACGTCCGTCCCGTTGGGCAGGTAGCCGCGGCCGTCCTTCACGAGATCCTGCGCGATGGACAGATACTCCTTCTCCTTCTCCTAGGTCACGCCGGGCGGACCGACGAAGAACATGGACGGGATTCCGTACACGTCGAGGAACGAACTCCAGTCACGCAGGGCGAGGTTGCGCCGGAAGTACTGCACCGCCAGGATCCGGTCCAGGGCGATGGGCGACTCGACCACCACAAAGTTGTTCCTCTCGATCTTCTCGCCCGTATCTACACCCGAACGCGCGTCGCGGTTGTACGTCCACGCACCGAACATCCCCGCGCGGCACCAGAACCACTGCTCCACCGGTTCGAGACGGACCACGCCCCCGCCGCTGTCGGCAATGTGCTTCTCGACATGGGCGAATCCCCGGAACGAGGCGGACGACAGAAAGGCCACCGCCTCGCGCAGGTTCTCCACCCGGTCGTACCGGTCGCGCAGAAACGCTGCCTGTTCAATGGCGAGCACCGTGTCGGTCGGGTTCTCTTCCGGCTTCACATCCCACTGGCACGACAGCAGCGCCGCCCGCCGCCGCATCAACACGGTGGCTATCAGCGCATCCGAGCGCTCCATGGCCTGATAAAACCACTGCAGATCGGCGAACGCCCCGCGCTCGCCCTGTTCGATGAGCTGCACGATCCGTTCCAGCGTCAGCCCCCGCAGCGGGTTCACATACTCCCGCCACGCATTATCCTTGCTCGTGTAGACCGTCAATGCCATATCCACGCCTCCATCTAAGGCGCGGAATCAACACGGCGCCCCAACGCGCCTGGTCTTCGGCACTCGTGAACTTGTGGAGGGCCACCTGCCAAGCGCGAGAAGACTTATTCCGCCCGCCTAGAGTGTTGTTGAAATTGTGCTTGAATGCTGCACCTAGATGATGTATTGTTCCTACATCGTAATCATTACGAATGGAGAGTTTCGAGTGAAGCCAAGAGAACAGACGGAAAAACGCGTTGCGGAGTTTCTGGAGGTTTGCCGTCGGCAGGGCGTCAAGGCCACTCATCAACGAACCGAGATTCTTCGGGAGTTGGCCGCCAGCGAGGAACACCCCGACGCCGAGACGCTCCTCGCGCGTGTGCGCCAGAAGATCCCTGCCATCTCGGTAGACACTCTCTATCGAACATTGAGACTGCTCGAAGACAACGGCGTAATAGCCCGCGTGGGCTCCATGCGCGACAGAGCACGGTTTGATGCCAACACGGATCGTCACCACCACTTCGTCTGCACGGAGTGCGGGATGATTGGCGATTTCTACAACGACGAAATGGATCGGCTTCCGGTGCCTCGGGAGGTGGCCGAGATGGGCAGCGTCGACGGGGTTTATGTCGAGTTGCGAGGAATCTGTCGGAAGTGTAAACAGAAAGCAACAAAGCCTGAAGATCGAACAGGAGCCCAACCATGAGCAGCGAAAACAAGCGCCCGGGATTGGAGCGCGCGCGTTCACCCGGTCGGTAAGTGCCGCAATACAGAAGGAGGTGTACATGGAGCATAACGTGTCTAGGCGTTAGTTCGGTTTGTCCAATGTGAGAAAGTGCATCAGTCAGTCAACCCAAAACCAGAAGAGGAGTCAGTCATGTCAAACGACAAGTACACATCAATCGTGAACCTTGATTTCCAGTACGCACACAGGTTCATGAAATGGCCGAGAGAAGCCAAGCACCTTCACGGGCACTCTGGTCTTCTCTGCATCGAACTTGAAGACACCGTGGACCCGGTAACCGGGTTTGCACACGCATGCAAGGAAGGATTCAAGAAAGCATGGGAAGTGTGTGACCATTTCCACCATGCGACATTGTTCCAGGAAGGTGATCCGCTTCTGGAAGCGGTTATTGCCGTATACAAGAAGGAAGGCATCAACAACGATCCAGAGCATTGCGTTCCACTCAAGAAAATTGACCACCCGCTGGCTTGGTCATACCCGGAATACAGAATCGTTGTGACCAAGAAAGTCTCTACTTGTGAGAATCTCTGCGAGCTCTTCTACGAGCTGCTCAAAGACAAGATGCCGATCAAGAAGATCACGTTCCGGTCCTCTTCCATGAACGCGGCAACGAAGACGTTCAATTAAGAGCGGAAACAGGTTGCCAACACGAGGGTCAGGCGACGGGCTAAACGCTCTCGCCTGACCCTCTACGTTCACGCCAACGTCAGCACCCTCCGTCCTCCGACCTCTGACCTCTGACCTCCAGCCCCCAGCCTAAGCATTCTCCCCGGCTCTACTCCGAACGTGTGGCAACCCCACACGCCGAGCGCCAACGCCATCACGCAGTCATCGTGGTAGCCGGAGGGCGCGGCGTAAGAGATTTGCCCGGTCGGGCCGATCTCGTACTCATACCGCTTCATCTCAGCCGTCAGAACATCCCATGTGGCAGGCCACATCACACGGCGTTGCTCGACTGCCACCATGAGACCCTGCACAAGCTCGCGCTTGGTCTGAGCGGTGATCTTGAATCCCTCGACGTGTGGCAGCACCCGGCGCAGATCATCAAAGACAGGATCACCGACACCTGTGGCGTCCATCACAAGCCGGGCCTGCCACCGCTTCACAAACCCCGCGATACGCTCCCTCTGGACCGGCCAGTCGAGTTGATTGAAGCGCTCCATCTCCAGACACAGCCCAGTCTTCGCGTCTATCGCAATACACACTGTCCAGTCGGTATGTTTGGCGATGTCGCACCCGACAATCACCGTTCTCCTCTGTGCGTCTGCGAGTGACTCATCACCGGCTGCCACAAGACAGCCATCCACACCCCGGAACACACCGGCCGAATCTTCCAAGAACTCCGCCATGTACTCTTGCCGGAACACATCCTCAGGCAGGGTGGCTCTGGCCTCTTCCCACTCCTTCGCCGGAAAGAACGGCGACACGTTTGACGGGAAGGTGAACGACCGGAAACCCTCCTGCCGCTCGACGCCGCGCGTGAACATGTCATAGAACCAGTTTCGGCCGGCGGGAGTCGAAATGAACACACCCCAGCCGAGCGTCTGTGCGAGCGTCGGGCGCAGGGCGTAGTTCCACACATCGACCGGCACCGCGGCTGCCTCATCGATCACAAGACCTCGGAAACCGAAGCCGCGAATGGAGTCCGGATTGTCGGCACTCAGCATCCACACCCGGCACGGACCCTTTGCGCCCTCAAACTCCACCCTGGTCGGCATGCGCCCGACGACCCTCACAAAATCAGGAGCGATGGTTCTGAAGGCCTCGACGCCGCGCTCTGCCACACCGTAGGTCGGCGCGACCCAACCGTAGTCGCCGCCGATCTCGCCGCCGCCCCGATCCAGCAACTCCGCCGCCATACAAAGAGTCTTGCCGAAGCGGCGGCCGGTACACACAGTCCTGAACCGGGCGTCGCGGGACTTGTGAATCGCGAGCTGGGCGGGGTGAGGTGTGTAGTCGATCTGCATAGGTCTCCAGAACTTAGACGTTATTCGGCTGCCACATCGGCTGCCGACACCAGGCTCTTCCACTCGATCACCCTGTCGCCGGTCTCAAGAACACCCTTGGTCTCTTTGGGCAACAGAGGCATGATGACGTTGATGAAGAACCACATGGGTTTCTCACGCAGGGTCTTTTCCAACGCACCTTCGATCAACTCGATGTTCTCTTCCTTGCTGACGACCTGGTCCAGCGCATACAAAGCCTTGGCGCGACCGGTGAGCAGACCCTTCGGCCTGCCACACGGATTCCCCGAAACACCTTTTTCAAACAAAGCCATAACGAACACCTCCTCACAAAAGGCGAGATTTCAACAAATCCAACACACCCCAACCTCGGTCGCCGCCCCCACGGCCGCAGGATAGCGGCCGGAGAAGGGGGGCGGCTCCCTCGCACCGGTGCCGCCGCCGCAGGATAGCGGCGGGGGACACGGCACCTTAATCGGGCTTCGCCCGAAGGCCTGCGGCGCAAGAACCCGTCCCGACCGGGGCGCACGCCGCAGGATAGCGGCGGACACTGCGCCCCTGCATCGGCCTGCACCCCGCGCGGGATAGCGCGGGGCAAGCAGGCCTCTTTGCCCGCACGACCGTTGTGTCCCCGCGTCGTTCTTCCCGGCCAGCAAGAGCTCCTCGGGGGCCGCCGCCCCAGCCGGCCCGCCTGCACCGCCGGAGACAGCCCTGCCTCCCGCTTCGCAGGTCGGCAGGGCGCGGCGCTGCCAGCGGCGGGCCACGCCGCAGGATAGCGGCGGAGATGGCCGGGTCCCCCGGCTAGCCTGCGCTGCCCACGCCCGCAGATAGCGGGCGGAGATGGGCAGCTTGGCTTCCCCCTCGTCGCAAGACGGTAGGCTAGGGGGGCACATCCCCCCAACCCCCCTTGACACGTTCGGGCATGCTTCCTCTGCCTCGCCGCACTTCGCCGCGGATAGCGGCGGGCAGCCCGCAGGATAGCGGGCTGCCTGCGGCTTCGGCCTCGTCAGCACGCCCTCACTCCAGCGGCCCCAGCGCGAGCCTCGGGGCAACCTCGGAGCCAGCGGATACGCTGTCTCCTCGGCGGCTCTGGCACCTCCCGGCGATCTCGGCGGAGTACCGCCGAGCTTCCGGGGGTGCCGGCGCCGTCCCCTCGTTCGCGCGCCGGGGCCTTTTCTTCCGCACATGCCCGGATACGGGCAGTGCGTTCCCATGCTCGGCTTCGCTCGTTCCTCGCTACGCAGTGGCTCGGGGAAGTTTCCCCGAAACCCTCGCGCCCGCGCCCGGATGCCCTGATCGCCCGCCCGGCAGCCCGCTCCCCCCGCCGCCCCCGAACCCCCGCGAACCCCCCACATAAGGCTGGCTTTCCGGGGGCTCGACAGCCGCCTATCCAGAAGACGGCGGCTGTTCTGGGGGGGAGCGGGTGCCGCCTAAGCCCGGCGGCACCCTTCGGGCAGCGGGCGGGCTCCAGGTTCCGGGCACCGCGTCTCCGGCAGTCATCCGGGCGGCTCGCGCGACTCGCACGCCCGGCTGCCTGCTTCCACCGCGGTTTCCGCGGGCTTACCCGACCGGCGGCAGGCGGCAAACATGCTGCGCACCGTTGCCGCTTCTCATCGCCCCAGCCCGGCCGAACAGACGGACGCCGCTTCGCGCCGCCCGTCTGTCGCACCGGTTCCCTTCCCGGACCCATCTCTCCAGCAGTTTGATCAGCATGCCGGTGGCAGGCGTAACGTTCAGATCCGGTTACGTCTCTGAACGGTTACGCCGTCCGGACCGAGCGCGGTGTCCGCCGGCGCTGCGCGCCGCTCGGCCGCCGCAACCCTGACCGTCCGCCTTGGCGGCGTCCGGACTGCGTAGCCCGCATAGCCACAAGCTAACGCGTCCGCCGCTGCTTCGCAGCCATGCGCCGTCGGCCCCTTCCGCTGAACGCCCTGCGTCCGCGCAGCCGCCCCGCATACGGGAACGTCTGCGCTACCGCCGGTCATCATCGTCGTGGCCTCCGGCGTACGGTCGCCGGCGGGACGCTCACGCGGTTGGCATCGCGCCGGGAGACGCTCCGTCCGGCGTCCTCACTCGCAGGCTCCCTGCGGCTCCGGCCTTCTCATCCACCGGCTTTTCCTCTAAAAGCGAAACGGGTGCGGTCGGTGCGGACTTTGATTTTTGAGGTGTACCCACCGTCCGCCGGAGGCGGCAAAAAGCACGTCCGCCACGAGCCGCACCCTGAAGCGGCCACGCCTCGCCGCTGCTTCGCAGCCGAGCCGCGCCGGGCCCCGCGTCGGCTCGCCCCGCGCCCCAGGCGTCCAGTCGCCCGGACTACCGGGCTTGGTGTTGCCGCCGGGGCGCGCTTCGCCGCCTTGTGCCCGGCGCGGCAAGGTGCCGGCGGGCGTTCCCGCAGCATGCATCACGTCGGCCAGCGCGCCGGCCAGCTTCCTCGCAGGCTCCTCGCGGCCTTGCGCGTTCGCCGCCGTTTTCATATCCCGAGTGCTGCGGCCCCGCCGCTACGCGTCGAGGGCCGCCGCCAACCCTGCCGTCCGCCTGCGGCGGCCGGAAGACAACGCCCCGTGTGGCACGCGTAACGTTCTGATCCGGCTACGTCTCAGAACGGTCCGCCGTCTATTCCCCAGTGCGGCGTCCGCCGCCGCTACGCGTCGCTCGGCCGCCGCCCGGTCCCCTTCCCGGACCCATCTCTCCAGCAGTTCAATCAGCAAAACAACGACAAATATGTAACCGTCTTGGGGTGGCGACACGTCCCCCCGCGGCGAGCTTCCCCGCCCGGCTACAGGCGGGGCGATCTCGCCGACTCCCCCCGATACCCGACGCCCCAACGGGGACAAGGGCTCTCACGCGCGGCGCGTGCAGACGCACGCCATACCGGTCCGGCACCGGCCCGCCACACGGCGTTGAGCGGAGATACCACCCGGCGCGCGTGTGGCAGGCCTTGACGGTCGGTGCCAGCTGCGGATACTTGCTGGCAGCCGCCCGTCATCCGGACCGGTACGGTCACCGCCGCGCGTTTACCGCAGAGGCATCAATAGCGGCCATCGCGCAGGCCCGCCAGTCGCAGGCTCCTTTGCGGGCCTTGCGCGTTCGCCGCCATTTTCATATCCCCAGTGCGGCAGCCGCCGCAACCGGAACCCCGGCGCGGGGACCCCCAGCCCCGCGCCGTAAAGGCCAGCGCCAAAAGGCGCTGACAATCGCCGGTGCCGCGCCGCCATTCCCTCCGGCGCGGACGGCCGCGCGCATACGCGCGTCCTACCGGCTCCCCAGACACGCGCCAATGCGCGGAACGCCTGCGGCAGCGTTGGGCCGGGGCTTTCCACCCCGGACCCTCCCAAGGGGGATCGGCACAATACATCGCCGTTGCCGCCACTCAGAGCCGCGCCCGGCCGATGGCCAGCCCCGCCGCACACGGTCACGCCAAGCCTTCGGATACTCAGCACGCCGCGGCTACGCGGCTTTGTCATGCCCGTTGCCTACGGGGCGGCCCGCGGCAGGCGGCTGGCCCGTCTCGCAAGCTCGCCGCGCCGGCCGCTGGCCCCGGTACCCGGCGGCCGGTCTTGCCCTCACCCGTCTCTGCGGCAACCTCAGTTTCGTTAATGGCTGGCCTGACTCTCTTCACCTCATCCCAACATCGGGCGAGGATGAGGTCTCGAAAGTCAGGGCAGCATTATGAATACGAAACTTTACAGATTGCCTCAGGAGGCGGGTTTGAGTTTGGCGTCCACGGTGACGGGTGCCTCCGCCAGTGAGGAATCGGAACTCAAAATCGAGCAGACATTTTGTCGCGCCATCCCTGCCGCCCCCGGCTCCATCGTCGCCGCCATCCCCCGCTTTGCAGATCCGAACATCAACCCCAAAGAAAGGAATCCAACCATGAACAGCTACGCCGAAACCACCCTGCGCGCCCTCGCCGCCCAGACCCGCCGCACCCCCTACGAAGTGCAGACCCTTCTGGCGCTCACCGCCCAGCGCGACGCCGAGACCGTCCCCGACGGCCGCAAGTATGCCCTCGCCAACGGCGGAGAGCCCGCGACCGAGGCCGAGCTGGCCTACCTCGCCCGCCTCTGCCGAAACTGCCCGCCCATCCCCGTTGACCGCCCGCCCGATCCCGCCGACTTCAACGACTGGGAAGCCCGTTGCCCCCGCGCCGACCACCTCTGACACCCAGCGCCCGCCCGTGGGCCAGGTACGCGGGCAGAAAGGACACCATGAACACCATGCAAACCACCCTCGGCACGCAAGCCGAATTCCGCCAAACGCTGGACGCCCTCACCAACCAACTCGGAAACCTGATGAGCATCGCCTACCAGCGCCGCCCCAATCGCACCGAGACGCTGGAAGCGATCAGCATCGCCAAGCACCTGCTCGGCAAAGTTGGCGACCAGCTCGACAAAGCCGTTCAGGACTAACCAATCCCACATGGGCGTCCTTCACCGGCCGCCCTTTTTTGCGCCGGGCCCCCTGGTTTATTATTGCGTCACCTTATCGCTATTCTGCTTGCGTTCATAATTGGGGCCGTTTACGCTTCAAGTACGTATTTAATTAAAGTTGAAAGCCAGCGATGAGTTGTACATCATGCGTAATGAATCACAAACCGGATTTACCGTGTTCGGGCTTGCGGCTATTGTGTCAGTTTTGTTGATGCTTTTAGCGGTGATGTTTCCTGCCTTTTACAGCGCAACCCACAATTGCGATATGACCAGTGTTGGTATTCGTGGACGTGATGTCTACGTGGCGATAACAGGAGCCAACACGGAACGCGAGGCGCTTAATTTACCGCCCGTTTGGCCATCAGATTGTCTCCACGGTATAGCGACGAATGGAACAGACCGGTTCCAATATAACTTTGACAACAGTACTGACTATTTTCGGCATTTATTTGAGTCGAAGGTTTGCGGAGATATCTTCGATTACACAAAATTGGCGTCTGGCAATGTCGGTGTGACTGTATGGACTAAGGGCCTGTTGACCGCAGAAAACAATATGTGGACGATCGCGAAGAACGTGCGCGATGAAATGAATGACATGCTCCCCATTCTGATCACCCGCAACGTGGATGTAGCCTCTTTGCCAACGAATGTGTCCGCGCATGACGGAGATAAGAAGTTAAAGTTAGATTTTGATCCTGAGTGGAAAACGCCTTTTGGCAACAAAGCTTTTGTTCTGATCCGTAAAGGCGGGGCAATTTTTAAAGCACGGGAAAAGTATTCGAACTACCACTTTGTCTATCAGGATCAGTTGGTCGACACGTCTGTCGATGCGCAGCTCCGTCAGGCAGTTTCACCGCTCAGCTATTTGGCCCCCACTTACGAAGTCGTAAATGGCGAGAAACGATATAGTGAGAAAGCCTATCGAGACATGCTCGCCCAACATGGAGAAGGCGTCAATGCTGGAAGCATTTATAGCGTCGACGCTTTACGGGATAAAGTCGCCAAACTTGGGCCTGCAAGAAAAGCCAAGCGTGATATTATTCAGGCGCTTCACCTGTACACCCTTAGTTTTACCGCTGTGGGATTCATCTACGTGGCTTTTGGAGCGTTATACAGGTTTGGGCGCAAACGCATGAATGAACCTTGCTCTGTTTCAGGGCCTGTTATCAAGTCCGTTGTTGTTCATGGGGTAGCAGTGTCGGCCTTCTTCGCTTTCTTGGCAAAATATTTGTCTAGCATGTACGTGTTCGCTTCTGGCGTGTTGGGGATGGGTGTATATTTGGCGGTAGCCTTGGTCGTGCAGATTGCTGGAACGATCATCGTTGCCCGCCTGTTGAAGAAAGATCCCGCCACACAAAGATGTGGAATAAAATGGATGGTTTCCGCGCCCTTGGTTGCATGCGCCCTTTTAATTGCAATATGGGCGGTTTTAAGTTTTCTTTATGATCGCTTAAGTCACTTGTTTTGAACCACTCGAAAACGCTTAGGGTGTTGGAAGCGTGCACCAGCTTTCGAAGACAGACGCGCCGTATGAACCCCCAGAGGGGGTAAGGCTTTACGTTCTCCGCCCTCTCCCGACTAATGCACGAATGAACTCCCGCACTAGCGAACTTCCCCACTTCCCATCTTCCCGCGCCTCGCCATGCTGAGGCGCTTGCGCTTCCGCGCCGCCTGCCGGCGGGTCTTCTCCGGTAGCAACTGCTTCAGATGCGGGTGCGCCTCCAGCGCCCGCCGCAACTGAAGTTCGGCGGCTTGCGGCGTCACTTGCAGTTCCTCGCCGATCATCCGGTAACTGTCGCCGTGATAGCGCCGCTGTAGGATCCGGAACGTGCGCGGCGGCAGGTCCAGGAAACCGCGCACCGCTTCCGCCAGCACAGACAGCGGCAGCACGCTCGGCCCGTCATCCGCGCCGCTGTCCTCTGGCCTCTGACCGCCGTCCTCCTCCCGATCCGCCCGCGCCTCGTCAAACGTCATCGTGTGCGAACTGTCCTCCGCCAGCTTGCAAGACGCGCAGGGCGTGTCTTCATACCGGATGCCGCCATGCTCGGCTTCCTTAATCTTCGCCGCGAATTCACAGGTACTGCAGTTCATTTCCTTTACCTCCTGTCTCCGATTTCTCCACAACCGTCCTCCGTCCTCAGCCCTCCGTCTTCACTCTCCCGTCCTGATCCCAGCCTGCTGAATCAGGGGGAAGGGTCCGGGGGGAAGGGGGGCCCAAAAACGCGGTGTGTGTCGCGCCGCGGGCCACCTCCAGACCATTTTCCCCGCCGTCGCCCACACGGGCGCGGCACTCATCCACCACGTCCAACAGCCGGATCAGGTCATCGGCGTACATGATCACCACCCATGGCTTCTTGTTCATGCGGTGCATCACCGCCGGCACCTCGTCCGTGGCCGCATCCCGCCGCGCCTGCTCCAGACTCGGGTAGAGCCGCAGCGCCTCGACCCGCTTCACCTCCAGGTGGAGCCCCGGCAGATCGCCGGCCAGGTCCGGCGACTCCGGTCCGCCGTGGTACTGCCGCCCCCGGTGGAACTTGGTGCCCAGCACCTCGTTCAACTTCTCCGCGGCTTCGCGTTCGCCGGCCGCGCCTTTCCTTCGTGACATCATGCCCATCACATCACCTCCGTTCCCACGACCTGCCGCGCCTATCGCGCTCATCACGCTGAACGCGCTTCTCCCGCTGCCACAACCTGCACCATATTCGCCAGCAGCGCGTCCAGGTCTGAAGCCAGCACGCCTGCGCATCGCACACCGCCCGGCATCTTCGCTTTGCGCAAGACGCCGCGCCGCGCCAGCAGATGCACCGTCCTTTTCGTGCGGTTCAGCCGCTTGGCCGCCTCCTCGAACGCGACCAGCTTGTCCGCCGGCCGTGCCGCCTCCTGGCAATCGGCCAATCCCAGCGTCTTCAGCAATAGCTCCCGGTCCGCACGCGTCCGCGCCGGATCGCTCTCATAGATCGCCCTCATCGCCGTCAATGTCGTTGTCTTCATAGCATCTCCTTCTCGGTTTGGTTGTGCGTCCGCCACCCGGCGGACACGAAAGCCCTGCAAAACTTCTTTCACCCTTTCACCCCCCCTCGCGTACACACGCAAAAACACGCGTGCGGGCATCGCGCGGGGGGGTAGGGGTGAAAGGGTGAAACATGTAGAGAGAGAAGTTGTTTCTTTCTATATATGAGCAATTTACGCCTCCAACTTCTTTCACCTCCAAGGGGTGAAAGAAGGGTGAAGGAAGGTGAAAGATGGTCGGGTTCGCGCTCAACTTCTTTCACCCCCCGGACTTGTTTCACCGGCTTCTTTCACCCCACACGCCAGCCGGTAAGCCCGCATGGTTCGGCCGGGTGTGGACCCGGTAAAGACCTCCACGTCACCCTGCTCGCAGAGCGTGTCGATCAGCGCCGCAAACGCCTTGGTGTCCATCTTCATGCGCTTGAGCAGCACGCTGTGCGGCAACTCATTGCCCGGCGCGTTGCGCAGCTTCTCCACGGCCTTGAGGCATTCCGCGTGGAACGGGTTCTCGGCGACGTGCCCCGCCGCCATGAAGAGCATCCGCCGCGTCTGGTGCATCACGAACGCCGACGCCCACTCGACGGCCGCGAGCCCGATGCTCGGCGCGAGCCGGTTCTCGCTGACCGCGTACAACAGCGCCAGCTTGCGCACCTGCTCGCTCACGCGCCCCCAGACCGTCGTGCCGACCGAATCGCCCTTGCCCTCGGCGGCGGTGTATTCGGCCTCGGCCCGCTCGCGGGTCTCGATCAGCAGCCGCTTGGCTTCGTCCGTGTGGTCGATCACGACCGGCACAGGGTTCCAGTTCTCCAGATTGCCCGTGCCCGGCCGGAAGTCCGCCCACCACTTGGCGGTCGCCAAGACGGTCGGCGGCAAATCACTTATCACCGGCTCCTGCCCCGTGCCGCGCGGTCCGGCCTCCAGAATGATCATGCGGGCGAAAAATCCGTTCGTGAGCATCCGCTCGGAGAGCGCCTCGTAATAGTGGTTCGGGATCGCCGTGCCGAAAACAACCAGGTTGGGCTGATTGATCACCCCGGGTGCCTCTTTGCCGGCCTTGCGGCGCACGGGGAACACGCTGCTGGACGACGAAAACATCGTCAGCAGCGTAGACATGACCGCCTCGTAACGCGCGTCCTTGGCCTTGTTGATGGACTGGAGCATGCCGTCGATCTCGTCCGTCTGAAACAGCATGCCGGGCGTCTGCAAGAGCGCGTCCTGGATGCCTTCGCCGCTGGCGAAGCGTTCGCCGAGGCAGTTGGCCAGGCCGACCTGATGCATGATGCGGGTGTTGACCTTGCGCGGCCAGTCCTTGCCCGCCGCCGAGTGCGCCAGCCCGAGCAGATAGAGGTTCGTGCGATTGTCGCCGGAATCGCGCACCTTGCGCCCGGCCAGAAACGCCTGGAGCGAGAGCGCCCCGGCGAACGCCATGACGGGGTTAGGATAGGGGGCCGTCGCCAGACAGTAGTCCATGACCTCGCCGACAAACCCCGGCATGCGCAAGAGACTGTCGGGCATCGGGCCGGGATCGGGCACGTCGGGAGCGCGCGCCGCCACCGGCGGCCGGCACGCCTCGACGATGGCCGAAATGTCCGCGCCGCTGTCGGCGGGCCTCGCCTCGCCGTATCCCTCGCGCCGCAGTTCCCCGGCCGCCCGCTCGAAGTCGCCGTCGTGCGCCAGCAGCGTGTAGACCGAGAAAGGGGAATAGGCCCGGTTGGCCTCGAACGGCGCGGCGTTGGCGCTGAAGACGTAGAAGACCCGGTCCTTCAGCGTGGCTGACCAGCCCGAGGTCTTACCGGGCCGCCGCCAGTACTCGTTCTCGCCCTCGCGCACCCGCGCCCATCCGGCTTTCTCAAGCGTCGCACGCACGTCACCACGCCGGTTGAAATCATCGCCGGGCCGCTCGGCCTCTGCAGCGCCCCGTGGGACAGGCGTCCCCGCCTGTCCTCCTCCCGAGCTCCACAACTCTCCGACCGGCTCCGGCACATACTCGTTCAGCTCCCAGGCGGCCGTCAGCAGTGTGTTCCGCTCGGCTTCCGTCAGCACGGGCGGGGCCCCCAGGTCGCCTTGCACCACCTCGTAACCAGCCGTCGGCGCGCAAAGGAATAGCCCGCCTTCGCCGCGCGTTTCGATCAGCGTGACGGTCTTGTCACCCGCGCGGCGCTGGGCCAGTTTCATGTTGCCGCAGACCGGCGCTTCGCAACGGTAGAAGACGTGCCGACCGCCGCGCTGGGTCGTCTCGACCGCCAGCCGGGCCAGCAACTCGGGCGCGATGCGCTTGGCCCATGCGTCGAAGAGTTCGCCCCCGACGTCGAAATCGATGATCTCCGCGTGACCGGAGACCGCACCGCAGACGATGCAGACCGCGTCCGGCCCGTTCGCGAACCACGCTCGCAACTCGTCCCCGGTGGGCAGCCGTTCGCGGTAGCGCTTCCACTGGCCGACCGACGGGCGCTTCTCGGCCCGGATCGCTGGCAGCGCGCACAGGCCGCCGGCCAGATAACCCGCCGCCGCGCCGTGGAGCGTCCCGCTCCCGTGTTTGTCAGAAGGGCAGTTCATCTTCTTCCGTTCCCCCGTATTCCGGCAGGTTGCCGTCGCGCTGGTCACATGCCTCAAGGCGCGGCGGGATCAACCCCAGTTTGTGATTCGTGATGCGGTCGTACTTCTCGCCCGACACCGAATGCACGGTGATGGAGACCGGCTCGGCCACGCCGCCCGCCTCGCAGATCCGGACGGCCTCTTCGGAGGACTCGGGAAACGGCTCGCACGACCGGGCCCGCCACCAGGCCTCGGCTTTTCCCCGCGCGTAGCCGCTATGTTCGAAGCAGACCCATTCGCTTTTGTAATCGTGAAACCCCACCCGGTAATCGACCCGCATGCTGCGCGGATGCCCCTCGGGCGCATCGCGCTTGATGTGAACACCGTAGTAAACGGCATGGACCTCGTGCTCGGTTTCCGTGACCTCGCCGGAAAGCACGCTGGCCGTGGACGCCTCGCGCTCGTGCGGCTCGCGCTTCGGCTGCGGAAATTCATAGCCGCAATCCGGGCACACGCTGTAGGCGGCATGGATCACCGCCCGGCACTGCGGACACTCCTTGGCGGGCGCTTCCCCGCCGCCGCCCGAACGCTCTTTGATCTCCAGCGCGTCCACCGGCCCGTGCCGCAGGATGTTGCCGCCGAAGTCCAGCACCAGGCAGTTTTCCTTGGACGGGTCCAGCCGGAAGCCCCGGCCGACCATCTGGTAATACAGCCCCGGCGAGTTCGTCGGCCGCAGCAGCGCCACGCAGTCGATGTTCGGCGCGTCGAAACCCGTGGTCAGGACGTTGACGTTCACGAGACACCGGAGCCCGCCCTCCTTGAACCGCTTGAGGGTTTCGGCGCGTTCGGCCTGCGGCGTGTCGCCGCAGACGAACCCGCACGCAAGCCCCGTTTCGCCCAGCACCCGCTGGACGTGCAGGGCGTGCTGCACACCGGCGGCGAAGATCAGCACCGAATGCCGGTCCCGCGCGTGCTCGACGATCTCGCCGCAGGCCGAGCGCACCAGCCCGTCATCGTCCATCAGCTCCTCGACCTCGCCCGCCACAAACTCGCCGCCCCGGAGGTGCAGCCCCGACGTGTCGGCCTTGCGCCGCCCCGCCTTGGTCTTGAGCGGACACAGGTAGCCCTGCGCCATCAGTTCGCGCACTCCGACCTCGTAACAGACGTGGTTGAGGAGATTGTCCGGCCCGCAGATCAACCCCGTGCTCATGCGGTAGGGCGTGGCCGTCAGGCCCACCAGCCGCACGTTGGGGTTCACCACGCGGGCCTCGGCCAGAAAGGTGCGGTACATGCCCTCGCCGTCCGGCGGCAGCATGTGCGCCTCGTCGATCAGGATCAGGTCGATGCTGCCCAGTTCGGCCGCCCGGCGGTAAACGCTCTGAATGCCCGCGACGATGATCGGGTGTTCTGTGTCGCGGCTCTTCATGCCCGCCGAATAGACCCCGATTCGGTTCCATAGATCCGGGGCCATCGCGTGAAGTTTCTCGACCGCCTGTTCGAGCAGTTCCTTGACGTGCGCCAGGATCAGCACCCGCCCGCCCCATTGCTGGACCGCGTCGCGGCAGATCGTCGCCATCACCGGCGTCTTGCCGCCCGCCGTCGGGATCACCACGCAAGGGTGGTCGTCCCGCTTGCGCAAGTGATCGTAGACGGCGTCGACAGCCTCTTTCTGGTAGGGTCTCAGTTCCACAGGTGTACTCACCCTTCAGCGTTTAACGTTGAGCGTTCGATGTTCGGTGTTCTGACTTCTGGCCTCCGTCCTCCGCCCTCCGTCCTCCTTCTCATCTCCGCCACGGCGGCGTGTTGTCCGTCGGCGGCGCCGTCTGCGCCTGCCCGGTGGACGCCTTCCGCTCGTAGCCCTTGATCTCGTTCGTGAGTTCACCCGTGTCCTCGCGCTTCCGCAGCTTCACGACGATCACAAGCGGGAGGTTGTGCAGCTCCACGCTGTCACGGGGCTGCATCACGCCCACCGCGTGGCAGATGGCGGACAGTTCCGACATCGCGATCTTCACCGCCGTCGCGTTCGGGTTGTTCAGGTTGAGCCGCGCCCACAGCACGCGGTTCTTGTACTCGCCGTCGGTGATCGTGAACGTGAACTGCAGGTAGCTGCCGCCGCCGTTCTTCGTGGGTTTCATTTCGCTCTCGGTGATCGCCGCCGGGTACTTGCCGGCCGGAATCGGCTCGAAGTTGCCGGTGGGCTCGACTTCGGTTGCATTGAATCCGTTCAGGTTTGCCATGATAATCTCCTACTTGGTGTTGGTGGTTTTGGACTCGGTTCCCCGCGCCGGGACTGTCCCGGACGCGGAAATCGGATTCGCCTGCGTCGCATCGGCGGGTAGGCTTGCGGCCAGCGCCTGCATCAGCGCGGGCCACGAGAGGGGCAGTTCGGCGGGCAGGCCGTAGCGGTTCTTCGCCACGCAGGCGGGGCTCCCGACCGTGCGCAGGACGCGCTCGCCGCCGTCTTTGCCGAGCCCGGCGGCGATGGTGCGCTCGCGCCCGAAACCGCCTTCTTCGGTTTTCGTGATGATCTTGCGGGTGGCGAAGAGCACCGCATCCGCCCACTCGGTCAGCAAAGCCATGACGTGCTTGTGCAGGCGCGGCGAGTAGCGGTCGTACGCGCTGGCCTCGGGATCCTCGAACTTCTCGACCCGCGCATGCGCCAGCAGGATCACGCACATCCCGCGCTGGTTGCGCAGCGTGTTGAGGTCGCCCAGCAGCCGACGCCAGTGCGTGAGCGCGTGGACGTAACCCTTGGCATAACCGCCGTCGACCTTCTCGATGCTGCCGACCCCGTACTGTTCGCACAGCGCGTCCCAGACGAGCCGCTCGAGCCAGTCCGCCGAGTCGATCACCACCGTCCCGAAATCGTGCTTCTCCTGGATCAGCGTGCGCAGCGCCGCATCCACATCCGCCAGCCGCATCGCCAGCGGGAAACTGGCGCACTCGATCTGGTCGAGTCCGTCTTCGGTTGGGATGAAGATCGGCTTAGGCGCTGCCGCCGCCAGCGTCGATTTTCCGATGCCCTCGGTCCCGTAGACCAAGAGCCGCGGCGGCGTGTGCCTCCGCCCGTGATGAATCTCTTTTAGCAGTGACATTTCTCTCATCTCCTTTTCTTTGCGCCTTAGCGCCTTTGCGGGAGACCCTTCTCCCACTTGTCCCATCTGTCCTATCCGTCCTCAGTCCTCTCTCCACATTGCCGATTGCTCTGTTCGACGTTCGAAGTTCGATGTTCGATGTTCAGCGTTCGAATCACGGCACATCAAGCACGCGGATTTCCTCAAAGCCCGTCGGCCACTCGCCGCTCTCCCGACAGGCGAGCAATCGCCGGATCGCCGCCTCGTTCTCGCGTTGCGCCTGGCTGAGCGTCTCGTCGCTCACGCGCCAGACACCGCACCGGAACGGCTCCTTTTTCTCGACCGCGATCAGATGCACGGGCACCGGCGCTCCCGCCGCGTCGCCGCGCTCCGCGCAATCGGCAGACGTGTTCCCGATGGCCTGCGTCAGTACGGCCCGGTAGAAAGCCATTTGCCGGTGATACCCGTAGCGCCGGGCGTCGGCCTCGAACCACGTCAGGTCATCGCAGGTCTTGAAATCCACGATTCCCCGGTGCGGATGCAACCAGTCGATTCGGATCTGGCAGGGGGTGCCGCAGTACTCGGCACGCACCACGCCTTCGGCGCGTCCGAAGAGTAAGAGCGCCACCGCCTCATCGTTCATCCCCACGCCTGCCGCCATCTGCTCGACCAACTCGACCTGCTCCTGTGAGAGCACGGGCTTGCCCTGGGCCTCGGCCCACTCGGCAAAAACCTTCGTGCCCGCGCCGAACGGCTTGCCGGTCTTCTCGTTGATCGGACCGCCCAGGGCGAACTCAGCCTCATAGGCCTCTCGGCCTTCGAGGATGCGGACGTGCGCGGCGCGTCCCACGAGGTAACTGGTCGAATCCGCGTCCTTGATCAGGCCCACCGACTTCTTGCGGTGCAGCCACGGGCACTTCATGAAGTCCAGGAGCTGATGGCTGCTCATGAACCGGTCCGCCTTCGCGTGATACGCGTCGGCCGGCTCGCTCGTGAGAATGTTGAGACAGAAAATCTCGTTCATGTTTCTTCTCCACGTTGTTGTCATCGGACCGGACGCCCCGGCCGCCGGACATTACTTACCCGGTGCCGGGGCGAAGTGGCGGAAGAAAGGCAAAAATATATTTTCCGAACGGTAGGGGCGGTTAGGTTATTCCCCGTGCGTCGCTGGTCGCGCGTCGCGAGTCGGCCCAATCTATCCCCCCGTGGCACGGGCGTCCCGCCCGTGTTTCCCGTTCTGTCCGTTGTTCCCCTTCTCCCCATTAGCGACGATTCGCATGCAGATCACAAAAAATATTCCCTTTGACCGCCTGTTCCCGTCTGCCGTATATTTATGGTGTTTTGGTTTCTTACCACGCTACGCCATGAAAGGCCCCGCCATGCGCTTAAACGCCTGCCTTCACGCATCACTTCTTAGCCTCTGTCTCGCGCTCTCTTTTGCGACACTCAATTCCCGCGCCGATACCGAAGGCGACTACACCTACATCGTCACCGACGGCCAGGCCACTATCACCGGTTTCAACGTTTCCTACTCTGGCGCACTGTCTATCACCAACACCTTGGGCGGCTGTCCCGTCGCCTCCATCGGCGGCAACGCGTTCTTCTGGTGCAAAGACCTGATCTCCGTCACCATCCCCGATTCCGTGACCTCCATCGGCGGAACGGCATTCTCCGATTGCTACAGTCTGGCCTCCGTCACGATCCCCGGCAGCGTCAACTCCATCGGTAACGAGGCATTCTACTACTGCTGCAGTCTGACGAATCTGGTCATCGGCACCGGCGTCACCACTATCGGGGATTCCGCGTTCTTAGGTTGCGTCGGTCTGATAAATCTGGTCATCGGCAGCAACGTCACCTCCCTTGGTAGCGCTGCGTTTAGCTGGTGTACCGGTCTGACCTCCGTCACCATCCCCGGTAGCGTCACCAACATGGGCGACTACACGTTCTCTCACTGTTCCAGTCTGACCTCCGTCAATATTTCACCCGGCGTCACCGCCATCGGCGGCTCCGCTTTTTATAAATGCACCGGTCTGACGAAACTGGTCATCGGCACCGGCGTCACCACCATCGGTCAATGCGCGTTCGACAACTGTTCCGGTCTGACCTCCGTCACCATCCCCGCCAGCGTCACTTCAATCGGCAACGCCGCATTCACCTCCTGCTCCGGTCTGACGAATGTGGTCATCGGTACCGGCGTCACCACCATCGGGGACGGCGCGTTCCTTGACTGTAACGGCCTGACCTCCGTCACCATTCCCGACAACGTTAAAACAATCGGCGATAGAGCGTTTGGATCTTGCTCCAAACTTGCCTGCGTGTTTTTTACGGGCGATGTGCCCACTAATCTTGTCTCATCCGCATTCCTAATTACCCCCGCAACGCTCTACTACCTCCCGACCTTCGCCAGCAACTGGCCCTCCATCCTCGCCGGCCGCCCGACCCGCCTCTGGAACCCGACCGTCCAACGCGACGCCGCCTTCGGCTTCTCTTCTAACCGCTTCGGCTTCAACATCGCCGGCAGCACCAACATCCCTGTCAAAGTCGAGGCCACCACGAACCTCATGTCCGGCACTTGGACGCCGATCACAAACGCCACCCTCGGCACCTCCGGTTCGCTCTACTTCAACGACCCTTCTTCGACTAATAAACCCGCCCGCTTCTACCGCATCGCCTTCCCCTAAAACCATCTCGGCAGGACAGGGGAGTCTACTTCAACGTTGAGCGTTGGGCGTTATTAACTCCCTCCGCCCTCCGTCCTTCTCCACTTAACTCGCCTACCGCCCGTGAACGTCCGCATGCGTATCCATGCCGCCTTTCCGGCTTCAGCGTTGGGCGTTCGACGTTCGGCGTTCACCTCAGATAATCGTCTAGGCGTTTCGCCGCGAAAACTTCGCGGATCTGCGCCAGATATCTGTCGCGGAAGGTGCCCCGCGGAATGCCCAACTCGCGCGCGACCTCGGCGACAGACTGCGTCCGCAGCATGCCGGCGACCTGCCGCAGTTCCGGCGGCAGTCCGGCTAACACCTCCTCCAGATCCATCTGGAGATGCGCGCGCGCGGCTTCCGGCCGGTCGTAGCGGCCCGTCCGCAGGTCGACCTCGTCCTGGCTGATTTCATGCAGCACCGTCGAGCCCTCGTCGGCCTCGATCTCTTCGTCCAGCGAATAGGCCTCGCGCCGCCAGTCGCGCATCGCCGCTTGCCGATCACGCAGCAGATTGCAGATCCTGCGACCGACCACGCGGTCGGCGAACGTGTTGAGCGACGCCTTGGCCGGGTCGAACTTCGGCAACCGTTCGAGCAGATCCCTGATCAGCTCCTGCTCGATGTCCTTGATATCGTCCTGTGTGTAACCCGCCTTGCTGACGAGCTGCCGCGCCTTGCATTCGATGAGCGCGGTAAGGTAGGGGGTGAGGGGTTCGTTCTGTGTGTGGGTGTCCATTTCCGTCTCCCGTTGGCCGGGAGGCGTCGTGTGGATGCCGACAGAAGCGGGCGACTAAAACAGCGGAGGCGTTGTAGGATGGCCGCATCTGCGGCACCCACAACGCCTCCACTTTGTGGCCGGTTAGTTGTCAAGCGCGGTTCAATTACAAAATGGGGAGCCTACCCCCGCGTCATCAGGCCGCGTTCTCCTGGTAAGTCATGCCGCACGGCAGACCGTGACGCACGTCGATGCATTCGACGACGCCGTCGCCAATCTGGTTCAGGATGTCGAACAGCTCACGCACCGCGGTTTTCATCATGAAATCATCTTTTGTAGCCTCGTGCCGCGGCCCGTTGTCGCCTCCGAGTTTCACGCTCCGGATGATGCGCGGCGGTGGATCAAACGCCGGTTCGCCGGAGCGGACGTGCAGGCCCTCAATGCGGCCGAAGTTGAGTCTCTGCATCTTCTCAACCAGACGTCGGCGTGCTGGCGACAGGTCCGTTTTCATCGTGGTGCTTGTCATTCTTTACCTCTTTCCGCGGGCCCTTTTCGGGTTTCTAGTGTAGCGTTGCCCGCCTGCGCCGCACCTGTCATCGACCACCCGGTTTTCAGAAACTTATTGGCCTTCCATTACCATACGTTCTTTATCAACTTCTTTTTCAGGAGCTCCAACGCGCCAGAGTCTGTTCCCCGCCCTTCGATGGAGACCGAACACGGTTGCACTAACGCAAGCGGTGTTCCGTTCGATTAAAAAAAGGCATGAAAAAAGCGCCCAACCCGTTGCGGGATGGACGCTTAAGAGAAATGAAAAGAAATTTTGCCGGTCGATTATCTAAATCGAACGGACAAGGCGGTCAATTAATCCGGTTGCTTGCTGGGCCTCCGCCCGGCGGCCTGCTTGGGCAAAAAGCCCTCTAACCTTTTGTTCCTGCGCAGTTTCATCAGGTGCTCCCCGACGGTCGTCGGCTTAAGGCCCACCTTCTCGCTGATCTCCTTGTTGCTTAATCTCTTGTCGCACAACAGGGCGATGCTGCGGTCGGGATCTTGGATGCCGAGTTCGTCGAGCACACGTTCAATCCCGCCTGCCTCTGCTGGCGGGGGCGGCAGCGCGAACAGCAAGCCGTCCGGACCAGACTTCCCGATCCCTTCTAAAAAAGCGTTGCTGGGCCCTACAGGCACCTTTTCGAGTCTGTCGTTCACGAGACCCGTGCACGTCAGCGCACTGGGCTTATTGCTGATTACCGCATCGGTAAGCCGCAAGACGAAGTCAAAGAAGCCCACTAAGTCGACTGTGTTCTCCTCAGAAAATGGCGAAAGCAGCGAATTTACCCCAATGGCATCATCCAACTCGCGGTCTACGCACTCGAACGCGTTCCCGATAGACAGTTCTAAGGCAAAACCGCCCATCTCCGGCAGATCACCATTGAGCGCCTTCTTCAGCCGGACCACCGGAATGACTGGGACGAACGCGTGTTCGCATTCCCAGAGCGACTCTTTCATGCCTGCGAACAAACCGATCAAGAGCTCTAATACGCGCTTCACGCTAGGGTCCTCGAGAACCCCTTTGACATTCGCTCCGAAGGATTCGAGCATCTGCAAGGCCAGACCGGCGACACCCGCCACCTGCTCGACAGCGCCTGGTTTGCCGGCATTCCAGTCAGTCAGCACATATTGATCGTAACAACAATGCTCCATGGTCGGGTGCAGAATCACTTTGCGCTGACAGTACTTTTTCAACTCCCGGATGTTGCCCGGCCATTCGTTCGTCAGGATGCCGACCAGCGTGCGGAGCATGATCCCGTTGAAAACCTCCTGCGCCCCCAAAAAGCCCGGCTCGCAGAGGAACCACAGAATATCACCGGCCCGTTCCCTCAAAGGCGGCAGCCGCACCTCGAAGTCGAACCTCGCCCGGAGGTCATGAATCATGGCTTTCTCGACATCCTTATTCGTCGCCGCCACGATCCGCACGTCAGCGTGATGCTCGATCCTGTCCGCCCCGATCGGCCGGATCTCTCCGGTTTCCATGAAGCGCAACAGCCGCGCTTGTAGGTCGGGCAACAGCCAGCCGATCTCATCGAGAAAAAGGACCCCGCCGTCGCAAGCTTTCAGCAGTCCTTCCCGGTCTTTTTCCGCACCGGTGAATGCGCCCCGTTTATGTCCGAACAGCTCGCTTCCCACCAGGTTGCTGTCGAGGCCCGCGCAGTTCAGCCGCTGGCATTTTCCTTTTGGACGCTTGGTCATATGCATGACGCAGTCGGCCAGCATCTCTTTGCCGGTACCGGTCTCGCCGGTAACGAGCAGGCTGTGCCGGTCGCTCGCCAGTATTGCGCACAATTCCTTGACGGAATGTGTCCCCGACGGTCCAGCGCACCTCTCGGGCAGCAGCACCCGTTTCATTCCGCCGATCTCGATAATACGGTCTTTTAACATGAACACGATCCCGCGTTTATTGCCATGAAAACATCTTTTTTTCCATTCTCTCCCTTACAACGTATGAAAATTGTTGCACACTCATACGGTAAAAACAAGGCTGACTCGTCAAACCTCATTTTTTTGCGGGTCACAATCCAAAGAATCTGATTTGTGGAAACAGTGGCTTCCGGCGCTATTTCGGTGCGCTTCTTGAAGACGAATTGGTGGTCTTCGAAAATATTCAATATGGCAATGTAGCCTACATACTTTTTGGCAACTAGGAAGAACTGAGCAAAAAAAAGCCGAATCGATTTACTCACTGGCAAATTCGGAAACAGTTTCAAAAGAATTACTCACGGCCGGAATGGAAACTTCAGGTCCGATCATGCTTGGCCGAGATTCAACGTAACAAAAAAAGTTGCTTTGATCTGAAAAGACGAGAACAATCATCACCGATTTAGAATGCCGGCTAATCGCCTTTTCCCCTCGCCCCGTACTCGCCAAAAGTGCTAAACTCCGGCAATACCAAACTGAACGCGGCCCGTGGCCAGAGTCTTGTTGCCCGCCGCCCGCGTCGCGACCCGGAATTTGCGCTATGCCCACACTGAATTGGATCGGAAAAGAAGCCGTCGTCAACCACCACCAGCGGGTCCCCTTCCGCCTGCTCAAGGACGTGCCGGACCTCGCCTGTGGCGACCCCGGCAGCGGCAACCTGATCGTCCAGGGCGACAACCTCGAAGCCCTCAAGGCCCTTCTCCCTTACTACGCCGGGCAGGTCAAGTGCATCTACATCGACCCGCCCTACAACACCGGCAACGAGGGCTGGGCCTACAACGACAACGTCAACAGCCCCGTCATCCGGGACTGGCTCGGCAAGACCGTCGGCAAGGAGGGCGAAACCCTCGACCGCCACGACCGCTGGCTCTGCATGATGTACCCGCGCCTCGCGCTGCTCAAAAACTTTCTCAGTCCCGAAGGCTCCATCTGGATCTCCATGGACGACTCGGAAATCTCATTGCTGCGGGCGCTGATGGACGAGATTTTCGGGCGTGAACGATTCATAGCGTGTAACGTGTGGCAAAAGCGCTATTCCCGAGAGAACCGCGAGGCCATCGGAGACGTGCATGAGTACCTGCTTGTTTACGCGATGGATCCTGAGAAATTCAAAGAGACCAGAAACCGCATCCCTCTCACCGAAGAACAGTCAAAGATCTACAAAAACCCGAACAACGACCCGAAAGGTAGATGGCGCGGAATCCCGATGACGGCCCAAGGTTGGCGACCCAACCAGATGTACGAAATCACGAGCCCGTCCGGAGCAGTCCACCACCCGCCGGAAGGACGTTGCTGGTCCACAATTGAAACCGAGTTCAAGAAATTGCTTGCTGAAAATCGCATTTACTTCGGGAAGGATGGCAAGTCGCAACCCAACACAATTCGCTACCTCGACGAAGTAGAGGGCTTTGTCCCTTGGACTTGGTGGCCTCACGAGGAAGTCGGCCACACGGACGAAGCAAAGAAGGAAATTCAGGCGCTCTTCCAAACGCAGACCGCATTCGACACACCAAAACCGACCAGACTACTGGAACGCGTATTCCAGATCGCGACCAATCCCGGTGACCTCGTTCTCGATTCCTTTGCGGGCTCCGGAACAACCGGCCACGCAATTTTGAAAATGAACGAGCAGAGCAAAGACAAGCCGCTGCGCCGTTTCATCCTTGTGGAGATGGAACCGAAGATCGCCCGCGACGTGACCGCCGAACGTGTACGGCGAGCGTCAGAAGGCTATGTCAACGCAAAGGGTGGCAGCGTTGATAGTATCGGCGGCAGCTTCCGTTTCTGCGAACTGGGCGAGCCGCTCTTCGATAAGACGGGCATGATCCGCGAGACGGTCAAATTTTCCGAACTGGCCCGGCACGTCTATTTTTCAGAGACCGGCGAGCCGCTGCCGCGCGCGCGGGTGCTCAACACGCCGTTCCTCGGCGCGTGCCGCGGCGTCGGCATCTACCTGCTTTACAACGGCATCCTGGGCGACGAGAGCGCCAACGGCGGCAACGTGCTGACGCGCCAGATCCTCGCCAAGCTGCCGGAGTTCGACGGCCCGAAGGTGGTCTACTGCGCCGGTTGCCTCTTGAGCCGCGACCGCCTGCAAGCCGCCAATATCACCGTCCGCCAAACGCCGTACGAGATCAAGGTGTCGTAATTAGAAGGCTTGAAGGTAGACGTCTTCATTGAACCGGAGGAACGAATGATCAAGACTGTTGCACAATTGCTTGAAGGGTTCCTTAAGGCAGAGAACCAGGCACTCCAGAAACAGAAAGTTGATCATCGACCAACAATTGGAGATATGTATGAAGGCCTCACCAAAGAGCTATTAAACAAGGCCCTTCCCTCTTCGTCGGATCTTAATGTAACTGCCGGCTTCATTGTCGATAAGGATGGCACTCAGAGTGCGGAATTGGACTGTTTACTTGTTACCGGAAAAGGGGAACAAGTACCTTATACTGATAAATTCAAATACAGCATTGATGATGTTGTTGCTGTTATACAGGTGAAGAAGAACTTGTATTCTGCTGACATTGAGGGTGGTTTCCAGAACCTCAACTCATTTATGAAATTCGAGGTCTCCAAATCTAAACGAGCTGTACTACTGCGGGACGCATTTCAATCAATCACTCGGCGTCCTCTCCCAAAAAGCGAAGACGTTGACAAACTTCCGATTGAAATACAGATGATCTACCACGCCCTCGTGACGGAACTTATTACACCAGCCCGTATTTTGCTCGGCTATAATGGCTTTAAGTCTCACAGCAACTTTAGGGATTCATTTGTTGAATATCTAACAAAGCAGCATGCAAAGGGCTCGGCAATGGGGTACGGCCCTATAAGTTTTCCAAATCTTATCATCTGCGGGGATTACAGCCTCGTTAAGTGCAATGGGATGCCTTTCAGTGCACATCTTGAGGCCGACGGCGGCTGGCCGTTCTATTGTTCAAAAGGGAGTAAACCAGTAGAACTACTTCTTGAAATAATCTGGACTCGCCTTGTTTATCAGGATCAACTTAGTCCATCCGTTTTTTACGAGGATGTGTGGCTCAGTTCTTTTGCCCGCTATATATCCGCAAAGTTTGTAACTAAGGGAGAACAACAAGGGTGGGAATACCAAATCACACCGGCTTCGCAAACTGAATTGAAAGAACCAGCAGAAAGTCCACTATGGGAACCAGTGTTTCTTGATCTGCCTCAGTTCGTAATCATAAATCGTTTGTGCCATGAGGAAAAAATTGACCTCACCGTTCCAAGTGAGGTCAAGTACCTTGAAGAAAATGGATGGCAGCTAGACGCTTTCGTTAGTGAACTCAACACGGCTGGTTTGGCGGCCCGTGATGGCAACAATCTTGTTTTGCTCACTCGGGGTTGCTCATGTGTGATGCTTCCGGATGGCCGCTATGCCGCTGGCGAAAACATTGCCGGTCAGCTTTTCCGCTGGATGAAAATCTACATAACGCAGCGCGATAATAAAAAAAGAGTAGATGAAATATCGTTTGCGTCTGATACTTTCTCCATTCCGATGAATGAGCCTCTAATAATCGGCGACGACGATAAGGCTAAGAAAGCCATGTCGATACTTGGACTTCTTGAACCTATTGAGAAAGCATTACTAGACCTAGGGGATAAGAATGCAATCACAATAGTAAGTGAGCATCACGATACTCATTGGATAGCCGCTGGTTTTATGCGAGGTTTTACCAATTCATGTGACAACGGTTATTTTCTTGTGTGTTATCCAAAAACTGCCCAAACACTAGAACAGTTCAAATTTCTCGTACAGTCCTCATTTAGTTGAACATAAGGAAACCCAATGATCGCTCTCAAAGACTACCAGAACCGGGTCCTGGACTCCCTGCGGGAGTTCTTCCGGCTGTGCTCCAAGACCGGCAGCCCGGCCGAGGCCTTCCGCGACGTGTGCGCACAGAACGGCACCGGCAACGGCCTGTACCTGCCGATCCACGCGGCGGGCCTCGCCCGCGACATGCCCTATGTCTGCCTGCGCGTGCCGACCGGCGGCGGCAAGACCCTGCTCGCCTGCCACACCGCCGGGCTCGCCATGAGCGAACTGCTGCACGCCGACCGCGCGGTTGTGCTCTGGCTGGTGCCCAGCAACACGATCCTCGACCAGACCGCCGACGCCCTGCGCGACGCGCGGCACCCGTACCGTCGCGCACTTGAGATGGCCTGCGGCGCGATCGAGGTCGTCACCATCGAGGAGGCGCTGAACCTGCCGCGCGCCGCGGTGGACGGCCAGACCGTCGTGATCGTCTCGACCATCCAGGCGTTCCGCGTGGAGGACTCCACCGGCCGCAAGGTCTACAGCCAGAACGGCGTTTTTCAGGAGCACCTCCTGAACGCGCCGGCCAGCCGCGAGGCCGACCTGCTGAAAGGCCCGGACGGCAAACCGGTTCCCTCACTGGTGAACATGCTGCGCCTGCGGCGTCCGGTGGTGATCGTGGACGAGGCGCACAACGCCCGCACCGACCTTTCGTTCGCCGCGCTGGGCGACGTGATGCCCTCCTGCATCGTGGAGTTCACCGCTACGCCCGCGCGCTCCAAACAACCGTCGAACATCCTGCACCACGTTTCCGCCGCCGAACTCAAGGCCGCCGACATGGTGAAGCTGCCGTTGCGCGTGGTCACGCGCCACCCCAGCCAGAAGGACCAGCTGCTCGCCGACGCGGTGAGCCTGCGTGCCGACCTTGAGAAGCTCGCCCTGACGGAGGCCCAGCTTACGGGAGAGTACCTGCGGCCGGTGATGCTGATCCAGGCGGAACGCGTGGACGCGTGCGAACCGCTGCGCGAGCGGCTGGTTACCGAATTCGGCATCAGCCGGGACGAGATCAAGATCTCGGTCGGCTCACACGACGACCTGAAGGATGCGGGCGACATCGCGTCGCCCCAGTGCAAGGTCCGCTTCATCATCACCGTGCAGAAACTGCGCGAGGGTTGGGACTGTCCCTTCGCCTACGTGCTGTGCAGCCTGAAGGAGACCCGTTCGGCCACGGCCATCGAGCAGATCGTCGGCCGCATCCTGCGCCTGCCCAACGCGCGGCCCAAGAGCCACCCCGACCTGAACTGCGCCTACGCCCTCTCGGTTTCCGACTCGCTGCCCGAGGTCCTGAACGAGCTGCGCGAGGCGCTGGAGAGCAACGGCTTCACCAGGGCCGAGGCCGAGCGCATCATCCTGCCCGCGCCGCAGGGCATGCTGCCCTTGGGCGCACAGCCGCAGACCGTGCGCCTGCAGCCCGAGGAGATAGACGCCGCAGTCGCCCAGGTTCAGGAGGCCGCCCTGTGCGGCAAGGTGCGCATCCGGCCCGATACGGGGGCCGTCACGGTCCTTGTCCCGCTCGACGCCGAGGAGGCCGAGAAAGTCGCCAGTTGCGGCAAGACCCCCGAGGCTCGGGCGCGGATCACCGCGCTGGTGGAACTGGTGCGCGAGGCCGACAAGGCGCTCGGCGGAGGCGGGCAGCCGCGGGCGCTCTCGCCCTATCAGCTGCAGCTGGATTTCCGCGTGCCGCTGCTCTGCGTGATCGAAGCGGGCCTGCTGCAGGAGTTCGAGCGCACACACCTGCTTGAACACCCGTGGCGGCTGGGGTCGAAAGACGCGGCGCTTTCCGCGGTTTACGATCCGGCCCGTCGCCCGATGCTGGCCTCCGGCAAACTGGACGTCGGCACGCGGGGCGAGGTCACAACCGACGTGGCCCGCGAGCACGAGGAGCCCGCCGACTTTGTCACGCGCCTGCATCAGCAGACGCTGGCCCTGGGTGCCAACAGCGGCGCTGACTGGACAGCCGAGCACCTGATCGCCTGGCTCGACCGCCAGATCGACCACAACGACATCCCCTTTGCGGAGTCCGCCGTCTTTCTGCGCAAGGTCCTCAACGGCCTTGTGGCCCGGCACGGACTCGCCGACGTCGGGCCGCTGGTCTTCGACCGCTTCCGCCTGCGCGACACCGTTGAAGAGCGTATCGACGAGCACCGCAAGAGCGAGCGCAAGGCCGCCTATCAGCACTACCTCGCCCTCGATTCCGGGCTCACCGTCAGCGACGCGCACGTCGTCAACTTCAAGGAAATCGCGTACGAGCCGAGCTGGTTGTACGAGGGCTCCTTCCAATTCCGCAAGCACTACTTCGGCGCCAGACCCGGCGAAATGAAAGAGACCACGCCCGCGGGCGAGCTGACCGAAGAGTTCAAATGCGCCCAGTTCCTCGACTCGGAACTGCCGGGCGTCCGGTTCTGGGTGCGCAATCTTTCCCGGCGTGCGACCTCGTTCCGGCTCCAGACCTCGACCGACTGGTTCTACCCGGATTTCGTTTGCCAGCTTGAAGACGGCCGTATCCTGGTGGTCGAATACAAGGGCGGTCATCTTCTCGACGCTCCGGACGCCCAAGAGAAACGTGACATCGGCAACCTCTGGGCCGCCCGCAGCCACGGCCGCTGCCTCTTCGCCATGCCCAGCGACAACCGCTTCGACGAGATCGTTCAAAAAATCAAATCTATGTAGGGGTAACCCTCTGTGGTTGCCCTTCTTCAATGCAACAGGGAGGACCGGAACAATGAGAAGACTGGACGCCGAGGCGAAACTGCCTTTCCCCACGCGCAAGCTGCAGCTGGATGGGGGCGGCACGGTTGAAGAGTACATCATTCCCGACGACCAGAAGGCCGAGGTCCTGAAGAAACTGTACCCGTTCACCCCCGTGCCCGGTCTGGACGATCTCAGGTTTGACCTGCACGAGGAAAAGAACTTCCGGGTAGGTGATTACCGGGTGACCTTCGAAGACGGCTACAATTATCTCGTCAGCCCGTACTACGCCTCAAGCGGCGGGACCGTGATCGATTGGATGCCCGCACGAGAGCAGGCATAATGAGCGTTAACCGGTTGGGATAGGGAGGCCGCATGCCCCATCGCGTGACAGAATTGCACAACATCATGCCGATAAATAACCTGGCGAATGTCAGGCTTTACGGCATCCTGTCCCACAACGCCGTCGCCGCGCTGCCGCATGCCGACGTGTCCATGCAGGAAGTTCAGGACAAACGTGCAGCCGTGACTGTTCCCAACGGTCTTGCGCTCCACGACTACGCGAATCTCTATTTTTGCGCCCGCAACCCCATGATGTTCAAGCGCAAAGACGAGCGCCAAGGCCTTTGTGTACTGCGCATCACCACCGATGTGTTCACCCTCAATGGCGTCGTTTTCACGGATCAGAACGCAGCCAGCGCATACGTTCGCTTTTACCGCGTGCAGGATGGCATAGAAGGCATGAATTTTGATATGATCTTTGCCGACGATTGGAGACATCCGGACGACCAGATCAAATACTGGAAGCACAGCAGCATCAAGTGCGCGGAAGTGCTGGTGCCGAATGTGGTCGAGCCGCGGTTCATCACCGGCGCGTACGTGTTTGATACATCGGTGCAGAGCCAAGTCGCCGGTTTGTGGCCGGAGTTGCCGACCGTCGTGAACAAAGCCGTTTTCTTCGGGTGAGGTGCGTTATGGTCAAAGTTCTGATAGGGGACATCTTTGCGAGCAAGGCACACGCCCTCGTCAACACGGTCAACTGTGTGGGCGTCATGGGTAAGGGCATCGCCTTGGATTTTAAGAAGCGCTTCCCCGACATGTTCAAGGACTACGCCGACCGCTGTAATTCTCACGCCGTGAAGCCGGGCGTCCCTTATATCTATTCGGATTTGCTGGGTACTCAGGTCGTCAATTTCCCGACCAAGGGCCATTGGCGGTCGCCGTCGCTGCTATCAGACGTCGTCAAAGGCCTAGACCTTTTTGCCGAAAACTATCGCGCGTGGGGGGTTAAGTCCGTAGCGTTTCCCCCGCTCGGGTGCGGTAACGGCGGCCTCTCATGGAAACTGGTCGGCCCGATCATGTACAAGCGGTTGTCACAGCTCGATCTGGACGTCGAGATCTACGCGCCGTACGGGACCCCACCGCACGAACTGACGGCTGCCTTTCTTTCCGCAGAGTGCTCTTTGTCCGACGCGCCCGACACCAAAGGCGTGATCCACGCGAAAATGCGAGAGGGCTGGGTCGCCCTGCTGGAGGTGTTGCATCTGCTGGAAAAGCAGCCTTACGCCGCCCCCGTGGGACGGGTCACGTTCCAGAAGATCTGCTACACCCTGACCGAGCTCGGCATCGACACCGGTTTTCATTTCAGACAGGGCGCTTACGGCCCTTACGCTCCGGAAATCAAAGAGGCGCTCACCGTCTTCGCCAACGCCAGCCTCGCACGCGAGCAGCAGATGGGCAGCATGATCGCCATGAAGACCGGCGACCAATACGAGCCGTACCGCCAAGGCCACCGCGACTATCTGAAAACCGTCCAGAGGAAGATCGACAAGACCGTTGACCTCTTTTGCCGCATCAAGAACACGGAGCAGGCGGAAGAGGTCGCAACCGTTTTCTTCGCCGTCCGGGAATTGAAGAAAGAAAAACCCTCCATCGCCGAGCAAGACGTTTTCGACTATATCCTTAAATGGAAAAAGACATGGAATTCGCCTGAGAAAAAAGAGGCCATTGCCGAAGCGATCCGCAACCTGCTTGTCTTGCGCTGGATCGGTGCCGAATTCAGCACGGGGCTTCTGGCGGAAGAGTCGTTCTGACGCATCCGCGCCGAGCAGATCACCGACTACGTCACCAAATTCAGCGCCGGCAATCCGCTCCCCCCGGCCGACCTCCCCCGCCTCGTCTCCGCCGCCAAATCCCTCAAAAAAAATGCCGTGCAGGCAGGGTAGGGGGCGGCCACCCCGTCCATTGGGTCCACTCCCGCCCCCCCCCCGCGAGGTCTGAAAAACCGGCTGACCGTGTCAGCCACGCCATGGGTAGGGTTGAACCCCATAGCACAAGTCCGGTTTGCGGACTACCATGATGGGACTGTTGCAAACCAAGGAGCTTGTATGATGAGAATAATGTTCATGGCACTGGTGCTGCTGGCCGTGATGGTTTCAGTCACCTCGTGCAATATGTTCAGGGGCGCAGGCCGAGACGTCCAGAGCGTCGGCGAGGCTATGGAAAATGCTGGCCGCTAGAAGGGTCTGAGATCCTGGGGATGTCCCCCTCCGGATGGAATCTCTGAAATTTCATTCACTTAACCTTTTTACTCTTTCTGAAAAACCGCTGTAAATGGACAATATGTCAAAAGCAATCTCCTTACGGATGGATCTGAAACGCGCGGTGCGTTACGCGCTGCTGACCGCGGCAGCCGTGTTCTGCGGCGCGCCAGAAGCCGATGCCGCAAGTGTGAATTTGGGCACGGCTGCGAACTTCGGCGTGCTGGGCGGCTCGACGGTGACCAGCACCGGAGCGACCGTCATCACCGGCGACCTCGGCGTGAGCCCGGGAAGTGCCATCACGGGTTTCCCCCCGGGACTGGTGAATGGAACGATTTACGCGGGCGGAGCCGTTGCCGTACAGGCCCAAAGCGATGCGGTGATCGCTTATAACACGCTCTTGGCCTTTGCGGGCGCCGTGGACCTGACAGGCCAGGACTTGGGCGGGCTCACACTGACGCCGGGTGCCTATAAATTCGGCACATCCGCCCAACTGACAGGGATTCTCATCCTCGACGGCCAAGGTCTGATCAATCCGGGCTTCGTCATCCAGGTCGGAAGTACGTTTACGACCGCCTCGGCCTCGTCCGTCCTGTTGATAAACGGGGCCAACTACGACAACGTCTTTTTCCAAGTCGGCAGCTCAGCCACCCTCGGCGCAGGAACTGATTTCTCCGGGAACATCATCGCCCTCACCTCCGACACCCTGAATGCCGGCGCCACCGTGAACGGACGGGTCATCGCCCTCAACGGTTCTGTCACGCTCAACGGCAACACCATCATTGCTGTTCCGGAGCCCGCCTCTGCCGCCCTCCTCGTTTCTGGACTGACGCTGTTGCTGGCCACCAGGAGGCGGACCAAAACCGTTGTGTGACGTTCCCGTTTAGCGGATTGTACCCTTCGGACTCGAGAAGCCTTTTGGCGGTACTTTACCGCTGAATCGCCGGAGCCGATTTATCAACAGCCTCGATCTGTCCGAAGTCAGCCCCGCTCAGACCATAAACGGTGCAGCATGGCTACCAGCTGGGTGCCGGATTCCCCTTTTTCGAGAAAGTCGACGGCACCGGCCTTCAACATCTTGGCCTTGATGTTATGTTCGTAAGATGACGAGAACCCGACCACAAGGGTCTCCGGCCACTCCTCAGTGATCAGAGAAGTCGCCTCGATCCCGTCCATCAGGGGCATCCTGACATCCATGATCACGATGTCGGGCCGCAGCGACCTGGCGAGTGCGACAGCGTCTTCCCCGTTGAGCGCTTCGCCGACGACCTCCAGCCCGGTTTCCTGCGAAATCAATTGCTTCACCCCATAACGTATAACCGTGTTGTCGTCCGCGATGAGAATGCGCGCCCGGCCTCTCGAGGTCAGCGGCGAAGCCGTCACCAAGGCATCACTGCCGGCCGTCGCCCAAACAGGGGCGTCTTGTAATAAAAGTTTCATTGCCTTGAACATATCGGTCACCTTCCTTTGAATCGCCGCCCGTGCCGGCCTGTCCACCGCGATCTGTCCGCGTTCCTTCCGAGAGACAGGCGGACCGCACCCTTCCGGCAGGTCAGACGCAACCCCCGCACATGAACAGGTTAACCGACGGGAGGAACCCGATCTATGGGGTGTAACCCTTCCGCGGTCAAAAGCATGTGCCGCCAACGGTATGGCCGGACGCGCCGACCCATGTGATGGCACGACGGAAAACCGGCCGCCGACATTCTCGATCACCTGATTCAGTTCATGCGGGAATAAATGGCTGACATGCGGACGGTCTCCTGCCTGACCCAAAAGCGGTGGGGCGTGCCTGAGAGGGGGAGAGTCCTTCCGTCTACCTTACATCTGGCGGTATGAACGGACACCACTTTTTCAGACTTGAAAACCCCGGAATAGGCATTGCTATGGCGGGGCCATACGTGAGAATATCCCCAATATGAAAAAAACCACCGTCACAAAACGCAAGAAAACGTGCGAGTTGGCCCAGCGTTACCAGACGGCGTTGCGGCGATATCTGAAACAGGGGCCGTCCGCGAGTCTGCAATCCGCTGTCAGCGTCGGACGCCAGGCGCTGACGCTTGGGCTGGAGACTTTAGACCTGGCAGCCTTTCACGAACAGGCCCTGCTCGCCCAGGTCATGGCGGTTCCTCTCCCGGCCGTCCCGGCATGCGAACTGAAGCGGGCGGGCCGCTTCTTTGCCGAGGCTATCACGCCGTTGGAAAGTTCGCATCGCGGCGCGCTGGAGGCAAACGTCCACTTGAACCGCGCGAACCAGTCGCTGAAGCGCCGCACGTCCGATCTCGCGGTCTCCAACCGGCGGCTGCAGAAGGAAATCGCCCGGCGCATGGTTGTCGAGGAAACCCTCATGAAAAGCGAGCGGCATTCCGCTCTTATGGCGGAACAACTGCGGCTTTTGTCCCGGCGGATGTTGTCGGTGCAGGAAGAGGAGCGGAAGCGAATCAGCCGCGAGCTTCACGATGTCATCGCACAGCTGCTGACGGGCATCACGGTCAGGCTGGCGAATTTGAAACAGGAGGCCATAGCTGCCGACACAAAGGACCTCCGCCAGCAGATCTCGCGCACGCAACGGCTTGTCGAAAAGTCGGTCGACAGCGTGTCCCGGTTCGCCCGCGAATTGCGGCCGGCGGCGCTTGACGATCTGGGCCTCGCGATCGCCCTGCACGCGTTCATGAAACAATTCACGGAAACGACCGGCGTCCGGTCAATGCTGAAGACGTTTGCGGGAATGGAGAGGTTGAGCGACGCCAAGCGCACGGCCCTTTACCGCGTCGCGCAGGAGGCACTGACCAATGTCGCCCGCCACGCACAGGCCATGAAGGCGGAAGTGAGCATCGAAAAAATGCCTGGAGCCGTTCTGATGCGCATCACGGATGACGGCAAAGCCTTCGATGTGGAACACATGTGGAAAGTCGGGACAACCCGGCGGCTGGGTATGCTTGGAATGAGAGAGCGGGTGGAGATGGTCGGCGGCAACTTCAGTGTCGAATCCGTTCCGGGGCAAGGCACGACCGTCACGGCTCGGATACCGTCTCGCAAGCATGCAAAGACGCAACCTCGCGCCTGACCTTGCTTTTCCGTTTAGCCCGCCTATCGCGACAAACGCGCTTCTCCCGCTTTCTTCCCGTTCACAGATAAGCCCCAGACGAATGCCCGATGGGTCGGCAGTCTCCGCATCAGGGATAACCCCATGCGAAACAATGGGGAACCATCGGACAGTCGTGGCGCCAGACGATTCAATCTGAAATGGAAGTCCTTGCCTTTTTAGGCCTTTTTGCAACCGCAGCCGAAACCTGAGCAGAGCTCTTTGACCGCTTTCTCGACCGCTTCACGGGTTTCGCCGGTGCGCTTCTGGATGCGGCCAAACAGCTCTTCGTGCTTGCCCTCTGCATACTGAAGATCGTCATCGGTGAGCTTGGCCCACTTCTGTTTCAGCTTGCCCTTCGCGATGTTCCAGTCGCCCTTGACTTCGAGTTTGGTCATGATGATCCATCCTTCTTTGTTGTGTTAGCAATCGGAGTGACGGCAAACGTGTTTCCCCACATGGCTTCACCTAACGGCGAAGCACGAGCAATACGATAACGATGACAAGCAGAACGCCGACTGATCCGCTGCCGATCCAGATGCCATGGGAGCCCCATGATGCTGAAAAAGCTAATAAGAGATTCATAGTGTGCCTTTCTGTTATGCCCCGCTTAAACGTGAATCACACTGTTCAGAGATCCGAATTCGTTCGGAGCCCACTCCGCGCAATGCGGATCGGATACCCAGATGCCATTCATTACGAACTTGTATTCGTATCTGCCTTTGGGAAGATGCAGAGAAGTCCTGAAATGCCCGCTCTCCGGGTGGTACGCCGCTGGGGTCGCGGTCGGGCTCCAGTTGTTGAACGTTCCGGCAACATACACCTGGCTTCCCGGTTCAGCGGACAACTCGAATTGCACGTTGTCTCTTTTTCCCCTGGAGGCTCTGTTACCCTGTACTTTATCCATTTTCATGCCAATCTCGCTTTCCAGTGGAATACTTACTTGTTTTTGGGCACGGAGGTCGTGGTCTCTTGGGTTTTGGTCACGGTGCCGTCAGGAGACCGAGAAACGGTCGTCTCCTTCGATTTGACAGTGCCGTCGCTGCTTACACTCGTGCTCGTCGTCGATTTAGAAACCTCGCGGTCGCAGCCGACCGTCAGGAATGACAGCGCCATGACAGACGCCGCCACACAGATTGCAACTTTAAGATTCTTCATTTGATCTCTACTTTTTCCGTTTTGACCCGTGCTTCGGGTGTTATCCGACCCGGATGCTCTTGATGTTGTCGATGATGCCAAACGTCTGCAGCAACCACAGACAGAGCACGGCCACAACGACAACGTTGAGGATTGTCTTTACCGGTCTTGCCATCGGGATGAATCGGTTGATCGCCCACAGGCCAAAACCCGTCACGACCAAGACAACGATGATGTTCACAACCGGCATTTGGGCTCCTTGTCTCCATTTTGCGGCTTGTTTTTCATGCATAGACAGCTTACCCGATTGGGACGCTCCGGAGCCATAGGGTGTAACCCTACTTCGAAGGGCCTTCACCGGTCTCGACCCCGTGGAAGGGTTTCACCCCATAGAGACAGGCCGCTTAAATGCCTATAGTAAAACTTGATATGGCGTTTCATCTTGCCGCCCACGCCACGCGCTCCTGACTCCGAAGGTTGTGGAGTCTCCTTGATTTGCGGCTATTATCTACCCCTGAATAGGGTGCTGGCATGTCAGATGTCAGATGAAGCAGGTATTACCTATGGCAAAAATCTTGATAGTCGATGACGACCCGGGAATCCGGACCATGATCCGCATGCTTCTGAAGAGGGACGGCCACGAGACCCTTTCTGCGGAGGACGGACTGAAGGCGCTCGAGTGTGTCAACCACAGCGCGTTCGATTTGATCATTACCGACCTGCGCATGCCGAACATGGACGGCATGCATCTGCTTCGCGCAGTCAAGGCACTCGAACCTTGCATGCCGGTCATAGTGATCACCGCCTATGCATCAAGTGAAACGGCCGCCGAAACGCTCAAACTCGGCGCGTTCGCCTGCGTCGACAAGCCGTTCAACATCACAGATCTGATGGAGGCCGTCAGACGAGCGCTCGAAGCCGGCACCGGCAAACCAGGCGTGCCGGGCCTGCCGTCCGGAAGCGGATAGGCTTCGCGTTTTCCTTGCGGCCGTCCGGGGATTGCCGGAACGCTTAATCTTCGCAACGGAATCCGAAAGGGTTGATGCAAATTCTGCCCCCTGACATTCACCTTCCCCACCTGTCGCGCTGTCCTCCCCCTTCCGTCCTCTTTCTCCCCCCGATGTTCAACGTCGAGCGTACGGCGTTGACTGTTCAGCGTAAACCGCGATGGAACCCTGGAACCTTGCAACCTTCTCCGCTTCCCCGCCTCATCTCGCCGTCCTCTGTCTTCCGTCCTCCGTCCTCGCTCTTCCCCCGCTGCTACTATCCTAATCCGCTACCCCGGCCACACCCGCTACGCTGCTATTTTCCCATCAACTCCTTCACCCGCGCCCCGACCTTTTTTAGCTCCTCCTTGCCCAACCCTTCCAGCCCTGCCAGAGCGGCCTCCAGCTTCGCCCCTGCCGCGGGCAGGCTGTTGCCCTTGCCGATCTCCGGCAGCGCCGCGGCGGTCTCCTGCAGCGTCTTCTCGCTGGCGTGGTAGTACGCGCCGTCACCTCCAGCGAGGCGTGCCCCACGCCCGGGCGCAAAGGCGGTGCGCCGGATTTGGGCTTGCTGGCAGAGCGGTCAGGAGCGCGTGAAATCACTGTCCAATGCGCTAAAAAATGCGGTGAGTTTGGGACGGTTTTGGGACGCCGTTTTTGGGACGGAATTGGGACGTAAATTAGGGAAAAAAGAGGGCTTTGTCCCCCCTAAAATATCAAAAAACACCAATAAAAACGGCATTTTCAAGATTACAAATCAAGTGCTCTACCAACTGAGCTATGCTGGCCTTGGAAACGGGCTAAAAAGTAGCACACAAGAGCACATCTGACAAGCCTGTGCCGCACTCAATCGCACACGCGGCGGACGCCGGGCGCGGGAGGCAGGGCGCGCAGCAGCTCGGTGGCGGTGAGCGTGTCGCCGGGGAAGACGAAGCCGGGGCGCAGGTCGGCAAGCGGCTGGAGCACGAAGCGGCGCGCGCGGGCGCGGGGGTGCGGCAGCGTGAGCGCGGGCGTCTCGCAGCGCAGGTCACCGAAGGCGACGATGTCGATGTCGATGGTGCGCGGCAGGTTCGGGGCGCCGCCGCGCGTGCGGCCGAGCCGGTCCTCGGCGGCGTGGACCGCGGCGGAGAAGGCCTCGGGCGCGAGGCCGGTCTCCACGATGACGACGCAGTTGAGGAAAAGGGTGTCAACGAACTCGGCGGGAACGCCGACCGGGTCGGTCTCGTACACCGGCGAGAACGCGACGCAGCGCGTCCCGGGCAGGGAGAGCAGCTCCAGGCCCGCGCGCTTGAGCCAGGCGAGCCGGTCGCCCTGGTTGCTGCCGAGCGAGAGAATGACTTCGTGCGTCTGTGGCGTCGGCATGGGCAGGCACCCTCGTGGCTGAGACTTCAGTCTTAATCGTACTCCTGCTCTTAATCCTAATCCGTTTTTCGGAGAGATTAAGATTACGATTAAGAATAGGAGAGGGAATTCCTTAACTTAGCGCCATTCATGCCCGGCCGGGTGCGCCGGGCGGCTGAGGCGCGTCACGCCGGCTCGAAGCCGAGCACGTGGCGCATGGTGTAGAGGCCGGGCTTGCGGCCCGCGAGCCAGAGCGAGGCGCGCAGGGCGCCGGAGGCGAAGGCGTCGCGGCTGTTGGCCTTGTGCGTGATCTCGATGCGCTCCTCGTCGGAGACGAACATGACGGTGTGGTCGCCGACGACCGAGCCGCCGCGCAGGGCGTGGATGCCGATCTCGCCGACCGGGCGCTCGCCGGTGATGCCTTCGCGTCCGTAGCACGCGACCTCGTCCAGCTTCACGCCGCGGCCCTCGGCCAGCGCTTCGGCGAGGCCGAGCGCGGTGCCGCTGGGGGCGTCCTTCTTGAGGCGGTGGTGCATCTCGACGATCTCGGCGTCGTACTCCGGGCCGAGGATGGCGGCGGAGCGGCGCACGAGCTCGAGCAGGAGGTTCACGCCCAGGCTCATGTTGGGGGCCCAGACGACGGGGATCTGCGCCGCCGCGGCGTGGACGGCCTGCTTTTCCTCGTCCGTGAGGCCGGTGGTGCCCAGCACGTAGGCCTGGCTGTTGGACACGGCGTTCTCGAGGTTGCCGACGACGCTGGTGTGGAAGGTGAAGTCGATGACCGCCTCCGCGTCCTCCGGCCAGTCGTCCGTGAAGCTCAGCGCGTCGGACAGGCATTCCGAGCGGATGCCGGTGATCTCCTTCACCTGCGCGCCGATGGCGGGATGGTCCGGGTGTTCGACCGCGGCGACGATTTCGCAGCCGGTGAGTTTGCAGGCGCAGCGCAGCAGGTTTTGGCCCATGCGGCCGGCGGCTCCGAGAATGGCGATTTTCATAAGAGTGTGGGAGGGGGTGAGGTGTGGGAGGGGGTGAGGTGTGGGAGGGGTGAGGGGTGGCCCTTACATCAGGTTGAGGCTGTGGAGGGTACGGGAGATCTGCTCGCGGACCTTGTCCGTGGTCTCGCACAGGGGCAGCCGGTAAACCGGGTTGATGCGGCCCATGAGCGCCAGCGCGGTCTTGACCGGGATGGGGTTGGTGTCGATGAACAGGTCGCGGAAGAGCGGGTAGTAGGCGCGGTGCAGCTCGCGGGCGCCGGCCAGGTCGTTCGCGAGCGCCAGGCGCACGAGCGTGGACATCTCCTTGGGGATCACGTTCGAGGCCACGCTGATGACGCCGCACGCGCCGACGCTGATCATGGGGAGCGTCAGGCTGTCGTCGCCCGAGAGCACCGGCAGCTCGCAGGCGTCGCGGATGGCGCTGACGCGGTCCACGCTGCCGCCGGCCTCCTTGATGGCGGCGACCATGGGGTGCGAGGCGAGCCGCACCACGACGTCGAGCGGGATCTCCTTGCCCGCGCGGCCGGGCACGTTGTAGAGCACGACGGGCAGCCCGAGGTCGGCCACGGCCGCGAAGTGGCGGTAGAGCCCTTCGGCGTTGGGCTTGTTGTAGTAGGGGGTCACCTGCAGGGTCGCGTCCACGCCGGCGCCGAGCACGGCGGTGGTCAGCTCGAGGGCTTCGGCGGTCGAGTTGGCACCGGTGCCCGCGATGATGGTGGCCCGCCCGGCGGCGGCCTCGACGGCGGTGGTGATGACCTTGATGTGCTCATGGATTTCGAGCGTGGGGGATTCGCCGGTGGTGCCGACCGGAACGACGCCTTCCACGCCGTTCTCGATCTGCCACTGGACGAAGCTGCGCAGCGCGCCGTAGTCCACGCTGCCGTCGACATTGAACGGGGTGACCAAGGCGGTGAATGTACCTGTAAGCGTCATAAGTTCCTTAGGAATCAGTTAGGCGATAAAGTATGGAGCATGAGCGGCGTCCGGGTCAACCGCCTTTATGAGCGGCGCTGAGTTTGGCGGCGACCTCGGGCAGGGCGATGACGCGCTGGGAGCCCTCCATGACGTCGCGGATGATGGCGCGCGAGGAGAGGGTCGCCCGGGTGACGGCATCGAGCTTGACCGCGCCGTCGCCGACGGGCCGGTTGCGGAACTGCTGATAGAAGGTGTCTTTGAGCCGTTTGAAATAGGGGGGGTCCTCTTTGCTGGCGAGCACGGTCAGGCCTTTGATGCGGGCGTCGGTGCCGATGGCGACGAGCACGGCGATCTGGCCGCGCTTGCCTTTGCACACGGGCGGCATCTGGTCGGTCCGGAAGAGCCAGCCGGCGGGGCGTCCGGCGAGCGTCACCTCGCTGACCACGGCCTCGGGGTCGGCGAGCGGCAGGCGGCTGGTTTGCGCCGCCGGGCCGAACCAGTCGTGGCAGAGCGCCTCGGCGGTGGGCGCGTCGCTCCCCGCCTGCGCGCGGGCGAGGACGAGCAGCCCCGCGGCCGCCCACGTGAGCCCCATTTTTACAAACCGGTACATGCGTCGCTCATCTCCCTGAAAAGGACAACCATTTTGCCTTGTCGGGCGGTGGCGCGCAACCCCAAAAACGGTGACCTCCCATTTTAGTGCGGGAAGCCTTGACGCGCCGAAGGTTGGCGGCAGGGGTTCTCACCCTCGTTTCCCGCGCGACGCTTTGCGCTTGCCCGCCGTTGTCCCAGCGCCTATAATGTGGGTCAAATTGACACTGTGAAGAGGTGTGACACCCATGGCCTCCGGGTTTTTCGACAGATTGGTGGCGCGCATCGACAAGCTCGGCCCCGAAAGTCTCCAGGCGCAGATGTTGCGCCTGGCGCGGGAGCGCGGCTTTCTCGAGACGATTTTCCAGACGATCCAGGAGGGGGTGCTGGTGATCGACAACGAGGGGCGGCTGCTCTACGCGAACCGCGCGGCGGAGAAGCTGGCGGGGTTCGATTTCGCGCGGACCAAGGGCCGCTCGATCCTGCGCTTCCTGCGCGAGTGGGACTGGGAGCACCTGCTGGACATGCCGGCGACCGACAGCGGCTGGGCGCGCATGGTCACGCGCGAGATCGAGATCTCCTATCCCGAGCACCGCTTCATCAGCGTGTACGCCGCGCCCCTGGACGAGCCGGGCCTGGCGGAGAAGGGCGTGCTGGTGATCCTGCGCGACGTGACGCGCGACCGCAAGCAGGAGGCCTCGGCGCTGGAGAGCGAGCGCTCCAACGCGGTGAAGCTGCTGGCCGCCGGCGTGGCGCACGAGATCGGCAACCCGCTGAACGCGCTGAACATCCATCTGCAGCTGCTGTCGCGCGCGCTGCGCGAGCTGCCCGACGGCACGCGCGAGCCGCTCGAGGACCTGGCGGGCGTGGCGCGCACGGAGGTGGAGCGGCTGGACACGATCATCACGCAGTTCCTGCGGGCGATCCGGCCCACCAAGCCGGTGCTGCTGCCGGAGCGGCCCACCGAGGTGCTGCAGGAGACGCTGAAGCTGCTGAAGACCGAGTTCGAGAACCGCCGCATCGCGGTGTCGGTGGACATCCCGGGGGAGGTGCCCACGGTGCACCTCGACCGGGCGCAGATCAAGCAGGTGTTCTTCAACCTCATCAAGAACGCGCTGGAGGCGATGCCGGACGGCGGCGCCCTGAAGGTGGTGTTCGGCGTGGGCGACGTGTACGTGGACATCTCCTTCATCGACACGGGCAAGGGCATTGCGGCGGACGAGCTCAGCCGCGTGTTCGAGCCGTACCACACCACCAAGGACAACGGCAACGGCCTGGGGCTGATGATTGTGCAACGGATCATTGAGGAGCACGGCGGAGAGATCGAGCTGACGAGCAAGCTGGAGGAGGGGACCTGTTTCAAGATCCGCCTGCCGCGCTCCGAACGCCGGGTGCGGATGCTTAAAACGGGGACGTGACATGCCAGACAAGCCGCTCATACTGATCGTGGACGACGACAAGAACACGCGCGACGGGCTGCAGCGCGCGCTGCAGAAGCACTATGACGTGCGGACCGCGGAGAGCGCCGACGCCGCGCTGGCGGTCCTGGCGGAGGAGCCGGCGGTGGACGTGATGCTCTCGGACCTGCGGATGCCGGGCACGGACGGCCTGTCGCTGCTGCGGCGCGTGAGCGCGCAGCATCCGCACACGGTCTGCATCCTGCTGACGGCGTACGGCTCCGTGGAGACCGCCGTGGAGGCGATGAAGCAGGGCGCCTACGACTTTCTGACCAAGCCGATCAATCTCGACCACCTCGACATGCTGGTGGCGCGGGCGCTCAAGTCGCGCGACCTCGAGAAGAAGGTCGAGACGCTCGAGAGCCAGCTCAACGAGAAGTTCGGCATGGAGAACATCATCGGCGACTCGTCGGCCATGCAGCAGGTGTACGAGATCATCCAGCAGACCGCGCCCACGCAGGCGGCGGTGCTGATCCAGGGGCCGAGCGGCACGGGCAAGGAGCTGGTGGCGCAGGCGATCCACCGCCTGAGCACGCGCGCGAAGGGCCCGTTTGTGGCCGTGCACTGCGCGGCGCTCTCGCCGACGCTGCTGGAGAGCGAGCTGTTCGGCCACGAGAAGGGCTCGTTCACCGGGGCCACGGTGCTGCGCAGGGGCCGCTTCGAGATGGCGGACGGCGGCACACTTTTTCTCGACGAGGTTTCGGAGATCGACCCCTCGATCCAGGTGAAGCTGCTGCGCGTGCTGGAGGAGCACACCTTCGAGCGCGTGGGCGGCGAGGAGACGATCGGCACGGACATCCGCGTGATCGCCGCCACGAACCGCGACCTGCGGGACTACGTGGAGCAGGGCAAGTTCCGCGAGGACCTGTTCTTCCGCCTCAACGTGGTCGACATTATCTTGCCGCCGCTGGCGGAGCGGGTGGGTGATATCCCTTTGCTTGCCGACCGTTTTCTGAAAGAATACAGTGCGAAAAACAACAAGCGCATCGAGGGGCTGACGCCGGACGCGGTCCACCTGCTGACCGCCTACGCGTGGCCGGGCAACGTGCGCGAGCTGCGCAACACGATCGAGAAGATGGTGGTGCTGTCGCGGGCGGAGCGGCTCTCGGCGCGCGACGTGCCCGCCAACATCCGCGACGCGGTCAAGAGCCACGCCGGGGCCGGCCTGCGCGGCCCGCTGCTGACGACCGGCTCGCTGGCGGACACCGAGCGCCGCAAGATCATGGCGGTCCTGGAGAAGAACGGCGATAACCGCACGCGCGCGGCCGACGAGCTGGGGATCAGCCGGCGGACGCTGCACCGGAAGTTGCGCGAGTACAAGGCGCAGGAGTCGGACGAGGCGTTGACCGAAGGGGGGCGGCGGATATGAGCAAGCGGTGGATGGTGACGGCGGCGTTGGCGCTCGCGGCGGCGGCGGCGCTTTGGGCGCAGGGGCTGGTCGTCTGCAAGGCCTGCGGGCGCGAGGCCAAGCCCGGCGAGTCGGTGTGTTCGCACTGTGCCGCGGCGCTGCCCAAGCCGAAGGCGGGCGAGCCGCCGGCGAAGCCCGCGGCGCCGGCGCCGGACAAGGCGGCGGAAGTGGAGCGGTCCGCCGCGGCCGTGGTGCAGGAGAGCGTCCGCCAGGCGCGCGAGCTCGAGAAGGAGCACCCCGAGACGGCGCTCAGCTATTACCAGAACGCGCTGGCGCTGATGCGGCTGGTGCCGGCCGGAAAGTTTCCGGCGAGCGTCGGCGAGGCGATCCTGGGCGGGAACGAACGCGTGATGCAGGCGCTGCTGCGCGGGCAGGTGACCTGCAAGAAGTGCGGCGGCTCGGGCAAGTACCAGCTCGACATGAGCAAGGTGGCCGTCTCGCAGGGCATCAAGGCTGTGGAAGGCGTGGCGTGTCCGGCCTGCAAGGGCGTGGGCAGTTTCGCCGGCTTCCGCGACGTGAGCAAGGTGAAGATGCTGATCCTGCAGGGGCGGCAGGAGTTCGAGCGGCGGCAGATGCTGAAGGGCGATGTCAAGGTCGGCCGCGCGCTGGCGCCGGCGGCGTTGGAGAGCCTGCTGACCAACCGGCAGCGGGCGCTGGTGATGACGGGCATGCCGGTGCCGTGCGCGGCGTGCCAGCTGACGGGCCGCCAGACCTGTACGGTTTGCAAGGGCTCGAGCTGGGTGAAATGCACCTATCCGGGGTGCTCGAACGGCGTGGTCAAAGAGACGCATGCGGCCAGCGCGCGCCAGTCCAAGCGCCTGAACGAGGAGGCGCTCAAGAAATGCCCGCGGTGCGAGGGGCTGGCGGAGGTCCTCTGCGAGACCTGCAAGGGGCACGGGAGCGTGGCCTGCAAGACGTGCGCCGGCAGCGGGTTGGCGCCCAGGTGCACGCGGTGCACGGGAACCGGTTTGATGGGCTGTTCGAAGTGTAAGGGAACGGGCGAGATGAAGGGCAGCCCGTGCCCGGAATGCAAAGGGGAAACCATGATGTTGTGCACGACGTGCCGAGGGGAAGGGGCGCTGGCGAGATGAGTGAGCTTCCTGCGTTTATGTTGCCTAATTTCGAGGTGATGGGGCTGCTCGGCCGCGGCGGCATGGCGTCCGTCTGGAAAGCGCGGCAGATTTCGCTGGACCGCTACGTGGCCATCAAGATCCTGTCCTCTTCCTTTTCGACGGATCCGGAGGACATCAAGCGCTTCCGCATGGAGGCGCGCTCCGCGGCGCAGCTGAAGCATCCGGGGATCGTGCAGGTTTACGACGCGAACTTCTCGGACGGCGTCTATTACTTCGTGATGGAGCTGGTCGACGGCTACACCATGGGCGACCTGCTGCGCCGCAAGGGGCACATCAGCGTGGAGGACACGCTGACCGTCGCCGAGAGCGTGGCGGTCGCGATGGATTACGCCTGGTCGCACTACCAGATGGTCCACTGCGACATCAAGCCCGACAACATCATGGTGGATTGCGACGGCACGCTGAAGGTCACCGATCTCGGGCTCTGCCGTTCGGTCACGCTGGTCAAAGGCGAGCACAAGGGCGACGCCGACGAGATCCTGGGCACGCCGGCCTACATGTCGCCGGAGCAGGTTTACGGCAGCGAGAAGCTCGACTGCCGTTCGGACATCTACGAGCTGGGCGCCACGATGTACCACATGGTCACGGGCCACATGCTCTTTCAGGGCAAGACCGATGACGAGATGATCCATTGCCACGTGGATGCGTCGCAGGCGCCGGACGTCCGCGATTTCGCGCCGCATGCGGGCAACGCCCTCGCGCTGCTGCTGGAGAAGATGCTGGCGAAAGACCTGAACCACCGGCACCGCGACTGGAAGCTGCTGGTGGCGGACTTGAACCGCGTGCGCGAGGGGCATCCGCCGTGGCCCGCGCTCCTTCCGCCTCAGGGCAGCTCGATGAAGCGGAACATGGAATAGCGGAAGCTGGAAAACGGGAAGATCGGGACTCGCGATGAGGCAAGGGCGCATCATTCACGGCGGCGCGGTGTGGGTTGAGAAGGCCGAGCGCGCCGAGAGTTTCGCCGACCGGCTGCGCGGGCTGCTGGGGCGGCCGTCGCTGGGCTCCGGGGCCGCGCTGCTGATCGAGCGGTGCGGCTCCATCCATACGGTCGGCATGCGGTTCGCGATCGACACGGTGTTCCTCGACCGCGCCTGGCGCGTCGTGCGCCTCCGCCGGGATGTCCGCCCGGGACGGCTGATGGTGTGGGGCGGCTGGCGCGCCGCGCGCGTGCTGGAGTCCGAGACGGGCGGATTGGATCTGAGCGGGATCCGGGTGGGGGACGAACTCGCGTGGGAGGAAGAGAACGCTCAACGTTGAACGTTCAACTCTCAACGCTCAAGGAGACCGGGTATGAAGCGATACGGGGTTATGTTGGCCGGCATGGTTTGCGCGGCGGCGGTGCGGGTGCTGGCGCAGCAGGCGGGCCCGTGGGACCGCGAGGCGCTGTTCAAAGTCCCGCAGGTGTTTGACGCGCCGGAATACGCGACCAACGGCGTGAAGGCGGTCTTCTACGAGGGCGTGCCGTATCAGGGCAAGCCCACGCGCGTGTTCGCCTATTACGGGCTGCCGGAGGCGGCGCCCGGTAAAAAGGTGCCGGCCATGGTGCTGGTTCACGGCGGCGGCGGGTCGGCTTTCATCCGGTGGGTCAAGCTGTGGAACAGCCGGGGGTATGCCGCGATCTCCATGGACACCTGCGGGGCGGTCAGCGGCAACGCTTACGGCCAGGAGCAGAAGGGCCACGTGCGCCACGCGTGGGCCGGGCCGGCGGGCTGGGGCGGTTTCGACAAGGCGGGCGACCCCGTGACGGACCAGTGGACCTATCACGCGGTCGCGGCGGTGCTGCGCGGCCACTCGCTCCTGCGCTCGCTGCCCGGGGTCGACCCCGACCGCGTGGGCATCACCGGCATTTCGTGGGGCGGCTACCTGACCTGCATCGCGGCCTCGGTGGACGACCGCTTCGCCTTCGCCGTGCCGGTGTACGGCTGCGGCTTCCTCGGCGACAACTCGGCCTGGCTCGGGAACTTTACGGCCATGGGCGCGGAGCGCGCCAAGCGGTGGCTGGGGCTGTGGGACCCCTCGGCCTATCTGGCGCAGGCGAAGATGCCCTTCCTGTGGGTGGACGGCAGCAACGATTTCGCCTACCCCATGGATTCGCTGCAGAAGAGCTACCACATGCTGAAGACGCCGTATGCCCTGTGCGTGCGGCTGCGCATGCCCCACGGGCACGGCGCCCCGGGCGAGAACCCGAAAGAGATCTACGCCTTTGCCGAGCATTTCGCGCGCGGCGGCAAGGCGCTGCCCGAGTTCACCTCGGTCAAGCGCGAGGGCCGCCAGGTGACGGCGACCTTCGGCAGCGGGCCGTGCACGGTGGTCCGCGCCGAACTCAACTACACGGCCGACAAGGGCGCGTGGAAAGAGCGCAAGTGGGAAGCGCTCCCCGTGACGTCGGACTCCTGCGCGGGCACGGTCACCGCGGACATTCCCGAAAACGCGACGGTGTACTACCTCAACCTCTTCACGGAAGAGGACCTCGTGGTCAGCAGCGAACACGAAGAGCTGTGAAGGCGGGCGCCCATGATCGTGCCGGACACCCAGTTCACGCGGCCGCCGCTGATTGAGCTGCAGGGGCTCGCCAAGACCTACGAGGCGGGCGGCGCGCAGATCTATGCGCTGCGGCCGACCGACCTGACCGTGCGGCACGGCGCGTTCCTGACTGTCATGGGGCCGTCCGGCTCCGGCAAGTCGACGCTGCTCAACCTGTTCGGGCTGCTGATGCGGCCGACCGCGGGGGTGTACCGGCTGGAGGGCCGGCCGGTGTCGGGCTTGAGCGATGACGCCACCTCGGCGGTGCGCTGCCGCACCATCGGCATGGTCTTCCAGTCCTTCAATCTGCTGTCGCACCTGACGATCCAGGAGAACGTCTGCGTGCCCATGCAGTACGCCGGCCTGCACCGTTCGCACATGCGCAAGCGCGCCAAGGAGCTGCTGGACCAGCTCGGGCTGGCCGGACGCTACACGTCGCGGCCCGGACAGCTCTCGGGCGGGCAGTGCCAGCGCGTGGCCATCGCGCGGGCGCTGGCGAACGACCCGCCGGTGATCCTCGCGGACGAGCCGACCGGCAATCTGGACGAGAAGACCGGGCAGGAGGTGCTGGAGATTTTCCAGGAGCTGCACCGCGCGGGCAAGACCATCATCATGGTGACGCACAACCCGGTCTACCGGAAGTACGCCACGCAGACCGTGACGATCCATGACGGGAGGGCCAAGGAGTCATGAGCCCCCTTGAAATGGCGATCACCGTCTACGCGAGCCTGACGCGGCACCTGATCCGCTCCCTGCTCGCCACGCTCGGCATCGTGCTGGGCATCGCGGCGGTCGTCGCGATGCTGGCGATCGGCGAGGGCGGCCGCCGGGAGGCGCTCCGCCAGATCGAGTCGCAGGGCGTGGACAACATCATCGTGCGTTCGGTCAAGCCGGCCGAGGGCAATGTCCAGCAGTCCGCGCGCTCCTACACGCAGCGCTACGGGATCACGCAGGCGGACTTCGACCATATCCGCAAGGTGTTCGAGAACGTGCGGCTGCTGGTGCCGGTGATGGATGCCCGCCGCGACATCTACCAGGGGCAGCAGTCGACCGACATCGCGGCGGTGGCGACCATCCCGGAGTTCATGGCGGCGACGCGCTGCCGCCTCGTGGACCGGCGCAGCCGCTTTCTGAAGCCGAGCGACGGCCAGGTGCTCGATCCCGTGTGCGTGGTGGGCGTGAAGGCGGCGCGCCGGCTGTTCGGCCATCAGGACCCGCTCGGCGGGACGGTCGTTATCGGCAATGTTTCGTTTCGGGTGGTCGGCCTGATGGAGAGCCCGGGCGCGGGTCGGCTGGCGGGGCAGTACGAGCTGAACAACATCGTGTGCATGCCGCTCGAGACGGCGCGCTCGCTGTGGGGCGGCATCACCTTCCGGATGGGGCGCGGGACAGCGGAACAGGTGGATTACGATTTCCTCTACGTGGCGGCCAAAGACATCGATGCGATCCCGGGCACGGCCGGCCGTTTGCGCAATTATCTGAAGTCCGTGCATTCGCAGGTCGATTACGAGGTGCAGGTGCCGTACGAGCTGCTGCTGAGCACGCGCAAGACGCAGCGCATCTTCACGGTCGTGATGACCTCGATCGCCGCGATCTCCCTGCTGGTGGGCGGCATCGGCATCATGAACATCATGCTGGCGAACATCTTCGAGCGGACGCGCGAGATCGGCGTGCGCCGCGCCCTGGGCGCGCGCAAGCGCGACATCCTCTGGCAGTTTCTGGCGGAGTCGGTGCTGCTGACCTCGATCGGCGGGGCCTTGGGCGCGGGACTGGGCATCGCCACGGCGTCCGTGGCCGAGATGGTCTCGCGCATGGGCGGCGAGACGGGGCTCACGGCGGTGGTGACCTCGGAGTCGCTGGTCGTCGCGCTGCTGGTCTCGGTGGTCACGGGCATCACGTTCGGCACGCACCCGGCCTGGAAGGCCGCGCAGCTGGACCCGCTCACCGCGCTGCGCCACGAGTAGGGGCCAGCGGACGGAGGACGGAGGACGGAGATCAGAGGACGGAGGGCGGAAGACAGCAATCGGCAATAGGCAATCGGCTTTTCTGCCGCAGAGGCACAGAGGACACGGAGACCAGAGGACGGAGGACAGAAGGCAGAGTGCGGAGGACAGAAGGCAGAGTGCGGAGGACGGAAGACAGAGGACAGTGGACGGGTGGCATCCGTATGTTGTACCGGCTTCAGCCGGCGGTTCGACATTGCCGCGTGGCCGGCTGAAGCCGGTCCAACAGGCGGGACATACAAGGAAAGAAAAGATGAACACAGTTTCACGCAGGGCGTTTCTGGGGCAGTGCGCGGCGGGCGCGGCGATCTTTCCGTCCGCGGGATGGGCCGCGGAGGATGAGCAGCGCAAGCGGCCCAACATCCTCTGGCTGGTGAGCGAGGACAACAGCCCGCTGTTGGGCTGTTACGGCGACCCGCTGGCCCGGACGCCCAACCTCGACGCGCTGGCGGCCAAGGGCATCGTGTTCGACCACTGCTACGCCATGCCGGTCTGCGCGCCGTCGCGCTTCACGCTGATCTCCGGCATGTATCCGACCACCTGCGGGCCCGCGCAGAACATGCGCGCCTCCGGCAAGATCCCCGCCTGGCTCACAGGCTTCCCCGCCTATTTGCGGCAGGCGGGCTACTACACGACCAACAACTCCAAGACCGATTACAACGCGCCCTTCGACATCCAGGCGATCTGGGACGCGTGCGGCAAGAAGGCGGACTGGAAGGGCCGGCCCGCAGCGGCGACGCCGTTCTTCAGCGTGTACAACCACGAGGTCTGCCACGAGAGCTGCCTCTTTCCCGGCGACAAGCGCGTCGCCCATGTGACGCCGACCGATCCGTCCCGGGTGCGCGTGCGGCCGTATCAGCCCGACACGCCCGAGGTGCGCGCCGACCTCGCGCGCCAGTACGACTGCCTCGCGGAGATGGACCGGCAGTGCGGCGAGAAGCTCAAGGCGTTGGAAAACGCGGGGCTTGCCGAGGACACGATCGTGTTCTACTACGGCGACAACGGCGGGATCACGCCGCGCAGCAAGCGCTTCCTGCAGGACAGCGGCACGCACGTCCCGCTGATCGCCTACTTTCCGCCGAAGTGGCGGCACCTCGCGCCGGCCGCGCCGGGAGCGCGTGTCGCCGCGCCGGTGCACTTCGTGGATTTCTCGGCGACGGTGTTGGCCCTGGCGGGCGTCCCCCAGCCCAAACACATGCAGGGCATCGCTTTCGCGGGCGCGTCGGGCGTGAAGCCGCGCGCCTACGCCTTCTGCAGCCGCGACCGCATGGACGAGCGCTACGACATGGTGCGCTCGGTGACCGACGGCCAGTGGCTCTACATCCGCAACTTCCGCCCCGAGATCCCGTACGTCGAGCCGCTGAGCTACATGTTCCGCGCGCGCGGCTACCAGTCGTGGGCGTGCCTGGCCGAGGAGGGTAAGCTCACGCCCGCCACCGCGATGTTCTGGGGCGTGAAGCCTTCCGACGAGCTGTATGATCTCAAGGCCGATCCCGACAACGTGATGAATCTGGCCGGAAAAGCCGAGCATGCTGAGCGGCTCGCCCGGCTGCGGCAGGTTTTGCTGGACCAGATGGCCGAGAACCGCGACAACGGGCTGCTGCCCGAGGGCTGCGACGAGGAGGGGTACGAGGCGTCGCGGCGTGCCGGCGCGTGGCCGGTCGAGCGCGTGCTGGCCACGGCCATGCTGGCCTCCGCGCAAGCGGCGGCGAATCTGCCGGCGCTGACAAAGGCGGCGGGCGACGAGTCGATGCCGGTCCGCTGGTGGGCGGCGCTCGGGTGCGGCATCTTGGGCAAGCAGGCGGGCGCGGCCGGACCGGTGCTGGAGAAGCTGCTGGCCGATCCGTCGGGCTTTGTGCGCGTGGCCGCGGCCGACGCGCTGGCGCGGCAGGGCCGTCTGGACCTCGCGCTGCCGGTGCTCGAGAAGGCCATGCTGGATCTGGATTCGCCGTGGTGCTCGCTGCAGGCGTGCAACGCGCTTGACCGGCTGGGCGAGGCGGCCAAGCCGGTGCTCCCCTCGGTGCGGGCGCTCGTCGCGCGGAACGCGCAGGATGAAAGCTTCTCGAAGCCGCAGGCCTATCCGCGCCGCATCCTCGGGCATCTGCTGGACATGCTTGAAGGCCGCGTCAAGCCGCTGGCGCGGTGAGGGACACTCGCCCTCAAGGTGAAGGCCAGAGCATTTTAATTTAATGTGAAGCCATAGTTGTTTTGTTGGTAGGGACGCCTCCCCGAGGCGTCCGCCGGTCCATTCACTGTGCTGCTGCGGACGCCTCGGGGAGGCGTCCCTACCGAAATCGGCTACACTTTATCAGAAATTGCTCCAGCCCGCAGTCAGCAGAGCGGGAACAAACAGCGGGGCAATTTCTTGAAAGATTAGGATTAAGATTACGATTAAGAAAGTTTCCCCCGTTTCTCATAATCCTAATCGTGCTCTTAATCGTAATCCATTTGACGTTACAGGCAAGAGGGGCACATGGCGCGCTGGAGGGCGAGACTCTGTCGAGCCGCAGCGTGGCGTTGACGTTCGCCGTCTCAGCGCCGCTGCAGCATAAACCGCTCGGGCGGCAGCACGCCGCACTGCAGGTGGAAGCCGCCGATCAGGCCGCAGAACCCCGCATTGCCGGCTTCGCTGTTGCCGATGATGGGTAGCGAGTTGATGCGGACCACCTGCGTTTCCGCGGGCGCCTCATTGTCGAGCACGTCGTCGAGATAGAGCCGCAGCCGCTCGCCGTCATAGACCGCCGCGAGGTGCGCCCACTGGCCGTCGGCCAGCGCGCGCCGGCTGGTCACGCTGTCTTTCTTGCGGGCGAAGCGCGCGTGCGCGTCCGGCGTGAGCGTGAGTGACACGCCGCAGGCATCGGAGAAGAGCGTCAGGGCCGCGACCTTCAGCTCGGGCCGCGCGTTGATCTCCAGGGTGAACGGCCCGTACGGCATGGTCCGGCTCGGCAGAATGGCGCAGTCGTTCGAACCGTCGAAACGCAAGGCGGGCGGTCCTTTGTCCGGGATCGCCCAGCGCGGCACGCAGTCCGCATCTTTTTGCATCCACTTGTGGTGCCGTCCGAGGGCGAGCGGGATCTGCCAGCCCGAGGCTGAAGGCAACATTTCTCCTGCGCCTGCGGTCATCGGGTAGGTGAGGGCGAAGAGCTCTTCAGCGCGCAGAGGGAGAGGGACCACCTGCGGCTTGTCCAGACGGGAGACCTTGCCGCCCCACCAGCCTTCGTCGAAATCCGAACCGGTGACGATGACGGGCTGCGTGCCGGTTGCGGCGGGGTGCGCGGGGCCGGGCGCGGAACACGGGGCGCTCCACGCGACGTCGCCGTCGAGGTTGCTGTAACGCGCGACAAAGAGGTCGGACGGGGTGGCGTCGGTTGCGGGCAGGGGCAGCCGGACGGTCACGGAGGGCGCGCCTTTGTGGGCGATTTCGGTTTCGGCGACGGGCCAGCCGTTGCGGAGCAGCTCCACTTTGCCGGCGAGGGTCCAGCGGTCGAAGCGGATCAGGGCTTCACGCGGGCCCGGCCCGGCCTTGAGCGTCAGCACGGGAGCCGCCGTCAGCTCGTCCAAGGGAACGCGGACCGTGCGCAGGCTCTCCAGGTGGCCGGGGCGCACGACCACGGGATAGAGCTCGCGCCACGCGTTCGTGGCGGCGGCGCACTCGAGCTGAACCTGAACGCGGAAGACGCGGGAGCCCTCCATGCCGATTTGCGGCACGCGCAGGGTTTCGGCGCGGATCGCCTCGGGCGGCAGCGGCACCGGCGCGGGCTCAAACACTGTCCCGCCGTCAGGCCCGAGCAGGCGGATGCGGACGGAAGACGGCGCGGTATGGTAAGGCAGGCTGAGGATCTCCAGCGTCCAGTCGTCGCCCAGGCTGGCCTCCTCATGGTAGCTGACGAACACCTGCGGCGGGCGCGGCGGAACGGGCGTGCCGCGCCAGCGCGCCACGTAGTCGCGGTTGACCCGCAGCAGGGCGTCGCGGTTCACGGCCGAGGGCTCGAAATGGGTGTGCTCGACGTAGTCGTTCCAGGTCGTGAGGCAGACCCAGGGCGCGTTGGCCTTGAGGGCGGCTTCCCAGTTGTTTTGCAGCGTGCCCGTGTTGAGGTAGGGGCGGTAGAAGCTGTTGCCGTTGCCCAGATAGCCTTGGGTGATGCCCGCGACCAGCAGTCCGCCGGGCCTGTGCCTGGACAGCGCGCGCTGGCCGTTGGTGAGGCGCGTCAGCATCTGGTCGGGGGAGAACCCGTTGATGCCGAAGTCGTAGAGGCCGTCGAAAACTTCCAGGTTTTCAGCCAGGGCCGGCGCGCGCTCCCAGAGCGTGCCCTCTCCCATGGGCTGGACCAGCCAGCAGGCCTGCTGGCCTTGGGCCCGCAGGGCGTCCAGGATGCCGCGCCATTCGCCCAGCGTGCGCGGCCGGCTGTTGTAGATGAAGATCACGGGCTTGCCGTCCACGAGGCAGGTGTTCGGATGGCTGCCCCAGCGCCGGAGATACGCGGCAAAGGCGCGGGTCATGGCGTCGGGCGCGGGCGAGGTGCTGTCGACGCAGATGGCGATCTTGAAAGGGGTTCCCTCGGCCGCGCGGTAGAAGCGGGTCATGGCGTCCGCGTAGAAGTCCTCTTTGCTTTTGTCGCCGATGACCAGATCCACGCAGAAGCCGTCGATGCCGTACTGCAGGGCGGTGCGGACCTGGAGTTTCGTGGCCTCGCCGACACCCTCATCCGTCTGCGCATGACGTCCGAGCAGGCTGCGGTCGTTGAACTTCTGCAGGCTCCAGACGGGGTCCAGCACGGCGCGGTCATAGCCGTCGACCTGATCGAAGCCCCATCCGACGTAGTGGGCCCAGCACATTTTCGGGACGTTGGTTTGGGCGTCGGAGACGACGGGCAGGTTTGCGGAAAGGACGAGTGCGAGGAGGATGGGGATGGTCGGCTGCATAGCGGGTCTTTCTCTGGGAAAGTGGTGAACGATGACCGGCGGTTTCGGCGCAACCGACCTACCGGTCGCACGGCTGAGGCGGGTCGCTTTCCGCCACGCGCAGGATTTCGGATGTCGGGATTGCGCCTTCGCGCAGGACGGTGAGCGTGTTGTCCGGCTCCACCTTCACGACCGTGCTGGCCACGCCGCCGGGGGAGACGCCGCCGTCGATCACGAGGTCCGCCTCAAGCCCCACGTCCTTCAGCGCCTCCGCCGCGCTGAGCGCCGGCAACGCGCCGCTGAGGTTCGCGCTGGTGACGCGCAGCGTGCCGCCGCAGGCGGCGAGCAGGGCGCGGGTGGCGGCGTGGTCAGGCACGCGGAAACCCTCGTACGCCGCGCCGCAGGGCAGCACGAGCGTGAGCGCGCCGGGCCAGAAGGCGGCGGCGAGGCGCCGGGCGGCGGGCGGAAAGGCCGCGCCGAACGCGGTGACCGCGTCGGCGTCGGCGGCGAGCAGGGCGACGGGCTTCCCGGTGGGCCGGCCCTTGATGGTGCCGATGCGGGCCACGGCCGAGGGGCAGGCCGGATGCGCGGCGATGCCGTAGACGGTGTCGGTGGGGATGACCGCCACACCGGCGGCGCGCAGCAGGCGGGCGGCGGTTTCGAGCGGGGCGGGTGCGGGCAGATTCATGGAAGATTTGTACCACACTTGAGATTGAGGCGCAAGGTGTGTACACTGGGGAGGTTTTTTGAGCACGGTTCAACGGACACAGGTTGGGAGTTATCGGTTACACGTTACCGGTTATAAGTCGCCTGCAACGTTGAACAGGTAACGTGTAACGAGTAACGGACTCCGGAGGAGCGCATGAGTCAGAAAGTTTTGATCACGGGCGGCAGCGGGTTTTTGGGGATCAACCTCATCCGGCACCTGCGGAGCAAGGGCGTCACCGACATCCGGTCGATCGATCTCGTGCCGTTCGACTATCCCGAGAAGGGGCAGGTGGACGCCATCGTCGGCGACATCCGCGACGTGGCGGCGCTGGAGCGCGCGATGGCGGGCGTGACGTGGGTGATCCACACCGCGGCGGCCCTGCCCCTGTATTCGGAGCGGGACATCATGACCACCGACGTGGACGGCTCGCGGAACGTGATGGCCGCCGCGCTGCAGGCGTGTGTGGAGCGCGCCGTCATGATCTCCTCCACGGCGGTCTACGGGATTCCGGATCACCATCCGCTTCTGGAGAACGACCGGCTGATCGGCGTGGGCCCCTACGGCAAGGCCAAGATCATGGCCGAGGAGGTCTGCCGCGAGTTCCGCAAGAAGGGGCTCTGCGTGCCGATCATCCGCCCCAAGTCCTTTATCGGCCCCGAGCGGCTCGGCGTGTTCGCGCTCTTCTACGACTGGGCCTACACGGGCCACGGCTTCCCCATGATCGGCAGCGGACGGAACCGCTACCAGCTGCTCGACGTGGAGGACCTGTGCGAGGCGATCTGGCTGACGCTCACGCTGGACAAGAAGGCCGTGAACGACACCTTCAACATCGGCGCCAAGGTGTTCACCACCATGCGCGAGGATTATCAGGCGGTGCTCGACGACGCGGGCCACGGCAAGAAGATCAGCGGGCTCCCGGCCACGCCGGTGATCTGGACGCTGCGCTTCCTGGAGCTGCTGCATCTCTCGCCGCTCTACAAGTGGGTCTACGAGACCGCCAGCGAGGATTCCTTCGTGAGCATCGAGAAGGCCGAGCGCGTGCTGGGCTACAGGCCCAAGTCCTCGAACAAGGACGCGCTGGTGCGCAACTACCGCTGGTACGTGGCGAATCTCGACAGCTTCAAGAACGCCTCGGGCGTCTCGCACCGCGTGCCGTGGAAACAGGGCATCCTGCGCCTCGCGAAATGGTTCTTCTGACGGGCGATCGGAGGCCCCCCATGCGCAGGGATGCGCATGGCACAGGAAGGGATGTGGCACGCCCATCCTTGGGCGTGCGCAACGTGCTGTGGCGAAGTGGCGCGCACATGCGCAACTCTAAACCGTGGAATGCCGGAATGACGGGATATTGGAAATTGAGGATGTTTAGACGTTTTGTTTTGGGGTTCTGCCTGCTCATGGCGGGCAGGGGTTTCGCAACTGAGCGCCGGCTCACCAGCCCCGACGGGGCGGTGCAGGCCGCGGTGTCGGTCGATGCGGCCGGGCAGCTCGTCTACGCGGTCGCGTTCCACGGGCGGGAGGTGATCACGGCTTCGCCGGTCGGGCTGAGGCTCGACGGCGTGGATCTCGGCAAGGTCGAAGCCCTCGCGGCGGTGAGCGTGCGCGAGGTGCAGGAGCGTTATCCGGTCCGCGGGGTGCATGCCGAGGCGCGGTTCGACGCGCTCCAGGCGCTCTACCACGTGAAGCCGCAGACGGGCCCGGCCTACGGGATGCAGGTGACGGTGGCCAACGAGGGGTTCGCCTGGAGATTAATCGTGCCGGGCAAGGGCCCGCGCCGCGTGGAGGCCGAGACCGCCTGCTGGCGGCTGCCGCCCGCGAGCCGCGTGTGGTTCGCCGAGCGGCTGTCGGACTGGAAGCTCAAGACCTATGCGGGCGAGTGGATCAGCGCGCCGCTGACCAACCTGTGCGCGGTCTCGCCGCAGGGGCCGGTCCAGACCATGCCGCTGCTGGCCGAGCTGCCGGAGGAGCGCGGCTACGCGCTCGTGACCGAGGCGGCGCTCACGGGCTACAGCGGCCTGCGGCTGCAGGCGGAGCCGGACGGCGCGCTGCGCGGCGTCTTCACCGAGAGGGAGGGCTTCCTGCTGGAGGGCCGCATCGTCACGCCGTGGCGGGTGGTGCTGCTGGCGCCGGACCTGAACGCGCTGGTGAACAGCGATCTGGTGACGAGCCTCAATCCGCCGCCGGACCCCGCGCTGTTCGGCTCGTTCGACTGGCTGGCGGGCGGCCGCAGCGTGTGGAGCTGGTGGCAGGGCGACGAGGCGACTTTCATGACGGTCGCGGGCGAGCGGCGCATGATCGACTGCGCGGCGCGGCTGAAGTTCGAGTTCACCACGCTGGACGAGGGCTGGGAGGCGTGGACGAACGCGTTCGGCGTCCTGAAAGAGGTGTGCGACTACGGCCGGACGAACAGCGTGCGCGTCTTCGTCTGGAAGCACTCCAAGGAGCTGAACCTGCCCGCGGACGACTACGCGGAGCTGCGGGGCTTTCTGGACCGGGTGCGTGACGCGGGCGCGGCGGGAGTGAAAGTCGATTTCATGAACGGCGAAGACCTGGGCCTGATCACGTTTGACGAGCGGGTGCTGCGCGAAGCCGCCTCGCGGAAGCTGCTGGTGAATTTCCACGGGTGCCAGAAGCCCTCCGGCGAGAGCCGCACCTATCCCAACGAGATCACGCGCGAGGGCGTGCGCGGGCTGGAGCTGAACCGCATCACCGAAGGGTATCTGAAAAAGCAGCGCGCGAAGGGCGCGGACGCGGGCGCGCGCCTGTACAAGCCGGGCGGCGAGAACCAGAATATCCCCGCCTCGCACAACGCGGCCTTGCCCTTCACCCGCTGCGTAACGGGCCACGCGGACTACACGCCGATCGCGTTCTCGCGTCCCGGGGAGACGACCTGGGCGCATCAGCTGGCGGCCGCCTACCTCATCACCTCGCCGCTGCTGGTGATGGCCGAGCATCCCCAGCGCGTGCTGGACGACCCGCGGCTGGCTGACGTGATCCCGTTCCTGCAGACGCTGCCCGTGGTCTGGGACGAGACGCGGGTGCTGGAGGGCAGCCGCATCGGCGAGCTGGCGGCGTTCGCGCGGCGGTCGGGCAATGTGTGGTATGTGGCGATGGTGAACGGCACGGCGGGCCTGAAGCTGGTCTCGTTCGCGCCGGGGTTCACCGGTTGGCGTCAGGCGCGCCTGACCCAGCTCGCGGACGTGGCCGGGCATGCGGACGGCCTCGCGTTCGCGAGCCGCCTGGTTTCGGGCACGGCGCCTCTGGTTGTGACGCTGGAGCCGTGCGGCGGCTTCGTCGCGAGGCTGGAAAAAGAATAGGTTTTTAGGCGTTTAGGCTGTTAGACTGTTAACCAGTTAAGCCGGAATGGGAAACACGAAGGCCGGATGGCGGGTGTTGAGAGCGAGGCAGTCCATGCGCAAGGATGCGCATGGCACATTGAAGGAATGTGGCACGCCCATCCTTGGGCGTGCGTGAAGTTTAGGCGCAAGAGCGTCGGAAGAGGATCAAAAATATGTCGCGTACGGATTTGCCGGTAGAACTTGCGGAGGAGATTCGCAAACGGGTTTTTGTGGAACCGGGCTTCATGAAGGTCACACAGGTCGTGCGGCGGGGCGGCGGCACGTTCCGCGTCAGCCTGCGGCCGGTGGTGATCAAAGGCGAGAAGCTGTTCCAGGGCGAGATGACGGAGGAGGGGCAGACCACGGTCAAGAACTTCGACCTGCCGGCCGCGAATAAAGGGCTGGAGGACATGCTGGAGCAGACCGGTCCGCGCGAGCTGCACCTGATCACGGCCGCGGGCGACCTGCATGTGCGGGTCACCAAGAAGGGCAAGGCCCTCGAGTCGCGCAGCGCCAAGATGGAGCGCGAGCTGGACGACGCGCCCGCGCACGACCGCGTCAAGAAGCAGCCGCTGACCTCCTTCGACTCGGTCGCGCTGCTGAAGGCGATCGAGATCGCGGACGCGGACGGTCGCATCAAGCCCTCCATGCGCGGCAAGTACGACCAGGTGAACGAGTTTCTGAAGGTCGTCGACACGGTCATCACGGAGAAGCCCGAGAAGACGCTGAACATCGTGGACTGCGGCTGCGGAAGCGCCTATCTGACCTTGGCGGTGTTCTTCTACCTGACCTACGCGCGCGATTTCGACGTGCGCGTGTGCGGCATCGACCTCAAGGGCGAGGTGATCGCCAAGGCGCGCAGGATGGCTCAGAATCTGGACGTGGCCACGCGCGTGACCTTCATCGAGGGCGACATCGCCACTAGCGAGCCGGGCTTCGAGCCCGACATGATGCTGAGCCTGCACGCGTGCGACACGGCCACGGACGAGGCGCTGGCGCGCGCCATCGAGTGGAAGTGCCGCTACCTGCTCTGCGTGCCCTGCTGCCAGCACGAGCTGCACAAGACCCTGAAAGACGGCGGGCCGATGCAGGCGATCATGCGCCACGGCATTCTGCGCGAGCGTCTGGCGGACCTGCTGACCGACACCTTCCGAGCGCAGATCCTGCGGGTGCTGGGCTTCCGCGTGACCGTGATGGAGTTCGTCTCCGCCGAGGCCACGGCGCGCAACATCCTGATCAAGGGCGAGTTCTGCGTCAAGCCCGGCCAGGCGCCGGCGATCAGCGAGTATCTCGAGCTGCGCGACTTCTGGAAGGTCACGCCCTGGTTCGAGACGCGCATGGCGCGGCTGATGAACAAGTACCTCTCGAAATACTAGAATATTTTCAAAAGGTGCGGACCGGCAACGGCCCATGCGCAGGGATGCGCATGGCACATTGGGAATGTGGCACGCCCATCCTTGGGCGTGCGCGCCGGGCGGCCGGACGGCAGCGGCCCATGCGCAGGGATGCGCATGGCACATCCGGATGTGGCACGCCCATCCTTGGGCGTGCGCCCCGGGCATTAGGCCGGCGGAGTCTTCTCTTCAAGCAGCTTGGCCAGATGCTTCACGACCTCGTCGCGGGCCTTCGCCGACAGCAGCGGTTTCGGGAAGTGCCGCAGGAAATAGGCGTACTCCGGATAATTCGAGAGGTCGCGGTCCTTGGCGCCGATGAACTGGAGAAGCGCGGCAACCTCGGCCCGGGAGTGGGCCCAGAGATCATGACGCCGCACGGACACGCGCCAGTAGGCGTCGTGCGGCCACTGCAGCACGTGCTCAAACCGGGAAACGCAGTGATCGCACTGGCAGGTGCCCCACTCCGGTTCGGCAGACTGCCACACATCGTCGCGATACTGCGGCGGAGTCGTGTGCTCCGTGCCCTCGGGGCTGAGCTGGAACACCGCGTGTTGGCCGCATTTCGGGCAGACGATGTCGATCGGGCTTGTCGGATGCTGATAGCTTTCGGTCATCAATGAGGGTCCTTTCGGGGCCGGCAGCAACGGGGGCGCGCCGGCGCGGCTACTGCGCGTAGACTTCGAGCTCGCTGAGCTGGGCTGCGTTGGGATAAACCGGGTTGGCGTTCTTGCGGAAGACGAAGCGCACGGTGTCCGTCTCGACCGGATCGAAGGTGACGTTGACGGCCTGTGACTCGCGGTTCGCGTCCGTCGTGAAGACGGTCTTGTATTCGTTGCCTTTATTCACCTGGATGTCGAAGGCCGTGGCGTACCCGCCGGGGTCGGCGAAGCGGGCGATGACGCGGCGCACGGCCGCGGGCTTGGCCAGCTTGACCTCGGCCCAGTGCGGCAGGGGCGAGAGGGCCGAGTGCCAGCGCGTCTGCTCGGACGCAGCGTGCGAGAAGGGCGCGCCGTCGTTGAGCCGCGCGGTGCAGCCTTTCGCGCGCTCCAGTTCGCTGTCGGATGCGGCCTTCGCGCCGCGTGAGGCCAGCGCGAGGTTGTCGCCGAACGCCGGCGCGGGAAGAACGGGTTTCATGTTCAGCGCAGCGCGCCGCTCTTCGTCGGAGACCGGTTCGGCCATGCGGTTTTCCAAGAGCACGGGGCCGCCCCACTTGCCCGTGGTCACGAGGTCGAGGTCGCCGTCGCCGTCGATGTCCGCGGCGACGGTGTTGAGGCCCGCGCTGATGCCCTCGTCGTAGGTGATGACGTGCTTGCGGAAGACGGGGTCGGGCCCGGGCGTGAAGCGGTAGTAGAAGATGCCGAGCTTGCCGAACTCGTCCGGGTCGCCGCCGTTGTGGGCCATGAAGCGCTTGCCGGTGATGATCTCCTTGTTGCCGTCGTTGTCGATGTCCGCGAAGGCTAGGTAGTGGGCCTGCGACCAGGTGTCGTCGATGGTGTGCTGTTTCCACGTGCTGACGCCGTCCGCCCCGCGCCGCTGTTCGTACCACCAGATGCCGTACTTGTGGGCGGTGCTGGTGATGATGTCGTTCAGGCCGTCCTTGTTCACGTCAAAGACGATGATGTTGGAGGTGTGGTCCGCCGTGCCGTTCGTGCCCCCGAGGGCGATGGGGTGCGCGATCCAGGTGCCGTGGCGGAGATCCTTCGGGGCTTCGAACCAGGCGTCGGGGCGGAGGATGTCGGGCCGGCCGTCGCCGTTGATGTCGCCGCAGCCCGCGCCGAGCATGTTTGTTTTCTCAGAGACCGTGTGGCGCACGAGGTTGGGCGCGCCGTTGGTGTCCTTGCCCCGCTCGTACCAGACGGTGACGCGCGACTGCGGCAGGAACTCCAGCGCCCGGCCGTCGCCGTCGATGTCCTCGAGCGTGCCGGTCTCGTGGTTGCCCAGCTTCTCGATGACGTGCACGGGCCACTGGCCCTCTTTGCCCAAGGTGTTCTCGAACCAGAAGGAGGTCTGCGAGAACCAGCCGGCGGCGACGAGGTCAGGTTTGCCGTCCTTATTCACGTCCAGGACCAGGTTGCAGAAGTCGTCGGCGTACCCCTTGCCGTCCTCGGTGACGGTCGTGCTGACCTCGCGGAAGCGGACGGGCTTCCAGTCGGGGGCGAGGTAGAGATAGGGGCCGGCGGCGATGTCGGGCTTGCCGTCGCCGTTGAAGTCCGCGACCGCGCAGGCTTCGGAGCGGCAGGAGCCGATGCGGCGGGGCAGAAAGTGGATGTCGGGGAGCCAGGAGTTGGGGGCCCGGGGCGGGAGGTCGGCGATGAGCGCCTTTTCCTCGGGGCGGGCGGCGAGCCCCGTGACTTGGGCGAGGACTTTTTCATAGACGGCGGGATCGGGGACGAGCGGGAGCAGGCGGATCGCTCCGCGCAGGGCGACGATGCGCAGGGAGTTTTTCGCGTGCGAGCTCGCCTGTCCGAGCAGGCAGGGGAGGGCTTCGCATGTTTTCCAGAAGTTGGCGAGCGTGCGCAGCGCCTCGTCGGAAACGTCCGGGTCTTTCGCTGCGACGCCGGCCGCGAGCGGGGAGAGCCCCGCGGGTTGAGAAGCGATGGCCAGCGGCTGGAAAAACACGACGGGCGGGGCGGGAGGAATGTTTTTGCAGGCGGTCAGCATGGCGAGCGTGGCGGCCTCGGGACTGGTGCGGGCCAGCGCGGCGAGGGCCTTCTCGGCGGCGCGGATTTCGGCGGGATCGGTCGCCGTGGCGGCGGCGGAGGCAACGGCGGGGGCTGAGGCCTCGACGCAGAGGGCGGCCAGCGCGTTGAAGGCGGCGGTGCGGATGTCGGGACGCTCGTTCTTCAAATAGGGTGTGATAAGCGGTGCGGCGTCTTTGATGTCGCGTGCGGCGGCGATCGACAGGAGCGCGGCCGGGTGCTTGTCGCCTTTGCGGGATTTGAGGGCGGCGAGGATGGCTTTGTCGGTCTTGGGGTCGGTGAGCTTGATGAGGCTCATGCGCGCGGCGTCGGCGAGCGCG
>JAHFSX010000036.1 GCA_023269675.1 Verrucomicrobiota bacterium
TTCAGCCCGGAGCCGATCATTTGGCCGACCACCGAGGGCACCTGGATCTGCTTGCTCCAGCGGATCAGCCGCGCGTCACAGTCCGGCGTGATCTCCGCCGCATAAGAGAAACAAAAACCGATGACGTCGGACTGATCGACAATCGGAGCCAGGAAATCCGCAAAGGCGTCGAAGAAGGTCTCGGCGCCGATCTCGCCCGTCGTGCCCGGCATCAGACTCTTCGAAAACGCGCCGATCTCCGCCTTGCCCGCCGCGTTGATCTTCACAACCGCCGCGCGCAGGTTCGTGCCGCCCGCGTCCAGCACCACCACGGGCGTATCGGTCTTGACCGGCTTGTCGATGGAGATGAAGGAGGGGATCATCATCAGCGACGAAGGCCGGCCCGCCAAGCCGGCGTTCATCTCCTCTTCGAACACCGCCAGCAAAGCCTCGCGGTCGATTCCCGCGACATCCAGCCCGTTCTGCTTCAGGAAAGCCACTTCTCGGTTGCTCATCGTTTCACCCTTTGTCTTCTTATGGAAAATTGTATTTTCACTGTCAGGCCGCCGTTTTGTCAACTTCGAACGGACAAAACCGGCCAAACAACCCTCGCGCGCTCATTTCACCAGCGACCCCGCCGCATCGCCGACGCCGCCGAAAACCTCATAAGGCAGCTCCAGCGCGGCGATGCAGAGCTTGAACGGCGCGACGACCCCCTTGCCGGTATCCACCAGGCCGTCGGAGAATTCTACGCCAGGCAAAGGCGCGAAGAGCATCTCCACAAGGCCCAGCGGCAGGCGGAAACACTGCGCCGCCTGCCAGGGCACCTCGACGATCCCCCTGCCCGCACGCACCAGCCCGGGCACGCCCTCTTTAGCCATGACCGCGGTCTTGACGGCCGTAGCCGGATCCGCCGCCCCAAGCGGCAGAGCCGCCCAGCCCGCCAACAGCATTAAGCACCCGCGTCTCATCGGGTTCGTCCGTTCTGTCCGCTTCCCGCATCCCACTCGCCGATGCAGTAGAAATCGCCCAGCGTCCGCAGATAGATCCGGTTCTCCAGGATCACCGGCGTGGCGAAGACGCCGGAGGGCAGCCCGTTGGTGATGACCGGCCCGGCGGTCCGCGCAGCGTTCAAGACGTATCCCTTGCCTTTGCGGTCAAACACGTAGAGGCTGCCGCCCGCCAGCACCGGCGACGAGTAGAACGGCGCCTTGAAGTCCTGCTCCCAAAGCACGCGCCCGTCTGCCGCCTCATAACACCGCATCAGCCCTTGGTCGTTGACCGCGTACAGCAGGCCCCCCTGCAGAACCGGCGTGGGGATGTAGCCCGCCTTGGCGTCACCGGTCCACACCACATGGCTCTGGGTCACATCGCCTTGGCCGTCGGCGCGGATCGCCAGCAAAGCCCGCTTGGGCCAGCCCGCCGTCGCATACACGAGGTCGCCGCCGACCACCGGCGTCGCGCCGCAGAACGTCGAAGGCCCCTCGCACTCCCACAGCAGGGCGCCGTTCGCGGGGTCATAGCCGCGCGTGCTCTCGCCGCCGATCAGCAGAAGCTGGTCGCGGCCCGCCACCCGCGCCACCAACGGCGTGGCGTAACTCTCCTTGACCGTGCGCAGGGGCACGCGCCAGACCACCTCGCCGGTCGCCCGGTGCAAGGCCACCATGCGGCAGCCAAGCCCGCCCTCGACCGGCATAATCACGGCGGACTTGTAGAAGACCGGCGAGGCCGAATAGCCCTGGATCGACGTGTACGGCGCGGCCTCCTTGCTCCAGAGCACCTTGCCTTCCAGACTCACGGCCGTCATCCCCACCGCCCGGTCGCTCTGGCAGGGCACAAAGACGCGCGCGCCGTCACAGGCGGGCGTGGCGGAGGCCAGCGAGTTGTCGGCGTGCATCTTCGCCACCGGGCCCTTGTAGACTTCGGCCTGCCATATCGTCTTGCCCGTGGCGCGCTCCAGGCAAAACAGCCACACCGCACCCTGCGCGTGATCACCCGACGTGATGTAAATCCGGTCGCCGCAGATGCACGGCGAGGAATGCCCGCGCCCCGGCAGCCGCACCTGCCACAGGATGTTCGAGCCCGCGCCCCACGCGGACGGCGGCCGCTGCCCGGCGGGCGCGACGTTGTCAAGGTTCGGCCCGCGCCACCCGGGCCAGTCCCTCGCGTCCGCTTTCGCCGGCGGCAGCGTGTCCCAACCGTCCTGCGGCGCGACATCGGGGAAGCCGCCTTCCTGCGCCCTCAGACAAGCCGCCAACGGCAACAGCACTGTCATCCACCCTGAAATTCTCACTCAGCCGTCCTTTCGCTTGACCGTCTCGCAAACCGCGCCCATGCTCGTCCATAGGATACAAGAACCGGACTGCCCCTGAAAGCCGTACTTGCCGCCTTTTTTGAATGACTGTCCCGGTGCGAGCCATTCCCTAAACCGACAAATCCTTTTGACAGGACACCGCCGCCGCCTATATCGTAAGCGCCATAGGCTTTGTTGCAGCGTAGCATCTGGTCGGAAGGAATCGTGATGCCGAACCAATTTCTACTTGCCGCCCTGGCGGGCTCGATGCTCGCGTCTGGCACCCCGGCATCCCCAGCTCCGCGCCCAACGTGCGAGTCCGGCGGGCGCCCCCGGCTCGAACTGCGTCCCGGCGAGCGCTACTTCCGAGCAGAGGGTCAGCCGGCGTTCGTGCTGGGGCGCAACCCGGCCGGCATGAATCCGGCCGCGTACGACGACCATTTCCGCCACGCCGCCGAGGCCGGCGAGCGCCTGGTGCGCATCCACTTCACCCATATCCCTCCGGACGAGAAGGCGGGAGAGCTCGATGCCGCGATGCTGGCGTCTTGGGACGCGATCCTGGACGCCGCCGAGAACCGCGGCCTCGCCGTGCTGCCGGTCCTCGGCGTATGGGCCGACTGGAACGACGGCAGCCGGCAAGAGGGCTGGCACCGCTGGGACGGCAACCCCTTCAACGTCGCACGCGGCGGCCCGGCGCAACGGCCTGACGAGCTGTTCGATGACACCCTTTGCCGAAAACTCTGGCTGAAACGGCTGGAAACCTTTGTCCGGCACTGGTCGCACCGCCGCGCCATCGTGGGCTGGGAGATCTTCTCCGAGCTGGACCTGGTCACGGGGGCCACCGAAGAGCGGGCGGTCCGGTTCGCCGAATGCGCGGCCGCCGTGATCCGGGCGGCCGACCCGACGCATCGGCCGGTCACGGCCTCGCAGGCCGGCATCAACGAGTGGCCGAGGCTGCTGACAAGCGCAGCGCTGGACTTCATCGAGATCCACCCCTACGCGGACGGGGATTGCGGCGGACGGCTGGACGACCTGATCCTTTCGACGGTCCGCCAGCGGCTCGCGAGGTACGGCAAGCCGCTCCTTTTGGGCGAATGCGGGCTGAACTCCGGCCCGCCGCGCGGCACGCTGGAGGTCGCGGCGCGGGCAGAGGTCGGCATCCGGCACGCCATCTGGGCGGCGGTGGTGAGCGGCGCGATGAACGGCCGTGCGCTTTGGTGGCAGGACGGCTACGACCAGTTCGAAAAAGCCGACCTGTGCAGCCGATACCACCGCACGGACGCCTCTGCCGCCGCGTTCGTGAAGGGTGTCGACTACACGGGGTTTGCGCCGGTTCCGTGCGTACTTTCCGACGGCTTGAAGGGGGCCGTGATCGGCAACGAAACGCTACGGCTGGGCTGGTTCCGCGATGTCCGCTGCGAGCCGCCCGCGTGGCCGATGCGGCCGATGACCGGGCAAACCGTGACCGTCGAGGCCTCCGGCGACTTCTGGCGCGTCGAGTTCATCGACCCGGTCACCGGCAAATCTGTCGGCGAAAGCCGGCTGAACGTCCAGGACCGGCACCTTCGGATGACGCTGCCGGAGTTTCAGGGCTCCGTCGCGCTCCGGCTGAAGCGACTCGCACCCTGAAGGCAGTCATTGATCCCTTGCCATCACGCGCGCCTCGAGCGTGGTGGCGTCGTTCGCGATATTGTTGTCCGGCCCGGGGGTAACCGCGAAATCGACCCAGGTGCCGGGTTTGACTTCGGCCTGCACCGAGAACGCGACTTTGGTTTCCTCCTCGGGGCCGCCCACGTGACGCTCAACCGCCTTGTGTCCTCCGACCAGGATAACGACCGTCGTGCCGTCGCCCTCGCGGCCGCGCTCGGCCGTTCCCTCGATCGTCACCGGCCCGGCGACGGAACTTTTCCAGCGTGCCACAGCCCAGACCGCCCGACGGTCTTTGACTTGCGGATGAAACTCGCCGCGCGACGCTCCAAGAAACTCCTGCGGTCCGTGCCACCGGTCGCCCCACGGCGTGACCTCCAGTGTGAACGGCTTGAAATCTGCGTCCGTGTAAGGTCCAGACGGCGCGGTGCCATCAAAATACCCATACTCCCAGCCGGCCGCTCCCTGCACGCGCGAAAAATCGTCGCACAGGTCCGCGACCGCGCGGGAGCCCGTCGCGACCTCCTCCAGCGACTTGACCGCGCCGCGCAGATAGAACGGCGTGTCATCCAAGGACAGTTCGGCAGAACCGTTCTCCAGCGCCACCGGATGAGCATTGCCCATCAGGTCCACCCGGGTGACAGGGCCGTCGGCCTGCAGCCGGATGCGCGCAGGATAGGTCGCCCAGCAGACGCGCAGTTCCTCTTTGCCTTTCAGAAACCTGAAGATGAACGCCCGGCTGTAACGCCGCGGAGCCTCGCGTTCGACAAAGCGCGCGTCGTGGAGCAGACGGATCGCTGCCGCGGCCGAACCCAGCACGGGTGCGGGCGAATACGGGCCGCGCGGATCACCGGCCCCGTGTACGATGCCCATGTTGGCGAACTCGCGGTGGTCCTGCATCAGGTACCAGACCATGCGGCTGACGCCCTGCGAGAGCATCAGCGTGCTGAGGCGGACGTAGAAGCGGGCCGAAACCTTGGGGTCGGGACTGAAGCTGCCATACTCGGTCGCCCAAAGCGGCTTCTCCTGCCCCTGAAGATGCCGCTTCATCAAATCGCGCAGCTCGCCGATCTCGCCATCCACCCCCTCGGGCCGGCTGCGGTACGGATGGATCACCACCGCGTCCATGCCCTTCAATCCGCCGTTTTTGAAAACACCCTCGAAGTAAGGTAGCGGCAGCAGGACCGCCGCTCCGCCCAAGACCGGCACGTCGGACCGGATCTGTTTCAGCAGCGGATAGACGGCCTGGCACAGTTCGGCCTGGGACTTGGGCCGGTCTTCGGCGGCCGGCCCCGTGCACCAGCTCCCGTTATACTCGTTCCAGATCTCAATGCCCGCCAGCCCGTCGCCGAACCGCTTGAGGATCTCCTGCCCGTAGCGTCCGAAGGCGGCGCGGCCGGCCGGCGTATAGGGCGTGTTGCCGCCGTCGAAGAGCGGATTCGCATACGTCATCAACAGCAGCGGACGAATCCCGTTTTTGGCCAGCGCCTCCAGATAGGGCGTGAAGCGCTTGAAGTTGAACTCTCCCGCCTTCTGTTCGACCTCATCCCACGGCGTCTCATCGCGTACAAAGGGGAATCCGACCCGCGCGATCAAAGGCGCGAGCTCGGGGTTCCAGCCTTGGGAGAAGTGCGTCATCACGCCGAACGGCGACTCGCGCAAAGCCGACAGAGCCACCGGCTCGATCACCGCGAAATCCACCTCGCGCTCGACCGCCTGGCCGCCGGTCCACGCCGTGACTGTCATCTCGAACTGGCCGCGCGCCTGAATCTCCGGCCTGAGCAGCGCGCGCTGCCCGGCGTCCGGGATCGCCGTGCCCTCGGCCACGTGCTTGCCCCAGAAGTCCCGCACCTGATACGCCAGCTTCTCGGCGCGCGTGTCGACGGCGATCCCCACCGGTTCGCCTTCCGCAAACACGTTGCCCAGGACACGGGGCACCACCGCAAATTCAGGAACGATCCGCTTGGCGTCCAGCATCGCGGTGACCCCGTCAACCCAAACCGTACCCTTCGATTCGAGCACAAACACGAGGCTTTTGGCCGGAGCTGCCCACTTTTTGCCCTCCGGGCCGCCCCAGCTCTCGCCGGCATTGAACCGCTTGATGCGAATCAGTTGCCACGCTCCGCCGGGTTGCAGAGGGAAGCGCTGAAGATAATTATGCCCGGCGCTGTCGACCAGGCGCACGCCCACGCCCGTCGCGCCCTCCGCCCGCGCCCAAAAGGACAGCTCCACAAAATCGCGCTGCAGGCCCGGCAGCTCGCGCACGGCCTCCGCAAAGCCCTCGCCCTGCAAACGGATGACAAGGCTGCCCTTGCCGGTCTTCGCCTGCGAGAGGTCATGTTCAACCGCGCCGGTGAAACCGTCGGCGCCCTCTTCGAAGTCACCCAGAATCCACGGTGCGGCTTGGCGCAGCCGCTCGGCATGGGCCCGCGCCGCAGGCGTCAACTCCTCTGTGAGCTCAGCTTGCACGCCATCGACCCAGACCGTGCCCCGACCTTCCAGAATCAAGGCGACCTCCTGCGCGGGCCCATGCCACTGGCCGTCCTTGGGGCCGCCCCAGCTCTCCCCCTCGTTGAGCCGGGTGAATACGTACTCGTGCCAATCGTGATCATCGGGCATTTCCACGCGGTGCAGGTAGTACTGGCCCCGGGTGTCCAGCAGCCGCACGCACAGGTTGCCCTTGGCCGCGGCCCTGTACCACAGGCGGACTTCGCGGAAGTCTTGCTCGAGATCCGGCAGTCCCCGGCCGCTGCCGACCCACTCCTGGTTCGTGTTCACCAAACGGCCGGACGCATGCCCGGTCTTGAACTCCGCCGTGTCGCGCTGGAGCGTGTCCTCGAACCCGTCCAGACCGTTCTCGAAATCACCCAGCTTGAGCGTCAGCTCACCCGCCATGACACGCACGCCCATCAAAAAAACGACCACCGGGACGACACAGGAAACCCGCCCCTTCGCGAGGGGTCCAACACGCGAGCTTTTGCAGCTTTTCAGCACGAAGATATTGAACATGCGTGAAACCTAACGTTTAGCGAAACGGGCCGCCGAGTCGACGCAGATCCTCCCGCAGGCGGACCCGCCATCAGACGGGCAGCCATAGATTACCTAATACGGGTTGGCCATGAAAGCCAGACCTCATCCAATCCTTGCATCTGGGTGCGATTCAGTTTCGTTGAAACTGAGTCGCACCCAGGAGAATTTAGGAGTTAGGATTGAGGAGTTGGTTGCGCGGAAGACCCTGAAAACAGGGCGTTCGACAAGGAGGAGCCCTTCCGCGAGCAACCGTTTCTTGAGGCACTACGTTTGACCTCATCTTGAAGACACGAACACGGACTCTCGAGCATGTACGAACACGTTCGCTGCCATGGCATTGTAACTCCTAACTCCTAAATCTTAACTCCTCCTTCGGGTGTGGATTCAACGAAGTTGCATCACACCCCTTGCATCCCCCGCCTTCAGAAGTTATGCTCTTGCCCATCTGTTGAACAAACCAAACAAGGGGGAAGCTGGTTATGGTTACGACTCCTGTCAAGAAAGCGATTCTATGTGCGCTGCTTTTCGCCGGTGCGGCGTGGACGGCTGTTGCCGCTGACTTTTATCAAACCCGCGGCGGCATCCCCAACAGCCAGTACTATTTCAAGAACGACAAGGTCGGCAACCAGTACCTGTTCTTCATCGGCGACACCGTGCTGGCCGGGACCGGCCTGAAAGACCCGAACCTGCGCTACTCCGCCCAGATGGTCAAGGGCTTCAAGAAGCACTTCCCCGCGGCGGGCATGAACGAGACCCGCCACATGCAGCCGGGCGGCAGCTGGTTCGGACAGTTCCGCGTCAGCCGGGGCCAGCCGGTCTTCGGCGAGGTGATCTGCAGCGGGCATCTGGCGATCCTCGATTTCGCCGCCGGCGACCGGACCGCCGACCTCGGCCAGGTCAAAACGTCGCTGGAAGGGGTGATCCGCCAGGTCACCCTCTACCGCGCCACGCACAGCCGCATCCTCGTCTACACGCTGACGCCCGAGATGCTGCAGGCCTACAAGGCAGGCCAGACCCCCGAGTACATCCAGGTCAGCGAACAGATCGCCGAGCACTACGGCGTCCCCAGCCTGAATCTGGCCAAATACGCGGCGGAGAAGATCATCGCCGGGGAGATCTCCTTCGAGGCGTTCTCCGCCGACGGCATCAACCCGACCGACGCGGGCGCCAAGATCTACGCCGACGCGGTCGCGGCCTTCACCGACGCGCTGATGACCGCCTATCCCGTTCCGGAAAAGCCCAAGTCGTACGTCTTGCCCGCGCCCCTGTTCCCTGAAACGGATGACAATGGGCGGATTATCGGTTACGAGGATCAGCAGGTCAAACGGACCGGCGACTGGAAGCCGGGGCAGGCGAGCCCGATCGGCCCGTTCCGCCATCTGCTCGTCTCCGCGCATCCCGGCGCCGCGCTGACGCTGAAATTCAAAGGCTCGGAGATCGGCATCGTCGACGTCGTGGACAAGGACAGCGCGGAATACGACTACGCCGTCGACGGCGCGGCGTTCAAGAAACTCCCCGCACCGAAGGACGCCGCCGGCCCGGCCATGCGCCCGGTCGCGCTGGCCAAGGGGCTGGACCGCACGGCCGAGCACGAGCTCGTCCTGAAGGTCGCCTCGCCCGGGACCGCGCGCATGGGCGGCTTCCTGCTCAACGGCACCGTCGCCGACGCCTTCGCCGACATGAGCCCCCTGCAGCGGATCGACGCGATCTACGCCGCGATGGACCCGATCGTCTACCGTCCCCCGGCGGGCCGCTTCGCCAACATCCCCAAAACGATGGCTAAACTGCGTGACGGCGGCGAGCTGCGCATGGTGCTTTTGGGCGACAGCATCATGGGCAACACGACCTCCTCGTCGTTCGAGCTGCTGATGATGCGGGACTATCCGAAATCCAAGATCGTCAAGATCGCCTCGCTGCGGAGCTCGACCGGCTGCAAGTACTACAAGGACGAGAACCGCGTGCAGGACTACGTGCTGAAACACAACCCGGACCTGCTGGTCATCGGCGGCATCTCCAACGGCGGCGACGCCGAGGCCGTCCGGTCGGTGATCAAGCAGGTGCGCGCCCAGAAGCCGGACACCGAGGTCCTGCTGCTGACCCCCGTCTTCGGCGCGATGCGCGACGAGCACATCCGGACGTTCACGCGCGAGATCGACACGACGACCAGCAATTTCCGGTTCAACATGCAGAAGGTCGCGGCCGAGGAGAAGTGCGCCTTCTTCGACATGACGAGCCCTTGGTGGACGTATATCCAGGAGAGCGGCAAAACGCCCGGCTGGTTCATGGGCGACGCCGTTCACGGCAACAGCCGCGGCTGCCAGATCATCGGCCGCCTGCTGGAGATGTGGTTCGCTCCGGAAGGCAACTAGCGTAGTGTCCCTTAAATGGCAATACACGGTCTGGGGTTTATAGTACCGCCTTCAGGCGGAAACCGGTGCCGGGATGCCTTGGGATTCCGCCGAAAGGCGGTCCTGCGAACGTGGCCAAACCACAAAGCAAAAAACTGTCTGGTTATTTGCGGGGCACTGCACTAGCGGAAGGCTGTCAGAAGGACGGGTTGTGCCAAAGACAAGAACGATTTGGACGAACGTCATCTCGTAGCGACGGGGAGGGCGAGCACGCCGTGCCGCCGTTCCCGGCCGATCTGCGGCGGCGCAGGAGCGCACGCCCTACCGAGTAAAGTCCAAATAAGTTCATCCGATGGCATGCGTCGACAACCGCTTGGGAGAGCCTCCCCGCGGAAGGTGCCCTGCGCATCCTTACGCGGGGCGGTCCCGACTTGTGATCCCGTCCGATCAGAAACGGAATTCCTTTTTTTCGTCCGCGGTGCTATTCTTTCACACGTATCGTAAGAATCGACTGAGGGAGAACTGACAGATGAACGCTTGGATCTCTGCTTTCAGCGCGGCCTTGGCGTTTGCGGGACTGTTGTCGGGTGCGGCCGAGTCCCCGCTGGTGTTGCGCTACCATGCTCCGGCGTCCGACAAGACGTGGGCGAGCCACGCGCTGCCGCTCGGCAACGGGCGGCTCGGCTGCATGCTCTTCGGCGACCCGTTCAGCGAGCACCTCCAGTTCAACGTGGACTCGCTCTGGACCGGCGACGAAAACCCGTCGGGCGCCTATGAGTCCATGGGTGAGTACCAGAACTTCGGCGACCTGCGGATCAACCTGGACGCCCCCGCCAATGAGGCGCGAACGGAAGTCATCGCCGCCAGCGACCACACGCCTTACGTTCCGGCAGAAGGACTCACCTCTTCGGTGGATGGCAGCACGGCGTCCAAGTGGTGCGTGGAGCCCCGTGGCACGCCCGTGGTCTGGGAGGCCCGCCTGCCGCAGCCCGCAGCCGTCGGCGCCTACACGCTGACCTCAACCCCCGAAAACCGGCCTGACCGTGACCCCAAGACCTGGGAGCTGTCCGGCTCGGACGACGGCGCGGCCTGGACCGTCCTTGACCGCCGCGATGGCCAGCCCGCCTTTGAAAAACGCGGCGACTCGAAGACCTTCACGGTCGCTTCCCCGCGCTCCTTCCGCCGTTACCGCCTGACGTTCCTCGCCAATCAGGGCGGCTCGCATTTTCAACTGGCGGAGATCGGGCTGGCCGGCGTCCCCCTCGACATGGCCGCGCCGCCGCCCGCGAATTACCGCCGCGCGCTGGACCTCGCCACCGGCGTGCACACGGTCACCTTCACCGCGGGCGGCGTCGCCTACACGCGCGAAACCTTCGCCAGCCAGCCGGACCAGGCCATCGTCATGCGGCTCACCGCCGACAAGCCCGGCGCCTTCACCGGCACCGTGAAACTCCTCGGCACGCACCGGGAGGTCCCCCGGTCCGAGAAAAACGACCTGAGCTTCGAGGGCCGCCTCCCGAACGGCCTCGAGTACGCGGCGCGCGTGCGCGTCGCGGCCGAAGGCGGCGCCGTCACCGCCGCGGAAGGCGCCTGCCGCTTCGAGCGCTGCAACGCCCTGACGCTGACCCTCGCGGCGGCCACCGGCTATGTCATGGACGGCCGCCGCAGCTGGAAGGGCGCACCGCCCGCACCGCTTGTCAGCGGGCAGGTCGCGCAGGCCGGCGCCAAGCCCTACGCCCAGCTGCGCAGCGCGCACCTCGCAGACATCGCCGCGCTCATGAGCCGTGTCGCGCTCGATCTCGGCGCGACGGCCGCAGCCCAGCGCGACCTCCCCACCGACGAGCGGCTCGCGGCCTATGCCCAAGGCACCCCTGACCCCGAACTCGAGGCGCTCCTCTTCCAGTATGGCCGCTATCTGCTCCAGGGCTGTTCGCGCCCCGGCACCCTGCCCGCCAACCTGCAGGGGCTCTGGAACGACAGCAACAACCCGCCTTGGCACAGCGACTACCACTCCAACATCAACATCCAGATGAACTACTGGCCCGCCGAACCGGCCAACCTCGCCGAGTGCCACACGGCCTTCATTGACCTCATTCAAAGCCAGCTCGAGCCGTGGCGCAAGGCCACCCGGGCGGAGAAAGAGTTCCAAACCGCAACCGGTCCCGGCCGCGGCTGGGCCGTGCGCACCTCGCACAACATCTTCGGCGGTCTCGGCTGGAAGTGGGACAAGACCGCCAACGCCTGGTACTGTCAGCACCTCTGGGAACACTACGCCTTCGGCGGCGACAAGGCGTACCTGCAAAAGACCGCCTACCCGATCATGAAGGAAGTCTGCGGCTTCTGGCAGGACCAGCTCAAGGCGCTGCCCGACGGACGTCTCGTCGTGCCCCGCGGCTGGTCGCCCGAGCACGGTCCGGACGAGGACGGCGTGAGCTACAGCCAGGAGATCGTCTGGGACCTCTTCGACAACACCGTCGCCGCGGCGGACGCTCTGTCTACGGACACGGCTTATCGCGACACCCTCGCCGCCCTGCGCGACCGGCTGGCCACTCCGAAGATCGGCAAGTGGGGCCAGCTCCAGGAGTGGATGACCGACCGCGACGATCCCAAGGACCAGCACCGCCACACCTCGCATCTCTTCGCGGTCTATCCCGGCCACCAGATCAGCCTCTCCGCAACGCCGGAACTGGCCAAGGCCGCCGCCGTGTCGCTCGCCGCGCGCGGCGAGGCAGGCGACAGCCGCCGCAGCTGGACCTGGCCTTGGCGCTGCGCGCTCTGGGCGCGGCTGGGCGAACCCGAGAAGGCCCATCACATGGTGCGCAGCCTGCTCACCTACAACACCCTGCCCAACCTCTTCACCGTCCACCCGCCCTTCCAGATGGACGGCAACTTCGGCATCACCGCCGCCCTCTGCGAAATGCTGGTGCAGTCGCACGCCGGCGAGATCGCGCTGCTGCCCGCCCTGCCGCAGGCGTGGCCGGCCGGCTCCGTAAAAGGGTTGCGCGCCCGCGGCGGCTTCGAAGTGGCGCTCGCGTGGCAGGCGGGCAAGCTGACCCGCGCCGAGATCCGCTCAACCCTCGGCGGCCCCTGCGTGGTGCGCTTCGGCGCAAAGACCGCCACCCTCGCCACGCAACCCGGCCACGCTTACGCCTTCGACGGAATGCTGCAATCAATCTCTGCGAGGCCGTTATGAGTCTGACGCTTTTTGGGGAACCGCCTTTGGCGACCGACGGCGGCGGTAAACTGAAGAACCGCATCGGCACGCTCTTTGTCGACGCGAACGTGCTGGTGACGTTGCCCCGCATGACCCATGCGATGCAGCGCCTCTTTTACACGACCCATCTGGACGAGGAGCGGGCAAGTCAAGGGCTGCCGCCGCTATCGCTGGATGAGAAGGACGCCGTTTGGGAGAACGCAGTCGATCTCATCATGGACGGGTGCGATATTCTGATCCGGCCCGACCCCGACCGGATGGCGCTGGCTTTTCAGGGCGATGAACGGCTGCTGGAGGTGGCCTCCAAGCGCCACATCCGTTTTCTGAACGCGCAGAACGCCAAGGTCCAGCAAGCCATCCGCGAGCGCGGCGAGTACTGGCGCATCAGCAGCGAGCCGCAGGAGACCCCTGCCATCCTCGCGACGATCGAGCGGTCCAAGATCGCCATCGGGGGCTTGCCCATCTACTTTTACAACTCCACCACCGGCTCGCGCTTCCTGACGGTTCAGGCGTTGGACGCGCTGGGCGCGCTGACGGAGCACGCGCTGCGCCAGCACCTGCAGGAAATCCGCGACTACTCGGCCCAGCGCAACCGGATCGGCCACCGCGAGGTGGCGTTCTTCGCGGCGGACGGCACCTTCGGCGACAAGGATTTCGCGGGGCGCGATTTCGAGCACGCCTCTCCGGAGCAGCTCCGCGCCTGGCACGCGGAGCTCGTCGAACACTTCAAGAAGGCCGTACCCAGCGCCTTTCACAAGGACCAGCCCCACGCGCAGCTCTGGCGCAACCGCATGTTCGCCTGCCTGAAGGACGACCATAACGACACCGTGACCGACTCCATGGTGAGCGGCCTGTCGCCCGAGTTCTTCCACAAGATCCGCTGGCTTCCGGGCGGACGCATCGAACACGGCGAACTGCTGTTCGACTCCGCTTTCGGCGACGGCAGCAGCCCGGCGCAGGACGCCGAGCTCGCCGAGCTCTGCGATCAGCGCGTCAGGGGGTTCATCTGCAACTACCTCCGCGAATTCGGCGCGCTCCAGCACGTCAACATCGGCGGCCTCTTGCCGGGGCTGAGGCGCCTGGCCCCGGTCGGCGGACACCGCGCCTATCTGGCGGAGGTCAAACACCGCGGCGCGGAGAAGCCGGTGCTGCGCATCATCCGGATCCAGCGGTGGGGCATCCGCCAGCATCTGGACATGGGCAAGGACCTGCTGTGGGCGATCACGGAGGCCCAGGATTACACCGAGTACACGCTCGACCGCCGGCTGGGATGCTGGGAGCTGGGCATGACGCTGCCGGGCCGGATCGACACCCGTTTCGTGACCGAAACCTATTCGGGCGCGAACGCGAAGTACCACGGCACGCGCATCTGGACGACCTACTACGAGCGGGACTTCATCAACGGCCTCGCCACCGACAAGATCCCCGAGGCCCGCCTCCGGGACGACGCGTTCGCCCTGAGTCTCGCGCGGTTGCTCGGTCAGGCGGCCGCGCCCAACCTGGTCGTGGGCCGCGTCACGACGGAGGGTCAGGTGACCTTCGACCATGGCGACGAAATGATCCTGATGGACGAGATCGGCCGGCCGCAGCGGATCGTGGTGGCCGACCACGCCGGAACCTTCAACGATTACGAAAAGCCGCTGGAGACCTTCGCCGCCGCTTACGCCCGGCCCGCCACGTCACGCGTCAGGCTGGTCACGAACCCCGCCGCCTTCATCGACGCTTACGTCAACGCCTGCGCCGAGCGCCTGCGCGGCATGCAGATGGAGTACCGCCAGAACCGCCGCGCGTTCGACACCCTTTTCAAGCACAGCAAACAGGGTGACAAGACCTTTGCCGCGCGCTGGGCCAGGGCCTTGACGAGGCTCGAAAACACCGATGTCACCGCGCTGGCCCTGCGCATCCGCGAATGCATCGCCTCCGAGTCCAAAACCAGCCTCGCGCACGCCCTTAACCGCACACGGACAGAACGGCTATAACCCTTATGGCGACCCACCAGATACGGTTTCACGCCTCGGAGGAGGCGATGGTGACCGCCGCGCGCGCCGTGGCCCAGGCGCTGGAGCGGGCGGGCTTCCAGGCTTTGTTTGCGGGCGGGTCCGTGCGCGACGCGCTGCTGGAGCGGCCGGTCAAGGATATCGACATCGCCACCTCGGCGACGCCGGACCAGGTGGAGGCGCTCTTCCAAGGCCAGACCGTGGCGGTGGGCAAGGCGTTCGGCGTGGTGCTGGTGCTGCGCGGAGGTTTCCAGTTCGACGTGGCGACGTTCCGCACTGACGGCGCGTACGCCGACGGCCGCCATCCCGAGAGCGTGACCTTCGCCACGGCGGAAGGCGACGCGCAGCGCCGCGACTTCACGGTGAACGGCCTCTTCTGCAACCCTGAGAGCGGCGCCGTGGTGGACTACGTGGGCGGCGTGGCCGATCTCGCCGCGCGCGTGATCCGGGCCATCGGCGAACCCGAGGCGCGTTTCCGCGAGGATCACCTGCGCATGCTGCGGGCGGTGCGCTTCGCCTCCGTCTTGGGTTTCCAGATCGAGCCAGCGACCTATGCGGCCGTGCAGTCGCATGCGGACTGGATCAGGACGGTCAGCGCGGAGCGGATCGCGATGGAGTTCATCCGGCTGGTGTGCGAGTCGCCCCAGCCGTCGGTCGGGCTGAACCTGCTGCGCGAGACCGGCCTTCTGGCGCACTTTCTGCCCGAGCTGCTGACGCTGCACGGGACCGCGCAGCCGCCGCAGTTCCATCCCGAGGGCGACGTCTGGACGCACACCTGTCTGATGCTGGACGAGATGGCGGCGCCGCGCGAGCCGGTGCTGGCGCTGGCGGTGCTGCTGCACGACATCGGCAAGCCGGCGACCTTCTGCGAACTGGCCGACAATGACACGGGCGAAACGCGCATCCGGTTCCCCTGCCATGCGGCGGTCGGCGCCGAGCTGGCTGAGTCGGTCCTGCTGCGCCTGCGCCAGCCCTCGGCGCGGATCGCGGAGGTGAAGGCGCTGGTGCTGGGGCACATGCACTTTGTGGAAGCCCTGAAGATGCGGCACGCGAAAGTGCGCCGGTTTCTGGGGATGTCGAACTTCCCGCGCATGCTGGAGCTGATGCGTCTGGATATCCGCCACAGCAACAACGACTTCACGACGTGGCGGTTTCTGAAAGAGGCGTTCGAGGCCTTCAAGTCCGAGCCGGTCTTGCCCGAACCGCTGGCGCACGGGCGCGATCTGATCGCCTGGGGCGTGGCTCCGGGGCCCGAAATGGGCCGGCTCTTGAACGAGCTGTACGACGCGCAGCTGGAGGGCCGGGTGACATCGCTTGAAGAGGCCGAAGCGTATCTGCGCTCGCGCCCGGGCTGACCTGCGCCTTGCGGGCGGGCTTGAATTTTGCTATAAAATGACGATACGCGCTCATTCGAACGGACAGGGCGCACTGAGGTTGATTTGAAGATTACACATCGCGGCATCATCATTTTTTGCAGTCTGGCGCTGGCTTCGGCCTTCGCGGCGTCCGACAGCCGTCCAACCAACGAACAGGCGGTCGTCGAGGAGAACCTCACGGCCGGCCAGGTCCTGGCGGCGTGCACGAAGCTCATTCCGACCGAACCGCTGCTGCTCAAGGGCACGCTCACCGTGCGCAAACTGCGCGGCATCGTCTTGGCGGAGCAGCCGTTCAAGCTGATGCTGGACTGGGGCGCGAAGCCCCCCTCGGCCGAATGCCTGCTGCTGGACCCGCAGGGCACCTCGCTGGTGGAGCGCGCCGTCATGACGCGCCCGGCGGGCCGTCCGGCGCAGATCAAGCTGTACAGCGGTCCCGAGCAGAAGCCCGAGGAAGCGCCCTCCTCCGCCTCGCGCATCCGCGGCACGGACATGACCTGGATGGATCTGACGCTCGACTTCCTTTGGTGGAAAGATGTGCGCTTCGACGACATCCCGCGCGGCGACAGCCACAACGGGCGCGACTGCGACATTCTGGTGGCCGTCCCGCCCGGCCCGATCCCCGGCTGTTCGGCGGTGCGCGTGTGGGTGGACCGGCAGTTGCGGTGCGTGATGCAGGCGGAGCAGCTTGACCCGCAGGGCAACCCGGTACGCAAGATGTGGGTGCAGCGGGTCAAGAAGATGGATGACCGCTGGATGATCCGCGACATGGAGATCGAGACCCTGAACAGCGGGCACCGGACCCAATTGTTTGTGGACGACATCGCCGCGCCATGAGCCCTTTCCTATACCTGTTAAATGGGTTACTGCTGCTCGTCCTCATCTTGCTCTCGGCTTTCTTCTCGAGCAGCGAGACGATTCTTTTTTCGTTGTCTCCCATCCAGGTGCAACGCATCCGCAACCGGAACGCGGTGGCGGGCGCCCGGCTCGAAAGGCTCCTGAGCGACCCGGCCATGATCCTCTCCACGTTGCTGGTCGGCAACACGCTCGTCAACTTCGCGATCGCCAGCGTGGGTTTCGTGCTGATCGACGGCCTCGTCCCCCGCTGGAGCGAGGCGATCGCCATCCCGCTCATGACCCTGACGCTGTTGCTCTTCGGCGAGGTGACCCCGAAGCGGGTGGCGATCACCCACGCCGAACGGCTCGCCCCGCTGTTCAGCCGCCTCGTGCTTTTCTGGCTGTGGCTGCTGCGCCCGTTCAACATGGTGCTGACCGCCGGCTCGCGCATCTTCAAGAAATCGCTGCGCCGCGAGCGCCGGGCCCTGTCCAACGACGAGCTCCGCACCGTGGTCGAGGTCGGCGAGGAACAGGGCGTGCTCGATGCGGAGGAGGCCTCCATGGTGGACGGCATCATGCGGCTTTCGGAATTGAAGGCCAGTGACGAGATGACCCCGCGCGTGGACATGGTGGGGCTGGATCTCGACACGCCGGTGGAGAAGCAGCTTGAGATCGCGCGCAAATCTCATTTCAGGCATCTGCCCGTCTATGTGCGGACGCCCGACGCGATCGAGGGGTTTGTCGATGCCGCCCAGTTTCTGCTGGATTCCGCCCACGACGTGCGCAAAGCCACTTCGCCGGCGCTGTTCGTGCCCGAGAATGTCTCGCTCGACGACCTGCTGGTGACCTTTCAGCGCAGCGGCAAGCACATCGCGTGCGTGCTCGACGAGTATGGCGGGACCGCCGGGCTGATCACGCGCGGCGACATCCTGGAGCTCATCACGGCGCCGGTCTCCAAAGGCGGGACGGAGGAGCATGCCTCCATCCGCCGCCTCCACCACGACGTGTGGCTGATCGACGGGACCGTGAGCCTGGACGAGATCAACCGCCAGCTCGACCTCTCGCTGGAGGCCGACGATGCCGACCGGATCGCGGGGTGGATCACGCTGCACGCCGGCCGGTTGCCGCAGGCGGGCCAAACCGTGGAGGCCCAAGGGTGCCGCGCGACGGTGCGCCGCCTGCGCAAGCGTCGCATCGACGCCGTCCAGTTCGAGGTGCTCGAGCGTCCGGCAGAGGAATCGGATGATCTGCCGGACGGTGACGACCTGATGTACGAGAGCGGAGAGGAGGAGGCGCTATGAACAGCGAACTCTACCTGATCGCCATCTTCCTGTGCTTCATCGGTATCGCGTTCTTTGCGGGAACGGAGTCGGGCGTGATGTGCGTCAACCACGCCCGGCTGATGCACCTGATCCGTGCCGGGTCGAAGGCCGCCAAGCTCCTGAACGGGTACCTCACCGACACGCAGCGCTTCCTGGCGACGATTCTGATCGGGACCAACCTCATGAGCGTGATTCTCTCCACGCTCTCGGCGGGGCTGGCGCAGAAATGGTTTCCCGGCCTGCACGTCGTGCAGACGGCGTGGGCCACGGGCATGGCTTTCATGGTCCTCTTCTTCGGCGAATTTCTTCCCAAGCTCTTCTTCACGACACGTCCTTTGCGGCGGACGCTGCTGGTCGCGCGCTTCTTCTATGTGATCGAGAAGCTGCTGACGCCGTTGTCCGTCCTGGTGCTCTATCTGACCAAGTGGCTGGTGCCGAAGAACCGCAACGCGTCTGACCAGCGGTTCCTCATGACGCGCGAGTACATCCAGAATGTGGTCAGCGACCCCAAAGAAGGCTCACGCATCACGGCTTTCGAGCGCCTGATGATCAACCGCGTCCTGGCCCTCCAGTCGCAGACCGCCGCACAGGTGATGACCCCGCTGGCCCGCGTGTCGAAAACGACGGAGTCGGTGCCGCTCAGCACCTGTTACCGGGTGGTGCGCGACTCCGGCCATGTGCGGCTCCCCGTCTTCGGCGAGGACGGCATACGCTGTGTAGGCGTGCTGAACACGCTGGAGGTGTTGGCCTCGCAGCCGGACCCCGACAAGACCCGGGCGAAAGACTGCATGCAGGCGCCGTTCTTCGTAAGCGCGGACGTGCGTGCGGACGATGTGCTGCCGCTGATGCGGAAATGCCGCCAGCCCATGGCGATCGTGCGCACGGCGGGCGGCGGCGCGGTGCTGGGCATCATCACCGAGGAGAACATCCTGTACGCCCTCACCGGCAGCCTGCAGACGACTTGACGCGGCGGCGGCACCCCAAAGACCCTGAGCGCGGTTTTGTAAATTTTGTAGCCGTTCTTGCGCCCAGAACACATCTAACCACCCAGACACAAAGAACACAAAGTTAAATCTTGGTGAACTCCGTGTTCTTAGAGCCTTGGTGGTGAACGGATTCAAACCGGCAGGGTCAGCCGGAAGGCGATCCACCCTGCGCGCGTCTCCCCCGTGTCCAGAACGAGTTCGCCCCCGTGCGCCCGGCTGATCTCGCGCGCCAGGCTCAGTCCCAGACCGGTGCCGTCCACCTTGCGGTTCCGCGAGGGGTCGCCCCGGTAGAAGCGGTCGAAGAACCGCTCGCGGTCAATCCCCAGCCCGCTGTCCGTCGTGTTGGCGAGGGTGAAGACCACCGTCTCCCCGTCCTGCCACAGGCGGGCTTCCGCGGCCCCGTCCTCACGGTTGTATTTGATCGCGTTGCTGAAGAGGTTCTGCACCACCTGCCGGAGCAGGTCGGGGTCGGCCCGGACACGCACGTGCGGCGCGAGATCCGCCCGCAGGGTCAGGCCCGGCGCCAGCAGCGGGGCATCCTCGCAGAGCGCCTCGATCTCAGCCGTGAGGTCGACACTCTCGAGCGCGAGCCGCAGCCGTCCGGCGTCGCTCTGGGCCAGCAGCAGCAGTTTGCGGACAATGCTCTTGAGCCGCTGCACCTCTTCCAGCAGGTCGGCGTACGTGCGCTGCTCGTCCGAATCGGCGGGGGCGCTGTGCAAGGCCTGATGCAGTTGGCCTTGCAGAATGGTCAGCGGGGTCTTCAGCTCGTGGGCGGCGTCGGCGCTGAAGCGCGCGGACTGCCCGAAGCTTTTTTCGAGGCGGGTCAGCATGCCGTTGATCACGTCGATCAGCGCCCGGAACTCCTGGTCGGCGCCGCCGGCCGGCACGCGCTGCCCGAGCCCTTTCGCGGTGATGCCGCCCGCGACCCGCGTCAGGACCCTCACCGGCCGCAGCGCCCGCCCCGCGAGCAGCCAGCCGGCGGCGGCCAGCAGCAGCAGCGCAACAGGGCCAGCCACGGCGAACAGGTTCCAGTGCCGCTGCAGCTCCGCCTGAAAATCGGCCAGATCCGTGCCGACGATCAGCGTCATCGCGTCGTTCCCCAGCAGGACCAGCCGCCACGGATGCCGTTCAAGCGACGCCGTGACAAAGCTCGGCCGCTTCGGAATCAGACGGGGGCGCGGCTCCTCGCCGGGAGGGCGGCCCTGCCGGAACCGCGGCTCGTCCCCGGTGCGCCCTCCCGGCCGGAACGGCGGCGGCTCCGGCGGCGAGATGAAGTCCGGCTTGGACTTCTGACTGCGATACTCGGGCACCTTGAGCGCCGCGTCTGTCAGAGCCGAAGGCCAGCGGGGAGAGGTGTAAACCGGATGGCCGTCCCGGTCAAGGACCTTCACCAGAAACTGGCGCGGACGCTCTTCGCCGTACATGGCGGCGAGCGCGACGTCGAAGCGCGCCCAGTGATCGGGCGGCTCGGGCCTACGCATCTGCGCCTCGGTCACGGCATGCAGCTGGCGGTCGATGCGCTCCAGCCCCACGCGGCGGATCATCGACATGAAAAGCAACGCGAAGGCCAGCAGGATCACGCCCGACGTGCCTGCGGAAAAGAGCGCCATCTTCAGTTTGAACGAGTGCAACATGCCCCTCACCCTGCCTTACGGTCAGCCCGGTGGCCTGACCCCTACCTTGCGTCAGCCCGGCCGTCGGGCGCGGCCTTGCGGAGACGGTACCCCACCCCGCGCACGGTCTCGATCAGCGGCGAGGCCGACTCGTCGTCGACCTTCTTGCGGAGCCGCCGGATGTTCACGTCCACCAGGTTGGTCTCGGGGTCGAAGTCGTACCCCCACACGTGCTCCAGCAGCTGGGTACGCGTGAAGACCCTTCCCGGCGTGCGCATGAGCCGTTCGAGCAGGCCGAACTCGCGGGCGGTCAGCTCGACCTCGCGCTCGCCCCGCCGGACCTTGCGCTGCATCAGGTCCACCGTCAGGTCGCCCACCTGCAGGAGGCCGAGCTGGTCGTCTTTCACGCGCCGCGAAACGGCATGGATGCGGGCGATCAGCTCCTCGACGTAGAACGGCTTGGTCAAGTAGTCGTCCGCGCCGAGGTTCAGTCCGTCCAAGCGCTCGTTCAGCTCGGTGCGCGCCGTCACGAGGATCACCGGCACCGTGTTCTTGCGCTCGCGCAGCCCGCGCAGGATGCTCAGCCCGTCGCGCCCCGGCAGCATGATGTCCAGGATGATCGTGTCGTACGGGCGGGTCGTGGCCAGCGTGTAGGCCTCGTCGCCGTTGCCGCAGACCTCCACGGCGAAGCCGTGCTCCTCCAGCCCCTGGCGGATGAATCCCGCGATTTTGCGTTCGTCTTCGACCACAAGAACTCTCATGTGGTAATCTTAGCGTGAGCGCCCTGGAAATTGCCAGTCCGCAATGATGACAATATCGTCATTTGAAGAAGCGCCGCTTTGTCATGTCCAGGGTGTTTACTCTGTCACGTAACGGACACACAGGGCGTCCGGGACTCATCTGAGACAAAAGGAGAACAGGTATGAAGACGAGACATGTGCTGGGAGCGATGATGGGTGCCGCGCTGTTGAGCGGCACGGCGTTCGCGGAGCCGGACGGGCCTCAGGGTCAAGGACCCCGCGGCGACGGACCGGGAATGCGTACCGAGGGTCAGGGACGCGAGCGGATGCAGCAGCGGGGTCGCGGGCAGGAGGGCGCCTGCCCGATGATGCGCCCCGAAGGCGGGCCGGAGGGCATGGAGTGTCCGCAGATGCGGCGCGGCGGTCCGGGCCCGGGGATGGAGATCGGCCGGAAGCCGTTTCTGAATCCCAAGCGCCTGAAAGAGGCCGGCGCCACGGATCAGCAGCTCACGGCGCTGAAGGCGTTCGCGAACGAACAGCAGATGAAGCGCATCGACCTGCAGGCCGCGGTCGACAAGGCCGAACTGACGCTGGATCAGCTGATGGGCAGTGAAGCGGCCGACGAGAAGGCGGCCCTCAAAGCGGCCGACGCGCTGAGCCAGGCCCGCGCGGAAGTCTTCAAGCTGGAGATCAGCTCCAAGCTGAAGATGAACGAGATCCTGGGCGCGGAGGTCCAGAAGAAACTGCGCGAGATGGGGCCGCCCGAAGGCATGGAGCGCCAGGGCCGCGGGCCGCGGCCGGATGGCGAGCGCCAGCCGCGCAAGGACGCGCCGCCGCCCGCCGGCGACCGTCCCCAGCCGCCTCCGGAACAGAAGTAGCTGACGGGAGCGGGCGGCCCTGCGATAAGCGGGCCGCCCGGCTTTTTTCGCGGGAAGGGGAATGAACATGAGGAACACGCTCGCCACACTTGCCGTCGTCATCACCGCCGCGACCTGCGCGGACGGCCAGACGTTGCCCTATCCCGTCGTGGACACAGGGCAGGACCGCTGCTTCAGCAACGACCGCGAGGTCGCCTATCCGCAACCGGGCGCGGCGTTTGACGGACAGGACGCGCAGTATGCGGGACGCGCGCCGGCCTACAAGGACAACGGCGACGGCACGGTCACCGACCTCAACACCGGCCTGATGTGGCAGAAGACGCCCGACCTCAAAAATAAAGCGACCTTTGTGCGGGCCGTGTCGGACGCGAAGAGCTTTGCGCTCGCGGGCCACCATGACTGGCGTTTGCCGACGATCAAAGAGCTCTATTCGCTGATCGATTTCCGGGGATACAGCGCGCGCACCGCCGGGCAGTCGATCCCGTATATCGACACGAACTTTTTCGCGTTCGCCTGGGGCGACGAGCAGAAAGGGGAACGGCTGATCGACGCGCAGTACTGGTCGGCCACCGAGTACCTCGGCAAAACCATGACGGGCAACGCCACCGTCTTCGGCGTGAACTTCGCCGACGGGCGCATCAAGGGCTATCCGAAAGTCTCGCCGCGCAGAGGCGGCGAAATGACCGAGTTCGTGCGCTACGTCCGGGGCAACCCCAAGTACGGCGTGAATGACTTTGCCGACACCGGTGACGGCGCGGTCACGGACCGCGCCACGGGGCTCGTGTGGCAGAAGGCCGACAGCGGCAAGGGCCTGAACTGGGAAGCCGCGCTCGCGTACGCGGAAAGTTTGAACCTGGCCGGACATGATGACTGGCGCCTGCCCAACGCCAAGGAGTTGCAGAGCATCGTCGACTACGGCCACGCCCCCGACGCCACGGACCGCGCCAAGCAGGGGCCCGCCCTCAATCCGGTTTTCAAGATGGGCGATCCGGAGGCCTGGTACTGGACCGGCACCACGCATCTGGAGAACCGCGCCTGCGGCTTCGCGGTCTATGTCTGCTTCGGCAAAGCCATGGGCAGCATGCACGGCGAGAAGATGAACGTCCACGGCGCTGGAGCGCAGCGCAGCGATCCCAAGGCAGGTAACCCCGCAGATTGGAAAGAGGGCAACGGCCCGCAAGGCGACGAGGTCAGGATCTTGAACCACGTCCGCTGCGTGCGCGGCGGAGGCGTCACGCGGAAGACCGCAGGTCCGGCGGTCGACGGCTCTTACACGGCAGGCCGGACACGCCCGGCCGGAGGTGCCGGCGAAGGCGGTGCGAAGCGCGGCTTTGTCGCGCATCTGGACAAGGACGGCGACGGCAAGGTCTCGCGCCAGGAGTTCGACGGCCCGCCGCCCGCGTTCGGCCGCCTGGACCGCAACCGCGACGGGTTCCTGAGCGAGGACGAAGCCCCGCAAGGCCCGCCGCCCGGCGGAGAACAAAGGAAGCGGCAGCCTTAGCCCTTTCCTCAGAAATCAAACGGAACCGCGTTCTTAGGTAGGGACGGTTCCCCGAACCGTCCGCCGCGCTCGGAGATCGCGGGCCACCTGGTGGCGCGGGCTCACCGAGCACGTCCCGGCGGGTCTGCTGACAGACCGGCGGCCGCCTCGGGGAGGCGGCCCTACCGGAACACCTCGCTGACCGCGGCGAGCCCCTCGTCCGTCACCGTGCACTCGTGCACCAGCATGTGGCCGTCGGGAAAGAGGCTGATGCGCCGCACGCCGGCCGTGACGATCCAGAGCAGCCCCTTGCGCTGGACCGTGGCGTTATTCCGGGCGGCGTCGGCCAGGGCGCGCTCCACATCGAAGGCCCCCTCCCAGAAGCGGGCGTCGATGCGGACCATCCGCTGGCTGCAGACCGACGTCGCGAGCGGAGTCGCCTCGCGTGCCCCGGCATCGAGAAATTCGAAGCGCCGCTGCCCGCAGCAGACGCACGCGGGGTCGCGGTGCGCCACCGTGCTCCGCACGGCGGCATCCCAGACGTTGAGGCGGATGAGGGTTCCCGGAACGGCCGTGCGGTTCAGGATGCGGACGACCTGCGTGAGCTGGAGTGAGACCGCCAGCGCCACCGTCGTGGGCAGAATGCCGTCGGCCGCGCACGTGGCCGCATCGCTCTCGCCCGGCGGATCCGGATAGATGCAGCGGAGACAAGGCCCTTCGCGCGGCAGGATCGTCAAGACCAGCCCGCCCGTTCCCGCCACGCCGGTATAGATCCAGGGGAGGCTGTTGCTGACGCAGTAATCATTGATCAGATAGCGTGTGGCGATGTTGTCCGTGGCATCCAGAATCAGGTCGGCTTTCTCGGCGAACGCGGCAATGTTGTCGCGCGTGACATGCTCGGCCAGCGTGCGCAGCGACACCTCGCTGTTGAGCGCCGCCAGGCGCGCCGCCGCCGCCGTGACCTTGGGGGTCCCCTCCTCGGCGTCGCGCTCGGTGAACAGGAGCTGGCGGTGGAGATTGTTGAGGCTCACGATGTCGCTGTCCGCGATGCGGAGGTGGCCGACACCCATGCGGGTCAGCAGCTCCGCCTGCAGCGCGCCGAGCGCGCCGCAGCCGACAATGGCGATGGTGGCGGCGGACAGCGCCTTCTGACTCTCCTCGCCGAACTCCGGAACCAAGATCTGTTTACCGTAACGCATGGGCGAAATCATACACCAGGCGGCGGAATCTGCAAACAGGCGGTTCTTAAAATAACCGGTGAGGTATGTTACACTGTCCGCATGCAGACGCTGATCGCTAAACTGAAGAACGCCCGCCGGGTCGCCGTCTTTACCGGCGCGGGGGTTTCGACGCTCTGCGGCATACCGGATTTCCGCGGGCCGCAGGGGCTCTACCGGCAGCCGGACGCCGAGCGGCTCTTCGATATCGACTGGTTCCGGCGCGATCCGTCGGTCTACTACAAGGGCTGCATGGAGCTGGTGTATGGCCTGCGCCGCTTCAAGCCCGGACCGGTCCATCACGCCGTCGCGCGCCTGGAGCAGGCGGGAACGGTCAAGGGCGTCATCACGCAGAACATCGACATGCTGCACCAGAAGGCGGGCTCGCGCACCGTCTACGAAGTCCACGGCTCGCCCCTCCTGCACCACTGCTTCGGCTGCGGGCGCGAGAAGAGCTTTGAGGAAATATGCGTCCTGCTGGAGAGCTCGCCCGTGCCGCGGTGCGAGCGGTGCGGGGAGGCCTACAAGCCGGACATCACCTTCTTCGGCGAGATGCTGCCTGAAAAAGCCTTCAGCGACGCGATGGCGCTGGCCCAGAAATCCGACCTGATGCTGGTGCTCGGCTCGTCGCTGACGGTTCATCCGGCGGCCTCGATCCCGCCCCTGACCGTGCGGGCGGGCGGCGAGCTGGTGATCATCAACGCCCAGCCCACGCCGCTCGACCGCGACGCGACCCTGCTCTATCCCGACCTCGCCGCCTTCGCCGAGGCGGTGCTGGACGCGTGGGCGTGAGCAACGGTTCAGTAACCACCAAGACTCCAAGAAATGCACCAGCATCACCAAGTTTATTCAAATGGTGAACTTGGTGTTCTCCGTGCCTTGGTGGTTAGACCCGCACGATCGTTCCGCCGCCGAGCACGAGGTCGCCGTCGTACAGCACGAGCGCCTGGCCGGGGGTGACGCCGAAGACCGGCTCGTCGAAACTCAGGCGCACCGCGCGGCCGTCGTCCGCCAAGGCTTCGATGGTGGCGGCCACGGCTTTCTGGCGGTAACGCACTTGCGCCGAGGCGCGGGCCCCCGCGGCGAGCGGCCCGCGGTGCCAGCGGAACGCCTCCGCGCGGCATGTCGATGAGCAGGCGGCCTCGGGCCGGTCGCTCACGGTGATGGTGCCCGTGGCGGGATCGATCGCGATGACCTTGACGCGCTCGCCGGTGGCGAAGCCCAGGCCGCGCCGCTGGCCGATCGTGAACTGGTGGATGCCGGAATGCCTGCCCAGCACGCGGCCCGCCTCATCCACGAACACGCCGGGCGTTGCGCGTCCGTGAAACTGTTGGCGCAGGAACTCGGCGAAGTGTCCTTCCGGTCCTGCGAAGCAGACGTCCTGGCTCTCCGCGCGTTCGGCATTCACGAGCCCGTTGGCCTGCGCGATCACGCGGACTTCGGGCTTGGTCATGCCGCCCAGCGGGAAACGCACGTGGCGCAGCGTCTCCGGCGCGATGGCATGCAGAAAGTAGGTCTGGTCCTTGTTCGGGTCCCTGCCGCGCATCAGCAGCGGACGGTCCTGTTCGTCGAACAGCAGCCGCGCGTAGTGCCCGGTCGCCACGAGCTTCGCGCCGAGTTTGCGGCCGATGGCCAGCAGCTCGTCGAAGCGCACGGCGGCGTTACAGAGGATGCAGGGGTTGGGCGTCGCGCCCGCCTCGAAATCCTCCCAGCAGGGACGCAGCACGGCCGTCTCGAAGTGCTCGCGGCAATCGACCACATAGTGGCGGATGCCGAGCTGCGCGGCCACGGAGCCCGCCATGCCCGCCGCGTCCGGGCCGCAGCAGGATTTCTGCCGGCTGTCCGCATCGCCGCACGCCCGCAGGCGCAGGGTCACGCCGATAACCTCGTAGCCCTGCTCCTTGAGCAGCAGGGCCGTCACAGAGGAATCGATGCCGCCGGAGAGCCCGACCACGATGCGGGCGGGAGTTTGCCGTGCCGTGTCCGGCCCTGCGCTTGGGACCGCCCACTCACGGGCAGGCCCAGGGATGGGCCTGCCATATTCCGAATCCGTCATTGTCAGGCCCTCAGTTGCGGGATGAGTTGGGTCAGGGTCGCGATCACGTGGTCGATCTCCGCTCCGGTGTTGGCGCGGCCGAGAGAGAAGCGGAGCGAGGCCAAGGCCAGCTCCGGCGTCAGCCCCATGGCCGTGAGCACAGAGGGCGGCTGGCGGGCGGCGGTGGAACAGGCCGAGGTGGTCGCGGCCGCGATGTCCGCGATGTCGAGGTTCATGACCGCGGTCACGGCGTCGATGCCGGGGAAGGTGATGTTCAGCGTGTTGGGCAGGCGCGGCGCGGCGCCGCCGTTGACGCGCGCGTCCGGGAAGGCGGCCAGCAAACCGGCCTGCAGGCGGTCGCGCAGCGCGGCGATGCGGGCGGCGTCTCCGGCCAGCGCGCGCGACGCCAGCCCCGCCGCCGCGCCGAGGCCGCAGATGCCCGGCAGGTTCTCCGTGCCCGCGCGCAGGGAGCGCTCCTGCGAACCGCCGAAGAGCAGCGGGCTGAGCGCGGCCACGTCGCGCGCCACCAGCGCGCCCACACCTTTGGGCCCGTAGAACTTGTGCGCTGAGAGGGTCAGGTAGTCCACGCCCAAGGCTGCGAAATCGACGGGGATGCGTCCGACCGCCTGCACCGCATCCGTGTGGACAGGCACCCGGCGCTGGCGCGCCCGCGCGGCGATTTCCCGGAGGGGCTGGATCACGCCCGTGTCGTTGTTGGCCAGCATGACCGAGATCAGGGCGGTGTCGGGACAGATCGCGTCGGCCACAGCCTGCGGGTCGATGCGTCCGTCACGGTCCGCGCCCACGCGCGTGACGCGCCAGCCGCGCGACTCGAGGATGCGGGCAGGCTCCAGCACGCAGGGGTGCTCGATGGCGCTGACGATCAGATGGCGCGGGGCTTGATCCGGTTTGAGGAGCGGACCGAGAAGCAGCTGGCTGGTCGCTTCGGTCGCGCCGCTGGTGAAGAGAACAGAGGACGGATCGGCGTGGACCAGCGCCGCCAGCGAGCGGCGGGCGGACTCGCGGGCGGCGCGCGCCTGCTGGCCGCACGCGTGCAGGCTGGAGGGATTGCCCCAGTCCCGGGTGAGGCTGACGTTCATCGCCTCCACCACTTCCGGCGCGGGCGGAGTGGTCGCATTATGGTCAAGGTAGATCATAAGGGGAGAACAACAGGAGGACAGCGGTCAGAGGACAGAGGTCAGAAGGAATCATATCCTGCCGGCCTTCCCCTCATTCGGAATCCTGAACTCCGGAGTCTGTCTTCCAAGTTGCCACGGAGTTTAACCCATGCTCCCCGTGCAAGGCAATGACGGATGGCGGGCGCAATCACCGGCGCGGGAAGCCGACCCCGATTTTTTTCACGGAAAACCTTTCGTATTCTTTTTCGAATAGATTCTGCTAAAGTTATTACCGTCCAACAAAGGAGGCCATATGAAGATCGGCTGTTTCGCTTGCGTGGAACCGTTCGCGCCCATGGCACGACAGTTCTCCGCCATCAGGGAAATGGGCTTTGACTTTGCCGACATCACGGACAACCATGACGGAGCGGCACTGGGTGAGGAGTTCGGATTCGCCCCGACGGTGAGCCTGGACGCCCATCCGGAAAAAATTCGGGCCATGGCCAGACACGCGGGCCTTCAGTTGAGCACGTTCTGCGGCCACGCGAACCTGCTGGACCCCACCTCGCCCGACACCTACGGCACGGCGCAGATCATCAAGGCCATCCGGCTGGCGCGACTGCTCGGCATCGAAGAGGTCATCACCTGTGACGGCGAACCGCACAGCGCCTTCGGCATCGCGCTGAAGCCAGCCGAACGCCTGCTGATCCTGCGCGAGAAGCTGCAGGCGCCTATCGCCTGGGCGGAAGAACTCGGCGTGAAGCTGCTGCTGGAGACGCACGGCCCGGTCACGGACAATCTGGCGCTCATGGGCGACTTGCTGGAAGCGCTCGGCCACGAGAAGGCGGTCGGCGTCTGCCTCGACACGGGCAACTGCTGGCTGGGCGGGGGCGACCCGCTGGCTTTCGTCAAGACGTTCGGCGCCCGCATCGGCCACGTCCATTGGAAAGACATGCCCGCCGCCATGGAGAAGCAGCGGGGAAAAGTGTTCGGATGCGGCATGGCGCTGATCCCGCTGGGCGACGGCGTCATCGGCATCGAGTCCGTGGCGAGCGCCTTTAAAAAGGCGCAGATCGAGGTGGCCTCGACGTTGGAGGTCGCGGGCGGCGAGGCGATCAAAGAATCCGCGAGGCGGTTGAGAGCATGGTCCAAGTAGGACGGGACGACCCTGGAGGGCGAGCGTCCCCACCGCCAACCGTCGAGAGTGAAGGAAGAGGAAACACAACGATGAAAGCATTCGGCGCCTCCCGCAGAAGTTTCTTGAAAAGCGTGCTGGCCGCAGGAACGGCTCCGTTGGTGATTCCCTGCGACGTTCTCTACGGTGCGACCGCGCCCTCCAACCGCGTGAACCTCGCCAGCATCGGCGTGGGCAGCCAGGGCGGAGGTCTCTACAACACCCTGCTCCAGCCGGACTGGGTACGGGTAGTCGCGGTGGCCGACTGCTTCAAAGAGCGGCGGGAGACCCGCGCCATGCAGGCCAACGAAAAGTACGGTGGCAACGTCTGTACGCCCTACCGGGATTTCCGCGAGCTTTTGGCGCGAGCGGATGTGGACGGCGTGGTGGTCGCCACGCCCGACCACTGGCACCACCACGCCACCGCGCTGGCCATGCAAGCCGGCAAAGACGTGTACTGCGAGAAGCCGCTCACGCTCAGCATCAACGACAACAAAGACCTGCTCGAAACCGCGCGCCGGTACGACCGGGTCTTCCAGTACGGCACGCAGCAGCGCTCCTCGTCGCACATCCGCACCGGATGCGAGCTGGTGCGCGCCGGCGTGCTCGGCAGGCTCAGCCGCATCGAGGTGGATGCGCCCGCCGGGCACAAGGGCGGGGGAAGTCTGGAGCCGATCCCCGTTCCGGAAGGGCTGGATTACGACATGTGGCTGGGGCCTTCACGCGACCGTCCCTACACCCAAGACCGCTGTGCCAGCCTCGGCTCCTACCACAGCACCGACTGCTCCATCGGCTTCATCGCGGGCTGGGGCGCGCATCCGCTGGACGTGATGACGTGGGCGCTCGGGGACGGGCCCGATGCCGTACCGGTTTCATATGAAGGCACAGGCGTGTTCGGCACCGGTCTCTTCGACGCCTGCGCCACTTGGGATGTGAAGGGCCGCTTCGCGAACGGCGTCGACTTCGTCTTCAAACCGGGCAGCGACCGGACAACCTTTATCGGAGAGCGCGGCTCGATCAGCATCGCCCGAGGATATCTCAAAGCCGACCCGGTCGGCCTGTTGCGCGAGCCGCTGCCGCCGCGCCGCGAACCGCTGCGCGCCAACACCACGGGGTTCCATCACACGGCCGACTTCGCGCAGTGCGTCAAGACGCGCGAGCAGCCATGCAGCCCCATCCACGCCGCCTACCATTCGGACAACATCTCGCACCTCTCGCTGATCGCGATCAAGACCGGCCGCACGATCGCGTGGGATGCGACGAAGCAGACGATTGTCGGCGACGATGAAGCCCTGCGGCTGATGGGCCGGAAAATCGCGCGTTATCCGTATATCGCCTAGCGCCTGCGGTGCAAAAACGAAAACACAAAGGCAAAGTCGCGAAGAAGGGGTTAAGGGAACGTGAAACTTGTTTTCGGATTATTGCTGTTCGGTTTAGCCTCCTTCGGGGCGGAGACCGCGTCGCTGCTGAACGGCACGCCGCAGGAGAAGGCCACGCTGGCCCAGATGTTGGGTGCGGCGAAGGACGCGAGTGCCGTGGACACGCTGGCGAAAGCTGCGCTGAATCAAGACCCTGTGGTCGCCTACGCGGCGGCGGACGCGCTGGGCGCGGTCGGCACGGACAAGGCGGCGGACGCGTTGCTGAAGGCGTGGGGGAGCGGATCGCAGGGCGCGCTCGCCAACGGCATGTTGAAGTGCGCGGAAGCGCGGCGGGCGGCGGGAGATGCGGCCCGCGCCCGGATGCTCTACGAGGCATGTCGCGAGAAAGGCCCGGTCGCGCACAAGGCGGCTGCGCTGAGGGGACTGGCTAGCCTCGAACCTCAGCCGGCAGCGGCAGTGAAGCCGGCGGTCCAGGCTCTGCTGCGGGATGAGTCCGAGCTTGTGCGCTTGACCGGCATCCATGCGGCTGTGCGTGACGCGGATGAAGCGGCTCTCCCCCTGCTGTTTGACATGACCTTCAAGCCGGGCGAGGAGGGCCGCGCCGCGACTCTGGCCCTGGCGGCCATGTCCGCGAAGGGGACGGACGCCTTTCTGTACGGCGAGATGGCGAAGGAGGGACCGGAGCGCGTCAAGGCCATCGGACTGCTCGCGGCGCGCGGTCAGCCGGAGCTGGTGCTGCGTCTCTGCGACGCAGAGCTTTATGCGGTATCAGGTGCCAACGCGGCGGCGGGCGACGCGTTCCGCACCGGTGTCCGGCAGGAGACTTTCGCGCAGGCCTTGGCCTTCGCGTTCGGCCCGTTGCCTTCCGTCCAGCGGGGGCCGCTGGCCTCCGCGCTGGCCTCCGTGGCGCAGCAGTTGCCGGACCAGGCCCGCGTCATGCGCGAAATCGGCGACCTGCTCGCCAAGACCGAGGTCTCCTCCAGGGCGGATATGCTGGGACTGCTGGCAGGGATTCAGACCGAAGGCGCGCGTGACCTGCTGGCCACGCAAGCGAAGTCGGACGATGTCGAGCTGCGCAAAGCGGTTGTGCGCGTCTTCTCCAAGTGGAGCACGCCTTTGGCGGTCCCGCCCTTGCTGACGTTGGCGAAGCAGGATTCGGACCGCGGCGTCAAGATTCTCGCCACGCGCGGACTGCTCTCGCTGGTGCAGAAACCGGACGTGGGGGCCAAGAGCGAGAAACTCGCCCTTCTCGCCGAAGTGGCGGCGGCCGCCGAACGCATGGAGGAGAAGAAGTCCGTCTATGAGATCGTGAAATCAATAGGGGGCAAGGACGCCGACGCTTTCCGCAAGCAGCTGGCCGAGGCGTGCGGCATCACGAACGTGCAGGAACGCGCGGTGGCGGCCGTGAACGCCGGCGGCGGCGCGGTGGGCGCGTTCGAGGCGGACACGGGCTTCAGCGGCGGCAGCGCGTTCGCGGTCAAGCTGGAAGCCGACACGACCGGCGCGACCGACGCCGCACCTGAAGAGGTGTATCAGAGCTGCCGCTTCAAGGATATGACTTACACGTTCGGCGGGCTCAAGGCTGGGCAGGTCTACCGGCTGCGGCTGCACTTCGCGGAGACCTTTCACGAGCGGGCGGGCGGGCGCATTTTCGACGTGTCCGTCAACGGCCAGCCCGTGCTGGCGGATTACGACATTCTGGCCAAGGCCGGCAAACGCATGAAGGCCGTGACCGAAACGGTGGAGGCGACGGCTGACGCGGCGGGCAAGCTCGCCGTCGCGTTCAAGACCAAGCGCGATCAGGCCCTTGTGAACGGCCTGGAGCTGCTGGCGCCGGGGGCGGATTCAAGAGGGCAGGGGACGGAAGCCGGCGGACAGAAGCCGGCGGACGTGAAGTAGGGCTGAGCGGATTGATCGGCTGTGTGCCGGCTGGTATACTCCTGTTCTCACCGCGATCGAGGGGGACGTGACGGCGGAGAACGCGCGCAGCTTCTGAAGGGCGGTTATCGTTCCGCCCGAGGAGGTTTGCGATGTACGTTTTATTCAAATGCCTGGTCGGCGCGCTCATCATGCTCGCGATCCACTATCTTGCGCAGACGAAGCATTACTATGTTGCCGGCCTCGTGCTGATGCTGCCCGCCGTGAGCCTGCCGACCTACTACTTCATGCATCTGGAGCGCGGCGCGGCCGCGGTGCAGGCCACCGCGCTGTTCGGCATGCTCTCGGTGTTTGCGTATCTGGCCTTCCTGGCCGGGCTCTACTGGGCCGAGAAGCGTTTTTCCATCGTACAATCGATGGCCCTCGCGCTCGCGGCCTGGACCGTGGTGGCGTTCGCGCTTCTGTTGATCTGGAAGTGGCTTAAGCCGTAAAGCCGGGGACGCGGTTAACGGGTCGCAGGCGTGTAGACGCCGCCGACGCGCAGCGTCGCCCCGTCATCGGCGAGATCGAAGAGGCGCAGACGTTCCAGAGGCCCCGTGTTGGGCTGGTGCAGCGCGAGCAGGAGTTTGCCGTCCAACGCCGTGAAGATCATGCCGTGCCCGCCGTTCGTCGTATAGATCGGCGCGTGGTCCCTCCACGGGCCGGCGATGCGGCCGGACTCCGAGCGGGCCAGCAGCACGCAGTACGCCTTGCCGGGAATGAACGTGGACCAGATCATGAAGAGCGCGCCGCTCTTAGGGCTCCGATAGAGGAACGGGCCGTCCGTGACCTTGCCTTCCTGCGGGCCGCTCTTCGCTCCCGGCGCGTCGGAGGCGCGGAAGAGCCGCACCGGCTCGCCTGCCGCGCCGGACAGGTCCCGCTTGAGTTCCACGGCATCAACCGCGCCGTCGATCAGCTGCACCCACTCGTGGCAGAAGACCAGATAAGGCGTCTGGCCCTCGACGTAGAGCGTACCGTCCAGCGCCATCCAAGAAGGCGGCGTGTGCGGCTCGTCCTTGAGCGGCCCGAACGGCCCGTCCGGCGCATCGGCGCGGAAGATCCACGTGCCGCGCTTGAACATTTTCGGCCACCCCTTCGCGGCCACCGGTTTCTCGACCGCGAGCGTCGAACGGGCGGTCAGGGTCACGAAGAGATAATACGCGCCCTGGTAGGCGTGCACCTCGGGCGCCCAAACCATCGCCACGTCCGTGCCCTTGGGCAGCGTGAGGACCGGCCGCGGCGCGGTCCACTCGTTCAGGTTGGTGCTGGTGTAGACTTCGACGCCCTGGAACCCGCTGCCCGCGCGGTTGCCGGCTTGGGCGTAGAGATAATAGGTAGAGGTTTTCCGGTCGGCGAAGATGAAGGGATCGCGGACGTGGATGTTTTCGGTTTTCAAAACGGGTGCCTGCGCGCGGGCGATGGCGGCGACGGCCAGCGCCGCCAAGAGAGCGATGTTCGTGGGCTTCATGCGAACAGCTTAGCAGAGTCGGGCGATGGCGGGAAACTCGAACCCGCAAATTCAGGAGATCGGCGGGCACGCCTGCGCGGGGAACCCGACGGTCTTTTACGGCGCGGTAACCCCGGATGATTGAACGTCGGTCATGGAGTCGAAGACCTCCGAGGGATTTGCGCCCGCCTGTCGCTGAAGCTTCCTGCGGTCCGGCAGGCGCGTGCGCCACGCATCGGCATAAAGCCCGATCTTCTCGAACGGGATGGCTGCGATCTGCGGCCAGCGGCGGGAAATGGCCGCATCCGGCACGGGCCGGAAGTCGAGCCCCTCCGGATCGCGGAAACCGGCGGAGGCGAGCGTCTCGAACACGACCGTGTTCGTGACCACGCTCAACGCCCGTTCAGCGGGCGATCCGCTGAAGTGCTCCGCCTTGCCGCAGGCCACCGCCGCGTTGTCCGCCATGCGGTTGCCGGTCGGGAAGGCGCGGCTTTCGGGGGTCAGGCGCTGCAGCTCGGGATAGCGCGCGCTCCACGGCGGCGAGCGGAGGTCCACGCTTTTGAGCTTCTTCACGAGCGTCGCGTTGTCCTTGTAGCCGCGCGCCACGCCGCGCGAGTCGAGGTGCAGCGCGCCTGCCGAACAGGCGACCGCCAGGTTGCCGGTGACGAGGTTGTCGTGGCCGCCGCCGATGAAGGGGCCGTACTGCGTGTTGAAGATGAGGTTGCAGGCCACGGTGTCGCCGCTGTCGCCGTCGTCCATGTAGAAGGCGTTGATGCGCGGCGAGTCGTAGACGAAGTTGTAGCGCAGCAGGTTGCCGCGGCTGGTCCAGTCGTTCCAGGTGTAGAAGGCGCCCACGTCGCCGGAGTCGAGCGCCGCGCGCGCGATCTCGTTGTACTCGAACAGGTGATCGTTGCCGGAGTAGAGCACGGCCGCGTGCGGCAAGTCGTGCATGAAGTTGTGGGACACGCGGCAGCCGACCGAGTTCGCGGCGACCTCGACGGGCGGCGCGTAGGTCTGCTTGAGCCGCCCCACCCGCCAGAGGTGGTTGTTCTCGGCGACATGCTGGGCCGGGAGCAGTTTCTGGCGGTTGCCGCCGCTCAACACGATGCCGCCGCGGCCGAGGTCGCAGAAGTCGGAGGAGCGCACCTCGTGGTTGCGGCCGCCGCGCAGCAGCGCGCCCGTGCCGCCCAGCAGGCGGAAGGTGCACCCGCGCAAGGTGACCGAGTCGCCTTCGGCCACCTCCACGCCGTCGCCCAGTCCGCCTTCGAACACAAGGCCTTCGAACACGACATGGGACGCGTTCCTGAGGCGGACCAGCGGCACGGTGCGGTCGGCGATCAGCGCGTCTTTGGGCATCCCGTTGCCGGGAGGCAGGAAGTAGAGCGCGTGCTCGTTGAAGCGGAGGCACCACTCGCCGGGCCGATCGATCTCCTCCAAAAGGTTCACCGCGCACCACTCCTCTTTGCCGGTGCCGAGCTGGGGCGGCTTGGCGTACTTCGAGCCGAGGCCGCGGGAGACGCCGCAGGCGAAGGTGACGGTCTTTTTGGCCGGATCGATCGCGGACACGCGCAGGGCATGGCGGGTCCACGGCACGACCCAGAAGCCGTCCAGCCAGACGCCGTCCGCAACCGACCACTGCGCAGGACGGTCGGAGCGGTACTCGAACGCTCCTCCGGGCGTGCCGGGGCCGCCCTTGAGGTCGCCTTTCGACAGCACCGCGGCGACAGTTTCATAGCCGGAGTCGGGCCAGCGCGAGAGCGGCATCCAGCGCGAGCCGCAAAAGAGCTGGCAGAGCCCGCCGCCATCCGAGAACACATCGGCGTAAGGGCCCTGATTCTTTACGCCCAACTCATCCAGGGAAAGCCGCAGCATCCGCCCCTTCGCGGGAGCGGAGAGTCGTGCGACGAGGGCGGGATCGGTCACCGGCTGCCAGCTGCCGGGCGGAACGGAAATCCCGAGGTTGAGGGACGACGCGCCGAGCGTGGCGGCCCGATAGACCACGGGCGCCTCGGCGCTGCCGCCATCCTCGGGCCCCAGCTCAAACGTGTTCGTGCGCCAGCAGGTGCCGGAGGCGAGTTCGACGGTGACGGTGTCCGCGAGGCGGCCGTCCTGCCGCGCCGCGCGTACGGCGTCGCGCGCGGCCTCGAGCGTGGCGAAGGGGCGCTCGGCCGAGCCGTCGCCCTTCTCCGGAGCCATGGGCGCAACATGGAAAGTGATGGCGTGAAGCGCGGTCGCAGAGAGCGCTGCGGCGATCATGAGGAGACGGGCGTCCCTTTTCCTAGTGTGCATGCGGCGAGCGTAGCAGAAGGCGAAAGGCCAGACAATCTTGGAGTGGGGAGCGAATCGGACGGATCAGTCGGATCGGACCAATCGGACTGATCCGTCCGATGATGCTGCCGCCCGACCTCGCGTACGGCCTGTGCTTCGGGGTCGTCTTTGGTCCACTGGTGCTGATGGCGCTGACGCAGGAAGTCCTCGTAGTCGAGGAGCAGTTCGTCGAGGCTGGCACGCGCCACGTTCACGAGCCGCAGCTCGGTCTGGCTCGAGGTGGCGGCGGCGCGGCTGCCCTCGGCGATGTTCTGCCGTCCGCTGCGGGCCGCCTGCACCATCTGGTCGACGGTACGCGAACGCTTGTCCACGAAGCGTTCACAGAAGGCGACGGTGGCGTCTTAAATGACGGTCGTCACTTGGAAGCTGCGCAGATCGCGGTAGCCTCCGCTGGGGCGGAGGCGCGGAGGGCGGGCAAGGGCGCCAGAATGATCGGACGGATCGGTCGGATCGGACCGATCCGTCGGATGATGAAACTCTGCCCCCTCAGCCATGGGATGCGGCCTTTCACACCACGTTCAGGATCACGGCCTTGATGCGGCGGACGCCGGCGGAGGAGGACTCCTCCTTCTGGATCTTGAAGCCGCCGAGCTCGCCGGTGGTGGCCGCGTGCGGGCCGCCGCAGACCTCCATCGAGAACTCGCCCATGGCGTAGACCTTCACCTGCTCGCCATATTTGGCGGCGAAGAGCGCGGTGGCGCCTTTGGCTTTGGCCTCCTCCATGGTCATGGTCGTGACGGCGACCGGCAGGTTGCGCTTGATCTGCTCGTTGACCATGTCCTCGACCTGCTGGATCTGCTCGGGGGTCATCTTCTCGGGGTGCGAGAAGTCGAAGCGCAGGCGCTCGGGCGTGATGTTCGAGCCCTTCTGCAGCGCGTGCGGGCCGAGCACGTGCTGGAGCGCCCGGTGCAGCAGGTGCGTGGCGGTGTGCAGGCGCGTGGTTGTGACCGTGTTGTCGGCCAGGCCGCCCTTGAAGGTGGCGTCGCCCTGCTTGGAGGTCTCCTGGTGCTTCTTGAACGCCTCCTCGTAGCCGGCGCGGTCCACGGCGAGGCCCTGCTCCAGGCAGAGCTCTTCGGTGAACTCCAGCGGGAAGCCGTAGGTGTCGTAGAGCTTGAAGGCGGTGCGTCCGGAGAGCGTGGTCTGGCCGTGCAGCTTGAGCGCGTCCGCGACCTTGTCGAACTCCTTCTGGCCGGCGTGGAGGGTCTTCTCGAAACGCTCCTCCTCGCCCACCAGCTCGGCGATGACAGTCTCGGCGTTCTTCTCCAGCTCGGGGTAGACGTGCTTGTAGTTGGCGATGATGATCTCGGCCAGGGTCCGGGTGTAGCCGGTGCCGATGCCGAGCAGCTTGGCGTAGCGCACCGAGCGGCGGATGAGACGGCGCAGCACGTAGTTGGCTCCGACGTTGCCGGGCTTGACGCCGCCCTTGGGGTCGCCGAGCACGAAGACCGAGGTGCGCAGGTGGTCCGCGATGATGCGCTCGGCGCGCACGGCGGCCTCCTCGCTGTCGGGGCGCGCGGTGGAGAGCTCCCTGATCTTCGCCATGAGCGGCGCGAAGAGTTCGGTCTCGTAGACGGTCGCGTAGCCGTTCATCATGCAGATGGTGCGCTCGACGCCCATGCCGGTGTCGACGTTGCTCTGCTTGAGGGGCTCATAGCTGCCGTCGGCGGTCTTGTTGTACTGCATGAAGACATCGTTCCAGATCTCGATGTACTTGCCGCAGTGGCAGCCCGGGCGGCAGATCTTGCCGCAGGCGGGCTTGCCGGTGTCGATGAACATCTCGGTGTCGGGGCCGCACGGGCCGGTGGTGCCGGCCGGCCCCCACCAGTTGTCCTCTTTCGGGAGCGCGTAGATGCGCGACTCGGGGATGCCGAGGCTCTTCCAGATGGCGGCGGACTCGTCGTCGCGCGGCACATGGCCTTCGCCCTCGAAGACCGTGACGCTGAGCTGGTCGGGCGAGAAGCCCAGTTCCCGCGTGAGGAACTCGTAGGACCAGGTGATGGCCTCTTTCTTGAAATAATCGCCGAGCGACCAGTTGCCGAGCATCTCGAAGAAGGTCAGGTGGCAGGAGTCGCCGACCGCGTCGATGTCGCCGGTGCGCACGCACTTCTGCACGTCGGTCAGGCGCCTGCCCGCCGGGTGCGGCTCGCCCAGCAGGTAAGGCACGAGCGGGTGCATGCCGGCCGTGGTGAAGAGCACGGTCGGGTCGTTCTCCGGAATCAGCGAGGCGCCGGAGATGACGGCGTGGCCTTTGGAGGCGAAGAACTTGAGGTACTTGTCGCGGAGCTGGTCGGCTGTGAGTTTCATGGGAAGAACGTTACAGGTTAGTGGTTACGCGTTACAGGTTAGGCACGAAGACACAAAGGCGCGGTAAGGGGTCAGGCGGGGCGGTCGCGGAGGGCGACCGCCCCGGACGGGCTTATTCCGCGGCGACGGCGTCGGCGGGCTTGGCTTTGCCGATCGGCAGGGCCGGCTCGGTTTTGATCTTCTCGATCATCTGGGCGACGATCTCGGGGTGGGAGCGCAGGAACTCGGTCGAGGCGACCGCGCCCTGGCCGATCTGCTCGGCGCCGAAGCTCAGCCAGGAACCGCGCTTGGTCACGACGTTGCGCGCGAGGGCGGCGTCGAGCACCGAGCCTTCCCACGAGATGCCGCGGGAGTAGAGGATGTCGAACTCGGCTTCCGTGAAGGGCGGCGCGACCTTGTTCTTGACGACCTTGACGCGCGTGCGGTTGCCGATCACCGCGCCGGTGGGATCCTTGATGGCGCCGATGCGCTGGACGTTGAGGCGCATCGAGGAGTAGAACTTGAGCGCCTTGCCGCCCGGCGTGGTCTCGGGGTTGCCGAACATCACGCCGATCTTGTCGCGCACCTGGTTGGTGAAGATGCAGAGCGTCTTGGTCTGGGAGATGGCGCTGGTGAGCTTGCGCATGGCCTGCGACATGAGCCGCGCCTGGAGGCCCATGTGCGAATCGCCCATGTTGCCGTCCAGCTCCGCCTGGGGCGCGAGCGCCGCCACGGAGTCGACCACCACCACGTCCAGCGCGCCGCTCTTCACGAGCTGCTCGGTGATGGTGAGGGCCTCCTCGCCGGAGCTGGGCTGCGAGACCAGCAGGTCGTCGAGGTTCACGCCGATGCGGCGCGCGTAATTGGGATCCATGGCGTGCTCGGCATCGACGAACGCGGCCAGGCCGCCGGCCTTCTGGGCGTTGGCGATGACATGCAGGGCCAGGGTGGTTTTGCCGGAAGACTCCTGCCCGTAGATTTCGACCACGCGGCCGCGCGGCAGCCCGCCCACCCCGAGCGCGAGATCCAGCGAGAGCGCACCGCTGGGGATGACGGCGATGTTCTTCGAAGCCTCGGCATCGCCCATGCGCATGATGGCCGACTCGCCGAATTCTTTGCGAATCTGACTCAGAACCGCCTCCAACTGCGTGTTACTCGTTTTCTTCTCGGCCATATGATGCTCCTAAAGCTATGCGTTAATTAAGTTCGTATACCATACCAAAAACGGCCCTCCGGAGGGAACGTTTTCTTTGGAAACCGGGGCTAGGCGTCCCCTCGCCCCAAGCCCGCAACCTCGCTCTTCCCGCTCGCGCAAAAATCCGGTATGATAACGTGATTCAAAAGGACTCCTTGTGATGAATGCGACCCAGGAACAACTGACCCGCCTGCTGAAAGGCGAAACACCGTCCGCCACCGAACTGGCCAGCCTGCTCAAGGCGCAAGGTAAAGCCTGCGACCTGATCTACACGGCCGCCGATGACCTGCGCCGCCAGACCATGGGGGAAGCGGTTTACCTGCGCGGCATCATCGAGTTCTCCAACGTCTGCAAAAACAACTGCTGGTATTGCGGCATCCGCTGCGACAACGACACCATCGCGCGCTACCGCATGACGGGCGACGAGATCGTCGAAACCGCCAGGAACGCCAAGCTCTGGGGCTGCGGCACGGTCGTGCTGCAATCCGGCGAAGACCCCTTCTTTACGGCCGACGTGCTGAGCGCCCTCCTGCGCCGCATCAAGGACGAGACCGGCCTGGCCGTCACCCTCTCGGTGGGCGTGCGCACGCGCGACGAGCTCGCGCAGTTCAAGGCCGCCGGCTGCGACCGCTACCTGCTGCGCTTCGAGACCACCTCCAACGCGCTTTTCTCCGCGATCCATCCGGACGAGTCGTTCGAGCACCGCGTGCAGTGCCTCCGCGACCTGCGCGAGCTCGGCTACCAGGTCGGCAGCGGCTTCATGATCGGCCTGCCCGGCTCCACGCTGGAGATGATCGCCCACGACATCCTCTTCGCCACGCAGCTCAAGCTCGACATGATCGGCTGCGGGCCGTTCCTCTCGCATCCCGACACGCCGCTCGCCGAAAAGCCGCTGCTTGAAGACCGCGGCGTCTACTACAAGACCATCGCCCTGCTGCGCCTCCTCAACCCGGACGCGCACATCCCGGCCACCACCGCGTTCGACGCGCTCGAGCCCGAAGGCCGCAACCACGTGCTCACGCGCGGCGCCAACGTCTTCATGCCGAACGTCACGCCCGGCAAGTACCGCCGCCTGTACCAGCTCTACCCCAACAAGCCTTGCGTGGACGAGGACGGCGCGGCCTGCGCCCTCTGCGTGCGCGGCCGCCTCGCCTCGCTCGGACGCGAGATCGGCGCCGGCCCCGGCCACTCGGTGCGTGAACTCCAAGGACTTTAACATGACCGTCACCGTCAACGGCAAGCCGAGGCCGCTCGGCGACGCGAAAACCCTCGCGCAGCTCCTCGCCGCGCTGGGCGTGAACGCCTCAAAAAAAGCCGTCGAGCTCAACGGCCAGATCATCCCCGCCAGCGCTTTCGCGGCCACGCCGGTCACCGCCGACGACCAGGTCGAGATCATCCAGTTCGTCGGCGGCGGATGACCCCTGAGAGCGCGGACACACAGGTCAGCCCCTGCAGCCCAACCCCTAACTCCTCCCTCCCAACCCCTCCTTTCCTATGAACCCTCTTATTATCGCTGGACGCACCTTCCACTCCCGTCTCTTCATCGGCACCGGAAAATTCGGCTCGCACGCGCTCATGGCGCAGGCCATCGAGGCCTCCGGCTGCGAGCTGGTGACCGTCGCGCTGCGCCGGGTGGACCTCGACAAGAACCCCGAGGGCGACCCGCTCATCTCCCGGCTCGACCCCGAAAAGATCGTGATCGTGCCCAACACCAGCGGCGCGCGCACCGCCGAGGAGGCGATCCGCATCGCGCGGCTCGCGCGCTCCGCGGGCGGCTTCGACTGGATCAAGCTCGAGCTCACCCCCAACCTGCACCACCTGCTGCCTGACCCGATCGAGACTCTCAAGGCCGCCGAGGTGCTGGTGAAGGAGGGCTTCAAGGTGATGCCCTACATCAACGCCGACCCCGTGCTCGCGAAGCGGCTGGAAGAGGCTGGCACCGTGGTCGTGATGCCGCTGGCCGCGCCCATCGGCACGAACCTCGGCCTGCGCAACCGCGACATGATCGAGATCATCGTGGCCAACGCCCGCGTGCCCGTGGTCGTCGACGCCGGCCTCGGCATGCCCTCCCACGCCGCCGCCGCCATCGAGCTCGGCGCGGACTGCGTGCTCATCAACACCGCGATCGCCTCCGCCGCCGACCCCGTCGGCATGGCCAAAGCCTTCGCCAAAGCCGTCGAAGCCGCCGAAGAGGGGCTGACCGCCGGCCCCCGCGCCGCGCGCCCCACCGCCGACGCCTCCTCGCCCCTGACCGGCTTCCTGTGGGAAAACAAGAGCCGTTAACAGTTCGAAGGGGCGGCTCCAATTTTGGGGCCGCCCTCTCCAGAAACCGTTTTTTCTCAGTTCCCGAGGAGCAGAAAGTCGTACGACCAGTTGAACGAGTAGGATGCCCAGACCGGATCCCCGTAACGGTCAACCTTGCCCGTCTCATACCAGCCCTTGTCCGACCACAAGAAGAAGCCGCGGCCCTCGGCCTCGCCCTCCATCCGCACGGGCGTCAACACGCCTTCGTAAGAACCCTTCTTCGTAATGTGCGACAACGTCTGCAGGCCTGTGGTGTAATCATCCGCCGAAACATAGTCGTAATACACGTTGAACGCACCCTTGAAGAGCCCTGTCGCCCGCGTGAAGGCGAACGTCAGCCCTGACGGATTCTCCAGCTCATCGTAGTTGTACCAGGACTCTCCCGTGTCGGGATCGGTGTGTTTCACCGGCGTCTGCGCGCGGGGCGCGGTCAGACCCGTGCCGATGCCCGTCGCCGGCGTCAGGCCCAGCACCAGTCCGTTCGGGGAGACTCCCGCATCCTCGGCCTCCGTCACGTCTGTCCACGAGATCTTGGGTGGAGGGTCCCGCTCGGACTCTGGATCGTAATCCGTTATCTTGACTGTCGCCAGGAACGGGGGAAGGGCCTCGACACCGCCCACCGCCAGCCCGGTTTCGTAATAGTCGCGCAGGTTGATCACCTTATCGTACCAGCCTCCCGACAGCCCCAGCCCGCGCGCGAAGCCGGCGCCGTACTCGGCCGTGGCCTGCGGGTTGCGGTTCTCCCACATGATCGAGCCCCCCCCCTCCAGAGGCCGCAACAGCACGACACCGTCTTCAGGTCTGACGACGAGCTCTGCGAACCCGAAGATGCCGCCACCCTTGTAAGCGGGCGGCGCGGCATACAGAACAACAAACACGCGCCCATCTTGGTCCAATACCAGTGTCCCGCTCAGCGTGATTGCCGTCCCGTCCGCCAGTTTGCCGGCAACCTTCACGGCGCCAGCCGTATCGACCGTGAGGGTCAGATACCCGCTGCCATACTCCTCGCCGCCCAACAACGTCGCCGTATAGTAGCCGGAATAGTTAGCGACAAAAGCGGACAGTTCGGGATCCTTCCAGATGTAGCGCCACAGGGTCACTACGCAGACGGCATGCGTGTCGGCGCTACACCCCTCAGCCGCACCCAAGATTTCCGGCTTTCCGCAACCGTCACAGGCGATCTCAAGCAACCGTACGCTGAAAGACAGCGGCAGAATGGCCTTGCCGGCCTTCGCATCCGCCTTGATCATGAGCGTGCCGACCTCCTCGTCCGACGGCGAGTAAGATGCCGCGCTGAAGGCGTAGGTTATGCCGCCGCACGCGATTTTGCCTGTGATCTTCCCCTGTGCCGTGGCGCTCAAGGACGCCACCCCCGGCACGTCCGCTCCATCCCCCGTTAACGGGTCAAGGAGTTTCAAATAGGCGACTCCGTAGAACGAGCCCTGTGCCCACCGCGGCAGTTGCGCGACCGTGAGCGCATGGGCCTGTGTCGCGGTGCCTTTCACGTTGATGGCGCTGACCGTCACGCTGGAAGCTCCGGGCTTGGTCGGGACCCCGGATATCACCCCCGTCACCGCATCGATTGCCAGTCCTGCAGGCAAGCCTGCAGCGGAGAACTTGACCGGTAGCGCCCTGTCGTTAACCCCCACAACCGTCCTGTACGCGACCCCGACCATGCCCGCCGCCGAGTCGACCGAGATCTCGGGTGCCGCGCACTCGCTCTTGGCGCGGAAGCGCGCCGTGTAGACGGCGTCGCGCGCCGGGGCAACCGTGATCGACGGCCGGCGCTCCTCGCCAGGAGCCTTCTCCTCGAGGCCCTCCCAGCCGACAAAGAGGCTGTCGGCCGCTGACTGGGCCGTCAGCGTCACGCTCTTGCCGGGCAGCACTTGGCCGTTGGACGGCGAGAGAGCGACCGTGCCGCTGCCGGAGCCGTTCTCCCCGCTCAGCCGCCACGAGACGGCCGGCACATAGGTGACCATGGAGGAAACCTCCGAACGCTGGTCGAAGAGCACTTTCACCGTCTGCTTTGCGGATACCAGCCAGCGCAGGTTGACCGACTTGAAGCTGATCGTATAAGAGCCCGGCTTGAGCGGATATTTTTTGCCGTCATTGACCGGCACCCATGTCACGTTGTCGACGCTCCAGAAGATGCCGGAGAGTTCCGCCACTTCCTTCGGAACGTTTCCCGACACACTCACCCCGATAAAACCGGGAGCTGTAACATAGGCCGCCGTCAGCGTTACATTGACCGAAGGCATGACGAGATCGGCCGGGCTCTTACGCGGGTTGAAGGCCTCACCCAGCCCTGCCGTAGCCGGCGCCACCGTCCATTTCTCAAAGACCTTGGCGATGTCCGCGCTTGCAAACACTTGGCGCGCCGCGCCCGGCAGAACAGTCGCCGGACTCACATCCCCGTCGATCCCCCCTCCCATCACCGTCAGCGTCGGGATCGGGACATACTCTGCCTTCAACGTCACATTGACCGACGGCATGCTGACAGTCGTGTTTGTTCCACGCGCGTTAAACATCCCGCCAAGATTCGCCGCGGCGGGGAAAACGATCCACCTGTTGAACGCCTTGCCGTCAACGCCTGTGGCGGTGACCTGGCACACATCACCCGGCGACACCAGCGCCGGATTCAACTCGCCGCCGATGCCGCCTCCCGTTACCGCCAGCTTAAGGAATACTGTCATTATTTGTGTTGCCGCAGCGGCCGGTGTCCAGTTGGCGGATCCCGCCTGGGTTGCGGTGATGGTGGCCGTCCCGAAACCCACGAGATGGATTTTGCCGGCGACGATGGTGACCGCTGAAGGATTCGAACTGGCGTAGCTCACTGGAAGGCCCGACGACGCACTGGCGCCCGGCGCAAAATCCGCATCGCCAAATCCCTTGCTCGGCAAGACGGGGAAGCTGATCGTTTGATCCCCTTTGCCGACCACGAGCGTCTGCCTGACAGGGGTCGCGGAACCCCAACTGGGATTGCCCGGTTGGGCAGCGGCAATCACCGCCGAACCGGCCCCGACCACGTGGATCTTTCCATTCACTATGGTCGCCACCGAGGCTCTCTCGCTGACATAGGAAACTGGCAGGCCGGATGTTGCAGTGGCGTCAGGAGTGATATCGGCATCGCCCATGATACGGCTCGGGAGCGAAGGGAAGTCGATCGTCTGGCTCTTTTTGCTGATGGTCAACGCCTTGGCCACGCTAGGCGCGGCATTCCAATTGGCATCCCCAGGCTGGGACGCGGTAACGGTCACGTTGCCTCCGCCCACAACATGAAGATTGCTGCCCAAAAGGGTGGCCACTGCCGGGGCGGAGCTGGCATAAATCACCGGCAAAAGGGAGCTGGCGGTGGCGGCCAGCCGGCAATCCGCGTCCCCGAAGCATAGCGCCGGCGGGGCGGCGAAGGTAATCGTTTGAGATCCCTTGGCAATGACCAGCGTACCTCTGCTTGATCCCGCATATGTGTCGTCCTCAACCGTCGCAGTCACGCCATAAGCGCCGGCGTTGACCGGTCCGTCGGCGGCCCCGGCGTAGTCGAAGACCACCCTCAGTCCCGCCGGAATCGTGGTGGCCATCACCACCCGCGGCTGGCCGTTGTAAGTCTGGCTCAACCCCGAGAGGACAACCTTGGCCGCAGGTTTTTCGATAGACAGCGGTCTTGATACTTGGTCGGCTGGGTTCCAGTTGGCGGAGCCTGCCTGTGTTGCGGTGATGGCGGTTGTTCCAAAACCCGTGATATGGATTTTGCCGGCGAGGATGGAGGCCACTGACGGATTTGAGCTGGCATAGCTGACCGGCAGTCCCGATGACGCGATGGCGCCCGGCGAGAAATCCGCATCTCCATAACCCTTGCTTGGCAGGGCGGGGAAGCTGATTGTTTGATTTCCTTTGTTTACCAGGAGCGTCTGACTGACTGGATTCGCGGCAGCCCAACCGGCATTGCCTAGTTGAGTCGCGATAATCACTGCCGAACCGGCTCCCACCACGTGGATATTGCCGTTCACAAGGGTCGCCACTGCGGCGTTCGCGCTGGCATAGGAGACTGGCAGGCCAGATGTTGCCATGGCGCCTGGAGAGAAATCGGCGTCTCCCGTGACGTAGCTGGAGATAGCGGGAAAGATGATCGTCTGGCTTTTCTTGCTGATGGCCAAGGTCTTGGCCACAACGGGTGCCGCATTCCAATTGGCGTTACCGGGCTGCGAAGCGGTTACAGTCACATTCCCTCCGGCCACGATATGCAGCCACCTGTCCACAATAATCGCCACTCCTGGGGCGGAACTGGCATAAATCACCGGCAAATGCGAACGGGCGGTGGCGTTCAACGGACAATCCGCGTCACCGAAGCACAGCGCTGGCGGAGACGGGAAGGTGATCGTCTGAGACCCCTTTGCAACGACCAAAGTGGCGCTTTTCGATCCCGTATAATTGCCGTCCTCAACTGTCGCTGTCACCGCATACGAACCGGCATCGACCGGCAGTCCCCAGACATTGGGGTAAGTCACGACCACGTTCAGTCCCTCGGGTACTGTAGTTGCCGTCACCTGGCGCGGATCGCCGTTGTACTCTTGGCTCAAGCCGTTCAGGGTGACCGTCGCGGGGGCCTTGTTGACTGTCAATAGGACCGCTTTGCCCGCTGTCGTGTAGCGGTTGGGGTCGGCCGGTGTAAACGCGACGCTCAGCGCGTGTGTACCCACCGGCAAAAGGGTGGCGGCGTGGGGCGAATAATCGAAACGACCCGCCACATCTGCCGTAGCTCTAAGTTGAGAGGCGGAAAGTAACGTCCCGTACACGATCGCAGCCGGATTCACCCACGTAACGACAGGCGTGATCTGGTCGCCGGTCCCGCTCATTATCATGTCAAACGGGTTTTCATTGGCATCATTGCTTGAGATGTGGATCGCAGCCATGCGTGTGCCGAAGGTGGAAGGTGCAAACGTAAGCGTAAACGACGTGCTGCCTCCCGGCGACAGGGTCGTCACGCCCAATGATCCAATGTTGAAGTCCTCTGCGTTTTGGCCGTCCTTCCATAGCCTCAACCCCGTCAGGTCAAGGGTGCCGAGGTTCTTGATTATAAAAGTCAGCGGTTCACTGGATTCTTCCACATTCACGTGGCTAAAATCATGGTGGAAGCCATCCGCCACACTCAGCCCGTTGACCATCAACTCCACTTCGATTTCTGGAGAAGGGATAAGTTCATATGAGACTGCCACTTCCGAATTCATGGCCGTTTGCGCACCTCTCGTATTGCAAGCGAAAAGATCCAGATCAACGTTGAAAATGTCGCCCACCTCCAGATCCTTGCTCAGTTCGCCCGGCGAGTAATACGGTGGAGCAGTGTAGGTAAAAGTCAGATCTTTCGTCTTAGATGCTAAGGCAAAAATCAGGGACGGGGTTTTCCCGTCAATGGGGGACGTGTATTGAAAAACGCCCCCGTCACCAATGCCTATCGGCCGAAGAGTTGTATCATAGGCATTCCAGAACGTAGGTTCTGTCCAGCCTCGCGCCTTCACTTTGATCCGCACCGGCCTGCCGGCCGGCACTTCTTGGGTTGGCGGGATGCGGAACTGAAGGCGTGTCTGATAAAGCACTTCATTCTGAATGCTTGAGATTTGAAGTTCCGCGTCCTGTTTGATCACAAAGGTCGAGGAAGATACTTGGGTGCTGATCCTCGCGGAGTCCGTTTTTCGGGCACCATTGTCCGCTGCAAGGACCTGGTTGTAACCAGCTTTCAGCAACTCCGAGGAGACTTGGAACGGTTGCTGACGCAAAACGCCATAGTTTTGGGTGCGGAGGCTCCCCGCGGCCTGTCCTCCGACCAATTCGAGCGTCGAACCCAGCGCGGAACGAACCAAAAACAGACCGAGAAACGCGCATGCCCACGGCCACTCTCCCGGTCTAAGGCGCAGTCGTGCCCGTTCCAACCCGTTTCTGATGCTCACGTTGTTTGATTTCTTCATAACTTCTCCTTGTTAACCAAACGCACACCGGACTACCCTCCACCTGCCTGCGGCCGATCGTCCGCACGCATTGATAACCTAACTCGCCGCGCTGACGTTCGTGCCGACTTCACTTGAGCCGTTTGCGCCGATAGATAAACCACCCCTCCAACCGGGTCGAAAACCGCAGTACGGTGAATGGGGGGCCGCCCGTGGGTACCAGAAAAAACGCGCGTTACGCACTCGTCGAGAACTCTGCCGTTAACCGAGACGCCTGTGGCGTCAATCTCTGACCGCCGCTGCCGTGGAGCGGGCGTGAGCCTTACCCTCTCATGTTCGTGAACGCCTCGCAGATCGTTCATTTTGATTCACAGCTTTATATTAAAATTATAATAAATGGGTTGTCAATCTATGTATAAGTGATTTTTGCTGTAAAAAAAATATAAACATAACCTGCTGGGCCATACGTTTTGTACTGAATAGCCTATAGAAATAATACCCTCCGACGCCCGGCAGGGAGTGCCGTTTCGGGAGAGCTGCCCCGGCTCGCATATAGGCATGCCGAGGGCCGCCGACCCAGTCCGCAAGCAGTCAAGAGGGCAGGCGGCCGATCCGACCAGACCGCCCGCAGCATCACCTCTGCCCGGCGGAACCACCCGCCCTCCGCCGCCACATGAGCCAGATGGCGATGCTCTTGCCGTCGATCAGCTCGCCGGCATCGAGCGCGGCGTCGATCTCCTCCGCGGTCATCACCACCGGCTCCAGATTCTCGTCGAAATCGGGCCGCTGCGCGTCGGGCTCCTGCGACAGCCGGGCATAGTACAGGTGCAGCACCTCTTCCGAGTAGCCGGGGCAGGGCACGATCGCGCCGATCTTCTCCAGCGCCCGCACCGCATACCCGCTCTCCTCCTCCATTTCGCGGCGGGCCGCCTGGTCGGCCGGCTCGCCCTCTTCCAGGCACCCGGCGACCACCTCCAGCAGGGTCTGCTCGATCGAGCGCCGGTACTGCCGGACCAGCACGAACTTCCCGTCCGGCCGCTGCCCGAGAATCACCGCCGCGCCGCGGTGGCGCACGATCTCGCGCGTCGACCGCCGCCCGTTCGGCAGCTCGATCTCCGCCACGTCGATCGTCAAGGCCCGCCCCTCGAAGACCCGTTTCACACTCAGCGTTTTCTCTGTCAAATCCATGCCCAGAACCCTTTCCCTGATTTCAACCGGCGCCCAGTTTACCCCAGCCGGAAACCGGGGTGAAACAGAAATCGTTTTTAAGCGGCATTCTGCATAATCCGTTTGACTTTTTGTTCAATAAGGTGTTGACTGTGAACGATTCCTCAGCATCATCGGCTTTTTATACGGACCCCTAACGCGTGAATGTGCTCTTAACTATCATCACCCGGACGACCGTGGTCACCGCCCTCGTACTCGTGGCGGCGGCCAGTCTGTTCATCCTTCCCCCCAAGGTCGCGCAAATGCGGCGCCTGGAGAACCAGCGCACCGAGCTGCTCCGCAAGATCGACCACAAGAACAGCGAGATCAAGCTCCTCAAGGAGAAGCAGCAGCGCTTCAAGGCCGAGCCCGAGTTTGTTGAACACATCGCGCGCCAGAACAAGCGCGTGCGCCCGGGCGAGCTGGTCTTCGTCTTTGACGCCGAAGACGCGAAATAGGTTTCACGGAGCGACCCTCCGATTGCCTGACAAGGAAAGACGGGCCGGACACTGTCCGGACCGTCTTTTTCTTTTTCCGCTTACGGTTTCGGCGCGCGCGCGGCCGGCGGCTTCACGTAGGAGGACTCCTTGGGCCACTCCCGGGGGTCGGCGTACCGGTCGTCATCGCCCAGCTGTTTTTTCAGGCGGAACAGCTCGGCCTTGAGCGCCGCCACCGCCGGCTGCGCCGCAGGATCGCCGTAGATGTTCCGCAGCTCCTCCGGGTCCTTGCCCAGGTCGTAGCACTCCCACTGCTCTTTCTTGTCGAAAAAGATCAGCTTGTGGGTCTCCGTCCGCACCCCGTAGTGGCGGGCGGTGTTGTGGTCGCCCGGATCGTGATAGTAGCGGTAGTACATGCTCTTGCGCCAGTCAGACGGGATCGTCCCGCCCAGCAGCGGGGTCAAGCTCACGCCCTGCATCTCCGCGGGGACCTCCGCGCCCGCCAGCGCCAGGAAGGTCGGGGCGAAGTCGCAATTGATCGCCATCGCCTCCTGGCGCGTCCCGGCGCGCACGCCCCTGGGCCAGCGCAGCAGGAACGGCATCTTGAGGCTCTCCTCGTACATGAAGCGCTTGTCGTACAGGCCGTGGTCGCCCAGGAAAAAGCCCTGGTCGCTGGTGTAGATCACCACGGTGTTCTCGGCCAGCCCCTGGGCGTCGAGCTCGTCGAGGACCAGGCCCACGCTTTCGTCAATGCCCTGGATGCAGCCGAGATAGTCCTGCATGTAGCGCTGATACAGCCAGCGCGTGCGGTCGCGCCCGGCCAGCCCGGCGGGCACGTCCTCTTTGACATCCTGCCGGGTGAGGTCATGCGCGACGCTCTGCTTCTGCTCGCGGAGCGCGTCGGTGCGCGTGGCGTAATCGTCGAAGAGCGTGGCCGGCTCGGGAATCGTCTTCTGCCGCCAGACCGCCTGGTGGCGCAGCGCGGGCTGCCACGGCCGGTGCGGCGCCTTGTGCTGCATCATCATGAAGAACGGCTTGTCTTTCGGCCGGCTGCGCAGCTGCTCGATCGTCAGCCGCGTGACCACATCCGTGGCGTGCTCGCCGACGTACTTCTTCGAGCCTTCGTCCGTGTAGAGCACAGGGTCGAAGTAGACGCCCTGCCCCGGAAAAATCTCCCAATGGTCAAAGCCCTGCGGGTCGCTGCCCAGATGCCATTTGCCGATCAGCGCCGTGTAATATCCGGCCTGCCGCATGCGGTGCGCCACCGTGATCTTGGCCGGGTCGAGCTTGTTGAACACCGGCACGCCGTTGACGTGGCTGTACTGCCCGGTCAGGATCGACGCGCGGCTGGGCGTGCAGATCGCGTTGGTCGCGAACACGTGCGTGAACAGGCAGCCCTCCTTGGCCAGTCGGTCGAGGTGCGGCGTCTGAATCAGCCGGCCGTCGTACGCGCTGATGGCATGCGCCGCGTGGTCATCCGACATGATGAAAAGGATGTTGGGCCGCCGGGCGGAAGACATCCGCCCGGCCGTGGCGCAGCCGCCGCAGGCGGCCCCCGCCGCGATCCCCGCCAGAAAGCCCCGTCTTGAAATTGTGCGCATATGCCAGCCTTCCCTTGAGCCGCCCTCGACCTTCCGCGCTTGCACATACAACCGCAGAGTGTCGAACGTCGATTTCGATTGCGAAGTCAGATATCCAACCCGACGGCCCTCGTGGGCCGCTACGGGGCTATTCGTAGACCAGCCACGCGGTGGCCGTGCACGGCTTGTCCGCCGCCACGCGCAGCCAATAGGCGCGCACGTTGTCCAGCGCCACCTGCACCGGCTTGCCGGCCTCGACGCGATAGGTCTCGAAAGCCCGCCAGACGCCCGTGCCCGTGATGTCCAGCTCCAAAGTCACATTCACCGCCTCCGCGCCCGTCTGCGCGAGCGTCAGCCGCTTCTTGTCGAAACCGGTCATCAGATAGGCGTCCGAGGGCTCGCCCGCCTTGACCGCGGCGTCCTTCCACGGGCCGCCTTGGCCACGCGGCTTGCCGAACGCCCAGAGGTCGTCCACCACGCCGACCCACACCGCCGCCTTCCCGTCCTCCGAGCGCACGATGTGCTCCGAGGCGGGCGCCGCCGCCTCGACCCCGGACAGCACCAGCATGCCGCGGTACGAGCAGTAATCGTGAATCCGCCCGCCGTGGGTGGCCACCGCGCGCGCCTTGCCGAAGCCGCCCGCGTTCTCGGCCGGCAGCTCGTAGAAGGTGCCGCACACGTTCAGCAGGTCGCGCTCCGTGCACACCTCGCGGCAGAGCCGCTCCTTGCCCCACAGCCCCGGCGCGTCATACGCCGCATCCGACTTGGGGAAGCGCCAGCGCCGTCCCGCGTCATCCGTCACCACGGCCGAGGCCGCGTCAGTCTCCAGCCCCGAACCGTTAAGCGGATACCCCTTCTGCGTGTAAGCCATGCCGTGGGGATCAGCCACCGGCTTCAGGTTCAGCGCCGCGTCCAGCTCGTAGAAGCCGGCCTCCTTCACGCCGTCGGGGCCGGCCTGAACCGCCGCCAGGCCCAGCGTGCGCTTGTTGTCGCCGCGCGCGTAGACGATGCCGCCCAGGGCGCTCGCGCTCTGCGGCGTCGCGAGTCCGGCGAAGCGGGCGTCCGCGGACGCCGGACGCGCGTCCGGGTTCGCGTACTGGAAGCAGGCATACACGCCGGCGGCATCCGCGTGCGGCACCAGCCGCACCCACGCGCCGCGTTCGCCCGCTTCGAACGTCACCACCGTCAGCTTGCCCGCGGCGGCCTCGACCTCGCGCAGCGCCGACCACACGCCGTCGCCCGCGCGGTCAACCTCGAGGGTGAAGCGCACCGCCGCATTCGCGCCGTGCGCCAGCGCGAGCGTGCGCGCGGCGTACCCGCCGAAGAGATAGGGATCGCTGGCCGCGCCGGCCTTCACCGCGTCGCCCGCCCACACCGCGCCGCGCCCGATGACCGGCCCCAGCGCGTCCAGCCGCGCGGGGTCGATGAACCAGAGGTTGGAGTGCGACTGTCCCGGACCCTTGAGAGTGCCCTTGGCGTGCCGCTTGTTCAGGAACTCAGACTGGGCGCTGTCGTCGCAACCCAGCACCACCTTGTCGCCCCAGCGGCAGAAGTCGCCCACGACCTTCAGATAGTTCGAGCGCGGCGCGATCCCCGCCGAGTGCCCGGCCGAAAAGGTTTTCGGGAAGTGCCAGAAGGTGCCGTGCATGGTCATCAGCAGGTCGCTCTCGCCGATCTCGCGGATGCGCGGCCACTCGGTGTTCCAGCCGTGCGCGCCGTCGTAGCTGTGGCTGCCCTTGGGCAGGCGGTACGCGTGCCACGTGCCGTTCTCCAGCACCATCAGGATGAGCGAGCGGTAATCCCAGCCGATGCTCCACACCGGATCGTCCGCCGGGTTCGGGTTGCCCTCGATGCCGCCCGGCCCGGTGACCTCGGTGAACTGGTTGCGCCGTACCACGCGCCACTCCTTGCCCGGGCCCTCCCACTCGGCCAGGACGCCCGAGGTAATGGTGGGGTCGGTCAGCGCCTTGGCGCTGCGCTCGCCGTTGTTGGCGTAGACCACCCGCCCTTGCCCCGAATAGAAGCCCTTGCCGTGGTACCCCGGCAGCAGGCTGCCGCCCATGTCGCCCTTCTGCGCGTTGCCGTCCTTGAACAGCTCGGTCACCGCCAGCGTCTTCACATCCACCTCGTAGAAGCCCTCCTCCATCGTGGCGTAGTAGATCTTGCCCGCCGGATCCGTCAGGTGACGCGCGTTGCCGGTAAGCCGGCCGTACAGGGTCGAGTTGGTGATCGCGCGCACGTGACGGTCCTTGTCGACCGCATAGGGGCCGATGAAAAGCTGCTGCGACTCGCGGTGGATCATGCGGTTCGCAGGCGTGCCGCCCGTGCTTTCGGGCCGCACGATCTGCTTGAGGTCAGGCGTGATCTCGTAAAACTTGTCGCTCGACCCCTTGGGCCGGTGAGGCGCGTAAGTGATCACCCACAGCCGGTCCGCCCAAGGCACCACCGCGCCGGTGCCGCACTCGCCCTCGTTGTTGTACATCGCCAAGTGCGGGTAGATCCCGCTGACGCATTTTTCCGTGGCGGACGCCTGCCCCCATCCCGCGGCCACCCCTGCCAAAGTCAAAACGGCGCTCCATCCCAAACTGTTCATCGTGCCCTTTCTTTACGACATCCATGGCGTACTTTTGTAATTTATGATATAAAAAAAGTCTTCATTGGAAAAGGCGGAAAATGTGGCGCGCGTCGGAACGAACGCGCAGCGCGACAGCGCACAGTCCGTCAAAGGAGCCGACACCCATGTTTCGCATGCTTCGATTCCTGGCAGGCGTGGCCCTGTTGCCGCTCTGCGTTTCGGTTTCGCTAGCCCTGCTCGAAACCCTGCGCAGCCTCCCCTCTTCGTCCGGCTCGCTCCTCTCGCCGGAAACCGTCTGGCTGTTGACCGGCTATTTCCTGTGGCTGGGCATGTGGTTCTTTCTGCCCCAGCCGGTCCGCGCCTATGTGGTCGCCCATGAGCTCACCCACGCGCTGTGGGGGATGCTCTTCGGCGCCCGCGTGCGGAACTTAAAGGTCTCCTCCCAGGGCGGCAGCGTGAGCCTCTCCAAGAGCAACATGCTCATCACCCTGGCACCCTACTTCTTTCCCTTGTACACCGTCATCGTGATCCTGCTGCTCCTGCTGACCCGCCATTTCGTCAATCCCGTGCCCCTGCCGCTCGTCTGGCTCTTCTTCGTGGGCCTCTCCTGGGGGTTCCACGTCACGTTCACGGTCCAGAGTCTGATGACGACCCAGCCGGACATCCAGGCCTACGGGCGGCTCTACTCCTATGTGATCATCTACCTCTTCAATCTCGCCGGCGTCGGCATGTGGGTCGTCTGCACCACGTCGGCCACGTTCGGCACCTTCGCCGCCGCGCTGATCGCGCACACCATCGCCGTCTACGCCTCGGTCCATGACGAGATTTACGCCCGCGCCACCCATCTCTACCAGACGGTGACGCCTCCCCTCCTCCGGCTGCTCCACCACCACGGCACGTAAGCGCCGCCGCCTACTCCTCCAAGGCCAGCTCGCCGAAACACTCCGGCAGGTGGAAGTTGAGCGCAGAAACCGGCGACCAGGCGAGCCAGTGCGGATGGGAGGTCTTGTCGCCGCACTTGTAGAAATTGGCGCGCCACACCGCCCCTCCCCGGCCGGCATCGCCCACAAACGCCTCGAACAGCGCCAGCGGCACCTGATAGCACACGTGCCAGTTCAGCGGCTCCGCGATCTCGGGCTCCACCACGGCGGGAAGCGACGACCGGACCACCACCTGGCGACCCCACGCCTCCGGCACCGGCGTGGAACGCTTCAGCCCGCTTTCGGTCCGCGTCGGGTCCTCCACGTAGGAGAGCAGCAGCGTGCCGCCCGCGTTCACCTCGAAGTTGAAATACCCCTGGCCCGCTTTCGGCCGCACGAAGAACTCCACGCAGCTGTCCGTGCACACCGGCGCCTGATACGCCGTCTGGACCGAGCGCACATACCGGTCCCGCACGTCGAACCGCACGTACAGGTTGGTGCCGTCGTGGAGCACGCGGAACACGGTCTCGGGCCGGTGGTCCGAAGACTCCGGCCGCGCCTGCCCGATCCGACCCTCCGCCGCCCGCGAAAAATCGATCGCCTCCAGCGCCGCCGCCGGAACCCGCCGCACCGTGTAACGCCTCATGTCCCGCCCCTCCCCATACGTTGTCGCGCACCACAGGGACAGCAGCCCCGCGACCCGCTGATGCATCCGCTTATCCATGGCCACAGTGTACCCTTCGGCCCGGCCTCCCGCAACTCCAACCGCGCCCGCAAAGGCCCAGCCCGCTTCTTTGTGATTGCGTCGCGCTTTCACGCCTTGTATCATTATCCGCAATGTTAAACCTGTCGGTCAGAACGTCCGCGACCGGAGACCGCCGTTCCGGCCAAGCCATGCTGGAATACGTGATCGTGTTCGTAGCGATTCTGTCGGTCGTCTCCGTGCTCGCGCTGTTTCTGTATGCGGTCAGGCAACAATCGAATCGGACACTGGACTTAGTCGCCTCGGAATACCCCTAGGCCGCCGGTTCCGCTGTGGTGAAATCCGGGTAGATACTATGAAAAAAAGCGCCAAACGCCGTAGCGGCCAAACCATGGTCGAGTACATCATCATCGTCGTACTCATCGCCATCACGCTGCTCGTCCTCTTCTCGCGCCTCAGCAAGGCCACCGGCAAAAAGATCGCCGGCGCGACCTCGGCCCTCGATGCCGACGTCGGCTCCGAGGCGGCCACGCTGGCTGACGAGATCGACGAGAACAAGGTGAAGAACCTCAACACCGACGGCACCTTCCAGTAACCCGCAGGGGCCCAGGTGTCGACAGGGAACAGGCGCACGCCTGTTCCCTTGGTGTGCTTCCATTTCGCACGTTCAGACCGCCCAGCATGAATGTCCCGCACACAGAGTCCCGTCGCGCGCCCCCCCTCCGCAGCGGCCAGGCCATGATCGAATCGGTGTTCGTGATCATTCTGGCCTGCCTGTGCTTTCTGGGCATTTTCCAGTACGCCAACCTCTTCGCGTCCAAAGCCGTCCTGAGCCACGCCGCGGCGCGCGCGGCCCGCGCGCGGTCGGTCGGCTTCAACCGCTGGATGGTGGAAAAGAGCGCCCGCGTCGCCGCCATCCCCGCCTCCGGCAAGCGCCTCACCCCGGCCTTCGCCGGCATCGACCCCGCCATCACCGCCGCGCTCAGCCGCAACCGCGTGGGTGACCTCTGGGACCTTGCCCTGCGCTCCAATACCCGCTCGCCCGGCGCGCAGCTGGAGCTCGGCCGCATCCCCGACTACATGGACAGCGTCAACAACCCCACGGCGGAGAACCTCCTGAACTATGAACTCTGGGACGCCCTCTCCGTGGACATCGACGAACAACTCAACCTCGACGGCGCCACCCCCGGCATCCTGCGCGTCAACGTGCGTCAGCGCCACCCGCTGCTGATCGCGCTCGCGCCGCTGGCCGAGGGCGACCTGCGCAACGCCGAGGAAGGCGAGAGTGTCGCCATCGAAGGCTTCTTCACCATCGAGAGCCACTACCCGCTTTACCTGGAGGACCTGAACTGGTGAACGGCGAAGCCAGAGGACAGAGGACGGAGGACAGAAGACAGAGGACCGTATCTTCTGTCCTCCGCCCGCTGTCCTCCGTCCTCCGCCCTCCGTCCTCGGTCCTCCGTCCTCCGGCATCCGGCCTCCGTCCTCGGTCTTCCCGCTCCGGCCAGGCCGTGGTCTTCCTGCTGCTGGCCTTCACCGCGCTGGTCTTCGTGCTGCTCTTCAACGTCGACCTCCACCGCATCATCCAGCGCAAAGACCAGACCCAGAACGCCGGCGACGCCGCGGCCCTCGCCGCGGCGCGGTGGCAAGGCGCCACCCTGAACCTCGTCGGCGAACTGAACCTGCTCCACGTCCTCGCCCTCGCCAGCCAGACCCCCGCCGCCGTCGACGCCATCACCAACATGCAGGCGCGCCTCTGCTTCACCGGGCCCATGACCGCCCTCTTCGCCGCCCAGATCGCGGCCAAAAACAACCACATCTACGCCGACCCGGACATGACCGCCCTGCTGACCGAACACGCCGCCACGATCCGTTCGCTGTACTCCGCCCAGTTCAACGGCGAGATGTACTACCCCGAACCCTGGCCCGGCGCCTGGACCGAATATGCGGACATGGTCGGACTCATCGCCGCCGGCGGCATCGCCGCCGGCCCGGACAACACGCAGTTCTACCTCGATCCCTCCTCCGGTCACCCCCTTCTGGAGAAGGCCTTTTACGAAGCCGTCGAAAGCAGCAACTGGTGCTGGTTCTACTTGCATGCGCGCGGCCTGCTGGAGTCCTACGGCTCCTTCCACGACTGGCCGCCGCTGCCCGCGCCGAACGTCAACGATTACGCCGACAGCGAAATTTTCGGTCTTGGCCTGCACCCCTACTCCTCCCCCCTGAGTTTCCGCTTCTCGGCCGCCGACGTCGAAACGCTCATCCGGAACGCCGGACTCGGCCCCGTCTCGGCCGCAACGCTCGGCGCCACCAACGTGATGGAGTCGGTCGAGACCTGGTATGTCTTCAACCGGCAAGACTGGACCACCTGGGACCGCATCAAGCCGGACGGCGAGAACGCCTTCCCCATCACCGGCCCCGTACGCCCCGAATACGACTACTCCGGCGCCGACGCCGTGGTGCGCGTCTACGCCTCCGTGGACCGCATGACCCCCGGCATCGGCGGCGACAGCCGCAGCGACAAGGTGGTCTGGACCGCCGCCGCCAAGCCGTTCGGCTACCTTGAAACCGATACCGAGAAAGAGCGCCCCGACTCGGCCGCCGACTTCGTGCTCCCCGCCTTCCGCGCCGTGCGGCTCATCCCCATCGACGCCGCCTCCGGTTCCGAAAACAGCTCGTCGGACGTCGACTGGGTGCGCCACGTCAAGAGCCACCTCCTGCCCTACATCGACGTCGGCCCCCAGAACACGGGGTGCCGCTATTGCCGGGCGCTCGCGGCCTGGGAAATCCCCGCCTTCCGTCAAGAGGGCATCGACTGGCTTGAATTGTATTGCGACTCCTGCAACGTGCCCTCCGGCGGCGGCGGAAACCGCGGCGGCGGCAGCCGGAGGGGGCACTGATGACCTTCGAGGACAGAGATCAGAGGCCAGAGGCCAGAGTCCAGAGTCCAGAAACCGGCATGCGGCATCTTCCGTCCACGGTTATCTGCCAGCTGCCCTCCGTCTTCCGTCTTCCGTCCTCCGCCCTCCGTCCTCTGTCCTCAAATTCCCGCTCCGGCCAGGCCGCCATCGAGCTCGTCGCGGGGTTGCTGCTGCTGCTTCTCGTCCTCACCGGCCTCATCCACGTCAACCGCATGGCGCGCACCTCGCTCTTCCTCCACGCCGTCCTGCGCGGCGACGCCGGCGAGCAGGCGATGGAGGACACAGCCCTTTCCGCCGCACCGCTCTATATTTCCGATTGGCAAGCCGGCGCCGACGGCGTGCGCTATACCGCCGACGACCAGCCGGTGCGCAACGGCGCGTTCCTCTCCTCGACGCTCTCGACCCTCACGCAGGATTCGGTCAAGAATGCCGACGACTGGAGCTACGTCACGGACCTGGACCGCCTCCCCACCTCCATGGTCCAGCTCAACGCCTCGCCCGCCATGGCCGCCACGCTCGGGTTCGTCCACCGGGAGGAAACCCTCCACGTACCCGTCGACCCCGTGCTCCGCCAGCTCGTTTACGGCAAGGACGAGGTCGCCATCAAAGAGGAAGTCTGGATGCCCCTCATGGGAGGGCTTTACTGATGGCACCGCTCAACGTTCAGCGTTACTGGTTACACGTTGACCGCTGTTGGCTGGCAAGGCCTGCGTTTGGGTCTCCAACCTGTAACCTCCAACCTGTAACCTGTACCCTCTTTCTATTCCTGCTCCTCGCCCAGCCGCTGCACGCCGACGTCTTCTGGCGCCAGCCCAGAACGGCCGACTCGGTCCTGCAGCAGATGGGCGGCGTGCGCGTCTACACCACCGACGTGCAGGTCAACGGCGCGCCCGGAACACTCTCGGCCTTCGCTCTCGGCTCGGCCGCGCCGGACGTGAGCGCCGACCTCGCCCGCCTTCTCGGCCTGCCGCCGGCCGCGCCCTTCGGCGCCACCCTCATCACGCGCGTGGAGAAGGGCCGCCTGCGCCGCCTCTTCGTCCTGCCCGCCCCCGCCAGCCAGGTCGCCTGCATCGTGCTTTCGTTCGACCAGTCGCTGCACGATTTCGAGCGCACCCGGAACGCACCGGTCCCGTGGCCCGAAGGCCTCCCCACCCTCGACGCAACCCCGCTCTTCTCCGCCACCTGCGCGCTGACCCGCACCACATTCGTCACCGCCGACACGGTCGCCACCCCCGAAGCCGCCCTGCAGGAGGCCGCGCAAACCCTGCACGGCGCAGGCTGGCTGGAAGCCTCTCCCGCCGGCCCCACCTTCAAAATATTAACCTCCGGAAAAAAGCAGTGCGTGCTCCTCGCCATCCGCAACCCGCAAACCGAAAGAACCACGATTAGCGTGTTGCAAAGAGAGGGCGCAACCCCGTAAACTAACGGCCATCAAAGGAACCCGGTTTTTATGAAGCAAAAAGTGATCCTGATCGTCTCGGTCGTCATCGGCCTGCTGGCAGCCGTGCTCACGCGTTCCTACCTGAATGCCAAAGACCGTGAGGTCCAGCGCTGGAAGGCCGAGTTCGACCAGAAGAACGTCAAAATCGCCGTGATCGGCGTCAAAAAAGACCTCCCCACCGGCACGGTGCTCTCTATGGAGGACATCGGCGGCATCAAAGTGATCGAGAACTCCGTCCGCGGCCACATCGTCAAAGTCGAAGACCACCTGACCCTCATTGGCCGCAAAACCATCCGGCCGCTGCAGGCGAACGCGCCCGTCTTCTGGTCGGACATCGAGGGCGGAGAACCCGGCTCGCGCGGCCTCGCGGGCGACATCAAGCAGCGCATGCGCGCCATCTCCGTCAACGTGACCGGCTCCGCCTCGGTCAGCGGCATGGTCAAGCCCAACGACCATGTGGACGTGCTCGGGACCTTCTCGTTCCCCTCCAAAACCGTGCAGGGCGAGATGGAGCTCGTCACCATGACCATCCTGCAGGACGTGCTCGTGCTGGCCACCGGCAAGGAGACCGCCAAAACGCAGCTCATCGCCGACAGCCGCGCGGGCGCCTCCTACAACACCGTCACCCTCGAGGTCACCCCGCGCGAAGCCGAGATGCTCGTCTTCTCCGAACAGATCAAAGGCCGCATCTCCCTCGCCCTGCGCAATCCGGACGACGTCTACTTCGAAAAGACCCTGCCGCGCGTGGATTTCCTGATGATCCAGTCCGAAATCGAAACCCTCAACACCTTCCGCCAGCAGCAACTCCTGCGCAAATCCGCCAATTGACGTGAACCGGGCGGACACGCAGGTCCGCCCCTACGAGGCCTGCCGCCTTCCAACTCCTAACTCCTAACTTCTAACTCCTCCTTCCCCCTGCCCCCCATGCCCTTCTTCCTCGACATCGCCCATCCGGGCCAGCCCTCCAGCCGTTTCGAGCTGCCGGCCGGCACCTACACCATCGGACGCAGCGAGGCCTGCAAAATCCGCCTGCGCCATGCTGAGATCAGCGAGCGCCACGCCCTGCTGACCCTGCGCGAAAGCCTTGTCACCATCGAGGACCTCCATTCCAGCAACGGCACGACCATCGACGGCGTGCCCATCCAGGAGGTCGCCCCGGTCCACGAGGACGATGTCGTCGGCGTGGGCCCTTGCCTCCTGCGCGTCTCACGCGTCCCGGCCGGGTCGCCCCCGCCCCTTCCGACAGCTCCGCCCGCCACCCCGAAAACCGGAGCGCCCGCGGTCAGGGCGCACGCGGACGTTCCAGGCGGCACTCCGGCGGCGGGCGAGGCCCGCGAAACAACCCGTGCGCATCGTCCGCAGGCCGAGGCGGTCGTCGACCCCTTGGCCGCGGTTGTCCGTGAGATCAAGAACCAGATCCACCGCGAGCTCATCCAGCGCCTCGACCTCAAGCGCATGACCGCCACGCGCATCGGCACCGACGAACTCCAGGCCAAAGCGCGCGAGGCCATCCGCACCATCATCGCCGAAGTCCGCAGGAACCAGAAGCTCCCCGTCGGCATCGACCCCCAGCGCCTCGAAAAAGAGATCTACGACGAGGCCATGCGCCTCGGCCCGCTGGAGGACTTCCTCGCCGACGAGTCCATCACCGAAATCATGGTCAACGGCCCTGATCAGGTCTACGTCGAGCGCAACGGCAAGCTTGAGCTCTCCGGCCAGACCTTCATGGACGACGACTCGGTGCTCGGCGTCATTGAGCGCATCGTCGCGCCCATCGGCCGCCGCATCGACGAGAGCCAGCCCTATGTGGACGCGCGCCTGCCGGACGGCTCGCGCGTGAACGCCATCATCGCGCCGCTCTCGCTCACCGGCCCCTGCATCACCATCCGCAAGTTCACCAAGATCCCGCTGACGGTCGATGACCTCATCCGCTTCGGGACCTGGACGCGCAGCGCCTCCGACTTCCTGCGGATCTGCGTGATCATGCGCAAGAACATCGTGGTCGCGGGCGGCACCGGCTCCGGCAAGACCTCCCTGCTCAACGTGCTCAGCAGCTTCATCCCGCCCACCGACCGCATCGTCACCATCGAAGACGCCGCCGAACTGCGCCTCGGCCAGCCCCACGTCATCCGCCTCGAGGCGCGTCCGCCCAACATCGAGGGCCGCGGCGCCGTCCCCATCCGCGACCTGGTGCGCAACTCGCTGCGCATGCGACCCGACCGCGTGATCATCGGCGAGTGCCGCGGCGGCGAGGCGCTCGACATGCTCCAGGCCATGAACACCGGCCACGACGGCTCGCTCACCACCGTCCACGCCAACTCGCCGCGCGACGTCATCTCGCGCCTCGAAACCATGGTGCTCATGTCCGGCATGGAGCTCCCCTCGCGCGCCATCCGCGAACAGATCGCCTCCGCCATCGACCTCGTGGTCCACGAGTCGCGCCTCAGCGACGGCTCGCGCAAGGTGGTCTGCATCTCGGAGGTCGTCGGCCTCGAAGGCCAGCAGATCATCATGCAGGACCTCTTCGAGTTCAAACAGACCGGCATCGACGACAAAGGCAAGGTCCTCGGCCGCTTCATGCCCACCGGCGCCATGCCCACCTTCTACGAGCACCTCAAAAGCCGCGGCCTGCACATCGACCCCGCGGTCTTCGATCCCTCGAAGCAGGGCGGTGAGGCATGACGCCCGAAACCTTGATCGCCCTCAAGTGGGCCGCGCCCGCCCTGCTCGGGATCTCCTTCGGCGGCTTCGCCTTCACCATCGTCCGCGCCATGGGCTCGGGCGCGGGCGCGTACTCGGACACCCTGTCGGAGGAGACCTCGCGGCAGTTCGAGGACCTCTTCCTCTTCATCCCCGCCCGGCGCATCGCCGAGATCGGCTGGGCCGCCGCCGCCGTCGTCTTTCTGGTCTGCTTCATCCCGCTCTTTGACCTGAGCAATCCGCTCGCCACCACCGCCGGCCTCGTGCTGGGGCTGACCTTCGGCTCGCTCGCCCTGATGGCCCCCACCCGAATCGTCGCGGTCCTGCGCGAGCGCCGCCGCCAGAAGTTCAACCTCCAGCTCGTCGAGGCCCTCGGCTCCATGAGCAACGCCCTGCGCGCCGGCTTCAGCATCAACCAGGCCTTCGAGACCGTGGTGCAGAACGGCGAGAAGCCCATCGCGCAGGAGTTCGGCGTGATGCTCCAGCAGATGCGCGTGGGGCTGAACTTTTACGACGCGCTCCAGAGCCTCGACAAGCGCGTCGGCAGCGACGACCTCACGCTCGTGGTGACCGCCGTCGACATCGCCCGCCGCACCGGCGGCAACCTCACCGAGATCTTCGACAAGATCAGCCTCACCATCCGCGAGCGCATGCGCATCGAGCGGCGCGTGATGACCCTCACCTCGCAGGGCCGGCTCCAGGGCCTGATCGTGGCCTGCATGCCCGGCGTGCTGGGCGTGGCCATGACCTTCCTCAAGCCCGACCTGATGATCCCCTTCTTCAAGTCCGTCAACGGCATGGTCTCGGTCGGCGTCACCGTCCTGCTCATCGCCGTCGGTTGGTTCTTCATCCGCAAGATCATCAAGATCGACGTCTAGCGCCAGATGCGGATGGCCCACTATTCGAGAGTAGCCATTTTTGAGTGCGCGGGCCTGACCGCGCTTTCAATGGCAGGGGCCTGACCCTGCGCCGACGCGTCAGGCCGCGTCGATGGAAAGCGCCCGGTGCCGGGCGCGCTCAAAAAGAGCAAAGCGTGCCCCACCCCATGCGAAACGACACCCCCGAGAACATCTGGCGCGAGGCGCTCGGCCGCCTGCGCGCGCTGGACGAGGCTTGGCAGGAGCCCGCCGCGCGCGAGCTTGCGCTGAGCGCCTGCCGCGCGTGGATGGCCGCGCAGGCCGCGCTGCCGCGCCTCGCGGGTCTCGCGCGCCTGCTGACACCCGAGCTCACGCGGCAGCAGTTCTGGTGCGTGCTGGTGCCGGTCGAACGCGAAGTGGCCCGCTGCAAGATCACCGACGTGGACATCCTCGACGCCGACCTGCCACCGGACGGGCCGCCGCCCGCGCCGACCCTGCCGCTGACCGTGGTGGCCGACTCGATCCGCTCGTCCTTCAACCTCGGGGGCCTCTTCCGGACCGCGGAAGGGTTCGGCGTGAGCGAGCTGGTGCTGTGCGGCTACACGCCCCGGCCTGACCAGCCGCAGGCCGCGCGCGCCGCGCTGGGCGCGGAAAAGCTGGTGCCCTGGCGTCATGTGGCCAGTATCCGTGAAGCCCTCGCTGGGCTGCAGGCCGCGGGCGTGCGCTGCCTGGCGCTGGAGACCGTGGCCGGCGCGCCGGACATCGCGAGCTACGCGTGGCCGTTCCCCTGCGCGCTGGTCTTGGGCAACGAGCGCTTCGGGCTCGACGCCGAGGTCATCGCCGCCTGCGACGGCGTGGTGCGCATTCCGCTCTACGGCCGCAAGAACTCGCTCAACGTGGTGACGGCCTTCGCGGTCGCGGCGTACGCGATCCGGCTTGCGTTCGAAGGCCGTGCGAAAGGACGCGACCATGAGGTCTGAAGATCCGAGCCGCCTTCACATCAGGATGCATGTCGACGGCCCTGTCGCGCTCTTCACGGATCGCGCCGATGCGGGCCGGCAGCTCGTGGACTACGTCCGGCCCGGGCAGGACCCCGAGGCCGTGCTCTTCGGACTCCCGCGGGGCGGGCTGCCCTTGGGCGTCGCGTTTGCGGAGGCCTTGGACTGCGGGCTTCGCCCGGTGCCCGTACGCAAGTTGCCGATCCCGTCCGATCCCGAGATGGGGTTCGGGGCCATCACGGCGGACGGCACGGTCCGCCTGAACGAGAGGACCATCCAGGCGTTCGGCATCACCGCCGCCCAGGTGCGAGAGGTCATCGCGCGGGTGCGCGCTGAAGTGGAGCGGAGGGCGGACGTATACCCTGGCGGATGGCCCCTGCCCCCGCTGTCCGGCAGAAACGTGTGGCTCGTGGACGACGGACTCGCCACCGGCCTCTCCCTGCTTGCGGCGGCGGAGATGCTGCGCGCGAGGTCGCCCGCCTCGCTACGGGTGGCCGTGCCCTGCGCCCCGGACGATTCGCTTGCGAGAGTCGCCCGGGAGGCTGACGAGACCTGGTGTCTTGCTGCGCAGAAAAAGGGTCCTTTTGCGGTGGCCGCGTTCTACAACGACTTCCACGGCCTCGCCGACCAAGAGGTGCTGGACGCGCTTTCCCGCCACCCTTAAACCGCAGATGGCCGAATACTGAACAGCAGAGTATCGAGGTGACTGTTGCCGCTACGCCGTTGAATCTCTTCACGTCATGATTCGAAACTCGTCATTCGTCAATCTGCGGTTTCTCTGTCCCGACTGCCGCCAGCCTCCCCGACGCGAAGGCCCACGTCAGGTTATACCCGCCGCAGGGGCCGTCGAGGTCCACGACCTCGCCCGCGCAAAAGAGGCCCTCGATGCGGCGGCAGGCGAGCGTCTTGGGGTCCAGCTCGCTCAGCGCCACGCCCCCGCGCGTGGCCATGGCGCGCTCCCAGCCCTCCGTGGCCACGCAGTGGAGCGGCAGGTCGGCGCAGGACGCGGCCAGCGTCTCCAGCGTGCCGCGCTTCGCGCGGGCCACCGCGATCTCCGCCGCGCCCGAAAGCGCGCACAGCGCGGTCGCCAGGGCGCGCGGCAGCTCGCCCGCCAGCAGATTGTGCAGGGCGCGTCCGCCGTGCTGCTGCCGCCAGGCCTCGAACAGCGCCAGCCAGTCGGCCGCTGAGCGGGCGGCGATGAACGACACGCGGACCGGCACCTCCGGGCCCGTGAGCAAGCGGGCGGCGATCTCGCCGGCGAGGGCCAGCGCGGGCGGGCCGCTGAGGCCCTTGTGGGTCAAGAGCACCGGACCGGTCAGCAGCCGCTTGGAGGCGCCTTTGACATCCAGCCGCAGGCCGCCCTGTTCGAGAACGATGCCCGCCAGCGTTCCGGGCCAGCTCTCCCGCGTCACGAGTCCCGCCAGCGCCGGCACAGGGGTCGTGAGGGCGAGGCCCGCGGCGCGGGCCAGCGCAAAGCCGGATCCGTCCGAGCCCAGGGAGGGATAGCTCTGACCGCCCGCCGCAAGGATGACGCGGCGGGCGTGCAGGAGCCCGTGGGTGGTCTCGACGCCGATCACCCGCGCGGTCGCGCCGCCGCCGGCACCCGCGGGCTCGACGACCAGGCGCGTCGCGCGCACGCCGCAGCGGAGGTCGGCGCCGTTGGCGCGGGCGGCGCGCACCAGCGCCTGCACCACGTCGGCGGCCTTTTGCGAGACCGGGAAGACGCAGCCGTCCGGCTCCACGGCGGTTTCCAGGCCGAGGCCGAGGAAGAAAGCGCGGATCGCGGCGGGCGGGAAGGCGTGCAGGGCGGGGGCCATGAAGCGCGCCTGCGGGCCGAAACGGCCCATGATCCCTGCCGCGTCGGTGTCGTAGGTGAGGTTGCAGCGTCCGCCGCCGGTGGCCAAGAGTTTACGGGCAGGCGCGCTGAGCCGGTCGAGAACGACGGTGCGCCCGCGCGTAAAGCAAGCGGCGGTGAGCCCCGCAGGGCCACCGCCGATGATGAGCGTGTCAGAATTGTTCAAGAGCGGACGTTACCGTTGCTGTTCCTCGGCGATGAGGGCGACCATCCGGTTGACGTTGGCGGCCGCATCGCCCTGGAGCTTCAGAACACCCTGACACAGGTTGACCAGTTCCGCACACCGGTGCAGGGTGGTCATGCGGGACTTCTCGAGTTCCGTGCGCCGCATCTTGATGCTGTTGAGGGTCTCCTCCAGCTCGGCGATGCGCTGCTCGCTCTTGAGCATCATGCGGCGCGTCTGGAAGAGCTGGGTGAGCAACTCGCCGGCAGAGAGATCGAGGTCGTCGATCTTCATGCCGTCGGGTATCGGGACGAGGACCGGCTGCTCGCACGCCACGCAGTTGATCTGCAGACCGGCGCCGCGGTAATCAATGGCCAGATTGTGACCGCAATGCGGGCAATCAAACACAATGTCTGTCACCCGGATGTCGTCACTGTCATCCACCGGCTGGCTGGAATCCTGAGCCTCCTCAGCGGCTTCCAGAACCTCGGGCGTATCCTGATCCGTCGGATTGTTCATCATAAAAACCTCCTACCGGAAGAAGTGCGATGCTCAAGTTCCCGATCCGTCCCGCCCTCGGCCAACCGTATTAGACCTTGACGACTTTGCCCTGCTTGATACAGGAAGCGCAGACCTTCATACGGCACGCGCCACCTTCGCTCGTCTTGGCACGGACACGCTGGATGTTCGGCATAAAACGACGTTTCGTGATACCCGTCGTGTGCAAACCGATACCACCCTTGTACTTGGCGAGACCGTGACGGACAATCGTGTTACCCGCCATCGGACCCTTACCGCAAATATCGCAAACTTTGGACATGACCATTTCTCCTTTGGAAAAGGGTGTTAATAATAGCACCAACCCCCCCTTCCGACAAGGGGAAATGGAAACTTTCTTTTTCTGAGCTGAAGCCGTAAACCCAGCTGCATTTCAGGGTTCTTTTATACCATGAACCGGGGGCGCCTTCAAGCCCTTAAGATGCTCAGTTGGCGGCTTTCGGCAGGGGCGCGGCGGCCAGCGCGCGGGTCAGCGCCTCCAGCGCCTGGGTGAGGGCGGTCCCGAAGGCCTGCGCGGGCGCGCCCTTGTCGGCCGGGCTGAAGGGCACCCGGGCGCTTTTCTCGTCCGAGAACAGCACGGTGAAGCCGGCGGAGCGCTCGTCCAAGACCGTCAGGCGCAGGGTCACGACCGCCGCGGGCGCCGCGCCCGCATAGTCAAGGGCAAGTTCGCTGACGACCCCCTCGATGCTCAGAGGCGCGAGCGTGCCGGAGGCCGTGTCGTACACGGCGGCGAAAAGGCCGGCCTCCTCCAGATAGCGCTGGGTCTGCACGCGGACCAGTTCCTGCGGCGCGACAATCCACCCGTTGTAGAAGTCGGCCGCGACCTCCCCGCCTGCGCGGCGCACGATGAAGGCGCGCGCGTCGAAGGGCGGCAGCGCGCGGAAGGGGCGGATCCTGACGGCCGCGAACCCCGGCGCGGGCGACATCGGCCGCGCGGCCGCGGCGACCGGCACAAAGGTGCGCTTCTGCGCGGCGGCCTGCAGCTGGGCGCCCTTGCCGCCGAGGCACCCGGACAGCAGCAGGCCGGCGACGAGCAGGGTGAGGCAAACGGTGGTTTTCATGGGCACTCTCCTCTTTAACGGTTTTCGGGCAGCGGCTCGGGCGGTTGGCCGAAGAGCAGCGCCGCCGGGTTGGCGCTCAGGTCATTGACGATGCGCTCCAGCCCCGTGGAGGCGCTGCGCAGATTTTGCAGCAGATCCGCGAGCGAATCCTGCTGCGAAAGCGCCGTGCGGTTCAGCGTCTGCGCGGTCTGCTTGAGCGAGGCCACGGTCTGGTCGACGCGCGCGCTGTTGTTGGTCATCAGGCTGTTGACCTCCGCCACCAGGCCGCCGGCCCGGTCGGTCAGCGACCGCAGCGCCTGGGCGATCGGCTGGACCTGCGTCTCAAGTCCCTCGGCGACGCGCCGCGCGCTGCCGACGGTGGCGGCGAGGTCGGCCGGCAGAGCCGCGAGCTCGGGAGCGGTGATCAGGTTCTTGAGCGCCTGGTTGGTCTCGCGCATCTCGGCCAGCAGAGCGGCCGCCTCGCGGCTGAGCGAGGTCACGTCCGCGTTGCTCAGCTTGGTCTGCACCTGGTAGAGCGTGGCGATCAGCTCGTCGCCCAGCGCCTGGATGTCGACGTTGCTCAGCTTGACGAACACGTCATCCACCGCTTTCTTGAGCGTGAACATCATGCTGGTCGAGGCGGGGATATAGGGGTTGTGCGGCTGCCAGGCGAGCGGGCGCGGACGCGTCTCATCCGCTTCGGAGCGGAAGTAGTCCAGCTCGAGAAAGGCTAGGCCGGTCACGCCCGAGAGCGCGAGTTTGACGCGCAGCCCCTGTTCGACCATGGTGTTGATGATGGTGTTCGCGTCCTGAGCCTGGAGCAGCCCGAACTTCTCGGGGTCAAGGGCCATCACCACGAGGATCTGGCGGGCGCCGTCGCTCGTCAGGGTGCGGCCGGAGACCGTGCCGTATTCGCTGTACACGAAGCCGATGCGCTTCACCTCGCCGACCGGCACGCCGCGGTATTTCACGGCCGAGCCGAGGTCCAAACCGGTGACCGATTCGGCAAAATAGGTTTCGGCCAGCACCGCGTGCTTGCTGAAGACGCGCGCGCCGGCGAT
>JAHFSX010000078.1 GCA_023269675.1 Verrucomicrobiota bacterium
GCGGCTCGCCCGGCGGTCGAGCCCCACCTGGACATACCTAAACCGGTCACGTGATTCGTCTTATAGGTAGGGTCGGACCGCTGGGCCGACCGTTTGCACGTGACAATAAGTTAAATGAATACGCCGTGTTGAGCGGCTTTCTTCCGCACCGGTGCGGTTGACACCTCTTCGGCCGCGTGTTATGTTTCCGAGCGTTCAATGATTGCCGGGAGGCTCGGGCGCCGATGTCCAAAATCGCGAAACAAATGCCGCAAGTGATGATCCTGCTGGAGATGTCCAACAAGATCAACCGGGACCGTATTCAGGGCATCCTGCGCTATGAGCGGCTGTATGGGCCGTGGCGCCTTCACATCGTCGAGGGCAAACGCTTCGAGCAGCCCTCGCGCGATCTCAGGTCGCTCGGGGTTGACGGCGTCATCGCGGGGACGACGCTGACCGAATTGCTCGAGCCGATCATGCGTGCGCACGTGCCCACGGTGCTGTTTGACCCGCTCGACCCGTCCGCCACCAAGGCCCGTCCGCTGTTCCGTTTTTCCACGATCTGCTGCGACTCCGTGGCGGTGGGGCGCATGGGGGCCGAGTACCTGCTGGAGCAGGGTTTCGCCCAGTTCGCTTTCGTGGGCGATATCTGGGACAGCAACTGGGCGCTCAAGCGGCGTGACGGTTTTGTGCAGAGGCTGGCCGAGGCGGGGCTGCCCTGCCACGTGTACGAGTCGCCGTCGGAAGCGGCGCGGAACGACTGGGGCGTGGAGCAGAAGGGCCTGGCGGCCTGGCTGGCCGGCTTGCCCAAACCGGTCGGCCTGATGACGGCGAACGACGTGCGGGGCCGGCAGGTTCTGGACACCTGCCTGGTGGCGGGGCTGAGCGTGCCGGACCGGATCGCGGTGTTGGGCGTGGACAACGACGAGCTGATCTGCGCCACGACCAACCCTCCGCTGACCAGCATTCTGCGCGACACCGAGGGCAGCGGGTATTATGCCGCCCAGATGCTCGACCGCCTGATCCGCGGCCGAAGCCGGAAGAGGGAGACGCTGCTGTACAGACCGCTCCGCGTGGTTGGGCGGCAGTCGACGGAACGGCTGCAGTTTGTCGACCGGCTCGCGGTCCGGGCCGTCGAGTTCATCCGGATCAACTCGGGCATCGGCATGAACGTCACCGATGTGGTGAAGCACTTGAAGGTCTCGCGCCGCCTGGCCGAGCTGCGGTTCCGGCAGGCGGTGGGCCACTCGATCCATGACGAGCTGCAAAGCGCGCGGCTGGCGCAGGTGCGGCGGCTGCTGCAGGAAACCGACCTGTCGGTCACGGAGATCACGGACCACTGCGGCTACGAGAGCGAGAGCTACCTCGGGCTGGTGTTCCGCAAGCAGTTCAACATGACCATGCGCCAGTTCCGCAAGAGCGCGCGCATCTATCCCCGCGGAGCGGTCCCGTCCGGCGTCCCGGATGCGCCCCGGTAGAGGGGCCTGTGGCCGAAGTTTTTTTGTAGGCCCCCCGTTGACAGTCCGGCCGTTTCGGGTTATTTTATTCGGACGCATGAAATCAGCGCCTGACAAGATGATCCTGAAGAGCAGCCTTCTCGTTAACGAGCGGGTTACGCCCGTATTAAACATGACGGTGCGCCGGGTGGGCTCCTGAGGGATTAAGTCAGACAGGTGATTTAAGACTTTGAAACAGAAACCCGCCGTTGCACCAAACGGCGGGTTTTTGCATTATGCAGGCAACAGACGAACGAGGGGTACCATGAAAGACAAGACAGCAGACACGACAACGGATTCGGCTCAACCTCAAAAGACCGGCGCGCAGTGCGTCATCGACGGCTTGGTCCACGCGGGTTGCGAGGTGCTTTTCGGTTATCCGGGCGGCGCGGTCTTGGATATCTTCAACTGCCTGTACGACGCGCCTTTCCAGTTCGTCCTCACGCGCCATGAGCAGGGCGCGGTCCACATGGCCGACGGCTACGCGCGGGCCACGGGCAAGCCGGGCTGCTGCCTCGTGACCTCCGGCCCGGGCGCGACCAACACGGTGACGGGCCTCGCCACGGCCTACATGGACGGCATCCCGCTGGTGTGCATCACCGGCCAGGTGGCGCTGAACATGATCGGCAACGACGCCTTCCAGGAGGCGGACGTGATCGGCATCACGCGGCCGGTGACCAAGCACAACTTTCTGGTGCGCGACGCGGACGAGCTGCCCGACATCATCGCCAAGGCCTTCTACATCGCGACGACGGGCAAGCCCGGACCGGTGGTGATCGACATCCCCAAGAACATCCAGAAGCAGAAGACCGCCGCGCTGCCCCCGGCGAGCGTCACGATGCGCGCGTACCATCCCGATATGCCGATCAATCCCGCGGAGATCGCGCAGTTTTCCGACCTCCTCAACCGCGCGGCGCGTCCGCTGCTCTATGTGGGCGGCGGGGCGGTCAGCGGCGACGCGGCGGAGGTTTTGTCCGCGCTGGCGCACAAGGCCAACATCCCGGTCTGCACCACGCTGATGGCGATGGGCGTGTTCTCCGACGAGGATCCGCTGTCGCTGCGGATGCTGGGCATGCACGGCAGCGTGGCCGCGAATTACGCGGTCGACCACTGCGACCTGCTGATCTCGGTGGGCGCGCGCTTCGACGACCGCGTGACCGGCAAGATCTCGGCGTTCGCCAGCAAGGCCACGATCGTGCACATCGACATCGACCGCTCGTCGATCGGCAAGAGCGTGCGCACCGACCTCGGCGTGCACGGCTACGTGAAGCCGGTCCTCGAGGCGGTGCTGCCGTTCGTGCAGGCGGCCGACCACGCCGAGTGGATCGAGCAGGTGCAGCGCTGGAAAGAGCGCTTCCCGTTCACCTATCCCGAGCAGGGCGACGTGATCATGCCGCAATACGTGATCGAGCAGATCGATAAGGTCAGCAAGGGACAGGCGGTGATCACGACCGACGTGGGCCAGCACCAGATGTGGGCGACGCAGTATTTCCGCTACACGCGGCCGCGCAACTTCATCTCCTCCGGCGGGCTCGGCACCATGGGCTTCGGGCTGCCGGCCTGCATCGGCGCGCAGTTCGGCCGGCCGGATGCGCTGAACGTCTGCATCACGGGTGACGGCGGCGTGCAGATGAACTTCCAGGAGCTGGTGGTGGCGGTCGAGCACCAGTTGCCGATCGTGGTGGTGATCATCAACAACGGGTACCTCGGCATGGTGCGGCAGTGGCAGGAGCTGTTCTACGGGCGGCGCTACAGCGGCGTCATGCTGAGCCAGCACGAGCGCGCGCCCAACGAGCACATTCCGGAAGCGACGCGCTACCTGCCCGATTTCGTGATGATGGCCGAGGCGCACGGCGCGTGCGCGCGCCGCGTCACCAGGCCCGAAGAGGTGGCCCCCGCGCTGGCCGAAGCCTTCGCGAGCCGCAAGACGTGGGTGATCGAGTGCATCGTGTCGCCCGAGGCCAATGTGTTCCCGATGATCCCCCCCGGCTCGCATGTGGCCGAGATGATCAACCGCACGGTGTAGCAGGGGCAGGCCTGTGTGCCTGCCCGTTAGGAGGACGCGATATTATGAAACACATCATCAACTGTCTCGTGGAGAACCAGCCCGGCGTGCTTGCGCGCATCGTGGGGCTCATCTCGGGCCGCGGCTATAACATCGAAACCCTGAATGTGGGGCCCACCGCCGACCCCACGGTGTCGAAGATGACCATCGTGGTGCCGGGCGACACGCACGTGATCGCCCAGGTGACGCACCAGCTCTCCAAGCAGGTCGACGTGATCGAGGTGGTCAACATGACCAACCGCCGGCATTTGGACCGCGAGCTGATCCTGGTGCGCGTGGCGACGGGCAACCATCTCTCCCGCGCGGAGATAGTGGATCTCGCCTCGCTCTTCAGCGCGCGCGTGGTGGCTGTGCAGGAAGATTCCGTGACCATTCAGATGGTGGGCAACCAGGAGACGGTGGCCGATTTCCTGCGGCTGCTCAAGCCCTACGAGATCATCGACATTTCGCGCTCGGGCGTGATTGCCGTAGGCCGCGACGTGGTCGATCACGACGCGAAACGGTAGGGGATGAAATTAGGCCCGCGGATGAATTTTTTTGGACGTTACTTCGGTAGGGAGTGCGCTCCTGCGCCGCCGTTGATCGGTCCGGAACTGCGGCGCGGAGTGCTCGCCCTGCCCGGCACTGCTGGACGGCTTTAACCCAACGGATTACTGCCCTTGGTATCGCAGGCCAAACGTATCCTGAATTTCCGCACAGGGGATGACTGTATGACGAAGTCGTATCGTTTCGGGCTGTTCGGCCATCCGGTGAAGCACTCGCTTTCACCGGTCATGCATGCGGCGTCGTTCCGTGCGCTCGGCCTCGAGGCGGAGTACCTCTGCTTCGATGTGCCGCCCGCCGATTTGGCTGAGCAGCTGGACGCCCGCCGGCGCGAAGGCTTCGACGGGCTCAACCTGACCATCCCCCACAAAGAGGCGGCCGTGTCCCTGATGGAACGGCTGGACGAGTCCGCGCGGCTCTTCGGCGCGGTCAACACCGTGCGTTTCGAGCCCCGTGGCCCCGTGGGGTTCAACACCGACGCCGCGGGCTTCCTGGCCGACCTGGCGCAGAGCCGGGGCGTGACGCCCGCCGGGCGGCGCGTGCTGATCCTGGGCTGCGGAGGGGCGGGCCGCGCCTTGGCGATCGCCTGCGCCCGCGAGGGCGCGACAGAGCTGCTGCTGGCCAACCGCACGGTCAGCAAAGCCGAGCGGGTGGCCGGGGACATCCGCCGCCTGCTGCCCGAAACAACGGACCTTTTGCGCGTATTGCCCAATGAGCTTGCGGTTTGGACGCGTCATTGCCGCGAGGCCGACCTGGTGGTGCAGTGCACCTCGGCCGGCCTGCACGCCGCGGATGCGCCGCTGCTGACCGCGGCGGCGTTCCGGCCGGGGCAGCTGGTCTACGACATCGTCTACACGTCGCGCGTCACGCCGACCATGCGCTCCGCGCTGGAGGCCGGCGCGGACGCGCTGAACGGGGCGGGCATGCTGGTGCATCAGGGCGCGGCCGCGTTCACGATCTGGACAGGTCTGGCCGCCGATACGTCCGCCATGCGTGCCGCGCTCGAAGCCCGCATTTACGGGGTTTAATGCGCGAATCCGGGTGCCGGCCGCGCCTTTTCCCGGCGGTGCCGCAAGCGATCCGAAACATTCGTGAAACTTTTTCCAAAATCGCCGTTGACCGGACGGGGCCGGTCTGCTAATCTCTGCGGCTCGTTCAGGGTACCCCGGGCAGCGAAGCCGGACGGGCCTTGAAAGGACGGACGGAAAAAATT
>JAHFSX010000037.1 GCA_023269675.1 Verrucomicrobiota bacterium
GTGACATCTCGTTCCTCATGGGTGCCGATTCTACCACGGTGTCCCGCATTTGACGGATGCGCCGGATTCCCGGACACTGCTTCTTCGGCTACGGTGTCCACGACTATGACATACCGCGGTCCAAATTCTCCTCCCAACAAGTTCAACACTCTGCTATCATATCGAAGCATGATCTTCATTAGTTTAAGCATATTCCCTGAAAACACGGCTCCTTCATGCACTTAAGCAAATGTCTTCACGCGTCACTCCCGTCACTTTGCCTCGCCCTGTCACTCGCGTCCCTCACATCCCACGCCTTTACCGAAGGCAATTACACCTACACAGTTACAGACGCAAAATCCACCATCACCGCGTTCAACATGTCCTACTCTGGTCCCTTGTCCATCACAAACACCTTGGGCGGTTATCCCGTCACAAGCATCCAAGGGGCTGGGTTTGGTCACTGCGATGGACTAACCGTTGTCACGATCCCCGACAGCGTCACCAGCCTCGGTTCCTACGCTTTCAGCAGCTGCGGCGGCATGACAAGCGTCACGATTCCGAACAGTGTCATCAGCATTGGCAACAATGCGTTCCAATACTGCATCAAATTACCCAGCATCACGATACCTGCCAGCGTCACCTCTATCCGAGGCTCAGTGTTCAACGAATGCCGCGGCCTCACAGCCATCGCGGTTGACCAGGCCAACGAGGTTTACGCCAGCTCAAATGGCGTCCTGTTCAACAAAACCACCACAACCCTAATCACATGTCCTGAAGGCAAAACCGGCGCATATACGATTCCCGGCAGCGTCACCTCCATCGCCGACGGGGCGTTCCAAGCCTGTGACTCCCTGACCTCCGTCGTCATCCCCGGCAGCATCACCTCCATCGGCTACTACGCGTTCTTGCATTGCACAGGCCTGACCTCTGTCCTTTTCAAGGGCACACCTCCCTCTCTCGGCGGCTATAACACATTCTCTTCCACCGCCGCCACGCTTTACTACCTCCCGACCGTCGCCTCCAACTGGCCCTCCACCTTCGACTACCGTCCGACCCGCCTGTGGAACCCGACCGTCCAGTGCGACGCCGACTTCGGCGTCTTGAAGGACGGCTTCGGCTTCAACATCGCCGGCACACCCGACATCCCCGTCAAAGTCGAGGCCACGACCAACCTCGCTTCCGGCGTCTGGACCTCGCTTACAAACACAACCCTCGGTGCCTCCGGCGCGCTCCAATTCACCGACCCGACCTCAACCAACAAGCCCTCACGCTTCTACCGCATCGTCTGGCCGTGACACCCCCAACCTCGGTCGCCGCCGCAGGATAGCGGCGGGGGACACGGCACCTTTGTCGGGCTGCGCCCGAAAGAGAACCTACCACTCGGCGTCAGCCCCTCTAAAAAGCGAAGCGCATACGGGGAGGGCGCACTTATATTTTCGTATCCGAAAAAGTTCGTGCGCCCTCCCCGTATGCGGATGCCGGAGCGGCATCCGCATTGGGTTGACAGTCAATCTTGATTCACTGATAATTATCGTTCCCAAGCATGGCTGTTTATCCGCAGCCCCAGTTCATTCCTGCGGATGGCGTTGGCGAAGCGACCGGAGTTGATCCCTGGGCTGAAGCGTCAGTGATTTTATATACCGGTCATCTGCCGTGGCAAAGGAAGAAGAAGCCATGCGCAGTAAACAAAACACCCCGACAGGGAACATCGGCGAGGCCTAACGGGCGGACCTGCGTGTCCGCACGCTAACCCCAAGGACATATCCATGAAAATCATCGCAGCGACAGCTCTGACCTTTGCCATCACGCTGGGCAACGCCTGCGCCGAGGAGCAGCCGGCGCGGGCGGGAATGAAGACCGACATCGTGTTCGCCACGGCGGGCGGCACGAACCTGACCCTGGACGCGTTTATTCCGGCGGGCGACGGGCCTTTCCCGACGTGCATCCTCGTCCACGGCGGCGCGTGGATGAACGGAACCAAGACCTCGTACATCACGCCGCTGTTCACGCCGCTGAGTCAGGCGGGCTTCACGTGGTTCACGATCAACTACCGGCTCGCGCCGCAGCACCGGTTCCCGGCCTGCATCGAGGACGTCGAGAGCGCCATCCGCTGGGTGAAGGCGCACGCGTCGGAATACAAGGCCGACCCGCAACGCATCGCACTGATCGGCGAATCGGCGGGCGGCCAGCTCGTGTCCCTGGCCGGCGCGCGGGCAAGCGTTGACACGCGCGTGGCGGCGGTGGTGCCGTTCTACGCTCCGCATGACATGGCGCTGCGGGTCAAGCAGAGCCCGGTCCTCCCGGCCTGGGTGGCGCCGCTGTTCGGCTTGACGGAGCTGAACGACGCGGCCTGGCAGACCCTGCGCGACGCATCCCCCATCAACCACGTCCGCCCCGGGATGCCGCCCTATCTCCTGATCCACGGCACGAAAGACGACAAGGTGCCTTTTGAACAGTCGTTAAGCTTCCAGAAGAAGATGCAGGCCGCCGGCAACACCTGCGACCTGATCGCCATCGAGGGCGGCACCCACGGCATGGGCGGCTGGGAGAAGCTCGACCCCGGCTACAAGGAGAAACTGGTTGCGTGGCTGCGCGAGAAGCTGGCCGCGAAGCCCTGAGCGCCCATGCGCCCGGTCCGCGTCATGCGCTCCCCCGCCTGCATCCGCCACGCCAGAGCGGGCCGGCGAGACAAACCCCGCAAGGGTGAAACCGCGGGCTCGCCCCAACCAACGGAACTGACATGAAAAGGCTTCGTCTCCAGGTCTTCGGCCGGGTGCAGGGCGTGGGGTTCCGCTACGCCTGCTACCGGCAGGCGTGTTCGCTGGGCTTGACCGGCTGGGTGCGCAACCTGCCGGACGGCAGCGTCGAGATCGTGGCGGAGGGTCCGTCCGCCGCGCTGCAGTCCTTCGGCACCTGGTGCCGCCACGGCCCGACCTTCGCCGACGTGGGACGCGTCACCGAAACGTCCGAACCCGCGCTCGGCGAGTTCACGTCTTTTGAGATCAAAGACGGCTAAGACGGTCCGCCATGTCCTAACGGAAAGCGCCTTCACACGCCGAGCCCGCTCCGGCCCCGTCGCGGCGAACACAGGCTCTATTTGATCTCTTTGATCTTGAGGTTGCGATACCAGACGGGGGACTGGGCCTTGCCGTGCAACCCCTGCAGCCCGATGGCGCCTTTGCGGGAAAAGTCCTTCAGCGCCTTGGCGAACTTGTTCTTCGTGCCGTCAGGATTCTGATGTGGCTCTTTCCAGTTGTTCAGGTCGACGTCCCAGACCTCCTCGCCGTTGAAGACCAGCGAGACTTTGCTGTCGTTGCATGTGAGCGTAAAGTGATTCCACTCGCCGACCGGCTTCTGCATTTTCTTTGCCGGCGGCTGTGCGTTGTAGATCGCGCCAACCATGCCGTAAAGCGCTCCGTCCTCGGATTCATGAACCTGCACCTCAAGCGCCGACAAAACGTCCTTCGTGTTGCCTGACCGCAAAAAGACACCGCTGTTCGACTCTTTCGCGACCTTGAACTCCAGATCGAGGATGAAATTGTCATACGACTCTTTCGTCCAAATCGTGTCATGCGTCTTCGCCACAAGCACGCCTTCCTTCATCTCCCAACTTCCCGCCGGCATATCGACGTTCGACAGATCCGGCGCGATGAGATTCTTCCAGCCGGCCGTGTCCGGGTGCGAGGCCGGCGCGGCCGAAGCAGAAACGCCGAACATCAGTCCGGCACCGAAAAGCACGGCGGCTGTGAGCGCGTGGCGTCTTGTAACCGAAGAGCATCCCGAAGCGGTGAACGTATGCATTTGACTCATCCTTTCATGTTGAAGACGGTCTGATGAAACCACATGCTTGCCCCGACGTCAAGACGGGCGTCGTGGATTTCCGCAAACGGGCGGGTCATCATGAAGAAACGGCCCCCTCCACTGCGCGCGCCCCCCCGCGCACCTTTGCCCGCACAAGGCGAACCTTTGACCTCAAGGGCGGCCCGTCCGCCGGCCGGGCCCTAAACGCGCGCCAAGCGCGCACTCGCGCAGCTCGAAGGGACGGATCGCCGGGCCGACCGTTTGCGTATGACAAAAAGCTGAAAGCAAACGCCGTGAATAAGCCGTGGGCGTCACTATTGTTGTTGATTTTCCGGCTCTGTTCTGGCACCTTCTTGCTCAAGAACGTTTGCGATCAGGCCGCTTTTCAAGAGCGGGGGTCCGTGCCGTACGAAAGCTGCGCCCCTTCCCGCCTGTTGCGCGCGCCTGCGCGCGATTGAGGCGGAAGGACTTGCCGCGCGACGGCAAGACCGTCGCGTCATTTCATCCACCCGTTTGGAGTCGCTTTATGCCCCCCCCGTTTTTTGCAGGGATGTCTCTTTGGTTTCAGTCCAGGCGTGTGTTTGTCCTGCTGGTGGCTTTGTGGGGCTTCACGCTGGCGGGCATCCAATCCTTTCCCCTTGAGACGCACGAGGCCTTCGTGCTGGCCACGGCGCAGGAGATGAAAACCGGCGGCGACTGGATCCTGCCCCGCTTCAACGACGAGTTGCGCCTGAACAAGCCGCCGCTCAACTATTGGGCCACCCTGCTCGTCGCCGCGGCCGACCCGGTGCGCGCCGACATCCAGATCTACCACGGCCGGCTCGTCTCGCTGCTGGCCGTCCTCATGATGGTGCTGCTCACCGTCCGCACCGGGCGCAAGCTTTACGGCCGGGAGACCGGGATCCTGGCCGCCGTCTTCATCATGGGCACGGGCGGGATGCTGAGCCTCTCCAACAACGCCAAGCCGGACACGCTCTATGCGGCGCTGTGCACCCTTCAGCTGGCCGCATGGATCGACGCCTGGCAGGCCGCCACGCCGTCCCGCCAAAGGTGGAGCGCCTGGCTGGGCTGGGCCGCCGCCGGCCTGGCCACGCTCACCAAGGGCCCGCAGGTCCCCGCGGTCTTCCTGCTGGGGATGGCAGCCTTCCTCGCGGCCGGGCCGGACCGCCGGCGCGCGCTCGCCGTCCTGCGTCCGCTCAGCGGCGCGGCCCTGTTCTGCACGCTGGTGCTGCCCTGGTGGCTCCTGCTGCAGCAACGGCTGCGGGCCTTGGGCGTCGACTTTTCCGACAGCCAGCTCTCCGGGTCGCTGCTGCACAATCTGGCCAGCTGGAGGGAGCTGCTGAGCGTGTATTACCTGTGGATGCCGCTGGCGCAGATGCTGCCGTTCAGCCTGCTGCTGGTTCCGCTGCTCCCCCGGCTGGTCAAAAGCCGGCCGCCGATGTCGCCGGCCACACGGCTGCTGGCCTATGTGAGCATCACCCTGCTGGTGCTGTTCACGCTGGGAGGCCACTACCGCAAGCATTACCTGCTGCCCCTGCTCCCGGTCTTCGCCCTGCTCCTGGCCGACAGCGTGCGACTCATCCGCTTTCCGGGCTTCAACGCGGCGTGGGTCAAGCTCCTCGTTGTCGCCGGGGCCGCCGGCGCCCTTGGCTGCGCCGGGCTTATGCTCTGGCAGGGCGAGTACGCCGCGCTGGCCCTCTTCGCGGGACTGAGCCTGCTGACCGCCCGCCTGCTGTCACGCGAACTCGCCGACACCTTCGGCGGGCAGCCCCTGTTCGCCCGTCAGCTGCTGGTGATGGCCGCGGCCGTCATCCCGCTGGGCACAGGCTTTTACACCTACGCGCCCGCCCAGCGCTGGCCGGCGACGGAACAGGAACTGAAGAAGTTCGCCGGCGAGCAGCTTTCCGGAAACGACCGGCTGGTCTGCTGGAAAACCTCGGTCAACATCCTGCCGTATTTCGCCCGGCGGCCCGTACAGGCCTTCACCGATGAGGCCAAGCTGCGGCGTTATGTGGCCGACAACCAGAACCGCCATCCGGTCTTCGCCGTACTGCCGGCCCATGAACTGCCCGCCTTCGGCGAACGCTTCGAAATCCGGCATGTGCGGACCTCGGACAACCGGCGCAACCCGAAGAACAGCCTGAGCCTGGTTGAAATCCTGGGCAGCCGCGAAGGCCTCCCCGCGCAAAAAACGGACTAGTACACTGTACAGTCAAAAGCTTCGTTTATTTGCCAGGATTTACTTCGTAGATTCGAGTACGAATATCCATGATTTACAGGATTGATTTCAATGGCTGATAATCATGTGAATCATGTAATCATGTCTGAAAATTCATATTGTACAATGTGCTAGCCACGCGCCGGCTCCGCACGCGGCCGTGCCGCCTTCGGAGCGTTCGCGCGACCCTTGCGGTACTCGGCCGCGTAGACCGCCGCGTCGCGCACCACACACCCTCCCCGGCCCACCAGATCCTTCATGATCTGCGAACACATCGAGCAGGTCACGCAGCACTTCCCCGGCTCCATCGCGCCGCGCGTCAGAATGTCCTTCGGCGCGTCAGGATAGGCGAAGGCGCAACGCCCGAACCCGATCAGGTCGCACCACCCTTCACGCACCAGGCCTGCAGCCACAAACGGCGCCAGGTGCTGCAGCCACGACAGCCCCGCCGTGATCACGGGCACCCCGCCCGCGGCCTGCCGCACCTGCCGCACGGTTTCCTGAAAGCGCACCACGCCCCGCAGAGGCTCTTCGGGCGGCGGAGGGCACCCCGCGAGCGGCCGGTCGTACGGGCGGTTCAGGTGGGGCTGGAAACGCGGATACCCCAGCGAGATGTTATGGAGCGGCACGCCCAGCCCCGACAACTCGCCGACCAGCCGCAGCGGCTCGGACAGGTCGGGCTGCCACGCGCCCGCCCGCTCCGCCACGCCCCAGCCGTACGGGTAATCCGAGGGTTCCAGCACGGTCAAGCGCGAGGCCACCCACGTCGTTTTCGCGAGCCTCGCGCGCATCCCCGCGATGCAGTTCTTCAGGAAGCGGGTGCGGTTCTCGTAGGAGCCGCCGTAGCGTCCCGCGCGGTCGCGCGCTCCCAGCAGCTCCGCCACCAGATACCCGTGCACGGCCTTCATGTCCACGCCGTCGAAGCCGGCCCTCTCCGCCAGCGCGGCCGTCGCCACGAAAGCCTCTTCCAGCCGCGCCAGCGCGTCATCGCTGATTGGCTCCGCGAGCGGCATCTCGGGCATCGCGCCCTCCAGCACCGGATTGCGCTGCGGCACCACCGGCGCGGGCTGGCCCTGCGGACGGCTGTAGCGCCCGCTGTGCGTGAGCTGCAGGATCAGCGTCACCTCGCCGCACCCCTCCGCCCGTGCCGCTTGACGCGTCCCGTCGACCAGCCGCCGCCACACGTCCACGTTCCGCTCCGTGAGCATGAGCTGGCGCGGCCCGGAGCGCCCCTCCGGCACCACCGCCGCGGACTCGAACCAGATCAGCGCGCTGCCGCCCGCAGCGAAGCGACGGTAACGCCTGAAAGTCAACTCGCCCGGCGTTCCGCCGTCGTCCGCGGCATCCACGCCCTCCATCGGCTGCACCACGAAGCGGTTGGCCAAAAGCCGTCCCGCGATCTCGAGCGGCTCGCCCAAGAGCCCGAACGCGTCGCTCAGCGGCAGCCGCCCTCCGATGCGCGCAAGTTCCGCCTCCAGATCCGCTACGGTCTTCAAATCGAATTTTTTCATCGCTTCCTCGACAGGCGCGCCCAAAGATGGGCGCGCCATATTCCGCTGTGCCATGCGCATCCCTGCGCATGGGAATTCTCTTTCCCATTCCCATCTCGGCGCCAATGCGGCATACTATAACACATACTTTCTGAGCCATGAACCCTCTCGGATGAAGAATCAGACGCCCAACCTGTAACCTCCCACCTCTGCGCCATGGACATTCCCGTCACCACCGCCATCCGCGCCCTGCGCGCCGCCAAGGCCGACTTCGAGCCGTGCGTCTACGACTACGTGGAGCACGGCGGCACGCGCCACTCCGCCGCGTGCCTCGGCGTGGAGGAGCACGCCACCGTCAAGACCATCGTCATGGAGACCGACGCCAAAAAGCCCTTCATCGTGCTCATGCACGGCGACCGCGAGATCTCGGCCAAGCAGATGGCGCGCGTGCTCGGCGTCAAATCAGTGAGCCCCTGCACCCCGGACACCGCCAGCCGCCACACCGGCTATCTGGTCGGCGGAACCAGCCCTTTCGGCACGCGCAAGCCCCTGCCGGTCTACGCCGAGGCCACGATCTTCGACCTGCCGCTCCTCTACATCAACGGGGGCCGCCGCGGCCTGCTGGTCAAGATCACCCCCTCGGTGCTCGACCGCGTCGTCCACCCCGTCCGCGTCGCCGTCGCGGTATGAGCGGGCGCGCGCCACCGGGACGCGCGGATGCTGGACAATGGACGCAGAGACGAGCGCTTGCGATTCACGTAAGGAGACGACTGACATGCATGACACGCTTCTGAAACCGTTCACGCTGGGCACGCTGCCCCTGTCCAGCCGCGTGGTGATGAGCCCTCTGACCCGCTGCCGCGCGGAGGCGGACCATTCGCCGACCGCCCTGATGGCGACGTATTACGGTCAGCGGGCGACCGCCGGGCTGATCATCACGGAAGGCACGTCGCCTTCAGCGGACGGCCTCGGCTACGCGCGCATCCCGGGCCTCTTCACTCCGGCCCACGCGGAGGCGTGGCGCCAGACGACCCGGGCCGTGCACGCGCAGGGCGGCCACATCTTTGTCCAGCTCATGCACACGGGCCGCGTGTCGCACCCGCTCAACATGCCCGCCGGGGCGCGCATCCTCTCCGCCTCCGCGGCAGGCCAGTCCGGAACGATGTGGACCGACCAGCGGGGCTTGCAGCCCTACCCCGTGCCGGCCGCGATGAGCGAAAATGATATTCAACAGGCGATCCGGGAATATGCCGACAGCGCCGCGCTCGCCCTCGAGGCGGGCTTCGACGGGGTGGAACTGCATGGCGCGAACGGCTACCTCATCGACCAGTTCCTCAACACGGCATCCAACCGGCGCGCGGACGCGTGGGGCGGCTCACCCGAGAACCGGACCCGCTTTGCCCTCGCTGTGGCCCAGGCCGTCGCGGCCCGCATCGGCGGCGGCCGCACCGGTATCCGCGTCTCCCCGTTCGGCGTCTTCAACGACATGCGGCCGGACGACGAAATGGAACCGTTGTACGAGCGGCTCGCGCGCGACCTGTCAGGGATCGGCCTCGCCTACATGCACATCGTGGACCACAGCGCCATGGGCGCACCGGCGGTTCCCGCGAGCGTGAAAGAGAAGATCCGCCGCGCCTTTCGCGGAGCCTACATTCTCTCCGGCGGGTACGACCGCGCGCGGGCCGAAGCCGACCTCGCGGCGGACAAAGGCGACCTGGTCGCGTTCGGGCGGCCGTACATCGCCAACCCCGACCTCGTCGCGCGCCTGCGACAGGGAACGGAGCTTGCGAAACCGGACGACAGCACGTTTTACACGCCCGGCGAAAAGGGTTACACGGATTACGCGGCAGCCCCGGCGGCCGTCTAGGAGCGCGCCGAGACCAGGCCTGACCGACAGCCGCGAAAACGGCCGCGCCGCTCGCCAGCGCGCCCACGACCTGTTATAGTTTAAACCCTTCAACGTACGACACCTTTCACCGCGGGACACCGAGCATGGAACGCCTTTTTCTGGACCCACAAACGCCGCTCGTCTTCGCCGTCACGGAGTGGCTGACCGCCCAGACGCGCGTGACCCCCGGCGGCGTGAAATCGCTTGCGCACGTCCTGGTGATCGTGCCCACCCGGCAGGCGGGCCGCCGCCTGCGACTGGCGCTGGCTGAACAGACCGGCGGCTGCCTGCCCCCGCTCGTGCGGCTGCCCGCCCAGGTGATCGCTCCGGCCTGCGCGGCCGCCGACCCGGTCGCCACACCGGCGGAAACCGTGGGGCTCCTGAGCCGTCTCCTCCTCGACCTCGATCTGAAAGACTATCCGGATCTCTTTCCCGAAAAGGGCCATCCCCGCGAGAAGAGCTTCTCTTGGGCGCTGGGCGTCGCGCGGCAGCTGAACGATCTCTGGGGCATCCTCCAGGAGAACGCGCTGGTGATGGGCGACGTGGCCGCGCGGATCGAGCCCCTCCTCTCCGGCGAAGACCTCGACGTCGAGGTGTCGCGCTGGCAGGATCTGGCCCGGCTGGAGGCGTTCGTCTTTGCAGCGCTTCAGATGCGCGGGCGCACGCCTTCCCCGCTCGCCCGCCGGCTGGCGGTCACTGACCCCCTGCTGCCTGACGGCGTCGAACGCATTGTCCTGCCGTCCCTGGCGGACGCCCAGCCCGCCCTCTATCCCGTTCTGGAGCGTCTGAGCACGCGCGCCGCCCTTTCGGTACTCATCCACGCCGCGCCGAGCCAAGACGCGCGCTTCGACGTCTGGGGACGTCCCGAGCCCGCGCAGTGGACGGGCGACCAAGCGCCCGTCCTGCCGCTCGCGGACAGCCAGATCGTGCTCGCCTCCAGCAGTGCCGACCAGGCGCGGCTGGTGGCCGAGGCGTTCGCCGCCATCGCGCCGGACGCGGCGCTGCCCTCGCTGGGCATGGCCGACGACACCCTGTTCAACGAGCTCCAGTCGGCATTTCTGGCGCGGGGGCTCCAGCTCCACAATCCCGCGGCCTACCCGCTGGCCGCTTCCTCGCTCGGGCGCCTCATCCAGCAGCTCGAGCAACTCTGCCGCCAGCCGCGTTTCACCAGCCTCGCCGCGTTCCTGCGCGAGGCCGACGTCATGCGCTGGCTGGAGGCCCGCCTGGCGGACGAGCCCGACGCCTACGCGGCGGTCCTCGGCTCGCTGGACGAGTTGCAGAACGCGCACCTGCCGCAGACGCTCGCGGACGCGCGCCGGTTTTGCGCGCAGAGCTGTTCCGATGCCGCCGCCGCGGAACACACCCGCGCCGCCGCGGAGACACGCAAGTGGGAGCGCCTCCTCAAAGTCCTCGATGCGGTGAGCACGTTGCTCGAGCCGCGCGGACGCCCGCATCTGGCACATCTGACCGGCATGCTCCAAACGCTTTTTGCGGCCCGCACCCTGCAGGAGAAAGCGCCCGGAGACCGCGAGCTGGCCGCCGCCGCCGAAGCCACGCTGTCGGTCTTCGAGACCCTCTCATCCCCGCTCCTGACGGAGACTCTGGACGAGGCCCAGCGGTCGCAGCTCTTCGAGACGCTCCTGACCTCGGCCAGCTATCAGCTCGAACCGGACGAGGCGGACGCGCTCCTGACCGAAGGCTGGCTGGAGCTGCCGTGGAGTCCCGCGCAAGAACTGGTGATCGCCGGCTTCAACGAGGGCGCGGTGCCCGATGCCGTGGTGGGGCACGCCTTTCTTCCGGACCGTTTGCGCCAGGGCCTGGGACTGACCAGCAACGAGCGCCGGACCGCGCGCGACACCTACCTGCTGCAGGCGCTCCTGACCTCGCGCCCGCCGCACGCGGTGCGCATCACCCTCGAGCGCGTCTCCAGCCGCAACGATGTCCGCAAGCCCTCGCGCCTGCTCTTCCTGTGCGACGAGGCGACGCTCACCACGCGCGCCAAGAAGCTGTTCCGCGATGCCGAGCGCGCGGCCGCCGGTCACCACCGCACGCTGCCGGAGGCCTGGCGCCTGGCGCTCCCCGTCCCGGCGGCGCCGCCCGACCGGCTCAGCGTCACCGCCTTCAAAAGTTATCTGGAGTGCCCCTTCACCTTCTATCTGCGGCACATTCTGAAGATGGAGGCCTGCGACGACCGCGTGGCCGAGCTGGACGCCATGGCGTTCGGCACCCTCTGCCACGACGCTGTGGAGGCCTTCGGCATGTCCGCCTGCAAAGACGCGACCGAGGCCGGACCCATCGCCGAGTTCCTGCAGGCCGAGGTCTGGCGGATCGTCCGCCGCCAATACGGGGCCACGCTTCCCGCCATCCTCCACCTGCAGGCCTCCGCCGCCTGCAAACGGCTGGCTTTCTTCGCCGCCTGTCAGGCGCGCCTGCGCGCCGACGGCTGGCAAATCGTCGCGACGGAGCGGCCGCTCAGCATGACGGAGCGAGGGGTCACCGTCCGCGGCCGGGCCGACCGTCTGGACTACCATGCCGCCTCCGACACGTGGCGGATCATCGATTACAAAACCTGGGACCGGGTCGGCAAAAACGACGGCCTGGACCGGTTTCTGTCGTCCGGCCAAGCCGACATCGAAACCGCCGCGCAGCGCGGCCTGGCCGCCTTCACGTTTGCCGACAAGCCGCGCGTGTGGACCGACCTGCAGCTGCCCCTCTACCTGCTGATGGCCCAGGCCGGCGCGATCGTGCCGGCCGGCGCCAAGGTGGAGTGCGGCTATTTCGTGCTGGGCGAGACCGAAGCGGAGACCGTGTGCCGGGCATGGAATTTCGAGCCCGCCCGCGACGACGCCGTGGCGGCGGTCCGCTGGGTGATCGACCGGGTCCGGGCGGGCATCTACTGGCCGCCGGCTCCGAAAGACCTGTGGGCGCGGGATTACGGCTCGCTGTTCCTGGAGGCGCCCGCGCAGAGCATCGGCCCCGACTGGACCAGCGACCAAGAGGCGCGGTTGGCGAAAGGCGGCGTGTCATGCGGATCCTGAGGAACAGCCTGATCAAAGCCTCCGCCGGCACCGGCAAGACCTTCGCGCTGGCGACGCGCATGATCCGCCTGATGCTCCTGGGCGTGGAGCCGAACCACATCGTGGCGCTGACCTTCTCGCGCGCCGCCGCCGGCGAGATCTTCAACCGCATCGCGGGGCGGCTGGCGGACGCCGCCACCTCCGAGGCGCTGGCCGCCGCCGAATCCGCGCACGTCTTTAAGGATCTGGAGGGCGGCCTCGCCGCGGCGCTGCGCTCCCGCACGGGCGCCTCCGTCGCGCGCGCGACCTTCGCCGGCCTGCTGCGCAAGCTGATCGCCACGCAGCACGCCAGCATGATCGGCACCATCGACAGTTTCATGACCCGCATGGTGCAGGCCTTCCCGCTTGAGCTGGGCCTGCAAGGCTCGCTGACGATCATGGACGACTACCGCGTCGAACGCGAGAAGGGCGCGGCGATGACCGCGCTGCTGAACCGTGTCGCCACGGCGCCGGAGGCCGCGCTCTTCTTCGAGGCGTTCCGTCAGGCGACCTTCGGCAAGGAGGGCAAATCCTACGGCGAGAAGCTGGCGCAGTTCGTCGCGACGTGGCACGAGATTCTGCAGGACTGCCCGGCAGCCGACGCCTGGGGCCATCCCGAGGTGATCTGGCCCGGCGGCGAGCCCTTTCCCATCCACGACACGACGGACCATCTGGCGCAGCGGCTCGCCGCGGAGATCCGGGACGAATGGCTGCAGGCCGGGCGCGAAAAGACGTGGGACGAGTTCTGCGACTTCGTCCGGACCTTCAACACCACCTTTCCGTCCAAGGCCGGCGTCCAGAACGTCCTGAACGCCTATCAGCCGCACGCGACCTCCATCGAGATCAGTTACAACCGCAAGAGCATCCGCTTCACCGGCGAGAAGGCCCGGCTGATCCTGCAGACCGTCGAAACCTTGTACGGCCTGGTCCTGCGGGCGCGCTGCCAATCCACGCAGGGCATCTACCGCCTGATGGAGCAGATCGAGTCCACCTACGCGCAGAACACCCGCAGCCGCGGCCTCCTGACCTTCGGCGACATTCCGCGCCTGATCGCGGGGCTCGACGCCTCGGTCCGCCGGAACATCGAGTACCGCTTCGACGGCCGTTTCCGCCACTGGGCCCTGGACGAGTTTCAGGACACCTCGCATGCGCAGTGGGCCGCGGTCAGCAACCTGGTCGACGAGGTGATCCAATCCGACGAGGACGAGCGCTCGATCTTCATCGTGGGCGACATGAAGCAGGCCATTTACGGCTGGCGCGGCGGCGACGTCGCCATCTTCGAGAAGGAGGCGGCCTCCGGGCACTACGAGCTCTCCGACCTCAACACCACCTTCCGTTACTGCCCGCAGATCGCCGATCTCGTGAACCGCGTGTTCGACGGCGCCAAAATCGAAGCGCTCTTGAGGCCCGGCGCAAAGGAAGCCGGACAGAAATGGAGCAGCCTTTGGGTTCCGCACACCTCGCGCCAGAGCGACGGGTTCGTTCAGGTCGAACGCGTGCCCTCACCCGACAAGGCGGCGGACGAGAAGCCCATCGACCCCTACCTGAAAGCGGCGTGCCGGCACCTGCAAGCCGCGAGGCCGTGGGAGCGCGGCCTCAGCGCCGCGATTCTGGTGCGCAGCAATGAACACGGCCAGCGCTTCGCGGAGGCTTTGCGGCGCGCGGGCATCCCGGCCGTCTGGGAGGGCGAGAGCGCCATCTGCGACACGCCCGTCGTCACCGCCCTGCTGCATGTCCTGCAGGCGGCCGAGCACCCCGGCAACACCTTGGCGTGGCGCCACGTGTGCGCGACGCCGCTGGCCCGCACCGTGTTCCGGCACGCCTGCGGGCTGCCCTCCGCCACGGGCGCGGCGGCGCTCACGCGGCAGGTGCTGGACGACGTCTCGCGGCTCGGCCTGCCGCGCGCGCTGCGGGCCTACATCGAGGCGCTGACAGGCATCGGCACCGACCCCTTCACGCAGACGCGCCTCGACGAGCTGATCCGCGCGGCCACGCAGTTCACGGAGGATGCCGACGCCGAAACCACGCTGACCGATTTCGCCGCGTTCGTCGAAGCGTTCAAGACGCGTGACGTGGCCGACACCTCTACCGTCAAAATCCTGACGATCCACCGCAGCAAGGGGCTCGGCTTCGATTTCGTCCTGCTGCCGATCATCGAGTCGACCGGCATGGACGCCCTCCGTTCCGGCGAAGTTCTGTTCGCGGGTGACGACGCGTGGCTGCTGACCAATCCCGGCAAGCAGATCGTACAAGCCGATCCCGTACTGTCAGCCGCACGCGCGAGCGACACCAGCGAAGGCGTTTTTGAAGCGCTCTGCGTTTCCTACGTCGCCATGACCCGCGCCAAGCGCGCGCTGGTGATGCTGCTCAAGCCCGCGGCCGCGAGCGCCACCGAAAGCTGCTACTTCAGCGATCACGTCGAGGCGGCGCTCGGCGCGGCGCTGCCCTGGTCTGAGGGCGCGGCCGACTGGTTTGAACAGGTCGCCCCCGGCGCTAACGCTTCTGAGCCGGCCGCTCCGGCAACGGAGGTTCCCGTGGCGCGCCCGAAGCGGCGCGTGATCCGCCGCGTGACGCCCTCCTCCGCGGCCTATCACGGCCGCGCGGCCAGCGAGCTGTTCAGCGCGCAAGACGACCTCGCCGCGCAGCGCGGCACGCGCTTGCACGAGGCGCTGAGCCGGATCGCTTGGCTGGATCTGGCGGCCCCGCAGCCCGCGGACCTGGCGAAGGACGACCTCGACCTCACGGTCGCATCGGCCTTCCGCGGCGCGCTGACGCTGCCGCCGCACGTGACCGATCTCTGGCGCGAACGGGCCTTTGAACTTGTAGCCGACGACCAATGGATCTCCGGCTCTTTCGACCGGGTCGTCTTTTTCGAGGAGAGGGGACAGCGCCGGGCCGAGATCTACGATTTCAAATCGAACCGCCTCCGCTCCGGCGAGTCCGAAGCCGCCTTTGCGGACCGACTGCGCGAAACCTACTGCGGACAGATGGCCAGCTACCGCCGCGCGCTGGCCCGTCTTTCGGGCCTGCCCGAAAACGCGATCCGCTGCACGCTACTCCTCACCGCCACGCGTCAGGCGGTGCCAAGCCTCCCGTAGGGGCCGAATCGGGATTGACTACGATCATCCCTTCCACGCATAATAAGCCGAATTAACCATGGCTGCGGGGCGTTTCGCGGGTAGGCCGAGGCGACGTGCGGCCCGCTCCCGTCCCGCCCATGGGGTAACCGTGTTTCGCCTTCAATACAATCACGCGCCACCTGAAAGAAGAGACCGTTATGAGACTCTCGGCACCTGTCTTTGAGCTTCCTCTCCCTCTCACGCTCTTAGCGATCCTGGGGGCCGGCGCCGCGTACGCGGCCAGCGGCACGTGGAACGGCACGGAAAACGGCGCCTGGACCAACGGCGCGAACTGGAGCGCCTCGCCTTACCCGTCGGGGGCCGATACCGCGACCTTCACGAATGCCGGGAACGGCCAGACGACCCTCGATCTGGCCGGGCTCTCCAGCATCAAGAGCCTCACATTTGACACCGCAACCGTCGTGCCCTACACCATCGGCGCCGGCGGGGCCAACGTCCAGACGCTGGTCGCGCCCGATGCCGGTGCGATCACCCTCGCACCCGCGGCGGCGGCGGACCAGACGATCGCGGCGGCCGTTCAGCTGCAGGGCAACTACACGATCGCCAACAACAACGCGGCCCGCACGCTGACGCTGAACACGGTGACCAACACGGCGGCCGATAAAACCGTGACCTTCAGCGGCACGGGTGCCGTTACGCTGCTCGGCAATCTCTCGGCCAACAACGGCACGCTCGCCGTCAGCGCTAACGGTACGGGTGCCCTCACGCTTTCCGGCAGCAACAATCAGATCAAATTTCTGTCGGTCAACGGCGACAACGCGGTCATCAACTTGTCCTCGGGGTCCCTGACCACCTTCAACGACGGAGGCGGCGACAACCTCAATGCGTCGAAGGATGCCGTCATCAACGGCCCTGGCGCGATTAAGTTGAGCAGCAACGGTTCGAGTGACCCCGCCAACAATTGGGTGGCGAACGGCAAAACGCTGACGATCAATGCGAAACTCACCGGCGCGACCGGCTTGGAGTATTGGCACAACAACAACTTCGGCACCATTGCCCTAGGGGGGCAAAACGATTTCACGCTGAACGTCATTATGAATGCCGCCGGCACCTTCAGTGTGACCAACGTCGGCAATCAGGGGTCAACCACCAGCAATCTGGGCAGCGGCACGAAGGTCACGTTCAACTCATCCTCCGGCGGCCCCTCTTGCCTGCGCTATACCGGCAGCGGCGAGCAGAGCAACCGTATCTTGGAGTTCAGCAAAGACGGCATTGTCGAGCAAGCTGGCGGCAGCGGGAATATGAAGTTCACAAGCGACGTGACCTCGGCGGGAAATCTGACGGTGACCTTGCGGGGCTCGACCGCCGGCACCGGTGAAATCGCGGGGGCGATCCCCAGCAGCACCTCGGTGGCCAAGTCCGGCACCGGCACCTGGTACGTGTCGGGGTCTAACACCTACAGCGGCGCGACGGCGGTTAATGCCGGAAATCTGGTCCTGTGCGGCACGAAAGGCGCGATCCGTTCCTCGTCGGGGCTTTCCCTGACGGGCGGCGCGTTCGTCCTTTTGAACAGCGCGACGACGAACAACGCGGACCGGATCGCCGACACGATCCCCGTCATCCTCAACGGCGGCACGTTTTGCTTCTCCAACGACCTGACCGTGGCCAACTTCAGCGAGTCCCTCGGAACGCTCACCGTGAACAGCAGCAACAGCACCGTCGCGGCCACGCAGGCGGCCGACGGCGGAACTTCGACCGTGCGCTTCGCCTCTATTGTTCGCCTCAACACCGGCGCGACGGTCAATTTCACGGGGGCCGGGCTCGGCGACAGCGACCGCAACCGTATTTTCATCACCACCCAAGGCGACGGCCTGATCGGCACGTGGGCCACGGTGAACGGGACGAGCTATGCCGCCTACAGCAGCAGCCGGGGCGTCTATGCCTCATCTGGTCCAGTTGCCGATATCGCGGCGCGCGGCTACTCCGTCATCACCAACGACGCCACGCTGGTCGCGCGGATCAGCTTGCCGGGCGAAGACGGCCCCATCGTGTTGGAAACCTCGCCGGTGAGCAGCGTGGGCTCTTTGATCCAGAACTCGACCACGCCCGCGGTGGTCACCACGACCAACACGCTCTTCAAACTCTCGGAGATCGTCGTGGCGGCGGACAAAGAGTCGCTGACGGTGGGAACGGTCCCGGGCGAAGGCGCGCTCAGCACGCTTTCGCCGGGGGGCAGCCTGTCGCTCGAAAACAACAGCTTGAACACCGTGCTGACGGTGAACGCCAACGTTGTGCCTAACACCGCGGCCTGCGGCCTGGTCAAGTTAGGCGCCGGCAAAGTCGTTCTGGCGGGTCAGAACACGTATATGGGCCCGACGTCCGTCCGCAAGGGCGAGCTGATCTTCGGCGGCGGCAACCACGCGATCGGCCAGCTGTCGGTCGGTGACGCGTCGTTCATCCTGACGAACGCGGCGGCCAGCCTCGTCTACGTCTCGACCAACTCGGCCTACATCGGATACAACGCCGGCGAATTCGGCCGCATGGTCATGGGCGGAAACTATGCCTGGGCAGGGTATCCCTATCTCAAATACTCCAATCAGACGACGCTGGTCATCGGCAACAGCGGACGCGGCATCCTCACCCTTCAGGACAACGCGTCCGTCACGCAGCGGTTCTACGTGGGCAGCAACAGCGGCAGCGCCGGCGCGGTCTATCAGAACGGCGGCGTCATGCACAACTGGGGCGGGGTGTCCAGCGATTCCCGCATCGGCGTGTACGGCTACGGCTATTACGAATTGAACAGCGGCACCTTCACCAACAACGGCTGGACCCAGCTCGGCTTTGACCCTCAAGCCGTCGGCATTCTGAAACAGACCGGCGGCGCCTTCAAGATGGGTAACGTTTACGATGGCAATCTCGGCATCAGCCGCGGCGGCACGGGTGTCGTCTATCTGGCTGACGGCACATTCAACGCCGCGGCGCAGGTGAACGTCGGCGATTCATTGGATAACGGAACAACCAAGGGTTTCGCCGAGTTCACCGTGGCCGGCGGCACAGCGGAGATTAACGGCAACGTCTTCATGGCCGACCGCGACAACATGTTCGCGGCCGTCAATCTCAAAGGCGGCACGCTGGCCGCAAACATGATTTCCCGGGCGACGCGCGCCACGTCGCTCTCCTTCGTGAACTTCGACGGCGGCACCTTCCGCGCCCGCACGTCCAGCCAGCTCTTCGGCACCGGCACCGGCTTGCCCAGCGCCGTGAACATCTTTGGCGGCGGCGCCACCTTTGACACGTCTAATTTCACGTGTGTCGTGTCCGCCCCCCTGCGGGCGCCTGCGGGCAGCGGAGTCTCCGCGATCGGCGTCACGCCGCGCGGCGGCTACATCGGTCCGCCCATGGTGACGATCGCGGGCGGCGGCGGGACCGGCGCCACGGCGGTCGCGCAGTTCGACTCCGCCAGCGGCACCGTCAACGGCATCGTGGTGACCAGCCCCGGTTTCGGTTACACCTCCAACCCGACCGCGTCCCTCTCCGGCGGCGGGACCAACGTCCAGACCGCAGTCACCGGGGTCACGCGGGTCGCGAACGCGAGCGGCGGCCTCACCAAGATCGGAACGGGAATGCTGATCCTGGGCGCGACCAACACCTATGGCGGCGCGACCATCGTCAGCAATGGCTTCCTGCGTTTGGGCATTGCCCAGGGTATTCCCTCCAACAGCGTGCTCAGGCTCGCCGGCGGCTCGCTGGACCTCGGCGGCCTCAGCTACACCAACGGAACGGTCATGGTGACGGGCGGAGGGTCGATTGTTAACGGGTCCCTGGCCAGCGGCGGGCTGACCCAGAGCGGCGGCGGCAACTTGGGCTTGGGCGCGTTGTTCAGTTCGTCAGCGCCGATCCGGATCGACGAGGGCGTGTTACAGATACTGCCGTCGGGGCAGGCGGGCCTGTACGAGGCCCCTGTGGCGGGCTCGTTCAACACCACCGATGCCATGTCCACCGGCATCGTGACGCGTCTCACGACCCGGATGGCCAACCTGGCGTATTACGAGCCTTATAACACGACCTGGATCTACTCCGGTTTCCTCTGGAACCGCGCCTCGACCAATGCCACCTGGACCTTCGCCGAGAACTTCGACGATGCCGTCCTGCTGAAAATCGACGGCAACACGCTGCTGAACGACGGGGGCTGGAGTGTGCCCACTTATTCGACCTACACGCTCACGCCCGGCGCGCACGCCTTCGAGGTCCGCTTCGGGCAAGGTGTCGGCGGTGGCGGTATCGTCGACGGGCGTAATGCGAGTAGCCTTTCGTGGTGGAAAACGAACACCTTCAGCTTCGGCGTGGACTATCAGGGCCGCAATGAAACCAACATCGCGAACTACATGGCGCTGACCGATCCCGGTGACGGCAGCCTGCTGTCCCTCAATGCCGTGACCGGCGGCCTGACCAACCGGATCAGCGCGACAGCCTCGCTGGACCTCGGCGCTGCGGGCGTTCTGGATCTCGGCACAAATACCCAGAGCCAGACCCTCGCGAACCTGAGCGGTTCGGGCACCGTCTCCAACGGTGCGCTGGCGGTCACCGGCGCGATCACACCCGGCGGCACGAACGCGGTCGGCTGGCTGACGGTCGCCAACAGCGCCGGCCTCTCGGGCACGCTGCGGATGGACGTCGCGACGGACGGCACCAGCGACCGGTTGGTGATCAGGGGCAACCTGAATCTCTCCAGCCTCAGCCTCGAGATCGCGAACCCCGCGCAGCTCAACCGGCAGAAGCAATACACGCTCGTGACGTGCGACGGCGCGCTGTCGGGCACGTTCGGCTCCGTGACCGTTCCCAACCGCTGGCACGTGGTCTATGCCTCCGGCACGGTGAAGCTGATCTTTGCGGACGGCACGCTAATCAGGGTGCTCTAGCGGCGCGGTCGTTTCTGACGGAAAAACGTGCGGACGCCTGTCGCCCGCACGTTTCTTTTATTCCCCGCTCCGAAAGTTAGCGGAACGCCTCAGAAATGACCCGGCTCCGTGAACCCTTTCTCTTCCATGCTCGCTGCATTCTGGAAAAGAGCCATGCCCGTCATCATTTTGCGGAATCCGAGCGTCCGATAAAAATCCTCTTTGCCGGGCGATGCATAGAGGATGACATTGCAGGATGTGAGCCTGGCCAGAACATGCTGCACGACGGTTTTGCCGATGCCTTTTCCCTGGGATTCGGGAAGCACCGCGACATCGTAGACGGCCGCCTGGTAGACCCCGTCGGAAATCGCTCGGCCAAAACCGACCAACTGACCGCCTTGATAGACAAAAACGGTCGTATGGCTGGCCTCAAACGCCCGTCTGTGCGCCTCGGGCTCATGGCACGCCATGCCCACGCGCTTGAGGGTTTCCGCCACGCGCGCCCAGTCCACGCCGGCGCAACCGTATTTCACTTCCACCTCCGCCATTGAAGCCTTTCGTTTGGTCTTATGAAATCGTCGCGTCGAGCGGCATCTGCAGAACAGAACCGGGCGCCGCCTCCGAATATGGGGCCAGTGTAACATAGCCCGTTGTCAGGGCCAGCGATAAACGCCGCGCCCGAAGGTCACTCCGCGAGAAGGCGCAGCACGCAATCCTCCCCCAGCCAAGGCGAACGCAGGGTCTGGGTCCGGCCGCCCGCGACGGTACCGCCCGCCTGGGCCGCCCCGTCGCGCACGCGGCACCATTCGGCCGCGAACGCCCCGTCGGCCGCGGCCAGGTCCACGGTCAGTCCAGGCGTCCGGGCGGCGTCGACGCGCGCCTCGCGTCCGTCGGCGGCGGCGTTCGGGTGGTAGATCAGAAACTCCTGCCGCGCGCGCCGCATACAGGCGGGGGCTCGCGCGCCGGCCGCACCGTCCGCGTCCTTGGCCAGCCCCGGATCCGCTTCGAATCCGGAGAGCTCAATGTGCCGTGCGGCGAAGTAGCTGCGGATGTGCCGCGCCGCATCCAGCCCGGTCAGCGCGTCGCGGAACACGAGATCCCTGTTCCAGCGACTGGGCGCCGCGCGCTTCCCGGTCTGTGTATAGGGCTGCAGGAGCCACCAGCGCCCGCCGTAAGTGGCCGAGCCGCCCGAGAACAGCCAGGCCCAGTAGAGACGGCGCTGCCAATACGCCATGTGCGCCGGATCCCGGTCCGTCCCGTGGTCCTGCTCGTAGCGGTCCTCCCCCAGGAAGACCGGCTTGGCGCAGTCCCGGTAGCGCGCGCATTCCGCCGCGCCCAGATCGTGCTCATTCTCAAGGTGGATGTAGCTGGCCCATGTCTCGCCGCCGAAGGGAAAAACCTCGCGGCGCGCGGGCCCGGTTGAACGCGGGTGCTGCCACGGATCGTTCCGCTCCAGGTAGCGGCCGACCTCGCGGGCGAAGGCGTTGTTGTTTGGGAATTTCTCGCCGTAGTGGACGTCGTTGGCGATCAGCCAGAACAGCTGCGGATAGGCCGCGTAGCGCGCCACGAGCTGCCGCAGGGCGCGCTCCCTCTGCGCCGCGGACAGCCCCGTCCAGAAGCCCTCGTCACGGCTGCGGTCGGCCACGGGGAAGAGGATCAGCTGTACGGCCAGGCCGGGCCGGTTGTCGAGCAGCCAGCGCAGCCGCCGGTCCGCGCACTGGAGATTGTCGAACCGCAGCCGCGTGGCGCCCTCGTCCTCGAAGATCCAGTCCGTCCACTGTTCGCGCCGCTCGCGGAAGCCGTGCGCGTCACCCGCGAGAAAGCAGCGCACCGAGGTGACGCCCAGTCCGACAGCCTCGGAAACATAGTCCTGCGCGTCCCGCTCGGCGACCGGCGCGCCATCCCCGTCGTGCGTGCAGAGCAGGAAATAGGCGGTGTCGCTGACGTTCAGGAACCAGCGGCCGTCTTCCGTCATCCACTGGCGGGGATTCGCCGGATGGGGCAGCAGCCGTCCGCACAGCGCGGAGTCCGCCGCCTCGAACGCGCCGCCGCGCCCGTCGAGCGCCGGGTCCGACGCGCAGCGCGAGGTCCAGAGCCAGCGGCCCGTGCCGCCGACGTAGACGCGCGCCCGCCAGGTGTCTCCGCCGTCGAAGAACGCGTGGACCGTCTGCGCGCTCCGTCCTACGGCGGGAGTGAACGTCACGGTCACATCCGTGTCGAACGGGTTAGCGACGCCGCCGTTGCCGGTCAGCGCGATCTCGTGAACGCCGAAACGGGCGGCCGGACCGGCCCCCTCGGAAAAGCCGGCAGCCGGGGCGCCGCGCGCGGCGGGCACCGCAAACCCGCCGCACAGCACGCCGAGCAGCACGGCCAGCGCCGCGCGGCCTCTGAGCGCGGACATCCGATGAACTCTGTTCATTCCCATCTTCTCCTCCGCGAGCGCTACCACACCGCCGCGCGCCGCGCCCGACGCAAGCCGGCGCCCTCCGCGCGGAGTCGGAGGCTCATCTAAAACTCGAAGCCGGTCAGCCGCATGTCGGCGTCCTGCACGGGGCGGAAGGTGTGGCGGTGCTCGGGGCAAGAGCCGCATTTAAAGAGCGCGGCCATGTGCACGTTCGTACCATACCCCTTGTTCGAGGCGAAGCCGTACTGCGGATACTTGGCATGGAGTTTCAGCATGTAATGGTCGCGGCTGACCTTGGCCATCACGCTCGCCGCCGCGATCAGCAGACTGAGGGCATCGCCTTTGACGATCGCCGTCGAGGGGCACGGCAGGCCCTTCACCGGGAGACCGTCCACCAGCACGTGCTCCGCCCGGACGGGGAGCGCCTCCACCGCGCGCCGCATGGCGCGGTGCGTGGCGACCAGGATGTTCAGCTCGTCGACCTCCCGGGCCGAGCACCAGCCGGTGGCGGTGGCAATGCCGGGCGTGCCCGTGAGCAACGCGAAGAACGCCTCGCGCCGCGCGGCGGTGAGCTGTTTGGAGTCGGTCAGCCCGGCCAGGTCGGAGGCGTACAAAGCTTCGGCCAGCGCGGGCGCGATGACCACGGCGGCGGCGACGACCGGTCCGGCCAGGCACCCGCGCCCGGCCTCATCCACCCCGGCGAGCACGATGCCGGGACTTTGAGCCCACACCCGTTTTTCGAACGTCAACATGCGGGGAGTGTACAGGCGAGGCCGGCCGGGGTTCAAGTCCAGAATGCGCGCCCCAGCTTCGGCCATATAAATGAAAAAAGGCGGACGCCCAACGGCGTCCGCCTTTTAAACAAGCCTGAAGCGCGACTTATTCAGCCGTCTTCGCGGCCGCCTTCTTCTTGGCGGCGGGCTTCTTGGCCGGGGCTTCCTCGGGCGCGGCGGCGGCTTCGGCCACCGGAGCGGCCTCGACGACAGCCTTGGCCGGGAGCACGACCCACTGCAGCAGGCACGTCTCCGCACCGTCGCCGCGGCGGTTGCCGAGCTTCATGATGCGGGTGTAGCCGCCGTTGCGGCCGTCCATCGACGGGACGACGCTGTCGAACAGCATCTGCAGGGCCAGCGGGCTCTGCAGCCGGGAGGCCGCCAGACGGCGGGCCGCCAACGTGCCCTTGCGGGCCAACGTGACAATCTTCTCGGCGTCCTTGCGCGCCTGTTTCGCCTTAGCCAGCGTGGTCTTGATGCTGCTCTGCAAAATCAGGTTCGTGACAAGGCTGCTCATGAGCGCCTTGCGGTGCGACATGGACCGGCCGAACTTCTTCATTACTCTCTGATGGCGCATGACTTAAAACCTCAAACAGTGTTACTTGTTGCCTTCGAGCAATTCCGGGTCAAACTTGTAGCCCAGGTAGAGACCCAGCTCGGTCAGCTTGTCCTTGATCTCGTTGAGCGACTTCTTGCCGAAGTTGCGATACTTCAGCATGTCGGCTTCCGTCTTCATCGCCAGTTCGCCCACGGTCGTGATGTTGGCGTTGTTCAGGCAGTTGGCGGCACGGACGCTCAGTTCGATCTCGTTCACGCTCATGTTCAGGATCCGGCGCAGACGGTCACGCTCCTCGTCCACCTTCTTCTCCGCCTCCTCGAACTCCAGCACTTCTTCGCTGTAATCGACGAACACGTCGAGGTGGTGGCGCAGCACGGCGGCGGCGGTCTTCAGAGCCTCGTCCGGCGAGACGCGGCCGTCGGTCCAGACATCGAGAATCAGCTTCTCGTAGTCGGTCCGCTGGCCGACGCGGGTGTTCTCCACGAGGAAGTTCACGCGCGTCACCGGCGAGAAGATGCTGTCGACCGGAATGCGTCCGATCTCCTGCTCATCGGCCTTGTTGCCCTCGGCCGGGCAGAACCCGCGGCCGGTGCGGATTTCCGCCTCCAGTTCCAGCGAACCGTCCACGTCGAGCGTGGCGATCACCTGGGTGGGGTTGAGCACTTCCACCGAGTTTTCGTCGGCGAAGTCGCCGGCGGTCACGACGCAGGGCCCCTTCTTGTGCAGCTTGAGCCAGACGGGGTTGCGGCTGTAGCTCTTGAGGAGCACGCGTTTGAGGTTGAGGATGATGTCCGTGACATCCTCGCTCACGCCGGTCAACGCGCTGAACTCGTGGTTCGCGCCGCCGACCCTGACGGAGGTAATCGCGACACCTTCGATTGAAGAGAGCAGGACCCGGCGGAGGGAATTTCCGACGGTACGGGCATACCCGACCTCAAACGGCTCCGCGATGAAGCGGGCATAGGTCGCGGTCGCTGTGTTCTCTTCCTTCTGAACGCGCCGGGGCATTTCAAAACGACTCAAACGAATCGGCATGGTTCCGTCCTTTCAGGCCGCGTACCCCGCAAAAGGGCCGCGGCCGTCAGCACTACTGCGCTTAACGCGAATACAATTCGACAACGGCCTGCTCGTCCACGACAGGCGCGATCTGCTCACGCGTCGGGATACTCAGAATTTCCGCACGGAACGCCTTCTTGTCCAGCGAAAGCCACGTGGGCGTCTGCTGGGTGGTGGCGGCCTCGAGACTGCGCGTGGCGAAGTCCCGGCTGTGCGGACGGTCACGGACTTCGATCACGTCACCGGCTTTGAGGATCATGGACGGGATCGCGACAGTCTTGCCGTTCACCGCCAAGTGCCCGTGCAGTACGAACTGACGCGCGGCGCGGCGGGACGAGGCGAAACCGAGGCGGTAGACCAGATTGTCCATACGGGTTTCGAGCAATTGGAGCAGGATCTCGCCCGTGACGCCCTTGCGGCGCAGCGCCTCTTTGAAGAAACGCTTGAACTGGAGCTCCTGCATGCCGAACTGGCGGCGCAGGCACTGCTTCTGGCGCAGCTGCTGGCCGAACTCCGACATCTTGCGACCGCGGCGCGCGCCGTGCTGACCCGGAGCAGGCGTGCCCTGCTCGATCGCGCACTTGGCCATATAGCAGCGGGCGCCCTTGAGAAACAGCTTCATTCCCTCGCGCCGGCAAATGCGGCAAACGGGACCTGTATATCTGCCCATGTTAGACTCTCCTCCGTTTGCGCGGACGGCAGCCATTGTGCGGAATCGGCGTGCAATCCTTGAGCAGCGTGACGTGGATGCCGGCGGACTGGATCGCCCGCACAGCGGACTCACGGCCCGCACCCGCGCCTTGAACCCTGACTTCAACCTCGTGCATGCCCTTGGCTACGGCCTGACGGGCGGCGTCCTGCGCCACCATCGTCGCCGCGAACGCGGTGCATTTGCGCGAGCCCTTGAACCCGGCCTTGCCGGCCGAGCTCCAGGCGATCACGCCGCCGCGGGCGTCCGTGATTGAAACCAGCGTGTTGTTGAATGTGGACCGGACATAGGCAATACCAGCGGGAATGGATTTCCCCTTGCCCTTTTTCTTGGCGGCGTCGGCGACCTTGGCCGGCTCATCGCCCGCGGCCATGACGGCGGCAGCCTCGCTCAAGACCGGCTGCTCGGGGGCAGCAGCCTGCTCTTCACTTTTGATAGCTTCTTCGCTCATGCGTCTCAGCCTCTGAAATGCTTGGCGGACACGGCAGCACCCGTCCCTGAAACAGGACGGGCGTTACCGCGCCAGCGCCGGGTTATTTGGCAGCAGGGGACTTGGCCTTGATGGCCGCCCGAGCAGTCTTATCACGCACCGCACCCACCGTCCGTTTGCCACCCTTGCGGGTCCGCGCATTGGTGCGGGTCCGTTGACCCCGGACCGGCAGACCGCGCTTGTGGCGCAACCCGCGGTACGTTCCAATGCTGATCAAACGGCGGATGTTCTGCGAAACCTCGCGGCGCAGATCACCTTCAACTCGGTAGGAGTCCTGAATGAAAGCCACGATCTGCCGGATCTCGTCCGGCGTCAGATCGTCTGCTTTCTTGGCGGGGTCGACCTTGCAATGCTCGACCACGGCACTGGCCCGCTTGGGACCGATTCCGTGAATGTACCGGAGCGCGTACTCGACGCGCTTCTTGCCCGGAATATCCACACCCATCAATCTCGGCATGGTGTCCTCTCCAATTTAACCCTGGCGCTGCTTATGGCGGGGATTCGTACAAATAATGCGGACGACGCCCTTGCGACGCACCACACGGCAACGCTCACAAATGCGCCGCACTGAACTGCGAACTTTCATGGTCTTTTTTCCTCGTTCAAAAAAGGTTTTGGATTTAACCAAAAGTCCGTCACCTTGTCTATCAAAAAGTTTGGAAATTCTCAGGCCAGCGTCAGAACTTCCACACCTTCCTCAAGCACGGCCACGGTGTGCTCGAAGTGCGCGGACGGCTTCCCGTCTCGCGTTACTACTGTCCACTTGTCATCCAGCACGACCACTTCCGGACCTCCGAGGTTGACCATCGGCTCAATCGCCAACGTCATCCCCGGCTTCAGGACGGGACCGCGCCCCGGCAATCCGTAGTTCGGGACCTGTGGCTCTTCATGGAGGTGACGCCCCACGCCGTGACCCACAAACTCCCTGACCACCGAACAGCCAGAAGCCTTCGCGACGCTCTCAACCGTGTGAGAGACATCCGAGAGACGTCCGCCAGGCCGGACAGCGGCAATCGCCGCCGCCAGAGCCCGCCGGGTCGTCTCCACCAACCGGATCACATCGGGATCCGTCACACCCACCATGACGGTGGTGGCCGAATCCCCATGAAACCCCCTGTACAAAACACCGACGTCCAGACTCACCACGTCCCCCGGCAGAATGACCCGCCGTCCGGGAATGCCGTGAATCACCTCGTCGTTGATCGAAATACAAATCGCCGCCGGATACCCGTGGTAACCGAGGAACGAGGGCTTGGCCTTCATCCCTTCGATCAGCCGCCGCGTCAGCGCGTCCAGCTCGCCCGTGGTGACGCCCGGCTGCACGGCCTCCGCAACCTGCCGCAGCACCTCGGCCGTCATCCTGCAACTCGCCCGCATCGCGTCGAGCTCCGCCGCACTCTTCAGTGGTATGTTCATGGTACCGCTTGCCTGACCCGCTCGACGATCTCGTCGATCGGGCCGGTACCAACCACCTTGCGCAACATGCCGCGCGCACCGTAAAAATCAATCAGCGGAACGGTCTGAGCCTTGTAGACCTCCAACCGGTGCTTCACCGTCTCCGGGTTGTCATCCTTACGGATCACCAGCCCGGTCCCGCACACGTCACAGATCCCCTCCCTGCGAGAGGGAATGCTGGTGACATGATAGCCCGCCCCGCATTTCGGGCATCCGCGCCGCCCGGCAATCCGGTCCACCAAAATCGCATCCGCCACGTCCAACAGCACCACCGCCGCCAAGGTCGCCCCGCAGCGGGCGGTGGCCGCCTCTAAAATCTGGGCCTGCACCACGGTGCGCGGAAAGCCGTCCAACAACAGCGTGCACGCTCCGCTGGCCCTGGCCATCAGGTCCTCGATGATCTTCGCGATCAGGGCATCGGGAACCAGCTCGCCACGCTTCATGTACGTGTCCGCCTCGATGCCCGCCGCCGTCTGATGCTTCACAGCATCACGCAACAGATCACCGCTGGATACGTGTCGAAAGGCACTGTCCGAAGCAGCTAAACGCCCCGCGACTGTACCTTTTCCCGAACCGGGCGCGCCTAGAAGAACAACTATTTTCATAGCGAGTGGATAAAATTAGCAAATCTAACGGCGCGGCGCAACCGTGAATATTGTTTTTTTCGTTTCCGGCCGCGCGGGCCGCCTGGCGCCCCCCCCCTCAAGAAGGCCGAATTCACAATTCCACTCCGCCCGCCCACTGTGGTATATTTCAACCTTATGCCTTTTCAATCACGGAGAACACCGATGCGCCACCTGCTCGCCACCCTCTGCCTGCTGACCTTCGCCGCGGCCGCCCAGCCGGCCCCCTCCGCGGCCCTGCCGCCGGATGTCGCCAAAATGCGGGACGCCTACCACGCCGGACTGGCCAAAATCGCCGAAGCCTACAACGCCGCGCTGCTGCCGCTGGCCGAAGGCTATGTGCTCGACCTCAAGCAGCTCTCCGGCCGCTTCAAAGAGGCCAAAGACGCCGCCGGCCTCGAGGCCGTCAAGAAGGAGGCCGGTCGTTTCATGCAGGCCCTCGCGGCCGAGCCCGACCCCTTCGAGACCGTGCCCGAACTCACCAAAGAGAAAGTCGCGGACAAACCCGAGGCCTTGCGGCTCGTCCAAGAGAACTACGTCGCGCGCCGCACGGCGAACGACCTCGCCCGCAACGAAAGGGCGGCCGACCTGGCCGAGAAGTACATCGGCGGACTGGACCAGCTCCAGAACCGCTACGCCGCCGCGGAGCAGGCCAAAGAGGCCGCCGCCGCCAAGAAAGAGTCCACGCGCATGCGCGTGGCCATGCAGCGCAAGGATTTCGCGAACAGGGCCTTCGACGAGGCCAAAGCCGCCTGCCGGCTCGTTCCTCCCGTTCCGGATGTCGCCAACCTCAAGGAGCGGGCCGATGCCGCCCCAGCCGCCACGCGCAACCTGAGCGCCCTCGCGATCACCGACCTCGCGCCCACGGTCCAGGCCTTCCTGATGCGCCCGCTGGAGTACGACAAGGATTGGCCGCCCGAGATCACGAAGTGGAAATTCGAGGGCTCCGGCAACTACTCGCACGACTTTTCCCTCTACAACCTCGCAGGGCAGCCCGACGAGCTCGGCATCTTCGCCTTTCCCAAAACCATGCGCGCCTACGTGCGCGGCACAAAGAAGGCCTCGACCGTCAACTTCGACAACAAGGCGGTCACCTGGCTCGGAAAAGGGATGGCGTGGCGCCTGAACGACAGCCGCGACCTGGTCTGCAAGGTCGTTTTCCGCACCAAGAAGCCCGCGCTCAAAGAGGACTCCGGCCCCGCCGCCTGCCTCGCGGTCTACAGCATCAACGAGGGCAACCGCCTGATCGCCTCGATGTCCGTCCCCATGCTCACGGAGGAGACCCAGGTGCGCATGGCCAAACATTTTTCGTACAACCGCATGAACATCGTCTGGGAAGGCACCAAACGCAAACGCGGCTTCACGATCCCCGACCATGTGCCCATCCGCGTCGTCGCCGGCATCGCGGGCTTCGCGCCGGGCGAGGAGGTGGACGCCACCATCGAAATCGCCCCGTGCGGCCCTCTGGGCGACATGTGGTGAACGCCCTTCTTCCTGTGCCGAGATGACAGCGCGGCCCTCCGCCCCCCGTTTATCCTTTCCAGATCAGCCCGCGCCTGTTACTTTTTAACGATGTCCAAAAGGGTGAAAGAAGCCTACCGCGCCTTGCGCCGGCCGTTGGAATGGGCCGCCGTCTGGCTGGCGCTGACGGTCATCCCTCCCCTATCGCTGGCGGCTTTGCTGCGCCTTTCGCGCTGGGTAGCCGACATCGCCTACGCCTTCGACTGTCAAGGCAAGGCCATCGCGCACGCCAACCTGCGCGTGATGTTCGGCACACGCATGACGCCGGCCCGCTTGCGCGCGCTCACCCGGGGCTCCTACCGCAACATGGCGCGCGTGCTCGTCAACGTCTTCTGGCTGGCGCGCGACACCCGCGCGCGCATGGCCGACCGCGTCTCTTTCGACCCCCAGGTGCTGGACACGCTCCGCCGCAACCAGCCGGCCGTCACCGTCAGCGCCCACTTCGGCAACTGGGAGATCCTCTCCCAAGCCTGCGTCGCCAACGGGATTCCCATGCTGTCCATCGCCAAACAGCTCGGATCCCCGGAAATGACCGACCGCCTGAGCCGCCTGCGGTCGACCATCGGCCAGCAGCTCGTGCCCGCCGAAGGCGCGGTCCGCCCGCTGCTGCGCGCGCTGAAGCGCGGCACCAGCATCGGACTGCTCATCGACCAGCACACCCATATCGCGGAGGGCGGCACCTGGGTCACGCTCTTCGGCCTCCCGGCCGGCATTTCCATGTCCCCGGCCGCCCTGGCGCGCAAGTGTCACGTCCCCATCGTCTTCGCCTGGTCGCGCCCCCTGAAGAACGGCCGTTACCGCATCGAGGCCGGACAGGTCTTCCTGCCGGACCCGCACGCCAGCGACGCCGAACGCGCCCAGGAGCTGGCCAGCGCCTTTGAACGCGTCATCCGCCGCCACCCCTCCCTGTGGTGCCTCAACTACCGCCGCTGGCGCTACATCCGTCCGGGCGACGACCCGGCGCGCTACCCCTTCTATGCCCGCCTCTCGAAGCGGGATGTCCAGAGCGCCCCCGCGTCCTGACCCGCGTCCCTTTCCCGCGCACCCGTGCCCGTCCGGTTTTGCTTCCCTCCTCCAAAACCGTCTGCTATCTTTTTCGCGCATGACAAAACGCGCCAAAGCCCTGAGCCGGAAGATACGCAGGCCGCTGGAGTGGTTCGGCATCTGGCTGGCACAGGTGCTGGTCCCTCGCCTGTCCCGCCCAAACGTGGTGCGCCTCGCGGACCTTATCTCCGCGCTGGCGCCTGCCTTCGACCGCCGCGGGAAAAAGATCGCGCAGGCCAACCTGCGCCTGATGTTCGGCGCGCGCATGACTCCCGCGCGCGAGGATGTCATCATCCGCCGCTCCTACCGCACCGTGATGCGCACGATCCTGAACCTCTTTTGGCTGCTGCGCGACACGCGCGAGCGCATTCTCGAGCAAGTTGAATTCACCCCCGGGACGCTCGACAGGATCCGGCACCTCCAGCCGGCGGTGATGCTCAGCGCCCATCTGGGGAACTGGGAGCTCGTCGCCCAGGGCGGCGTGGCGAACGGCATCCCCATCATGTGCGTCGCCAAGCAGATCGGCACACCGGCCATGACCGAGCTCCTGACCCGCCAGCGTGCCGCGATCGGCCAGGAAATCGTTCCTGTTGAAGGCGCCCTGCGAGCGCTCATCCGCACGCTCAAGGGCGGGAAAAGCGTGGGCGTGCTGGTCGACCAGCACATGGACGCGTCCGAGGGCGGGACCGCGTGCACGTTCTTCGGCCTGCCGGTCAGCGTTTCGATGACGCCGGCCACGCTGTCGCGCAAACTCGGAGTCCCCATCCTCTTCGTCTGGGCACGCCCGCTCAGGGGCGCCCGCTACCGCATCGAGTGCAGCGACGTTTTCCTGCCGGACCCGTCCATCCCCGATACGGTGCGCACCCAACAGCTCTCCGACGCGATCGAACGCGTCGTCCGCCGCCACCCCTCCTACTGGTGCCTGACCTATCGCCGCTGGCGCAGGATCTGCCCGGGCGGGGAGGACTTGCCGTATCCCTTCTACGCCCGCGCGTCACGCCTCTCTGCAACGGAGCATCCCCGTTCCGGACCTACCGCAACTTGATCAGCGTGCCGATCGACGAGCGGAGCTGCACGTTGCTGTGCTCCCAATCGTAATACACGTACCACGGCTCAGGCAGAGCCTGCGCACCGAACATGCCGCTCAGCGCGCCGCCGTACGTGACGATCGTGTACTGGCGGCTTCTGTCCAGCAGCTCCGGGTTCGCGACCGCCACGGTCAGCCCCGCCAGCGACAGGTCGCCCGCCGCGCGCAGCCTGCCGCAGCTGCCGTCGGCCGCCACGCCGAACGCCACCACGCCGCCCGCCGGCAGGGCCTTGTCCGACGCCGGCGCCAGCGTGCCCGCCAGCACGCGCGTGGCGCCGCTGTAGGTGTTCGTGCCCGAAAGCGTCAGCTCGCCCGCGCCGGCCTTGTTCAGCCCGCCCGCGCCCGTCAGATTGCCGGAAAGGCTGATCGCGAAGTTCGTCGTGTCGAAGGTGATCGCGTTCGCGCCCGTGCCGGACAGCTTCGCGTTCAGCGGCAGGAAGATATTGGTGACCGCGCGGATCATGCCGCCCGCGCCGCCGTACTCGACCAGATAAGGTGCCGTGACATCGGCGGTGATGGCATTGGTGGCCGGCCCGACCGACGCGTCCAGCGAGCCGATGTTCATCACTCCGCCCGCCACGGTCAGCCGGCCGAACCCGCCGGCGTCATGGCGCTCGTTGAGCATCACGCGCGTCGCGAAAACCTCGCCGCCCGTCATGTTGAACCAGCCCTGACCGTCCGTGGCGCACCCCAAGTCATAGTTCCCCTCCACGATCAGCGTGCCGCCCATCATGTTGTAAAAGCTGCGGGTCTGCGGGTAATGTCCGAGGCGGACACCGTTCCCCTCGGCCGACGCTGCGGTCGTGCGCACCAAACCGCCGGCCTGGTTCAGGATGCCTGTCATCATGCCGCCCGCAAGGTCGCCGCCGTTGCCGAACGTCACCGACCTTACAATCAGCGCACACCCGGCGTTGACCGTAACGGTCGCAAGGACATTCGTCGGCAGCAGGCAGTTGGCCGGCGCGACACCGTATTTGGCATCCGCCCGGTTGGCGATCGTCATCTGGTTGTAGGCGCTGAAAACCGCGCCGTTGGTCAAGGTCAGCGAGCCGTTCGCCACATGGAAGTCGCTGTTCGAAGAAACCCCGCCGCTGACGGTGACCTGGCCGCCGTAGCGGATGGCGGTCAGGCCCGATCCGTTGATGCCGCTGAAGGCGGTGTAAGCCCCGGCGCTGTCGAAATAGAGCGTGCCGTTGTTCGTGATCGCGCCGGGCCCCAGACGCCCGGACGCCGCGCCGGCCGGCTTGCCGACCCACAGCGACCGGCCTAAGTTGACGGTGGTCGGCCCGGCATAATCATTCGAGTCGCCGGTTACGAAACACAGGCCGTCGCCGGAGCGCGTGAGGCCGCCCGGGCCGGAAATCCGGCCGCTGATCTCGGTGACCGACGACGCCGTCCCCCCAAACGCGGCAGACGCGCCCACCGTGACCGGCCCCGTCACGTAAAGCGTGTTACTCATGTCGTTGACATAGACGGAGCCCCCGTTGAACGTGACCGGGTCCGCCAGGGTCACCGGCATCCAAAGGCTCAGCGTCCCGCTGTTCACAAACTGGCCATAAGTGAACACGTTGGTGTAGAGGTTCAGCGTTCCCGAATTTGTCAGAACCCCGGCTCCGAACACGCCCGAATACGCGTTCCACGTGCCGCTGTTGGCGACACCGCTCGCAGTCTGCAGAACCGATGTCCCGTACACGGTTCCCTTGTTCACGAGGCTTCCGACGTCGAGCAGCGGCGGGTTGAGATAAAGCGAACAGCCCGCGTTATTCACCACCTCGCCCGCGCCCAAGACCGGCGAATTCGCATACAGGGTGCCGTTGTTCGTCACAGCCCCCGGGCCCAGCCGGCCGGTGCCGCCCACGGCCTTGCCCACCCAGAGCCGGGAGCCGCCGCTCACGGTCGTCGGCCCCGCATAGGTGTTCGCGTCGCCCATGACATAGACGTAGCCGTTCCCGCTTCTGGTGAAACCGCCCGGGCCGTCCATCACGCCGGCCAGCTCGACCGTGTTCGTGATGGACGCTTCCGTCTGCACGGTGACGTTGCTGTTCAGGGTCATGTTGCCGGTCAGCCGGAGGGTGTTGATCGACGTGCCGCTCGAACACAAGGTTCCCCCGTTTACGATCAGCCGCTCGGACAGCGTGTAGCTGCCCCACGCCTGCAGCTTGCCGCCGTTCAGCGTCGTGTCGCCTGCCGTGGCGCCGCCCAGCGCGTCCGCATGCTGGACCGTGTATGTGCCCGCGTTGATCACGATCGGGCTGCCGTTCACGGCCCGGGAAACCGCCACTTCGAACGCCCCCGCCTTGGTCAGCGTAAAACCGTTCCCCGCGAACGTTCCGTGGCCGCCGAGATCCGTGCGCGACGGCCCGCCGAGCGTCGCATCCCCCGCGAGCGTCAGATTCCTGATGCCCGTATTGTAGTAGGTCGTGGCCCCCAGGTTCACCAGCGCGCCGATTCCGTTCACGCCCGAACCGGAAATGATGACATCCTCGTTCATGTTGACGGAGTTCGCCGAGTTCAGGTCCAGGGTCGCCCCGTTCTCGACGACCGTGTGATTCCCCGCCCCGACCGCTCCCAGCCCCGTCGGCGTGGCGGGTTGGAGCCGAAGGATGCCCGCGCTCACGGTCGTGACCCCCGTGTACGTGTTGGCGCCTTGGATCCGCAGCAGCCCGGGCCCAGCCTTCGTGAAACCGCCTCCCGCGATGACTTCGGAAACCGCGCCCGTGTCGCCGGCGTTCACCACCGTGACCACGCTGGGCAAGCCCGCGAAGGTCAGCGTCCCGTTATTGTCGGCGTCCGCGATCACATAGCCGTTCCCCTGGAACGTGAGGTTCGCGACGCTGACCGCATTCGCGACCTCCACGGTCTCGCCGGAGCCGGCGAAGACGGCGCTGCTGCCGTTGACCCACGCGGTGCCGGCATCCCAGTTCAGGTCGCTCGTGCTCCACGTGTTGTCCGCGCCCCCGTCATTCCAGAGCTGGTCCGCCGCGCACGCCGCGCACACAGACATGATGACACTTGAAACCGCAACCGCCCATTTCGTGATCATACCCGTTCCCCGTTAGCCGTTCTGTCTCGCCCGCATCGCCGCTCTGCCCAAATCCCCCGCGCCGCCAACACCCGGCAGGCGGCCGTGCCCCATCGGCGCTTGCCCGCGCGTGGCGCCGCGCTAATAAAGCCGGATCAGCGTGCCGACCGCGGCGCGGAGCTGCACGCTGTTGTGCGCCCAATCGTAGTAGACATACCACGGTTCGGGCAGCGCCTGCGAACCGAACATCCCGCTCAGCGCGCCGCCATACGTGACAATCGTGTAATGGCGGCGCGTGTCCAAGAGCTCCGGATTCGCGACCGCCACGGCCAGCCCCGCCAGCGACAGGTCGCCCGGCGCGTGCAGCACGCCGCAGGCGCCGTCGGCCGCAACGCCGAACGCCACCACGCCGCCCGCCGGCAGGGCCTTATCCGACGCCGGCGTGAGCGTGCCTTCCAGCACGCGCGTGGCGCCGCTGTAGGAGTTCGTGCCCGAGAGCGCCAGATCGCCCGCGCCGGTCTTGTTGAGGCCGCCCGCCCCCGTCAGATTGCCGGAGAGCGCGATCGCGAAGTTGGTCGTGTCGAAGGTGATCGCGTTCGCGTTCGTGCCGTAGAGCGTGGCATGGAGGGCCGAATAAATGTTGGTCACGGCGCGGATCACCCCGCCCGACCCGCCGAGCTCGACGAGGTACGGCGCCGTCTTGTCGGCTGCGATGCCGTTGGAGATCGCCTGCACCAGACCGCTCAGCGAGCCCAGATTCATCACGCCGCCGGAAACGGTCAGCCGCCCATACCCGCCGGTGCTGTCGCGCTCGTTCAGCATGACGCGCGTCGCGAAGACCTCGCCGCCCGTCTGCCTGAACCAGCCGCTGCCGTCCGTGGCGATGCAAAGCTCGTAGTCGTTGCCGACGAACAGCTGACCGCCCGCCATGTTGTAGGTGCCGTACGCCCCGGGGTAGTGGCCGATGCGCACCCCGTTATTCTCGTCGGTCCTGCCGGTCGTGCGCACCGTGCCGCCCGCCTGGTTGAGCGTACCGGTCATCACCGCGACCGCCCCCGACATGTTGGTGCCGTCGCCGAACACGATGTAATTGGCCCGGAGCGTCGCGCCGCCCATGACGTTGACCGTCGCCGTGACGTTCGTCGGGTCGAACGGATAGTTCACGCGGTCCCGCGTCGCGATCGCGAACTCGGAGTAGGCGCAAAAATCCGCGCCGTTCGTCAGCGTCAGCGCGCCGTTCCCCAGGCGGAAATTGGCGTTCGACGAGACGCTACCGCCGACCGTCATCGCCCCGCCGTAGCGGATCGCCGTGCTCCCGGTGCCGAAAAAGGAGTTGGAACAGGCGAACGCGTTGGTGGCGTCGAAGTACAGGTTGCCGTTGTTGACGACCGCGCCGGTACCGAGCCGGCCCGAATAACAGTAGAGGTTGCCCGTGTTCGTGACAGGCCCCGACCCCAGCGTGCCCGCATACTGGTTCGTCCGTCCGATAAACAGCGTGGCGCTGACGAGAGTCGCGCCCGCATAGGTGTTCGAGTTGCCCGTGACGTAGACCGTTCCGACCCCCGACCGCGTGAGGCCGCCCGCGCCGTCCAAAACGCCGGAAAGTTCAAGCATGGTCCCGTTCTCGGCTGTGGCCACGACATTGCTGTTGAGCGTCACGCGCCCCGCGATATTGAAGAGCGAATTTACGCCGCCTGCCGCAATGAGCGACCCGCCGTTCGCGATGAGCCGTTCCGTCAAGACATAGGAGCCGTACGACCGCAATCCGCCGCCGTTCAGGGTGGTGTCGAAATCGGAAGAGCCCAATGCGCTGGGGTTCATATAGGTGTAGTTGCCCGAATTGATCACAACCTTGCAATTGGTGACCGCCACGCCGACCGCCAGTTCCGAGCCGCCTGCTTTGGTCAGCGTATACCCGTTTCCGGTCACCGTGTTTCTGAAATCGATGCGGCTCTGGCACCCGATCGTCGCGTCTCCCAAGAGTGTGATGGTTCCGAGACCGGAGTTCATGAAGCTGGCCCCGGTGTTGACGAGCACGCCCGAGCCGTCGACGCCGCTGCCGGCGATGCTGAGATTTTCCGTCGTGTTGCCGTTGGTGTAGGCCCCGTTGAAATTCAAGGCCGCCCCGTTCTCGACGATGGTCTCGTTGCCGGCTCCGCCTGCGCCCAGGGCATAGAGGGCCCCTGTGCTGAGCCGTAACACGCCGGCGCTGACGCGCAGCACACCCGTAAACGTGTTCGTCGTGGCTGTCAGATTCAGCAAGCCGGCGCCCGCCTTGGTGAAGCCGCCGCTGCCGGCGACCACCGCGCTGACCGTGCCGGTCTGTCCGGCCGAGGCGACCGTGATCACGCTGGGCGCGCCCATGACCGTGAGCGCTCCGTCGTTGTTCGCGTCCGCGACCACATAGCCGTTGGTCTGGAACGTGATGTTCGCCACGCTGACCGCATTTGCGATGTCGACCGTCTCGCCGGGCCCGCCGAAGACCGCGCTGTTGCCGTTCGTCCACGCGGCGCCGGCATCCCAGTTCAGGTCGTTCGTGCTCCACGTGTTGTCCGCGCCCGCGTCATTCCAGACCTGGTCCGCCGCAAAGACCGAACCCGCGCCGGTGAGCACGACACCCGCCGCCATCATCCGCAAACCGTTCCACTTCATACACCCGGCCTCCCTCGCACGCTTGCTTGATTTGCCTTTATCCCGTCAACATCCAAATAAATGACTTAAAGGTTATATTACCCTTTCTTACCCCTCACAGCGCAAGTGAAAACGCCATGCCGCATCATCCGCCGCATCCGGGTGCGCTTCAGTTTCGTTGAAACGGGGTCGCACCCAGGAAAATTCGGGAGTTAGGCGTTAGAAGTCGGTAGCGCAAAAAGGCCGTGAAAAAGCGGCTTTTGACAAGGAGGAACCCTTCCGCGAAGAACCGATTTTGGGAGCCCTGCGTGTGACTTCATCTTGAAGTCAGAACATCGCGCCAACACATCCACTTTCATGGCATTGCAACTCCTAACTCCTAAAATCAAACTCCTCCTTCGGGTGTGGCTTCAACAACGTTGAATCACACCCGCCGCGGTGCGGGCACTTGACGCATCCTCGCGAAGCCCTTATGATTCGGAGCTCCTTTTTCATTCCCGCAGCCTGTTTGTGGTGACGCCCTCATGACCCCATCCCCTTTTTCCGCCGAGCGCCAGTGGCGCCAGTTGCTGGCGCTGACCTTCGCGCATGCCGTGACCGACACCTACGTCGGCCTCATCGCGCCCGTGCTCGTGCCCATGCGCGACCGCACCGGGGCGACGCTCGGCCTGCTGATCTTCGTCGCGTCGATGCTGGGCTTCTCCTCGAACGTCTTCCAGCTCCCGATCGGCCACATGCGGGCCCGCTGGACGCACCCCGTGCCGATCTGCTTCGGCGTGCTGCTGGCCGGCGCGGCGGTGCTCATCCCCTGCATGCCGGCCGGCCCGCACTGCGTGGCCTGGATGTCGCTGGTCGCGCTGGCGGCCGGGTTCGGCGTGGCCATCGTGCACCCCGAGGGGCTGCGCGCCGTCCACGGGCTCGACAAGATCCCCTCGTCGCTCTCCACCGCGGTCTTCATGGTGGCCGGCTTCCTCGGCTTCGCGGGCGGCGCGCTCATCTCGTCCACCCTCACGGAGCACTTCGGGCTGCTCAGCCTCGGCTGGCTTTACGGGGCCGCGCCCGTGGCGGCGGCCCTGCTCTTTGCGAGCGGCATCCGCCTGCCTGTCGAAACCGCCCAGGCAAAGAGCGCCTTGGAGCACACGCAGAACATCCCCAGCATCCCCTTCTGGCCGCTTTTTGTCATGGCCGCCCTTCTGGCCACCTGTTCGCAGATCCAGGCCACGCTGCTGCCCACCTACCTGCACAAGGAGGTCGGATACTCGCTCTCCTTCAGCGGATTCTCCTTCACCCTGTTCGGACTCGGCGGCATGGTCGGCGCCATCACCTGGGGGGCGCTCGCGCCGCGCATCGGCCACCTGCGCGTGCTGCTTTGCTCGGCGCTCTTCGGCGCGCCGCTGACCGTTGTCTACCTGCTGCTCGCGCCGCACACCCGGCTGGCCGCCGCGCTGTTGGCCTTCACCGCCTTCATCGTTTACACCGGCTTCCCGCTCTGCATCACGCTCGCGCGCTACGCCGACTCGCCCCTGCGCTTCGGCCAGCGCATGGGCCTGATCAGCGGCGGCTCGTGGGGCCTCGCGGCCGTGGTCCTCTGGATCCTCGGGCCGGTCTCCGAACACACCGGCATGGGGCCCCTGCTGCATCTGATCTGGATCGGCTACCTGGTCGCCGCCGCGCTCACGGTCTGGCTGATCCGGCAGCAGGCGCGGGCGAGGGGCTTGGCGTCCGGGCTGCCGGAACCCGCGGGCCGCGCTTGACGGCGCCCCGCAGTTGGGTCACTATACTGACTTTACGTGTGCCAAGCGCCGGCGCCTGCGGGCACCCGCCGTTCCGAGGTCTTGATGAAAAAAATGCTGGTCGTATTCCTGTTGATCCTTTGCGCGGCCGCAGCGTACTGGCGCATCCATGCGGTGCGGCAGGCGAAGGCCGCCGGCACGAAAGCCGGCCCGGGCGCCGCCGCGCCGGTGGTCGCCGCGCGTGTGGGACGCACGCCGATGCCGGTCGAAATCCGCACGTTCGGCACGGTCGAGGCTTTGGCCACGGTGACCGTGAAAGCGCAGGTGAGCGGCCTGCTGGCCGAGGTCGCCTTTGCCGAGGGGCAGGAGGTCAAGGAAGGCGACCTGCTCGCGCGGATCGACGCCAGCCCGTTTGAGGCTGCGCTGCATCAGGCCGAGGCCGCGCTTGCGCGCACGCGGGCGCAGCGGGTGAACGCCGAGCGCGAGCTCCGGCGCATGACCGAGCTGTTCGCCAAGGGATTCGTGTCCGAGAATGACCGTGACCAGGCCACGACGACGGCAGCGGTGCAGCAGGCGACCGAACGCGCCGATGAGGCCGCGGCCGAAAGCGCCCGCATCCAGCTCGGCTACTGCACGATCCGCGCGCCCATCTCCGGCCGCACCGGCCGTCGGCTGGCGGACCGGGGCAACCTCGTCGCCGCAAACACGACGGCGCTGGTCACGGTCAACCAGATCCGGCCGGTCAACGTCAGCTTCGCCGTGCCGCAGCAGGACATGGAGCGGCTGCGGGACTGGAGGACGTCGCCCGACATGCGCGTCGAAGCCGCCTTGACGGAGAGCGGCGGAGAAGCGGAGACGGGCCGTCTCGCGTTTCTCGACAACGCGGTCGACCGCGCCACCGGCATGATCACGCTGAAAGCCGAATTCTCCAACGTTTCGAGCCGGCTTTGGCCGGGGCAGTTCGTGAACGTGCGCCTGCGCATCGCCGTCGAGGCCAACGCCCTGGTGATCCCCTACCGCGCCGTGCAGAACGGGCAGAAGGGCACGTATGTCTTTGTCGTCAAGCCCGACCAGACCGTGGAGGTGCGCCCTGTGAAGATCGCCCGGAATATCGACGAGGCCAGCATCATCGCCGAAGGCCTGGCGGCCGGCGAGACCGTGGTGACGGACGGCCAGCAGCGGCTGGGTCCGGGCACGAAGGTGGCGGTCACCGGCGCGGGCGCCGCGCCGTCTGCGGGGCACGCCGCGCCATGAACATTTCCGCGGTTTTCATCCATCGGCCCGTCATGACCACGCTGGTGATGATCAGCATCCTGCTCTTTGGCGTGCTCGCCTACCGGCAGCTCCCCGTCAGCGACCTGCCGAACGTCGACTATCCCACGATCCAGGTCACGGCCAACCTGCCGGGGTCCAGCCCCGACACCATGGCCTCGGCCGTGGCGACCGTGCTCGAGAAGCAGTTCTCCACCATTGCCGGCATCGACACGATGACCTCCGTCAGCACGCTGGGCCGTTCGCAGATCACGCTGCAGTTCGCGCTGAACCGCAACATCGACGCGGCGGCGCAGGACGTGCAGGCGGCGATCGCCCGCTCCCAGCGGCAGCTGCCCGTCAACATGCCCGCGCCGCCCTCGTACCAGAAGGTCAATCCGGCGGACACCCCCTTCCTCTACCTGGTGCTGACCAGCCCCACGCAGCCTCTCTCGGCGCTGGACGAGTTCGGACAGACGCTGATCGGCCAGCGCCTGTCGACGGTGGCGGGCGTGGCGCAGGTGCTGGTTTTCGGCAGCCAGAAATTCGCGGTACGCATCCAGGCCGACCCGCGCAAGCTGTTCGTCCACGGCCTCGCGCTCGACGACCTCTACACCGCCGTCGTGAACGGCAACGTCAACCTGCCCACCGGCATCCTCTACGGGCCGTCGCGCACGTTCACCGTACAGGCCAACGGCCAGCTCACCTCCGGGGCGCAGTATGACGAGCTGATCGTCGCACGCCACGACGGCGTGCCGGTGCGGCTGAAGGATGTCGCCGTGGCCAAGGACAGCGTCGAGAACGACAAGATCGCCGCCTGGTATCTGGACGCCCACACCCGCCAGCGCGCCATCGTCCTGGCCGTGCAGCGCCAGCCCGGCGTGAACACCGTGCAGGTCGCCCAAGACGTGAAGGCGCTGCTGCCGCAGCTCCAGTCGCAGCTGCCGCCTTCGGTCGGGCTCAAGATCCTCTACGACCGCAGCATCCCGATCCAGCGCTCCGCCGACGACGCGCAGTTCACGCTGCTGCTGACGCTCGGCCTCGTCGTGCTGGTGATCTTCGTGTTCCTGCGCTCGTTCGCGGCGACCGTCATCCCGTCGCTGGCGCTGCCGATGTCCATCATCGGCACCTTCGCGGCGATGCGGCTGCTGAACTACAGCCTGGACAACCTGTCGTTCATGGCGCTCACGCTGGCGATCGGCTTCGTGGTGGACGACGCCATCGTGATGCTGGAGAACATCGTGCGCCACATGGAGATGGGCAAGCCGCGCCTGCAGGCGGCGCTCGACGGCGCGCGGGAGGTCGGCTTCACGATCGTCTCGATGACGCTCTCGCTCGCGGCCGTGTTCATCCCGGTCATGTTCATGGGCGGGCTGGTCGGCCGCATCTTCCGCGAATTCGCGGTGACCATCGGCGCGGCGGTGATGATCTCGGGCGTGATCTCGCTGACGCTCACGCCCATGCTCTGCGCGCGCTTCCTGCGCGAGCCCGGCTCGGTGCGCCACGGGCGCCTGTACGTCGTCACCGAGCGCGGCTTCCAGGCGCTGCTGGGCTTCTACGACGTGACGCTGCGCTGGGCCCTGCGCCACCGCCGGTTGGTGATGCTCTTCTCCGCCGTCATCCTGGCGCTGACCTTCAAGCTGGCGGGCATGGTCGGCAAGGGCTTCCTGCCCTCCGAGGACCAGGACCAGATCGTGGTGACCACCGAGCCCCCGGAGGGCACGGCTCCCGAAACCATGTTCCGGCTGCAGCAGGCCGCGGCGGACATCGTGCGCCAAGACCCCGACGTGCTCGAACTGATGGCCACCACCAGCACCAGCAGCGGCAACCCGAACAACGGGCGCATGCTCGTGCATCTCAAGCCGTGCACCGAACGCCGCGCCACCGCCGAGCAGATTGTCCAGCGTTTGCGGCCCAGGCTCGCGTCCGTGCCCGGCATCCGCGTGTTTCCGCAGGTGCCCCAGACCCTCCAGATCGGCGGGCGCATGAGCAAGAGCCAGTACCAGTACTCGCTGCAAGGCCCCGACATCGGCGAGCTGAACCGCGTGGCGAACCTGGTCCTCGAGCAGATGCAGGGGCTGCCGGGCTTCCTGGATGTCACCAGCGACATGCAGCTCAAGAATCCCGAGCTCTCGATCCAGATCGACCGCGACCTCGCCTCCTCTCTGGGCGTCTCCGCCGCGGCGGTCGAGAACACGCTGCTCAACGCCTATTCGTCCAGCCAGGTGTCGACCATCTTCACGCCGAACAACCAGTATCTGGTGCTGCTGGAGCTCCTGCCGGAGTACCAGCGGAACCCGGCGGCGCTGTCGCTGCTCTATGTGCGCTCGGACGCCGGCGCTTTGGTTCCGGTCACGACGCTGGCCAAGCTGCGCGAGGGCTACGGGCCGCTGAGCATCAACCATTCCGGACAGCTTCCGTCGGTCACGCTGTCGTTCAACCTGAAACCCGGCACCTCGCTGGGCGAGGCCGTGGCCGGCATCGAGGCGTCCGCCAAGACCCTGATTCCGCCCACCATCACCACGACGTTCCAAGGCACGGCCCAGGCGTTTCAATCCGCGATGCAGGGCATGGGCATGCTGCTGCTGCTCGCGATCATCGTGATCTACATCGTCTTGGGGATCCTGTATGAAAGCTTTTTCCACCCGCTGACGATCCTGTCGGCGCTGCCGTTCGCGGGCGTCGGCGCGCTGCTGGCGCTGCTCCTGTGCGACGCGGAGCTGTCGCTCTACGCGTTTGTCGGCATCATCATGCTGATCGGCCTGGTGAAAAAGAACGGCATCATGATGATCGACTTCGCGATCGCGGCGCAGCGCCGGGACGGGCTCGACGCGCAGGCGGCCATCCACCTTGCCTGCCTGACCCGCTTCCGGCCGATCATGATGACGACGGCCGCCGCGCTCATGGGCGGGCTGCCGATCGCGCTGGGCTACGGCGCCGGCGGCGCCGCGCGCCAGCCGCTCGGGCTGGCGGTGGTCGGCGGCCTGCTCTTTTCCCAAACCCTGACCCTGTACGTCACGCCCGTCTTCTTCCTGTACATGGAAAAGCTGCGCCGGCACCTGAGTGCCGGCCGGGCCCCGTCGCCGAAACCTTAAACGCCCAGGACCCTGCCCCATGCCCCGCACACCTGAAATCCTCGCCCCGGCGGGCGACATGACCTGCCTCCAAGCCGCGCTCGACGCGGGCGCGGGCGCCGTTTACCTGGGGCTCGAAGGCTTCAACATGCGGCAGATGGCCTCGCGGAACTTCTCGCTCGCCTCCCTGCCCGAGGCCGCGGAACGCTGCCGCGCGCGCGGCGTGAAGCTCTATCTCACGCTGAACACGGTCCTCTTCGAACACGAGCTGCCCGCGCTGGACGAAACCTTGCGCGCGGCCCAGCCGCATATCGACGCCGCGATCGTCGCGGACTGGGCCACCGTGGAGGCGTGCAAGCGCTTCGGCGTCCCTTTCCACATTTCGACGCAGATGTCCTGCGCGAACACGGCGACGGCCCGCTTCCTCAAGGCCCAGGGCGCGAGCCGCGTCGTGCTGGCGCGCGAATGCACGCTCGCGGAGGTGGACGCCATCGCCAAAAACTCCGGCATCGAGGTTGAGACTTTTGTGCACGGCGCGGTCTGCGTGGCGGTCTCGGGCCGCTGCCTGCTCTCGCACGACGCCTACGGCTGCTCCAGCAACCGCGGCGAGTGCCACCAGCCCTGCCGCCGCGAGTTCCTGATCCAGGAGGTGCGCGAGGGCGAGAACGCCAACGCGGCGTTCGTGGTCACGCCCCACATGGTGCTCTCGGCGCGCGACCTCTGTTCGCTGCCGTTCGTCGACAAACTCATGGCGGCGGGTATCGCCTCGTTCAAGATCGAGGGCCGCGCGCGCAATCCGGAGTACGTCAAGGCGGTGGTCACGGCCTACCGCGCGGCCGTCGCCGCGGTGGCCGACGGCACCTTCGGCGCCGCGCTCGCCGAGCGGCTGACCGCCGACTGCGCCAGGGTCTACCACCGCGAGTTCGGCTGCGGGCTCTTTCACGGGCGTCCGGGCGCGGGCCAGTTCACGGACACCGACGAGAACCAGGCCACGACCAAGAAGCGGCATGTGGGCGTGGTGCTGAACTACTACCCCAAGGCCAAGGTCGCCCAGGTCGCGATCCAGGACCAGACGGTTGCCGTCGGCGACAGGCTCTCGATCCACGGGCCGACCTCCGGCGTCGTCGATCTCGTGGCGCGCGACCTGCGCCGCGACGACGAGGTCTGCACGCGCGCCGAACGCGGCACCTGGATCACCTTCCCCTGCGAGGAGCGCGTGCGCGTCAACGACAAGGTCTTCATTGTGAAAGGAACCCCCTGCTGATGAAACTGCACCACCTGATCCTGTCGGCCCTCTGTGCCGGCGCCGCGACGTGCCGCGCCTCCGAAACGTTGGCGACATCCTCAGCCACGCTGGAGCTCGACTCCCCGGCATGCGAGCTGACGCCCCAGCTCTTCACGCCGTCGTGGGCGCAGTCGCACGCCAAAGGCGGGCAAAGCCGCAGCGGCGACAGCTCGTTCCCCTTCCTTCTGGATGCCCAGCAGGGCACCGGGCCCGTGCGTGGCCGCGCCACCTTCCGCGCCACGGAGGCGGGCGCGGTGGAGGCCGCCTACAGCTTCACCCCTGAACAGGACGTCAGGCTGAACGCCCTGTTCGTGGGCGCGACGCTCACGACCGCGGCTTTCGCCGGCGGCCTCTGGAAGAGCGACTCCCAGGAGGGCGCGATCCCGCTTGAGCACAAAGGGATGGCCGTGATGTCAGGCAAGGTCCGCGCCCTCACCCTCACCACGCCCGACGGACAGCGCCGCCTCGCCTTCGCCTTCCCCGAGCCCACCTCCGTCATGATCCAGGACGACCGCCAATGGGGGCCGACCTTCTCGCTGCGCATCGGCGACAACAGCGGCGGCAAAACTTATAAGGCGGGTGAAGCCTTCACCGTGCGCTTCACCTTGGCGACGCAGGCGCCGCAGCACCTGACCCTCGACGCCCCGGTGACCCTGCAGGCCGGCGCCGACTGGATCCCGCTCAAACAGGAGCCCGACATCCTCCCCGGATCCGCCCTGGACTTCACGGCGCTCGGGCTCGCCGACGCGCCGGCCGGCAAGTACGGCCGGGTGGTCGCCCGCGGGCCCCATTTCGAGTTCGAGCGCAAACCCGGCGTGCCCCAGCGTTTCTACGGCGTCAACCTCTGCTTCTCGGCCAACTACCTTGAGCCCGAGCAGGCGGCCCGCCTCGCCGCGCGGCTGGCGCGCACCGGCTACAACGCCCTGCGCATCCACCACTATGACGGCGGCCTCGTGGAGGGCTCCAAGGACGGCACCACGCTCAACCCCGGCCAGCTGGCGCGTCTCGACGCCCTGATGGCGGCCTGCATTTCAAACGGCATTTACGTCACCACCGACCTCTACGTTTCGCGTTCCGTGCCCTGGCGCAGCGTGGGCATCGACCGCGACGGACCGATCGGGATGAACGACTACAAGGTGCTCGTGCCCGTGCACGCGGGCGCCATGGAGAATCTCAAGGCCTTCACGCGCCAGCTTCTGACCCACGTCAACCCCCACACCGGCAGGCGCTACGCGGACGAGCCCGCGCTCGCCTGGCTGGCCATGATCAACGAAGGCAACTTCGGCAACTACCTGGAGGAGATGCGCCGGATTCCCGAGTGGAAGCAGGCGTGGGGCCTGTGGCTGGCCGACAAGCAGGCGAAGGAGCCCCAGGCGTACGCCGCTATTCCCGCGGACATACCCGCCAGCATTTATGAGAGCAACCGCCACACCGCGGCGTTTGTCCTCTTCCTCAAGGACACCGAAGACCGCATGATCACCCGCCTGAGGGCTTTCCTGCGCGACGAGCTCGGCTGCCGCGCCCTCGTCACCGACCGCAGCGCCTGGACCAACCACGCCTCGGACCAGGTGCCGCGATCCGAGCTGTTCGACTACGTGGACGACCACTTCTACGTCGACCACCCTCAGTTCATCGAGCGCCCCTGGCAGCTGCCCAGCAAATGCGCGAACGTCAACCCGGTCAAGAACGACGCCCTGGGCGCGCAGAACGTGCTCTTCACCCGCCTGCTGGACAAGCCCTTCACCGTCACCGAATTCAACTACTCCGGGCCCGGCCGCTTCCGCGGCGTGGGCGGCATCCTCACCGGCGCGATGGGCGCGCTGCAGGACTGGTCCGGCCTCTGGCGCTTCACCTACAGCCACAGCGCGGAAAGTCTCGCGCAGCCCGCCGGCTATGCCATGAACTATTTCGACATGGCCGCCGACCCGCTGTCGCAGGCTGCCGAGCGCGCGGCGATCTGCCTTTTCCTGCGCGGCGACCTCGCCCCGCTCACGCGCTCGTATGCCCTGCTCATCCCCAGAGACGAGGCGTTGCGGATGCGCGACGCCATGCCGCAGAATCATACCGCCTGGGCGTGGCTGGGCTGGTATGCGCGTCTCGGCACGCAGGTGGCCGACGCGCCCGCGCCCGGAACCACCTGGTCCGGCCGTTTCCCAGAGGTCTACCAGACCTCCGCCGCCGAGATCCGCAAGCTGGTTGCCTCGCAACCGTCCGGCGCGCTGCCGCCGGCCGGCGACGGGGCGGTGACGCTCGACCAGGCGAGCGGCACGCTCATCCTCAAGACGCCCCGCACCTGCGGCGGCTTCACGGAAAAAGGCGCCGTCGACGCGGGCGCGCTCATTTTCGACGTCGGTGGCACGGCGGCCACCGTCTGGGTCAGCGCGCTGGACGGCAACCCGGTCGCCACCTCCTCGCGCCTGCTGCTGACCCACCTGACCGACGTGCAGAACAGCGGCATCCGTTACGCCCAGCAGTCGCGCAAGACCCTCTTGGCCTGGGGCGGCCTGCCGCACCTTGTGCGCAACGGCCAGGCTGAGATCAGGCTTGCAGTCAAACCCGCCAAGAAGTATAAAGTATATGTGTTATCGACCAGCGGACGCCGGCTGTCCGAGCTCCCGTCGAGGGTGGCGAAAGGCCGGCTCGCCTTCACCGCCGCCGTCGACGGCTGCCCCGGGACCGCCGTGATGCTCTACGAGATCGTCAAGGAGTAGTGCCTTCATGAGAACCCGCCTGTCCATTCTGGCTCTGCTGTGCGCGGCCGCGGCGCCTGCCGCGGTCACCTTTGCGCCGGTCAAAAACTATCCGAACATCGGGTTCCTGTTCCCCTGCATCGCCAACGCCAAAGCCGATCCCCGGCCCATGCCCGAAGCTCACCCCTATCTGCTCACGGGCGCCGACGGGCTGGTGCGCGAGGACCGCTTCGCCCCGTTCGAGCTTTGGTACAACAGCCAGTGCTGCGCGCGCTGGAACGACCCTTCCGGCAACCGCCTCGTCCTCGGCCGCATGACCCACCTCCTGCCGTCCTTCGAAAGCGAGACCGTCTCACGCGCCCGTTTCGGCATCGCGCTGGCGGACGACACCTACGTGCTTGATCCGCGCAACGCGAAGCAGGTCAACGAGTGGGTCGCCACCTTCGCCGAGGTCCCCGTTTATGAGCCGGAGGCGCTGAAGCTCAACTCGTTCAGCCTCGACGACCTGCTCTTCTTCCCCTGCGGGGTGACCAACACCCTGGTTTACGCCTTCCGGCCGCGCCGCATCGGCAACGCCAGGAATTCGGACTGGTTCTGCGTGACCCTCCACGCGCCCGGCGCTCCGGATTTCAAGGCGCTGAGGAGCGCCTTCGAGGAGCAGTTCATCGGCGCGATCGCCCTGCCGTCGCGGTCGTCCAAGGACGAGGGCGAGGAGTCGGAGGAGCTTTCCATACGCCGCAAAGGGGAAAAGCTGCCGGACCAGCCCAACCACCCGGTGCGCGTCGAGGCGAAAAAAAGCATCGAGAATTACGAGGCCTGGTGGTATGCCGAAACCGACGGCTACATCATCCTCTCCGACGTGGCCACCGAGGTCGGCAAGACGGTGATCCGCGACGTGCAGGACAAGCTGCCCGCCCTGCGGCAGGCGTACGGCAAACTGGTGCCGCCGCTCACGCAGGAGAGCGACGTCTCGCTCATCCGCCTGTTCCAGACCCGCGATGACTTCGTGCGCTACGTCGGCAAAGATCACGCCTGGGCCGCCGGCATCTGGATGCCCGCGCGCCGCGAGCTGGTGCTGTCCCAGGAGAAGGGCAAAGACGAAATGCTGCGTATCATCCGGCACGAGGCCTTCCATCAGTACCTCTCCCACGCCTACTGCATGCTCGCCGCGGCGCCGTGGCTGAACGAGGGGCACGCCTGCCTTTTCGAAAACGCGAGCGTGGACGCCAAAGGGAAGGTGAGCATCAACGAGGATCCCGTGCGCGTCCAACTGCTGGTCGAAAACATCGAGGCGGCCGTCACCCTCCTGCCCAACCTGCTGCGCGCCACCTATGCCGAATTCTACGACGGCTCGGACGATCAGCGCAGGTTCAAATACGCCTTGGTGTGGGGAATCGCCTACTACCTCCAGAAAGGCGCGCCGCAGGAGCGCAACACGCCGTTCAAGGACATTCTGCCCGACTTCGCCGCCGCGCTGGCCGAGACGCACGACTACACGCAGGCCACCGCGCAGGCCTTCAAGGATGTCGATCTGGCCGTCTTCCAAGAAAACTTCCGCGAGTTCTGGCTCAAACGCCGGGTCTCGGCCCTGCAATACGATCCGCTCGAAAAGTAAACGCCAAGGATGACCCTCATGAAAAGCAGCCTGTGCGCCGCGCTCCTTGTTCCCGCCTGCCTCTTGCTCTCGGGGTGCCTCTACTCGAACGTCCGCGTGCCCATAAGCAGCGAGTTCCGTAACACCCGGACCGTGACCCAGTCGGGCGAAGCGAAAATCCGGTCCGTGGCCTGGCTCGTGGCCTGGGGCGATGCGGGACTGCAGAAGGCCGCGGCCAACGGCCATCTCACCACGCTCGAGTACGCCGACAGATCCTTTTTCAACGTCCTCTTCGGCCTCTACATGAGCAACACCACGATCGTCTATGGCAACTGAATTGCAAACCGGCCTTCTCTGTGCCCTGGTGCTGGGGGCCTGCGGGTGCGTCTCGCCACGTGGCCGCCTCTTCTCATACACCACGACACCCTACTCCCTGCCATACGAGGCCGCCTCGCGTGTGGGGGCGAAGTCGTGCCGGCTGGACATCACGCGGCTTAAAGAGCCCTTCAGCCGCGCCCGCGTCTCCGTCCAGTGGAGCAACCGCGCCGTGGCCGATGCCATGCAGAAGGCCGGCATGACGGAGGTCCGCTATGCGGACGTGCAGACCCTCTCGATCCTGAACGGCGTCTACGAGCGGCGCCGTCTGATCTTCTACGGCGAATGAGACCCGGGCGGCAAAAAAAAGCAGGCGGACCGCGAAGGCCCGCCTGCTTTATTTTTTTACTGAAGCCGCTTCAGCGCTCAGTTGAGCTTGAAGACCTTAAAGAACGCCTTCTTCCGGTCGCTCGATATCGGAATCTTGACCGACGTGCTCGGGCCGCCGGCCGTAAACGGGGCGTCCGAATACTCCGCCCACGTGCCGCCGACATTCTGGCTCACGAACTGTACCGCCCACTGCTCGTTGGGCGCTCCCGCGCTGTCGGCCACCTTCACCACATAATTGCGGTTCGCCTCGCTGTTGAAGGAGATGGTCATCGTGTGGAGATCAAAGACCACGCTGTCCATCTTGGTCCCCGTGACCGCAAGCCCGGAGTCGTAGGTGTGCGTGTTTCCGGACTCGTCCACGATCTTGAACTGATACGACTGCCCGGCCACCAGCCCGCTGTCGGGGCGCGCGTAAATCTCGTACCGGTGCCCCATGCCGTCGCCGAACACCTGCTCCGCCGGCACCTCTCCGACCAACTGCCACGCCCCGTTGATCCAGGCGTACACCTTGATCGGGCCGCTGCCGCTCTCGTTCACCGTGTCGATCACCATGAGGATGCCGGAAGCCGTATCATAGATGCTGAAACCGATCTGGGTCGAAAGCGCCCCGAGCCCGCCGTCGGAGGAGCTGACCTCCTTCAGGGCACCCGTGCCCAACAGCGAAACGCCGGCGAGGCCCGCGGCCGCATTCGTCGGGGAGACGACCGCCAGCGACGGCTCCATCACCGAAGCCGACACATCGCCGACATACAGCTGGTAGCTGACGTTGCCGCTGTTTGTGGGGTAATAGAACACAAAGGTGAGGTAATTCGTCGCGCCGTCGCTGACCGCAAACTGCGTGCTGTTGGTCGCCATCAACGGCACCCAGGCCACCGGGGCCGAATTGGTGGAGCCCCACACATAGTATTTTCCGGTCGTGGCGGCAGGCGGATCCGTGTCCTTCAGCGCGGCCACCGCGCCCTGCACACTCCCCACCTCGTTCGAGGCGGGCAACTCGTCGAACAGCTTGATCTGAGCCAGCAGCTGCAGCGAGGCGAGAATCAAACCCGCAGAGTTGGTCGTAGGGCCCACAGACAGATCGGCCTTCAATTCGCCTTCGAAAACGACCATCCCGTTGGTCGCCACCGCGGTGCCCAAAGAGTTGGTGAAGGTAAACGTTTCCGGCGTTTTGGAACTCGTCAGGTCGAACGAATTCTGCGCCTGGGCGACCATGCACACCAACGCCGCCAGACCTAAAGTCGCCGCTCGCAAATACACTTTATTCATAACACCACCTCATCCAAAAAATGACTAAACATGCCTCAGCTTTAGGCGGATATTATATCACTCGCTGTCAGTCTTTGTATATGGCGAAAATAGGGAAATATCTCATTGACTCACCCCCCCTTGGTTTCCTAAAGTTCACCGTTGCCATCCGGTGCGGGATGGCTCTGTTGCACACCGCGCTCATCTAGGAAACCATCACCATGCCCATTTACGAATACGCCTGCTCCGCCTGCGGCAAGGCCTTTGAATATCTCGCCCGGACCCTCGCCGACAAGCCCGCGAAGTGCCCCTCCTGCGGCGCCAAAAAACTCAGCAAGCAGCTCTCGGCCTTCGCGAAGCCCGCCCCCATGGTCCGTGGCGGCTGCGGAAGCTGCCCCAGCGAAGCCGCCTGCCCCGCCGCCGGCGCGCCGAAGAGCGGCTGTGGCTGCGCCGGCGCTTGCGGCGGCCATTGACAGGACAACATCCCGCGACAACCGATCCGGGCAGGTTGTGCCGGCTTCAGCCGGCTCACACAATGACCGGAGCCGCCTGAAGGCGGCAGAACAAACCTCTGCCTAGCATCCGAAAGGATCATACCCATGCGCGCCTTGCACCCCTTCTGTTTGGGCCTGGCCCTGGCGGCCGCGGCCGCCTGTGCGCAGAACACCGCGCAGTCGGAACTGAAGCTCGACCTGCTCCCCGGTGAGGCGTGGTGGGGCGGGGCCACCACGCTCGGCAGCCAGATGCCGTTCGGGGCCGCGCCCCTGGCGATCAACCTCCACGGCGACAACCGCGGCAACCAGTACGCCCCCCTGCTGGTCTCCTCCAAGGGCCGCTACGTCTGGAGCGACAAGGCCTTCGCCTTCGCGTTCAAAGACCGCGCCCTGCGCGTGACCTCGGCCGGCAACGCCCTGCTCTACGGCCAGCCCGGCCAGAACCTGCGCGACGCCTACCGCCACGCCTCGAAGACCTTCTTCCCCTCGGACGGCAAGCTCCCCGACCTCGCGCTCTTCGCCGCGCCCCAGTACAACACCTGGATCGAGCTGATGTACGACCAGAACCAGAGGGACGTTCTGAAGTACGCGCACGCCATCGTGGACAACGGCCTGCCGCCCGGCGTCCTGATGATCGACGACAACTGGCAGGAGGATTACGGCAAGTGGAACTTCCACCCCGGCCGCTTCAGCGACCCCAAAGCCATGATCCAGGAGCTTCACGCCCTGGGCTTCAAGGTCATGCTCTGGGTCTGCCCCTTCGTGAGCCCCGACTGCGACGTCTACCGCGCCCTCTCCAAGAAAAAAGCCTTTTTCATGGAGAAGCCCGGCGACCCCGCCATGGTCGCGTGGTGGAACGGCAAGAGCGCCATGCTCGACCTCTCGAACCCGGCCGCCAAAGCGTGGCTCACGGGTGAACTCGCGCGCCTGCAGAAGGATTACGGCGTCGACGGGTACAAGCTCGACGCGGGCGACACCCCCTTCTACAAAGAGAGCTACCTCGCCCACGAGCCGCTCGACAGCGACGGGCACGCCGGCCGCTTCGGCGAGATCGGGCTCGCCTTCCCCCTCAACGAGTACCGCGCCTGCTGGAAGCTGGCGGGCCGCCCGCTCGTGCAGCGCCTGCGCGACAAGAACCACACCTGGGCCGACCTCGGCAAACTCGTGCCCGACCTGACCGCGGCCGGCCTCTTGGGCTACGCCTTCGTCTGCCCCGACATGATCGGCGGCGGCGAGTTCCAGTCGTTCCTCGACCTCAAAGCCATCGACCAGGACCTCGTGGTGCGTTCGGCGCAGACCCACGCGCTCGCGCCCATGATGCAGTTCTCGGTCGCGCCGTGGCGCGTGCTGGACGCCGCCCATCTCGCCGCCGTGAAGCAGGCCGTGGCGCTGCGCATGCGCTTCACGCCGCGCATCCTCAAGCTGGCTGAAGCGAGCGCGGCCTCGGGCGAGCCCATGCTCCGCCACATGGCCTATGTGTTTCCCGGAGGCGGCTACGAGAACGTCAAGGACCAGTTCATGCTGGGCGACGATCTGCTCGTGGCCCCCATGGTCACCCCGGGCACGGCGCGCACCGTGCTGATCCCGCAAGGCCGCTGGAAGGCCGACGACGGCCGCGTGACCGAAGGGCCCGCCGAGCTGACCCTCGACGTGCCGCTCCCCCGCCTGCCGTACTTCGAGCGGCAGTGACCGCCAGCGCACGCGGGCCGTGACAGGCCGGAGCCGTTCGTCCGCGTCGAGCGCCGAGGCACAAGCCGAACGCCGCAGCCCTCAAAAGTGACCCTCGCTTTTTCATCACGATCATTGTCGGCGGGTTCCGCGTCAGCCCCCTCGGGCGCGGCGGCCGACCCGCCCCACGCCTGGCCCGGCCGCTCAGAACGCGCTCTTCACGACCCCGCCGTCGACACGCAGCGCCGCGCCCGTCGTGGCCGACGCCAGCGGGCTGGCAATGTAGGCCACCAGCGAAGCCACCTCTTCAGGCGTGGCAAAGCGCTTGATGAGCGAGGTGGGCCGGACCTTCTCGAAGAACTCCTTCTCGAACTCGCCGAACGTCTGCCCCGCAGCTTGGGCGAGCGCGCCGACGAAGTCGACGACCCCGCGGGATTTGGTCGGGCCGGGCAGAATGCTGTTCACCGTGATGCCGGTGCCGGCCACCGCTTCGGCCAGACCGCGGGCCACCGCGATTTGCGCGGTCTTGGTCATGCCGTAATGAATCATCTCCGCCGGGATCTGCACGGCGCTCTCGCTGGAGATGAAGATGATGCGTCCCCAGTTCGCGCGTCTCATCGCGGGCAGGCAAAGACGGGCTAAGCGCACGCCGCTCAGGACGTTGACCTCGAAGAATCTGATCCAGTCGGCATCGGGAATCTGTTCGAACGGCTTGGGCTCGAAGATGCCGAGATTGTTGACGAGGATTTCGATATCCGGATAAAGCCGGACCACCTCCTCGGCCGCTCCCGCTGTGCCGAGATCCCCCGCGAACCCGTAAACCTGGCCACCCGTGGCCCTCTTGATTTTCGCCGCGGCTTCAGCCACGGAGGCTTCGGAACGCCCATTGATCACGACCCGCGCCCCTTCACCCGCCAGCGCCGAGGCGATGGCATGGCCGATTCCGGCCGTGCTCCCGCTGACCAGCGCGAGCTTATCCTTGAGTTTCAGATCCATGGGTTCTGCCCTTTCCAATTTCGGGGGAGACTCTTGATAGCCGCAGCCCGGCCGTGTCTGCCACGCGTGTGCCTCGGCTGAGCACCAGCCGCACCTGATCCGCGGCCACCGCGCGCGAGCCGCCCGGACCGGGGCCGGCAAGCTCGCCAACCGTGGCTAAACTTTTTCACATCTTGAAGGACGAATCAAGCGGTTTCGGAGTGAGTGTACGGTGTTTTCATTTCCTTTGGTGCGACTCAGTTTCAACGAAACTGAATCGCACCCCCGACGTCCTCGCGACAGTTATCCCCATTTACCAACGGCTCCCTGGTTTGCTACACTTCCTGCCAGAAAAGTGATTTGGGCAACACGCCGACGCGACGCGCTCCCGCTTGACCTCAAAATCTGAGCCGGCCTCTCGTCACCGGCCCCCGGTGGCGCAGAAGATGCCAGGAGCAAGTTCCACATGGACGCGCAAACACTGCTTCTCGAGTCTCTGGATTCGCGCTGGGGCCAATACCGCGCGGACCTGAAAACCTGCCGCAGCACGTTGTCCGAAGAGTCCGTGCACGATTTGCGTGTCGCCACGCGCCGTTTACTGGCGCTGGCCGAGCTCCTGCGCGCCGTTATGCCGCACCCCGGGACCAAGAAGCTCCTGATCGCGCTGAAGGCTCAGCTCGACCGCCTCGACCAGCTGCGCGACACCCAGGTCCTGCGGATTGAAATCTCCCAAAACCCTGACTGGCAGCCCGAACTCGAGCCCTTCCGGCAACATCTCGAGCGACGTGAATGCCGGCTGCTGCGGAAGGCCGGGCAACTCATCGGAACGAGGCGGCTGGGAGGGCTCGCCAGACGCGTCAGGAAGGTCCGCGAGAGACTTGAGCAACAGGAGCCCGGCCTGGGAGAGCGCACGCTGCAGGCGGTGGACAAGACCTACCTGTCGGCGATCAGCCGCTATCGGCGGATTGATCCGGCACGGCCCGACACCATCCACCACGTGCGCATCGCCTTCAAACATCTCCGTTATACCCTCGAGACCCTCTACCCGCTTTTAGGCACTTTTCCGGAGGCGAATCTCGCACGCATGCAAGCCTATCAAACTCAGATGGGCGACATTCAGAATGCGGAAGTTTTCCGGCGGGCCCTGGCCCGTTTCGGGGCGCGGAAGAACCGCAAAGTCCCGCGCACCCTCCTCCGCTACTGTCAGCAGTGCCGCACCCGCCTGATCGCCGCCTACATGAAGAACAAAGGGGAAATAGTCACGTTCTGGCGGCCCGCGCCCGACCAGCCTTTCCCCTGGGAGGAGCCACATGAACCTGTACATCGTCCGCCACGCCATCGCTGAAGAACCCGGAGCCAAGTCCGACAGTCAGCGTCCGCTCACCGAGAAAGGCCGCGAGAAAATGCGCAAGGTCGCGCGCGGCCTGCACGCACACGGCGTGCGGCTGAGTCTCATCCTCACAAGCCCTTACACCCGGGCACGCGAGACCGCCGAGATTCTGGCGGATGAGTTCCGTCTGACCGGCGAAAAAATGATTCAGAGCGTGCATCTCGCCCCCGACAGTTCGCCCGCCCGGCTCGTCGAGGAAATCAGGGCCCATTACAGCCGGACGGAGAATCTTGCCCTCGTAGGGCACGAACCTTTCCTGAGCGAGCTGGTCTCCGTATGGCTGACAGGAACCCCTGATCTGCAAGTGAACTTCAGAAAAGGCGGCGTGTGCGCCCTGACCCTTGAGACGCCGCAAGCCGGCCGCCGCGCCACTCTCGAATGGCTGCTGACGCCGTCGCAGCTGGCCCTGCTGGGGTAAAGGCGGGAGCAGCCGCTCTTCCAGTCCTAACGCCTGATCCCGACCTCTTCCAGAAACGTCCGCACCTGCGCCACGAACGCGTCGGGCTGGTCGGCATGGACCAGATGGCCCGCGCCGGGTATCGTGACGAAACGCGCGGCCGGAAACCAGCCGCGGATCAGCGCCTCGTCCGCCATGACCCGGAAGGGCGACATCTCGCCCGCCATAAAGAGCGCCGGTCCCGCATACGGCGCGACCAGCGGCGGAGCGTCGCTCACCGCGCGGTAGTTGTCGATCAGCGCCTGCAGCGGCACGCGCCACATGAACTGCCCGTCCTTGTCCCGCACCACGTTCTTGAGCAGAAAATCGCGCGTGGCCGCTTGCGGGATGGACAGCGCCAGCGCCGCGTCCAATTCGGCGCGCCGGGACGCGGACGCGAGGTCGAGCTGCTGGCACGCCCGCAGCACGAAAAGGTGCACGGGCGGGATCGCGCGCGGAGAGATGTCGACCACCACGAGGCCGCGCAGGCGCGCGGCAGGGTCCGACGCCAGCTGCATCGCGACCTTGCCGCCCAGCGAGTGGCCGACCACTACCGCAGGCCCCACGCCCAGGGCGTCCAGCGTCTCGATCACGTCGTCGCCGATGCTCCGTAGGTCGAAGCGCTCCGTGTGCGGCGAACGCCCGTGGTTCGGCAGGTCGAGACAGACCACGCGGCAGCTGTCGGACAGCGCGGCGCGCACGCCCCGCCAGTTCTCGCATGAGCCCATCAGTCCGTGCAGGATCACGACCGGCTCGCCCGCTCCGGAACTCTCATGGTGCAGTTTCATCGCTTCGAACACCCGTCTTTCAATGGCGGGCGAGTGTCCTCATGAGCCGCCGGCGGACCGCCTTCGGCCCGTGAGGACAACCGCCCGCCAGACTCACCCACAAAAAAGGACGGCTGCGCCGCGCGCAACCGTCCCGTCTCGTCAGGCGTCAGCCGCCCTTCACAAGGTGGTCATCCACTGCTCCACCGACTTCATGTCCAGCTTGCACATCAGCGTCGTGGCGGTCAGGTCCGCCTGCGCGTCGCTCAGCTTGGAGGTGTCGAGGTCGATCATGCGGTCCGCCAGCATGAGCGCCGTGGCCAGCGCCTGGGTGCAGTCGCGGATGAAGGCCTTGCGGCAGCCGACCGGATCGTCCGGGTCGCCGTCCGTGCGCAGCATGTGGCAATCGTACTCGACCACGCCCTTCCAGCCGATCTTGCGCAGCGCCCAGAACATCTGCACCGTCTCCTTGAGGCCCTCGGGCCCGATGAGCGGCGGGAAGTCGTTGTCGAACTGCGCCTTGATCTGGCAGCCGAAATGCAGGAAGAAGAGCTTCTTCATGCTGGTCAGGTAGCCGACCGTGTGCACGGCGTTCAGGAGCGCCATGCTCTCGTGCTGCAGCAGCTCGGGGTTCACGCCGAAGAACTCGGGGTGCTTCAGGTGCCCGAAGATGAAGCCCACCGCATGGCCCGAGGTCGGCAGGAACATGTGGCCGCGGGGCTCGTTCGGCTTCGGCTCGATGGTCGCGCCCACGTAGTTCGTGAGCTTCTTCGCCTGGATGTAGTCGTAGACCGCGTTCAGCCCGTCCGCCAGCCAGGTGTAGACGTGCTTCCAGTCCACGTTCACGGGGACCTCGAAGCCGTCGCGCGCCACCCAGTAGGTGTAGTGCTTGGCGCCGAAAAACGCGCCGATGCGCAAGGTGCGCTGGACCTTTTTCTTGGCCAGGGCGCGGATTTTCGGGTCGGGATTGGTCAGGCCGCCTTTGCGGAACATCTTCACGCCGTGCAGGCCGCACGTCGCGGTGTTGATCTTCAGCCCCGCGCCGTCCAGGATCTTCTTGATCGCGCGCAGCTTGGCGTAGGTCTCGCTCTTGGGGTCGAGATCGTCCTCCAGGTGCTCCGGGTCCCACGGCACCAGGTCGTCGTCGTGGAACGACGTGGCCTCGATCAGCCCCTCTTTCGCGGCTTCGGCCAACAGCTTCGCCACTTCCAAAGAATCGATTTTCGGCAACACCGGGCCGCCGAACGGATCGCCCAGGGGATTGCCCACACACCAGAACGGCATTGACCGGAGCGTCACCGGATCAATGTTGAACCCTTTTTTGCTCATTACACACCTCATTTTTTTGGCTTTCACAAATTAGCCAATGTTTGCGTGTAAGCATAGCGCGACCTTGGCAGGTTTTTCAAGCCGTAAGTGGCACAAATACGTCTCCGCAAATGCGCAGGCGCGAGAAACGGACTGACATCCGCCGACGGAGAGGGTATGCTATCCCGATTTCCCGAACCCCAGTGAGGCGACTATGGCTTTTGACAGTGGCAGCGTGAGCTTCCGGCTCTTCTATCTCCAGCACTCCTACGACTCCGGCTTGATCGACGGGTTCGCGCAGCACGCCGCGCCGCCGATCAGCTCCCTCAACCGCGACCCCATCTCCGGGTGGGTCACCGGCCGCCACCTGTTCGACCGCGAGATCACCGAGGAGAAGTGCCTGTTCGGCCCCTATCTCCACGCGCAGTTCATGCGCGCCGAGAAAAAGGTGCCGGCCTCGCTCCTGCGCGCCTACGTGAAAATGGAGGAGGACGTCGAGCTGCGCGCCCGCGAATCCGAGTACCTGCCGCGCGCCGTGAAAGCCGAGGTCAAGCAGCGCGTCACCGAGTCGCTCCTGCCCGGCATGCCCCCGACCCTCACCAGCATCCCGGTCGTGGTCGACTTCCGCAACGACATGCTGCTGGCGGGCGCGATGTCCGACAAGCAGATCGACACCCTCTCGCCGGTCTTCAAGGAGACCGCCGGGACGCTGCCCATCCTGCTGACGCCCGAGACCGCCGCGATCCGCCGCAAGCAGATCAACGCCAACGATCTCGAGCCCGTGAGCTTCTCGCCCGACACCGCCCTGGTGCCGCCCAACGAGTGCACGCTCGGCATGGACTTCTTCACGTGGCTCTGGTTCATCTGGGAAAAGGAAGGGGGCGTCTTTCACCTGCCCGACGGCCGCGAGGCCGGCTTCATGCTCGAAGGCCCGATCACCTTTTTCCGCGAAGGCCAGGGCGCGCACGAGGCCGTGCTGCGCAAAGGCACCCCGCTCAACAGCCGCGAGGCCGGCACCGCGCTCTACTGCGGCAAGAAGCTCAAGCGCGCCAAGGTCGTGATCGCGCAGAACGACAACGTCTTCTCAGCCACGCTCGATTCCGACTTCGCTTTCCGCTCGCTCAAGCTCCCCAAGGGCGAGCAGGCCGAACCCGCCGGAAAATTCGAGGAGCGCATGCTCTTCGTCGAAACCTTCTGGACCGCGTGGCTCGCGCTCTTCGACCGCTTCCTCGACCTCCGCACCGACCCGGCGCGCTGGCCCGACACGCTGGAGGCCATGCGCCAGTGGATCGCCCGCATCGGCGAACAGCCGTCCGAGGAGTAGCCGCGGATCACCACCAAGCCGCCAAGGGCACAAAGGAACACCAAGTTACAGCGAGATCTGAACCGCGGAATTGCATCATCTTTCGCCCGTGAAAGGTCTTGGTGTTCTTGGCGCTCTCCGGGCCTTGGTGGTTAAAAACAGCATCATGAAAAGCGACCCCCATTCCCCGCAAGGCCGCCACACCGTCACGCTCGGCGAGGTCACGCTCACCCTGGAGACGCCGCCCGATCTCGACGCCCTGCTGGACCGCGCCGCCGCGAGCGACCCGCAGGCGGTCGACGCGATCCCCTACTACGCGATCCTGTGGCCGGCCGCGCACGGCCTCGCCCGTTACCTCTGGGAGCACCGCGCCGAACTGCCCGGCGCGCGCGTGATCGAACTCGGCTGCGGCCTCGGCCTGCCCTCGGTCCTTGCGGCGCGCCTCGGCGCGTCCATGACCGCCACGGACTTCCATCCCGACACCGGCGAGTGGCTGAAGCACAACGCCGCCCTCAACGGCGTCACCCTCGACTATCAGCAGCTCGACTGGAACACGTTTCTGGACTCGCGACCCGCGACGACCGACTCGCGGAGCCCGAGCTGCCGCCTACAGCCTACAGCCTATAGCCTACAGCCTTCTCCCCTCGTCATCGGCAGCGACCTGCTCTACGAGCGGCGGCACATCCCGGCGCTGGCCTGCGCCATCGACGCGCTCTGCGCCCCCGGCGGCCACGCCGTCATCGCCGACCCCGGCCGCGACAACCTCCAGCTCTTCGTCTCCTGCATGGAAACGTCCGGCTGGCGCCACACCCTGCACGCCGAGGGCGAAATCTACCTCTGCCGCTTCGACCGCGCGTAACACAGACGGCTCGTGAGGACAGTTGCTCCAGGTACGGTCCGCGTTGGAGGGCGCGCGTCCCCGCGCGCCGCCAGCCCGAGCGAGGCTGTCCGCGCCGGGCGGTAGGGCGAGCGCTCCGCGCCGCCGTTCCCGCGCCCGGCCCGTACGGCGGCTCGGCGCAGCCTCGCCAGGTGCGGGTGAGGGGCCATGGAGGGCGCGCGTCCCCGCGAGCCGCGCGCGATTAGCGGTACTCCCTGACCGTCTCGAAGAGCGCCAGCAGGTTGTCGAGCGGGGTCAGGGCCTGGACGTTGTGGATGGCGCCGAAGACGAACCCGCCGCCCGGCGCGAAGGTCTCGATCCGTTGCCGGACCTGGTCTCGCACCTGCGCGGGCGTGCCGAACGGCAGGGTCTGCTGCGTGTCCACGCCCCCGCCCCAGAAGGTCAGCTGGCCGCCGTAACGTTTTTTGAGCAGCGCAGGCTCCATGCCGGTCGCCGAGCACTGCACCGGATTCAGGATGTCGAACCCGGCCTCCACGATCAGGTCGAGCAGCGGCACGATGCTGCCGCAGCAGTGCATGAAGGTCTTCCACGGCGTGTGCGCGTGGATCCAGCCGTTGACCCGTTTCTGGTACGGCAGGAACAACTCACGATAGCTTTGCTGAGAGCAGAACGGCCCGTTCTGCGTGCCGAAGTCGGTGCCGTTGGTCTGGATCACCGCGATCCGGTCCCCGGCCGCCGCATGCAGGCGCGCGAGGTTTTCCACGGCTATCTCGGCCTGCTGCTCGAAAACGGCTTTGATGTAATCGGGCCGCATCAGGAGCGAGACGTACCACTCCTCGATGTCGCGGATGCCCTTGGGGTGCTTCAGGAACGTCGCGGGCACCAGCGCGATGTCGCCGAAGGTCAGTCCGCCGAAGGTGCAGAACAGGGCGCGGTCGGTCTGCGCATGCAGGCGTTCGGCGCGCTCCGCGTAAACCGCCAGCTCCGTGTCCGGCACCGGCCCGAACTCCTCGAGGTTATCCTCCGGGTTCAGTTTCTCCTCGTCGATTTCGGGCTGGCGCACGATGGCGTCGAAGAAGTGGCCGCCCTCCGGCATCTTCGCGCAGGGCGCGCAGGTGCGGTCGGCCTCGGGGTACTGGAACAGCTCGCCGCCTGCGGCGTACGCCGTGTTGAAGCCGGCCGGCACCAGCACCGGCGTGTTGTCGCGCAGCCGCCACTCCTTGAAGCCCTCGGCCGGGAAGCCGAACATGGTGCCCGTGCCGTGCAGCGAGACCGTGTCGATCCCGAGCGCCGCGGCCAGGTCGGGGGCCACTTCGCCCAGCATCTGGTACGGCTCCACAACCTTCACCGGCGTGCCCGGCGCGTCCAGCCCCAGCGCCTGCCGCAGCTGGTAGACCAGGCTCACGTGGATGCCGGTCTGGAACCCGCCGCCGAAATCCACCGCCAGCCGGTCCGGCTCGCGGTGCGCGCACGCGGTTTGAATCCGCTCTCTCGATGTCATCACGTTCTCCTCAACCATCTCAGCCTGAACCAAACAATTTTCACCACCAAGACTCCAAGGACACAGAGCACACCAAGCTTATTCTTGATGGTGACCTTGGCGTCCTCCGAGTCTTGGTGGTAAATAAGGCAGATGCGCTCTTATCAGTCCGCCAGCTCGCGCTCGATCGCCTCGAGCGACTTGCCCTTGGTCTCCGGCACGCGGAGCCACATGACCACAAACCCGGCCAGGCAGATCGCGCCGTAGAGCCAGAAGGTGCCCGCCGCGCCCAACGCCGCGTTGATCGGCTTGAAGGTCGCCGTTAGTGCGAAACAGGCGACCCACAGCGCCGACACGCAGAGGCTCATGGCCGCGCCGCGGATGCGGTTCGGGAAAATCTCGGCCAGCAGCACCCAGGTGACCGGCGCCAGGGTCATCGCGTAAAAGGCGATCGCGGTCAGCACCAGCGCCAGCACGGCCGGGCCTTTCACGCCGTAATGGTAGCACGCGCCGAGCAGCGCGTAGGTCGCCAGCAGCCCGCCTGCGCCCAGCAGCATCAGCGGCCGGCGTCCCCAGCGGTCCACGGCCCGGATCGCGACGAAGGTGAAGGCCAGATTCACAAGCCCGGTGATCACGATGTTGAACATCATGCCGCTGACGTCATAACCCGCCGCCCGAAAAATCTCTTCGGCGTAGTTGAAGATCACGTTGATGCCGCACCACTGCTGGAACACCGCGAGGAACGCGCCCAGCGCCACGAGCTTCAGCAGTTTCGGCTGCAGCAGTTCCGCATAGTGTACCACCTGGTGCTCGCCGCGCAGCGTCGCCTCCACATCCGCGACCTCCGCACGCGCATAGGCCGCGCCGCCGATGCGCGCGAGCACACGCGCCGCCTCGGCCGCACGGCCCCGCTTCAGCAGCCAGCGCGGCGACTCGGGGATGACCAGCGCCAGCAGCAGGAAAAGCCCGGCGGGCACCGCCTCCGCCGCGAACATCCAGCGCCAGCCCGCCTGGCCGTTCCAGGACCGCAGGATGACGTCGTTCGAGGCGTCCTGCGCCACCGGCGCCAGGTTGTAGATCAGCAGGTTCACCACCTGCGCCGCCAGCACGCCGATGACGATGGTGAGCTGGTTAACGGAGACGAACCGGCCCCGCATCTCCGCCGGCGAACTCTCGGCGATGTACATCGGCGAGACGTTCGAGGCCAGCCCGATGCCGACGCCGCCCACGATGCGCGCCCAGATGAAGGCGTCGTAGGTGCCGGCCAGAGCCGTCCACACCGCGGACACGGTGAACAAGACGGCCGCCGCGACCAGCAGCCGCTTGCGTCCGAGCCGGTCCGCGAGCGCGCCCGAGAGCAGCGCGCCCCCCAGGCAGCCGGCCAGCGCCGAGCTCATGGCCCAGCCCGCGCGCCACGCCTGGCCCGCGCCCGTCAACCCGAAGAAAGGCTCATAGAAAGGCTTGGCCCCGCCGATGACCACCCAGTCGTAGCCGAAGAGCAGACCGCCCATCGCCGCCACCAGGCAGATGGTCCAGACGTACCTCAAGTCATACTTCGGCTCGAATCCCTCGGAGACCGCCGTGCTCATCGTTCCTGTCCTCCGCTGCGGGTTACGTATACAGCAGCGCCGCCTGGCGTGCGGCGTCGAAGGCTTTGCGGTCGCGCGACCACCCGGCAAAGAGGGGCTTGAGCGGCGCGCCGGACTTCAGGCAGTTGCGCACGCGGTCGGTGCCGTAGAGTTTGTCGAACCACTCCGGCCGCACGCCTTTGTGCCGCCACACACGCGCGGGGCCATACAGCTCCGCGAGCAGGCGCAGCACCGTGAGCGAGACCTGCGCGGGCCGGAAGCGCGCGGGGTCGGTGACCGTCAGCCGCACGCCGTCGAGCTCCTTGCCCGCGTAGGGCGCGACCGCCGCCCCGTAGCGGTACGGGTGGAAGGTCACGCCCGCGGGCCGTTCCGCCGCGATGCGCTCGCAGAAGGTCTCCGCGTGCAGCCACGGCGCGCCGAGCACGCGGAACGCGAGGTTGGTGCCGCGGCCGCAGTCGATGCCGGGCAGGGCTTCGGAGAAGACCGTGGCCGCGTAGGTCATGGCGCACTCCCACGTCTTGATGCCCGGCGAAGGCGGCAAGTAGGCGGGCCGCGCGCCGTCCCAGGCGGCGTCCGCGCGGGTCCAGCCCTCCATGGGCACCACGGAGAGCCGCACGTTCAGGCCCAGCGTCGCCTGCATCCAGCGCGCGCTCTCCGCGGGCGTCATGCCGTAGACCAGCGGCAGCGGACAGGGCGCCACGAAACTGGAGAACGCCGGATCAAGCATCGGGCCGTCCACCACCTGCGGCAGCGGGATCGGGCGGTCCGTGACGATCACCTCGACGCCCGCTTCGGCGCACGCCTCCAGCATGTTGCGCAGCGTGGCCAGATAGGTGTAGCAGCGCGTGCCGAGATCCTGCAGGTCGCACACCACAGCCTCCACGCCCGCCAGCATCTCGGGCGCGGGCTTGCGCCGCTCGCCGTAGAGGGAATAAACCGGGATGTGCCAGTCGGGATGCGGCCGCGTATAGGTGTGCTCGCCCGCCCCGGCCTGGCCGAAAAAGCCGTGCTCGGGCCCGTACAGGGCCGCGAGCCGCGGCCCGAGCGCGCGGTGCAGAAGCTGGGCCGAGGTCGAGCCGTCGGCGCACAGCGCGGCCTGGTGGCTGAGCAGGCCGACGCGGCGGCCTTTAAGCAGATCGAAGCGCCGCGCGCGCAGCGCGTCCATGCCCGTCATCATTTCGGGTGTTCTCCGTGCCTCAGCCGGTGCGACAGCACGGCCAGGCTGGCCGCGAGATCCTCGCGCTTGACGATGACATCCGCCGGCACGGACAGCTGCACGGGCGTGAAATTCCAGATGCCGCGGATGCCGCCGGCCATCATGGCGTCGGCCACGGCCTGCGCCTGGTCGGCCGGCACAGTGAGGATGCCGAGCGACACGTTGAGCGTGCGCACGATCTCCGCGATCTGCGCGGAGGGGTAGACGGGGATGCCGGCGATCTTGCCGCGCTTCTTGGGGTTCGCGTCGAACGCGGCCACGATCTTGAAGCCCTGATGCTGGAAGCCCGGATAGCCCAGCAGCGCGGAGCCCAGACGGCCCGCCCCCGCGAGCACCGCCTCGGTGGCGGCGTTCCACCCCAGATAGCGCTCGATGGAGGCGATGATCTCCGTCATCGGAAACCCGACCCGGGGCTTGCCGCGCACGCCGGTCTTCGAGAGGTCCTTGCGCACGACAATCGGATCCAACTCCAACGCTTTCGCGACCACGGCGCCCGACGCGTACGTCTCGCCCTGCGCGGCCATCTCACGCAGCACGCGCAGATACAAGGGGTACCGCTTGACCATCTTGTCACCAATCTCGGCTTTTCGCGCCCCGCTCATAGCAAGCCCAACCCTTTCTTTCCAGCTATTTTTAAGAGCGGAGTTTATCCCATTATTTTCAAACAATAAAGCATATTCACGGCCTCCGCCGGCGGCGGAATCGGAACCGCCGCGCCCGGGCCCTCCGCGCCGCCGTGATTTGTCATGCGTCCGCCGCCTCTTTTTGGCATACTCGGCGACATGAGTGAGAGAACCGAAAAAGCGGCCGCGCTGTTCAAAGCCGGCTGCACCTGCTCCCAAGCGGTGGTGGTGGCGTACTGCGACCTTTACGATTTGGACGCCAAGACCGCGATGAAGATCGCCTGCGGTCTCGGCGGCGGCGTGGGCCGGCTGCGCGAAGTATGCGGGGCGGTCTCCGGCATGGCGCTGCTCGCGGGCCTGAAATACGGCAACGAGACACCCGAAGGCGCCGACGCGAAAAAGAAGACCTACGAAGTGGTGCAGGCGATGGCGAACGCGTTTCGCGAGCAGCACGGCTCGATCGTCTGCCGCCAGCTTCTGGGAATCGACCTGCCGGAGAACGACCCGACGCCCGCCGCGCGCACCGACGCCTATTTCCAAAAGCGCCCCTGCGCGCACTTTGTGACCGGCGCCGCGGCGATTGTCGAGCGCCACCTGCTGCAACCCTCGGATGTCACGCGATGACCACACCCAACCGACCCATCCCGCGCCGGCACCGCCCGCGCGGCCTTGAGATTCTGCACGAGGACCGCGACCTCTTCGTGGTCAACAAAGAAGCGGGCCTGCTGACCATGGCCACGCGCAAGGACGAGGCCTTCACGGCCGAAAACGTCCTCAACGACTATGTCCGCAAGGGCTGTGCCCGTTCGAACAAACATGTCTGGCTGGTGCACCGGCTGGACCGCGAGACCTCGGGCGTGCTGCTCGTCGCCAAAAGCGAGGAGGCTCAGCAGCATCTGAAAGACCACTGGAAGTCCACCGAGAAATACTATCTCGCCGCGGTGCGGGGCCATCTGAAAGCGAAGTCCGGCATCTTCTCCAGTTATCTGGCCGAGAACGAAGACCAGTTCGTCTACTCGGTGGCCGACCCCGCCAAGGGCAAGTTTTCGCAGACCGCCTACACGGTGATCAAAGAGACGCCGACGCTGAGCCTGGTGAAGATCAAGCTGATGACGGGCCGCAAGAACCAAATCCGCGTGCAGTTCGCGGAGCATGGCCACCCGGTCGTCGGAGACCCCAAGTACGGCGCGCGCGACGCCTTTCGCGAGCGTCTCTGCCTGCACGCCAAATCCATCGCCTTCGGCCACCCCCACAGCGGCAAGCGGCTCTTTTTCGACACCCCGATCCCCGAGGTGTTCAGCCGCCTCGCAGGCGGACTCGACGAGCCTCTGTGGCTCAAGACGCACGTGCAGACGGACTGAGAAAGAGCCCGCCTCCGGCGCGCGGGGCCGCCGCCGTTCCGACCGGTCTTTGGGGAAGCCCTTACGGCGACTTCACCCGTCCGTTTTCGGCCTCGACCCAATGCGTGGCGTGATGGACCAGATCCGTGGCGTTGCGCAAGCCGAGCTTGCGCTTGATGTGCTCGCGGTAGGTCTGTATCGTCTTCACGCTCAAGTGCAGATGTTCGGCGACCTCCTGCGTGGACATGCCGTTCCCGATATGGGTATACACCTGCAGCTCGCGGTCGCTCAGTTGCTCGATGCTGGTGCGCGTGTCGATGCCCTGCTTGCACCCGACGAAGAGCTTGACCATGCGGGTGGCGATGTTGGGGCTGACATACAGCTCGCCCCGCAGCACGCACCGGATCGCCTCGACGATCGTCTCGCCCGGCTCGTGCTTCATGATGTACCCCTGCCCGCCCGCCCGCAGCACGCGCTCGGCATAGACGCTCTCCTCGTGCATGGAGAGCACCAGCACGCGGATCTGAGGGTACCTGACATGCACGTCTTTGAGCAACTCGATCCCATTAGCCCCAGGCAACCCGAGATCCAGCAGGATCAGGTCGGGGGTCTCGGTCTCCAGCAGTTGCAGGGTTTCAGCGGCACTGCCGACCTCTCCCGTAACCACCAGGTCGGGAGTCGCACGGATCAACGCGGCAAGCCCCTCGCGCACCAACGGATGGTCATCCACAAGCACGATGCGCTTGCGGCCCCGTTTCCGCTCAACCACTTCACTCGGCTCCTCTTTATCATTAGCCACGCTTCACCTCCGGGTTCGGATTTCGAAACGAATCCAAAGCAAATCTGCGACGCGCCTTGCAGCCGGCCCACACACAAGGAAATCATGTCATAAGTCTGCGCCGTAATCGGACATAACATAACTTTATTTTCCTTTACCCGAAATAACAAGCATAATCTGCAAATGCTTGCAACAAAGCGGGCCGCCACCACCCCCCCTAAAACGGCCCGCCGGGCGGCGGCGGCGACCCGAAAGCCGCGCTCGACAGTTCGCGACGCAAGCGCTACCATTGTGCCCAAGTAAATTTATAGCAAAAGAGGTGTGGATGACAAACATAACCCGATCGGTTCTGTGTGCGGCGCTCGCAGCCGGAGCGCTGGCGGGATGGTTTGTGTTGCGGGGCCCTCCTCCGGCCGCGGACGCCGTCAGGCGCCCGACGGCACCTCCGCGCTCCGCCGCCCTCGGCGCGGCGCCGGCCGCAGCGCCCCGAGCGTACGCCGCGCAGGCGCCGGC
>JAHFSX010000006.1 GCA_023269675.1 Verrucomicrobiota bacterium
AGCCTTCTTCAAGCGGGCGGTGGCGCCTCGGGAGCGCTAGGCGCCCCCGACCACAGCCGGCGCACCAGCCGCAGCGACTCGGCCAGCTCCTCAGGCGTCACTTCCGGCGAAGGCTCAAACACCTTGAGCACCGCGTCCGGGCCGTAAAACGCGAACGCCTCGAAATCGATCATCCCCGCGCCCGGCGGCAGATGGTCATCCGTCAGCGGCTGCGCGTCATGGATATGCACGCCCCGCGTGACAGGCAACAGCTCGCGCGCCGCCTCGGCATGCTTGATCCAGCCCAGGTTCTCGCGCACCTGGCCATGCCCCATGTCGTGCCAATACGCCAGCGCCGGCGTATCGAAGCGCTGCTTCAACATCAGCATCTCCCGCTCGTCCGGGAAGGCCTCGATCGACGGCAGGTTCTCCAGGCACAACGCCACACCCGCCTGCTCGAACTTCGGCAGCAGCGCGTCGAGCGACAGGCAAAACCCGTCGAAATATTTCCGCACGCGCGCCGCGCGCCGGCGCACGGCTTTGGCCAGCAGGCGCTGATACCCAGGCCCCTCGGGCGCACCCTCCTCCGCCAGCGCCTCGACCAGCGTCCGCGTGTGCAGCTCGCTGAAAAAGGACTTCAGCAAGATCCGCCCCGCATGCAGCACCACCGCGCGCGCGCCCAGCGAGGCGGCAAACGTCAGGGTGCGGCCGAGCAGGATGGCGGCCATGGCGCGCTCGTCCTCGTCCAGCGAGGCCAGCAGGTAGAGTTCGGGGTAGCCGTGCGGCGCGCCCACGGGGACCGGACAATAGGCGTGGACGCTGTCGACCGTCACCGCGCCCGCCCGCACCTGCCGCTGCACGCCCGCCGCCAGCGCGTCGGTCGTGTGGTAGCCGAGTTCCAGCGCGTCGAACCCCAGCGCGAGGATCTCGTCGGCCATCGCCTCGCCCGCCTCGTGCCGCCGCACGTTCCAGTTTGTCGACAACGCAAATTTCATGGCTCACACCGCACACTCTGAGCGTTAGACAGGATGGACACGATTTTCAGGATGCAACCAAGTCAGCCATCCTGATCGATCCGGTCATCCTGCAAAAAAAGGTTCACGCGGCCGCCGGCATTACGACGGACGTTGAATGAGCGTCATGAACTCCTGCCGCGTGGCGGTATCGTTCCGGAACGACCCGAGCACCACGGAGGTGGTCATCACCGAGTTCTGCTTCTCCACGCCGCGCATCATCATGCACAGGTGGCGGCACTCCATCACCACGCCCACGCCCTCCGCGTCCGCCTCTTCCAGCACGGCCATCGCCACCTGCTCGGTCAACCGCTCCTGGATCTGCAGGCGCCGCGCGAAACAGTCCACGATGCGCGCGATCTTGCTGACTCCCAGCACCTTGTCCTTGGCGATGTACCCCACGTGGCACCGCCCGTAGAACGGCAGCAGGTGGTGCTCGCACAAGCTGTAAATCTCGATGTCCCTCACGATGATCATGTGGTTGAGGTGGGCTTGGAACACCGCGCCGTTCAGCACTTTCTTCGGCGTCTGCGCGTACCCGCTCGTGAGAAAAGTCAACGCCTCGGCCATCCGCTGCGGCGTGACCTTCAACCCCTCGCGCTCCGGGTCCTCGCCGAGTTCGACCAGCAGTTCACGGACCAGTTCGGCGATGCGCGGCTTGTTGACCTGTTTCTTCTTCATGGCTTTAACTTTACCCTGACCGACCTTTGAACTCAAGCCGCGAGTGCGCGGGGTGCGATTCAACTTTGTTGAATCCGCACCCGATTTAGGAGTTGGAATTTAGGATTTAGGAGTTTCAATACCTTGAAGACGAAAAGCTTATGCGATCCGATAAGCGGCTGTCTTCGTGTCTTCCTGTGGAGGACACACGTTTCCTGCGCCAAGCCCACGCCCGAGAAGGTGCCCAACTCAAAAGAACGTTTAGTTTTCGCGGGTTCTTACGCGTTCAACTCCTAACTCCTAAATCCTAAATCCTAAATCCTCCTTTGGTGCGATTCAGTTTCAACGAAACCGAATCGCACCCGAGTGCGCTTTGAGCTTGCCGTCCGCCCGGGCCCGCGTTACCGTTACGGCATGTCGCACGGGTACGCCATCCTGCTCGCCACCGCCGCGGCCGGACTCATCGCCGGCGCGGGCACGCACACCTTTGCCGCCGCCGCCGTGGCCGCCGCCTGCGCCGCCTGGCTCACGCGCGCCGCCCCCACGCCCGTACAAGCCCTCTACGCCAACCTCGACCCTGACCACCCCGACGGCGACCTGCTGCTGGACGCGTGCCGGCAGGCGCTCGCTTTCATCAGCCGCACGCGACGTCCAGTCCGGCTGCGCCTCGCCGCCTTCACGCGCGTCCCCCGGCCGGTCTTCCGTTTCAACCTGACGCGCGACGCCGATCTTGAACTGGCCCGCGACGCCCGCCGCGACACTCTCAACCAGCCCGGCGTCTGGTTGCCGGACCACCCGCTTCCGCTCACTCTGCCGCACGACCGCAGCGTCACCCTGCTGCTGGAGCCGTGCGGCCCCGGACGTGTCCGCGCCTCACTCGCCCGCTCCGCCCGCCGGACGCCTCACGGGTATCTGGCCCTGCTGCCCGCCGCCGCGGCCTGCGTGCTCGACCTCGACTGGCTGCTGGCCGCCGCGCTCGGGTTCGCGTTTCACACCTATCTGTTTGAACATCAGCCTGAGCGTGCGGCCGAGGATCCTTAAATCCAACGCGAGGGAACGGTTGCACAGGTAATAGATGTCCAGCAGGCACATCTCGTCGAATGTGCGTTCGTTGCGCCCCGCCACCTGCCACAGCCCCGTCATGCCCGGCATGCCTTTCAGCCGCAAAGCGTGGCCGCGCCTCTGGTAGTGCCCGTGATCGCTCGCCGGCAGCGGACGGGGCCCGATGAAACGCATCTCGCCCCGCGCCACGTTGACCAGTTGGGGCAATTCGTCTAAAAAGGTGTTCCGCAAAAACCTGCCGATGCGGGTCACCCGCGGATCATGGTCCAGCTTGAAAAGATGCCCCGACGTTCCCCGCCGGCGCTGCAGCTGCGCTTGCAGCTGCTCGGCTCCCCGCCGCATCGTGCGGAACTTGAACAGGGTGAACGGCGCCCCCTCCCGTCCGTACCGCTCCTGACGGAACAGCACCGGAGCCCCTTCCATCAGATAGAGAAGCGCGGCCACCGCGGCCAGCACCGGGGCCAGCGCCAGGATCAGAAGCACGGCCGCCAGGCGCTCGGAAAACCCGCACCCCGCCCCCGTGCCGGACGGCGCGTGAAACACAAAGCAACCCGCCGCCTCGCCGCCCCGCTGAGGTTTGCAACCGGCGTGCCGCGTCAGAACCGGCAGGCGGGCGGTCGCGACCGCGGCGTCAACCCCCTCTTCGGCCGCAGCACAGATGAACGCGAGGATCTCCCCAACCGTCGCGTTCCCCGAATCTTTGAATATGCGCGTCATCCCTTTTGGCTGGCATTATCCCCTTTCCACCTTAACGCAGCAACTGTAAACTGCCCCCTTCAGCTAGTCGGGTGATGCTCTTTCCTTCATGATTCGTTAATCCTCATTCGTCAATCTGCGGTTTGTTCAGGTTCCGAAAACTTGTTAATAATTGTCGGTGTCGAGCCGTCAGGCACTAAACTCCTAACTCCTAACTCCTAATTCCTAACTGTCTTTACATCCCCCCGCCCGACGGCCTACAATCAGGACATGCTGACACCCGAATTCCACTCCTATTTCATGCGCCTCGCCCTGCGCGAAGCCGCCAAAGCCGCCGAAGCGGGCGAGGTCCCCACCGGCTGCGTGATCGTGCAGCAGCCCCGGACCCTCGACCAGCCGCTCGCCGCCGTCAAGGTGCTCGCGCGCGCCCACAACCAGACCGAGCTGCTGAAGGACGCCACCGCCCACGCGGAAATGATCGCCCTCACGCAGGCCTCGGCCGCGCTCGGCGACTGGCGGCTCACCGGCACCGTGCTCTATGTCACCAAAGAGCCCTGCTCGATGTGCGCCGGGGCCATCGTGCTCGCGCGCGTGCCCCTCGTGGTCTGGGGCCTTTCCGATCCCAAGCGCGGCGGACACTCGGTCTTCTCGATCCTGAACCACCCCGGCCTCAACCACCGTCCCGAGCTGCTCACAGGCGTGGAGGAGGACTCCTGCAGGACGGTGCTGCAGGATTTCTTCCGCGCCCGCCGCGACGAAGCCGGCCTTTCTCAGACTCCCAACTCCCAACTCCTAACTCCTAACTCCTAACTCCTCCTTTCTCTCATGCAAACCTCACCCGACCTCATCGACTTCGCCCACATCCGCGCGGCCCTGGACCAGGGCCACCGCGTGGCGCTCTTCATCCGCCACTCCGAGCGCCCCGAAATCAGCCCGGACGACAAGGAGTTCGGCAAGCACCTCGGCCTCACGGAGCGCGGCGTGGAGCAGGCGCGCGCGGCGGGCCGGCTCCTCGCCGGCTTCCGCGACGTGCGCTTCGCCGCCAGCCCGATGAACCGCTGCCGGCTCACCGCGCGGCATTTCGCGGAAGGCATGGGGTTCGACGCGCCCGTCGTGGAGGACGCCGACCCGCTGGGCGTGCGCGGGTTTTATTACGACGACCCCTACGCGGTCCAGGACCTCATGCGCCAACAGGGCTACATGGCCTACATGCTGGAGTATCTCCGCAACGGCGTCGCCCCCTTCTCGCGGCCCATCGGCCCCGCCACCGCGCAAACCGCCGAATGGCTGAAATGCCAGACCACGGCCCAGCTCTGCGTGTTTGTGAGTCACGACATCTTCATCGCCTCGTTCCTCACGGGCCTCAAGATCCGGACCTACTCCGCCGCGGACTGGGTGGGCTTCCTGCACGGCGCCGCGCTGATCCACTCGCCCGCGTCCGGCTGGAGCTGCCACCCGTGCGTGCCCGCGCTCGCCGACCTGCAGGCGCCGCCGCACTTCGTCCAGTGAGCCGCTCCGCCTGCCGGATGCTGGCATAGCCACAAACTTCGGTTATTTTGACAGGATTACATGATTATCGTGATTGTCTCTGTTGACTATTAATCATGTAAATCATGTAATCATGTCCGAAATTTCATGTTGCACCGTGTGCAAGGACGAACCGCCCGCTCTCGCAACCTCACCCGTCTTCCGAAATCCGCTTCCGAAATCCACGCTTGATTAGCGCCCCCGGAAAGCGGCATAATGCCCGCCGATTTAAAAGGGCGGTTATCTCAGTTGGTTAGAGAGTCTGGTTTACACCCAGAATGTCGGGGGTTCGAGTCCCTCACCGCCCACCAGCCTTTTTACCCCGTTTTTATTGAAAAAGCCCAATAAAAACCGGTTTTTTGTGTATTCTGCCTTTCAGTGTCCCACGGTGTCCTGAGGAGCAAAAAGGTGTTTAAAAACAAAAACAACTACAAAAACGCGACAAAAACAGCGCCCCAAAAACACCCCTGAAGTGTCCCTGATAACCGGCTGAGCCCCTCATTTTTGCCCCGTGTCTCCCCTTGAAGACCTTGCCGCCCTCCGCGTTTTTGTTTTCCGGATACAAAAACTCTGCCGCCCGATCCTTTGGAAAACGTCGTCAACACGCGGATCAGGATCAACAAGACTGACGGGGCACTTTCACTCCTCGTCAGCGTCTGCCGGAGTTGAGGCCCATCCCTCCGGTAGACCAGCTCGTGGGCTTCGGGACGCGTTACCCTCTTGCAGGGGCGACATGCAATACAGAAGCAGAGTGCTTGACAAAGGTAGGTCGGCAAAGTACATTCAACGGCAAACCCGTGTGAGCCGGCCCGGCGGGCCGGATGGATAAAAACGAAAGAGAATCCGAATGAATTTAAATACCGTGCTCGGCGCCGCGATCGCCAAGGGCGCACAGAGCGTCACGCGCAAACCCCTATCCGCCCTGCGCGGCGACGTGGCCGAGCTCAAACGCCAGGTGGCCGATCTGAAGCGCCTCGTGCGCAGCCTGCAGAAGGACGTGCCGCAGCGCGCCGCGGATGTGCCTGCACCGGAAGGCGGGGACGGCCAGGCGCCGGGCATCCGGCCCACGGGCCCGATGGTGCGCAAGCTGCGGGCGAAGCTGGGGCTGACACAGGTCGAGATGGCCAAGCTCATCGGCGTGTCGAGCCTGACGGTCTCGAAGTGGGAGCAGGCCAAGGACCGGATCGCGATGCGCAGCCGGACGCTGGCAGCCTTCGCCGGTATCCGCGGCATGGGCAAGCGGGACGCGCAGCGGGCGCTGGCGGGCTAGTAAGGGCCGGGGCAAGACCGGAAAGCCGGTTCTCAAATCTTGAAATTCAGCGGCCAGAGAAAATAGGGACCGAATTTCTTCGAAAATTTGAATTCGCCACCGGCCGATTTGCCTTTATCGGTCAGTTTGAATTGTTCACCGTCGCGGATCAGCAGTCCCGCAGAGATCATTCTGTCAGTGAGATCCGAGGTTCTCAGGCCGAGCGTTTTCGCGAGTTTGGACGTTGTCAGCTTGTCATACTCATCGGCAGCATCACCATTCGTCTGCTCTTCGGGCTCTTCAACTTTCTCAGCGGACAAACGGACCTGGTCGCTGACGCGGATCAGGCGCTGGGCCTCCTCGAAAGTCTCACGAAACAGTTCGGGCTCCTCCTCGCGCCGGATGAACACGCCCATTTCGTTGTTGTTGACCTGGCTGAAGTCATAAAGGTTCATCGACGTGATGATGGCCGCCTGCTCGCTCATATAGCATTTGGCGTGGAGGTTCTGACAAAAGCTGGTGCGCAGGAACTCTAGGGAGCGGAGCCAGTTGATCTCGGCCGGTGCCAGTTCGCTCTTGCCGTAGACGATCCGAACGTCGATCTTCATGCGGTCCTTGTCGATCAAAAGTTCCTTGATGCGGTCATTGAACTTCAGAAACGGGCTGATGATGATCAGGCGTTCGCGCGCCTGTTTGATCAGTTCTTCCAGATAGTAGTTGGCGGCGCTTGTGTTCAGAAACTTAGCCATGATTTATTCCTTCGTTTTCGACTTACAGAGCGGTTGGTTAAGGATGAGTCTTTCGGTTTGGCGCGGCTGCCTTGCGTCGGCGGTCGAGGGTGCGTGAGTGTACAGGCTACCACACGTTGACGATCCCTTTGCAAGCGGGGTAGCGCGGGCAGCCCCAGAAAGGATTACCGGCGTTGATACCTTTCCTGGCTATCCGCTGAACCATGGTCGCGCCACATCGCGGGCAAGCATGCGCGGCATGGGTCTGGACACTCAACGTCTTTTGAGGAGCGTCTGGAGCGGTAGAAGGAACGCGAGCCGGTAAGGTGGGTGTCAGGATTGTCTCGGATTGCCGTTTGACCTCGCTGATCAACTGTACCAGCGCCTTCCCGTCCATGAGTTCAATCGGTTTACCGCGTGCGAAGCTTAGCGCCTCCTGCGTGTAAACGCCGGAGGTGGCGACGATCACGCGGTCGGCATTTTCTGCAACCATGATTCCGTACATCTCGCGGATGGTCTTCACGCCGACCTTGAAGGTCCTCCACTGCTTGCACTGGACGAGTGTCTTCTGTCCTTTGCCGCGCAGGATCAGATCAATGCCGCCGTCCGCACCGCCTCCGCCAGTCTCCTCGACCGAGTACCCCTGCCGCCGGTAAGCCTCGCCGACCAGCGTTTCGAACGCGCGCCACGACATGGCCCGGATGGCTTCGATGTCATTGGCCGAGGAGAATAGCGACTTACGAACCAGACTCTTGATCGCTCCCACTAAGGCCGCCACAAAGCAGGCGCAGGCAAACATCCAGCAGACGAGCGAAATTACAGGATTGCCCTGCGCCGGAACGCACAACATAACGACGCCGAGAACAAGCGTCACCCACCAAGGCAGCTCGGCCAGAACATCCAACAGCCCTTCATTTCGTTTTCGCCGCGCCATCAAGTCCTCCCAAGTATCCCGGTCGTCCCAATCAGCCTTCGGTCTGAGACTGCTGATACTCCTTCAGCGTACGCCCCGTCGCGTCCTTCCAATCAACGCGGCCATTCGAGGAACGGCCGAGCACGACCGCCGACGCCAACGAGGGCGAATTAAAGGTGTAGTTCTGCGTGAAGCGGAACGTACCGCCATCCGAAATCATGACGCCGTTCTTGAGCAGCTCTAACCGGGTTCTACCGACGATTGGAAAACCTTTGAGCGACGGCGTCTCGTCTTCGGCTGCCTGTGAACCCGCCTTAACAATGAACCCATGCGGCGTATCATTGCCGGAGGCCGACGCGCCGCGCCCCTTGCAGAAGAACATCGGATAGCTGGGGCCGGGTACTGCGCTTTGTTCAAAGGCCTGCACACCCAACACAGGCAGCACGCCCAGCATGTTGTGGAGAAACACCTCCAAATCGGCGCGGTCGGCTTCGGACAGGGTCGGCTCCGTCGGCTTGTTGCCGTTGTCTAAAGTCATGCGCTTCGCGGCACCAGCAAGGTCGACCAGCCGCGACTCGAGGAACTGCACATGGGCCTTATTCAACTGGCCTGGAGCCACAAAGAAGACCGCACGCGTCCAGAAATCCTTTTTCACGTAGTGGTCCTCTAGTCTCGGCTTCACGGGGTCGCCCTCTCCGACGTACAACGTTTCCCCACTGCCGTCAGAGGACGGACCGAGCAGGAGATACACGCCAGTCTGCTTAAACTCGTCACGGCTTCGAACCTGCGGATACAGCGCACGCGGGAACATCAGGGCTTTGCCGGACCAATTGATCCGATCCACCACGCGTAGCCCATCCGGATCGCCGTCTGCCACAAAGATCTTGATCGTAAACGGTGCCTGCTTACTCATTGACCGAATTCCTTTTCTGTTAAGTTGTAATCATTACAGGGCGAGCGCCTAAACCCGCATAATCGGAAGGATTGCAGCTTAGGACGATGACCTGTAGCCCGCGCGAAGCGCCGAGATCCAACATCCCCTGCATCGTGTTGACGCGGTCAGGATCGGAGTAGGCGAAAGCGTCATCGAAAACGATGGGTAATGAACCGCCGTGGTCGGCGGCAAGCAACTCAGCTATCGCCAGTCGCACGGCAGCCGCGACTTGCTCGCGGGTTCCACCGCTCAGGCTATCGAACGGCATGGCACCGCCCTGGCTTGAGCGCACAAGTTTAATGCTTTTGAAGGCGTTGTCGTCAAAGGTCACCACAGCCCGCGCCTCCGGCCCAAATAGCCGTTTCAAATAGTCGCCGATCTTTTCGGCCAAAGGCTGCGAGAACAGGTCGGCCAAAGCGCGTTGCTCCTGCTGGAACAAATCGTCGATCAGGGCGATGGCCTGCGCTTTGCGAGTAACGGTCGACAAATGCTCCTCGGCCGAAGCTCGCTTGGCCTCAGCTTGCGCCAGTGCGGCATGGGGATCATCCGCACCGTCCGAACGGAGCGCGGCCTGACTTACGGCACGGCGTTTTTCAGCATCCTGACGCTCTTGTTCCTTTGCCGGCCACGCCCGTTGCAGCCGGTCGCGGTCTAAAACCAGTTGATCGGGCTGCAAGGCAGCCAGCGCCGCCTGGGTTTGGGATAACGAGCCACTCGCACCCTGCCACGCCGTGCGGGCCCCCTCAAGCGTCTTCGCACGCGCGTCATCAACGCCATAGTTCTCTAGCAGCATCCTCAGCTGAGCGGCAAAACCTGTAAGCATCTTTGCATCAGCCGCAATCGCGTCCTGCTGCGCCTTCAAACCGTTTGCAAGGCGGTTTTGCTCAGCCAGCAAGACATCACGAATCGCCTTCGCACCGGTTTCATCGGATTCAATGTCGTGAAGCGCTTTGTCCTCGCGAAGCAGCCATGCTTTCGCGTCCGTTAGCGATGCCGGTTGTTCCGCATTTCCGACCTGCTCCATGCGACGAGCAACCTCTGCCTCAGTGGCTGTGAGTTCGTCTTTTGCCGCGGCGCAAGCCTCTGTCAGGGCATCGGCATCCAGCTCTTCAAGAGCCGCTTCGGCCTTGGATGCCTTGCCCTCCCATTCCGCCCTAATCGCCACAACCTCTACCGCTTTCGCGACCGACTCCAAGCCGTATTTGTCCAAGGAACGCTGCAATTTGTCCTTCGCCAAACGCACCTCTTCGCGGGCTTTGGCCAAACTGTCCCCCCCTCCGGGGTGGATCCTCATGCACAACACATCGCCGACAGTGACTTCTGTGGCTTCGGTCACCATCCGCCGAGCACCAACGGACAGTTCAGTTTCCCCGACCCGCACTGTTTGGCTGCATGCAACGACTTCGACTTCCGCTGCCATGGCATTCATGGCTGCGGTCGCCTGCTCCTGCTTTCTCTCCAGAGTTTGCAGTGCCGTTAAACCCGTCCGGTCAATGGCAACGAGCTGAGACAGCTTCTCGCGGTATAAACCGATTTCTTTTCCCAGAGCCTTTGCCCGCTCCAGCCGCGAAGTCAACTCTCTGTTACGGTCATCCTTCGCGAACCACCCCACGCATGCAACTGCGAGTTCCCTTCGCAGCCTCACTACTCGGGTGTTTTTGAGGGACTCGTCATATTTCCGCTCGGCCTCTGCCGTTCTCTCTCGGCTCTCTCCGAGCGTCACGATGAGGCGTGCTTCCTCTTCCTGCTTCGGAGTCAGGGTGTTCTGCAGGGAACTAACGGACTCCTGTAGTTCGCAGATGTTTTGTTCGATTTTTTCCAACGCAGCCAGCTTCTCGGTCGCTTCCTTGAGCTCGCTCGCCTGACGCTCCTCGATGCGCCGGAACCCATCCGCCTGAGATATCTTCGCATCCACCTGTTCCATCAGCACGGCCAGTTTCCCAAGATCCGAGGTTGTTCGCTCAATGGTGACTGACGCTCCTTCAAAGTCCCGAATCGCTTGCCCCAAACTCTCAAGTCTACCCAAAACAGCAACATGTTCGACACGCGCCTGTTCCGCTTCGGTCTGAGCCCTGTCGAGATCCGACCCGCTTTTTGCGTTGCCAGAACGAACGAATATCTGTCCTCTAGTTTCCCCAAAATGCAACGCCACCTTGCCATCGAGTTCCGACTGCATAGCGACCGCGCCGCCACTATGCTGGAGCTGCTGTAGAAGTTGGGCTTGCTGTCCGGCCGTATGCGATGAAGGGTCATCTCCGCTTTGACCTTGCCACACCCACAAATGCGACCACTGCCCTGATACGCGGTCCAGAATGCCGCGACTGCCGCCCACGTCCGTCACATTGAGCAGAGCATTCAGCCGCGCTTCGGCCTCCTCGCCTTGCCAGGACGTCCCACCGACCTGAGTCAATTGCGTCTTGCCGTTCGCACCGCTAAAACGCTTCTTGATCATGTATTCAGCGCCTTGGGCGGTGAAGTGAATTTCGACCTCGGGATGAGCATTGTAGAGCGTCGACACCATGCTCTTCTGGGCTTCTCCCGTCACGGTAGACTTCAGGAACAGCCCGCGGTGAATGGCTTCAATCAGCGTGCTCTTGCCTGTCTCATTCGCGCCGCCGACCAAGGTTCGAGACGGATCGAAGCTGACCGTCACGTCGCGGTGAATGCGGTAATTACGCACAGTGGCTGAAAGCAGTTTCATGACCGTACCTCCTGTGTGCATGCCGCATGAAGTTCCCGCAAAGCGATCCGGGCGACCTGAGCGTCCTCACTTTCACCGAACGTCCGTGCCACGAGCTTGCGTGCCACGCTTGCAATCAGGGGATCGCCGCTCCTCGCGGTCAAGGCCTGAATCTCGGCGTCTGTCGGGGCAATCAGCGTCCGGTTTGCCAGTTTCAATCGCAGCAACCGCGCCTCCTGCGACTCGATGATCTGCTCCAACCGATTGGCGGCCTCGATGCCTACCGAACCCGTGAGCGTCAGACGCAACAGATCCTCGTTCGCACGCGAACCCACAAGGGCGGTCAGGCGCTCTTCCAGCGTGTCCAGCGCCGCGTCATCGGCAAAATCGAAGGCCATGTCATTCCATTTCAGGTGCGCGGTAACCACCCGAGTGATCTGCGGCACCCCTCCGCGCCGAGCCTCCACGATCAGGACGTTGCCCGGATCATGCTCACCGCCTTTCGGAAACCGGTCCAGTTCCGGCGTGCCGGCATACCACGCCTTGGCGTCGATCTGCTTGGTACCGTGCCAGTCGCCGAGAGCGATATAGTCGATCTCCGCGACGGCCAGCCGCGACAAATCCAACACATTGGCAGCGCCGCCGCCCTCCTCATCATCCGCCCACGCCCCGGAAAACGTCTGTGTACTGCCGTGGGCCAGCACGATACGCGGTTTGTCCGGCGAAAGCCCAGCAAACGCTTCAGGCGTCCGCAGCCAATCCGTCGTGTCGGCCATGACCGCGCGGCGCAGCAGCGGACAAGGCAGTATCACCGCAGAGTCCAGTTCGACCGGAGCGGCTTCCAGCAGCACATGCAAATTCGGAGCGAGGGCATCGCGCTCGCGCTGAAAGAACGCCTGATCCCACACGCTCCCCGGCCCCCCGTGGTCGTGATTGCCAGGAATCGCGATGACCGGCAACCCTATGTGTCCGATCGCGCTGCATGCCGCCGATACCGTGCCTCTGTCCGCGCTGGGCGAATCGAACAGGTCACCCGCGACAAGCACAAACTCCGCGCCGCTCTCCTGTGCGACGCGGCCGATACGCTTGATCGCATCGATTCGAGCCTGATGCACGAGTGCCCGCTTGTGCGCATCAGCGATTCCCGCGAACGGTTTTCCAATCTGCCAGTCTGCCGTGTGAATGAATTTCATTTTTCGATCTCCCTGCGCGATATCGGCATGTTCCAAAGCATTACGTATACGCGTCATTACTATTACTTCCGCGACAACCAAGCAGGATTCAGTGCAGCAGTGGCTATTGGCTGGCGAGCAGCGAAAAATGTCGCACCGATGCGGTACTTGCAAATGAATTCGTAGAGGTTCGTGCGGTATTCAAGCCGGAGGCACCTCCACAAATGCATCACCCATCATCATTTTGTAGTGAGCAAGGTGATCCGACTTCTCGAAGACTGCCCTAAACACCTTAAGGTAAGTTCCCACCATTGTGTCGTCAACCGTCACATAAAGATCATCATGGGCGTAATGAGAGCCGTCGTTGACCCAAGAGAACAGCGACTTGCAGATCAATTTGTCCTTACCCTCAAACATAGAACAAATGCTATCGGGATCGACGCCCCCCATGATTTTGAAATAGTTTTCCAATATGCGCCGCAGGGTGTTCTGAATTGTCAGCTTTGCACGTTCAGGGCTCCTGACCTCAAACCAAAGTAACTCATAAGAGGTCTTGATCGGATTTGATGCGTGCTTCTCAATCTTGGACAAGAGTTCCGGCTTGCGAACAATCCAAAACGTTTCCTCTTTCATTGCCAAAGCACGCCTGTTGGGATTGAAGGTTACCTCTTTGTGAAAATACACGTTGTGCGTGAAGACAAAGATTTGTTTGATATGACCGGTTTTTGCCCGAACTTCGTCGAACAATCCTTTGATCAAGCTGCCAACGATAAAAAGGATGTCACTGTCGAGGCTAGAAACTGGGTCGTCGAAAACGATGATTCGGTCGGTGGTCATTCCACTATCTGATTCGCTACCCTTCAGCAGATGGTAGAAGTAGAGAAAAGTGACGAAGGTTTTTTCACCCTCGCTCAACGTGTTTTTGGCATCAGAACCATCGGATCTAACCAGTTTGTAGGATGTGCCACTTGCTGTTTTAGCGAGCTTGAAACCTTGGAATCCAAAGGAAGAGAGTAGTTGATTGATTCCATCAATTGTGGGCTGAACGCTCGTCGTCTGTTTTTCTAAAGCCCGGATTCCTGCTAATATTCGTTGTTGCTCCTCAGTCGCCTTTTCTTTCTGGCCCGTCATGGCCTTGACTGCTTTGTCCACGCCATCTTTTGTCGTTTTATAGGCGGCGAGATCTGTTTTGAGCTCATCAATCACGAACTTCCATACCTGCGCCGTCAACGTGCTGCGCTCAGCGGCTAGGTTTGTAACCATCTTGTTGTGAATTGCAACTTGCGCATTTGCAGAATCGATCAGTTCGTTGATTGCCGTAAAAACATTACCCAGCGACTCCAGTTCGACCACCTGACTTGCTTCCTTCTTTTTCCCGGCAAGGTGTTGGTTGTTGAGGGTGATCTTTGTGTCGAGCAATTCCTTTTCTGTCTTCAGCTTCGCCACATCGAGAAATTTCGATGGCGTCAGAATGATCGCCGCAAGTTGTTGTTGTAGCCGAGCAGCATCCGTTGCGTAGTTGGTGGCAAGGTCGTCGATTGCTTTACTGTCAGCCACAAACGTCTCGTCAAAATACTCGTTCAAGCTCTTGGCGAATGCTTCGGTAGTGCTCTGTTGGCAGAACGGACACACTTTATCGTTTATGTCGTAGAACGACCGTCCTTCGCGGACCCAATCGCTGTTTCCGAGTTTCTTAATCATCGCGGCGATATCGACGTCTTCCTTGCCGATAACCCTTTTCTTCAGAATCGGGTTGGCTTCGTGTCCGATGAGTTTCGCGGTTTCGATGGCGGGAACGAGTTGTTCCGTCGTTGGAGTCGGACCGAAGACGGTCTCAGCCTTTATTTCCAAATCAGTCACCGGCAAGAGGGTAACTGTGTTGGATGCCACCTCATGTAGAACCTTCGCTTTAAACTTTTCCGAGCTTCCTCTAAAACCCTCAAACGCACTTTGGAACTTAGCATCGTGTTTTTGCTTTTGGACCCAGCACTTGTCTTTAATACCAGCCTCAAGGCTCGCCAACTCACCCATCTTGCCGCCGTTGCCATCAACGCCCTGTAATCCCTGAGTCAGGTTCTCTATCTTTGCTATCAGGCCGTTATGCACTGCCTTTGCTTCATCAATCTTGGCGAGCGTTTCGACTTGATCCATGCCCAGCGTAAAGACGCCTTTGAACTCTACTGATTGGCTGAAGTTACGCTCTACGAAATCGTGATTGTAAACCAACGGTTGCAGTTTTGTTCCACCCTTCCAAGTGACCTTGCATGTCGGAAAACCGTCTGCATTTGCAATGACCCGACTGATCGAAGTCTTACCCGTACCATTTGAGCCAAACAAGAAATTGAAGTCGGACAATCCGTTCAACGCTTCGGGTGTACGGCCAAATGTCGCAACGTCGGCAACAGAAATTGATTCAATCACTGTATCACCTCCTGTAAAGTCGTTATTGTTTATGTATCCCGTTGGTGCCATAAAGGCACCCCCCGTTGAAACGCACTCATTTCCGCTGAGTGTGTTTGGTAGCAAGCCCCAAAAGGCTCATGTTCAGCATGACGGCGTCATGCGGAATGAGCAGGTAGCTCCAGGGTTTGCCGCCGGTGGCTGTGGTGTATGTGGTGGCCCCTTCGCAATAGTTGAGCGCGGCCAGAGCCTTCTTCCGCACCACGTCGGTTTCAATGTCGCCGGCTTTCTTGGTCTCAACCATATAAATGGCCTTGGCGGTCTCGACAACGAAGTCCGGCTCATAGCGCTTCGTGTTACGATCATAATAGATGTAGAACTGGTTGCGGGCCGGGCGAAGCCATTTGAGCGCCTCGCGATCCTGTTCCAACAGGCTGGCAAAATCCTTCTCGGTCTTGGAATCGAATTTGTAAAGCGTGTGGCAGGCTTTTTGAAAGCCGCTAAACACTTTGGAAGGGATCGCCGAGGTCGGAAGAATCGTCTCTTTGAAGTCGTGGATGGCGTCAGACGTCAGTTTTTCGAAGTTGTGCGGCAGGATCTCCACGAAACCGTACACAAGCGGTTTTTCGTATTCCGGCTCCTGTAGGTAGAAATGCGGCATCATCTGAGAGTAGAGTTGCCCGGCAATGTCCCGCTTGTGATATTGAACGACGTTCTCGATCTCCTGCGCTTTCAGGTAGGCGTTCAGTTTGGCGAGCGCCTGCCGCGCGAGCTTGAACAGAAGTTCCGACTGCTCATCGTAATCGACCTCCGGCCTGTTCAGCAGCTCGTTGACAATCAGGTTGTCTAGCCGGTCGGGCACGATGCGCCCGGACCCTGTGACGCTGTCCACGATGTTGCTCTGCAGGGCGATCCGCAGAATCTCCTCTGAAACCGGCTGATAGTTCAGCCGGGACACGTCCAGGTCGAAGTCATGGAACCCGGATTTGACCGTGCCTTTCTGCTGCACCATGATTTTCGGAATCTCGACGGTCTGCTGGATAAACCCTGCAATGACCGCTTCATACCGTGTCGCGGCCTCTTTGACACGCTCTTCGGCAAAAAGGTCGCCGGCATAGGCCGCGCGGACTTTGCGCATCGCCTCGGCCTTGACTTCGGGCCTATTCAGATCCTGCACGGACTGTGCGACCGTGTTCAGCGACGGCATGATCCGATAGAGCGTACGCTCCACCTCAAGCGTCACCTCCGCTGTCTTCCGCTCTTCCGGCGATTTGATGTTCGCGATTTCCGCCTGCTGCGCCTGTTGCCGTTCCTGCCAAACCGTTGCCGCTGTGATAACTTCCTTGCGCTGACTCAGTTCGGCCGGGTCTATCTCGATGATGTTCTCTTTGCGAATGATGGAGTCGGGCGCATTGGCGGCATCCACGATTTCCTGAAACCGGTCATGGGCGATAATCGTCAGCTTGTCCACCTTGGGTGAACCGGTGCGCTTGCCGTACGGCAGGCGCAGGCCGCGCCCGATGGTCTGCTCACGTAACGTCATGGACGCCGCGGTGCGCAGCGGCACTATGGTATAGAGGTTGGTGACATCCCAGCCCTCTTTGAGCATATTGACGTGGATAACGATCTCGATCCGGTTGTCCGGGTCTTCCAGCGTCAGCAACTGCTGGATGTTCTCCTCTTTCTCAGAGCCTTTCTGATTGGAGTGGATATCCATCACCTTGTCGGCGTAGCGACCTTCGAAGAAGGCTTGGGATTGGATCAGTTCCCTCAATTGGGCGGCGTGGTCGGTGTCCTTGGCAACGACCAGCACGAAGGGCTTCACGAAATCGGTCCGGCTGTCGCGGGCGTAAATGTCGAGCGCGTTCTTGGTATCCTCATGAATGCGGATGCCGTCCTCCAGCTTAATCCGGTCCAGTTCCTCATCTGAAATGCCGCTCGGGTCAAAATTCCTGCGGGTGGCAACAGCGGGTTCCTTCACAAACCCATCGCGGATCGCCTTGGCCAGTGAATACTCATAGACCACGTTCTTGAACTTGTCGGCACCTCCGTCCCGCTCGACCTGCGGCGTGGCGGTCAATTCCAGACCGAGGATCGGGTTCAGCTCATTGATCACGGCCAGCCCCCGGTCAGCCCGGTAATGGTGGCTTTCGTCCATCAGCAGTACCAAGTCCGATAGGCTAGCCAAATGGTCGAAGTAGGAGTCTCCCAGGCACTCCCTGAGGCGTTTGATACGCGGCAACCCCCTTTCTTTTTCACCTTTCCGCTCCTCGGCGCTCAGCTTGGAGATATTGAACAGATTGACCGTGACCTCGGAGAAAAGATCGCTGTAGCCTGATGACTCATAATTGTCGCCGGTCACGACACGCGGCGGGCGGGTCGCGAACTCGCCTATTCCCTTAAAAACGTATTTCGGGTGAGTCGGCTGTGAAAAGTCGGTGATCAGCTTGTTGTACACTGTCAGGTTCGGGGCCAATACGAAAAAGTTTTTGATCCCTTTTTCGAGATAGAGGTAGGAGATGAACGCGCCCATCAGCCGGGTCTTGCCTACGCCGGTTGCCAGCGCGAAGCACAGTGAGGGGAACGACCGCTCAAAATCGGAGCAGGTCGGATAGAGTTTGTGGACCTTGGCTAGTTCGGCGGCAAGATCGGGGCTTTTCTTCAGTTCCAGTTCATCGGCGAGCCGGGAAAGGATCTCCAAGCTCTCCTCCTGCGGCTTGCGCAGGCTCAACCGACTCCGGATGTAATTGGCTTTGGCGTTCATCAGAACAGCTCCAATTGGTTCGGGTTCTTGTTGCCGTGCGTGCGGGCTGTACCTTTCCCGGAAGGCTCGTCTTTCGGGCCTTGGGGCACGAAAACCGGGGCGGTGGCCTCATCCGTCAGGTTAACTATAGTGCTGCTGTAGTCCTCCTTACCGAACTCGCAACGCCCCATCAGCATGGTGGGAATCTTTTTGACCTGGATATTCAGATGGCGCTTGTCGCACCCGGCGCTGAACTTCTTGCAACAGATCAGGAGATGCTCGCCCTCGGCCATCTCCTCGGCGATCAAGTCGATCATGGCCTGTGTGACGTGATTGGTGGTGGTGAAAATGAAATCCTGTTCCGTCGAGAAGCCCTGCTTCCAATAGCATTCCTGGCTGGGCGCATAGGTGAACCCTTCCTGTTTCGCCATTGCCGCAGCCATCATGTCGGCGTTGTACTCCTCGGAGATGACGTAATTGCCGTGCTTGTCCTGCTTCAGCAAGCTCGGCGCAAGGTCGTAAAACTTGAAACCGCCGCCCCCCTTCCACTCGACCGCTTTGGAAACGCCACCTTGATCCGTACCATCGCACACCATTTGCAAGCGCGGAATAATATGAGTGTGACAGTGTTCCCCCATCTCCACCATGATCCACCGAAGCCCCATTTTATGCGCAACAGCACCAGTTGTGCCTGAACCTGAAAAGGAATCAAGTACCCAATCGCCACGGGAGGTAACAAGGTCAAAAACACGTTTGATAAGCTGCTCTGGTTTTTTCCCTTTAGGAAATGTTACACCACCTTCATTGTGCAAGTTATTTGACAATATGTCGTCCCAAAGCGTTGTTAGCGGCTCACCCGCAACGTACTTGCCATCAACCATTTTCAATTTGTCAGAGTAAAACAGAATTCGCTCTCCGTTTTTAAACACCATATCTGAATGACCATCACGCTCCATTTTCAGGATTACGTCTGGATTACCTTTTGATTTATCTATCATTTCTCTAGCCGCGGCACTTACACTATCATAGTCTGGGCGTGCGGTACGTATAACCATCGCAGCGTTATCTAACACAAATGCTTCAAGCAGTTCAGGCGATTCTTTAACAAGTTTACGCGCTGCCTTTTCTGTGATGCGTTGTGAGTCTGAAAATGCCCGTGTTAATGGCACAATTTTCCAGTTTTCAATAGCATCCATCTTGTTGACAATATATTGTCCATAACGCGTATCACGACCACGCCCAGTGTATACTTTGTTCGGCTTCCATAAAGGCTTGGACTTTGAATAGATCAATATGTAGTTGCTCGTATTGACGCATCCAGGATTGATTGCTTTATGGCCTGTCGCTGAGCCCTGCTTAAATGTCACAATATTCTGTCTGTTATTGCGCCCAAATATTTCATCAAGCATTACTATCAAATAGCCCAGTTCGTTGTCATCAATGTGTACAAACAGTGTTCCTTCAGGGGTCATCAGCTTGTGCAATATGACGACTCTGTCTCGTATCAGACGAAGCCAATCCGAATGCTCCGTACTATCATCATAGTGCTCAAATGCTTGTTGCGTATTAAAAGGCGGGTCAATATAGATGCACTTGATCTTGCCGGCGAATTTCTGTTCGAGGGCTTTAAGGGCGAGGAGATTGTCGCCGTGGATCAGCATGTTCTCGTTGTGCGGGTCGCCGTAGCTCTTTGTCGGATCCTCAATCAGGATGCGCGGCTCCAGCACCGGCTGCTCGTCCTTGCCGATCCACGTCAGTTCAAGTTTCTGTTTCTTGTTCATGTCAGGCCATAAATCCTATTAAGGATACGGTTGAATGCGGGTCAAAGCCACATTGTAGCCCATGGATCGAATCGCTTGAACCCGTCCGAGAAGGTCAATCTTTGCGAATAGCGTAAGTGTCTTGCCAAGCACTTTGCTAACGCTTGCAGGGGAACTGCTATCAGCTGAATGGCTAGAACTATCATCATAGATCGCGTAAACAACTTGGAATTCTCGCTTTAGTCGTAATGAAAGTCCAGCGAGGGCAGCAATATCGCCACTGCTCAAGTCTGATTTCATGTCGATGTCAGCCGAGACGACCTTAGCTTTAAACTCTTTGCTTTCAGCATACAACAGTGCTGACACATATCCTTGCGCAAAAAGGGCGCGAAGCTCCGCACCACAAGCATGTTTAACATGAATCGCATTTACATCACTTTGACTGATCCTCAGAAGATCACAAAACTCAATGGGCCCTCTCTCCTGAGGCACGCGAACAAAATGTTTATCAAGCAAGATGTGACCAATTCCAGTATGTCTTTTATTGAAGACGTCTTCATCGTCTCCGAGCTGCCAACTCTGCAAGGCTAAGTCGTTGGGAGACAAATAGCGCACCTCATCCAACTCAGCATTAATTTTAGTAATGAAATCAGGGTTGGCCCTGAACCACAAACAATTGCTTATAAAGTACGCCTCATTATCCAAGACAATATCGCCGCAAATGTAATGGAGCACGGACTTGTATGCATTCTTGGTGTCGTCGTCAAAACGCATCTTGACCTTGACGGACTCCAATTCCGTATAGAGCGTGTCTTCTGCACCGGTGTGAGCTGCAAGCAGTACCGCAAGATGACTGAAAACCTCCTCATGTGATGCGCATCTCTGCCGCTTGTGGTCTTTGCAGACTGTATATTCATTCACTCGGTCCGGGAGATACCCAATATCAACATTGTCAAGGAACAGTTGATTACACACTGAGCCGTGCGCACCGGCTCCATCACGTATTGTCTTGGCAAGCCCCTGATTCAGACGATCAATCAAGTCTTGTTCATGTTTGTGATTTATGTTCTCTAACTCGGGAATAGATAGGCTTGCCGCACTACTTGCCCAGAGATCGTCAACTTCCTTGACAAACTGAAGTATGCCGGTGAAATCTCTTGCCTTGTTAACGGCAAGGGAATCGCTTGCTTTGATACTGGATCCTATTGTCGTGTATTTAGCACTGGTCTTGGTAAATGACGCCCTTAGACTTGTCAAAATGCGGTGGAGATTGTCTATATCGCCCTGCGGGTTGTATGCACCTCTAAAAACACGGTCAAGGTTGTGGACAATGCCACTTGCGTCTTTCTGTGTGAGCCCTTTCAAATTATGGGCAGCCAGTATTTTTTTCGCGATCAAAATTCCAAAACGTGGCTCTATCGAAAAGCACTCAATGAGCTTATGGAAACCCAAACCGCCCGTACACGCGTAGGTGGAACTCTGCGTGTTCACAAGCAAGACAAAACCTGCTTGCTTTGCTTTCGGCGTAATACTCGCTATCTGACTGAAAGGGGGAAACCATTTAGGAGTATATGATGGTTGATCCCCAAACCAAAGCTGATAACTGTAACCTGACGTTGGCTCTTGCCCCTCGGCGGCTTTGGTGTAACCGCCCATCTGAGCTGATGTGAAATCAATCTGTTGTTTTATGCGGTAGACTGTAATCTTACTTGTAGTGTCTTTGTTCGTCGCCATATCAGTGGGCCTTCCATCTGCGGGGGGACAAGTAGGCGGGACAAAACACAATGCCCGCGTTCTTAATCAGCATCCTCAGTTCCAATACTGAATGTACGTACTTGCCGATCCACGTCAGTGACGGTTTCTGTTTGTCATTAAAGGTCATACGACTTTCCACCCGATACACATCAGCTCTTTCGAAAAGGTGTTTTGCTTGAGGCGGGCCTCAACGGTTTCAAGCAGGGCTTCCTTCTTCTGATCCACATCGTCCTGCGACTGGAAAAGGTTCATCCGCATCTCATTGCGGATAGACTCCAGTTTTTTGGCCTGGCGCTGAAGCATCACCTTCTTCTCCAGTTCAAGCACCTTGCGGGCTTCGGCCTTTTTGATCTTGATGTCCACGTCGAGCTGCTTGAGTTTGATCTCCAGGCTCTGCTTCACATCCTCGGCCCATTTTTCGAGTTTATCCATCTCCTCTTCGAAAAACTGCGCGTTGCGCTCGGAGACCTCCCCCATGACCTCTTTCTGCTTTCTGTCCAGAATCGCCTTCGTGTCCTTCGTGTTCATCGCGGTGAAAGCGTTCACCGCCCCCGGAAGGTCGAAGAGCCTCCGGCACTGGTCGTCATCGAGCGGCTCACCGCTGTCTGTCAGCGCACCGAACAGGATATAGTCCTCCGCCTCCAGCGCACAGACGGAAAAGAATTGAGCGGTCAGGATGCCGCTCTGACCGACCAGCGGCTTGATGATACTGATGTTCCGGCCGCTGCCGCTGTAGTCAAAAACGATCTCGTCCGACTCCAGTTCCCGCTCTTTGGCCTCTTTGACCAAGCTCTGCGCCAAAGGGTGGTTCAGCCGGTACTGGTGGCCGGTTTGCAGCTCACGATGCTTGTCGCCCGCCTTAAGACAGTAGGTTTCCGCTTTGTGCGTGAAGCAGAAACATTCATCATCAAACTCGGCCCGACCTTCAAGCAGATGTCGGGTCATGCGCCAGAGGAGCGCTTCATAACGGTCGAGCGCCTCCTTGCTCTGCGCCTCATACACCTTCAGTTTTTCCGCAACCTCGCTATCGAAGTGCTCCAGCAGTTTCTGGCGCGTGTTTTTGAGCGTCTCGTCAATCTCCGCTCCCAATTCCGCCTGCAGCGCGTCGAACGCGGCCTGGATCTGCTCCGGCGTGCGGCAGGACTGATAGATCTCCACGATCCGCTTTTCGAAGTCCACGCCGGACTCGATCGCGCCGAGAACCTCATCGGACGCGCCGAACACGCCTTTGAACAACTGGAACTTTTCGGAGAGCAGTTCGAACACCCGCTGATCCGCCGCGTTGTTGCGATTGAGAAAATTGACCACAACGACATCGTGCTTCTGGCCGTAGCGGTGGCAGCGACCGATGCGTTGCTCGATGCGCTGGGGGTTCCAGGGAAGGTCGTAGTTGACCACCAGCGAACAAAATTGGAGGTTGATCCCTTCCGCCGCCGCCTCGGTGGCGATCATGATCTTGGCATTGTTACGGAAGTGCTCCACCAGCGCGGCGCGGGTATCCGCGCTGCGCGAACCGGTAATCCGGTCCGTTCCCGCATTGCCCGCTTTCCAGTCGGTGTAAATCTGTTTGGCTATCGGGTCGCTGTTGGTGCCGTTGAAAAGCACGATTTTGCCGTCATAGCCTTTTTCGGACAGGAGTTTCAGAACGTAATTCTGCGTCCGGCGCGACTCCGTGAAGATGATCGCCCGCTCAGCGCCGCCCAGCTCGCGAGCCATGGCGAAGCCGGCGTTCAGCGCCTGGAGCAGCGCCTCGCCTTTGGCGTTTTGCGTGATCTGCATGGCCAGCTCAAAAAAGCCGCGTAAATCGCGGATTTCCAGCCGGATCGCGTCCTTTTCCTCAACGGTCAGCGAGGCTTGAGGCTCATCCTCCTCGGGGGTCTCGGTTTCTTCGGCATACTCCGCAAAGGCTTCAAAATCCTCCTCGATCTCATGCGCGGCGTCATCGGTCCGTTTCTGATCGTCTTTCAGCCGCCGTTCCAGCTTGTTAGCCAGCGAGTCCAGCGCACCGGCAATGGCAAACGTGGAAGAGGCCAGAAGCTTGCGCATGATCAGCGTCATCAGCGAGCGCTGACTGGCGGGCAGCGCCATCAGGTTCTTACGGCGCAGATACTCCGAAACCATCTCATAGAGGATCTCTTCATCCGGGGTGGGCACGAAGTCCTGCGTATAGGCCCTCCGCTCCGTGTACTTGATGTACTCCTGCACCTGCCGCCGCAGCGTGCGCTTGCAGACCGGCCGCAGCCGTTCCTTCAGGTCGGCAAATGAGTCTTCGCCGGTCAGGCGGGAAAACTGCGCTTTGAAGCTTTTGAGGTCGCCGAAAACATGCGCGTCGATAAAACTGACCAGCCCGAAGAGTTCGAGCAGCGAATTCTGCAGCGGCGTGGCAGTCAGCAGCAGCTTCGGGGCGTGAGCGAGCGCCAGTTTCAGCTCATTGGCGATCTTGTTGCCCGGCTTATAGACGTTGCGCAGGCGGTGCGCCTCATCCATCACCACGATATCCCACGGCACTTTGCGGATGAAGTCCGCCTTATTGCGGGCAAAGGGGTAAGAGCAGATCACGATCACTTCGGCATCAAACGGGTTCGCGGAACCCTGTTTCACCGCCCGGTTGAAGCTGCCCGACTCCATGATCTGCGACGGCAGGTAGAATTTGTCCTGAAGTTCCTGATACCACTGCTTCCGGAGACTGGAGGGCATGATCAGAAGAATCTTCCGTTTCTTCTCAGCCCATTTCTGGGCCAGAACGATACCGGCCTCGATGGTTTTTCCCAAGCCGACCTCGTCGGCCAGCAACGCGCCTTTGGAGAGCGGCGACCGGAAGGCGAAGAGCGCGGCATCCACCTGATGCGGATTCAGATCGACCTGCGCGTCCATCAGCGTGGACGCGATCCGTTCCACGCGATCCGACGGACACCTCCGCGTCAGCTCGTAAGCGTAGTATTTGGCGTGATAGTCGGTCAGGTTCATGCGTAGCGTCAAACATCGATTGGCCCGCATTCACCTTCCCGAGGCGATACACGGTCATCTTGAGGGCATACCTTACCACCGCATGGGGGCGATTGCCAGCGGTAAATCGGCATTAACTGGATGGGTTTGGGACGCTTGGGTGTGATCAAAACGCTACATATCAAGACAGGCCGTTGCAGACGGTAGCCCGGTTACAAGGACGGCTGCCCCCTCCCCCGCTCGGCTCTGTGGCGGTGCGGGGGAATTTACATTTTCCAGGGGCCCCAGGCGACTGGCCGGCGGCGCGCCCCCGCGGGCGCGTTGACCCGTGTTACACGGGCGATGTGGCTTCGGAGCTGGAACGGCCAGTGCTTTGCGCGCGGAGCGTCTCGGCCAAGGGCTTTATCTGCGCGTGGGCGGTATGGACGGCGCGTGAGGGCCGTAAGGAGGCATGTAACGGAAGGATCGCGTATCTGTTCGTTATCAAACTACTCTTAGTCCGGTGGAAATAAAGTGTCAATTCGCTCTTGCGAGAGCTTGAGATGCCCAATCTGATTAAAACTACGAGGAAGACCGGGAAGCTCTTCCTTCAGAATTAAAAAGACTTCGCAGCTGTCAAATAAAACATCGCGCCCACCTCCTACGAGTCGGACAGCGGCAAGAATATGATACTTCGTTCCTTCTTCGGGTAGAGCGTAGACGCCGCTTTCGGTCGTTTTCACTTGAATGGCGCGCATAACCGAACCGCGAATAGCAATCAGATCGTTTCCGCTGTCCTTCAGCGGAGGAGATGCCTGAACGTCGTATTGCAAAAGACGCGCTTGAACGAGAAGTTCCCCTAACGTGCCGACAACTAAACGGACACATATTCCATTCATTTTTATCTTCCTTCATTTACACTTATGGGTTAACGCAACTTAATACGGGGTTGCGTCCAATACGTCCAAAATTTTAACAGTTTTTCAAGTTCATTAGCCTCCTCATCCTTGCCGCTCTGTCTATAAAACTGTGCAATTGTAGTAGCACATGTAATACTTTCGCTAATTGTACCAACTACATTGCCGTCATTTTTATCGAATGTTTTTTCAAAAATCTCCAAAGCACCTTTTACAAGTGGCTCAGCTAACTCATAGTTTTTTGTGTGCATATAAATACGAACGAGAATCTGCATGCGATAAGCAGTCTCTATGTTATCACTACCGTATGTTTTACATGTGATCTCTAAAGCCCGTTTATAATATAATGTGATCTTCGTACATTGGGTTAAATCTCTGCACTCTTGGGCAAGTGTATCTAGAATTTTAACCAAATTTATATGATCCGCACCAGTCTCCATTCTTTCTTCAATTGCAAGAACCCGCTCGTACAATAATACAGTTTTCTCCTTCTGACTCACCCTTGCCAAGGCGTAAAGACAAGATAATAATCGCTGATCGTTAGGTCCAACCATTTTCTCTTGTGTTGACAACATATTCTCAAATAGCGGTACGATATAAATACGTGGCAAATTAAGTTCACAGAATCTTAAGGTTTTATCAAAACTTAGCGTTTTGTCACATGCCGGATCGGGGTTATGCCCTATTATATTTATCATGCGATAAAGTATGGTTTCCAATTGTGCGCACTGGCCTTGCTTGACATAGAGTTCTGCTAATTGATTTAAGTAAAATATTAAATCTGGATGGTCGGGCCCGAGGTTGCGTTCAAACATATTGATAGCGCGAATATAGACCGTTTCGGCCAGATCATACTCTTTGTTGCCAACACAGTAGATTGCATACTTATGCAAGTTGCTTGCGAAATGTGGCTGGTCATATTCACGATGTTCCTCTTGTATAGCAAGAGCGCGTTTGAATAAGGGTTCGCAAATAGCACGCTCATGACTGTGACAATTTGCAATGAACATTAGTATCTCCACTAAAGTTAGATGATTTGGACCTAACGTTTGCTCTGCCATTTGCAAAGCTTGTTGAGCCATAATAGAGGACTCATTCCTAATCGAGGCATTAAAGTAATCGCTATTTCGAAGTCTTTGTGCGTTAGTATAAAGTTTTGTCCAGACGGTCTCAGCAGCTAGGTTTTTAACCTGTTTCTCAGAAACACTGTCATTGCAAGGTGTATGTTTTATCTGATTGCCACTCTGGTTGAACAGTTTTGAAATAAGGTTCATGTGTCTCCTCGTGTTTGGTAGAATTCTTAGAACGGGCACACTGCCTGAAATAGAATTACCTGACTCTATTCTAAAGAATCTTGACAATTATCGCCAATCTCGACAAACGTTGCTGTTAGTAACTAGTGTTATTCGCAAAAAGAATAGCGGGCGGCGCAGTGGCTCCCATCCCCGCGCCGTAATGACTGTGCGCACAGTCTGATCATAAGCCATTTTGGAGGAAGGATAGGGTAACACATTGTCGGTTTTCTCCACGAAAAAGCGGTGCTTATGCGGGTCAAATTCAGGGACCGCCTTCCCGTTTCTGCGGGTTAGTATAGCATTGAGAGGGCGGATGAAGAAGTGCTTTAGTTCATTATTGCGTTAGTGCATTAGAGGGGATGACTGAGGACCGAGGGCAGAGGGCGAAGGGAGTCCCCCGCCCGCTCGCTATGCTTGCGGGCGGGGACCGGGCTTTACCATGGCACCCGTGCAGGCGGAGAGACTGGCCGGGCGGGTGTGGCGCGCCCCCTACGGGCGCGCCGGATTTTTTGGTCAAACCGGCTGCCCGCGTACGAGGCCCACGGTCGGGCGCTGAGTTTAGTGGCAGCATTGGGTGACGAGGCTCTGGGCGGTGGCGGTGTCGAATTGGGTCCAGCCTTCGGGTACGTTCTCGATCATGCCCATGAAGTCGCCCAGGGTGAACAGGCCCAGTCCGTATTTCGAGCGGCGGGCGAAGGAGCCGTTTTTCAGTCCTTCCTCACTGTAGGAGTAGTAGCTTATGGGTGTGTTCATGGTCGTTTTCCTTTCAGACTTCCAGCGGTAGCTGCTGGGGTTCGTGGTTGTTCCTGCGTTGGTCGCTCGCGATGATGCGGGCGTAAATGGATTCCTGCCGGGGGGTGCGCTGGACATAGCGCACTTTTCCGCCGTTGCGCTCGATCTCGCGCTGGATCTCCATGAGGCGGTGGAAGCGTTCAGTCTTGAGCCAGCGTTTGGGCTCGCGGCCGACGTGGGGCGCGAAGGGCATGGCGTCGAATTCGGCCAGCTCTTTCCATGCTTCCACCAGTTCACGGCGGATCGCGGCGGTCGGGGTCAGGAGCGGGGAGGGCGCGTGCCAGCGGGCCTCGGCTGTATCGCCGGTCTTCAGGTAGTGGTGGTAAAGGTCGTTGGAACGCTCGCGGCTCTCGAACGTCTCCCCTGCCCGCTTCAGGTCGCTTGCGAGCAGGGCGCGGCGCTGGGCGATGGTGCGCTGTTGGCTGGGGGTCTTGCGGATCGCGACATACTCGGCGTCAGGCAGGTCTTCGGCGGCGCGGGCGGCTTCGATGGCTTTCTGCTCTTGGCTGGTGTGTTTCATGGCGGCTCCGGTCTGCCCGCTCGGCGGGCGTTCGGTCACACGAGATTGAATTCGGCTTGGACGGCTCCGGTGATGGCGGCGGCTTTGACTTCGGCCCACGGGAAGAAAAACACGCCGGGCAGCTCTTCGGGCTTGCTGAGCGTCACGAAGGTGCCCACGAAAAAGCCGCGGCGGTTGTAGGCGTAGCTCACGCCGGTCCCGCAGTATCCGCCTTCGGTCTGCGCGAAAGTGGTTATGATCTCGGCGGCGGGCTGCTCCCAGTGGTTGGCGTAGCTGCGCACGAAGTCGAGGGCTATGAGCATGGCTTCCTCGCGGGTGGCGGTCTGGTGCCGGTCGGGCTGGGTCGTCGCCGATTCAAGTTCGACGGCGGGGGTTTCCGGCTCGGCGGGCGGCAGGGTGACGGTGTGCTGTCTCTTTTTCATGGCGGCCTTTCTGCCCGCGTACGATGCCCACGGGCGGGCGCCGGGATTAGTCGGCGGTGATGGCGTGGTCGATCTGGTTGCCCAGCTTGTCGAGCAGGTGCTTGGAGATGCTGAGGGCTTCCAGCGTTTGGGTCCGGTTCGGGTGGTGCCGGTGGGCGAGCATGTTCACCTCTTCGAGCCACGCTTGCAGGGCGTTCCATGTCTGGGTGAATTCGGCTTGCGCTCCGAGGGTGGTGAACATCGTGTTCATGGTGGCCTTTCTGCCCGCGTACTGGCCCACGGGCGGGCGCTGGGTGTTAGAGGTGGTCGACGCGGGGGCAGCGGGCCTCCCAGTCGTTGAAGTCCGCCGGATCGGGCGGGCGGTCTACGGGGATGGGCGGGCAGTTGCGGCAGAGGCGGGCGAGGTAGGCCAGCTCTCCTTCGGTCGCGGGCTCTCCGCCGTTGGCGAGCACATATTTGCGGCCGTCGGGGATGCTGGAGGCTTCGGCGTCGCGCTGGGCTACGAGGGCGAGAAGGGTCTGCACTTCGTAGGGGGTGCGGCGGGTCTGTGCGGCGAGGGCGCGCAGGGTGGTTTCGGCGTAGCTGTTCATGGTGGTCTCTCCTTTGTTGGGGGTTGTGGATTGGATCGGAAAGCGGGGGCTGGCGGCGACCTTGGAGCCGGGGGCGGCAGGGATGGTGCGACAAAATGTCTGCTCGATTTTGAGTTCCGATTCCTCATTGGCGGAGGCACCCATCACCGTGGCCGCCAAACTCAAACCCGCCTCCTGAGGCAATCTGTAAAGTTTCGTATTCATAATGCTGCCCTGACTTTCGAGACCTCATCCTCGCCTGCTGTTGGGATGAGGTGAAGAGAGTCAGGCCAGCCATTAACGAAACTGAGGTTGCCGCAGAGACGGGTGAGGGCAAGGCCGGCCGCAGGGAAATGGGGTCAACGGCCGGCGCGGCGAGCTTGCGAGACGGGCCGGCCGCCTGCCATGGGCCGCCCCGTAGGCAACGGGCATGACAAAGCCGCGTAGCCGCGGCGTGCCGAGTATCCGAAGGCTTGGCGTGACCGTGTGCGGCGGGGCTGGCCATCAGGCCGGGCGCGGCTCTGAGTGGCGGCAACGGCGATGTATTGTGCCGATCCCCTTGGGAGGGTCCGGGGGGGAAAGCTCCGGCCCAACGCTGCCGCAGGCGTTCCGCGCCTTGGCGCGTGTCGGGGAGCCGGTAGGCCGCGCGTATGCGCGCGGCCGTCCGCGCCGGAGGGAATGGCGGCGCGGCACCGGCGTCTGTCAGCGCCTTTTGGCGCTGGCCATTACGGCGCGGGGCTGGGGGTCCCCGCGACGGTTTTATATTTGGCGCGTCGGGTATCGGGGGGAGTCGGCGAGATCACCCCGGCTGTACTCGGCCGGGGAAGCTCGCCGCGGGGGGGTGTGTCACCCCCCCTGAAATGTCGTTCAGAGGTAGTTAACCATGTTAATTAGTGTTTAAGCGTTTCTTTATTAGGAAAAGGCGTGATTTAGAAAAACATGCATCGCACTTGACGGACTGCGCGGGACATGTCAAAGTTCCGCCTGAACATGGGCGTGAGTCGTGCAACGGTAGCCAGTAAAGGAGAGAAAAGTGCAAAAAGCAATCACAACGATAATTGGTGAAATCCCGAGCGGTTTTGTTTTTGACAGCCATTTTGTGATCAACGAACTCATCAAGGGATTTTCGGATGAGTATCTTATTTTTGCCAGTCAATTTTGCAACCCTAATAATAAGAATGTGACTTTAACGGTACACGGGCAGATTGGACAGATAATTAGCCAAGAACCAAATATTGATTACGTGGGTAAAGCGCGGTCAGAAAACATTCACAAAAAAACCAGTGATTGCACTTGTTGGAAGAAAAAATAACAGGCTATCCGTTCGGGCAGACGGCGCCGCTATGCGGCGTGTCTGGCCGCCGACATGTTTGGAAGCAAGGAGACGAATATGAAACGCTATGATATTGGCTATTTCGCTGGTTTAATGGTCGCATGGATTCCTGTAAAAACGAAGCTTGATTTTTTTTCGTCACTAGCATTAATTGTTGTTGTTTATGGCTTAGGATATTGGTTATCAAAGGTCGCTTCATCCGACCCACAACTTCCACCTAATGGCGATCTGCGCAGGTAACGGGCGGAGTGCCCGAGTTTTGCGATTGGATGCTGACATTCGTTAGAGGCTCGACGCACGAAGGGAACACTATGCATCGATTAATACTGGTAACACTAACCGCCGGAGCTATCGCCGTCGGTCTTATCGGCTGTGATGTATCCAACCAACCCGTTGCCGAACACCACGTTGACCGAGCCATCGCACTCCTAAAAGTGTGCATATCTACGCCATCGAGCTTTTCTCTTATTTCTGGAAAAGAGATGTGGTCTGGGACGAACGCTGTGGGAAACGATGCCTATATCGTTGGAGTAGAGTACGACGCACAAAACGTATATGGCGCAATGATCAGAAACAGCGAACTGATCGCGTGCTACGTTGAGGGTAAAGATGTGGCATGTGCGGGAATTCTTCCGATAAGCCTCGGTGAACTTAGAACGCTGGCCGGTCGAATTCGGCCGGATGAAACCGAGATAGTTAAAAGGTTCCTAAAGATTAGCTTTGGACAATGATCCCGCAGAGATTCATTGCTACCATTGCGTTCGGGCGACGGGGAGGCCGAAGCCATTGGCTTTGAATTCCGCCGCGGCGCGGCTCACGAAGCACACATCGTGAACCGCGCCGGCGTCCTCGCGCCCGGGGTGCAGGCGGCAGCGGTGCAGACTTCCTGCAGGCGTCCCTGCAGGAAGCCGCGGACGTTTTCGGTATCGCCTTCATTCTCTTCGGCTAAAACTGCGGATTGGCCCTAGCCGATTTTAAGCGGATTCCAAAAAAGAAAATGTGTGCCATTTTCTGTGTGAATTTTCAAAACTACTGTCTGCCGCCAGAGGCCTCCGCCCCCCCTACCCCCCTAATTTGGGACACCCCCCCCTTCCCCCTCAGTTCCCCCTCACTTGCGGCAACGCCGTGCTGATGAGCCGCCGTCCCGAGTCCCCCGGCGGCGTGTGAGCGTCCGCGAGGGCTGGCAAAGGTTTGGTCATGGCCGGTGTTGGTGTAGCAAACCCCGCGTGAGCGTGAGTTTGCTACACGCCACGCCCCGCAGGGTTGACGCGCAGCGGAACCCCGCTAACGGGAAGCGGGCGGAGTTGTAGAGCCGCCTTAACCCGGCGGCGTTGATCCTGTTTCCGAGTGAGCGGCCTCCGCCTCCTAAGCGCCACTTGCCGGGCGGGTGGCAGACTAGCCCGCTCGTGGCGCGTGGGGTGCGGACGCGCGAGTGAGGTCTTCCGCGCTTAACCGGCGCGGTAGATTACATTGTCTTTGGGCGGGCGCGTTGTGGCGGGAGCCGGCGGGCCGGCGGGGTGGTGGGCCGGGGCTTGTATCCATGCTCCTGGACCGCTGCCCGGCGGACAGGCTGCCGCCGCGCGCGCCCGGAAGGCGGCGGCCGATCGACGCGCAGCGGCGGCGGCCGTCCGCACTGGGGTTTTGACAGGGCGGCGAACGCGCACGGGCCGGTAGTCCGGGCCTGCGCGCTGGCCACCATTGATGCCTCTGCGGAAACGGGCGGCGGTGACCGGGCCGGCCCGGATGGCGGCCGGTTGCAACGAGCTTGCGAGGGGCACCGGCCGGCAAGGCCCGCCCCCGCGCGCGCCGGGTGGTATCTCAACTTAACGCCGCGGGGGCGGGCCGGTTCCGGGCCGGTCTGGCGTGCATCGCACGCGCCGCCCGTGTGAGCGGGCTGCATGGCTGGGGCGTCTGGTATCGGGGGGAGTCGGCGAGATCGCCCCGGCTGTAGCCGGCCGGGGAAGCTCGCCGCGGGGGGGTGTGTCACCCTCCCCAAATGGGTTTCGGGTTGGTCGTTACTTTGTCTTTTCTCTTTACGCTGTCGTAACTGCTGGGGAATGGGTCCGGGAAGGGACCGCGGCGGGCGCCCGCGCTTGCGCGGCGGCCGCCGCACTGGGGATGAGAAACGGCGGCGAACGCGCAAGGCCCGCCAAAGGAGCTTGCGACGGCGCGGGCCTGCGCGCTGGCCGCCGTGATGCACGCTGCGGAAGCGCCCGCCGGTGACCGTACCGGGACGGACCAAGGAGGCGAGCGCGCCCCGGCGGCAACACCAAGCCCGGTAATCCGGGCGACTGGACGCCTGGGGCGCGGGGCGAGCCGAGGCGGGTCCGGAGCGGTATGGCTGTCCGCGAGTGATGCGACGGTATCCCGGCGCGGTGAGCGAGCGGGCAGCGGCGGGCGCGTGAGTCAGGAGCGGCGGGCCGTCCTCCGGCCCGGCGCGTTTGTTGGGGACCGGGCCGGTGGACGCGACGGCCGCCGCCGCAGGGAGCTTGCGACTGAGGACGGCGGACGGAGCGCCTCCCGGCCGGATGCCAAGCGCGGAAGCGACCGCCGGTGACCGTACGCGCGCGGACGCGAGGCGGGCGAGCGGCTGTAGCGCAGACGGTCCCGTATGCGGGCCGGATGCGCGTAAGCAGTGAAGCCCGCGGAAGGGGCCGCGCGCGTATGGCTGCGAAGCAGCGGCGGCCGCGTGAGCTTGTGGGCGTGTGGGTTGCGGGTGCCGGCCGCCGGCTTTGGCGGCCGGTCAGGGTTGCGGCGGCGGATCGCCGCGCAGCGGCGGCCGCCGTCGCGCCGGGTCCGGGACGGCGGACCGTTTTGAGACGTATCCGGATCAAAACGTTACGCCTGCCACTGGTGGCGGGTGGGTTTCGATTCCGGGCGCTGCCCGGCTTTGCCGGGTTGCGGCCGGTCAGGGTTGCGGCGGCGGATCGACGCGCAGCGGCGGCCGCCGTCGCGCCGGGTCCGGGACGGCGTAACTTTTTGAGACGTATCCGGATCAAAACGTTACGCCTGCCACTGGTGAGCGGAAGCCAAGCCGGCGCTCTGCGCCGCCTGGCTGACGCTGGGGGGGTTTGTTTTTGGACGGTGTGGTTTCGGGCCGCTGTTCTTTTCCGGCTGTGTGGATGTCGGCGGCCCGCTGGTTGCGGCGGCGGAGCGACGCGTAGCGGCGGCCGTCGCCGCGCCGGGTCCGGTACGGTGTAACGCTTTGAGACGTATCCGGATCAAAACGTTACGCCTGCCATTGGTGGGCGGGTGGGTTTCGATTCCGGGCGCTGCCCGGCTTTGCCGGGTTGCGGCCGGTCAGGGTTGCGGCGGCGGATCGACGCGCAGCGGCGGCCGTCGCCGCGCCGGGTCCGGGACGGCGGACCGTCCAGAGACGTTCACGGATCTGGATGTTACGCCTGCCATTCTTCTACCGGTTTTCTACCGTTCATCTACCGGGGCTTGAGAGCGCTGCCGCAACTGCTGGAGATGAGGGTCGCGGGAGAAGGACCGGCCGGCGGGCGGGCGGCGCGAAGCGGCGGCCGCTGGGCCGGTCGGGGTTGGTTTCGGTTCCGGACGCCGCAGGCGGCCGGCTGGGTTGCGGCGGCGGATCGACGCGTAGCGGCGGCCGCCGTCGCGCCGGGTCCGGGACGGCGTAACCGTCCAGAGACGTTCACGGATCTGGACGTTACGCCTGCCACTTGGGGCTGGTTTCATTTTTCTTACCGGGGCTTGAGAGCGCTGCCGCAACTGCTTGGGGATGGGTCCGGGAAGGGGGCCGGCCGGCGGGCGGGCGGCGCGTAGCGGCGTCCGCCTGTCCGGGCCGGTTGGGTCGATGAGAAGCGGCAACGGTGCGCAGCACGTGTGCCGCCTGCCTCCGGTCTCAGGCGGCCGAGGCGGCGCTGCCGCCGAAGGCCGCCGGGTGGGTAAGCCCGCGCGTCCCCGGTCCGGACCCGTGGTCCCGTGCCGCCGCCGCAGCCCCGCAGGGGCGGCCGCCGCATGGTGGAGTTGCGGCCGCCGCGGTCCCCCCAAAGCGGGCGGAGCCTCAGCGACGCCCGCCGAAGTCTCCCCCCCCTAGCGTGCCTTAATTGGGGGGGGTCGCCCAGAGGGGGGTGGAGGGGGGAGACTGGCGGGGGGGCGCGGCAAGGCGGCGGTCACGGGCGGGTCCGGGTCCGGGGTGCGCGGGCGCTGAGGGGGTCGGGGGGAAACTTCCCCCGCCGCTGCGGAGCGGAGCGTAGCCCGTGGCAATGTGACCCTCTGGGGAGCAAGGCCCGCCGATGCGGACCGCCGGGGACGGCGGCGGGACGGCACGGCCGGCTCCGGCTTCAAGCGGAGACGGACGCCCGGCCCAGAGCCGCCGAGGAGACTGTATTCAGGCTCCGAGGTTGCCCCAGGGCGGGACGCTGCGGGCCGCTGGAGCGGAGCGCGCGACGCCGAGACGCGCCGCCAGCCGGCCCGCTATCCTGCGGGCCGGCCGCCGCTATCCTGCGGCGAATCGGCGGCGCGGCAGAGGCGGCGTGCGCGTAGCGTGGGCAAGGGGGTTTGGGGGGATGTGCCCCCCTAGCCTTTACCCGTGGCGACGAGCCGGCAGCCAGCGCCCCGAGGGATGTAGACCCTCCGGTACGGACTCAGCCAATCGGGGCGCTGGCTAGCGTAGCCCCTCCCATCTCCGCCCGCTATCCTGCGGGCGGTCCCCGCCGCAGCGCTAGCGCCGCCGCGCTATCCGCGCGGCGTGCGGCGGGGGGGAGGGGCAGCGGCCGGCGAGAGGCGCCATGGAGCGAGGAACGAGCGACCATGTGCGCCGGTCGCGATGCGCTGGCCGGCGAGGGCTACGCCAGAACACTCCCTCCCTGCGTGGCAAAGAGGCCCGCATGCCCCGCGCTATCTTGCGCGGGGCGCGGGCCGACAGAGGCGGCGCAGTGCCCGCCCGCTATCCTGCGGGCGTGCGCCGCCGTCGGGGCGGGGTGAGTTGTGGGGGTCCGTTTCGGAGCGCTCATAGGCGCTTCAGCGCCGGCGGAAGTAGGAAAGATGAGCGCAGCCGCGCTTTCTCCGGCCGCTATCCTGCGGCCGTGCGCGGCGTCGGGGATCTCTTTCGGGCGAAGCCCGATAAAGGTGCCTTTCCCCCGCCGCTATCCTGCGGCGGCGGCACCGGTGCGAGGGAGCCGCCCCCCCTTCTCCGCCCGCTATCTTGCGGGCGTGGGGGGCGGCGACCGAGGGGGGCGGGGATGGTTTTGACCGGAAAATCATTCAAACGAGGGTCATTGCGCGGCTTCGCGTCCGTCGGGTTGGTGTTACCTGTGTGGTTTTCCGGTGATAGAGAACAAACGTTCTAGTTTCGGCGCGGAGATGAGTTTTCCTGCCTTTTCGGGCCTTTTTAGCTTCTCCTGGGTCGGTTCGACCCTCCTTCCGAGGTTTCGCGAGTGTCGGGGATCTCTTTTTCGGTCCAGTGGACCCCTGTCGCCCCTCCTTCCGAGAGGTTTTTCGTCTCTCCGGTGAGTACCTCCGCCTCTCCGATGGTGATTACGACCCTCTTTTCGCCTTCGGGACTCCCCTTCCGCCGGTCGCGATCCTCCTTCCGAGGGGTTCGCGAGTGTCGGGGATCTCTTTTTCGGTCCAGCGGACCTCTGTCGCCCCTCCTTCCGAGGGGTTTCGTCTCTCCGTGGGGGTGCCGCCGCCTCTCTGGGTCCGGTTTCGTCTCTCCGGGGCGTGCCGCCACCTCTCTGGCGCCGGTTTCGGCTCTCCGGGGGGTGCCGCCGCCTCTCCGATGGTAGTTTCGACCCTCTTTCCGCCTTCGCGACTCCCCTTTCGCCGGTCTCGACTCTCCTTCCGAGGGGTTTTCGTCTCTCCGGGGTGCCGTCGCCTCTCCGGATGGGCTGCGACCCTCCTTCCGTGGGATTTCCGCCTCTTTCGGGTGGTTTCGGCACCCTCGGCACCCCTTTCCGACCCCCTGTCCGGTTTCTACCCTCCTTCCGAGAGTGTCGCCCCCTAACGTGGTTTCGGCCCTCCCTTTTCGAAACGGACCCCCTGTCTGACCCTGACCCTGGTTTAACCGTGTTTATTTATCTTTGCTTGGGTTTTTTTACCAGGCGTGTTCACTCTTGATTTCGGACTACTCTTCCTCACCCCGCACGATAGTCTAGTTCACGGTTTGAACTAGTCTGGGGCCCCCTAACCATTTATTTTGATTGCAACTTCCTTCCAGAGAGAGAGAAGAGAGAGAATTTTGTTTCTTGTTTCCAATTCCTGGCTCCTATGTGGATTTGGGACGGGGTTTCCCATACAGCTTAAGGGCTTTCAAGTCCCCCCGCACTGTATGGGAAAACCTGACGGCTAACGTGAATATTTGACCTCGCTTTGCACTTTGACGGCAATACCGATCTCGCTTGCGCGTTCCGTGATCAGATCAGCGACGTACTCTGTACCTAAGCTGACCGGCAGGACCGCATAGACGGCGTCATGCATCGGAATGACCACCTTGGACAAGCCTAAGAGCGCGAGGCAGACGGGATTGATGATGTCCGCGACCGTGCCTTGCACCTTCCAGTTGAAAGGCTGTCCCGCGTGCAGCCGCATGCCTTTCTCCGCCGCAACCCTCCGGCCCGTGAGCGTGGTGACGGTCCTGCTCTTCCGTGCCTCCTTCAGCAGGGACTGTTTATAGCGGTGGAGGTGATCGGCATACGCGCGCAATTTGGTGTCACTCTGCGCCCGCTCCGGCCAATACGAGAAGAACCCCAGGGTGTTTCTGCTGTAGGCCAGCGCGTTGAGCATGTCTTTGGATTTCTGTCTATCGACCCCGGCCGCCTCCATGAGCAGCGCGTACAGGTCGGTTTCCAGCGGAAACCCCAAGATGTGTTTAGTCACGGTCGGCTCGGCCTGCTTGATGTCGGCGCAGACCAGCATCTGGTCCGGTCCGACATTTCGCATCAACCCCTGCACGCGCCTGCCCGGTGGCAGACCTTGGAAGTTGGGATGCTTGGAGCAGACCCGTCCGGTGTGTCCCGCATTCCAGCACGGCCGCTTCAGCTCCCCTTCGAAATCAAAGGGCCGGCTGGCCAGCGCTTTCGCGAGTTTGCGCGCGTCGCTGTCCGGCGGTATGCGCGCCTTGATTTCGGCAAGGTCGAGGCGGCGGAATTCGGTGGCTTTGGCGTCCTTTTTGATCGGACTGCCGATCTTAACCTCCATCAGACCCTTTTCCTGCATTTCCAGAAGCGACGACTTGACGCTGTCCTCGTCAATCCGCGCCGCCGCCGCCAACTCGCCGTATCCCGCGACCACGCGTCCGCAAAGGACCGATTTCTCCATTTCGAGCCATCGGGCTGCCGCGTACATATGATGGGCCGTGCGGGAAAGGGGGATGTTGTATCTCACAAACCTCTCGAGGGCGTCGGCCCGCTGCGACGGATAAGAGCGCCGGCTCTGCGCCTTGCGGTTACGCATGACCCACCTCCTTGTCCGCTGCGCCTGTGATTCCGCCCTGCAGCAGCGCGGTCAGCGCCTGAGACGGGATGCGGCGGCGCCCGGCCCGTGTTTCAACAACAGGCAACCGCCCGTCACGCGCCATTCTGTATACAGTCATGCGCGAGATCGAAAGTGCCCCGGCTGCATCGCCAAAGGTCAGCAAGCGACGGTCAGAAGGGGTTGTCTCCGGTTGCCTGTTCTCCAGCAGCGCTTCCACCCGCGCCAGCATTTCGGGCTGGGCGGTGAGCAGTTTCATCATTAACTGTTCCTTACTCATGATCATAATGGCACCCTCAGTAGTGTCGCTCGCACCATGCGCACCATGCGCACCGTGGCCCGACAGGCGAGCTTATACATGAGTAGGGAAAAAGCTCACAATAAGTAGTTGCTTTAGTCGTTGGCAACTACCAATATAAATGAAAAAAAACCAGCAATTACCGGGTTTTCAGTGTGAAAGATTGTTGGTTTGGGCGTTGGCGTGGATACGCTCTAAGGCTTGATCTTGTAACGGCCTGTTCCTTTTCTTCTAGGTCCCTGCGCTTCAATCGCAACCTTTTTGAAACGCTTTGCGTCGCCTTGCGCGAAGCGTTGCGGAAAGCCCTTTTCCATTTCTACATATTCACCGTTCGCGTCAATTAAAGCGCGAATGTCGTCCCACCGTTCATCGCCGTTGATCGTGAAAACCTCCCCGCCATATTTGAGACACTTGTTCCATTCGAGGATCACCAGCTTGCCGACAATGCAGGGTGGGGGCAGGGCGGCTGACGGCGCGGGCGGTTCGGACGCGGGCGCTTGCATTTCGGTGTTAGCTCGCGGCTCTGGCGGGTTTACCGTAGGCGCTGCCGCCACGGCCGGCGCTGCGGCTGGCGGTTTTTCCAGCCGATCGAATTTTTCCAACAGCAGTTCCCTCCCTTCCCGGAGGTCTTTCGGAGCATCCCATGGCAGCTCAGGGGGAAACCTTACCTTTTCTTCCCTGAGCCATCTGCAAAATGCTTCGAACTGCGCCTTCTCCACGTGGGATTCGCATAGTTCTTTCTTGAGCAGAACGCTGGCCGCTTCATGTGCCTCTTTGAACCTACACAAGAAACCCGCCCCGTAGCCGGTGGGTCCGCCATTGGGCGGGCCGTCGGCACCGACAGCGTCTCCATTTTGCAACAATGAGGAGTAGTTTATGATCAAGGCCTTCGCGACCAAAACCGCCGGTATTAAGGGCCATGTGCCGCGCCCCTTGGCTTGCGCCTTCAGCTCGTCTGCCTGCAACGCGATGATCTCCTCCAGCATATAGCGCCTGTCCGGGGTACGCATGACGTCTATGTTCGCAAACGCAGCCGGAAGAAACAGCGGGATACGGGCGCAACGGTCGATCATCCCCGCATGATTATCTTCGCAATTGAAATCGTCTTCACCCGTTTTACCGACGAAGCGGTTGATTTCCACCAGAATCTGAAGGAACTCTTCAAGCGTCTGGCCGCGATCTTCCGCGTATTGCAAAAACGCCCGCGTTTCATCAGGTGAGAATTGTTTCCCGTCCCCTGCAACCGCGCGTGTTAATTTATGAATTTTCCCGACGTTCAGTTTGCCATTTTGCGCCAGGCAGACAAGGTTGTCGACCGCGGGGCACCTCCGGTAGTCTTTCTTTTTTTTCGCGCAATCTGCAAGTCTGTAATAATGTGCGTCACGGTCTTGGAGGAGCCACATAATCTCGATATCTGGCAGGACGATACGCTCAAAAAGCGTCTGTAGTGCGGCATCCTCATTCATGTTTTCTAATTCTGGCAGGTCATTGATCTCCGGGCTCATGTCTTGGCCGGCCGGCCCGTCAGGATCGCTTTCTTGGCCCACCGGTTCCTTCGGGCCGGTGTCCGCATGTGGGTCCTTACGCAGGCCTGCTTCGCGGTCTTTATGTCGAACAGTGTTATAAGCGATGTGCCACATGCACCACAGAAAATGGGCTTTCGTCGTGCCTAGTCTCTTCGTTATTTCATTCAGCCTCGCACTTTCCTCCTCGGTCTGTTCCCCGCGAAGTTCCCGCCAGAACAAGTCTCTGTTCTTCCTTTCCAGCGCTTTCCAATAAGCCATCTTGGGATCTATCATGCTCTCCCCCCCTCTGTGTTACGCCTTGCCCAGCATTTTGGCCAGCCGCACGCGGTCGGCTTTGGTCATGCCCTTGAATTCCTCCGCGATCGCCTCCACGCGGTCGGTCTTGTGTTCGCCCAGGGCGGCGGCGGGCTTCCCGCCGATCCGTTCCCCCACCTGCCGCATGGCCTGGCGCGTGTGCTCGCGTGTGGGATTGTAGTAATGATCCCTGATCGTCTTGGCCGTCGTGTGCCCCGTGCATTTCGCCACCGTCTCAAACGGCAATCCCGCATTAAGCGCCATCGTCACGAAGGTTCCCCGCAGGTTATGCCAGCCCCACACGGACGCGGCATGGCAACCCCGATCGCGCTTCTCTCTGGTCTTATCGATAAGGGTCTTCAGGTCCCTGCCGGATTTGACGGACGCTCCCTTTCTGAAAATCAGGTCGGACGCCCTTTCGGCCTCCCGCAGGTCCTCTGACGTTTGGCCGCGCTGCCGTCCGGTCTCGGCCTCGATCCGCCGATACGATTGCCCGCCCGCGTAACGTGAGAGGGTATCCAGGATGCGGTCGCGTTTGACGCCCTCAAACCGTCCCTTGACGGCTTCGCAGACCTCTCCGAAAGCGGCGGACAGGTCGGCGCGCGCAGGCGCCGCGGCGGCCTTTTTGGGAGCCTTCACCGGCAGCGTGGCGAAGGCCCGCGCGAACAGCGCCTTGCCCCGGTAGTAAATCCCCATGCGTGTCGGGTTGCGGTTCGCGGTCAGTCCGTCGTACATGGCAGCGGCGGCCGGCCACACGTAGGGGCTACTCCTCCGGTCGGCCAGCGCGGCCTCAAACACCTTCCGCAGCCTGTCGAAGATCGGGATCTCGACCTCCGCCCCCGTCTTCGAAGTGGCGACCCGCACCCATCCCTCGCGCAGGTCGACCGACTGCCAGCGGAGGCGGCAAACATCCCCGATGCGCATGCCCGTACACGCCGCGCACACGGCCAGCGGATACAGGAAGGGGTCCGGGCGGGCGGTCTCGAATAGGGTCTCCAACTGCTCTTCGGTCAGCGGGCGGCGCGCCACCGTGCCGCCTTCGACGGCATTGCCCGCCTTCCTGCGCCGGATCGTCTGCCCGAAGGGGTTCTGCACGCCGACGGGCAAAAGACGGTTGAACGCCGCACGGACCAAGGTGGTCATGTCCTTGATGGTCTTATGAGTGCGGGTCTTGCGCATGTCGGAGAGGAAAGCCGATATGTGCTCCGGCTTCACCTCGTAAAGATAGTCACACGGCACGGCGGCGGAAAAACGGCGGAAAACGGAATCGCACCATTTCAGATAGCTATCGGTCGGTTGTCCGTCTTCCCGGTCAATCGACCGCCACAATGCGGGAAGGTCGGCAAGACGCGCGTACTTCACCGGCGCCCCGGTCTTCATCTCGATCAGCCTGGCGACACGGTGAATGTCGGCACCCTTGTGCCGCGCGTCATCCTTCCTCTTGTCCAGTTCTGTTTTGGCAGTTTGGCGGGAGACCTCGAAAGCCGCGTCGCCCTCGGCCTTGAGAGAGAACGGGACGGGTGGCGTGCCCTCGATCGGCACCTCGAGGTCCAGGCAGACCCGTTTACCGTTCAGGTCGCGGAACTCCCCGAACCAGGTGGGATACCGTTTCCCCTGCTTGTCTTTGCGTATTGCGAGGCCCATAATCACCTCCGCTTTCCGGTATCTGTTTCAACGTGTCTAAGTATGTGGCCGAAGGATACAGGAATCAAGCGAAAAACAAAAACACCGACAAAAACTCCGGTTTTAAAAAGGCGTTATACCTCGACTATACTGTTAATTTATTGACTTATTATCACTTTTTTAAGAATCAAGCGTTTTTGTTTACACCCAGAATGTCGGGGGTTCGAGTCCCTCACCGCCCACCACCTTTTGACAGCGATAAACCCTCGTAAAAACCTATGTTTACGGGGGTTTCTTGTTTATACGACCTGTCTCACCCTTCCCTGTTCAAGTATGGTAAGGCGAGTGTTTGGCCGCTACGATTGCCGAAACGATTGCCGAAACATTGCCGAAATGTCGAAACACTCTCCCCCAGAAGCAAGACGCCAAATCCGCCCGTTACCAGTCATGACCACCCCGCCAACCATCCACCAGCGAGAAAAAGGAAGTCTCTGCGAGCTACGGCACAAGCCAACCCTCCACAAGACCGCCACACACGTCCAGCGGGGCCGAGCTGCACGCCCAACGGCTGTGTATCCCGGTGGGCGGTCGCCAAGGCGTGTTTAATCTCGCCCGCGGTCAGCGCACAGGTTCTGTGATCAATGGTCTCGTCAAGCATAAGGCCGCCTGCGCCATGACCGTTTGGTCAAGTATGTTGGCGAAGGCCTCTTCAAGAGAAGAGCGACTACTCCCCAGAGGCGGGCTGAAAATTACAAGACACGCATAAACTCGTCAATCCTTACCGCGTTCTTTGAGCACGGCAAGCACGTAGCTTCGCAAAGCGGATGTATCTTCCGCGTTCAGCTTGGTGAGTCCGGCCATCTTCGGGATAATCCGCGCGTCCCATCGCTCGGCCGTGTGCGATCGAACCGGCACCGGCGAGTGACATTTGGCGCAGGACGTCAGGTAAATCTCGCGTCCGCGGTCTAAAATCAACGTCTCCTGTCCGGCGGGCCTGACAAGAGACGCCACGGGCGGAACGGCCTGCTCGAGTGTGTAGCACCCTCCGCACGCAAATGCGGCTCCAAGCAGCAGTGTCCGTAAACGAACACGTCTTTTGTGACGGCCGGCAGCGCTGTGCATTAGAAGCGGGCCCCTGCGATCATGCGCACCTGTGCCTCTGCCTCTCCATCCACATCGGTGGCCTGCAGGAGACCGGCCACCGTGACAAAGAACGCGCCTTGGCGGCAGGACAGGTTGGGGCCCGCATAGACCACGTGGTCACCCGCATCCGACCAATCGGCGAACTCCTGCTCATGCAGGGCCTCGATACCCATGAAGAGGCTGGGGTTGATCTGATAGCTGAGTCCGAACGTGTTTTCCCAGACTCCGCCCTTGTCATCGAGGTTTCGCAAGTCTTCGCCTTCCCACTCGGCTTCCAGCACCAGGTTGTAGACGGCGATTAAAGGGCCAAAGTTCTTTTGAAGCAAGAGCTTGGGCTCGAGTTTGACCTGCTCGTCGCCAATCAGCACCTCGCCGTAAACCGCGCTGCCGAAGACGGCCTTGTTCGGGTCGGTAAGCTGGTAAATGACCTCGGCTCCACTCGCCTGGTAGTCGGTTTCGCTGTCGGTGCCCTTGACGTTCTCATACCGCCAATCGGCCAGATAAAACCCCACCTGCAGGCGGTCGGTAATCCCGTATTCCACTTCATGCCGCACATCGAGGCGGTCTTTATCCGTGTAGTGTTTCCATGTAACCCACTGCTCATACTCCCAAGACCCTGCGGGTGCGGTTTCAGTATCGTAATTGTAGACGAAGCGGCGGTCTCCCGCCTGTGCGGCAGTGAGAAGGCCGGTTGCGATGGCGACGGTGAAGAGGCGCGCGGTGTTCATTTTTTGACTTTCCTTTTTTCACCCTGGAACCCGGAGTGCGCAATAGATCCTGACGCCTTCGGGTCGGTGATGGGCGTGGAAGATGCCAGACGGAGGGCGCGAAGTCAATCGAAAAGTTTACCGAGACTAACTTTGTGAGCGTCGGCTAGTTTTTATATGACGCATGCTCCGTCGGCAGGCTGACTGGAGGCCCACATCCCCGCGTGCTTACCGTCGCGATGTTGATGATTCTCCGGGGACCCGGCTGGGCCGGATTGCGACGCCCCCGCGGGCGTGTCGGATTATTAGGGGCAAAAAGCGAGGGCGGGGGAAGAAGTCGTTAGTTCTTTAGTGCATTATTGCGTTAGTGGACCAGAGCCCGCGTACGAGGCCCGCGGGCGGCCGCGGGGATTACTCTTTAACGGCGTTGTCGAGCTGGTCGCCGGCTCTGCCGAGTCGGTGCTTTGCGCTGCTGCTGACGGCCAGCGTTTCGGTGCGGTTCGGGCGACGCCGGTGGGCGCTGCAGAGAAGGGTCTCATGCTGGCGCATGCGGGCCGCCCGTGAGTATGTTCCCCGCCAAACCTACAGTGCCAGCTCTTGGCACAAGCTGATTTCGGGCCGCATCAACGAGGTCGTCTCGTCTCTAACCGCTTAGCGAGCGGGTGGTGCGGATTTCCAAATCCGGTTTCTCCCGCCAGAGGCCCCCGCCACCCGCTCTACCCCCATAGAACGTGAGACTCTGGAAACGCCGGTCGTCCCAAAATTGGGCAGGCGCGCATGGGCTTTTCACTTTCTTGCGCGCGTGCTTCGTGTGCGCGATTCGGCGCAAGAAATGCCTCACGGCGTCACTACGAACGAAGAGTTTCGTAGGCGACACCCTGTCTCCGCACCGAACCCGTGTGCGCCCGTGAGGGCATATGCACCGAATCGCAGATACGAGCGTGTTTCGTTATGTGCCACTAAACGGCTTGACTTATTCACCCACAGAAATCATATTTTTAAAGTTTCAAGAACGAGACGATTCGCGGAGCTCACCTGTTGTCCGAGGTGTCGGGCGGTCGGGTTCGCAGGTTGGGACGGGAGCAAAGCAACTCGTATGGCACATGAGATCGTGAAGCGGGATGGCCTTTTCGAAGTACGCATTCTAAGGAACATCTCGAAGTTTGAGCTTTTGCTGATCCTCGCCGAACTCATTCTAAAGGATCCTGGCAAGCGACATCCAGACCTGTGGATCATCGAGGCCGGATGCCGCCTGCCCTATGCGAATTTCAAAGGGATCACCGAAGCGATCGGCTTCGCTTTCGAGCAACCTCCGGCAGCGAGGAGGACCGCCATCGTTGCCGCTGACGCGTTCCAGAAAGAGCAGTGCGAGCTATATCGATCGGAGGCCGCCGCCTTGCCGCTCGAAATTCGGGTTTTTTTGTCATACGAGGAGGCTGTAGCATGGCTCAAAAGCCCGGAATGCGCTACAAACGCCTGAGCGGGTCCGGTCACGCCTGCGCGAAGCGGCGAACGCCGCACAGGAACCCGAGCGAGAAAAAGGACTTATGGGACACTATTACCGCGCGCTTCTGCTCCTGCCGCTCTGCGGCGTTTCGATGGCGGCCGATATCCATGTTTCGCCGACCGGCTCCGACGGCCAGCCTGGAACGCTCGCTGCTCCCGTTCTGACGCTGGCAAAAGCCCGCCTGATGGCCCAGGCGGTCCGGCAAGCGAACCCGAACGAGACGGTCAACCTTCTCCTGCACCCCGGGACGCACCGGATCACCCAAACGGTCGCGTTCAAAGCGGAAGACTCCGGAACCGCGGAAGCGCCACTGAACATTCTCGCCTGGCAAGATCCGTCCGCTCCGGACGCGCGGCCCGTGCTGGTGGGCGGCACGGCCGTCACCGGCTGGAAGAAGAGCGCATTCAACGGCCGCACGGACATCTTTGAGGCCGACCTGAAACCGCTGGCGATCACAGCCCCTTTCAAGCAGGTCTACCTCAACGGGAAACGACTCATCCGGGCCCGCTACCCCAACGAGGACCCGGCCCGCCCCTACTCGGGCGGCTGGGCCTACGTGGACGGCATCCGCCCGCCGATGTACAAGGACATCGAGGGGGAACGCACCGACACCGTGGTCCTGCGCGGAAAAGACGCGCGCCCGTGGTCGCGGCCACAGGACGGCGAAGTCTGCATCTTCCCCCGCTACAACTGGTGGAACCGCATCGAGAAGATCGCCGCCTACGATCCCTTGACCCGCACCCTCACCCTCGTGAAGAAAATGCAGTATGCGGCGCGTCCGGAAGACCGCTTCTGCGTCATGGGCATGCGGGAAGAGCTGGACGCTCCCGGCGAGTGGTACCAGGACGTGGAGAGCCAGAAGCTCTACCTGATCCCACCCGACGGAACCGACCTTGTTAAAGACGCCGTCACGGTGCCGACTGTGAACGACATCCTGACCTTCAGCAAAGCCCACCACGTCCGCATCCGCGGGCTCGAGCTGACCTGCGCCGAGCAACACGCCCTCCGCTTCTCGGACTGCGACAGCGCGACCGTGGAGAAATGTTCGATCCACGACTTGGGCTACTTCAGCGGCGCCGCCGTCGCGCTCGACCGCGGCCGAGAGGGCGCGGTCCGCGGCTGCGACATCTGGAACATCGGCGGTCACGGCGTCTCGGTCAGCGGCGGCGACCAGGTCAAAATGGAGCGCTGCGGCCACGTGGTCGACAACTGCTACATCCACCACGTCGGGCAGTTCAACCGGCACGGCATCGGCGTGATGCTCGGCGGCGTCGGCATCCGCGTCTCGCACAACCTGATTCACGACATGCCGCGCTGCGGCATCTTCCACGGCGGGGCGCTCAACACCCTGGAGTACAACCGCATCCGCCACTGCAACCTGGAGATGGAGGACACGGGCTGCACCTACACCGGCGGCTGGTGCGGCGGCTGGCAGACCATCCGCTACAACCACTGCAGCGACAGCATCGGGTTCAACAACCACGGCAAATTCTTCGTCTTCGCGTGGGGCATTTATCTGGATGAGAGCGGCTGCGGCAACGACGTCTACGGCAACATCGTGGAGCGCTGCCAGGTCGGCGCCATGCACCTGCACAACGCGCGCGAGAACCACATCTACAACAACATCTTCGCCAACAACGCCGGGCCGCTGGGAAAGACGCACCAGCTTTCGCTGCAGACCTGGAACGATTCCCCCAACGGCGTCTTTCTGCGTGACCGGCAGCCGAAGATGCTCAAGGAGTACGAAAAGCTGATGACCAATCCCGCCTGGGCGGAGATGCGCGGCATGCGCGTGTCGCCGGCAAACCCCTTCCTGCCCGACGGCACGATCATGCGGGGCAACCTCATCACGCGGAACATCTTTTATTACCCCAGCCAGCCGGAGTCCCGCTACGTCAACGAGAACAACGTGAACCTCCAGTACAACACCATCAACTCCAACACCGTCTGGAACGGCGGGTCTGTGCCCATCAAGACGGGCCGACAGGCCTTCAAGCAGGCGGGCGCCAACCTGACCGCCCTGATCCCGAACAGCGATTTCTCGCGCCGCCTCGCGCCGGAGGAAATCGCCAAAGATCCCAACAACACCGCGGCCGCCGACTGGCACTGGTATCACAAGACCTTCCCCGACATTCAGGCGGCAATTGTCACCAGCGGAAACAAGAACGCCTTGCGCCTGCCGGGCGCGTTCAACAATGACCAGAAATACATCAAGAACACCTGTGTCCACTCGACGCCCTTCGTGCTGGCTCCCGGCAAGAGTTACCGCCTCACCTTCCGGCTGCGGCACGGAGACGCGACCGGCGAACTGCTCGCCTGCTTCGTTTGCGAGAACCAGGGCCTCTGGCGGTCGTTCGGCGCGCGGGGCTTCCTGAAGCGCTCGGACATGTCCGACGTCCTCACGTCGACGGAGGGGATCGAATGCCAGACCGCGTTCTATCTGCCGAAGCCCGGCGACGCCGACTACGACGCGCGCGTGACCGCGCTGTCGATCCAGTTCAAGTTCAACTCCAGCCAAGGGTGGGCTGAGATCAGCAGCCTGCGTCTGGACGAGACGGAGGCGGCGACGGAATGGGAGGCGTGGCGGATGGCGGGCGCGGACACGCGCTCGGTCGTGGCGGACCCGCTGTTCGTCGACGCGGCGCGCGGCGACTTCACGCTTAAGCCGGACTCCCCCGCGCTCAAGCTCGGCTTCGAGCCGATCCCGTTCAAAGAGATCGGTCCCTACCGGGATGACGCCCGCGCGACATGGCCGATCCGCGAAGCCGCGGGCGTACGCGAGCACCCGGAGTGGCTCGAGTCCGAACCCATGAACTGAACGCCCGGGGTACAGATCCCCGCCCGCCCAACACGCGCGCGTCAGATCCTTCGCCGCCCCGGCGGGCGGACGACCGTTCTAACGGATCAAAGAGCCGCCGGGACTGCGCAGATAAGCGTCCGGTCTTGACGGACTGCGCAGGACTTGTCAAAGTTCCGCATGCCCGGGCGGCAGTCATGAACGGGCGCACTGCCCGTATTTTGGATGGGGCGCCCCGCTTGCGTTCGGGAAAAAAATCATTCGGAAATGATCGTGTATGAAAATAGAGCATGTCGCTTTTAACGTGGCGGATCCTGTTGCCGTTGCGGAATGGTATTGCGTCCATTGTGGTTTAAGGCTTGTTCGACATATCCCTCTTCCGTCACAAACTCACTTTCTGTCGGATTCTGAGCGTACCGTGCTGGAGGTTTACTGCAATCCACCAGATGCTGTTCCTGATTACCGTTCGATGAATCCTCTTATTTTCCATTTGGCCTTTGCGAGTGTTGACCCGGTGTTGGATTCAAGGCGACTAGTTCATGCAGGGGCCACTGTGGTTGACGAGGCGCACCCTGATCAATCGTCGCATCTTATCATGATGAGGGATCCGTGGGGCTTGCCCCTGCAGCTTTGTAAGCGGTCGCGGCCGTTGGTTTAATGCAAATCCAAGTGCACCAGACTCGACCCGCCGGCAGTGAAAAAGGCTGATTCGAATCAGGTTCTGCGGCGCAAGAACGGGTTGGGCAGGCCCGGAGCACTCTGAAGCGCGCCCGGCGGCGTCCGGTCGTCCGTTTTTTGTCCCCCGCTTATCTCATGAGGATGAGCGTGCCGCCGGTGAAGAACACGTTGGCGTAGACCGTGTTACCCACGAGGGTGAAGGCGGCGGTCTGATTGAAGCCGACGTTCCGGGCCTTCCACGACGAGAGGTTCAGGTCGGTGGAGCCGGAGCGGGTCGCCACGGCGAGCACCTGCCGGTTGGTCAGCGCATAGCCGCTGGAGGGATCGAAGGTGACCGTCAGCCCAGCCGCCGGGATCGTCACGTCGGCCAGGGCGACACAATCGTTGTTCGTGCTTGTAACGTGGCAACGGTAACCCGCCAGCAGGACGCCGTTGGAAACGGTTCCAGAGCCAGAGACCTCGCCGAGGGTAACGGCGCTGCCGCTGAAGTTCAGTTTCGCTCCGGCGGCAATGGCGACGACGGCGTCGGCGCGGATCGTGCCGTTGCTGACCGACAGGGTGCCCTCCTGAACAACGGTGCCGCCCGTGTAGTTGCCCGTGGCCAGACCGGTGGCGTTGGTCGCGCTCGGCGTGTAGTTGAGCCCTTCCGCGAAGACAACTTCGCCGGGGCCGGTCTTGGTGAGCGCGCCCGATCCCGTGAACGGGAAAGTGAAGGCATGGCGGATGCCGCTGGCGGCACGGATGGTCAGGCCGCCCGCCTCGATGATGAAGCTCTGCTTGCTGGCGGCGGTGGAGTAGGAGTAGCCGGAAGCGACCGGCTCCATGACGCCACCGTTAAAGACCATGTTGAGGCCGCTGGCCGTCAGGTAATTTCGCCCATGGAACTGCGCAAAGCGCATGGTCCCGCCACTCTCCCAGCGCATGGTCCCGCTTGAGTAGCCGTCGTTGAACAGGAAGATACCGCCCGCCGCGGTCTGGGCGAGAACGCTGTTTTCGGAGACCACGACGTCGACATTTCTCGACACGTAGACGCCGCCACCCCATTGGTTGCCGCCGGCGGCGGTGGCCACGCTGCCCTGGGTCAGCCGGACGATCGGGGCGGTCGAGTTGTCCGCGCCGATGTTGATCTGCCACGAAGCGGTCAGCGTCGAGTTGCTCATGATCAGCGTCGGCGCGAACGTTGTGGCGGGAATGTAACCGAGCTTGATCGTGTCCGTATAGAGGGCGGCACCGTTGACGAGCCGCAGCGTCGGCGCGCGCGCCACGCTGCTGGCGTAAATCTGGTTGCCGATGATCAGGTGCTGTCCGCTGTTGCCCTGATTCATGCGCACGGCGTCGAGTTCCAGCGTGGGGTTGGCCAGGCAGGTGGTGACGCCGCAGCCGACAAAGCCGAAGTGGGTCTGGTTAACGGTGGACACGCCTGCGCCGTTGCCCTTCACGCGCAAGGTGCCTTCCATGACGTTGAATCCGGCCAGGCCTGTGGCGGTGGCGGGGGCGTCGCCGCTGTCGGGAAGCGCGATGGGGCCCGACGGGTTGATGTTCACGCTGCCGCTGCCGCTGCCGGAGGAGAGGGTCGCGGTGGTGCTGCCGATGTTGAGGGTCAGCGTTCCGGTTCCGCGCTTGCAGAAGATGCCGGACTGGATCGCGGTTTGGCCATTGACGGCGAGGTCGCCCTGCGCGTCGAGGATGGCGGAGTTGCTGACGCCGCCGGCGTTCAGCGTGAGTCCTTTGGTGACCGTCGCCGAAGGTCCGCTGTAAGTCAGCGTTCCGGCCCCGACCGTTACGGCGTCGGTCGCGGTGTTCGCGCTGCCCCAGGCGTCGGCCGCGGCGAAGTTCAGGCGGCCGCCCGAAGTTTTCCACAGGCCGTTGAAACCGGAGTTGCCGCCCGAGACGGTGAGCGTGCCCGAGCCGCTCTTGCCGAGGAGCATGCCCGTGTTGGCGGTGAGCGCGCCGCTGACGGTTGTGGTGGAAGCGCTCGCCGCCTGGACGGTGAACGCGCCCGAAAGCGCAAGCGGCACCGCGATCGTGTGCGTGCCCAGATTGTTGCTGATGCCGCCGGCGGGAAGGGTCAGCTGCGACCCCTGCACCTGATAGGAGGACGCCGAATCAAAGAGAAGATAGGCGCATTGCGCGGGCGCGCTGAGGTTCACCGTCTTGACCGCCGCGTCGCCGTTAAAAAGGGCGTAGGTCCCATAGTTCGGAACGGCGGCGGGTGTCCAGTTGTCGGCGGTGTTCCAATCGGTGCCCTGAGAGCCATTCCAAACGGCCGTGTTGATCGTATAATCGCCCACGGTCAGCTGGACGGTGGACGTCGCGCCATCGGCGAGGACCGCGAACGTGTATTTTTTTCCCAGCGTCGGATTGACGAGGCTCAGATTGTTGGTGAGCGCAGCCGCGTTCGAGGGGTCGACGCACCGGAAGATCGCATAGGTATCGTTGGAATTGGCGCCGCCAAAAACAAGTCCGCAGCGGTTCACCGTCAGCCCGTTGCTGTTCGTGACGATGATGGTGTCGCCGGCGTCCATCGACAGGAGCGTCATGGCATCCGCAGCGCCGATCGTCAGGTCGCCGGCGGTCAACGTCACGGCTGAACCCGACAGCGAGAGACTGGACTGGTTAGTGATGATCAGCGAGCGTCCGAAGGAGGCTGCGGGACTGAGCAACCGCAGTCCGCCCTGTGCGATGACCGTCTGCGCGTGGAGGCTGTTGGATACGGAGAGGGTTCCCGCGCCGACCTTGAGGAACAGCCCCGACGCACCGGACGCGTCGGTGAAGCTCTGGCTGACGGCGATATCCGCGCCGTCCGAATTGACGACCAGACCTGTGGAACCGAGCTCGGCCCTGTCAAAGGTCTCCAACAGGATTTTCGAAGAGGAGACGTTGGTGGCCACCAAGGTGCCGCCGTCCGCGTAGAATTCGGTCCAGCCCGTGCCGCCCTTGAGTTGCGACCCGGTCCAGCCACGCACGGCCTGGGCCGTTAGGGTGCCCCCCAGCAGTTCAAGCCGGCCGCGGCTGTCGGAGCTGTCCGACACGTTGACGACGTTTTCGCTGCCGGAGTTCGGCGCGATGACGACCTGTCCGCCCGAAATGCGCGCGCATGGCAGCGCGGCGCTTCCCGTCGTGCCAGAGCCGATGCGGAGCATGCGCTGAATCGTCAGCAGGCCGCCCCTCATGTCGAGAATGCCCGTCCGCGCGCCGTAGCCAACGAGGGCGCCTAGCGAGTCGTCCACTATCTTATGTGTGCCGCCGGTAATCACGAGGGTGTTGGTTTGGCCGTTCACGTTGGGTGAAATCTCAAGGTATTTGAAACCGGTCTGTCCGCCGGAGAAGAGGCCCGACCCCTTCGATCCGGCGAAGTAGAGGCTGGTGTTGGTCGCCGTAAGGGAGCCGCCCGTGACATCCAGACGCCCGGTGCCGCTGTTTGAGCCGACATAGAGGCTGGTGGATCCCTTGAGCGTCAGCGTGGCGTTATCCTGCAGCGTCAGAGAACCGTCGCTGCCGTTATAGGCGCCGATCGAAAGGTTGCCGCCCACGTAGGCGGTCGAGCTGTCGCGGAGCCTCATGGCGCCCAGTGCGTTGGCGCCTCGGGCAACCTCCACCGCGCCCGTGACCGACAGCGTGGCGGAGTCAGCGACGTCCACCACCGAGGTCGACGAGGAGGCGTAGGCTGCGTACAGCGCTGAAGCCATGAAAAGGGATGCGGCGTTCGCGAGGCTCAGGTTGCCGCTCGTTTTGATGTTCTCGCAGAGGTGGAGTTCGCTGCCGAGCGTCAGTCTGCCGTTATCCCGGAGCACGATCGCGCCGGATTCGTTGGTCGTGAGTCCGACATACGCCGTGTTTCGCACATCCATCGCGCCCGCGCCGTCCACCAGCAGGAAACCCAGCGAGCCAAGCTTGCCGGCGCCGACCTGCAACGTCCCGCCGCGCACAAACAGATTCCCTCCGGCCACCTGGACCGTGTTGGTTGTGCCGGCCCCGGCCGCGCCTTCTGTGACGACGAGTCCGTTAAAGATTTCATGCGTGCCGCCTTCAAAACGCATGATCTGCCCGTTCGCGTTGCCGCGCAGCCGGACCTGGCTGGCCCGCAACGTGGAGTTCGTCTTGAATAAAACCATGCTGCGCGGGCCGGCGCCCCCCGTGATCAAGGAATGGTTCGACCTTATTTTCCCGCCAGGGTCATAAAGGTTCAGCAGTCCCTGCTCCAGCACATTGGTCGCGCCGGTGCTGTTCCACTGGAAGCGGAAGACCGCGTTCGACATCAGCATGATCGGGTAGTTGGTGGCGCCCGCCGTACTCATCAACCCCTCGAGGTTGAAGAGGTGGGAGCTGCCGCTCTGCGTCAGTTGGAAGCCGGTGTAGTCGTTCGGCCAAGCATCCGGGCCGGACTTGAGCCACCAGGTGCCCCGCGTATCGAACATGAGGGAACGGCCGCTGGTGAGACCGCCGACCCGCGTCACGCTGTTTTCGGTCAGCCCGCCCTCGGGAAACCGGATCACATACTCCTGATTGCCGGTGAAGAACCCGATCGTGGCGTTGGTGGGGATGACGCCGCCCGTCCAATTGGTGGCCTCATTATAATAGCCGTCCGGAATCTCCGTGCGCCAGTTAATGTCCGCCGTCGACGCGAGCGCCGCCATGCACAGCCCCGCAACCAAGACTCTCGAAAAATGTTTTACCTGCATTGATGACCTCCGGACCTGAAGGGTTCAAGAGTCCTGCGCTCTGAACCTGTTTGTGACAAAATCCTGCACCATCCACACTTGGCTACAGCTGAAAAAGATAAGCAAATCTAAGCGCTTATAATACCATCAGATGAAAGGGGGCTCAAGCCACAGTTCACATTTTCGGGGGTGGGCTACGGCGTTTTCATTTGCCTTGGAATGCCGTTCGCCTGACGGTCAAGCACTACCTAAACAGATCACGTTATTCGTCTCAAAGGTAGGGACGGACCGCTGGACCGAACGTTTGCCTGTGACAAAAAGCCAAATGAAAACGCCGCCGGTACGGGCGAGGAACAGGGATCCCGAGGTCCGAGGACGGGAAATGCCGCCCGGCTGGTTGAAATCAGCACGAGGGCGGCCGCTCTGGAGGAAAGGAGGCCGCGGCGACGTCTGGCCGTTGCGGCGCGGCACGGGGTCGCCCACGCCGCGAACGTTTATTGGGCCTTGACGCCTGACCGCGTGCACCCCTCTGGGCTTGACGGACGACTCGAGACTTGTCAAAGTTCCGCCTGAACATGGGCGGCAGTCGTGAGCGGGCGCAATGCCCCATTCTTTGGCTGGCCGCCCAGCTCGCATTGGGCAGGCTGGAGGATCTAGGTGAAGGAAGGAGCACATGTTAATGAGGTCTTCGACAAGGTCAACGGCTCAGACGCAGGATTGACGGGCAGGGAGTTCGAAGCTTGTACCTTCCTGAACTGCAGTTTTTCCGGAGGTGACCTGTCTAACTGTCTTTTTGTCGATTGTCGGTTCTGTGACTGCAATTTGAGTACGGTGAATCTCAGCTGTTGCGGGCTGCGAAATGTGATCTTCCGGAATTGCAAAGTCGCTGGTGTCGACTTTGGCCGCTGCCTCCCCTTCCTGTTTGAAGTTAATTTTGAGAAGTGCTGTCTCGATTATTCGCATTTCATCAAGAACAGGCTAAAGAAAACAAAATTCATTGAATGCACAATCAAGGAAGCTTACTTCACAGAAGTGGATCTGACGGGCGCCTTATTTGACAACTGTGACCTGTTGAGCACGGTTTTTGTTCGGACAAATCTAAGCCGGGCCGATTTCAGGACGTCGTGGAATTACTCGATCAACCTTGAGAAGAACACTGTCCGCAAGGCAATGTTCTCTTTTCCAGGAGTCATCGGGTTGTTGAGCCAATACGACATCGTCGTGGAATAAGAAATCAGCACCAGCCTCAGCGACTGCACACGTCGCCTGCGGAAGAAACACAGAACATTACCCCGCCAGCGTTCGAACCAATGCCTAAGGCGCCGTCATGGCCTAAATGTTGCTTTGCTACGGTGCCGGTTCGCGCCAGTCTTTGAGCTCCAGCTTCCCCGGGCAAGGTCCCTCGCTGATCAAAGCTCGGTCATGGCCCCGGACGTATGGGGCAGGTCGGCCAGCACGTCGGCGGTGACCGAGACACGGGTGGCAGCACCCACGGATGCGGGTGCCTTCCAGCCTCATCCGCACCAGAGCGCGGGCGAGACTTTTCCTATTCTTTGCGAGCGCTCGCTTCAGCGGCCAGCTGGGCAGATGTCAGGTGCTTTTCGCGGTCCTGCTGGCGCTCGTTCGAGGGGCGCGGTTGCGGTACCGGAGGGAGTGGCGGGCGGTCGGCGTCGGACAGATTTTGCAGGGCTGGCGGGAGCGGCCTGACCTTCCATCCTGAACGTTCGGCAGGCGGCAACGCTTCACATGTGACCACCTTCTGAATTCGGTCAGGCGTCTGGATGCCGGCTTTGACAAGCGCTTCGTATTGACTGAAGGTGATGGCATGCGGGACGGGTGTGCGGTAAGCGTTCAGCGTGTTTGTTTGGCCATCCGGCGTTGTGCATGCGTATTTCTCAACATACTGTGCCCGCACAGAAACGGTTTTCCCCTCAGAAAACTGCCCCGCGTCGTCGACAAGAAGAATGACGGGCTCGATTTCCGACGGGCTATATTCAAACTTGTCTTTCACGATTTTCATGAACAGCAGCTTATGCTTGTCAATTATTTGCACGATACTCCCAGTGATATACGTAGATACCGCGCCATACTCGTATGCCCGCTTAATTTTAAACATGGTGTTGTTGGTGTAACCATAACGGCCTTCAATGTAAGTCTCAAAGTAGGCGCGTGTGCCGGGGGCGTCACCTTGGGCCATGGCCGTAAGGCCGCTGAAGAGCGAGCCTCCGAACATGAAAACAGCGAACACGGTTGATGCGATTTTCATGGGTGCCTTTCTGAACCTGACACATATCAGGAAACCGTTTATCGTCAGCTGTTGCCGCTCTGCCATCCACTCGCTGCGACGCGTGTGTCGGTGAATGGAGGGTGCAGCCGCACTTTCATTGAAAGTGCCTCACGCCGGTTAGGGGAGAAGGGGCCGTTGGGGGACCGGTACGCCCTCGCGGTCTTCAGTGGCGAGCAGGCGGAGAGCGTGCTTAGGCGTCAGCCGTTCCCGGCGACGTTCGTGCTCAGCGAGGAAAGCTGATAGGTAATCCTCCTCTACCCGCACCGTCCCGTTCCAGGTCTTCCTGGCGTCTCAACGGTGACGGACCTTTTCGCAATAATGATAAGAATCGGCGGAATTTCTTAAGTCCGCATGAGCCTGCGCAGGATACCGATAATGTCATCGACCGATTTTCCCGTGCTCTCGGAAACGGCTCGGAGTGTGAGATACGTCTCGGTGCTCGCGCTTCTCTGCCTGACGAGTTCCTTATCCCCGGATTCAACGGTGCTAAGGTTTCCCTCACGATAGTTCCGCGTGTTGATTTTCATGATCTTCCTCTCTCTTTAACGGGACGAAGCCTGCGCCAACAGGGCGCGGTCACAAACGTTCCTGAAATAAAAAAAGCATATAATATGCCATGTAGACGCTGGAAAAGAATTGCCCGTCCTGCCGATTTATGTAAAAGCATTCCGCAGCAAAGTCCCTCTGATTTCATAGTCAGCGTCATCGCTCAAACGTGTTTACCACATGCCCCGATAGGCGATCGGTGTAACGCTGAAAGTCCAAGGGCAGGACTCGGAAAAACCGCCCGGATACGGGCAGGCCGCGTTGCGCACATCCCCGCTTTTCACATCCGGCGGCATGTTCAAAATGTACTGGCAATCCCATGGGGGGGGTGCTAAATTGAAACCCAGCAAACGGGTGAGTGAGCCCCCCGGGCGTACAGCTCGCCCGCACCCTGTCCGCTTTTTGGGGCCGGGATTAGCCTGATTTTTCTTCAGGATTCCCGCCAGCCAAACCATCCCGCCGTTCTTGGCATCCTGTCGCGGGAGTGCCTTTGGCAGGCTCCGCGTGCCGAATGCAGGACATCTATGAGAACACGTGCACTCCGCTATCTCCGTCAAGCCCTCAAGCAGCCCTTGGCCGATTTCCGTCCCGGACAGTGGGACAGCATCCAGGCTATTTTGGAATGCAAACGGCTGCTGGTGGTGGAACGCACCGGCTGGGGCAAGAGCATGGTCTACTTTCTGGCCGCCCGCCTGTTGCGGGACGGCGGCGCGGGCCCCTGCCTGCTGATCTCCCCGCTGCTTTCGCTCATGCGCAACCAGCTGGAGGCTGCCGGGCGTATCGGGGTCCGGGCGGAGACGATCAACAGCACCAACGCGGGCGATTGGGACCGGATCGAGCAGGAACTGCGCGAAAACCGGATCGACATCTTGCTCGTCTCGCCGGAACGGCTGGCCAGCGAGAAGTTCCGCGACGACGTCCTGTCCCACATCGCCGAGCGAGTGGGGCTGTTTGTCGTGGACGAGGCCCACTGCATCTCCGACTGGGGCCACGATTTCCGGCCTGACTACCGCAGGATTGTGCGCGTGCTCCAGGCGCTGCCCGCCAACATCCCCGTGCTGGCCACCACGGCCACCGCGAACGACCGCGTCGTGGGCGACGTGCTCTCGCAGCTGGGGAAGGACATCCGGCTGATACGGGGTCCGCTGGTGCGCGAAAGCCTGAAGCTGCAGAACATCACGATGGCCAGTCCGGCCGACCGCATGGCGTGGCTGGCGAGCGTCATCCCCTCCCTGCCCGGCAGCGGCATCGTCTATGCGTTGACGCAGCGGGATGCGGAACGCGTCGCAGAATGGCTGTGTCTAAACGGCATTCAGGCGAAGGCGTATCACGCCGGCGTCGGGGACGCTGAGGACGGGTCGCCGCAGCGCGCGGAACTCGAGCAGCAGCTGCTGAGGAACGACGTTAAAGTGTTGGTGGCGACCGTGGCACTGGGCATGGGATTCGACAAGCCCGACCTGGGTTTTGTCATCCACTTCCAGCGGCCGGCTTCGGTCGTGCACTACTACCAGCAGGTGGGCCGCGCCGGACGCGCGGTGGACGAGGCCTTCGGCATTCTCCTGCACGGCGAGGAGGACGATCCTATCGCGGACTTTTTTATCCGCAGCGCCTTCCCGCCGCAGGCCCACGTCGCGTCGATTCTCCAAGCACTGGACAGGGCCGACGGCGGACTGTCCGTGCGGGAGCTGGAGGCCAGACTCAACCTGAAGCATGCGCAGCTGGAGAAGGCGCTCAAATATCTTTCGGTCGAATCACCGGCCCCGATCACCAAGATCGGCCCGAAATGGAACGTGACGGCGGCCGCGGAGAACTATCACGTCAACGCGGCGTATGTCGCCTCCATCACCGCCATCCGCCGGCAGGAACAGGAGCAGATGCAGGCCTACATGGCGCACACGGGCTGCCTCATGGAGTTTCTGGCGCGGGCGCTGGACGATCCGCACGCCGGGCCTTGCGGCCAGTGCGCGGGCTGCCGGGGGACGCCGCTGCTGGACCCCGCCTGCGACCCCGACCTTGCCAACCGAGCCGCCGTTTTCCTGAAGCGCAGTTGCCAGCCAATGCCGCCCCGCAAGCTGTGGCCCAGCGGCGGCGCGTTGCCGACCTACGGGTTCACCGGCCGCATCGGCGCTGACCTCTGCGCGCAGCCGGGACGCGCCTTGTGCCTGTGGCGTGACGCCGGCTGGGGACGGATGGTCGCCGACGGCCGGCAGGCGGCCGGCCGCTTCCACGACGACCTGGTGACCGCCTGCACCGCTCTGATCCGGCAATGGCAGCCCACGCCCGCCCCAGAGTGGGTAGCCGGCATCCCCTCGTTGAACCTTCCCGAGTTGGTGCCCGACTTTTCCCGGCGGCTGGCCAAGGCGCTGGGGCTGCCATTCCATCCGTGCCTTCGGAAGGTGGTTGCCAACCCTTCGCAGAAGGAGATGCAAAACAGTTTCCAACAGGCGCGGAATCTGGACGGCGTTTTCGCGGCGGACGAGGCCGCCGTGCCCGGCGGACCGTGTCTGCTGGTCGACGACATGACCGACTCCGGCTGGACGCTGACGGTGGCGGCGGCGCTTTTGCGGCAAGCGGGCTGCTCGGCGGTGTTTCCGCTCGCGCTGGCCGTGAACTCGCCGCGTATGGATTAATAGGGGTGCGATGAACTTCATGAGCGAAGATGGGAAGGCGATTCTGTTGCTGTGCGGCCACTTGGGCGGCGCATCGGAATGTGAGCCCCTCGATCAGCGAGACTACAATCTGGTTGTCCAATGGTTGCTGCGCCGGAAGCTGCGGCCGGCGGATCTGCTTTCGCCAGTGCATGTCCCCGCTTTATCCGATGAATCGGGCCTCCCGGAACAGCGTCTGACAGGCTTGCTGAAACGCGGAGTGAAACTGGGCTTTGCGGTGGAACAATGGAACCGGAGCGGCATCTGGGTGACCTGCCGCAGCGACCCCGATTACCCGGCCCGCTTGAGGGCGCATCTCAAGGATCAGGCGCCCCCGATCCTTTACGGGGCAGGCGCGCGGGCGCTGCTGCAAGGGGGCGGGCTGGCGATCGTCGGCTCGCGCAGCGTGGACGCCGAGGGCGAGTCCTTTGCGCGGGACGTGGCGGCCTGGTGTGCCAAAGGCGGCATGCAGATCGTATCCGGCGGCGCAAAGGGGGCGGATCAGACCGCGCTGGCGAGCGCGCTCGCGGCCAAGGGTGTGGCGGTCGGCGTTCTGGCCGACAACCTTCTGCGCAAAAGCGTTTCGCGGGATAACCGCCCGGCTTTGTCGGCGGGCAGGCTCGCTCTGATCTCGTCCTGTCATCCGGAGGCGGGATTCAGCGCAGGCTCGGCCTTGATGAGCACCAAACTCATTTACGCGTTGGCCGATTTCGCGCTGGTCGTCAGCGCGGAACACCAGAAGGGCGGCACGTGGGAAGGGGCGCAAGACGAACTGAGGAGGAAACCGGGGCGACCGGTCTTCGTGCGCCTCACCGGCGCCGTCCCTCAGGGGAACCAGATGCTGGTCGGGCTGGGGGCGGTCGGATTCCCGGCGGTCACCGGCTCGCAAGACCCGGCCACGCTGCTTCAACAGGCCGCAACCTGATCACCTTGGGCATCACGGGCGGTGCGTGCTTTCGTTTGCCGCTCACCCGCCCGCCAGCATTTTTTGCGCCGCCTGCTTGCCCATGCCGCGCACCCCGGCGAAGGCCGCCATGGTCCGGTTTCGCATCATGATCCTGCCTTCGATTGACTCCCACTTCGAAATGGTCAAACTTGACACGCCGATCAACTGGGCCAGTTCGACCTGTGTCAACCCGAGCTTATTCCTGAGCTTGAGCACCATCGTTCCTGTCGGCCGGATATGCGGCGGCTTGCCTGCCTCGGCCTGCGGAGCGTTCGGCGCTACGGCGCGCCCCCCGGCGTCCTTCTGCGCGACACGCACAAGACGTTTCAGTTCGGCCATCTGGCGTTTGAGGTCCGCCACGTCACGACGCAGAGCGGCCATGGGTTTGCGCGTGACACCCCATGCGCCCTTGGCGATCGCCTCTCCGAGTACGGTATTCAAGTTCATGCTAGGCCTCCTCTGGTTCATCCTGTTGACGTCGACGGTCGATCGACTATTAATACTTTCATAATTTACGCCACGACCTAAACCTTGTCAAGCAGTCAAACGTCGCGGCTCAGCTCTGGCCTAGCGGTTCAAAGGGTCGTGCACGCTGTGGTCCCTTCTCCACCCCTTTCGAAATCATAAGCCGGTACGGCGTTGACAGCGCACGCCCAGGGGGCTAAGGTAACGGACTATTGGACATGGAGGATACGATGACGATGGAACAGGAACAAGCGGACCGGCTGATCCGGGTGACGCTTTACACTGATGGCGGGTGCGAGCCGAATCCCGGCTGCGGCGGTTACGGGGCCGTCTTGATCTGCGGCGACCAGAGCAGGGAACTCTCGGGCGGGTTCAAGCTGACGACGAACAACCGGATGGAGATGTTCGCCGCCATCGCCGGACTGGAAGCGCTCGAGACCCCTTGCCACGTGACACTGTACAGCGACTCCCGCTACCTGGTCGACGCGATGACGCTGGCCTGGGCCAAACGCTGGCGGGAGAACGGCTGGCGGCGCAACCGTAAGGAGCGCGCCGTCAACGTGGACTTATGGGAACGGCTGCTGGCCCTGTGCGAGAGGCACCGGGTCACGTTCGAGTGGGTCAAGGGCCATGCGGGACACGAGCAGAACGAGCGCTGCGACGTGCTGGCGATGCAGGCGTTGAAACAACCCGACCTCCCCGCAGACGCGGGCTACGAGACGCGTGCCCAAGAACCGGATATCGTCAAGATGGAGCGTGAGGGACAGCCGTGCCACACATGTTCAACCCCCGTGGTCAGAAAAGTGCCGCGCGGCAAGCTCAAACCCGATCAGACCTTCTATTTCGCCTACTATTTCGAATGCCCGTCCTGCAAGGCCATGTACATGGTGGATGAGGCCAAGCGGGCCGTCGAGGCGGCGCCGACGCTGTTCTGATGAACCCTCGAAGCGGCCGCCTACCTGCGCCCGCACGAAAAGCGGAAAAGCGATGAGACCTCAAATAAGCCGGACTCGTTGACTTTGCCCCATAAACGCGAAATGTAAGCCGTTCACCAGGCGTCGGTGCGGAAGGGCACGGCGGGCAGGTCCGCCCGGTTGTAAAGATTGCAGAGTGCGTTGTCGCCCCAGCCGTAACGCACGGCCACGGGTTCTTGGACCTCGGGCGCCGAGACGACCACGGTCTCCTTGTCCAGCCACGCCTGCGCCCACACGAAACGGCGGTCCGCACCGGCCACGGCAAACCCCGCCGGCCCCGAGCCGAGCGACTTCAGCCCGTCGGCGTGATCGAAAGAGAGGCGGATGCGGTTCCCCTCGGTCTGCATGGAACGGTAGGTCGGCCCCTCGCAGGGCACATCGAACCTATAGCTGTTGGCCAGGGCCACCGCCGCCAGCCGCTCGGCCACCTCCCGTTTGTTCGGTGGGTGGATGTCTTGGATCTCCCCGCGGTCGATGGCAACGGCCAACCCGCTGTTGGGCACCGTGCGCGCCACGCGCGCCTGGATCTCCCGCGTCACGGCCCAACTGGACTTTCCAGGGAGCGCCGGCAACGGACCGAAGCCCGCGAGCTGCACCAGATAAAAAGGGAAGTCCCCCTGCCCGAAGGTCGCCCGCCAGTCCCGGATCAGGGCGGTCAGCTCTTGCTCATAGGCGGTCTGTCCGGCATTGCCTTCGCCCTGATACCAGAGCACGCCCTTGATCGCGAAGGGCGCCAGCGGCGCGACCATGCCGTGGTAGAGTCCGCCCGGAACCCAGATGCGGTCGTACTGCCGGCCCCGGCCGGTGAGCTTGCCCGCCGGGGTGCTGGCCCGGCACTTCCACAGGCCTGCCAGCGACAGGGAGTCGTCGGCCCCCATCCCCTTCCCGAGTGTCATCTCTCCCGGGGTGCCGACAAAGCCCCGGCTGCCCAGCACGCGCACGGCGATCACGTTGGCTCCAGCTTTGACGACACCGGCCGGCACGCGGCAGAGATGCGCCCGCCGGTAGCCGTCCTCACCGCCCACGAACGTGCCGTTCACCCAAACGGCCGACTGGTTTTCGACCGGCCCCAGATTCAGCCGGAGGTCGCTTCCCGCCCAGTCGGCGGGCACGCTCACCGTGCGGCGGAACCAGACCAGTCCGGCGAACCCGGGCAACGCGGACTTGCTCCAATCCTGCGGCAGCGCGATCTCCGTCCAGTCACGGTCATCGAAGGCCGGCGACCGCCAGGCATCGCTCTGCGCATAGGCCGGATCGCTCGCCTTCGCCCATGCGGTCAGCTGCTGTTCGTAATACGCCAGAGGGTCGAGGGCCGTCCCGTACTCAGGCTCCTGGCGCAGGCTCGCCAGCTTGCTCCACGACTGGATGGAGGTGTTGCCCTGCGCGCATTCGATCATGCCGACCGGCACGCCGGTCTGCTGATGCACCTTGCGCCCGAACATCCAGGCGATGGCGGAGAATCCCACGGTGGTGAAGGGCTTTTTCTTGTTCAGGAGCACGTCGCTGGAGGCCGCCGACCAACTGCCGGAAACCGTCGCCTCCGGCGCGAAACTGCTGGCCGGCTTGACCCAATAGAGGCGGACACCCTCGACGGGCGCGCCGGGCAGTTCGTTCCACCACTGGTTCACCCCGTCGATGCCCATGTCCATGTTGGACTGGCCCGAGCAGATCCACACATCGCCGAAAAGGACGTTTTTCAGGGTCACGCGCTGCGGCCCGGCGACGGTGATGACGTGCGGGCCGCCTGCGGGGCGCGGGCCGATTTTCACCAGCCAGCGGCCCTCCGCGTCTGCGAGGGCGGTGACGGTCTGCCCCTCCAGGGTCACGGCGACCTGCGCGCCGGGCGCGGTCCATCCCCAGACCGGGCAAGGCACATCCCGCTGCAGGATCATGTTGTCGGTGAACAGCCCGTGCAGAAAGGGCTTGGCCGGTTCGGCACAGGCGGCGGCAGCGGCCCATGCCAGCAAGAGAGCGGTGCGAAATCGCCACATGAAAAGTGCTCCTTGTTTTGGACTAAAATGTCTCTGCCCGTCAACAGGTGGCCCGCACGTAGGCGGGCCCTCCAACGCGAGAATGGCCGTTTCGAATCACCTCGCGCTGGAGGGACGACCTCCGTGTCGTCCTTGTGATTCAGGCCAAATACTTATCGGCGATCGGGCTTATTCGCTCCAGACCGCGTTGAGCGCAGGCAGCACCCCGTTGAAGGGACGGTTCCACGCGGCGCAACTGCGGGCGGCGGGCACCCAGCGCACGACATTTTCTGCGCCGTCCTTTCGGACAAGACCGCTGACATCCAGACGTTTCATCCATACCGGCGCCTGCAGCACGTAGCCGTTGACCGTCAGGAAGCCGAGAGGCTCAGACGATTCAAGGAGCACGCGCGGGGCGGGCCAGGCCTTGGGCAGGGTGAAGCGGGTCTCGAGATAGAGGCCGCTGACCTTTTCGCCGGGCTTCACGGGCTGCAGGCGATTGAACGCCGTGGCGACAAACCAGGGCCCCCTCAGCGACTCGCTTTTCACGGGGGCAGGAGTGGCCTGCAGGTAGAACAGGCCGGTGACGCCGTGGGGCTTGAACTGTCCAGTCTGGCTCTTGTTCATCGTGCTCTTCGTCACGCCGTCGATCTCCAGCCTGAGGACCAGCGCGCCTGTCGCGGCCGCGGCGGTGACGTCGGCGACGAAGCCGGGCGCGCCGCCGGGCTGGATCGGCTGCTTGATCGCCGCAGGCTGGCCGTTCACCGAGAGCCGGGCCTCCGGCAGGATGCCCCAGAACCAGCCCTCGGCGTTGAACACGAGGTCAACCTGTTGTCCCTTCCACGCGGCGGGCACGGCCACCGTCTTTTCGAACACCGCGGCCGTCTTCTCGGGCAGCCCCAGCGTGCCGAAGGCCCCCATCCGCACGACCCTGTCGGGCTGGCCTTCCACCTTCAGCGTCCAGCCGTCCGGCAGCGGCAACAGGTCATCCGGAATGGCGACGGGCTGCGGCTTGCGCGTCTCGGGGACCGGCGGCAGCGCGCGCCAGATCCGCGACTGGGCGCGGAACCATTCGAAGGCGGCACGCGCGACATCCGCGCGCGGCGCCACGAAGACGCGCGCCTGCATCAGGCTGTAGTCGGTCGCGGGAAGGGTGAGTTTGCCGTCTTTGTAGACGACCTTGACGCGCGGGTGGCCGAGGGCGCTGATCTCCACGACTTCTGAAAGGGGCGACTCGCGGCGGAGGCTCACCGTCGCGCTTTTGACCGCGTCGCCTTTCTTGGTCATCCGTGCGACGGGATAGAGGTCATAGACGCCGTTCTTGCTGCGCCAAGCCTCGGCCCACAGGTCACCGCCGGTCCAACTGTCGCGGGGCACACCCAGCGCCGTGAGAAACTCATCGAGCATGGCACCGCGGCGCGCGTCGTTCACCCAGACGCCCGCGACATCCTTCATCCGGGTGTAGAAAGGCGTACCCAGCAGGATGAAACGGCCTCGCCCCTCGTGCACATCGGCGATGGCCAGGGTGCCGTCTTCCCAGGTTGCGACCGGGCGGACGTTGCCTGCCCGGGAGGCGATGCTGACCGCGCCGGCGTGTTCCTTGCCGAGATAGTCCACGGCCACGCCGCTGCCTTCGATCGCTTGGCCGCGGAGGCTGGGCAGAAGCTCCTGCTCCCGCGAAAAAGTCATTTTGGCCAGCGGCCATTTGTTGTAATTTTCGTCCGACATGAATCTCGGCGTGACGGTCAGCCCCCAATCCTTGGCCAGCGCCCAGGAGTTGCCCGTCGCGGGTGAATGCCTCCCCGTGTGATGCTGGGCGATGAAAATCCCGCCGCGCCGGACATAGCGCCGGATGCCCTCGCGCTCCTCTTCGGCCAGGAGCACCGTTCCGGCGTCGATGACCACGGGGAACTGGTCGATGGTCCCGTTCAGAAGGTCGGGGACCTCGACGTAGGCGAAGTTTCTTCCGACCCCTTGCAGCGCGCCTCTGGCGATATCCCAGTTCGTCGGCTCATCGAAACCCAGGCGGGTGGCGCGGCTGGAGTGCAGCACCGCGATCTTGGGCGTCGGCAGCTGCATCTTGCCGATGCAGTGGATCAGCCCGATGTTTTTGTCGAACCAGGCTGACACGTCAGGCTTGTCGCGGTAATGCGAGGCCGCGAACACAAAATCCGCCGCGTCGTTGCCGTACATGACGTAGAACGTGACGTGGGACTGGAAATCCGCGGCGTCATGCGGGGGCCCGCCCTGCTCGCAGCTCCACGGCAGGCCGTGGCTGCGCGCGAGGCGTGCGCCTGAGAAAGGGCACCAGTAGCCGGCGGCTCCGCCGGTGTCGTGCTGGTAGGCGCCGTAGCGCTCGGCCAGGTCGGTTGTCATGTCGAGGAGATCGATGGTGGCCATCATCTTGAGCGGGCGGTTCGGATCGGCCACGCGCGTGGCGCGCAGGGCGGATTCGATTTTGCCGACACGCAGCCAGGCGCTGAAGTTGACCGCGTCGAACCAGAGGCGGTTCTCCGTTTCCGTCATCAGCGGATATTTCCGCAGGGGTGTCGCACCGAGGAAGCAGTAGCCCGGGATCGGTGTGCCGTGGGTGTTCAGCACCAGCCGGTTTTCCCCCTCCTTGAGCGCATCGCCCACCACGAAGCACTGGTCAAGGTCGCCGCGCTCATCACTCGTCGTTTCACATTTCTTGCCATTGATCCAGACGCCGAAAATTGGCGTGTGGTTGCCATGGTAGATGTCGCGGGAGATGTGGAGGAAGGGGAACGCCTTGGCGCGTCCCGCCGGAACTGTGACGGTCCGGCGCATCCAGTAGTCCGGTTGCTTCGCCTTGTCGCGCTGCCGCTGCGGCGTGTATACCTGGATCAGCGGATCATTGCAGTTTCCTTCCACCCAATCGGTCGGGGCCTGGTCCGCCTCGGCCCACCCCTGCTCCTCGCCCTTGCGCTCGGTGTCCTCGTGCATCTGCCAGATGCCGCACAGGTCGAGACAGGCGGCGGGGTTCCAGCCGATGAAATCGGCGGGCCGCGGAACTTCGACGTTCTCCCAGGAGCCGTAATAACCGCGCTCGCCCTTGTGCAGTTTGCTGACCGTCGCGAGATCCATCCCAAGCTCGGTGCTGAGATACCCGTGCCACAGCTGTTTGATGCCCGGCGTGTTTAACGATGAAGCCAGGATGTCCACGCCGGCCTCGGGGATCTCGGTGCACCCATGCATTCCGACAAAGTTGGGGTCAGCCTGAAGACGTTCCGCCAGCCGCTTGCGCAGGTCGAAAACATAAGGATCCGCGGAGGGAACCGGCTCCATGGCGCCCGCGCAGCTGTTCTTCTGATATTCCAGCCAGGGTGCGGTCACGGTTCTTCCCTGCTCCGGCAGCACATACGGCAGCGGCACGCGGTTCCACAGCCACTCGTGGCTGGCCGGGAAAAACAGCACGCGGTAAGGCAGGTCGTACTTGGCCGCCATGGCCGTGTGCCAGTCAAAGATGGTCGTGTCGAGCACGCCCGGACCGACCAGCCGCGACTCGGTCGGCGAGAGCGTGCACATGGTGAGCTTGCGGTCGCGCAGCCATTCGAAGTCGGAGGGCAACACGTACTGGTCGCCGCCCCCGCCCACCCAGACCCCAGGGCCGGCGTTGTCGAAGCAGTCGAGCCAACGCGGGTAGGCCTTGGCCGGCACAGGTTGCCATGCTGCGGCGCCGCTCGGTTTGGCCAGACGCGACAACGCCTTCTTGGTCGGCGCATACAGCTCGTGGAATTTCGCGCCGTCCACCCCCAGCAGCCACATGCCGGTCCCCTTGAGCTCGACAACCGTGCCGGGCAGCCCGCTGTCGGACACCGGCTTCACGTCGCCGAAGCCGAGCAGGTCCGCCATGCGTTTCGAGGCGCAGGTCCGCGCGTGTGCCTCGTCCTCGGCCAGGAAGGTCGTCCACGACGTCCGGCTTTCGCCCTCGCCGGTGAACCGCGCCGTCACCTCGACGTCGCCGAGCCCCCGCGTCTGCGCATGAAAGGTTTCGACGCTGTCGGCCGCCGCACCTGCCGTCGCGATGCCCACCGCGACCAACCCGATCATCCCTGCCACATTCATTATTCCCTCCCCCTAAATTTCAAATCACATATGCCACGCTCGAAACGTATCCGGCCATATTCAGGTAGGGCGAGCGCTCCCGCGCCGCCGCTGACCGCTCAAACCGGCGGCACGGAGTGCTCGCCCTACCCACCGACACCTTGATGAACGTGGAGTCCTTTGTGTCTCGGTGGTGAAAAGACCACCACCCCCTTGGTTAAATAGGGAGATCAACCCCTGCCGTTCACCGCATCGGCTCCAGCTTTACCGTTCCGGGTGCGCTGGCGAGCCGCTCCTTGACGCTGCTGTAGGGCGCGATCCGGAGCTCCTTGCGGTAATCCTTCAGCGGCGCGAAGCCCGGCGCGCCTGCGAAGGCGCAGACGACTTCCGCCCCGGTCGGATTGTGCGCCTCCAGCAGGAAGTCGGTGCCGTCGGTCACCAGGCTCACGCGCACGGCGTCGCTGTCCCAGCTCAGCCACTCGCCGACATACAGGCGCGTGGCACGCAGCTGTGTTTCGACGCTGGTGGTCACGGTTCCCTCCAGGAACGGCAGCGGCCGCACGCGCCGGGTGTCGAGATCGTACTCGCCGAGCGCGGCGGTCTTGCGCACCCCGGACACCCGCACCGGCAGCGGCTCGGGCAGGTCGTACTTGCCGAGTTCGACCGCGGCGCCGCCGCCCCGCTGCTCCAGGTCCATCACGTAGTTGATCTCGCGCAGCGACCCTTGGAGGACCTTGTACGCGTAGGCCGGCGCGCGGGAGACCCCGTAGTCGCTCAGGAAGCGCTCCAGCCACGCGTTGCTGCCCTGCTCCGCCTCGAAGGCGCGCGAGACGCGCAGCATGCGGACGCGCAGCGTTTCGCCGGCGCGGTAGCGCTTGAGGTACTGCTTCTGCAGCACGAACGAGTGCGCGCGCGCCTGCGATTCGCAGGCGACCTTGTCGTCCAGGGCGACAAAGCCCATGGTCCCGGCCAGGGCCTTGGCCTGGTAAAGGTAGCCGCCCGGCGTGAAGTCGGTATACCGCGAAAACTTCTCGCCCGCCTCGAATGTCCAGGCTTCGGCCGTCCGGTTCGTGCCGGGCTTGATCACGAGGAAGTTGAACTCGCCCGACGCGTCCGGCCCGTGGTAGCGGCCGAGGAACAGGCGCTTCAGCTGGACGTCCTGCTTGAAGGTCACGGCGATCTCGTTGACCATCATCACGACCGGCGCCATGTAGCGCGTGCGGATCAGCCAGTTGCGCGAGACCGTCGTGGCGATGCGGGTGTCGCGCGCGAGCCGCGGCGTGCCGGTGAATTCGAAGCGCTGGCCCTCCGCGTACTCCTGGTCGCCGACATAGTCGAACACGGCGAGATCGTGGCCGGCCAGACGCTGCTCGAAGCGCATCGCCGCCGACGCCGGCTCCCGTCCGAGGTCGGTCTCCAGCACGGGGTTGATTTTGAAGGCCGGCGGGTAGATGCCGCTGCCTTCGAGGCCCTGGAACTTCAGGCCGGCGATGTGGTCGGTGACAAACTCGCCGCCCCCGTCCGGCGAGCCCTTGTGGTAGGAGATGCTGGCGGGAGAGCCGTGCGTCATCAGGTGCGTGCGCGCCGGATCCCAACTCGTCGTGTGGTGCATGCCCATGAGGCGGTCGCCCATGTGCCAGGAGCGGTTGGCGCCCTGGAAAGTGTAGACCGGCGGCGCGACCGCCGTGCGGCCGTTCACGTCCGTGACGATCAGGCCCAGCACGCGCTGGTTGCCGGTCTGTTCGTCGATCGTGGCCGTGAACTCCTTCTGCCCAGCCGGCTTCCACACGCGGTAGTCCGAGCCGTCCGCGGCGTCGATGATGCGGACCTCCGCGAGGCCGGCATCGCTCGCGGCTTTGAGCTCGATGCGGAAGCGGCTGGAGTTCGGCCGGAAAGGCTCGCCCTGCCCCGAATCCTTGGTCCACACCGGCACGCGGGGCCCGCTGGTGAGATAGGACGGCATCACCTGCCCGCCCGCGCCGGTGCGCGCGAACTGGCGGATGTCGCCGAGGTCGGCGGTGCGCAGCACGCTCAGGTGCGCCGTTTTCGCGGCGGCCGCAACCTCCGCCGGGCTCTTCAGCCGCACCAGCGAGAGGGGCAGCAGCGTGGTCTGGTTCGCCTCGCAGCAGCGCAGCCAGCGCATGACCCCGTCGTCGGTCAATTTCCCGTCTTCGTACGTGAGCGGCGCGCAGGCCATGATGACATGCTCCCACCACGGGTTGTAGGGCATCTTGCCGATCCCCGCCACCACTTGTCCGACGGTCCAGGCGTAGTCGACCGCGATGCCCGCCGGCTCCGTCATCCGGCCCTGCGCGTCGAAGTGCTTGCGGTGGGGCAGCGTGGGCGCGTCCGGGAAGAAGCGGAAGAGGCCGTTCACATCCTCGCACCCCACCCCGGGAACGATCGCGAACTTCGCGTCGCTGTTGCGCTTGCACTCCGCCACCAGGGCCGCGTAAGTCTCTGCCGTATGCTTTCCGGGATCGTCGGTGAAAACGATGAAGTCCAGCCCGGCCGCGCGCGCCGCCGCCGCCCACTCGGCCACGCTCCCGCTGCCGCCGCCCCACTGGCTCCGGGCGCCGAAAATGCCGCGGGCCTCGGGACCGGCTTTGATCCGGCTCCAGTCGGCGTCCGGCCAGACCACCGGCGACAGGTCGACCGGCTTTTCAGACTCCGCTTTCACGGCCGGCCGGTAGCCGCCGAAGCCGCCCGCAGCCAGCGCCGGCTCCGCCAGCCAGCGCCACGCGTTGACCAGCAGGCGCTGACCGTCGCTGGGGTAGATCCCGTCGCCGTTGAACAGGAACGCTTCCTTCATCGCCGGATGGCCGTAGTTGCCCCACGTCCAGGTCGTGTAGATCGGCTGGACCATCATGCGCCCTTTTCCGTCGCCTTGCGCTTCCCGCACCGCCATCACCTGCGGGCTGGCGGCGTACGTGCCGGTCTTGCCCGTATACGTGAAGTCCCGCGTGCCGCTGTCCGGCGGGGTCCCGTTGACGGTTGTGCGCGTGCTGTCCATGCCGCGCACCAGCACGGTCCAGGACGGGCCGAAGCGCATGGGGATCGTGCCGGGCCACCCCCACTCGCCGGTCCGTCCGAAGAACAGGCCGCGCACCCCCTCGGTGACGGGGTGGCGGGTCACGTCCGTCGTCCAGATATACCGCAGCCGGTCGCGAAACGACGACATCAGGGAGACGGAGACATCCTTGGAGGGATCCTGAAGCGCCTCGTCCAGCGCCGCCGCGTCGATCCGCTTTCCGATGGCCTCGGTCCAGGCGTTGGCGCCGCGGCCCGCACCCAGCGGCGTCCAGACCACCCCGCCGCCCTGACGGCTGTATTCGAGCAGGTTGGAGACGATTCCCGGCTTGATCGCGGTCCGCACGACCTGCGGATCCCAAGGCTTCTCCAGCGGGCCGCTGGCCACGACCACGTGAAACTGCTTCAGGAACTCCACCGGATAATGGGCGGGATCCGCGCCGGAGGGATCTTCCCGCATCGGCCCGAAAATATGGATGCCCTCTTTTTTGCAGAGCTCCACATAGCCGGGGTTCGCCCAGATATAGTAACCCAGCAGCAGGACGTTGACGGCCGGCCCGTTGGTCGAGGGGCCGGCGGCGGCTTCCGCCGGCGCCGCGGCCGCGTGCGGAACGGCCACGCAGCCGAGCCACGCGGAAGCCAGAACAACAACGATGCGTTTACGGTTGGCTAATAGGCTGATCATTTTTGGCATTCTCACTTTTGCACTCTGACTCCAGAATCCTTCTCGGAAACCATGCGCGCATCGAGCCAGCGCCACGCGCGGCGGTCAAACTCGGCGGACCAGTCATGCCCCAGTCCGTCGAGGGCGATCAGGGTCTTGTCCGCGCTGCCGACCCTGTTGAAAGCGGCCCAGACGCCGAAGGGCGGCGAGACCGGATCGACCAGCCCCGCGTTGAACAGGACCGGGCAGCGGATGTCCGGCGCATAGTTCATCGGATCGTAGTAGGCCAGGCAGCGGCCCTCCGCATCGTCGCTGACCGGCGGCGCGCCGGTCACCTCCATGCCGTCGCCCGGAACGATGTTCCCCGCCTCCGCGTGCCCGTTGCAGCGCGCGACCCAGCGCTGGTGCGGCTGGTTCGACGCGTGGGCGATGCAGGGCACGGCGGCCCTGATGCGCGGATCCAGCCCCGCGACGACGACGGACAGGCGCCCGCCCTGGCTCCCGCCGACCACGACGATGCGCGAGGCGTCCACGTCCGGGCGCGAGGCCAGATAACTCACCGCCTGAAGGCAGCGCAGGTGGATGTTGTAGTAATAATAGGCCGACGGCGGGTCATATTTGAAATCCTTGTAATACCCCGGCAGTTGCGGATACGTTTTCAGATCCACCTCCTGTCCGTGGACCTGGATGTCGAGCGCCACATAACCGTGCCGCGCATGCTCCAGCGGCCGCGGCCGGGCCGCGAAGCCCGCGCCGGGCAGCACCAGCATCGCGGGAAACCTCCCCGGCCCCGCGGGCTTGGCCAGCCAGCCGTAGACGCGTCCGCCGTCCGGCCCGGCAAAATCGACCTTGCACGACTCGACCTGCTCCGTGCGGTGTCCGGCCGGATCGTAGTCCGGCGGCAGGCAGGCGCTCGTGACGTTGTAGCCGTTGATCTCCTGCGTCCCGAAGGTCTGGAGCGGCCCCTCCCTGGCGTCGAGCGGAACTGCGGCCAGCTTCGCTATCGCCTCATCCCAGAAGGCTTTGAAGTCGGCCGGCCGGGTCTCGGCGACGGCCAGCGCCCCGGCTTGCCATCCGAACGTGCACACGCCGCGCACGGGGCGCCGGGCGAGCGCGTCTTTCGCGCCGTTCGTAAGGCCCGTGTCCAGCTCCACCTTCACGTCGTAGAAGCCGGGCGGCAGGCCCGCCGTGGCGAGGCGGATGCGGAAGCGGTTGGCCGGCAGCGCCTCGGCCGTGCCCGTGCGGAACGGCTTGAGAATCATGTTGCGGTGGAGCGTCCACGTGAGCCCCACGGCACGCAGGCCCGCCTGGCACTGCAGCTCGATCACGTCGCCGGAGACGAAAAGCAGGTTCTCGCTCTGCGGGCTGTGGAACGCCAGAAAGGGTGACTGAGGCGGCGAGCAGGTATCGCTCCACGGACAGGCCAGGTTCAGGTTCATGGCGGAGAGTGTCCCGGCTCCCCACAACATCCAGGCGATTGCGGTCACAGCGCGCCGCCGGGCGCGCGACGAATCTCGATCCCTCATCATTTCTCCCGCCTGAGTCGTTGCGGTGTCCGCCACGCCTTACCACATTTTATTGTTATTTTGATTATCCGAACGCCGCTACCAAATACGCACCAGCGTGCCCTTGATGAACAAGCCCGCCACCACGTCGTTGCCGCTTCCGCCGTTCGTGCGCACAGTGAACTCGTAGTTCGTGCCTCCATACGCGGCGGTCACGGAACCCGAGCCGAACTGGCCCGAGACCGGACTGGAGCCGGCATTATCGATGAACAGGTAGGGGAAGTTCTTCTGCGGGGGCGCCGCCAGTTGGATGTCCAGCGTCGCGCCGCCCAGCGCCAGGTTACCGCCCACGGCGACCCGGTCAAGGTCATTGGTCGAGCGGACCGTGACCCGGTAGGTGCCGCCCGGCTGGAACGTCAGGCTGCCGCTGACCGTGGAGACGCCGCCGGTGACCGTGAGCGTCCCGCCCGCGCCGACCGTCACGTCGCCGCCGCGATAGACCGAGCCGTTCAGCAGCTCGAGGCTCACGTAGTTGGTGGCCCCCAGCCCCGTGGCGAACGTGTAGGCCTGGCTCGCCGCGTTGACGTTGGTGGCCGCGTCCAACCGGAAGGTGTTGTCTCCCAGGAAAAGAATGTTCGTCAGCGTGCCGGTCCAGTTGCCCTTCACGTCGGCGTTGGCGATGGCGCGGAACGCGATCGTGCCGTTAGTGACCACGATCTTGCCGAACGCGCCGGGCGTGATCGACGGCGCGGCGCCGGCGAACTGCAAGACGCCGCCGCTGTTGCTGACGGAGTTTCCCGGATAATTACCGACCGTCAGCCCCCCCGCTCCGAGATCAAGAATGCCGCCATCTGTCACCAGCGCGGTGCTGCCGGCGGCACCGGAAACAGTTCCAACCGTCATTCCACTGGCACCGTTCGCCCAAAACGTTCCCTGATCCGAGACGGTCAGCTTTCCCGGACCTGCGTAGCCGACTTGAACAGGAGCGCCCCACCCGCTCGGGTAGTTGTAGCGGAACAGCGAACGCGCGCCGGTCACCATGATCTCGCCGACACCTCCTGCGACGTAGCCCAAGCAGATTCCCCACACGCTGTTGCTCTCAGAATTGATGAAGCTTCCACCGTTTTCCACACGGATCCGACCGACGGCGTTGGGCACAACATTGCCAAGCCGGATGTACGGCGTCCCAGCCATGGTGTTGCTCCAAACCGACCCGCTTCCCGTGATCACGACCTGCCCCGTCCCCACGCCGGTACCGATCGTCCATCCGGACGTTGTCACGAACTTGCCGCCGTTGGTCGCCATGAACACCGCGCCGTCCGGCGAGTATCCCTGCCCCGAGAGCGTCATAACGGAGCCAGCATCCTCCACCCGCACGAAGGTGCGGCCCACGCCGATCTGGAAATCGTTGAAGTTGCCGGTCGCGCGGTCGCGCACGACATAGCCGCAGTTGGTTCCGCGGAGATAAAGATGGGAACTGCCCGTGTTGACGCTGAGCGACGATCCCGCACCCGACACGATGACCATATTGTTGGAGCCGGGAGCGGTGTCGTGTCCGAGCTGGAAATTTCCGCCGAACGAGGCGACCCCGCCGTTCTCGATTTGCAGTCTCGCGTTCTTGCCACCACTTCCAGTGGACATGCCCCCTGCGCCCAAGACCGTCAGGACCGAGCCGGTGCCGGTCACGATGACCTTGGCACCGACGTTGGCCGTATCGCTTTCGTGAATGCTCAAGTTGCCCGTGAAAACCGCGGAAGCGCCATTGGTGACAACGAACTTGTTGCCGCCCGTGCTGTTGGCGTTCTTGCTCACAACAATGCCGAACGCTTTCAGAAGAGAGCCAGGGCCCTCCACTTTGACGCTGTTGTTTCCAGTGCCCCAGCCGAGAAACATCGTGGCGGTCGTGTTCGTGTTGAAGACTTTGGCCCCACCGGTTATGTTTAACTGGTTGCCGTCTGTTCCTCCATAACCGCCCGTCTCCTGCTGTTTGCCGCCGATGTTCAGGGAGCCCCCGATCGCTTCAAACACGGTACCGGTCCCGCTCACGTTGACGATGCCCGTCTTGCCCCCATCCCGGCCGCCGATGATCACGTTATTACCGCTTTCCTGGTGGAAAGTCCCGTTGGCCTTCTTGAAGGTCTGGACCGTGTTGGTTCCGCCTCGGATATTCCACGTCATGGTGCCAGCCCCCGAACTGGTGAACCCCACGCGGAAATCGGCAACGCCGTCGTTAAAGCCGTTAGTCGCCATCCGGATGGCAGTGCCATAAGTGGTCATGGTGCCGGTCTCGAGTTGCAGAAAGCTTGCACCCAATCCGGTGTCCGCGACATTGGTCAGCTCAACGCCCTGGAACGCATAGTTTCCTCCCGCCAGCTTCACGGTTACCGCCGCCGCGGGGTTTGTCCCCACATTGAGCGTGTCCCCGAGTTGCCACGCGTTGGCGCCGGTGCTGAGCGTCACGGTACCGCCCGGCGCCTCAAAGAACGCGCTGGAGTTGGAGACCGTCGCGCTCCACGTCACCGTGTACGTGGCGTTGTTGGTGAAGCGCGCGTTGTCGTCAGCTCCCGGGACCGCCCCCTTATCCCAGTTGCCGCCCGTATTGTAGGAAGAGCTGGCCGCAGTGTTGGTGAAGTTGAACTCGTCCGCCCTTCCCTGCGAAACCGTCAACGCCAGCGCCGTCAGAAAACCCGCGCTCATCCTGCTTCCTGTTCTTTGCATCGGCAACTCCTTTTGTGGAATGTTCGCCTGCCCGGTTCTGAACGGATTCGGGCACCAAGCATCCGTGCAAGGCACCCCGAAACGACCAACTTAATTTTTGTCAGACATGATGGCGGGCGGGGTGAAAATAGTCAACCCCGTTTTTTCTCGAAAGCGCGTGAAAGACGCATTACACTTACAGCGTTTTACAGGGTCGAGAACGGAGCTTCCAATGCTGATCGATGTCCACGTGCACACCTTTCCCGACGACCTCGCCGCGCGCGCCCTGAAGAAACTGGTCGAGAAGACCGGCAACTTCATCGCGCCCGCAGGCGACGGAACGAACGCGGGCCTGCTCGACGCCATGCGGCGCGACGGGATCGATTACGCCGTGGTCTGCCCCATCGCCACGAAACCCGCACAGTTCGATGGCATCCTGACGGAAGCCCTCGCCATCCGTGACGGCGCGCGCGGCGCGGCCGCCGCCCTCCATCTGGTGCCGTTCGCCTCCGTCCACCCCGAGGACGCGGCGCGCTTCGCGCACCTTGCGCGCGTGGCCGAGAGCGGCCTCCGCGGCATCAAACTGCACCCTTACTATCAAGGCTGCGTGCTGGACGCGCCCCCGCTGCTGGAATATTTCCGCTGTTGCCGCGACCTCGATCTGACGGTGCAGTGTCACTGCGGCTTCGACATCGGCTTCCCCTTCGAACCGGTCTGCGGTCCGGAACGCGTGGCGCGGGTGATGCGTGAAGTGCCGGGGCTGCGTTTCATCGCCGCCCATCTGGGAGGGTGGCGGCAATGGGGCGGCGCCGCGGAGCACCTGTTGGGCAAGGACGTCTACCTCGACACCGCCGTGCTGCTACCGCATTTCGGGGACGGTGATGCAAGGCGCATCCTGCGCGAACATCCCGCCGACCGACTGCTTTTCGCGACCGACTGGCCGTGGCTGGGCTTCGGCGAGGGAATGCGCTTCGTGCGCTCGGCGGGCCTCACGCCCGGGCAGGAGAAGGCCATCCTGGGACTCAATGCGGCGCAGTTGCTGGGCATCACCGCCCCCGCGCCGTGGTGAGCCGGCGCGACACGTGGCGGCCCTGTATGGGGGAACGGGACTGTCAGCCGCAGGGGCCAGCCCCGCGGCTCGTATAGGCACGAGCGCCCTCCAGTCCTCGTGCCTGTCCGTTAGCCCTGATGCGTCTGGCGCAGCTTGTAGATGTGCTCCATACGCGCGCCGATATCCTTGAAGCCGATATCCGCCCCGTAGACATCCTTGTAGTAGTTGAACGCCTTCTCGATGTCGCCCGCCTGCTCGGCCATCTCGCCCAGCTCGTAAACGATCTTCTTCTTCAGATCGTCCATGATCAGCAGCTGTTCGTTGGCGGTTTCAAGCTGCATCACGGCCATGTCGCGCTGGCCTTTTTTGGCGAAACACATGGCCAGGTAATAAAGCGCCTCAACCCGCTCCTTGGGGCTGCGCTGCGCGAGCTGCAGCTGGCCGATCGCATCGTCGTAGTACTCGTATTTAAAGTACTGCAGGCCCAACTCGAAGCGCAGCTTGAGATCATTCGGGTAGCGCTGCACGCGCGACACCAGATCGTCGAACAGGAACTGGTTCATCTCCGTTTCCAGAGTCGCCGCACCCGCCGCATCGCCGCCCGCCTTGAGCGACTCGATGCGCGACTCGTACGCCGCGATCTTGGTGGTCGTGATGGCGCGGTCGAGCTCGGGGTCGGCGGCGTTCACCGCACGGGCCGATTCCAGCGTGGCCACCGCCTCGTCAAAGCGCTTGCTGCCGACATACAAACGGGCCAGCGCCCGGTAGTAGTTGAGGTTGGCGGGCTCTTTCTCGACCCGCGCAATCCCCTCCGCGATCAGGGCGTCCGCGTCGGAACCCGCCACCACCGCCTTGGCCTGCATATCCAGCTTCTTGGCCTGATCCTTGTCCGCGATGAGCTTGCGGAAACCGTCCTTCTGCCCGGCCGCCTCCTCCCAGCCGCTGGCCATGGTCATACGCGCCTCGGCGTCCTTCAACTGTTTGAAGATGGCCTGGTCGTTCGGGAGGAAGGCGTTCAGTTTGACATACGCGTCGCGCGCCTTGTCATACTCGCCGACCGCCATGTAGTACTCAGCCACCCGGCGCAACAGCAGCATGTCGTCCGGATTATGCTCATACGCCGCCTCAACCGTAAACAGCGCCGCGTCCGGATGGCCGGAGGCGTCCGCGACCTGGACGGCCAGCTCCACGTTCTGCGACTGCAGCGGATTCATGGTCAGCAACTTTTCGCACTCGAGCAGCGCCGATTCGTTTTTCCCGGCCTTCAGCAGCCCCGCGATCTTCATGCGCATCAGCATCGCCCGGAACTCCTGCATCTGGGTGGCCATCCGGCTTTTCTTCTCTTTGCGGAATTTCGCGATTTGCGCCGCGCGCAAGAACTTGCGCGCCCGGGAAAAGCCCGGCGCGAGCGTCACGCACTGCATCAGAAGGTCGAGCGCAATGTCCAGATTGCCGCGCTCGAAGGCCGCGACACCCCTGTTGTAGAAATTCTGAGCCTGCTGGGCTGACTGATCGGTTTTCTCGCCTGCCATATTGTTTTCCTGGTTTTTAGCTTAAACACACTTTCAAAACAAGGCATTCAGTATACGACGCGTGCCCCATCCCGTCAAGAAAGCGCCGGCAGAACTTTTTTCGCCTCGATCCGCGCCGCCCCCCTTGACTTCCCCGGCGGTTTCCTCTATTGTATTCGCCCTTCCTGCGGTGCGTCTTAGGAGACAATCCCCGCTGCGGGTGTTCTGGCCTTTCCGGCCCGATTTCGCTTTACACTAAGCGGGGATATTATCTATAGTGTGCGCCGGAAAGTTAACAAAAGAAAAGAAATCGCGGAACAAGGACCGTTAAGCATACTATGAGCCAGATCGATAAACCAGCCATTCGGAAGCAGTTCCAACGTCACGACCGTGACACCGGTTCGAGCGAAGTTCAGATTGCCGTTCTTACGAAAGACATCGAATCGCTCACCGAGCACCTCAAGATCAACAAGAAGGATCACAGCTCGCGTTACGGGCTGATCCGCAAGGTAAACACCCGCCGCAGCCTGCTTGATTACCTCAAGCGCGAGGATGAGGCCATTTACCTTAAGATCATCAAAGATCTCAGCCTCCGCCGTTAAACGCGCCGGCTGCCGGCCACGTGGCACCCGCCACGCGGCCACGATTCCTCCGTTCTTGCGGAGACCTTCACGCGGACCTCTTCGTCACTGCCATCTTTCCTGGCATAGCGCTTTCCGGTCCTTGTCCGCCGAAAGGTAGAACAGCATGCAAGACACAACCTCGGTCTCCGTCAACGTTGGCGGGGCTCAGATGACTATTGAGACCGGCCTCCTCGCGCGTCAGGCCGCCGGCGCCACCGTCGTCCGCTTGGGCGACTCCATGGTGATCTCCGCCGTGACCAACACCGACAAGCCGCGCGAAGGCATCGACTTCTTCCCGCTGCAGGTCGAATACCGCGAAAAGTATTATGCCGCTGGTCGTTTCCCCGGCGGATTTTTCAAGCGCGAGTCGCGCCCGAGCGAAAAGGAAATCCTGACCGCCCGCATCATCGACCGCCCCATCCGCCCGCTCTTCCCTGAGGGCTACATCAACGACGTCCAGGTCAACAACATGGTGATCTCGGCCGACTGCGAGAACGACACCGACGTCTTGGCCGTCAACGCGGCTTCCGCCGCCTTGCACATCTCCGACGTTCCCTTCATGGGCCCCATCGGCTGCGTGCGCGTCGGCCGCGTCAACGGCGAGTTCATCGTCAACCCGACCCATGCGCAGCGCAAAGAGAGCACCCTCGACCTCATCTACGCCGGCACACGCGAGCGCTTCCTGATGATGGAGGGCGGCGCCGCCGAGATCTCCGAAGAGGACTTCCTGGCCGCGATGAAACTCGCCCACGTCGAGGTCGTCAAGCTCGTCGACGCTCAGCACGAGCTGCGCAAACTGGTCGGCAAGCCCGCCAAGGTCGTCGAAGAGAAGGCACCCAATGCCGAGAAGATGGCGTTCCTCTATGCCAACGGCGAAACCGCCCTGCGTCAGGCCCTGCTGATCGCCGACAAGATGGAGCGCCAGACCGCCGTCAAGACCATCAAGGAAGAGCTGAAAGCCAAGACCCTCGAGAAGTGGCCGACCGAAGTCACCGCCGCCTCGTTCGTGACGCTCTTCGACACGCTGGAAATCGACAGCGTGCGCAAGAACATCCTCGATGACGGCAAGCGCATCGACGGCCGTGGCGCTGAGGATATCCGCAAGCTCTATGCGCAGATCGGCGTCATGCCGCGCGCTCACGGCTCGGCGATCTTCGAGCGCGGCGAGACCTCCGCCCTGGGTTCGGTCACCCTCGGCACCAAGAAGGATTCGCAGGATCTCGACGCCATCACCGGCGGCGAGACCAGCAAGTCCTTCTTCCTGCACTACAACTTCCCGCCCTACAGCGTCGGCGAGGTCGGCAGGCTCGGCGGCACCGGCCGCCGCGAGATCGGCCACGGCGCCCTCGCCGAGCGTTCGCTCGCGCAGGTGATCCCGGCCGACTACCCCTACAGCGTCCGCGTGGTCTCGGACATCATGGGCTCGAACGGCTCCTCCTCCATGGCCTCGATCTGCGTCGGCTCGCTGGCGATGATGGACGCGGGCATCCCGATCAAGGCCGCCGTCGCGGGCGTCTCGGTCGGCCTCTTCACGAACAAGGACGAGAGCCAGAAGATCCTGGTCTCCGACATCCTCGGCTCCGAGGACCACTGCGGCGACATGGACTTCAAGGTGGCCGGCACCCGCAAGGGCATCACCGGCTTCCAGGTCGACCTGAAGCTGCGCGGCCTCACCTGGGACGTGGTCGAATCCGCCCTCGTCCGCGCCAAGCAGGGACGCTTCCTCATCCTCGACTTCATGGAGTCGGTCATGCCCGCCCCGCGCGCGGAGCTCTCCGCCTACGCGCCGCGCATCACCGTCATGATGATCCCGGTGGACAAGATCGGCGCGCTTATCGGCCCCGGCGGCTCCAACATCCGCCGCGTGTGCGAGATCTCCGGCGCCCAGATCGACATCCAGGACGACGGCTCGGTCAGCATCTTCGCCAACAACGCCGAGGCGCTGGCCATCGCCCAGAACGAGGTCTCGGCCCTCACCGCCGAGGCAGAGGAAGGCAAGATCTACGAGGGCAAAGTCACCGGCATCAAGGAGTTCGGCTGCTTCGTGGAGATCATGCCCGGCAAGGACGGCCTCTGCCACATCAGCGAGCTCGCCGACCGCCGCATCGGCTCGGTCGAGGACGTCTGCAAGATCGGCGACAAGATGATGGTCAAGTGCATCGGCGTCGATGACCGCGGCCGCATCAAGCTCAGCCGCCGCGAAGCCATGCGCGACCTGGACGCGCAGAAGCAGAACGGCTAACCCCGCAAAAAGCCCGCGACACCCGTCGCGGGCTTTTTTTTAACGTTTCCCGTCAGACCGGTCGGACACGTCAGACTCCCTATGCTCCACCGAACCCTAGCCTCTGCCATCCGCGTGATGGGCGTGGACACCTCGCTGCGCTCCACCGGCATCGGCATCCTCGACTCCGCCGGCTCGCGCATGACCCCGGTCTACTACGGCACCGTCAAGAACCCGCCGGGCCGCCCCCTCTCCGCCTGCCTCGTCCACCTGCAGGACGAGATCGCGAAGCTCATCGAGACGCACCGCCCCGAGGCGGTCGCCATCGAGGGCATCTTCTTCGCCAAGAACGCCAAGACCATGATGATCCTCTCGCACGCGCGCGGCGCGATCATCGCCCAGTGCGCGCGCCTCGGGCTGCCCGTCTACGAGTACGAGCCCCGGCGCGTCAAGCTGGCCGTGGCCGGCACCGGCGCCGCCCAGAAAGAGCAGGTCCAGAAGATGGTCAAGGCCCTGCTGGCCCTGCGTGAGGAGCCGCAGAACGACGCGGCCGACGGCCTCGCGCTCGCCATCACCCATCTCCACAACCGCACCGCCCTCAGCGCCCTCACGACCGAGCCGATCTAAGAAGGAGAATTTAGGAGTTAGGAGTCGTAAGCGCAAACGGTCCTGAAAACAGGGCGTTCGACAAGGAGGAACCCTTCCTCGAAGCATCGTTGCCAGGAGCAATACGTGTGACTTCATTTTGAAGATGCGAATGCCGACTCTCGCACATCGCGCGAACACGTTCACTTTCATGGCATTGCAACTCCTAACTCCTAAATCCTAATTCCTCCTTCGGGTGTGGATTCAACAAAGTTGAATCACACCCCGGCGGGCCTCATGACCTAGAGCCGCATTGACAATCAGGCAGAACCGTGCCACTCTTTCACCATGAATGCTCCACTGAAAACCCTCGTGGCCCTGCTCGACGAAACGCTCGCGATCGACGCTTTCCGCGACACCTCCAACAACGGGCTGCAGATCGCCAACAACGGCACGGTCACGCGGGTCGTCGCCGGCGTGGACGCGAGCCTGCGGCTGCTCAGGGAGGCCGCCGCACGCGGCGCGGACTGCGTGGTCTGCCATCACGGCCTGAGCTGGGGCGACTCGCTCAAACGCATCACCGGACTCAACCACCGCCTCGTCGCCTTCGCCCTCGAGCACAACATCGCGGTCTATGCCGCGCACCTGCCGCTCGACGCCCACCCGCGCTACGGCAACAACGCGCAGCTCTGCAGGGCGCTCGGGTTGTCCGGCCTCAAGCCCGCCTTCGCCTACCACGGCGAGACCATCGGCTTCACCGCGGCTTACGCCAAAGCCATCCCCTTCTCCGCCTTCTGCGGGCGCGTGCGCGCCAGCGTCAGCCCGGACATCCGCGTGCTGGACTTCGGCCCGGAGGGCGTCAAGACCGTGGGCGTGGTCTCCGGCGGCGCGTCGGACATGATCGACCAGGCGGCCGAGCTCGGCCTCGACGCCTACCTCACCGGCGAGCCCAGCCTGCAGGGCTACAACCAGGCCGAGCACCTGAACCAGAACGTCATTTTCGCGGGCCACTACGCCACCGAAACCTTCGGCGTGCGCGCGCTCGCCGCGCTCATCGCCCGGAAGCTGAAACTTCCCGCCGAGCTCGTCGACTTCAAGATCCCGTACTGAAAAGCGCGGGTTGCTTTTTTGCATTCACCCCGCCGTGCGAACGTGTTACTCTTTAGCAACATACTTTAAACATCTTCTTTTTCGAACGTTCAGAACGAGGAATCAGTCATGGCCCTATACGAGTACGCGCACGATCTGGACACCCCCGTGCATCCGGTCAGCGCGCCCGACTACATGCCCGCCGAGCAGCTCCGCGCCCTCCAGCTCCACCGCCTCCAAGGGCTCGTCAAGCGCGTGTACGACAACGTCCCGCTCACCCGCCAGCGCATGGACGAGCGCGGCGTGCGGCCCGAGCACATCAAGACCCTCAAGGACATCGCGCGGCTGCCCTTCTCGATGAAGACCGACCTGCGCGACCAGTATCCGTTCGGCCTCTTCGCCAGCCCCATGAACGACATCGTGCGCTTCCACTGCTCCAGCGGCACCACCGGCAAGCCCATCGTGATCGGCAACACGCAGAACGACATCCTGGTCTGGCAGAACGGCTGCATGCGCGCCCTCGCCATGTGCGGCGTGCGCAGCTCGGACGTGATGCAGGTGGCCTACGGCTACGGCCTCTTCACCGGCGGGCTCGGCCTGCACTACGGCGGCGAGGGCCTGGGCTGCGCCGTGCTGCCCATCTCCGGCGGCAACACCGACCGCCAGCTCATGCTGATGAAAGACATGGGCGTCACCGTCATCGCCTGCACGCCGAGCTACTTCCTGCACCTGATCGACGAGGGCATGAAAAAGGGGCTCGACTTCAAGAAAGAGATGAAGCTGAAGCACGGCATCTTCGGCGCCGAACCCTGGACCGAGGAGATGCGCGCCAAGATCGAGAGCCTCACCGGGATCACCGCCCACGACATCTACGGGCTGACCGAGATCTGCGGTCCCGGCGTGGCCAACGACTGCCAGCACCGCCGCGGCCTGCACATCTTCGAGGACCACTTCTATCCGGAGATCATCGACCCCGACACGCTGGAGCCGCTGCCCGACGGCGAGAAGGGCGAGCTGGTCTTCACGACCCTCACCCGGACCGGCACGCCGATGCTGCGCTACCGCACGCGCGACCTCTCGCGCATCCACACCGGCGCGTGCCCCTGCGGGCGCACCATCCGCACCTTCGAGCGCATCAGCGCCCGCAGCGACGACATGCTCATCATCCGCGGCGTGAACGTCTTCCCGTCGCAGATCGAAGCGGGGCTGATGTCCATCGAGGCGGTGCTGCCTCACTATCAGATCGTCGTGGACAAAGAGGGCGACCTCGACACGCTGGAGGTCAAGGTCGAGGTCACCCAGGAGACCTTCAGCGACGACATCAAGTCGCTCGAGGCGCTCCGCGCGCGCATCGGCCACGCCGTGCAGCGCATCATCAACATCAGCGCCAAGGTCACCCTTGTCGAGCCGCACACGCTGCCACGCAGCGAAGGCAAACTCAAACGCGTCACCGACCTCCGCAAGAAGGCCTAATCCAGGAAAGGTTACTCGCCATGAAAATCCAGCAAATCTCCCTGTTCCTCGAGAACAAGCCCGGCCACCTGAACGCCATCTGCCGCACGCTGGCCGACGCCCAGATCAACATCGTGACCCTTTCCCTGGCCGACACCCAACAGTTCGGCATCGTGCGCCTGATCGTCGAGGAGTGGGAGAAGGCCAAGGAGGTGCTGGAGCAGGCCGGCTACGTGGTCAACGTGCGCGAGGTGGTCGCCGCGGCCGTCGCGGACCGGCCCGGCGGCATGGCCGAAATCCTCGACATCATCGGCAAGGCCGGCGTCAACATCGAGTACATGTACGCCTTCACCTTCCGCCACGGCAAAGAGGCCGTGCTGGTCTTCCGCTTCGACAACCCCGACCGCGCCATCGAGGCCCTCAAGGCCGCGGACCGCGCGGTCCTCGACCCCGTCTCCCTCTTCTCCGAAGCGAAGTGATATGAACACGACACCGATCATCGAGAACCGCATCTGGCAGCCTGCATTCGAATGCCTGCCGCGTCCGCAGCTCCTCGCCCTGCAAGCCGAACGTCTCCGCGCCGCCGTGGCCCATGCCGCAAAGGTCCCCTTCTACAAGGCGCAGTTCGACCGGCTCGGCATCACGCCGGAGCAGATCAAGAGCGTGGACGACGTGCGCCGCCTGCCCTTCACGGTCAAGGCCGACCTGCGCAGCCATTACCCGCTCGGCTTTCTGGCCGTGCCGCGCAGCGAAGTCGCCCGCTACCAGGGCACCAGCGGCACCACCGGCAAGCCCACGTGGGTCGCCTACACGAAAAGCGACGTGAACAACTGGAGCGACCTCTGCGCCCGCTTCCTGGTCTCCGGCGGGCTGCGCCCCGACCACACGGTCCAGATCTCCTTCGGCTTCGGGCTCTTCACCGGCGGGTTCGGCCTGCACTACGGGATCGAGCGCGTCGGCGCGGCGATCATCCCGCTCTCGAGCGGAAACTCCGAGCGCCAGCTCATGTGCATGCAGGACATGCGTCCCGAAATCCTCATCTGCACCCCCTCCTACGCGCTCAAGCTCATGGACACGATCCTGCACGAGGGGGTGGCCCGCGACTCCATCGCGCTCGAACACGCCCACTTCGGCGGCGAGCCGTGGACCGAGGACATGCGCACGCGCATTGAAACCGGCCTGGGCATCCGCTGCTGGAACAACTACGGCCTGGCCGAAGTGCAGGGCCCCGGCGTCAGCGGCGAGTGCGCCTTCCGCAACGGCATGCACATCCAGGAGGACCAGTTCCTCTTCGAGGTCGTCAACCCCGAGACGCTGGAGCCCGTGCCGGAGGGCGAAAAGGGCGAGCTGGTCATCACGCCCCTCTGCCGCGAGGCCTTCCCCGTGCTGCGCTACCGCACGCGCGACATCGGCTACCTGTACAGCGACGGCTTCTGCCCCTGCGGGCGCACCACGCGCCGCATGAGCCGCATCCTCGGCCGCACGGACGACATGCTGATCATCCGCGGCGTGAACGTCTTCCCCTCGCAGATCGAGACCGCGCTCATGCGCATCGAGGCCGTGGCGCCGCACTACATGATCGAGGTCAGCCGGCCCGGCGCGATGGACGAGGTCACGGTCCACATCGAGATCCAGCCGGGCATGTTCTCGGACAGCATGCGCGAGATGCAGACGATCCGCGACTCCATCACCTCCGCGATCCAGAGCATCACCGGCCTGCACATGCACGTGAACCTCGTGGGGCCCAACACCCTCGAGCGTTTCGAGGGCAAGTCCCGGCGCGTCAAAGACTCCCGCAAGCTAGTGGATTGAGAGCCGGCGCGTGAGCCCTCACGCGCCCGTCCCGACCTACTTCAGCGAGATCACGAAGCCCTTCGGGATTTTCGGCGCGACCGCCGCCGCCCAGGTCACCGTCAGATCGTCGATCGCCAAACCGTGGTCGCTCCCCGACGCATTCACGTCCAGCCAGCACAGGAGGACCACGCTCCCCGGCGGGACGGTCACCGGCAGCGACGCCGTCAGCATCCGGCCATCAGCCGTCACCGGACCGCGCATGTCGTTCGTGTGCGGCGAATCGAAGCGCAGGGACGCCGCCCAGCGGCACTCGCCCTGCGGAAACGGGATCACCGAGTTGGTGACGCAATAGCCGACCGTCAGCGACTGCACGTCGTTGCTGGCGCACCGCCACTGCTCGCCCCTGTAGGAGACCGTCAGGTTGGTGACGGCCGCCCCCGTCTCGTTCGTAAGGGCCACGCCGAAACGGATATCACCCGTACCATCTGAGCTCAACGAGCCCAGCGCACGGTCGCTTCCGCCCTCGCACCCGTACGCGTACACGCAACCGGCCGTCTCCGCACCTTTGTCAGCCCCGTAACTCGCCGAGGGGAACGCGCCGTAATACGCGTACCACGCCTCCAGCGGCTCCGCGCCGTTGTCCCACAGCACCGCCGCGCCGTTGGTCGCCAACGTGTTGAAGTCCTGCACGTACGTGCCCGCCGCCGCGGTCATGCGCACCGCCGGCACCTGCGCCCGCCGGACGGTCACCCCAACCACTCTCGACGCGCTTGTGCCATCCTTGTCGGTTGCCGTGAAGGTGAAGGACCGCTCTCCGAGATCGCCCGTGACCGGCGTATAACGGAACACGCCGCCGGCCAGTGACCACGTCCCCGTCACACCTGCGTCCGCCGTGCAGTTGGTGGCGGTGACCGGATCGCCGTCTGTCGGCGTGACCTGCAGCGTGAACGCCAGAGTCCCGCCCAGCCGCACCGCCTGCGCCGCCACGGGCGTCAGGCCGGGTGGCGAGGCTGTGCCCTGCGCCACGGCGGCCACCTCCACCGCCAGATCGTCGATGCGCCAGTTGGATGATCCGCCCGTTCCGCTGTAACCGTAAAGACGGAAAGTGACCGGTCCGCCCGGGACAGACGACTGGCAGGCGGGAGTGGCGCTCTTTAGCGCCCAAACGCTGTCGGGCGCAAGCGTGCCGAGGGCCAAGTCGGCGACATAGCCGTCCAGACTGCTGCGCACGCTCAACGCCTGCGGGCCGGTGGATGTGCTTCTGACGCCCACCGTCAACGCCGTCAGCCTCAAGACGGTCCCCGTGTCCGGAGTCAGCGTGAACTGGAAAAACGCGGAGTCGTTTGTGCTCAGGGGACCAGCCCCCGCGGAGGCCACCGCATTGGAGCCGGCCGACGCGCCCGCGTATCCGACCGACGGAGAGGTATCCGTCAGCAGCGGGGCGGTCCCCCCGTTCCCCCGCGAGATCGCCCCCGCTGCCACGTTCGTCGCCCCGTTGGAGGTCGGCGCCTCCGATCCGAAGCTCCAGCACACCGTCGCGGCGGACGAGTGACACGCCAGAACAGATACCCACACCAACCACACCGCTGTTGTTTTTATCGACATGGCGACCTCCGCAGTTGAAGCTTTGCCGAAACGGCCCGCCGCACGCATACGATCAGACACCCATATTACACACGTTTCTCGTTCCATTTAAAATCGGGAAGCCGACCGATTCTTGTGTAGTCTTTATGATGCGGGAGGGACAACGGCGTGAACCGACAGGGCGCTAAGAATTAAGCTGAAGAGCCGATATTAGGCGCGGCAAACCCGGCGCGTGCCTTTTATCCGGCGGTCGCAAGGCACTCCGGCGCGTCCAACACGCGCCCAAAACGCGTGCGCAAGGCTTTGACACCTGCCCGCCTTTTATGAGAAACTGAATACTTCTTTTTTCGGGACCTACCAACGACTGACACGAGGAGTTCAGGCTGACCATGAAACTGACCAACGAAACGCTCGCTCTCGCCGCCAATACGATCCGCGGCCTCGCCATGGATGGCGTTCAGGCCGCCAAGTCCGGTCACCCCGGCGCGCCCATGGGGCTCGCCGACATCGCGACGGTGCTCTGGCTCAAGTACCTCAAACAGAACCCCGCCGATTCCAAGTGGGCGGACCGCGACCGCTTCGTGCTTTCCGGCGGCCACGGCTCCATGCTGCTCTACAGCCTCCTGCACCTCGCGGGTTACGACCTGCCGCTCGACGAGCTCAAACGTTTCCGCCAGTGCGGCAGCCGCACCCCCGGTCATCCGGAATACGGCCACACCGACGGCGTGGAGACCACCACCGGCCCCCTGGGGCAGGGCATCGCCAACGCCGTGGGCATGGCCGTCGCCGAGCGCATGGCCGCCGCGCGCTTCAACACGCCCGGAACCGACCCCGTGGTCGATCACCGCACCTGGATCTTCTGCGGCGACGGCGACCTGGAAGAGGGCATCAGCCACGAGGCCTGTTCGCTCGCGGGCCACCTGAAGCTCGACAAGATGGTGCTCTTCTACGACAGCAACGGCATCACCATCGAAGGCCATACCGACCTCTCGGTCAGCGACGACCCCAAGAAGCGCTTCCAGTCCTACAACTGGCATGTGCTGGAGATCGACGGCCACAACTACGACCAGATCGACCGCGCCATCCGCAAGGCCACCAAGCTCACCGGCAAGCCGGTGCTCATCATCTGCAAGACCCACATCGGCAAGGGCAGCCCGCACAAGCAGGACACCCACGAGGCCCACGGCGCCCCCCTCGGCGAAGAGGAAGTCAAGCTCACCAAGCAGGTGCTCGGCTTGCCGGATGACCAGTTCTTCTACATCCCGCAGGATGTCTACACCCTCTTCGAGGAGCGCGCCTCGCGGATGAAGCGCGCCCAGGGCAAATGGAAGCGCGTCTTCAAGGATTGGTCCAAGGCCAACCCCGCGAAGGCCGAGCAGTGGAAGAACATGCACGAGGACGCCCTGCCCGCGGACATCGAGAAGCTCCTGCCGGTCTTCGACCCCTCCAAGCCGGTCGCCACGCGCACCGCCTCGGGCATCGTGCTCAACGCGCTCGCGCAGGCGATGCCGCAGCTCGTGGGCGGTTCGGCCGACCTCGCGCCCAGCACCATGACCTGGCTCAAGGATATGGGCGAGATCAAGCCCGGCGAATACGCGGGCCGCAACTTCCACTTCGGCATCCGCGAGCTCGCCATGGCCGCCGTCATGAACGGCGTCCAGGTGCACGGCGGCTTCCGCATCTTCGGCGCCACCTTCTTCGTCTTCAGCGACTACTGCCGCCCGTCGATGCGGCTGGCCGCGCTCATGGGCCTGCCGGTCATCTACGTCTACACGCACGACAGCTTCTACGTCGGCGAGGACGGCCCCACGCACGAGCCGGTCGAACAGCTCGCCGCGGCGCGCTGCATGCCCAACCTCACGGTGATCCGGCCGGCGGACCCGACCGAGACCGCCGCGGCCTGGGTCGCGGCCCTGAAAAACAAGAAGGGGCCCACCGCCCTGCTGCTCACTCGCCAGAACATGAAGGTCATCGACCGCACCAAGCACCCCTCCGCCTCCAACGTGGAGAAAGGCGCCTACACGCTCTGGCAGAGCGGCGAAGGCACGCCCGACCTGATGATCCTCGCGACCGGCTCGGAGGTGGAGATCGCCCTCGAAGCCGCCCAGCAGATCGAAGGCAAGAACGTGCGCGTGGTCAGCATGCCCTGCTGGGAGCTGTTCGAGAAGCAGAACAAGACCTACCGTGACCGCATCATCGATCCCGACTGCACGCGCCGTCTGGTGGTCGAGGCGGGCACCTCGTTCGGCTGGGAACGCTACGCGGGCCGCTGCGGCACGATGATCACGCTCGACACCTACGGCGCGTCGGGCCCGTTCAAAGAGCTCGCCAAGCAGTTCGGCTTCACCACCGAGAACGTCCTGGCCAAGGCCAAGGAACTGCTGGCGCGTTAACGAGAACGCCCGCGCATGAAGCATTTGAGGCCGGACGGCAATGCCGTCCGGCCTCTCGTTTTGTTGTCGGGATACCCCGTGTCCGAAGGTGTCGGCTTCGCTTCCGCTGAAACGTCGGCGGACGACACGGAGGTCGTCCCTCCATTGATGAAAACAAGCGTTTCCTACTGTTCTGGAGGGTCGGGCTCTGTCCCGACCGTTTATTTGCGCCTTTTTCAGCGCAACCAGACGCCGTAAGGGGGACGCCCAGCAGACTACTCCGCCGGACGCAGCCAGCCGATCTGCCACGGACCGATCGCGGGGAGGGTCACCAGCGCATCCTTGCCCTCCCAGCGCACCGCGAGAGTCACCGGCTTCTCCTTGGGAGTCACCCATTCCATCGTCTCCAGCGCCTCGCGGCACCCGCGCAGGCGCAGCGTGACCGGCGGCTGCGTGTCGATCGTCGCGTTCAGCGCGACCACGCTGCGCAGGTCACCCGCCAGCGACACGCGCGGCACCACCATCACCTGCGAAACGGTTTCGACGAACACCGGCAGCCGCCCCTGCGCCACCCAATCCGCCGCCAGCAGCAGCTGCCGACGCCGCGCCGCGCTCACGTCCGGCGAGAAGCCCGCGAAGCCGAAGGCCGCGAAGCGCCCGCCCGCGGCGGTCTCCGTGAGCACCGCGGCCGCCTCGGCGGAACCGCCGTCCGCGCGCTGATAGCGCCCGATCACGCGCGCGGCCTCGTTCGACGGAAAGAGGGCAAACGTGTCAGCCTCCGTCGCGTCCGGCCGCCAGACATAGCCGACCCGGTTCAGGTTCAACTCGTCGTCCGTGAAGACTTCGCTGACATCCGGCTTGCGCGCCTGCGCGGTCAGCCGCATCGCCGCGCCGTACCCGCGCGCCTGCAGGCGCGCCACCGCCCCGCCGTCCAGGACCGCGCCGCCCGAGAGCACGCGCTGGATATCCACCGCCGTCATGCTCTCCACCGCCTCCGCGTTCAGGATGTAGCAGACGGGCCACGGCGACCCCGGGCACATGGGCAGCCCGACGGGCGCGAGCGCATCGGCGGCGCGCAGCGTCCCGGCGAGCTGCGGCTTGCCTTCTTTGCCGCAGAAAGGCAGGATGCCCCCCGGCTTCGTGTCCGCATTGTAGCGAACATAGGCCTGATAGAACGGGCGCCAGAGCGTCAGCTCGCTCAGATAGGTGTTGGCGTACCAGGCCATCGGCTCGTGGGCGGAGCCCAGCAGGTCGTAGGACAGCGCGTCCGCGCCATAGGCGAGATCGAGCATCGACTCCACACACAGGCCGTGGGCGCTCTTGCCGGACGCGCACTGGCGGCCGTTGCCGATGGCCGCGGACCCCTGCCCGGGGTTGGCCGCGAACAGCAAGGCGCTGCCGATCATGCCGCGCGGGGCGTGGTCGTCGAACAGCGCGGACGGCGCGGGCACGCCGGTGCCGGCCGTTTCAGCGGCAAGCCCCAGCTTGCGCAGCTCCTCGACCCACGGGTTGTCCGGTTTCGCGTCGAAGCGGATCGTGTCGAAGCAAGACGGATAGCGGCTGAGCGCGTCGCGCAGCTGCCCGAACGACTCCGGTTTGCCGGCACCCGGACCGCCCCAGCGCAGCACCATGAAGGGCTGCTCGGCCGCGCCCGCCAGCAGCGCCGCCAGCAGGCCGCAGATTCCCAACACCGGACGTATCATATCGCCTCCCCTGTCGTTCTCGTACACGCGCACCCGTATGTTGTACCGGCTTTAGCCGGCCTCGGTCACAGCTTCGGGCCGCCTGAAGGCGGTACAACATACCGCGCGGCCCCTCACTTCAGCACGCGTGCGCCGGCGGCAGGCTTGATCACGCTCACGTCGCACGGTTTCCCGAACTTGGCGGCATAGGCGTTCGCCAGAGCGATCGAAGCCGTCTCGGCGTCGCGCGGATGCACCAGCACCACCACCGAGCCGCCGAAGCCGCCGCCCGAAAGGCGCGCGCCCAGCACGCCCGGGATCTTCTTGGCGGCGTCGACCACCGCATCCAGCTCCTCGCAGGAGTTTTCGAACAGCACGCGCGAACTTTCATGCGAGTCAAACATCAGCGCGCCGAATCCCGGCAGATCACCTTTGGCCAGCAGCTCCGCGCCCTTGAGCACGCGCTCGTCCTCGCCGATCGGGTGCGCCGCGCGGTTCGCCACCGCCTCGGGCAAATCGCGCTTGTAGATCGCCCACTCGGCCATGCTCACGTCGCGCAGCGCCTTCACCGGATGGCGCAGCACCTTGGCGAAGTGCGCGGCGGCCTGCTCGCACGACGCGCGCAGCTTGTTGTACGCGCCGTCCACCAGCGCGTGCTTGGCGTGCGTGTTGCACATCAGGAAGCAGGCGTCCGCGCCCAGCTCGGCCGTCTCGAAGGCCACCGAGCGGAAATCGGTCTTCACCAGCTTGCCGGCCTGCCCCGCGAGGCTCGAGATCTGGTCCAGCAGCCCGCAATTGCAGCCCGCGTAGTCGTGCTCGGCCTTCTGGCCGATCTTCGCCAGCGTCACGGTGTCCACGCTGATGCCGTAGAGCTGGCCCAGCGCGAGCCCCGCGCACATTTCGAGCGCGGCGGAGCTGGAGAGACCGCTGCCCAGCGGAATGTTGCCGAAGAACATGCCGTCGAACCCGCAGGACGGCGCCTTGACGCCGGCCAGCCCGGCCAGCGTGCCTTTGACGTAGTTCTGCCAGGTGTCGGTTTTCGACGCCTCGATGTGCTGCAGATCGAAGGAGACCTCCTTCATCAGGTCGCCCGCCACGAGGTGGCAGCCCGTCGTCTCGCACTTGGAGGCCGCGAAAAACGTGCCGAAGTTGATCGCCGCCGAAAAGACGAAGCCCTCGTTGTAGTCCGTGTGGTTGCCCAGCACCTCGATGCGCCCCGGCGCATAAGCCACCACTTCGGGATCGCGCCCGAAATGCGCGCGGTATTTCTTCAGAAGCTCTTTGTGAACCGTCTCGTTAACCATAATGTGCGCCTTTTTTTGCTGAGACCTCACGGCCCGGCGAAGTCCCGCCCTCCAGCCTCCTTATCGGACCCGAAGGGCGAGCGTCCCGCGAGCCGCACGCCTCTAACCGCCTGACAGTCTAACAGCCTAAACAACCTATCTCCGGATGATCGCCAGCAGCTCGTCGCGCCGGGCTTCCATCACCGCCCGGGTCTTGGCCTCCAGATTCAGGCGCACCAGCGGCTCGGTGTTGGAGCAGCGCACATTGAACCACCAGTCCGCGTACTCCACGCTCACGCCGTCCAGCTCGAACAGGCGGCCGTCGGCGTACGTCGACCGGATCTCCGCCAGGATCGCCTGGGGATCGCGGCTCACGGTGGTGTTGATCTCGCCGCTGGCGAAATACTTGCGCAGCGGGGCGATCAGCGCGGAGAGCGGCTTGTCGGAGCGGCTGACGATGTTCGCCAGCGAGAGGACCGCCATGGCCGAGCTCTCGGCCGTGAAGTTGTCCTTGAAATAGTAGTGCCCGCTCAGCTCGCCCGCGAACAGCGCATCGTGCTCGCGCATCTGCTGCTTGATGAAGGCGTGTCCCACGCGGCTCATCATGGGCGTGCCGCCGGCCGCCTCGATGACCTCCTTCACCACCCAGCTGCTGCGCAGATCATAGAAGATCACGCCTTTGCGCGTGGCCAGCACGTCCTGCGCCACGAGCGCGGTGATCAGATCCATGGGGATGATCTCGCCCTTCTCGTCGATGAAGCCCGCACGGTCCGCGTCGCCGTCAAACGCCACGCCGAAAGCGTAATTGCCACTGCGTACCTTGGCCTGCAGGTCCCGCAGCGTCGCGTGGTGCAGCGGATTGGCCTCGTGGTTCGGGAAACGGCCGTCCGGGTCCTCGTAGAGCCCGTCCCAGGTGATGAGGCCCTTGAGCGTCTGGACCTCCCAGATGCCCATGCCGTTCGCGAAATCGATCGCCACGTGCACCGGCCGCTTCAGGTGCGCGAACTGCGCCACGTGCTGCGCGTAGGCCGGCAGGATGTCGTGCTGCGAGATCCGGCCCGGCACCGCCGCTTTGGGAGCGAAGGTGCCCGCGCTCACGATCCGCTCGATGTCCAGGATGCCCGTCGCCCCGCTGATCGGCACCGCCTGCGCGCGGCAGAGCTTGAAGCCGTTCCACTCCGCGGTGTTGTGCGAGGCGGTGATCATCACGCCGCCGTCCGCGCCCAGGGTGCCGTTCGCGAAGTAGGACATCGGCGTGGAGCCGAACCCGAGATCGATCACGTCCGCGCCCTGCTCGGTGATGCCCCGGGCCAGCGCCGCGAAGAGCGGCTCCGAGTGCGGACGGATGTCGCGCGCCACGACCACCTTCTTGCAGCCCACAAAGGTCACAAACGCCCGACCGATCTTATAGGCGACCTCCTCCGTCAGGTCTTGCCCGTAAATGCCCCGAATGTCATACGCTTTGAAAATGCCGGCCATACCGCAGCTCCCTTGTTGACGTTGAAAAAGGCTTTCAGTTTAGCCCAAACCGCCTCCCGTTGCAAACCCGGCGCGGATTTATCTGGATTCTCTGTCCGCCGCTTGCCGGCCGGTTTTCAGGCTTTATGCGGAGCGTCTGTTTTGCTATCTTACAGGCGCGAAAAGAGGGTGACTGGACAGCGCGTGTCAGCCCCTATTCCCTCCCCCCAGAACCTTCCCGGAATTTCCCCGACATGTCCAAGCCTTACGTCCATCTTCACCTCCACACCAAATACAGCCTGCTCGACGGCGCCTGCCACATCAAACCTCTGGTGCTGCGCGCCAAGGAGCTGGGCATGAACGCCGTCGCCATGACCGACCACGGCGTGATGTACGGCGCGATTGAGTTCTACAAGACCTGTAAGGCCGAGGGCATCAAGCCCATTCTCGGCTGCGAGTGCTACATTCTGGCCAAAGAGCACCGCGCGATCCGTGACCACAACATCCCCTACCACCATCTCGTGCTGCTCGCCAAGGACCAGGAGGGGTACCTCAACCTCGCCAAGCTCAACACCATCTCCCACATGGAGGGCTTCTACTACAAGCCGCGCATCGACAAAGAGACCCTGCGGGCCCATTCCGGCGGCCTGATCGGCCTCGCGGCCTGTCTCAAGGGCGAGGTCAACAGCCACCTGCAGGAGCGCCACCTGGAGGATGCGGAAAAGGCCGCGCGCGAGTACATGGAGATTTTCGGGCCCGACAATTTCTACCTCGAGATGCAGGACCACGGCCTGCCCGAGCAGAAGGTCGTGAACGAGGGCGTGCGCGAGCTGTGCAAGCGCACCGGACTCAAAGCCGTCATCACCAACGACGTGCACTACCTGCACCAGAGCCATGCCGACGCGCACGAGGTGATGCTCTGCATCCAGACGCAGACCGTGATGAGCGACCCCAAGCGCATGCGTTACGCCTCCAGCGAGTTCTATTTCAAATCGCGCGAGGAGCTGGAAAAACGCTTTCCCAACGACACCGAGGCCTTTGACGTCACGCAGGAGATCGCCGACCGCTGCAACGTGGAGCTGAAATTCTCCGACGGCAAAGCCGACAGCCTGCACTTTCCGACCTATGACGTGCCGGCGGGCTTCGGCGACGGCCTGGCTTACCTCATCCACCTGGGGAAAGAAGGCCTCAAGCGCCATTACCATTTCGATTACGACCGGCCGGAGACCGACGAGCACAAGATGCTGATCGAGCGTTTCGACTACGAGGTCGGGGTCATCCAGAAGACGGGCTTCATCAACTACTTTCTCGTGGTCGCGGACTTCATCAACTGGTCGCGCGGCCACGGCGTGCCCGTCGGCCCGGGCCGCGGTTCGGGTGCGGGGTCGATCCTCGCCTACACGCTCGGCATCACCCAGATCGACCCCATCCGCTTCGATCTCATCTTCGAGCGCTTTCTCAATCCCGAGCGCGTCTCGCCGCCTGACTTCGATATCGACTTCTGCCAGGCCCGCCGCGAGCGCACCATCGAGTACGTCAAGCAGAAGTACGGCAAGGAGCGCGTCGCGCAGATCGTGACCTTCGGCCAGCTCGGCGCGAAGACCGTGATCCGCGACATCGCCCGCGTGCTCGAGATCCCGCTGAACCAGTCGAACGATTACTGCAAGATGATTCCCGAGGATCCGAAGATGACCCTCGGCAAGGCCAAGACCGAGAACCCGCAGTTCGCGGCCGCCTGCAACGTGGACCCCGACCTGCGCCGCATCATGCAGTACGCCGAGGTGCTCGAAGGCCTCTACCGCAACACCGGCGTGCACGCGGCGGGCGTGGTGATCGGCGACAAGCCGCTCATCGACCTCGTGCCGCTCGCGCGCGACAAGGACGGCTCGCCCGTCACCCAGTACGCCAAAGAGCCGATCGAGGAGGTCGGCCTGCTCAAGATGGACTTCCTCGGCCTCAAGACCCTCACCGTGCTGCAGGAAGCGGTCGACCTCGTCAAGCTGGTCCACAACGTCGACGTGGTCCTCGAGCGGCTGCCGCTGGACGACGCCAAGACCTTCGACCTCTTCCGCCGCGCCGACACCGTGGGCGTGTTCCAGCTCGAGTCCGGCGGCATGCAGCGCGTCCTGGCCGACCTCCAGCCCACCTGCATCGAGGAAATCATCGCTATCCTGGCGCTCTACCGCCCGGGCCCGATGGACATGATCCCCTCTTTCGTGAAGCGTAAAAAAGGTCAGGAGAAGATCGTCTACGACCACCCGAAGCTGGAGCCGATCCTCAAGGAGACCTACGGCATCATGGTCTATCAGGAGCAGGTGCAGCGCGCGGCCCAGGCCCTCGCGGGCTACTCGCTCGGCAAGGCCGACATGCTGCGCCGCGCCATGGGCAAAAAGAAGAAAGAGGTGATGGAAAAGGAGCGGGCGGGCTTTGTCGACGGCTGCCTGAAGACCAACGCCATCCCCGCCGACCAGGCCGGCCTGATTTTCGACAACATCGAGAAGTTCGCCGGCTACGGCTTCAACAAGGCCCACGCCGCCGCCTACGGGATCGTCACGTATCAGACCGCCTACATGAAGGCCCACTATCCCGCCGAGTTCATGTGCGCCCAGATCTCCTCGGAAATCGGCAACTTCGACAAGCTCCCCGGCTTTGTGGCCGAGGCCGAGGACATGGGCCTCAAAGTCCTGCCGCCCGACGTCAACCGCAGCATCGACCGCTTCGCGCCTGAAGAGGGCAATGTGCGCTACGGCCTCGCGGGCATCAAAAGCGTGGGAGAGGGCGCGGCCGAAGCCATCGTGAAAGAGCGCAAGGAGCGCGGCCCCTTCACCAGCTTCACCAACTTCTGCGAGCGCGTCGACCCCTCCGCCGTAGGCAAACGCGTGCACGAAGCGCTGATCAAGTGCGGCGCCATGGACTGCTTCGGGATGCACCGCGCCCGTCTGTTCAACAACATCGAGTTCGCCCTCTCGCGCGCCTCGGAGAAGATCCGCGAGAAGGCCAGCGGCCAGAGCAACCTCTTCGACATGCTCGGCGCGGCCGACTCCGGCTCGGCCAATCCGGACCACCTGCCCGACTCTCCGATGTGGAACGAGAAAGAAAACCTCACGGCGGAGCGCGACCTGCTGGGCATCTACATGACCGGCCACCCGCTCACCCGTTACCGCCGCATCATCAAGGACATCCAGACCTTCTCGCTCGCCAAGGTCGCCGAGGCGCCCGACAACAAGGACATCCGCGTGGCCGGCCTGGCCGCCTCCGTCACGCGCCGCATCAGCAAGCAGAGCAAGGAGCCGTGGGCGGTGCTCGTGCTCGACGACGGCGAGACCAACATCGAAGTCCTGGTCTTTTCCGAGGCGTTCAAGAAGTTCGAGGGGGCGTGTGTCCCGGACCAGCCCGTGCTCATCTGCGGCGTGCTCTCCAAGCGGGACGACCAGCCCAAGATCATCGCCCGCGAGGTCTATCCGCTCATGGACGCCCCGCGCGTCTTCGGCGAGAAGGTCATCGCCGGCATCAAGGTCGAGGACGGCCAGGCGCTCAAACGCATCGACGCCCTGCGCCAGCTGGTGGACAAGTACCCCGGCACCGTCCCCCTGCTCATCTGCCTGATCTACCCCGACAAGAAACGCATCCTGATCCAGCCCGACCGGGCGCTCACGATCGACCCTTCGCCGGAGTTCGTCGCCGACGCCGAGACCATTCTCGGCCGCAACAGCATGAAGTTCATGGCGAAAAAAGAGGTCTACAAGGAGCCCCGGCCCGAACGGCGCTGGAGCCGCGACCGCGCGAGCTGAGATCCGCCGGCCGGCCAGGCGCCCGCGCCGCCGCCCATAATTGACATTGTAACGCATCGGGGTGCGCGTGCTATCATGTGCGCGTCTGTTTTTTGGGTCTGAAACAAAGGGGTGCCTCATGCTCAGTCGCTCAGGAATGTCCGTCCCGTTTTCACTCATCGCGCTGGCCGCGCTCTGCGCCGGCTTGCCCGGCCGCGCCGCGGCCGGCGTCTACGACGACTGCGCCGCCTGGTATCACCTCGACTACGCCCCCACGTACGACCCCACGACCAACAACGTGGCCAAACTCGACGAGATCCGCGACCAGCGCGACTGGGGCACCGCCGCTCTTAAAGGAGCCGGCGGCAAACACGCGACCGCCATCCACGGCCCGCTCGGCGGCCCGCAGTGGACCAACTGCCCGGTCGCCTGCCCCGCAGGCGGCCAGAAGTACGGCGCCTATTCCATGCTGTTCCAGCCGATGACCAACGGGCTCGGCCAAACCCTGCCCGACTGTTTCCAAGTCCCCACGCTCAAGCTTCCCGGCTCCTCTTCGATCGTGACGCGTTTCCTCTGGAACGGCTTCACGTACAGCAGTTCCTACCCCGGCTGGATCATGAACAACAGCCTCGACTGGAACGCCCGGTCGGGGTGGATGTTCGGCGTGCGGGGAGACGGCGGAAACCGCCTCGGCATGTACGTCGGCCAGACCGCCTTTTACCTGGACACCTACACCGTGGTCACGGGCAAGTGGTACGACGCCGCCGCCGTGCTGACCGACAACGGCACCAACGACACCGTCGAACTCTATATATGGCCGCAAGACGGCTCCCTCACGTACAAGAAGTTCTTCACCTCCGCCGTCACGAACGCCATCGGGTCGAGCGGCGCGGTCATCGGGTCAGAACCCTATGTCGACACCTACGGCTATGCCACCAACAGCAACAGCGGAAAAGCCTTCAGCGGCATCGTCAACCACCTCGCGGTCTGGAACCGCGCCCTGAGCAACGGGGAGGTCGCCGAGGCCTTCTGTTACCCGCAACCGCTCTTCCAGATCGGCCTCAACAACAACTCCACGAACGAACTGCGCGGCGCGTCGGAGACCGATGCGGAATATTTCCCCGGCGACCCTTGGCACACGATGCGCAACGCGGTCACGGCGACTGAACGCGACACCACGCTCAAGATCCCGCTCACCTCCATCCAGTCGAAACTCGACACGGTTTTTCACGTCGAGACCGCAACCGATGGCAGTCAGACGGCAGCCCTCTCGCTGATCGTCAACACTGCAACGAACGCGAGTCAGACGGCGGGCGCAAACAAGGACCTCTATTGGCTCATCACAGCCGACAAGTTGGTGACCGGCACGAACACGTTCACCCTCCATTACGAGACGGGCCCTTCGGCGCTCATCTCCTTTGACTGGATGGAACTGGGCGGGTCCTGGCAGATTGGAACCAACGATAACAACCAGTCCGAGTTCGCGCAGGAGAGCCCTTCGATCGCCGACGATTACTACGTGACGGACCCGAACTGGAAACACCTCGAGCGTTCGATCATGCCCGGCGAAACCAACAACATCATCCATTTCACCCTTTCGGCGGAATTGGCCAGGAGGTACTGTTTCACCTACACCACGCGCGTGATCGCCCAGGGCCCGAGTGCCTTGACCAACTACGCCTTCAGCGTCGGCGTCAACAACCTGTACACCCAGAGTTACCCGCCCCAGGCGAACGGCACGCTGATCACCCTTCCGATCAACCGGTCGGTCATCAAGGCGGGCGAAAACACCATCCATCTCATGTACAACGGACCGTCGTCGATGGCGGAGGGCGGAGGCTGGGTGCAGTTCGACTTCCACCGGTTGGAGATCGCACCGATGGGAACCCTGTTCCTGATGAACTAGTACCGTGCCAAAAAAGAGGTGTCGTATGAAGCGTTGCTTGCCGGTTTTACTGATCACTCTCTCCGCTCTCTTCGTCGGCTCGTCCGGCCGCGCCATCGCAGGCGTATATGACGACGCCGCCGCGTGGTGGCATTTCGACTACGACGCCAACACCAACGGACTGGCCGACCTGAACGACATCCGCGACCAGCGCGACTGGGGCACGGCCGCGACCAAAGGCCCGACCGGCAAGCACGCCACGACGGTGCGGGGATTGCTGGGCAGTCCCCGCTGGACCAACAGCGCCGCGTTCCGCCCGGCCGGCGGACAGGAGTACGGCGGCAAGTCCCTATCATTCCAGAGCGCGGTCGACCCTCTCACCACCAACTGCTGGCCCGACACCTTCCTGGTCTCGAACCTCGGTCTGGCAGGGTCGGCCACGCTGCTGACCCGTTTCCGCTGGGACGGCTACCCGACCGAGCTCGAAAAGATGAGCTGGCTCTATAACAACGGCCTGGAGTGGAACGCCTACCGCGGCTGGCTCTTCGGCGTTCAAAGCAACGCTTATCCACGCCTCACACTCTACACGCAAAAGTCCACGCTCCAGATGGACATCGCCGTCACGAACGGCGTGTGGTACGACGTGGCCCTAGTGCTCACGGACGGCGACGCGGCTTCCATCACCAACGACACCGTGGAGTTCTACCTCTGGCATCCGACAGGCGGGTTGTCCTACCGGAAATACACAACAAGCGTGATCACGAACTCGATCGGAACGCTCGGCACGACCATCGGCTGTGAAACAACGGCCACCACCTACACCTCGGGGAATGCCCGCAAGTCCTTCGTCGGCGCGCTCAACCACCTCGCGGTCTGGAACCGCGCGCTCTCGTTCGCCGAGGTCAACGAGGCTTTCGGAAACCCGCAGCCGCTCTTCCAGATCGGACTCAACAACAACTCCGTGACCGATCTGCGCCCCGAGTCGGAGGTCGATGCCGAATACCTCCCGGGGGAGCCGTGGCACACGATGCGCCGCGCGGTCACGGCGACCTATCGCGACGCCACGATCAAGCTCCCGCTCACGTCCGCCCAGGCAAAGCTCGACATGGTGTTTCACGTCGAGACCTCGACCGACAGCAGCACCAACGCCGCCGGTCTCTCGCTGATCGTCAACGGCGTGACGAATGCCGTGCAGACCGCAGCCCCCAACAAAGACCTCTGCTGGTTCGTCACGACCAACCTGCTGGTGACCGGCACGAACACCTTCACTCTCCACTACGAGTCGGGCCCTTCGGCCTTCATCAGCTTCGACTGGCTGGAACTGGGCGGCGCGTGGCAGGTCGGGACCGAGGACAACAACCAGACCGAGTTCATGGTCGAGAGCGGCGCGCCGGACGACTTCTTCGTGACGGACCCGAACTGGATGCACCTCGAGCGGGCGATCACCTCGGGCGATACCAACGTCAACGTCCACTTCGCGCTCTCCTCCGAACTGGCGCGAAAGTACTTTTTTTCCTATAAGACCTGCATTATCGGACAGGGGCCGGGCAACACCAACCACGCTTTCAGCGTCGACTTCAACAACACCGTGCTGAAGAGCTATCCTCCGCAGCCGAACGGCACCTACATCACACTGCCGCTCGACCGGGCGCTCGTCAGAGCCGGCGACAATGTCATCAAGGTGCGTTACGACGGCCAGGTTGGCGGCTATCTGCAGTTCGACTTCCACCGGCTGGAGGTCGATCTGTCGCCGCAGGGCACCTTGCTCCGCGTGCGCTAGGACGCGCAGGTCTCTGCAAAAAAAGAAGGGGCGGACGCTTGTGGCGTCCGCCCCTCTTTTTATGTCAAGCGACCTTGCGGTCTCTTACATGTCCATGCCGCCCATGCCGCCGCCGGGCATCGGGGATTCCTTCTTCTCGGGAATCTCCGTGACCATGCACTCGGTGATGAGCAACAGGCCGGCGATCGACGCCGCGTTCTGCAGCGCGGTGCGGGTCACCTTGGCCGGGTCCAGCACGCCGGCCTTCACGAGGTCGGTGTACTCGCCGGTCGCCACGTTGTAGCCGTAGGCGCCCTTGCCGTTCTTGACGTTCTCGACGATCAGCGCGGCTTCGAGGCCGGCGTTCGCCACGAGCTGGCGCAACGGGGCTTCCAGGCACTTGCTGATGATCGCCACGCCGACCTTCTCGTCGCCCGTGACTTCCATGTTGTCGAGCGCCTTCTGGCAGCGGATGAGCGCCACGCCGCCGCCGGCGACGATGCCCTCTTCCACGGCCGCACGCGTCGCGTGCAGGGCGTCTTCCACGCGGTCCTTCTTCTCCTTCATGGCCGCTTCCGTCGCCGCGCCGACCTTGATGACGGCCACGCCGCCGGCCAGCTTGGCGAGACGCTCCTGGAGCTTCTCGCGGTCATAGTCGGAGGAGGTGTCCTCGATCTGCTTCTTGATCAGCGCCACGCGCGCCTGGATGGCGCTGGTCTTGCCGCCGCCTTCGACGATCGTGGTGTTGTCCTTGCTGATCGTGATCTTCTTGGCGCGGCCGAGCTCGGCGAGCTCGACGTTCTCGAGCTTGATGCCGAGGTCCTCGCTCAGCATCTTGCCGCCGGTGAGCTCGGCGATATCCTCGAGCATCGCCTTGCGGCGGTCACCGAAGCCGGGGGCCTTGACGGCCGCGACCTGCAGGGTGCCGCGCAGCTTGTTCACGACCAGGGTGGCCAGGGCTTCGCCCTCGACGTCCTCGGCGATGATCAGCAGCGGCTTGCCGGACTTGGCGACGTTCTGCAGCAGCGGCAGCATGTCGTTGAGGTTCGAGATCTTCTTCTCGAAGATCAGGATGTAGGGGTTCTCCAGCACGCACTCCATCTCCTCAGGGGAGGTGACGAAATACGGCGAAAGGTAGCCCTTGTCGAACTGCATGCCTTCGACCACGTCCAGCGTGGTCTCGAGGGTCTTGGCCTCTTCGACCGTGATCGTGCCGTCTTTGCCGACCTTGTCCATGGCTTCGGAAATGATGGCGCCGATCTCCTCTTCGCCGTTGGCGGAGATGGAGGCGACCTGGGCGATCTCGGAGGGGTCCTTGACCTTCTTGGCCTGCTTCGCGATGGCTTCGATCACGACCTTGGTGGCCTTGTCGATGCCGCGCTTGATGGCCATCGGGTTCGCGCCGGCGGTGACGTTCTTCAGGCCTTCGCGGTAGATGGCCTCGGCCAACAGCGTCGCGGTCGTGGTGCCGTCACCCGCCACGTCGCTGGTCTTGCTGGCGACTTCACGCACCATCTGGGCGCCCATGTTCTCGAACGGGCAGGGCAGCTCGATCTCCTTGGCCACGGACACGCCGTCCTTGGTGATGGAGGGGGAGCCGAATTTCTTGTCGAGGATCACGTTGCGGCCGCACGGCCCGAGGGTCGTGGAAACGGCGCGGCTCAGTTTCGAGATGCCGGCCAGAATCTTCTGGCGGGCTTCGGTGTCATACATCAATTGCTTTGCAGCCATGATAACAAATCTCCGTAAGCGTTAGTGGTTTTCAGGTTACTCGATCACGCCCATCAGGTCCTCTTCGCGGACGAGCTGGTAGGTCTTGTCGTTGAACTTGACTTCGGTGCCGCCGTACTTGGGCAGCAGGACCTTGTCGTTGACCTTGACGTCGAACGGGATCTCTTTGCCGTCCTCGTCGCGCTTCTTGCCGATCGCGATGACTTTGCCTTCCATCGGCTTGTCTTTGGCCGCATCAGGAATAATGATGCCACCCTTGTTCTGCTCTTTCACATCAATGGGCTCGACCAACACACGGTCGCCGAGCGGACGAATCTTCGCCATACTGTTCTCCTTTTTTTAAGTGCTTGAACTTAAACGATTTGTTTGAGGGCCGGCGGGACACCCGTCCCGCCCGGCACAGAAATCCGGTTACTTCTTCTTCTTGTCGTCATCCATCATGGTGTAATCGGCATCGATCACGCCGTCGTCGTTGGCCTTGGGGCCGGAGGAGGCGGAGCTGTCCTCCGTCTCCGTGCCGCCGAAGCCCGCGTCCGCGCCGGGCTGCTGTTGGCCGCCCGCCTGCTGCTGGCCGTACATGCCCTGCGTCACGGCGTCCATGGCCTTGGTCAGCGCCTCCTGCTTGGACTTGATCTCGCCGAGCGACCCGCTTTTCAGCGCGCCCTTGAGATCGGCCACGGCCTGCTCGACCGGCGCCTTCTTCTCGGCCGGGATCTTCTCGGCGTTCTCGGCAAGCGTCTTCTCGACCTGGTAGCAGAGGTTCTCGGCCTGGTTGCGGGCCTCGACCTCCTCGCGGCGCGCGGTGTCTTCCGAGGCATGCACCTCCGCGTCCTTGCGCATCCGCTCGATCTCCTCTTTCGAGAGCCCGCTGGAGGCCGTGATCGTGATCTTCTGCTCTTTGCCGGTGCCCAGATCCTTGGCGCTCACGTTGAGGATGCCGTTGGCGTCGAGGTCGAAGGTGACCTCGACCTGCGGACGGCCGCGCGGCGCGGGCGGGATGCCGTCGAGATGGAACTTGCCGATCGTCTTGTTGTCCGGCGCCATCTTGCGCTCGCCCTGCAGCACGTGGATCTCCACCGAGGGCTGGTTGTCCGCCGCCGTGCTGAAGATCTCGCTCTTCTTGGTGGGAATCGTGGTGTTGCGCTCGATGAGCGGGGTCATGATGCCGCCCAGCGTCTCGATGCCGAGCGTCAGCGGCGTCACGTCGAGCAGCAGCACGTCTTTGACCTCGCCCTTGAGGATGCCGCCCTGGATGGCCGCGCCGACCGCGACGACCTCATCCGGATTCACGCCCTTGTGCGGCTCTTTCCCGAAGAGCGCCTTGGCCTTCTCCTGCAGCTTGGGCATGCGGGTCTGCCCGCCGACCAGCACCACCTCGTCCACCGAGCTCAGGCCCGCGTCACGCAGGCAGTTGCGGCACGGCTGCGTGGTACGCTCGATCAGGCTGTCCGTGAGCTGCTCCAGCTTCGCGCGGCTGAGGGAGACCGTCAGATGCTTGGGACCCGTGCTGTCCGCCGTGATGAACGGCAGGTTGATCTCGGTCGTGTTGGCGGACGAGAGCTCGCACTTGGCCTTCTCGGACGCCTCTTTGAGACGCTGCAGCGCCATGGTGTCCTTGGAGAGGTCGATGCCGTTCTCCTTCTTGAATTCGGCGCTCAGCCAGTTCATGATGGTCTGGTCGAGATCGTCGCCGCCGAGGTGCGTGTCGCCGTTGGTGGCCTTCACCTCGAAGACGCCGTCGCCGATGTCGAGAACCGACACGTCGAACGTGCCGCCGCCGAAATCGTACACGGCGATCTTCTCATCCTTTTTCTTGTCGAGCCCGTAAGCCAGCGAAGCCGCCGTCGGCTCGTTGATGATGCGCAGCACCTCGAGGCCCGCGATCCGCCCCGCGTCCTTGGTGGCCTGGCGCTGGCTGTCGTTGAAATAAGCCGGCACCGTGACGACCGCCTGGGTGATCGTCTCGCCCAGGTACGCTTCCGCGTCAGCCTTCAGCTTCTGCAGGATCATCGCCGAAATCTCGGGCGGCGAGAACACCTTGTCTCCGACCTTCACGTGCGCGTCGCCGTTGGCGGCCCGCACCACGTCGTAGGGCACCATCGAGATCTCGTGGGCCATCTCATCGTAACGGCGGCCCATGAAACGCTTGATCGAGTAGATCGTCTGCTTGGGGTTGGTCACCGCCTGACGTTTCGCCGACTGCCCGACCAGCCGCTCACCGCTCTTGGTGAACGCCACGATCGAGGGCGTCGTGCGCTGCCCCTCGACATTCGGGATCACGACCGGCTCGCCGCCCTCCATGATCGCCATGCAGGAGTTCGTTGTTCCCAGATCAATACCTAAAACCTTTGCCATTGCCTCAGCTCCAATCCGTCCGCCTTGTTTCTTTTTGCATCCGACTTGCGAACGTCTACGTTCAAGCACCTAATATGCCAAGATCCACGGATGCTGCCTGAAAACAAGTCTTAAGATGCTCATCATAAGCTAATTATATTATTAAGTGTCGCAAGGTTTCCAGCTCCGCGGATCCCCCCCGACTGTGCCATGTCGCACTTCTAATGTCTCAGTCCGGAAAAAAGGGTCATTCTGTCCCAAACCCCGGCGGCCGGCCGGCTGTATTTTAAACGGCGGTTTAATTTATTTTGCGTTCCGGCAATAGTCGGGGCTCCGCCCCGTTTATGTGCATGCGGTGCGGGATGTGCGTAAGCGACGCGGCTTGACGCGGCCCGCACGAGGTTTTACACTATCCAACGTATAAGACAAACTGAACCCCGATGCAGAGCTCCGGTTCAAAGGAGGCTTTCATGAAAACCACAAAAACAACCCTTTTCACTTGGGCGCTGATGAGCTTCGCTTCGCTCGCGGTGGCCCGCGGCTTTGGCGACCGGTCGGACGGCGCTTCTCGCGACGCCCGGGCCGATCCGCGAAGCGGCGCATCCGGCGGAGAAGTCGCGGCACCCGCGCGGTCGTACACGCAGCCCAGCGCGGCGCCGACACGGTCGTACACGCAGCCCAGCGCCGCGCCGACGCGGTCGTACACGCAGCCCAGCGCGGCGCCGACGCGTTCGTACACGCAGCCCAGCGCGGCGCCGACGCGTTCGTACAGCCCGCCGGCACGGTCGTACACGCAGCCCAGCGCGGCGCCGACGCGGTCTCCCACGCCGCGTTACGCGCCCGTCACCACCTACACGCCCGCCGCGCAGCCCGCATCAGGCGCGTACTCCGGCGGCGCGACACGCGAAACGCCTGCCCCTCAAGCGCGCACCTATACGGCGCCGCGCGGCGCGGCCGACACCGGCGCATCGCCCGTCCCCACCCGCGCCGCGGAAGCCCCCCGGACAACGGTCGCCCGCGAGACGCCCACGCGTGAGCCGCGCACCACCTCCGGTTTTTCGGGCGCCACGTACTATCGTGACCCGACTCCCGGGTCCAGCCAAAAGCCCGCAGCTCCGCGCGTCGTGAATGATGACAGCGCGCGTTCCAGCGGCACGGCGCGGACGTTCCGGGACCCGCAGGAGAACCCGGCCGTGACGCCTGCCGCACCGGCGGTCACGCGTCGTACGCCCGATTCCCGCACGCCCGATTCCCGCACGCCCGACCGCCCGCGGGTCACGGCAACGAAGCCTGCCGTGCCGGCACAGTCCCCCGTGAGCGATAAACCGGAGGCCAACCGCATGCCGTCGGGCCCTTCGTACACGCGTTCGACGGACCAGCCGGCGACCGTGACGTCTCCGACGCGCGACCGCTCCGACCGGACCGCCGGTTTCGGCACCCGCACACGCGACGCCGACGGCCAGCCTGCGCGCGACCGCACCGACCGGACCGCCGGTTTCGGCAGCCGCACACGCGACGACTCCGCGTCACGCGCAAACACAGCCTCACGTCCGACGGCACCGCGCCTGACGGCACCGGAGACCCGCTTCGCCTCCCCCGTCAACCGCACACACGGCGAGTCGAACCTGCGCTTTGGCTCCGCGGGCGACAACGCGCGGTCGCGCAGCGGCCTGCCGCTTTCCGGCACGAGCCTGCGCTCCACGCGCCCGGGTGGGGATGACGACCGCGGTACGCGCGACGGGTTCACAAGCCCGCGCTCGTCGCGGTTCTCCTCCGGCCGTGACCCAGGCGGTTCCGACCGCCGGCCGTCCTCCGGCAGCAGCCGCTACAGCGACGGCCGCTCGACACTCTACCACGCACCCGACCGCTACGCCGCGATGGGCCGCCATACCGATTACCGCGCAGGTTCCGATTACCGCGGCTCCCGCGAAAGTTCCTATTACCACGGCTCCCACGAAAGGTCCGACTACCACGGAGGCCACGGAGGCCACCATTCGGACTACCACTATTACCCCTACTCGACCCGCTATTACCATAACGCCTTCAGCCCGGTCTGGTGCGGACCGGCGGTCTACCCGGCGGGCAACTACTTCGGATTCGGCTGGAACAACGGCTCATGGGGGCTCTCCGTCGGCTTTTCCACCACGCCCTACTATGACAGTTGGTCGTGCGGCGGCTGGGGTTACTCGGGGGTCTATTACGGCGGTTGGCGCGACAACTGGTACGGCGGCTTCTCCTATGTTTACAACCCCTGGCCGGTCTACCGCAGCTATTACCTCTATGAGCCGGTGCCGCTCGTGACCGGCGTCGAGACCGTCTACGTCACCCAGCCGGCCACGACCACCTATGTGGTGCAGAGCCCGGCGCCGACCACCTATGTGGTGCAGAGCCCGGCGCCGACCACCTACGTCGAGCAGAGCCCGGCGCCGGCAGCGCCTGTCCAGCAGGCTGCGGCCGTTGTGACCGAAGAGCCCCCGCCCCAGCCCAACCGGGAGGCCGCACCCGCCGCCGAGCGCGCCGAGACCGTAGCGTCGCCCTGTTTCTGCCCGTGCCACTGCAACGGCCAGCGCCCCTGCACCTGCGATTACCCGTGCGGGTCGGAATACGCGGTGTCGGATGAGCAGTTCGACCTGTCCAACGCGTACAGTTCCTACGCGGTCACGCTCAGCCCCGAAACGATCTGGAGCTCTTACGCCGGCCTTGACCGGTGGGATTCCGCCCCTGAGCCGACCCTGCACGAAGCCACCGTTTCAACCGATAACGACCAACCTTAACCCAACCCCCGCAACCCTACCCTGACGGCCGCATGAAACTAATTATCCGTTACGCAGCGCTTCTCGCCCTCGCAGGTCTCTGCGGCTGTCAAGCCGTGAAACAAGCCCGGCAGGCCCAGTCCCCCACCGACCGCCTGCCCGGCGAAACCACCGTCACCGCGGCCCAGGCCGGCCTCGAGTTGGGCCGGCCCTGCGCGCTCACCAACCTCGAGCAGATCGCACGCAGCTATCATCCTTCCCTGCTCCAGGCGCAGCAGGCCGTCGAGTCCGCACGTCTGCAGTGCCGCATGACCCACTCCGGCCGCCTGCCGCAGGTCACGGCCAGCGGCGCCTATAACCGCAGCACGCAGAACGCGTATGGCCGGCGGCCGAACTCGACCGAAATGCGCGGCTCGTGGAGCGGGTCCGTGGGCCTTGACCTGCTGCTCTACGATTTCGGCAAGCTCGACGCCCAGGAGCGGCAAGCGCTCGAGGCCCTGGTCGCCGCCGAAGAGCAGCTCCGCGTGACCGAGCTGGAGGTCACCTTCAACGTCCGCGCGTCGTTCTTCGACTTTCACCGCAGTGACGAGCTTTACCGCGTCGCCCTCGAAAGCGTCAACCAGTATGCGCAGCACCTGGAAGAGGCCCGCACCATGGTGCAGGTCGGCACGCGCCGGCAGTATGACGTGACCAAAGCCGAGGTGGACTGGGGCAACGCGCGGATGGACGTGATTACCTACAGCAACGCCCTGATCGTCACGCGCGCCCAGCTCAACCGCGCCCTCGGCCTCGCCGACGCGCCGGACTACCTCATCGGAGCGGGCGCGATGGCGCCGCATCCGGAAAGTGTCGAGGACCTGATGGCGGCGGCGCGCGGCAACGCCCCTTCTCTGGCGGTCCTGCGGGCGCGCGCACGCGCCGCGTCGGTCTATGTGGACCAGACCATCGCGGAGCTCTATCCCGACCTCTCGCTGGGCGCAGACGCCGGGCTTTCGGGCCGCGGGTTCCCGCTGGCCTGGAACTTTGCCTGGGCGCTGCGCGTGGCGCAGAACGTCTTCGACGGCCACCGCAAGACCGCGCGCATTGAAGACGCCGTCACCCAGCTCCGCACCGCCCGCTCGCGCCTGGCGGACGAGGAGCAGTCGCTCTACCTCGCGCTGGTGACGGCCGTGACCGTGCGCGAAGGCGCCCTGAAGCGCCTGGAAGTCTCGGAGCTGATCGAACGTCAGGCCGTAGAAAACCTCGACATCGTCAATGAGCAATACCGCGTCGGCGTCTCCTCATCGATTGAACGCACCGATGCGCAGGTCACGGTGACCCAGGCCAAGGCCGCCGTCGTGCGCGCGCGCTACGACTACCAGTCCGCCGTCGCCCGCATCGCGCAGCTCATCGGCGATCCCGTCGCTTCCGAAGAGCCGGCGCAGAACAACTAGCCGGCAGATCCGGTTGAAGGAACCTTTATGAAAAAACTCATCTTTCTGGTGCTCCTCGCGTCTGCCGCGGGGGGCGGCTGGTACGCTTATCATAAGAAGCACCCGAAAAACGTGGCCCTGTCGTATCGCACCGCGACCGTCAAGCGCGGCACGGTGATCCAAGAGATCCGCGCCACCGGCACCATCGAGCCCATCAAGCAGGTCGAGGTCGGCACGCAGGTCAACGGACGGATCCTGAATCTCTACGTCGACTTCAACTCCGTCGTGACGGCCGGCGTGGTGGTGGCGCAGATCGACCCCGCACTCTACGAATCCAACCACGCCAAGGATTGCGCGCAGCTCAAGTCCAACCAGGCCAACGTCGAGCAGATGGGCATCAAACTCGCCTTGGCTGAAAAGGACCTGACCCGCAAGGCCGAGCTCGCCGAACGCAAAATGCTGGCGCAGTCCGACCTGGACACCGTGCGTGCGGACCGCGACTCGCTGGCCGCCCAGCTGAAGATCGCGCAGGCGGCCGTCGAACAATCCCAGGCCTCGGTCAAAATGTCCAAGACCAACCTCGACTACTGCACGATCCGCTCGCCGGTGGACGGGGTGGTCATCGCCCGCAACGTGGACGAGGGCCAGACCGTGGTTTCATCGATGAGCGCGCAGAAGCTTTTTCAGATCGCGACGGATCTCAAGCGCATCCAGGTCGAAGCCAGCATCCCCGAAGCCGACGTGGGGGTGATCCGCGACAACCAGCCGGTCAACTTCACCGTCGACGCCTACCGCGACACGTTCGAGGGCGTCGTGAAGCAGATCCGCCTCGCCGCGACCACCGTGCAGAACGTCGTCACCTATCCCGTCATCGTGGAGGCCGACAACCCCGGCCAGAAGCTCTTCCCCGGCATGACCGCCAACATCGGCGTGGAGGTCGCCCGCAAAGAGGACACCCTGATGATCCCCGCCGCCGCCCTGCGCTTCATGCCCACCAACCTCGTCACCGACGTGCGCGGCCCTAAAGTCTGGGTCCTGAACGCGGACCAGAAGCCCGAAGCGGTCGGCGTGAAGCTGGGCATCTCCGACGGCACCAACACCGCCATCGAAGAGCCCGACTCGCTGCAAGGCAAAGAGGTCATCCTCGGCTTCCAAAGCGGCGGCCAGGCCGCGTCCAACGGCAGCCCCAAGAACCCCTTCATGCCCACCCCGCCCGGCGGCGGCAACCGCAACGTCCGGCGCGCCATGCACTAGCCGCGGCGACTCCTAAATCCCAACTCCTAACTCCTCCCTCCCCGCATGCTCATCACCCTCCAGAACCTCTTCAAGACCTACCGCATGGGCGACAATGTGGTCCACGCGCTGGACGACGTTTCGCTCACCATCGCGGCCGGGGATTTCGTCGCCATCATGGGCGCGTCGGGCTCCGGCAAGAGCACGCTGCTGAACATCCTCGGCTGCCTCGACACGCCCACGGCCGGCACCTACCTGCTCGACGGCGTCCAGGTCAGCAACATGAGCCGCGCCAAGCTCGCCCGGATCCGCAACCAGAAGCTCGGCTTCGTTTTCCAGAACTTCAACCTGCTGGCCCGCACCAGCGCCCTCGAAAACGTCGAGCTGCCCACCTTCTACAACGGCTACATGTCCGGCAGCCAGCGCCGCAAACGCGCCGCCGAGATGCTCGACCGCGTCGGGCTCGGCAACCGGCACGAGCACACGCCCGCCCAGCTCTCCGGCGGCCAGCAGCAGCGGGTGGCCATCGCCCGCGCCCTCATGAACAACCCGCCGGTCATCCTGGCCGACGAACCCACCGGCAACCTCGACACGCGCTCGAGCGCGGAGATCATGGAGCTTTTCGCCCGCCTGAACCAGGAGGGCATCACCATCGTCATGGTGACCCACGAAGAGGACATCGCGGCCTGCGCCAAGCGCAAGGTCATGATGCGCGACGGCCAGGTCGTCGGCGCCCCCCAGACAGGAAACCCCGCACCATGAACCTGTGGATGATTCTCAAAGTGGCGCTGCGCGCCATCGCCCGCAACAAGACGCGCTCGCTCCTGACCGCGCTGGGCATCATCGTCGGCATCGCCGCCGTGATCGCCGTCGTGGCCATCGGCCAGGGCGCGTCGACCATGATGATGAGCCAGATCAACAGCATGGGCAACAACCTGATCATGGTCTTCCCCGGCAGCCGCAACCAGGGCGGCGTGCACTCCGGCTCCGGCGGCAGCCAGACCCTCTCCGCCGAGGACGGCGAGGCCGTCGCCCGCGACCTCCAGCACCTCGTGCGCGCCGTCACGCCGATCGTGCGCTCGGGGGGCCAGGCGATCTATCAGGAGAACAACTGGTCCACGCAGATCCAGGGAGTCTCCCTCGACTTCCTCGAGGTCCGCAACTGGGAGATGGAAAGCGGCACGTTCTTCACCGCCGCCGACCAGCGCGCCGGCTCGCGCGTGTGCGTGATCGGGCACACCGTCGCCGACAACCTCTTCCCGTACGACGACCCCACCGGCAAAAGCCTGCGCATCCGCAACATGCCCTTCAAGGTCCTCGGCGTGCTGACGTCCAAAGGCAGCAACTCGATGGGCTCCGACCAGGACGACACGATCATCGCCCCCTACACCACCGTCCGGCGCGTGCTGCAGAATTCGGTCTTCAACAACGTCAACATGCTGCTCATCAGCCTGTACTCGCTGGACGACATCCCCGCCGCCAAGACGGAGATCGCGTCGCTGCTGCGCCAGCGCCACAAGCTCAACGCCCGCACGGACGACGACTTCAACCTCCTCGACATGACCGAGATCACCAACACCATCGGCAGCATCACCAAGCTGATGAGCATCCTGCTGACCGCCGTGGCCTCCATCTCGCTGCTGGTGGGCGGCATCGGCATCATGAACATCATGCTGGTCTCGGTCACCGAGCGCACGCGCGAGATCGGCCTGCGCATGGCCATCGGCGCCACGCCCAGCGACATCCTCCTGCAGTTCATCACCGAGGCCATGGCGCTCTCGACCGTCGGCGGCCTCATCGGCGTGGCGATCGGCGTGGCCGGCGCGCAGACCGTCGGCAAGCTCCAGCAGTGGCCGATCCTCATCACCGAGTCCTCGGTGATCGTCGCCTTCCTCTTCAGCGCGGCGATCGGCGTCTTCTTCGGCTTCTACCCCGCGCTGCGCGCCTCGCGCCTCAACCCCATCGACTGCCTGCGCTACGAGTAGAGCCCCCCGTCACTCCGGCAGGTTGAAGGCCTTGCAGATGTCGTCGATGACCTGCTTGCTCATCGGCACGTGGCCGCCGATCGGCAGGCTGTTCAAGATCGCCTCGGCGGAGCACTCCAGCACCTCGAGCTGGTCGAAGGCGGAGAGCAGGTCCCGGCCCACGACCATCACGCCGTTGTTGCACAGCACCGCCGCGGGATGGCGCAGCGAGAGCTGGGCGGTCATCGCCGCGTAGTCGTTGAACGTCGTCTCGAACGGCAGCAGACCCACCTCGCGCAGGAAGATGTAGCACTCGGGCAGCGTGCGCGTGTCGATCTCCTTGTGGCAGACGCTGAAGGCCAGCGCGTTCAGCGGGCAGGCGTTGATGATCGCCTGCACGTCGGGGTGCGCGTCATAGATCGCCTGGTGGGACAGCACCGCGTGGCTCGGCGACTTGCCCGCCTCGCGCTTGCCCTTGCGGATCATCACGATCTCCTCGGGCAGCACGCTGTAGCGGTCCAGCGGCCGCGGCGTGATCAGGAACGAGTCCGCGCCGATGCGCGCCGAGAAGGTGCCGGTCGAGCCGGCCAGCAGCCGCTGCCGGTACCCGCGCTCCACGAAGTGGCAGATCTTGTTGCGCAGCTCCTTCTCCGTGATCGACATCATGCCCGGGTCGTACTCGAAGGTCTCCAGCCGCACGTCGCTCTTGCTCTCCAGCTGCAGCTGCTGCTCGCTCAGGAACTTCGGCTCGCCCAGCAGCGACGCCTTGATCTCGGTCTTGCAGCAGAGCTCCAGCGTCTCGAAGCGCTGAAAGGCGTCCTGCAAGGTCTTGCCGCCGCAGCAGACGCCGTGACTCTCCAGGATCACGCTGTCGAACCCGTCGGCGAACTTCACCGCGATCTTCTGCCCCAGGTCCTCGCTGCCCGGGATGCCGTACGGCGCGAACCCGACCTGCCCGTTCCAGCGGTAGGTCTGCGGGATCAGCTTGGTGTCCGGCACCTTCTTGGAGATCGAGAAGGCCACCAGCGCCATGGGATGCGCGTGCACGATCGCCTTGATGTCGGGCCGCACGTCGTAGATCGCGCGGTGGAACGGGTACTCGGACGAGGGCTTGTGCGGCCCCACCACCGTGCCGTCCTTCTTGACGCAGACGATGTCGGCCGGCGTGAGCGTGCCTTTGTCCACGCGCGACGGCGTGATCCACAGGTCGCCGTTCTCGTCGATGATCGAGAGGTTGCCCCCCGAGGTCGTGGTCATTTTGTAGCGGTAAATGCGCGACAGGGTCAGCGCGATCTCGTCGCGCGGATGCAGGTAGGCATAGTTCATCAGACGCTTCCTTTCACGCCCCCCGAGGGACGGGTTTGAAAAACGCCGCCTTTATATACCCGACCCGGGCCCGAGATGCAAGCCTGAAATGATTGAGTTTGATCGATAATGCTCAGACGTGATCGAACATGATCGCTTCAGGCAGGCCCGGAGCGAGCGCCCGCCGGCGCGACGGCGTCCCCGCGAGCCGTCAGAAATGGCGGCGGGCATGGCGCACGTCCTCGGCGATCTGGGCGAGCAGGGCTTCGGCGGACGCGAACACGCGCTCCTCGCGCAGCCGCGCGAGGAAGCAGACCTCGATGGTCCTGCCATAGAGGTCACCCTCGAAATCCAGAATGTGCGTCTCCAGGATCGCGTTCTCGGGCTGCCCCTCGGCGAAGGTCGGGTGCACCCCGAGATTGGACACGCCGTTGTGCGCCACGCCGTCGACGATCACGCGGACCACGTAAACGCCGTTGGGCGGCAGCACGTCGGTGCGCGGATGCAGGTTGGCGGTGGCCACGGTGAGCGCCTGCCCCAGGCCGCGCCCGCGCACCACCACGTCGCGCACCGAGTAGGGCCGCCCCAGCATCGCGGCCGCGTCCTCCAGCCGGCCTTCGCGCACCGCGTAGCGGATGCGCGTGCTGGAGATCTCGAGCCCCTGATACTCCGCGAACGGCACGATCACCACGCGGTACCCGTACAGCTTGCCGTACTGCGCCAGCAGCTCGGGCGTGCCCGCCGCGCGCTTGCCGAACCGCCAGTTGTCCCCGCAGCGGATCTCGCTCAGCTTGGCGGTGGCCGACGGCCGGCCGGCCTTTTCGCCTTCGCCGCGCGGCTTCCCGCACAGCCACCGGATAAAGGCCTCGGGCTCCTGCACCGCGAGCTGGCGCGAAAACTCCAGGAGCAGCACGCCGTCCACGCCCGTTTTTTCCAGCAGATGCAGGCGCTCCTCCAGCGTCGACAGCAGCGGAGGACACTTGGAGGGGGCCAGCACCGCCAGCGGGTGACGGTCAAACGTCAGCACCCACGCCTGGCCGCCGAGCTCGCGCGCCCGCTCGATCGTGCTGGCGAGGACCTGCTGGTGCCCGATGTGCAGCCCGTCGAAAAAGCCCGCGGCCAACACGACGGGCCCGGGTATCTTGCGGAACTGCGACGGCTGTGTGAGGAGCTTCATATGGGCGGGGAGTGCGGCGTTCAGGGTTCAGCGGCCACGCTGCGGGCCACCTGCGACAGTCCCGCCACGCGGGCGAACGGCACCACGCGGGCGGCCAGCTGGTCCGGCGTCAGCTGCAGGATCGCGTCGAACGGCAAGGCGTCCTTCACGTCAAACGATCCGGACTGCGTGCGCCGCAGCGCGTCGAGGCACGCGCCGCAGCCCAGCGCCTGGCCCACGTCATGCGCCAGCGTGCGCACATAGGTGCCCTTGGTGCAGAGCACGTTAAAGGTGACCAGCGGCGGCGCCCACTCCGTGATTTCGAAGCGGTAGATGTGCACGAACCGCTGCTTGCGCTCGACCTCCTGGCCTTTGCGCGCCAGCTTGTAGAGCGGCACGCCGTCGATCTTGATGGCCGAGACCATCGGCGGCATCTGGAATTGGTCGCCGACGCGTTCGGCGATCTGGGCCTCGACCTGCTCGCGCGTCACGTGCTCCCACGGCTTCTCCTCGAGCGTCTCGCCGTCGCAGTCCTGCGACGAGGTGGTGCGCCCGAGGCGCATCACGCCGCTGTAGGCCTTGTCCCCGCCCATCAGCTGGTCCGAAAGCTTGGTGCCCTTGCCGAGCAGCACGATGAGCAGGCCCGTGGCGTTAGGGTCCAGCGTGCCGCCGTGCCCGACCTTCTCGATGCGGAAGGTGCGGCGGATCCGGTGGACAATGTCGTGCGAGGTGGGGCCCACCGGTTTGTCGACCAGCAGCACGCCGTCGAAAAGGCCCCAGGGCGTAGGTGCTTGTGCGAAGGACGGCATCAGTCAGTGGCTCCCGCGTTACGCGTCAGTTGGAATCGTCGTCGCTCGGCTGGGCCCCGGACCCGGTGTCCGCCGGCTGGTCGAGGCGGCTGAGCACGTCGAGGATGTGGTCGCCCCGCTCGAGCGAACCGTCCAGCTCGAAGCGCAGGCGCGGCGTGAACTTCAGGGTCAGGTCGCGGTTGACCAGCGCCTGCAGCTCCTTGGCCTTGTTGGCGAGCTGGCGCAGAAAAGCGCCGTGCTCGGCGTCATGGCCGAAAACCGAGACGAACACGCGGGCCATGCGCAGGTTGCGCGCGGCTTCGACGCGCGTGATCGTGATCGCGGCCAGATCGATCGGTTCGCCCGCGAAAACCTTGTAAAGCGCTTCGCTGATTTCGCGGCGCAACAACGAGTTGATGCGCGCCAGACGGTCAATAGCCATATCGCCTCCTTCCGAGAGACAAAGGCGCGACCCTTGCGGGCCGCGCCGGATGGGATGCTACAGGGTACGCGGCAACTCTTCGAGGACGTAACACTCGATGGTGTCGCTCGTCTGAAACTCCTCGAAGCCGTTGAACAGAATGCCGCACTCCTGCGAGCCCGAGACTTCCGTCACCTCGCTCTGGAAGTGCTTGAGCGCGGAGAGCTTGCCGTCCCAGACCTTCTCCTTCTTGCGGAAGATGCGGTAGCGGGCGTCCGCCCGGAACGTGCCGTCGAGCAGCTGGCAGCCGGCCACGCGCCCGGTCTTGCCGATGTCGAAAATGGCGCGGATCTCCGCATGGCCCTTGACGACTTCCTTGTACTCCGGCGACAGCAGGTCGAGCATGCGCTGCTTGATGAAGTCGATGAGCTCGTAGATGATGCGGAAGGTGTTGATGCGCACGCCGTCATGCCGGGCGAGCTGCTGGACGCCGGTCTCGCAGCCGACGCTGAACCCGATGATGAGCGCGTGGCCCGCACCGGCCTTGTTCACGTCCGTCGCCGAGATGTTGCCGATGGCCTCGGAGACGATGTTGAGGGTCACCTTCTCGCTCTTGATCTCTTTCAGCGCCTCGCAGATCGCTTCCGAGGAGCCCTGCGTGTCGGCCTTGATGATGATCGCCAGCTCGCGGCGCTGGTTATCCTTCATGTGCGTCATGAGCTCGTCGAACGACGTGGCCTTGGAGCTGACCAGCTCGATCTGCTTGCGCTCCTCGCCGGCCTTCTCGGCCAGCTCGCGCGCCCGCTTCTCGTTCAGCATCACGCGGAACGGCGCACCCGCCTCCGGCACGCCGGAAAGGCCCATGCACTTCACCGCCGTGGCCGGCGTCGCGGATTTCACGCGGCGGCCGCGGTCGTCGATCAGGCCGCGGATGCGTCCGAGGTGCTCGCCGCACAGGATGATGTCGCCCACGTTCAGCGTGCCGCCTGCGACCAGCAGGGTCGCGGTCGGCCCCAGGCCCTGCTCGAGCTGGGCCTCGACCACAAAGCCGTCGGCGCGGCGCGAGGGGTTGGCCATGAGCTCCAAAATGTCCGCCTGCAGCAGGATCATTTCGAGCAGATGGTCGACGCCCTTGCCCGTGATCGCGGAAACCTCGCAGCAGACCACGTCGCCGCCCCACTCTTCCGGGGTCAGGCCTTCGCCCTGCAGCATCTGGCGCACGCGGTCAGGCTTGGCGGTCGGCAGGTCACACTTGTTGATCGCCACCATGATCTGGACGCCGGCCTGCTGCGCGTGCTTGATCGCCTCGCGCGTCTGCGGCATGATGCCGTCGTCCGCCGCGATGATGATCACAGCGATGTCCGTCAGGCTCGCGCCGCGGGCCCGCATGGCCGAGAAGGCCGCATGGCCGGGCGTGTCCAGGAAGGTGATCTTGCGGCCGTTGACTTCGACCGTGTAGGCGCCGATGTGCTGGGTGATGCCGCCCGCCTCGCCCGACGCGACGCGCGTGTTGCGGATGCGGTCCATGAGCGAGGTTTTGCCGTGGTCGACGTGGCCGAGGAAGGTGATGACCGGCGGACGCGGCACCAGCTCTTCCGGCTTGTCTTCCGGAATCGCGTCGTCGGCGTCCTCGCTGCGCAGCACCGGCTTGCGTTCGGTCGAACGCTTGGCGCGCTCGATGTCGATCTTGAAGCCGTACTTGTCGGCGATCTTCTGCGCGACATCGATCTCCACGCGCTGGTTGATCGACGCGAGGATGTTGAGCTGCATCAGATCGGCGATCAGGCGGTTCGGACGGAGGCCGAGCTTCTCGGCCAAATCTTTCACGACGACCGCGCCGCGCAGCAGGATCACGCGGTCAGGCGCGATGCCCTGGTCCTGCGGCGGCTGCGCCGGCTGCGGACGCGGCGGCTGCCACTGGCCCGGACGCTGCGGCTGAACCCCGGGGCGCTGCTGCTGCGGATGCGGCCCGCGCAGCGGCGGACGGCTCACGTCCTTCTCGCGGCCCTTCGGGCCCAGCACGCGGGCCGGCTTCGGCACTTCGCGCGGAACCTCTTTCGCGATGCGCTCGATAAAGGCGGCGGCGATCTGCTCTTCGGGTTCCAGCTCGTCCTCGACCACGTAGCGCGCGGGCTTCGGCTTCAGGGCCGCCTTGGCGGCATGCGCGTCCCCGTGCGCCGCCGGCGTGGCTTCGGGCGCGTGGGCGGCGGCACTCGTCTCCGCCGTCGCCGCAGGCGCGGCCGCGGGTTTCGCCTCCTCGACCGGCGCGGCTGCGACCACCGGTGCCGGCGTTTCGGGAACGGCGGCGACAGGCTCGGCCGGCGCGGGCAAAGGCAGCGCCGTGCCTCTCACGCGCGCATCCATCTCCAGCGCGCGGACGCGGTTGGCGTCCAGCACGGCCCGGTCGGCCTTGTCCTGGGCGGCGCGGCGCGACAACTCCGACGCCATCTTCTCCGCGCGGTGCGCGGCGCGCTCGGCGTTCTCGCGCTCCACCTCCGCAGCCGGGCGCTGACTGAAATAATCCTGAAGGCGCGACGCCTCTTGCGCGTCAAGCTGCGACAACGGCGAATAGGCCTCGATGCCTAGCGCGTCCGCCTGCTTGAGGACCTCTACGCTGGAGGTCTGGATCTTCTTAGCGAGTTCACATACTCTCATATTAGTCTCTTATTCTCCCGCTTCTTCCACCACGCCGCTGGCCGCTTGTGCCGCAACCCAAATCTTGCGCGCCGTATCCTCATCCAGGCCGGTCACCTCCTGCAGGTAGGGGATCTCCGACTCAATGATGCCGTCCGTCGTGAGGAATCCGTTCGTGACCAAGGTGGCCGCGGTTTCCTCGCTGATGTCCAACACTTCGACCAGATTCGCAATCAGGGTCTCGCGCTGCTCCTCGAAGGTGACCTCCTCGCCACTCTTCTGGATGTCCACGCGCCACCCCGTGATCTTGGCGGTGAGCCGCACGTTCTGCCCGCGCTTGCCGATCGCCAGCGACAGCTGATCCGGCGCCACCGTCACATGCACCGTGCGCTCCAGATTCGGGTCGATCACGACGCTCTCCAGCCGCGCGGGGGCCAGCGCCTGCGCCACGTACTGCTTGATGTCGTCGCTCCAGCGCACAATGTCGATCTTCTCGCCGTTGAGCTCACGCACGATGCTGCGCACGCGCACGCCGCGCAAACCCACGCACGCCCCGACCGGATCGACCTTCTCGTCGAGGGTCTTGACCGCGATCTTGGTGCGGAAGCCCGGGTCGCGCGCCACGCCCATCACCTCCACAATGCCGTCGGCGATCTCCGAAACCTCCAGCCGGAACAGCGTCTTGATGAACTCGGGACAGGCCCGCGACAGCACCACGGCCGGGCCGTTCGCGCCGGACTGCACACGGTAGACGTACGCGCGGATCCGGTCGCCGACGTTGTACTCCTCCGTCGGGATACGCTCCTTGGCCGGCAGGATCGCTTCCACCTTGCCCAGCTCGACGATCAGGTCGCGGTGCGCGATCTGCCGGATCGTGCCGCTCACGATGTCGCCGATGCGGTCCTTGTACTCGTCGTACACATTCTTCCGCTCGGCCTCGCGGATCTTCTGCAGGATCATCTGCCGCGCCGTCTGCGCCGCAATGCGCCCGAGCTTGGCCGGCGGCACCTCGATCTCCAGCGTTTCGCCCTGCCGCGCGTCGGGTTTCAACGTCCGGGCTTTGCGCACCGCAAGAAAGCCGAGGCCCGTATCGTCATCCGAGACGACCACCGTGTCAAAGGCTTTGATCGCCAGCGACTTACGATCGATCTCCACGCGCAGGTCATTGGACACTTCCATGCTCTTGCGGGCGGCCTGCTGAATCGCCGACTCGATCGCCTGGATGATGATCTCCCGGTTGACCCCGCGATCACGCTCCAAGTAGCTGATAATCGATAGCAATTCGTTGTTCATCGCTGCACCGCCTTCTGCTTCAAAGTTCCACCAACAAAAAAGAGCGGGGAATTCCCCCACCCTTTTTATTCCTTAAAAAAAGATGCGCCATATTACCTTTTACGGCATATGCTGTCAATGCTCAAAAACCCGCAAGCCGCGCTTGCACGGCGTTGTCAGAAAGGATATCTTAGTAAAGTTACCTAGGTTTTTGCAACCTCTTTCGTCGGCTGCAAAACCCCTCACACGAACGGAGAGGCCAATGACACACCCCCTGCATCGCCGCGACTTTCTCAAAAAGGCGGGTGCCCTGGCGGCATTCACCATCGTGCCGGCCCACGTGTTAAGGGCCGAAACCGCCCCCAGCAACCAGCTCACCCGGGCCCTGATCGGCTTCGGCGGCATCGCCCACTCGGCCAACCACCTCGGGTACAAGGCCACGCGCCTCGTCGCCGTTTGCGACCCCGACGCCAAGCGCGTCCAGGAGGGCCTCCGCCTGGCCGGCGAGAACGGCTACGGCAAGATCGACGGCTGCCGCGATTTCCGCGAGCTCCTCGCCCGTACCGACGTCGACATCGTCCACATCTGCACCCCGCCCCACTGGCACGGCCTCATTTCGGTCCTGGCCGCCCAGGCCGGCAAAGACATCTGGTGCGAAAAGCCCATGACCCGCACCATCGGCGAGGGCCGGCGCGTCATGGAGGCCGTCAAGTCCAACGGCCGCATCTTCCGGCTGAACACCTGGTTCCGCTTCCAGAGCGCCTTCTACGGCTTCGGCACCGAGGTCAAACCCCTCAAAAAGATCATGGAGAACCGCCTTCTGGGCTGGCCGGTCAAGGCGGTCGTGGGCGAGGCGACCGGCTTTACCCTCAAGTTCGGCTGGAGCGGCATGACCAACCTCAAGCCCGAACCCGTCCCCGAAACCTTCGACTACGACCTCTGGCTCGGCCCGGCCCCCTTCAAGCCCTACCACCCCCACCGCACCCACGGCACCTTCCGCGGCTACTGGGACTACGACGGCGGCGGCCTGGGCGACATGGGCCAGCACTACCTCGACCCCGTGCAGTACCTCATGGGCAAGGACGACACCAGCCCGGTCAAGATCGAGATCGACGGCCCGCCCCAGCATCCCGACGCGGTCGGCTCCTTCCGCCGCATCACCTACACCTACGCCGACGGCTGCCAGATCGTCCTCGACGGCGACAACTCGCTCAAGGGCGCGCCCTTCCTTGAAGGCCCCAAAGGCAAGGTCTGGCCCAAGCTGAAGTCCGACATCCCCAACCTCGAACCCCTGCTCACCGAACTGCCCGAACCCGCGCCGCAGCAGACCGACTTCGTCGAGTCCGTCAAGCTGCGCCGCCCCTTCGCGCTCAACGAGCAGAACGGCTTCCGCTCCGCCACGATCGTGAACCTCGGCATCACCGCCATGCGCCTCGGGCGCGGCTTCGCCTTCGACCCGGTCAAGCTCTGCGCCGTCAACGACCCCGCCGCCGACCGCTTCATCTGCCAGCCGATGCGCGCCCCGTGGGTCATGTGAGGGATGATCAAGAGTACGAGTACGATTAAGATTGCGGACAGCACCCCTTCTTTCTGATCCCCCTCCGAATCTTGATCGTAATCGTAATCTTAATCTTAATCTTAATCGTCATCTTCATCGGTTCAACAGGATGTGCTCACACCGAGCACGCGCCATTCAGGAACAACACATGAACAACAGTCTATTCCGTCTCACCGTCGCCCTCTCCCTGCTACTCTCGGCCCTGTCACTGTCCGCCCAGGAGACCGCCGCCCAGTGGGCCGAAAAAAACAAGGACGCCCTCGCGGCCATTAACGACGCGTCGCTGGCCGAAACCGTCAAGCAGGGCGCGCCCGCCTTCGCGGCGCTCTTCGCCGAGGTCAAGACCGGCGGCGCCTCCGACGCCCTGGCCTCGACCCGCATCGCGGCCCTCACGCAGTACGTGATGCTCCCCGGCCGCGACGCCAGCCGCAAGGCCTACGCCGACGCCCTCCTCGCCGCCGCCCGGCGCGCGACCGAGGCCGACGTCACCTGCTTCTTCCTCAACCAGCTGCGCTGGTGCGGGCTGCCGCAGCAGGCCGCCGCCATCCAGGCCTTCGAAACGTCTTCCGCGACCGGCGTGGCCGCGCTCGCCGCCATGACCGTGCAGGCGGTCACCGACGACCGCGCCCCCAAAGCCAAGCCCGTGACGGACACCCGTTGCGCCGCGCTCGACAAGGAGTTCGCGGCGCTGGCGCCCAAAGCCCTCAGCCCGCGCCTGCTGCAGGCCTTCGACGATCCGGACATCGCCTTGGCCGGCGTCGCGCTCGCCAGGGCCCGCACCGCAGGCGGCAAGGCCGAGACCGCGCTCTGGACCGCCAAACTGGCCTCCGCCACCGAGCCCGTCCGCAAAGCCATGCTGCTCGACATGCTGGCCGCCCGCGGCGACACCTCCGCCTGCCCGGCGGCCGCCGCGCGGCTCGCCGACGCGGACGACGCCGTGGCCGCCGCCGCCCAGCACGCGCTCATCACCCTCGACCCCGCCGCCTTCGCCGCCCAGCTCCCCGGGCTGCTGAATGGCCTGCCGCCCGCGCGGCTGGCGCTGGCCCGCGACGGCGTGCGGCAGCTCAAGACCGGCCTCATCAAGATGCCGCTGACGCAGGGCTATGACGCCTTCAGCGACACCGGCAAGAAGGTCGCCCTCGAAGTGATCAAGGAGCGCCGCATCGCCGAAGCCATCCCCCTCGGACTCGCCGCGATCGAATCGAAAGACGAGGAGACCGTCATCGCCGGCTACCGGCTGCTGCGCGAGACCGCCGACAAGGGCCAGGCCGACCTGCTGGTCGCCAAGACCCTCGCCACCGCGGGCCGCGTCACGCCCGAGGCCCAGACCACCCTCGCCGCCGCCGCCCGCCGCGACGCGTCAGGCGCCTACGCGGCCGCCTTGGCCAAAGCGCTTCAAGGCGCGTCCGAGGCGCAGAAGCCGGTCGCGCTCGAGACCGCCGCGCGCCTGGGCGGCGACGCCCTGCTCAAAGCCGTCGAAGCCGAGGCGGCCTCCGCGAACGCCGAGGTCTCGACCGCCGCCGTGCGCGCGCTCGCGTCGTGGACCGGCGCCGCGTCACTCCCCGCCCTCATGCGCCTCGCGGTCACCGCGCCCGACGCCAAGCGCCAGACCCTCGCCGTGCGCGGCGTGTCCAAGATGATGAACGCGGACGGCATCGACAAGCAGGCCCTCTTCCCCGTCTGGAAGACGATCCGCAGCCAGACCGGCAACGAGGAGAACAAGAAGGCCATCGACGACCTGTTCAAGCAGGAGACCAACGTCGCCCTCGGCAAGCCGGTCACCGCCAACGTCCCCACCGAGGGCAACAACGTTCCCGCCAACCTCACGGACGGCACGCTCGAGAAGGCCTGGCACGGCGCGCGCTCGCCCGCCCAGGCGCAGATCGACCTCGGCGGTGTGCGGACGGTCAGCGCGGCGCACGTCACGTTCTACCATGACGGCCGCACCTACACCTTCACGCTGGAGCTCTCCGAGGACGGCGCGTCGTGGAAGCCCGTCGCGGGCAACACCGAAGCCCCCAAGCCCGCGACCGCCGAAGGGCTGCGCGTGGCTTTCGCCCCGACCCCCGCCCGTTACGCCCGCTTGACCGTGCTTAAAAACAGCGCCAACGCGGCTGTCCACGTGTTGGAGCTGAAGCTCTTCTCCAGCGCGCTTCCGCAGCCCTGACCGGATTCGGCGCCGCCGGCGGCCGGCCCTTCAAGGCCTGCCTGCCCCCCTGACGGCGGGGTATTCCAGAACGAGCCGGAACGCATCCAGGCTCCGGCTGTCAAACGCGCAGGCCGAACCCCACAGGTAGAGCCTGAAGATGCGGTAGAGCTTCTCCCCCCAAAGGTTCTTGATCTCTTGGTGAGCGGCTTCCAGATTTTTCGCCCACTCGCGACAGGTCAGGTAATAGCTGTGGTAATCGTTGTAGACGCAATGCACCTCCAGCGCCGTTTTGGCAACGCAGGACAGGAACTCGTGCAGGCAAAAGTACCGGTGATTCCCGGGAAACACGTAACGCGCGATAAAGGTGGGTTTGGAATACTTTTGCCGGTATGAGCTGGCGTCCAGATAGATCCGGCCGCCGGGTTTCAGCAAGCGCTGGAACTGCCTCAGGGCCGCGCGATAGTCCGGCAGATGCTCCATCACGCCGAGGATGACGATCGCATCATAGGGCTGCGGCGACGTGTACTGATAAAAATCGCCGAAATGCACCTCGCAAGGCAGCCGCAGGCGCTGGATCAAATCGTTCAGATACTGTTCCGACGGGCGCGCCAGCGTGAGCGCGGTGACGCGGATCCCCTGTTTTCCGGCATGCTCGACAAACGTCCCCCACCCGCCGCCCACGTCCAGCACCCGGTCGCCCGCTTTCAGCCTGCAGGCGTTCACGGCAAAATCCAGCTTCCGGAGCTGGGCCGTCTCGAGCGGCTCGTCATCACGTTCGAAAACGGCTTGCGAGTAACACCGCGTCGGGCCCAGAAACGAGAGGAAGAACGCGTTCTCGCGGCCGTAATGGTCGGCGATGGCGTCTTTATTGGTCCGCAGCTGGCCGGTCAGCAAAGGGGCCAGGCGGCTCCACACATAATGCAGCGGGTGCCGGTCGCGCAACGTCTCGCGGCAGCGGACAACCCCCCACATGTCCCCCTCGATGTCCAGGCTGCCGTTGATGTACGCCTCGGAAAAACGCAACTCGTCGAAATGCGTGAGCGCCAGCAAACCCTGACGGTCACGGACGTCGACGGCAAACGTCGGCTCGCCGTCGCCAAACCGGTACACTTCCGCGTCCGGCAACCGGACTTCGAAAGGCACCGGTGTTTTGTCGGACAAGCGTTTCCGGATCCTCCCCGCCAACCCGCCCCCGGCGGCCTGCGCTTCTGTGGCCAGTGCCTCCATACGAACCTCCCGAAGAGCGGAACGCTCTATCGTTCGCAGCACCCATCACACGAATGACGACAATGAAAATTGTCCACTTTTTGAAAGTTAAATCAAGCGCTTTTTATGAGACGGGCGACGGGCGGCGGGTGGGAAAACCCGCCCTCCGTTGAAATACACGCCAAAACGGAGGGCGGACATTCCTGTCCGCCGAAGCTGCCGGATTTATTGCCCGCGCGGACGGGCGGCGGGCTGGAAAACCCGCCCTCCGTTTAATACGCTCAAGAAGCGGGGCCGGCTAAAGCCGATACAACGTGACGGAGCGTCCGTAGGTTGTACCGGCTTCAGCCGGCCCAGGGCACCAGCCGACGCCGTGTTATCAGGCGCTACACCGCCCGCACCGCGATTTTCACGACGTGGCCGTTGAGGTCGGCGGGGTCGGACTCGATGAGATCGAAGCTCAGGCAGTCGCAGAGGGTCTCGGACTTCACATAGTCGCTGAAGCGCTCGGCGGCGGCCCGGACCTCCTCGTCGCAGTCGACCGTCAGGGTGATGCGCTGCGTCACCTCGAAATCGGCGTCCTTGCGCAAGTTCTGCACGCGGCTGACGAACTCGCGCGCCAATCCTTCCTGGATCAGTTCGGGCGTGAGCGCGGTGACGAGGCCGACGATCACGTCGCCCGCGGAGGCCACCACCATGCCCGCCTTGGGCGCGCGCTGCACCACCACGTCCTCGGCGGTCAGCGTGACCGTCTCGCCCGCGGCCTCCAGCGTCACCTCGCGGTTGGCCGCCAGCGCGGCCGCCTGAGCGGACGAAAGCCCCGCGATGGCGGCGGCCACCGTCTTCATTTTCGCGCCGAACTTGGGCCCCAGCTTGCGGAAATCGGCCTTCACCGAAACCTCGGCCAGCGCGGTCTCGTCCGTGCCGTAGGCCACCGACTTGATGTTGAGCTCGTCCGTGACCAAGTCCTCGAACCCTTCCAGCATCGCGCGGATCTCGGGCTTGGCGGAGACGACGTGGATGACCGAAAGCGGCTGCCGCACTTTGAGGTCGTTCTCCGTGCGGAGCTGGCGCCCGAGGCTCACCACGCTCTGCACGAGCGCCATGCGCCGCTCGAGCGCCTCGTCGCGCGCGGCGGCGTCGGCGGTCGGGAAGTCGCACAGATGCACCGACTCGGGCATCGACGCGCCCTTGAGGTTGCGGTAGATCGTCTCGCTGATGAAGGGCGTGAAGGGCGCGGCCACCTGGCTGAGCTGCACCAGCACGTAGCGCAGCGTGCGGTAGGCGTGCGTCTTGTCGTCGTCGTTCTGCGACTTCCAGAAGCGGCGGCGGCTGCGGCGGATGTACCAGTTGGTCAGGTCTTCGACGAAGTTGACGAAGGGGCGCACCGAACGCTGCAGGTCGTACACGTCCATCGCCTCGGTCACGTCCTTGATGAGCGTCTCGAGCGAGCTGACGATCCAGCGGTCGAGCACGTTCGGGCCCGAGGGCTTGACCAGCTCGGCGTCGTGGAAGCCGTCCACGTTGGCATAGGTCACGAAGAAGCTGTAGGCGTTCCACCACGGGATCAGCAGGTCGCGCAGGATCTGCTTCACCCCGTTCTCGGAGAAGCGCAGGTTCTCCGCGCGCACCACCGGCGAGTAGATCAGGTAGAGCCGCAGCGCGTCCGCGCCGTAGGCCTCGAGGACGGCGCTCGGATCGGGATAGTTTTTGAGCCGCTTGGACATCTTCTTGCCGTCCTCGGCCAGCACGAGCCCGTTCACCACCACGTTCTTGAAGGGCGACTTGTCGAACAGGCAGGTGCCGAGCACCATCAGCGTGTAGAACCAGCCGCGCGTCTGGTCGAGGCCTTCGGCGATGAAGTCCGCCGGGAAGAAGCGCGACACGTCAGGATTGAGGACTCGCGACTCCTGTCCCCCAACTCCTAAATCCTCCCTCCTAACTCCTAAATTCTCAAAGGGGTAGTGCTGCTGCGCGTAGGGCATGGCGCCGGACTCGAACCAGCAGTCGAGCACCTCCGGCGTGCGGCGGTAGGTCTTGCCGTCCTTGTGGATGAGAACCTTGTCGACGAAGTGCTTGTGGAGATCCGTGACCTTCACGCCGGAAAGGCTCTCCAGCTCCGCGACGGAGCCCACGCAGATCGTGTCCTCGGCATCCCGCTCGTTGACCCACACGGGGATGCAGGAGCCCCAGAAGCGGTTGCGGCTGATGTTCCAGTCGCGCGCCTCTTTGAGCCAGTTGCCGAAGCGCTTGTCGCCCACGTAAGAGGGCATCCAGTGCACGCTGTCGTTGTTGGCCGTCAGGCGGTCGTGCAGGTCCTCCACGCGCACGTACCACGCCTCAATGGCGCGGTAGACGAGCGGCGTGTCGGTGCGGTCGCAGAAGGGGTAGCTGTGGACCACCGTCGTCTGATGGATCAGCTTGCCTTCGAGTTTCAGCCGCTTGATCAGGTCCTTGTCGCAGTCCTTGCAGAAGCGCCCCGCGTACTCGGGCAGGGTGTCGGTGAAATTGCAGGAGGCGTCGAGCGGATCGACGATGACGTTCAGGCCCGCCTCTTTGCAGACGCGGAAGTCGTCCTCGCCGTAGGCCGGCGCCATGTGCACCAGGCCGGTGCCGTCCTCGGTGCTGACGAACGCGTCGTTCAGCACGCGGAACGCGCCCGCCGTCGCGTACTCGGCGAAATACGGGAAGATCGGCTCGTAGGTCCAGCCCTTCAGCGCGGCGCCTTTCAGCGTGGCGAGGATCTGATACTCCTCGGGCTTCTTGTAGTACGTGGCCACACGCGCCACGGCCATGACATGGCACACCGGTTCAGGCCCGCTGAGGTCGCGCACCACCGCGTAATCGATCTCCGGCCCCGCGCAGATCGCCAGGTTCTCCGGGAGCGTCCAGGGCGTGGTGGTCCAGATCAGCAGGCCCGTCTCGCCCCAGGCGGGGTCCGCGCCCTGCAGCACCTTCGCGCGCACGGTGACCGCGGGGTCCTGCACGTCCTTGTAGTTGCTGCCCGCCTCGAAGTTGCTGAGCGGCGTGCTGAGCTTCCAGCTGTAGGGCATGATGCGGTAGGACTTGTAGACGCGGTTCTGCTCCCACAGCTGCTTGAAGACCCACCAGATGCTTTCCATGAACCCGGGGTCCATGGTCTTGTAGTCGTTGTCGAAATCGACCCAGCGGCCCATGCGCGTGACGGTCTTGCGCCACTCGCCCACGTACTTGAGCACCATCGAGCGGCACTGCTCGTTGAAGATGTCCACGCCGAGCTGCTTGATGTCGTGCGCGCCGCTCACCCCCAGCGCCTCCTGCGCCAGCGCCTCGATCGGCAGCCCGTGGCAGTCCCAGCCGAAGCGGCGCTCCACGTGGCAGCCGCGCATGGTCTGGTAGCGCGGCACGATGTCCTTGATGGTGCCGGCCAGCAGGTGGCCGTAGTGCGGCAGGCCGGTCGCGAAGGGCGGGCCGTCGTAAAACACGTAATCGCGCCTGTCCTTGTTGCGCGCCACGCTCTTCTTGAACGTGTCGTGCGCGTCCCAGAACGCCAGGATCTCGCGCTCCATGTTGGGGAAATCGGATTTGTTGGACACCGGCTTGTACATGCGCTTACTCTCTCTTCCCGCCGGCCTCAGGCACCGGCACAAACACATTCAACAACACACCCGGACGGATGCCGAAAAAAGAGGCCCGCTTGCCTTGGCCGAACCGCGCGTCCGCCGCGTCGCCCTGGTCCGCCGCCGCGATCACGATCTCGGGCTTCACGTCCGCGGGGATCTCCGCGACGCTCGTCCAATACCCGACCTGCCGGTACCTGCGCAGATACCACGGCATCGGCCAGGTGTCGGGGGTCGGCACGGCGATCGCGATCAGTGTATCATATCCCGCAGCGCGCTGCGCCGCCGCCTCGACCGCGGCGACCAGGTTCAGCGCGTCGCTGCCCGTGTGCGCGTACACGTACGGGTTGCGCGGGTCGGCCGGCAGCTGGAAGCAGGCACGGCACGCCTGGGCCGAGTGCCGCCACACGAGCAGGCCGAGCAGCACCGCGACCCCCGCGCCGCCCGCCGCGCGCCCGGCCGCCGGGAGCCGTTTCAGCCCGTCAACCGCCATGGACACGCCGATGCCGGCCAGCAGGATATAGCCGTGCAGGAAGGAGAGCGCGCACCACGGCGTCTTGTAGGGGACGGCGCTGTAGAGCGCCGTCAGCGCCAGCGTGTAGACCGCGATGAAGCGCACCCACCGCGTCGGCGCCGCCACCTCGCGCCGCGGCCAGAACGCGGCGGCCGCGGCCGCCAGCGCCGGCAGCAGCAGGCCGGCCTCGCTCCAGACAGGGCCGCGCCCGTACTTGAACCAGAACAGGATCTTCAGATAGAAGTTCCACGGGTGCTGGTGCTCGGGCACGGCCGTCGCGCGCTTGACGTAAGCCGAAACCGTCGCGAACAGCGCATCGTAAACCCCGTGCGGATAAGTGAAGAACGAGGAGAACAGCAGCACCGCCACGCCGGCCGCCGCGCCCGCGGCCAGCGCCGCGTGCCGCGTGTTCCACGCGCCGAGCAGGCGGCGGGGCCCGCATGCCGCCAGGGCCGCCAGCGCCAGGGCGGCAAAGGAGAGCACGACCGTCTCCTTGGTCGCCACGGCCAGTCCCGCGAACGCGCCGAAGCCCAGCGCCCAAGCGGAGCAGCGGAGGCCGGAGGCCGGAGGTCGGAGGTCGGCGTCAGGCGTAGACGTCATCGCGCTGACATAGCGCACCGCGCACACGAGCATCCCGGTCAGGAAGGTCACCAGCATGGACTCCTGAATGAAGAAGCGGCTGTAGTAGACCATCGCGGGCGAGACCGCCGTGAGCGCCAGGGCGCCGAAGAGCCCGGCGCGGTTACCGAAAAGTCCGCCGTGGCGCGTGACGCCCAGCCCCAGCATCAGCAGCAGCGTCAGGCAGCTGAAGACGACGGGCACCAGCCGGTAGTTCCACTCGGTGGTCTCGGCAAAGGTCTTGGCCGTGGCGCGGCAAAAAGGCAACGCCGCGAAATAGAGCACGGGGCCGTGGTGGTCGCTCGGATCGTAGTGGTAGACGCCTTTATCCAGAAGCAGGCCGGTGCGCACGGCCTGGTTCGCCTCGTCGCCGTGCATGGGCCGCCGGTCCAGGCGCGGCAGCCGCAGCGCCAGCGCGGCGGCCAGGACCACCAGCGCGGACACCCACGTCCACACGCGCGACGAGCTCCAGGGTTTCATGCCTCAGCGCCCCCGCATCGGGCCGAGCGCCGGCAGCCCGCCCGAGCCCTGCTGCATGAGCTGTTGCAGGATCGGCGCGGCGGCCTGCCGCAGGATGTTGTTCTCCTGGATGCGCTGCAGCGCCTGCCCCTTGCCCAGCTCGATCGCCTTCTGCAGCGCGAACTGCATCTGCTGCTGCTGCTGCTTCATGGCGCACAGCGTGGCCATGTCCAGCCACGCCTGCCAGTCGTTCGGACGCAGCTGCAGATAACGCGCCAGCGGCGGCCCCATCTTGTCGGCCTTGCCGGCCTCGCCGTACACCCGCACGATCTCCAAGAGCTTTTCGGGGGGGATGTTGGCCGGCAGCCGCGCCATCACGGCGTCCATCGCCGCGGCCGCGTTCTCGCCCTTCTTGAGGCTGCTCAGCAGGCTGGCGATCTCGAAGAGCTTCTCGACCGGCAGGTTGGGGATCGCGGCGAGCTGGTTCAGGTAGTTCGCGGCCGAGTCGTTCTGTCCGAGGTCGCGGTAGGCGATCGCCAGGGCGAACGCGTCCTCCGGCGACAGCGACTTGCTGGTCTGCGCCTTGGCGGTCAGCTCGCGGACCTTACCCTCCGTGTCACGCACACGCTTGATGAAGTCGACAAAACTGAAGCCGCGGTCGTTGTTGGGGTCGCGCCGGTTGTACTCGTCCAGGATGTCGATGGCCTCGGGGTAGCGCGCCTGCGTCAGCAGCACCTCCTGTATCAGGCGGAAGTTCGCCTCCGGGCTCACCGGGTAGAGCGTGCGCGCCTCCTGGAAGGCCTTCTCGGCCTCCACCCGCGCGCCCCGCGCCGCGTACAGCCCCGCGATCGCGCTGCGCAGCTTGGAGAACGACTTCTGGGCGGGCAGGTCGCGGCGGAACATCGGCGTGCGCAGCAGGTGCCGCGTGTACCAGTCCCAGAAGTCCATGTCGTCCTGCACGTTAGCCCGCGAAATCTGCTGCGGCTCCGAATTGATCTTCATGATCAGCCCGTGCGGCGTCAGGTACGGGAACATCCAGTTGATGACATAGCTCTCCTCGATGTAGAAGGCGTGGCGCGCCTTGTTCTTGGCGAAGATCATGTCGCACAGGATGCCGTTGATCTCCATGACGCCCAAGGCTCCGCTCACCTGCACGCGTCCGTTCTCGATGGTCAGGGCGGCGTTCTTGGGGCGCTTGCCGGACTGCACCTCTTCCACGTACACCTGGAAGGCGCGGGCGCTGTCGTCCGGCGTGGGGATCCAGATCTGGTTGCCGTAGAGGTCGCGCATGGTCGACATGTAGGTGTTGTCGGCCAGCGCGTTCTGCGTGATGAGGAAGACGTCGGGCCGCACCTGCGCCGAGTAGATCATGTACGTCGGCACGAAGCGCCCGGGGTCGGTGCCGCCGAAAAAGATCGCATCCGGCTCCATCGGGACCGGGAAGATGGGGTTGGGCAGCGGCTCCTCGTCCGCCTCCAGCTCTTCGGTGACGGCGTCGGCGCCGCGCAGCTGGTAGTTGCCGAACTGCCAGCCGTAGTCGTGGTCGTTCTGCTCGGCCCCGCTCATGGAGAAGACGAGATACTCATTGTTGTAGTTCTCGTAGACCGGGATCGCCGCCACCAGGAGCCCGGCGCACACCATGCACACCCGCGCCGGCTTCAGCAGCCCGCCGGGCAAAAAGCCCCGCCGCACCATCGCCTTGAGCAGCCGGTTGCCGAGCGCCAGACCGAAGGTCAGGCCGTAGCCGATCCAGATCGCGAAAATGCCGTGCGAGCTGACGAACTTCACTTTCTGGATAAAGGCGTCCTGCAGGTCGCCCTTGATGTTGGCGAGCACCACCATCAGCACGCTCATCACCAGGAACCCCGCCGCGGTCGCGATGATCCACTGCTGCGTCACCGTGTCCATGTCGGAGCGGAAATCGAACCGCTCCTCGGCGAACTTGCGGAAGAAGTACCAGCCCACGCCCAGCGCCACCATGATCAGCACCGCCAGCGCCAGCGCGCCCAGCTTGATGCCCATGCCCGGGTCCGCCGCACCCGCCGACAGCGCGTGGATCAGCCCCTTGGCGATGAAGATCCCGATCACCGCCGCGATGCCCGCCAGCGAGATGCCCACGGTGAGCCCCTCGGACATGTTGTGCGCCTTCCACGTGCGGACGACAAACTCCTCCGTCTGATGGAACACGATCGTGACCACACCCACCAGCAGCAGCAGCAGGATCAGGCCGATCAGCAGCTTGTCGATGCGCAGCAGCGGCTCGCCGCCCATGAACTCCGAGAGCAACACAAAGAAGCACGTCGTCAGGTAGAGCCCGATCGCGATGTAGATCGCGCGGATGCGCCGGCCGTCTGACTTGAAGCTCCACAGCGAGAACGGCAGGAACCCGAGCGTGGCGGCGATCAGGGTGAACTGCACGCGCAAGTCGGTGAAGTAGGTGCCGAGCTGGAACAGGAACTTCTTGTTGAAGACGTCAGACGGCGCCAGCTTCTCATACTGGCCGCGCGTGACCGCGTGCTTGAAGCCCTCCCACGTGCGCGGATAGCCCCAGTTCATCGGCGGATTGCGGAGATCGGAGACGATCGGCATGTAGATGTAGAACGCCACGCCCAACTCGGCGAACAGCATGGTCAGCGAGACCGAGCGGCCGTTGGGCAACATGAACCAGGCCAGGCCGATGATCACGAAGTTCCAAAGGATCGGCCACCAGAACCACCACGTCGAAGGATCGGTCAGGCCGTTCATGCCGCCTTTGCGCACCATCACGAACATGGCGAGCTGCACCGCAGCCACCGGCAAGGCGAAGAAGATCCCGCGCGGCACCGTGGCGGCCAGCAGGAAAAGGACGGCCACGGCCCCCGCCAGCGCGACCGTCGGCAGCGTCCAGTCGAAGGGCTGCCCCATGTATCCCTGCGGCATGGGGGCGCCCGGGATCGCCGACAGCCGGAAGAAGAGAATCAGCAGCATGACGCCCGCGGGCACCAGCCAGTTGAGCGTGCCCTTGTCGCTCAGCTTGCCCGTGTAGGCGTAAGCGCCGCCCAGGCACAGCGCCAGGATCAGGACGATCAGCCCCGCCACGCTGGTGTAGACGCTGGACGCGAACAGGGGCGCGTCGTTCGCGCCGACCACGCAGTCCTGCGCGCCCGCCGACGCGAAGAAGACCAGCAGCGCGCCGAACGCGGCCAGCCCGGCCGCGACAAAGGCCCCCTGCCCGCTCAGCGCGGCGAGCCGCGTCATCCACGCCTTGCGCACCTGCGCCGTGCGGCAGGCGTTCAGCACCAGCGCCGCCGTCAGCGCCAACGCCACGAACACCGCGCCCGCCACCAGCAGGGTCATGGACGGCACCGCGGTCTTCAGCAGCGGCGTGAACTTCGGGTAGGCCGGACCGTTCGCGCCGGGCACCGCCGGCATTTCCGCGCCGATCTGCAGCACGTGCGCCGTCAGCAGCACCGGGATGCCCACCAGCAGGAAGTCGCGGAACAGCGCGATGTTGCGCAGGAAAATCACGACCACCAGCGGCAGCGCCGCCAGCAGCAGCACCTGATAGTTGGTCATGCCGAGGCCGAACACGAACGCCGTCAGCCACAGGATCTTGTCCGAAGGCCGCCGCATCCACCGGTACGTCAGCAGGAAAATCCACATGAGGAAGAAGGCGTTGAGCGTGTACACCTCCACGATCGTCGCCTGCGACCACATCACCGGGCTGAAGGCGAACACCAGGCTGCCGCCCACGCCGCCCGCCCAGCACAGCAGATCGCTTTCGCCCTGCTTGAAATCCACATCGCCCTCATGCGCGTCGCGCAGCATGTCCGAGGCGGAACGCGTGATCAGCATCGCGGTGAGGCCCGCGGCCAGCGCCGCGAAAAAACCCGACATCAGCGAGATGCTCCAGGCCGGCGTGGGCTGTCCGCGGAAGGTCACCCAGTCGAACAGCCGCGCGAACACAAAGGCGCACATGGTCCAGATCGGGTAGCCGGGGGGATGCGGCACGCCCAGGTGGTCGCCCGCCACCGCCAACTCGCCGGAGTCCTCCAACGTCACCGAGGGCCCGAGCGTGATGAGGTAGACGAGAAACGAGATCACCGTCGCGGTCCAGAAGGCGGTCCAGTCAATGCGGCGGAAAAACTTCCCCTCGCGGGAATCGGACGAAAACAGCTTGTTGATCATATGGTGTGTCCCAAATACAATTACATGCGAAGTGCATAATTTACCTTTGAATCCGCTCGCCCGCAAGGACAAGTTTTCATCCGGCGAAATGAAAACAACTCTTGCTTCTCATATGCGGATTTGTCATAGTGCAAACCTACACTCCATTAAGGATCATCATGGGTATGATGGCCCCGTTGGAGGCCTTAAAAAACGGCGGTCCCTCCGTGAGGCCGCCACAGAAAAACGGAATGCTTTACCATGAGTGAAATACCTGTGTCGAACGTCCGGAATTTCGTGATTCTCGGACATAGCGGAAGCGGAAAGACCACCCTCACCGATGCTGTAGCCTTCAAGCTGGGACTGAACGACCGCATGGGACTGGTCTCCAACGGCTCCAGCATCTCCGACACCGCCGAAGAGGAGAAGAACCGCAAAATCACGATTTTCGCCACCAATTTTTCCGCCGCCTACAAGCACGCCGACCAGGAGTACAAGCTGGTCTTCACCGACGCCCCCGGCTTCATGGATTTCTACGGCCAGATTCTGGGAGCCGTCCGCGCCGCCGATTTCGCCCTGATCACCGTCGACGCCGTCGCCGGCGTGCAGGTCGGCACGCGCCGCGCCTGGAAAGCCTGCAAAGAGGGCGGCCTCTCCTCCACCTCGTTCGTCATCACCGGCCTTGACAAGGAGAACGCCAGCTTCGAGAAGGCCCTCGCCTCCATCCGCCACGCGTTCGGCGTGAACTGCGTGCCGGTCACCGCGCCGTTGACCCCCGACACGATGGTCAACATCCTCAAGGAGGAAAACCTGCCCGGGCATCTGGCCGAGCTCCACAACAGCCTGGCGGAAACCGCCGCCGAGAGCGACGACGCGCTGATGACGAAGTTCTTCGCGCAGGGCACGCTCTCGCCCGAGGAGATCAGCGCCGGCCTGAAAGACGGCATCAAGTCCGGCAGCGTCCACCCCATCTACTCGGTGCTGCCCCTGAAAGGCATCGGCGTCACCGAAATGCTGGACAGCATGTGCCGCATCCTTCCCTGCCCCGGCAGCCGGGTCTTCACCGACACCGAGGGCCGGGAGATCGCGGCCGACCCGGACGGCCCGTTCGTGGCGCAGGTCTGGCGCACCGCGATGGACACCTTCCTGGGCCAGCTCAACTATGTCCGCGTCCTCTCGGGCACGCTCACCCCCGGCATGACGGTCCAGAACAACACGACCGACACCAAGGAGACCGTCTCCGCCATGCTGCAGGTCATCGGCAAGAAGCAGACCCCCGTGCCCAAGGCCGGCCCCGGCGACATCGTGGCGCTGCCCAAACTCAAGGGCACGAAGACCGGCCACACGCTCGCCGCCGTCGGCAACGCCACCAAACTTCCGGACATCGAGTTCCCCCAGCCGGTCATGTACATGGCCCTGGCCGCCAAAACCCAGGCCGACGACGACAAGCTCAGCACCGCCATCCACCGCCTGCTCGACGCCGACCCCACCCTGCATTACGAGAAGCAGGTGGAGACCAAGCAGATCATCCTCAAGGGGCTCGGCGACGTGCACCTCGATGTCGCGGCCAGCCTGATGAAGTCGCAGTCCAACGTCAGCGTCGACCTCTCCACGCCCAAAGTGCCCTACCGCGAAACCGTCACCGCCCCGGGCGACGGCCACTACCGCCACAAGAAGCAGTCCGGCGGCCGCGGCCAGTTCGGCGAGGTCTACCTGCGCGTCTCGCCCCGCAGCCCGGACGAGACGGGCGACTGGTTCATCGACAAGACCGTCGGCGGCTCCATCCCCGGCAACTTCATGCCCGCGGTCCACAAAGGCGTCATCGAGGGCATGCTGGCCGGCGCGGTGGCCGGCTTCCCGGTGCAGAACATCAAGGTGGAGATCACCGACGGCGCGTTCCACGACGTGGACTCGTCGGAAATCGCCTTCAAAATCGCGGGTTCGCGCGCCCTGCGCGAGGGCATGGCCAAAGCCCGCCCCGTGCTGCTCGAGCCCATCATGCGCCTCAAGATCACGATCCCCGAAGCCTTCATGGGCGCCATCAGCGGGGACATGCCCCATAAGCGCGGACGCCTGCTGGGCATGGAGGCCGAAGAGGGCATCCAGGTGATCACGGCCGAAGCCCCCCTCGCGGAGCTTTTCAAGTACGCCGCGGAGCTGCGCTCCATCACCGGCGGCCAGGGCTCCTTCACCATGGACTTCGACCGCTACGACATCGTGCCCGCCAACGTGGCGCAGAAGCTCATCGCCGAAGCGGCCAAGCACCACACGCACGAGGACGAGGACTGAGTTAAAAGACCGGCAGGGACGGTTCCCCTCCGATGATCCAGGTAAGGCCCGCCCGCTGGGCGGGCCCTTTTTTTTTGCGCGCCGCGCGCACGGGGAAACAAGCCGGCGGAGCAGCGCAGATTGCGAACGTTCAACGCCGAACGCCGAACGTTCAACACTGAACGGATGCCCTATGCCCGCCGGGCGGGCCGCCTTCATTCACACGCCGCAGCGCACCAGATAGAGCCAGTTCAGCACGGCCAGCCCAAACGCAGCGCCCCAGATGAAACGGCGCTCGGCCGGCGCGCAACGCACGCGCACCACGCGCCGCCCGAAGACCAGAAACCCGGAATACGCGGCGGCCGCCGCTCCCGCCCACGCGGCGCCGGCAACGACCAGCGGCTGAAGCCTCAGCGCGTCGGCCAGGTCACCCGCCAGCACGGCCGCCAGCGCCCGCGTCGACCCGCACGTCAGGCACGGCCAGCCCGTCAGCCGGCGGAACAGGCAGACCGAGACCCCGCACAGGTGGAGGCAGGCGAGCCCGGCCCCGATCAGAAGAAGGGCACCCACGCACGCCAGCCACCGCCGCAAATCGCCCGGAACCCGCTCACGCTGTTCGATCCGCATGCCTCTCCCTCCGCCTGCCACGCCACCGTGTGTTTGCCGGAGGCGAGATCATCCAGCACCAGCCGCCCGTTCTCCATGGCGGCACGCGCCTCTTTACCGTCCAGCGTCAGCGCCGTGCCTTCACCCGCCGGCGGAGGCAGCTCTACCCGCGCCGTGGTGTTCACCGGGATCTCGATGGCCAGCTTGTAGAACTTGCCCGCCTTCTGGCGCACACCGACCGACACCGGCCCGCGAATGGTCGGCACAATGCCCTGGACCGCCTCCAGCGTCCCGGGTTGCGGCCGGATCAGAATCTTCCCGAAGCCCGGCGTATACGGCCGCACGCCGAGGACGTAGCGCGGCAGGATGTTGGCGGGCGCCGCGCCCCACGCGTGGTTCCAGTCGAGGTTCGGCTTGAAACGGCTGTCCCACGCCTCCAGCGTGACCGTCGAGCCCGCGCGCATCATGTTCACCCAGCCCCGGACCTCGTCGCGCGTCATCAGCTCCAGCGCCTCGTCCTCCAGCCCGGCCGCGAAGAGCGCCTCCAGCAGGTACTGCGCGCCGTACACGCTGCACGCCATCCCGCGCGAGGCCACGAAGGCGGCCACGCGTCCGCGCTCCGGCTCCGGCACCAGCCCGAAGGCCAGCGGCAGCATGTTCGCGTGCAGCGAGGCGTGCGCCGACCCTTCGCCGTCCACATAGCAGCCGCGGGCCGCGTCGAAGAAGAGCGCGTGAAAGGCCTTCGACGCCGCTTCCGCCTTGGAGCGGTAAGCCTCGGCGTCGCCCGTCTTGCCCAGCGCCGCCGCCATCTCCGCCATCTGCCGGAGGTTCAGGCAGTAGAAGGCGTTGACCACCGCGTTGACCTTCTTGAAATCAAACCCGTCGCGCTCGCCGACCGGCCAGTCCGTGATGTCGCGCAGCCCGCCCGCCATCGGGGCGTCCGGCCCGCCCGTCACCAGCAGCCCGTCCTTCTCCCGCGCGCAGAACTCCAGGGCCTTCTTGCTCTTCAGCGCGTCGTAGCAGCGCGCGAGGGACTTCGTGTCGCCCGTGTACATCCAGTCCGTCCACGCCATCATCACCGAGTGCTGCTTCCACTCCGTCGGCCACGTGGGCTTCTCCATCAGGTACTCGTGGCTGTAGCGCGCCAGCGTGTACTCGCGGTCGGTGCCGTAGTGGCAGAGCTGGTTGATGTAGGCGTCGGCCTCATACGGGATGCGCTCGCGGTCGCCGTCCACATACACGCCCGCGAAGCTCGTCGCCTTGACGCTGTACTTGCAGAAGGCATAGACGCGGTCGAGCGTGGCGTCGCTGGAGACGAAGGCGGACGCCTTCATGTCGAACGGATAGTGCACCGCGATCTGCCGGATGGTGTCGGCGGTCACGGGATACGGGCACTCCTCCACCTCCACGTAGCGGAACGGCATCACCACGCCCAGCTCCTTGGGCAGCCGCACCGCCGCGCCGCCGGTGTTGCGGGCGTCCGCGGCCAAGGGCACGCGGTAGATCCCCGGACGGGTCAACGCGCCCCGCACCTTGGCGTAGCGGATCGTGCCGCCGGGCTGCGTGTCGACGGCGTTGCCCTCGGCCTTCTCGCCGAGATGCAGCAGGAACGGCCCGCCGTACGGCATGGTGCTCGGCGGCAACAACTCGACCCAGCCGAACGCCGCCCGTCCGAAATCGACGAACACGCGGCCTTGCGTGTTGGTCACGACGCGCACGGGGCGCACGTGCTCCTCGGCCTGCGGATAACGCAGCGCCGTGTCGGCTCCCGGCTTGTCCGCGGTCAGAAAAGCGACAGCCTGCGCCCATGCGCCCGGGTTGCCTTTGCGGTCCCACACGCGCACGCGCCAAAAGACCTGCACGCCCCCCGGCAAGGGCAGCCCCGCGTATGCCACGTGGAGCGACTGCCCGGACACGACCTTGCCCGAGTCCCACAGGTCGGGGATGTCCGTCTTGAAGCGCTCGGTCGATGTCGCGACCTGCACCTGATAGGCCGTCTGGTAATCCCCCGGCAGGCACTCCTCGGCGAAGCACCACGAAAGCCCCGGCGCCGCGTCCGTCATAGCCACCAGCCCCGGCTTATCCAGCAGGCCGCACATCAGCGCGTCAGGCGTCAGCGCCATGCCGTTCAACGCCAGCACCGCACCCCCGAGAAACAGAAATAAAGAATTACGCATGAAGCATCCCTTCGTGTGATTTCAGAGCGTGATTTTCACATAATCCCCCACGGGGAACAAGCAGAACGTCGTGGCGGCGCCGGAGGCCTCCCCGCTCCGGCGGCCACCGCAGCCGACTTCACACCGGCCAAAAACGGAAGGCGCCGCTTCCCTCGTCATTTTTCCCGACGCTTGATTTAAGCGGCGGGCCCGTCAGGACCCGTCCGCTTGACCGCCGCGTTGGGCGGCGCCGTGCTTTTCGTTTTGGCGCCCCGGATTTGACCGCGGCTGGCCACTGCACGCTAAACGCCGCAGGGGAGCTTGGAGGCCATCATCTTCCTCCGGTCAATTTTGCGCCCGTCGACAATGAACGTCCCGTCGCCGACAGCGTGAACCGTGCGCCTCTCCTTGCGCGCGGTATCGATGTACGCGGCAACCGCCTCCAGCACGACGATGTTATGCTTAGTGACGATGTCGATGACCTTGCACTCCATGTTGGCGAGGCACTCCCTGATCAAGGGCGGCGTGACGAACTTGCCCTGCACAGGTGTGAGCTTGAACTTGGCGAACTTGTCTGTGTCTGCCCCAGAGCACGTTCCTATGCCGACGACCTTATCCAGCAGGTCCACCGTGGGAATGGCAATGACGCACTCCCTGTTCTTCCGTAGCGCCGCGAAAGAGTGATTCCACGCACCCGTGGTGATCGCAAAGACCGGCGTGAAATCCATCACCATAGTCCAGGAGATCGTCATGATGTTGCTTTTTTGCTCATCACGGGTCGTCACGAGGACAACAGGTCCTGATTCCATCAGGGTAAAGGCCTTACTCAGTTTCAACTGACGCATGCGAGCTCCTCCTGATCTTTCTTTGTCCGATGGCGCGCCCAGCCGGCACGCTCGAAGACATTAGGACACCCAACGTCGGGAATAATGCCTAGAACTCAACGGGGCACATTCCATTGTTCACCGTTTTCGCAGTTCATGCTCACCGTCAAGACTCTCCGTTTGCGAACTCGCTGTGGGTAGCAATACAAGTTTAGGCCGTTGGTGGCAGTTTCGTTTCCTTTGACCGATCGACCAGATCATGATCTCGAGCGTCGGGCCAACAACAGCCAGCACTACGAAGATGACGCCAAACACGCCGAACACAACGACTGCTCTGAACAATCCGGAGGGCATCTCGACTACCGCCGCCACGCGCCGCACCACAAAGAGGCAGAGCCCAATGAGAAGCAGTCGGAAGGAACTCCGGCCCCACTGATCAACGCGAAAAAAGCTCTCCTTCCAGCGATGCCTATATGTTTTCCCTCTCATCACCATCTTCTGCCAACGTCAGCGACCACCAACACCCGGAGCCGAAGGCGAATGGGTGCTGGGTGGGTCGCCGGGTTGGAAATAGTCACTCTCTTGGTAAGTGTATGTGTCTGCATAAAAGCACGCTCACACTCCCACTCATTCGGACACTCTGCGTTTTTGACCCCTGACGGGTGCGCGCAAAAACCGAACATCCGGTGATCATTCCTTGCCCAATGGCAGGATCTTAGCAGGGCGGGTTCGGGGCGGTCAAGGTGTTGTCTGACTGTCAGCCATCGTCGTGAGCTTACTCGTGGGAAAGGGTTGGGGACGGGGCGAAGCGGGAACGGCCTGCCGAACCGCGAGCCCGGCCCAACCGTGTTGCCATCGAGACGAGCTCAAGTAAGTGGCCGATGGCTCGTCGATATGGACCATATCGCACCGTTTAACAGTAAAAGGGATGAGGTACAGCCGTTCGAAACTGACGCGAGATGGATTACGATTGCAATTGTAATACAGATGCAATAACATTACCTCGTTTTGAAAGGAGATGCGTTTATGAGCACAGCGACACTACAGGTGCGATTGGACAATCAGCTTAAGAAAGAGGCCGACCTGTTTTTTTCAGCAGCAGGGCTGGACATTACGACTGCCGTAAGAATGTTCCTTCGCCAAGTCGTGATTCGGCAAGCGATTCCATTTGAAATTGTCGCAAGCGACGCCTTTCATGCGCCGGCCAATCAAAAGGTACTTAAAAAAGCCATCCGGCAACTCGAGTCTGGCAAAGGCAAGACCCATGCACTCATAGAGGGTTAGCCCATGAAGAAAGTTTTTTCGGATGAGGGTTGGGCAGATTATGTCTACCGGAAAACCCAAGATAAAAAAACTCTCAAGCGTATCAATGCCCTGTTGCAAGACATTGAACGAGATGGGCTCAAGGGGATTGGGAACCCGGAATTGCTCAAGGGGATGTCAGGGTATTGGAGTCGTCGAATCAATGAAAAAGACCGGCTCGTATACAAGACTGGTGACGGCGAAATCCTGATAGCTCAGTGCCGTACTCATTATAGCGATCATTAATGCAAGCCCGACGCTCGGCCTGACCGGCCGCGATGACTTGTCTATATAGGCGTCTACTCGATCCGTACGATCAGCGGTGTGGGAGGGGCGCTCCGCAAGGGACGTCCCCCTCCCGATCGCCTTTTATCGTCCACCATCGTCATCGTGACAGGCTGGAGCCTTTGGGTTTGATCAACTTCAATGCTAGCAATGACACAAGGAATATTCCAAAGCCGCGACTGGCTTGTCTGCAGTCGTATTTGCAACCAGGAATCTCCTTTAGAAGTATCAGGCCTTGGCGCACTGTCACGCTCATTTGGAGTTTCGTTTCGGCAGGCACAGACTCTCCTCTTTGATCTCTTTGAATTGAATCAAAACACTCTTTAAGGATTGGCAAAAGAATATCGTTAACGCTACGGCTGAAATTGTATGCCCAAAACAAACCTGATGATGTGTGAATGGCCGAGACGATCATGACCGTAAGAAAGATTGCTCGCGCGATTTTTCGAAGTCGTTCTTTTGCTGTCTTTTCGAGTCCTCTTCGCCACAGCGTTGTAAGCGCCCATTGTATAGTATGTATAGTATGCATAAATGAACGTTAATGTATTTGATATCGGTATACGCTGCAAGCGTGATTTGGCTGCTGTTCTATAGCGCGTTGCCTCACAATTCATGACACCGAAACGGTAAAGGTTCGGGGAGGAGCCCGGCAGCTTCCCGTGGAGCGTTCAGGCGCGCCGGGCCCGAGACCGTGACGCGCCTGACAGCAGACGCACCCGGGCACAAGGCAGCAACGCGGGACGACGCGCAGCCTCACAGAACCTGCTTTGACGCCACGCAAACGAGATCGCCCGCCTCGAAGCACACCTACAACCTTAGAAGGACCACAAATAACGCAGACCGGTGCGGTCGAGGCCCTCGTTTTCGCCCGGAATGACCCATTTGTGCGACATGTGGTCGCAGAACAGCGAGACGGCGGAATGGCGGCCGATACGGCGGCCCAACTCAAAACCCGGCCGCACAAGCACCCGGGAGCCGTAGCCGCAATCGCTGCGGGCGCACCGCTCCTCATCCTTATGCAGGGGGCCGTCGTGAACGGCCAAGCCGATGAATACGTCAAAAAAAAAGCCCTTGGCGTCGAGCAAACGGTAGGTCAGGCCACCGTAGGCGGCGCTGGTCTCCCCCTGGAGGCTCAGCATGACGCCCACGTGCGGACGCGGCGACCAGAAAACGTCCAGCGGAGCGAACCGCACCTCCAGATTCAGGTCGGCGCCGCTCTCGTTGTTGTCGCTGAGCGGCCCCCGGTCGTGCGCGAGCAGGCCGACAGCCAGCGCGCGGTCAACCGCCGCCTCGGCGGCGAGCGAACCTTGTCCGCTCCAGACCAGGCAGACAAGCAGGAAAAACCTGAACATGAGTCACCTCCTCGCTTACGCAACATCCCCGGCGGGGGCACACGCACGCAGACTCAAGTCTTACAGAAACATAAATAAATCAAGATACTCAATTCAATATTTGTATTTATGTTGAAAGAATAGCTGACCGGAGTCAAGCAAATTACCCTATCTACCCCCCTTTTGCTCACTTTTTTGTAACGCGCCTCAGGGCGGTGGTGTATACTTTCAAAAATGAAGTCCGTATTATTACTGCCGTTTGCGCTCCTGCTCGGATTAGTCATCGGCGGCTGGGCCCCCAAGGAGGAGCTGCGCGCCGCCCGCAAGGAGACCGCCGACCTCAAGGAGCAGCTCGCCGGCCGCGAGAAGGACTCGCGCATGGACGCCTTCACGCGCATGGTGCAGATCCCCGAGCGCGCGAAAAGCCCGAAACCCGCGCCCAAACAGACTAAGGTTGCCTTCAGCGTGGCGGCCGCGGACGAGCCGGGCACAAACGCTCTGGCTTCAGCCGCCGCCGCGCCCGCGACTAACGCCGCCGCGGCCAAGGCCCAGCCCACGGAAGTGAAAAAGGCCGAGCCCTCCCCCGAGGACCTGCGCGCCCGCATCGACGAGGCCAAGGAGCTCTGGAAGACGCGCGTGGACATCGCCCGCGCCCAGTGGATCGACCGCCTCAAGCTCACGCCGGAAGCGGCCGCGCTGTTCGACACCTCGCTCAACGCCATGAACGAGGAGCTCTACACCTCCATGCAGAGCCTGGCGGACACGCTGGCGGCGGGCGAGGCCCTCACGCCCGAAACCGGCACGCGCGCCTTCAACGAGATGACCTCCGCGCTCGTCAAGACCTACGACGACCTCAGCGCGATCGTGCCCGAGGCGCAGCGCGCCGAGGCCGCCAAGCTGGAGCTGACCGACTTCATCGACCCCGGCGTGGCCGAGCCGCTGATCGCGGTCCAGGACAAGCTGGACCAGGCGCCCAAAGGCAACCGCCGCGGGCCGGGGCTCTTCCGGTGAACGGCCTGCGGCAAATGTGGCGCGTGGCCTGCTACGAGTGGTTCGACGCCCTGCGCAGCCGGCGCGCCCTGGTGGTGCTGCTGCTCTACATGGCCGCCGCCGTCTGCAACATGTACTGGTCGATCAACCTGCTGCACAAGCTGGAGAACGAGCTCGCCACCGTGTTGCAGCTGCCCAAGTCCGAGCAGACGGGCGTCATCTCGACCACGCTCTGGAAGTCGAAGCCTTTCCAGCGCATCATGAAGGAGATGACCCAGAACGACCTCGTGCTGCAGGACATCACGGGCAAGCACCCGGTGGAGCTGATCTACGCCTGGTTCGCCTTTTTCTATACGCCGCTGCTGGTGGTGCTGGTGTCCGGGAGCCGCATCGCGGAGGACCTCGGCTCCGGCGCGGTGCGCTACGTGATCTTCCGGACGTCGCGCGTCAGCTGGACGCTCGGCAAATTCGTCGGACAGGCCTTCATGATCTTTTTCGCGCTGATCCTGAGCGGGATCGGCGCGTACGCCGTGGCCAAGTGCCGGCTCGCGGGATCCGGCACGCCCGACCTGTTCATGAACATCATCCAATGGTCCGTGCGCGCCTGGATCTTCTCCTTCCCCTATCTGGGCCTGGCCATGGGCCTCTCGCACCTCACCAAGTCGGCCAGCAAGGCGACCATCATGGGCATCGTCGCCATCACCGTCTGCTTCGTGGTCACGATCCTGCTCCGCCACTTCACGGCGGACGCCGGCTGGCGCGCCTACCTGCCCTACCTCGGCGTGCTGGTGCCCGAGGAGCACAAGATGTACCTGTGGCGCAACAGCCTCGCGCCGCTGGTGACCGGCACGGTCTATCTCATGACCCTCGGCTGCTGCTACCTGCTGGCAGGCTACGCCTGCTTCCGCAAGCGCGACGTGTGACCGGGAGCACAAAAGGTTTATAGGCTGAAGGCTGTTAGACTGTTAGGAATACCGGAACTTTGAATAGACGTTTTAATAAGCATGCACGCTGGTTTCAAGTGGACGGGCTCTTGGCCTAACAACCGAACAGCCCAACAGTCTGACAGCCTAAACCTCTAACAGCCTTTCCACTATGGACAACGCGATTGAAACAACGGATCTGGTCAAGCGCTACGGCGCGCGGCGCGCGCTGGACGGGCTCACGCTCGCCGTGCCGCGCTACGCCGTGCTCGGCCTGATCGGGCCCAACGGCGCTGGCAAGACCACCTGGATGATGTCGGTCGCCGGCTTCCTGCAACCCGCCTCGGGGACGATCAATCTGCTGGGCCACGGCCCCTTCGATCCTGACGCGCACTGCGGCCGCATCACCATCCTGCCGCAGGACTCCGAGCTCCCGCTCGAGAGCCGCCCGCTGGAACTGCTGACCCACTACGGCCGGCTGCAGGGGCTGCCCAAACAGGAAGCGGCCCGCTCCGCCGCCGCGATGCTCGCAGAGGTCCACCTTGGCGACCGCCTCAACTCCCCCATCCGCTCGCTCTCGCACGGCATGCGCAAGCGCGTGATGATCGCCCAGTGCTTCATCGGCTACCCGGAGGTGGTGCTGCTCGACGAACCGCTCAGCGGCCTCGACCCGCGCGAGGTCGCGCACATGCGCGCGTTCCTGACCCGCCGCCGCGGCCGCCAGACGCTCGTGATCAGCTCGCACAACCTGCACGACATCGAGGTCATGTGCGACCATGTCGCCTTCATCGAGAACGGCCGCACCGTGCTCGTCTCCACCCTCGAGGAGGTCATCGGCACGGCCAGCACCCTGGTCTACCAGCTCACCTCCGAGCCCGCCGACTTTGACGCGGCCGCCCAGGCCGTGCCGGAGGCCACCCTCACCTTCGACGCCGCCGCGGCCACCTTGGTCTGCCGCTACGATCCGCGGCTCACCACACCCGAGGAGATCAACAGCAGACTGCTCCCCGCCCTCCTTTCCCAGTGCGGCGTCACCACCGTCACGCGCGGGGCCAGCCTCGAAACCGAATACCTGAAGAGTCTTTGAGAAAGGCTGTTAGAGCTTCAGGCTGTTAGACCGAACAAAGCATATGCTTGAAGCCCATATACCTTTCAATGAAAACGTACCTTATAAGTCCCGTTCTCCGTGACAGTCTAACAGCCTAACAGTCTAACATCCTAAACACCTTATCTCCCACCCTCTTCCTAACAGCCTAAACTCCTAACAGCCTATGTCGCTACCGCTCCACATCGTCCTCGTCAAACCCGAGATCCCGCACAACACCGGCGCCATCGGGCGTGTGTGCGTGGGCCTCGACTGCCCCCTGCACCTGATCAAGCCCCTCGGCTTCCGCCTCACGGAACAGCACGTGCGGCGCGCGGGCCTGGACTACTGGGAACACCTGCGGCTCACCGTGCACGACTCGTGGGAGGCCTTTCTCGACTCCGTCCGGCCGCCCCGGATGTTCTTCCTGAGCACGCGCGGCGAGACCTCGCTCTACGACTGCGCGTTCCGGGCTGAGGACGCGCTGGTCTTCGGCAGCGAAGGCAGCGGCCTGCCGCAGGAGTTCTACGCGCGCTACGGCGACCGCCTCTTCAAGATCCCGATGCCCGGCGAGCACGCGCGCAGCATCAACCTCGCCAACGCGGTCTCCATCACCGCCTACGAGGCCTACAGGCAACTTTCTCAAAAATAGAAGCGCGCACCCGCTCGCAGCACCACCTTCAGGCGTCCGCCTCCGTTCGTAACCCCGCTCTCAGGCGTCCGTCTCCGTTCGTAGTACCGCCTTCAGGCGGAAGCGCGTCTCCGCATGACAGCGTGGCCGGCTGAAGCCGGTACTACAAACGCACCGTCTCCGTTCGTAACCCCCGCTCTCAGGCGTCCGTCTCCGTTTGTAGTACCGCCTTCAGGCGGAATCTCCTCTCCGCATGACAGCGTGGCCGGCTGAAGCCGGTACTACAAACGCACCGAATCGCTTCGCCATCCCGCCTTCAGGGAGCCTCTCCGTTCGTAGTACCGCCTTTAGGCGGAAGCGCGTCTCCGCATGACAGCGTGGCCGGCTGAAGCCGGTACTACAAACGCACCGTCTCCATTCGTAACCCGCTCTCAGGCGTCCGTCCCCGTTTGTAGTACCGCCTTCAGGCGGAAGCGCGTCTCCGCATGGCCGCGTTACCGGCTGAAGCCGGTACTACAAACCACGAACGCCGTGGGCCGGGCGGTCTTCACATCCCGGGCTCATCCCACGTCTTCCCGTAATTTAACACCGGATACTCTTTCCAGCGCCGCGTCGCCTCTTCCTCACCCACCTCCCCAAGATATTCCCGCGCGTTCGAGAACGGCCACTCCTGCCAGCGGTCCACATAGCCATGATGAACCGGATTGTGCAAGATGTAGTTGGCTGTCGCATAGGTGTGAGCCTCGTTGCGCATGGCCCGATCCGCGCAGCCGTGCCAACAGGTGCGGCCGGAGCATGCGTCCTCCCGGTTCCATGCGTGCGACATTCGACCGTGAAGGCGTCCGATTACCTGTACCGTCGCCCGCAGATCATCCGTGCCGACAAGCGCGTGCCAATGGTTCGGCAATACGCACCAGTTGCGAAGCTCGCAGCTGTTCGCGCTCAAAGCGGCGGTCAACTCGGACTCGAATTCTGCGAGGCGTGCAGACGTGAGACCGATGATCGGACGATGCTCGTAACAGGCGGCCGTAAGGTGATAAAGCCGCGCAGAATCGCTGCAGAGATGCGGTGGACTGTGTAACGGAAAATGACGCTGGGTCCGTTCGAGCAGCGCCTCTTCACGTTGGGCCGGAGTCATCTTACGCCAGTTATACATGGCCTCCGCCTTTCTCTTTTGCCGGCTGAAGCCGGTACTACAAGCGCACCGAATCACTTCGCCATCCCGCCTTCAGGGGACTCTCCGTTCGTAGTACCGCCTTCAGGCGGAATCGCCCCTCCGCATGGCCACGTTGCCGGCTGAAGCCGGTACTACAAGCGCACCGAATCACTTCGCCATCCCGCCTTCAGGTGACTCTCCGTTCGTAGTACCGCCTTCAGGCGGAATCTCTTCGCCGCATGGCCACGTGGCCGGCTGAAGCCGGTACTACAAGCGCACCGAATCGCTTCGTAATCCCGCCTTCAGGGAGCCTCTCCGTTCGTAGTACCGCCTTCAGGCGGAATCTCTGCTCCGCATGGACGCGTGGCCGGCTGAAGCCGGTACTACAAGCGCACCGAATCGCTTCGTCATCCCGCCTTCAGGGGACTCTCCGTTCGTAGTACCGCCTTCAAGCGGAATCTCCTCTCCGCATGGCCGCGTTGCCGGCTGCAGCCGGCACTACAAACCTGCGCCGGTCACCTCGATCACGCGCGTCTCGGGATCGTCGGTCAGCGAGAACCGCACGTGCAGAGCGTCGGGCGGGATCAGGTCGCCGGCGCGTTCCGGCCACTCGACCGCCAACACCGCGCCGGTCTCCAGATACTCGGGATAGCCGATGGTCAGCAGGTCGTCCGGGCCGGTCAGACGGTAAAGGTCCATGTGCACCAGCTTGAAGGCCGGCGTCGCGTACTCCGTGCACACCGTGAAGGTCGGGCTCGTCACCGGTCGGTGCAGCCCCAGCGCGAAGCCGAGCCCCTGCACGAAGGTGGTCTTGCCCGCGCCGAGGTCGCCGTGCAGCGCGACCACCATGCCCGGCTTCAGCCGCCGCGCGATTTCAACCCCCACCTGCCACGTCTCTTCGACGGAACGGACGATATAGGTTTTTGTCATGCTTTCTTCCTGGACGGCGGCGCGGAGCGCTCGCCCTACCCGACCCGTGCCGCGTCAGGTAGGGCGCGCGCTCCGCGCCGCCGCCGTCATTTGTCCAGCCACTCGACCACTTCATCCAGGAACCGGTCCATGTACTCTCCGGCAAAGGCGGCCGCGTGCGGCATCCGCACCAGCCCCGGCAGATTCTTAGCCAGCGGCGAGGCCGCCGTCAGCGGCTCCTTCGCGAACACGTCGAGACAGGCGCCGCGCAGCGCGCCGCTCTTCAGCGCCTCCGCCAGCGCGGCCTCGTCGATGCAGTTGCCGCGTCCCACGTTGTAGACCACCGCGTGCCGCGGCAGCCGCGCCAGCCGCGCCGCGTCGAACATCCGGTCCGTGCCGGTGTCGGAGGGGAGCACCAGAATCAGATGGTCCGCCTGCGGCAGCACCGCGTCCAGCCGGTCCGTCGTCACCAGCGCATCGTCCCTGCTGAACCATGCCGGCCGGCGCTTCTGCGGCGTGCGCCGGACCCCCGTCACGCGCACGCCGAACGGCTTGAGCAGCCGGCCGATCGCGGCGGCCACGTGCCCGAACCCCACGATGACCGCGTGGCTGCCGCGAAGCAGGCGGATGTCGTACACGGCCTCGCGCGGCCACAGCTCACCTTTGAGCTGACGCCCGTACGCCTCGAGGATGCCCCGGTTGAAGGCCAGCATCAGCCCCAGCACGGTCTCGGCCATCAGCGGACCGTGGTGCGTGCCGTGCCGCACCGCCACCTGCGGCGGCGGCGTGATCGGGAAGAAGTCGCGGCCCGCCGCGGGCGTGGCGATCCGGCGAAGGAGCGGCGCGCGCTCGAACCATGCCTGACGGAAGCGCCAGGTCAGCGCCACCTGCGCCCTGGGCAGCGCCTTCTGGAACGATGCCTCGCTGCGGCACCAGGTCACCTTGGCCGCCGGATACGCCGCGCGCAAGCGCGCGATGTGGCTCGCCCGGATGCAGAAGCACGGCACCGTGCTTTCCTGAAAAACAACGATGGATTCAATCTTCATATGGATTTGTAACAGGGGATACGGGCACGGCAATAAGCCGGTTTTCGCGTTCCGGCAACTCGGCGTCTCCGCTCGCAGTACCGGCTTCAGCCGGAATCTTTGTTCGTAGTACCGGCTTCAGCCGGCAACGCAGCAATGTCGCACCGCCGCCTGAAGGCGGTACTACAAACAACACCGCGCACCTTCTTCTCCGCCCGAGTTTCCGTTTCCTACTCCTTCTTCGCCTTCTTCTCTTTCAGCAGCGTTCCGCCCATGTTGTACTGCTGGGGCGGCTGCGTCTGGCCCAGGCCCACGCCCTTGGTCATCAGCGCCTTGAGCTCATCCAGGTGGCTGGCGTAGATGTCGCGCGGCGAGCAGCTGTACTTCTTGCAGAGGGAGGCCGCCATGCCGACGACCTCGCCCATCATGCCGCCCGTGCGCATCACCCGCACCGTGCCGAGCGCCACGTGCGTCACGCTGATGTCGCGCCCGGCCATGTAGAGGTTGTCCACGTTCTTGGAGTAGAAGCAGCGGTACGGAATCGGGTACGGATAGATGGCCTTGTGCTTGGCGATCGACTTGAACTCCGCATCCGGAAAGTTCTTGGTGTTCTTGGGGTCGGGATAGTGCAGGTCGATCGTCCAGGTCGTGCAGGCCGTCGCGTCGGGATAGATCACCTGGTTCACGAGATCCTGCTCCTTCAGGACCAGGTCGCCGACCAGCCGGCGCGACTCGCGCTTGCCCGCCACGTACGCCACCCACTCCAGGCGGCTCTTGGCGTACTCCGCCTTGAACTTCGAGCGGTTCTTGAGGAACGACCAGTTGGAGTAAACCACCAGCATGCCGTAATCGCGCACGCGCTCGAACTCCATCACCTGATGGAGCTTCATGCCGGTCTCCCACGTCCACTCGCCCATCTTGACCTTCTCGCAGGTGGCGTCGGTGAAGGGCACTCCCCACGCGATCGCGGGGAACGCCACCGCCTCCTTCTGCTCTTTCGAGTACCACTGCACCGACGAGCCCATGGTCATGGTGTCGGCCTTCTCGGGCGCGGTCGATTCGCCGGTCTCCTCGCGGCTCTCGCGCCCGTGACGGAACTCGGCGCCCGCCAGCGCGCCGACCACGCCGTCGCCGGTGCAGTCCACCACCAGCGGCGCGGCGCAGCGCGTCTCTTGGCCGCTCTCGATGTCGCGCGCGATCACCGCCTTGATCTTCTGTCCGTCCATCTCCACGGCGAACGCGCGGGTGCCCAGGAAGAGCGTCACGTTCTTCTCGGCCTTCACCGCCTCCAGCTTGCGCTGATCCTCATAGAAGGAGGCCGGCTGCGCGTTGCCGCCCTTGGCCGGGCCGATCTCGGACACCACGTCGCCCAGGCGCGGATAGGGCCCGAGATTCATGCGGCCGGCCAGATGCACGCGCACCTCGGAGCTGTTGTTGCCGCCCAGCACCGGACGGTCATGGATCAGCGCGACCTTGAGCCCCAGACGCGCCGCGGCGATGGAGGCGCAGATGCCGGGAATGCCGCCGCCCACCACCACCAGATCGTACGTCCCGCTCGCCTGCGGCGCGGTGATCGCGCCCATCTGGCGGCGGAACGCCTCCAGCTTCGTCAAATCGGTCTCCGGCGCAAAGGACGCGTCGGTCGTCAGGATGAGCGCGTCGCAGCGGCCGTCGAAGCCCGTCAGGTCATGCAGCGTGAGCTTGACCGCGCCCTTCGCGAGCGCCACGCTCCCGGCCTCGTGCCACGCCCACTCGACCCCCTGGGTCCCGAGCACGGTCTCCAGCGGCTTGCCGTTCACCGCCACCTGGAATCTTCCCGGCGCCTCGGTCTGGCTCCAGGGCGCGACCCAGTTGCGCGTCCGCGCCAGGACGCGGTATTGCCCGGCCTCCGGCACGGTCACGGAGGTGGCCGCGTCCGCTACCGGCACGCCCATGCCGTGCGCCAGCAGGAAAGGCGAGCCCATCTGATCCATGAACTGCTGATCGACCACCCAGCCGCCCTTTTCGGCGAACGACTCGGTCTCGACCAGCAGCGTGGCCGCGGAAAGCGTGCCCGCGCACGCCGCCATACACAGACCCCACCAAACCTGTTTCAACATCATGAGCTCCCCCTTTTTGTCAGAAATGAAGGTTGTTTATACCATATCCCGGGGCAGGCGAAAAGTGGCATGGGCGACCCCGCCGTGAAAAAAAACGCCCGCTGCCGGGCGCATCCCTGCGCCAGGACCCGAGCACACCCAGTGATGGGCGTGCCACATCCCCGCCGCCCCTACTTCAGCATCAGCACCGTGCCCGGCGCGGCCACCGCCAGATAGGCCGCATCGGCCGTCACATGCACCGAGGCCGCAAACCCGACCGGCACCGTCAGCGAACCCGCGGCCGCCTGCAGCGCCGCGCGCGTGGCCGGATCCGCCGAGCCGAACGCGAAGAGCCGCTGCGTGTAGGGCAGTTCGGCGCCGACCGGCAGCGCGAGTTTCAGCGCGCCGGTCACGGTCAGCGCGCCGGAGACCGCGAGGTTCGCGCGGGTCGCGCCGCCCTCGCAGGTGACCGTCAGGTTGCCGTTGACTGTGGCCGCACCCGCCAGCGTGCCGCCGCTGCGGAGCACGATGTTGGTCACGCCGGTCAGCGCCGCGCCCGCGAGATCCAGCGTGCCCGCGTCCACGGCCAGCGTGCCGCTGAAGGCCAGCGCGCCGGAGAGCGACTGCACCGCCACGCCGGTCTTGGTCACCGTGCCCGTGCCGGTGATCCCGCCCGCGTAGGCCGCGTCGGTGAAGCCGTTGATGCCGAACGCCGCCCCGCGGATGAGAGCCACCGTACCCGTGCCGCTCAGCGGGCCGACCGCCTCGCTGCCCGCGTCGATCCGCAGCGTCGCGCCTGACGCCACAAAGGTTTGCGAGACGTCCGGAATCGCGTCCGCCGCCAGCTGACCCGCCGGCAGATCCAGCGCCCAGGTCCCGGCCGCCGCGCTGCGCGCCGTGGTCACGGTCTGATTGGTCCGCACGTCAATTGCATACCAGTTGGTCGTGTTGTTGCTGACCTCCAGGGTCCAGCCGACCGGGTCACGGTTCGGCGTGTTATAGGCCGTGTACCAGCTATAGGCGTCGAACGCCACGGTCTGCTGCATATCCACCGTGAGCGGGTTGACCATCACGTCGCTGTACCACCGGTTATCGTTGCTCCCGACGATGTCGCCGTCCACCACTTTGGACGGGGGAAATGCATTCGCGAAGCTGCCGCCCGGCGCGGTCGCGGCCGTTCCCGCCGGGTAGCTGAGCGGCACGCCGTCGCGCATCAGCTGCAGCTCCTCGAACTGGAATCCGCTGTTGCCGAAATCGGTCGTGTTGGCCTCCACGCGCGCCGCCGTGGGCGTGAAGCGCAAGTAGCGGGCCGACACCGCCGCGAGCCTGAGCGCCGCCGGGTTGGTCGACACGACGCAAAGGTCCGCCGGCAGTTTATACCGCGCGGCCCGCGCCGAAAAGGTGCCGACCTCCTTACCGGCACCAGCCGCGAAGGCGGGCACCGTGGAGCTGGCGATCGCTTCGTTGCGGAGCATCAGCCAGGTGACGCCGTCATTGCTGCCTTCCATCGTCCAGACGATCGGCACGCGGTTGGCGTCGCTGCTGTTCACCCCGGACGTGTAGAAGCGATAGCCGTCGAACTCGACCTCCCGCTTCATGTCGACGGTCAGCGGGTTGGGAATGGCAGAGCTCAGCCAGCGCTCAGTCCCGCCGGAAACCAAGCCGTTGATCGCTTTCGAGGCGGCTCCGTCCGTGTGGTTCGCGTAGGGCGTAGAGGCCGTAGAGCCCACCGGATAAGCCACGGCCACACCGTTGGTCAGGAGTTGCAGCTCCGAGATACAGAGCACGTAGCCGCTGTTCGGCACGTTGCCGTTCACCGTCAGCGTGGGATTGAAGCGGATATAGCGGAAGCGCCACCGCGGAGCCGGCACCGCGAGCGTGCCCGCCTCGACCCGCGTGTCGCCAGTGTACGCGCTGCCCGCGTCGACGAGCGCCAGCGTGCCGCCGCCGCGCTTGGTCAGGCCGAGCGTGGCCGTGCCGTCGGACAGCGCGCCCGCGAAGAGCGTCTCGCCGTTCTCGCCCACCCTCACCGCGGCCGGTGCCAAGCCGTCGTTGACAGCGGTCACCGCCGCCGCCGCGGACGGCACGCCGAGCGCCGCGCCGCCGCCCAGCAGCAGCCGCCCCTCGCCCGAGAGCGTGCCCGTGAACGTTCCGGCGTCGGCCACGCGCAGCGACGAGCCAGCCGCCAGCGCGACCTCGCCCGGACCGGTCAGCCCCGCTACCGACTCCGAAGGCAGCGTCACGCGCAGCACCGCGCCCGACGCCACGTAGGCGCCCGCCGAGGCCGACGCCGCATCGCACGGCCACGCGCCGCTGAACGTATAGGCGCCCGCCAGCGTGCCGCGCGTCGCCAGGACCGTCTGGTTTGTGCGCGTGTCCGCCGCGAACCACGCCGTGTTGTCAGCGCTGACCTCGACCGTCCAGTTCAGGGGATCGCGGTCCGACACGTCGGTGCAGGTGTACCAGCGGTAGCCGTCGCACAGCACCGCCCGCTTCATGTCGATGGTCGCCGACGCCGGCAGCGCCCCCACCTGCCAATAGGTGCGCGAGTTGCTGTCAATCAGCCGCGCCGAGACGTTCGTGCCCGAGGACGACGTGGCGGTCAGGGCGGTGCCCGAGGGCCAGGCCACGGGCTGGCCCCTGAACATAAGCTGGAATTCGCCCATCGCCGGCAGGGTACCCGCCACGCGGGCCACGCCGGGTGAGACGCGCACAAAGCGCACGCCGGCGCCCAGGGCCAGCGTGCCGCCCTCGGCGCGCAGGGCGCCGGAGGACGTCTGCGAACCCGCCGCTCCGGCCAGCGTGAAGACGTTGGTGCCGGTTTTTGTGAGCCCCAGCGGCGCGCCGTCGGCCAGCGCGCCGTAATACGCGCCGGACGCCCCGCTCTCGCCGACCGTCAGCACCGCGGCCGAGCCGCCGCCGTTGGTCACCGTGCTGGCGAGCACCGCGCTGTCCAGCCGTCCGACCGTCTCCGACCGTCCGTTCAGGTCCAGTGTGCCGCCGGTCAAGGTCACGTTCCCGCCGATCTGGTTGCCGCCCGAGCCGTCCAGCCGCGCCGTCGCGGCCGCTCCCACGGCGAGATTCCGGACCGCCGCGACGCCGCTCTTGTCGAGCATCGCGAAGCCCTGCGTGACCGTGAGGTCCAGCGCCGGATTGGCGGATGTCCCGCTCAAGGTCAGCGTGCCGTTGCCGCGTTTGGCCGCCGTGCCGCTCACCACGCCGCTCAGGTTCAGCGACGCGTCCTGCACGTCGAAGCCTCCCGAGGTGGCCTGCACGCTGCGGGCCAGAGTCACGTTCGCGCCGGAGGCGTTGCCGAGATAGCCGCCCGCCAGTTTAACGGTGTTGGCGCTGTCGCCGAGCTGCGCATCCTCGGTCACCCGCAGGCGGCCGGCGTTGAGCTGGACATCGCCGGTGAAGGTGTTGGCCGCCGTCAGCACCGCGTCGCCGCTGCCGTTCTTCACCAGCGTGCCTGCGCCGCTGATGGCGCCGGCATAGGTGACGGTTCCCGCGCCGTCGAAGCCCGCCCGCGCTCCGGTGCCGGAGAGGATCACGTTGTTCGAGGCCGTGAACGCGTAAGACGGGTCGTTTGTCACGGTCACGTCGGCCACGCGTGAAGCGTCAAACCAGACGGTGTTCGAAATCCCCCCGACGGTCACCGTCTCGCCGCCCGCGCCCAGCGCATCCGAGGTGGGCAGCTTCACCGAATAATTCGTCAGCGTCAGGGCGCCCGTCCCCAGCAGCCCCGGCGTGCCGATGGTGATTTCCGCGCCGGGCACGATCGACCAGGACGAGGAGAGCGGCAGACGCGCCAGCCACACCCGGTCCCTGAACAAGACACCAAGAGGTTCGCTCACGTCCAGGTTGAACAGCACCGGCCGGTTGGTCGAGCCGACGCTGAACGGCTCCGCGCCGCCGCTGACCGTCAGCAGCACCGTGTTGGTGATTCCGGCCGCCGCCGACAGGTCGCCGCCCCAGACGATCGGCGCCGTGGCCGACGACCGGTCCAGCGTTCCGGCCTGCGCCAGCAGCAACGGCGCCGTGAACGTCTGGGTCGCGCCTTGCACCGGAACGCGCAACAGGCCGCCGTCCAAGGTCACCGGCACCGTCCCCAGGGCCTGCGCAGAAGAGGCTTCCAGAGCCCCGGCGGAAACCCGGATGCTCCCCGCCGATGCGCTCGTGTTGCTGAAAACCAGCACGCCGCTGCCGATTTTGTCGAGCACGGCCCGGGCCTGAAGGCTCCCCGAGAAACTCATGTCGCCGTTGTTGGCGCCTGCACGCAACACACCTGCCCCCGTCGCGCTGTTGGCCACCACGGCACCGACCAAGCCGGTCAGGCAGTTGACCGTCTCGGTCTTGCCGTTCAGGTCGAGCACGCCCTTCTGGGTGCCGTCGATCACGAGTCCGCCGGCGCCGGCGCCGTGCGGCAGGACCTCGTCCGCCCCCAGCCGCAACGTGGCGCTGGCCGCCGCGCCGAAGTAGCCCGGCCCGGAAGCGCCGATGACCGTGTCGCCGGCATAGGCGTTGTTGGTGTTGCTGAGCACCACGTAGCCGGTCTGCATGTTGATGTAGAGGCGGCCGGCACCGGTGATGGGCGAGGCCATCACCATGCTGCTGTCGTTGCGGCCGAACAGATAGGCGCCGCCCGCCCCGAGCGTCACGCCGCGGGTCTCGGCCAACGTGAAGGTCGGGTCGTTGTTCCCAAGCGCGCCTGTGTTCAGCACGAGGGCGTCAGGCTGATATGACGCGGGCACCTGTCCGAAGTTATCGTCCGCCTGGACCAAGACGCGGCCGCCGAGCACCTGGACCGAACCGCTCAGCGAGGGGCTGGGCCTTGACAGAATCAGCGTTCCGTCGCCGGTTTTTCGAAGGCCGTCGCTTCCGGTCAGCGTCGTAGACAGAAAGAAGTTATTGGTGTCGACGCGGACGGTCGCGGGCGCGGTCAGCGTATTGGTTTCGCCTGTGAGCGTCCAGCTCACACTCGCGCCGTTGGTGTTGAGGTAGAGCGCCGAAAGGTTGACGGGATATCCCGACGGCACGGTGACCGTGCCGCCGCTGCCGACGAACGCGGCCGCGCCTGCCGCATCCGGCAGCACGCCGTCGAGCCAAGCGGCCGTGTTCGTCCACACGCCGTTGCCGGCCGTCCACACGCCATCCGCGGCCTCGGCCGCAAACGCCACAACCGTCATTCCCACACAAGCCAAACGCTTCATTGTTTTCATATTTCGTCTCCTCTCGCTCACTATGCCCCGCGGCTGGGCCCGCGCACGCCCAAGGGCGGCCGCACCCCGTTTCACGCGGATATCACTTTAACAGCAGCATCGTGCCTTTGCCGGAGGCCACCAGATACACGGCGGCTCCGTCGGCAGACACGCTGAACTGACGGGCGTTGTCATCGGACGTCACCGACCACGCGTCCGGCACAAAGCCTGTCAACGCGGAGCCGTCGACCGCGGCCGCCAGCAGGTGCGGCCCGTCCGCCAGGGACGCGCCTCCGCTGACGGTCAGCGTGACGCCCCCCTCGAAGGTGATCCCGCCCGCCGCCTGCACCGGCACGGGGTCGCCCGCCGTGACCGCCAGGCTCCACGCCGCGGGGGCCGTCACCTTCAGGGAGCCCGCCAGAGCCAGCACCGCGCTCCCGTCGGCCGAGCTCACCTGCTTGATGCCTGCGACGGTCAGAGCGCCCGTGGTCACGCTGCCGACGCCGCCGAGCGTGCCGATCGCATGCTTCTGGGATCCGCCCAGTTCCAGGACGGCGCCGTTCAGCAGGGTGAGTCTCATCGCCGACACCGCCGTGTCGTTCGGAACGTCGGTTTCCGGCGCCAGAGGCAAGCCCCACTTCACGCGCAGATAGGACTCAACCTGGCGGATCTCGTCATCGCTCAGAGCCTCCTCGTAGATGATGGCCTCGGCCAGGCGCTGGCCGCCCGTGGCATTGCGCCAGGCGCGGTTGCGGTCATTGCAGAAGCCGCTCGCCGAGGCGTCGCCCGTCGTGCGCAGGGAGACCAGGTCATACCCGCCGCTCAGCCCGGTCTGCGAGCCGTTCACGACCACGCCGTTTTTGCGCGTCTGGCCGTTGATGACCGGCAGGAAAGAGGGCGCCACCACGGCCGACCAGAGCGTGCAGTCCTTGTCCACGACATTCCAGTTGTCGAAGGTGCCGCCCGAGCCGCCGCGGAAGAAACAGCGCGTGGCGGTGTCGCGGTCATAGGTCAGGAGGTGGCCGCCGCCCGCCTGTGAGCCGAGCACCCAGAAGACCGTGCGGATGTGCGTCAGCGGCTGGCTCCACGTCAGGAAGCGGTTGCCCGTCCAGGCGCCGAAATCCACGACCGGCAGGCCGTTCAGCGCGTTCAGCGCCACGGTCGGCATCAGGTTGGGATAGGTCATGCCGCCGACGGTCTGCGAGGCCGCCGCGGCCTTCTCCGCGTACAGCCCGTTGCGGCGGCAGTCGTGCCACTTCGCGATCTCCAGCGTCCCCGCATCGTACTCGAGCGTATCCGTGCGGCTGGCGTCCACCCAGAAGGCCGGCGTCCGCACCACCGCGCTGTAGCCGAGCAGGGCCACCCGCCCGCCCGCCACGTCCAGCCCGCCCGCGAACGGCCCGTACCGGCCCACGGCCAGCGTGGCGCTGCCGGTCTTCTGCAGCACGCCCGTCCCCACCAGCTCCTGCACGGCCAAGGTCCGCACACCGACGTCCAGCGTGCCGGCGACCGGCGGCGCGCCCTCCGCGGGCGCCTCCAGCCGGGCCAGCGTCGCCCGGACATCGCGCGTGCCGGGCCGCTGCCACTTGTTCAGCAGGTACGCCTCCACCTGGGCCATCTGGGCATCGCTCAGCGCGTTGGTGTAGACGATCACCTCGCCCAGCCGCTGGCCGCCGCCGCGCGCGGTCTGGGTGCGGTCGTGCGCGAACTGCCCGGCGGTCACGTCGCCGACGGCCCGCAGCGCGACCACCTGATACCCGCCCGAGAAGCCGGTGGCCGTCCCGTCGACCGGAAGGCCGTCGAGGCGCGTGGTCCCGCTCTTGATGTTCGCCGCCACATTGTCGCCCCAGAAGATCGGCGTGGCCGCGCTCGCCACATTGCCCCGAATGAAGTGTGCCGTGCCGTCATTTCCGCCCAGCAGGATGCCGCCGCCCTGCTGCGAGCCGATCAGACAGAAGACCGCGCGCACGTTCGTCAGATCCTTCGACCACTGCAGCCCCTTCTCGACCGTGGGCGTGTTGGTCGGCCCCAGGTCCACCACCGGCAGCGCCCCGACCGCGTTGGAGAGCACCGTCGCGGCATAGGCCCAGCGCTGCGTGGCCACCAGATAGTCGCTGCCCGCCGTCCAGCGCACGTCGCGCCAGTACACGCGGCCGCCCGCATCCGCTCCGAAGGTGCCGGCCGCCCCGGCGTCCACCCAGAAGGCCGCGCCCGGCACGGGGTTGGTCGGGGCGGCCTGCGCGGTCAGGTTCGCGCGTAGGCCGTCCGCCGTGAAGCCACCCTCGGCCAGGGCCAGCGTGCCGCCGAAACTTTCCGGCGACTCGACCGTCAGCGTGCCGCCGCCCGCCTTCGTCAGCGTGCCGCCGCCGGAAATCTTGTCGAACGCGACCGACATGCCGGCGTGCGGCAGCAGCAGCGTGCCCGCGCCCGTCACCTGCAGCTCCGCGCCCCACTGCGATCCGCCCTGCGACAAACCGAACCATTTGCGCATCAGGTACGCCTCGGTCGCCTGCCGCTCCGCCGCGGTCAGCGCCCGGTTGTAGATCAGCACCTCGGCCAGCCGCTGACCGCCGCTGCGCTTCGCCCCGTCCGCCTGACCGCCCGTGAGCGTCGTGCGCATCTCCTTGGCCAGCCCGTTCACGACCGCGCCGCCCGCCGTCAGCGTGGAGACCAGCTCGTACCCGCCGTTCAGCCCCACGCTGGTGCCGTCGACCGCCACGCCGTTGGTCCAGCTCTGGGCGCTGCGGAAACTGGCGCCGTTCCACGTCGCCGCCTCCCACAAGGCGTGCGGCGCGAGCAACGTGCCGTCGACCTGTCCGCCGCCGCGCACGGCCCCCTCGTTCGGCGAGCCGATCAGCAGCCCGCCGCTGTTCTGCGATCCGATCACCCAGAAGAAGGTGCGCGCGTTGCTGACCGCCGCGAACTCCAGCCACTGCCCGCTGCGGTACGCGCCGAAGTCCAGGACCGGCCGGCCGGCCAGCGCGCCGGGCTGCAGGACCGGCGGCAGCGCGGTCTTGTAGCCGGCGGCGCCGAGGTTGGGGGAAAGCGCGTTCAGCCAGGCGTACGGGTAGTTCGTGACGCCCCCGGCGGCGTCGCGCACGTCGCGCCAGCCGATGACGTTGGTCGGCGAGCCGGACTGGAATGTCAGCGATTGGCTGGCGGACGCGTCCAGCCACAAAGCGGGGTTGTTGGCGGGCGCGAGCTCGTCATAGAGCGTGCCGGCCTCCAGCACCACCTTGCCGGTGTAGGCCGCGTCGGGGCGCACGATCAGCACGCCGTTACCGCGTTTGACCAGGTCGCCCGTGCCCTTAAGCGAGACGAGCCTGTTCGTCGTGCCGGGAGCCACCTCCAGCACCACCGCGCCGCCGGTCAGGTTCAGCCCGTTCGTCGCCGTCAGCGAGGCGCCCTCGACCACCAGTTCGCCGTTGCCCTGCTTGTTGAGCGTGCCGGTCACCAACGTCAGTCCGCCGCTCAGGCGCAGGCTGCCGCCGTTCACCGCAAAGCCCCCGCCCGACACCGTGACGGCCTGCCGCACCGTCAGCGCCGCGCCCGCGGCGTTGCCCAGAAAACCGCCGTTCACCGCGACCGCGTTCCCCGCGGCCCCCAGGGCCTCCGCGCTGCCGGCCACCAGCGTGCCGCCGTTCACCGTGACGCTGCCCGCGAAACTGTTCGCGCCGTTCAGCACCGCCGTGCCCGCGCCGGCTTTCACCAGCGCGCCGCTGCCGCTGACCGCGCCGGCGTGCGTGATCGTCCCCTGCCCGTCGAAACCCAGCGTGCCGCCGGCCAGCGCCACATCGTGCGCCGCGGCCAGCGCATTCGCCGCGCTGTCCGTCAGCCGCCCGTCCAGGAGCGCCAGCGTGTCGTACCAGACCTCGCCGCCCGCGCCCGGCGCCAGCGCGGCACCGAAGCCCGCCGCATTGGCGGCGACGATCCGGATGCGGCAACCCGCGTTGGTGAAACTGGCGAGCGACGCCAGCGCGGCGCCCTCGAGATACACGTCCGCGCCGGGCGTCACCTGCCACGCGCCGGAGGGGGGCAGCCGCCTGATCCAGACGCTGTTGCGGAACGTCACGCGCTTCTCCGCCGGCAGGGCCACTTCGGCGTCGAACAGCGCGGGCCGGTCCGAGGGGCCGTCGACAATCAGATCGGCGTTGCACGCCAGCGCGGCGTTGGTCGCGTTGTCCGTATCCGCCGACACGCCGCCGCGCAGCACCAGCGCGGGCAGCGGCTCCGCGCCGGCGGCGGTCAGCACGCCTCCCGCGGCGCCGACCAGCAGCAGGCAGCCGTTGGTGGTCACCCACGCTTCCGCCCCCGCCGCCGTGGACCGGCTCACCGCGCTGCCGTTGAGGCGCAGCGCCGCCCCGCCCAGGGTCAGCGGGGCGCTCAGGGAGAGCGTGACGGCGGGCGCGGCCTCCACCACGCCCGCGCCCGCGCCGTCCGGGATCTGCGCGTTGAAACTACCGCCGCCCCAGACCACCTTCGCGCCCGCGGGGAGCCGCCCGCGATAGTCCAGATTGTCCGCATAGAGCGCGCCGACGCCCGGCACGCGGTTCGTGACGGCCCCGCCCGGCGTGACCGTCAGCAGGCTGACGCGGTTGCTGTGGCCCGCCAGGTCCACCAGCCCGTACCACGCGCCGTTCACCAGCAGCCCGCCCTTGCCTGCCCCGTAGGGCAGGACCCCCTCCGCGTCCAGCTGAAGGCAGGCGTAGTTCGACGCGTTGTAGCCCGGGCCGTTGGTGCCAACCACCGTGCCGCCCGCATAATCGTTGGCCGGATTCTGCAACAGCATCCGCCCGTTGTTGCGGTTGATCAGCAGCGCGCCGGGGCCGGTGATCGGGCTGGCGAGGGTCAGCGTGTAATAGGACTGCCAGCCGATCGATAAAAAGCCGCCGCGCTCCTGAAGCGTGATGCCCATGTTCGCGGGGATGACCGGCGACGAGTCGTTGTTCTTGACGCCGCCGCCGTTCAAGACCAGCGCGTCCGCCCGGTAGACCGATGGCGTGGCCATCAAAGACGTCCCCGAAACGATCTCCACGCGGTCCGTCTCGATCAGCCACCGGCCGCTGAACGCGCTGACCGCGTTGGTGAGGACGAGATAGCCGCCCCCCGTTTTCTGCAGCGTCCCCGCGCCGGTCCCGAGCGGCGCTTTGAAGGTGAGGTAGCTCTCGTTCACATGGATGCGGTTGGTGGCCGCCGCGTCCGCCGAGAAGTTGATCGGAAAGCCGGGGTTGATGACCCACATCACATTGTTGCTGAACGTCATCCCCCCCAGCGTCAGGCCGCTGATGTCGTTCGTGAGGGTGTTGACCACCCCGGCGCCTGACTTGAACACCGCCGCGCCCCCGTTGCCGGGCACCGCGCCGCCCGCCCAATTCGCCGGATTCGACCATTGCGCGGTGGTGCCTTGCCACGTGCCATCCGTCTGCGCCGCAGCCGCTCCGGCCAGAGACGCAAGCACACCGCAGGCAAACCGTCGGACACTCTCGAGCATACGCACCTCCCGGTCGAGCCGTTTATCCACGCTCCTCGTTTCGCCAACACGGGCCGCGCGGCCGCATGATTAGGCAATCCTAAAACAAGCTTAACAGTATAGCTCATCCCCCTGTTGTGATCCACCCCTTTACCGCGACGGAGCGGTATTTTGAGTTGCGCTTTGCACTTGTCCAAGCCCGAATGAAACAGGTATCATCCTCCTTTCTTTTCAACCACCCCCTCGAGCACAGCGACTATGAAAACTTTGGCATTGCGGCTTTACGGCGAAAACGACCTGCGTCTGGAGCGTTTCGATCTCCCCGAAATCGGCGACGACGAGATCTTGGCCGACATCGTGACCAACAGCATCTGCATGTCGGACCACAAGGCCGCGCTTCAGGGCGGCAAGCACAAGCGCGTCCCGGACGACGTGGCCGTGAACCCCATCATCCTCGGCCACGAGTTCTGCGGCAAGTTCCTGAAGGTCGGCAAAAAGTGGCAGCACAAGTTCCACGTCGGCCAGAAGTACGGCGTGCAGCCCCAGCTCAACATCCCCGGCCACGAGCACCGCGCCCCCGGCTACTCCTTCCCCTTCATCGGCGGCGACGCCACGCGCATCGTGATCCCCAAAGAGGTGATGGAGCTCGACTGCCTGCTGACCTATGACGGCGACGCCTACTACAAGTCCTCCATCGCGGAGCCGGTCTCCTGCATCGTGGGCGCGTACCGCTGCAGCTACCACTTCAAGCCCGGCGAGTACGTCCACCAGATGGGCATCAAGAACGGCGGCTCCATGGTGATCCTCGCGGGCGCGGGCCCCATGGGCCTGAGCGCCATCGACCTGGCCTGCCACGGCCCCGAGCACCGCCCCGGACGCCTGGTCATCACCGACATCGACCAGGCGCGCCTCGACCGCGCCGCCCAGATCTTCCCCGTGGCCCACGCCAAGGAGTGCGGCGTCGAGCTGATCTACCTGAACACCGCCGGCGCGGCCGACCCCGTGGCGCTGATCAAGTCCGTCAACAAGGGCGAGGGCTACAACGACGTGATGGTCTTCGCGCCTGTTCCCGCCTTGATCGAGCAGGGCTCCGCGCTGCTCGGCTATCTCGGCTGCCTGAACTTCTTCGCGGGCCCCTCGCACGCCGACTTCAAGGCCACCGTCAACTTCTACGACGTGCACTACATGGGCCACCACATCGTGGGCTCCTCGGGCGGCAACACCCGTGACCTGCAGGACTCCATGAACTACGCCGCGCAGGGGCTCATCACCCCCTCGGTGATGATCACCCACGTCGGCGGCATCGACTCCGTGGCCGCGACCACCCTCGCCCTGCCCAAGATCCCCGGCGGCAAGAAGCTGGTCTACACGCACGTCTCCATGCCCATGACCGCGATCACCGACTTCGCGAAGCTCGGCGAAACCGACCCCTACTTCGCGGCGCTGGCGGAGATCTGCAGCCGCAACATGAACCTCTGGTGCTCCGAGGCCGAGGCCTACGTGCTCGCGCACGCGCCGCGCCTGGAGCAGGACGCGGTGATCTGATGAGCGAAACGTCGAACGTCCAACGTTTAACGCTCAACTTCGAAGTTCGGCGTTGGGCGTTCAGCGTTGAGCGTTCTTCCGACTTCTAACTCCTAACTTCTAACTCCTCCTTTCCCCCTATGATCGCATTCCTGCACGGTACGCTGGTGGATAAGACGCCTTCCGTCGTGACCCTCGACGTGCACGGCGTGGGGTACGAGGTGTTCATCTCCCTGGGCACCTACGACCGCCTGCCGGCGACCGGGTCGGCCTGCCGCCTGCTCACCTTCCACCACATCCGCGAGGACGCGCAGATCCTCTTCGGCTTCATGCAGCCCGAGGAGAAGGGCATGTTCGAGCGGCTGATCGGCGTGAACGGCATCGGGCCCAAGCTCGCGCTCAGCGTGCTGAGCGGGCTCACCGTCGGCGAGCTGAGCCTGGCGATCGCCGAAAACAACGTCAAGCGCATCAGCTCCGTGCACGGCATCGGCAAGAAGACCGCCGAGCGCATCGTGATGGAACTGCGCGACAAGGTCGATCCGCTGGAGGCGCTGGCGGGCCGGGCCGCCGGCGGCGACGGCGCCCAAAGCGCCATGATGCGCGACGCGCTGCTGGCGCTCACCTCCCTGGGCTTCCCGCAGGACCAGGCCCGCAAGATGGTGCAGTCCGCCTTTGACGCCGACCCCGCCGTCAAAGACACCGAGACCCTGCTGCGCAAGGCGCTCAACACCAAGTAGGGGCGGACCTGCGTGTCCGCCCCCTCTCACTTCGACCTTCTGCGGTTCGTCAATCGCCGCTCTGCGGTTCCGCGCATGCCGGACCCGGAACCGCAGATTGCCGAATGTCGATTTCAGAATATCGAAGGTATGCCTGTCCGCCGATGAACGGCCCTGTCGTGACGAGGTTCTCCACGTTCATCCTTCTGCGGTTCAGTATTCGCCACTTTTCGGTTCTCATTCCAGCAACCTAAACGCCTCACCGCCCTACCCCGACGTGCTGCCCTTGGGCTTGACGCCCGCGCCGTGCTTGGCGGCCCAGTCGGCCTGGCGCGCCACGCCCATCATGATCGCCACGTCGTCCTCGGAGTAGACGCCACGCGAGAAGATGCGCTGCACCCCCTGCATCATGTGGTCGGCCTTGTCCTCTTTCATGAAGCCGATGCGCAGGAGCATCTCGCGCCACATGCCGGTCAGCTTCTGCTTGTGTACCGCGGCCGCAGGCAGCGACTTTTCGACCGGCGGCTCATAGGCGCCGAGCGCGCCCCAAAGCTCGTAACAGCAGAGCAGCACCGCCTGCGAGAGGTTGAGCGAGGCGTAGTCCGGATGCACGGGGATGCGGATCAGGTGCGTGCACAGGCCGATCTCGTCGTTGGAGAGCCCCTTGTCCTCGCGCCCGAAGACCAGCGCAACCTTGCCGTTCGCGGCCAGCCGCAGCAGCTCCGGCGCCACCTCGCGCGGGGTCTTGACGTGCTGCCGGTAGAGTCCGCCGCGCGCGGTCGTGCCCACCACGAAGGCGCAGTCCGCCACCGCCTCGGCCAGGCTCGGCGCCTCGCGCCGCGCCTCCAGGATGTCGGTCGCGTGGACCGCCATGCGGGCGGCCTCCTCCCACTTGTCGCAAATCCTCGGCTCCGCCAGCACCAGGTCGCGGATGCCCATGTTCGCCATGGCGCGGCACACGGACCCCACATTGCCGCTGTAGAGCGTGCCCACCAGCACGACCCGGATATTCTTCAACACGTCATCGCTTTGAATCTCGTCAACCATGGGCGGCATGATAGCATGCGGCGGGGGTCGCCTCAAAGACTGTTTTAGCGTTCACGCCCGCAATGAGGCGGCCGGCGTGGAAGACGCCGCGCCGCAGACAAAACCCCGCACGCCCAAGGATGGGCGTGCCACATCCCGGAATGTGCCATGCGCATCCCTGCGCATGGTCGGCACTATTCCGCTTTCTGGTTGAAGCGGCCCATCCAGACCCAGCAGCTGTTGCAGACGCAGTTCGTGCCGCGCCCGCAGGTGCCGAACTTGTCCTGATACGCCTGCGGCGCGATCGCGGCCTGCACCAGCGACGCCAGCGCCAGGTATTCAGGGTCGCTCTTACCCGTGAAGCCCTTATCCAACTGCCCCCAGCCGCCTTGGTCCGCGGGCAGGGCCGCCAGCAGGATGCGGCTCTTTTCCGGCGAACCGACGTTCACGAGCGCCGGGAACGGCTGCGCCGCGGCCGCCTGGCCGAAGCGCGCCCCGATCGCGGCCCGCAGCCGCTGCTCGCCCGCGGGCTCCGGCTGGCGCTGCTCCGCGCGGTTGAACTCGTAGTAGCCGTCGCTGTAGTGCGTCACGTTCAGGTCCATCCAGACGATCAGCGCGTCCCACTCGTCCTTCGAGAGCTGCACGTCGTGGTGCCCCTTCTTCAAGATCGCCGTCAGCGGGCTCGCGATCGCGAAATAGTCGTTCGTCTTGCTCGCGCCGGTCTCCTCATACGACTCGGCCCACTTGACCAGCTTGCGGTCGGTCAGACTCTGGATCGCCTGCGTTCCGATCAGGCTCATCGGCGCTTTCCCGTCCTTCCCAGCCGTCTCCAGCCCGTGGCACCGGATGCAGTGGCGGTCGAACACCGGCTGCACCGTCCGCATGAAGCTGAAGCCGCCCTCGTAGCCGAGCGCAGGCATGGGCTGCGGGTCAGCGATCTGGCGCCGTTTCGCCAGCTCCTGCGGCGGCCGGCTGCGCATCTTGTCCTCGTGGCAGCCTGTGCAGCCCAAGACCTCGCCCTTGTGCGCGTAGATGAACGAGCGCATCGTGAAGACCGCCATGCCCTCCGCGTTCAGCGCCTGCAGCTGGACCGGCACGCCGGCCGGTATGCGGAAGGCGGCGGAGCCGTCCTCCGCGACGGGCACCACGCCGAGCGGGCGCTTGTAGATGTCCAGATCCCTGTCTTTGTTGCGGTTCGCCTTCTTCGCCGCCGGCTGGTTCAGGAGCTGGTTGACGCGCAGATACTTGACGCTGCCCTTCGCCAGCGGCTCGCGGCAGTCGTACACGTTCTCCACGTAGCACACGCCGAAGTCGGGGGCCGTGGCCGCCGGGGGCAGCACCGAGGGGATCACGGGCGGGCGGGCGCGCTTGCGGATCGGAATGGGCGTGAACGTGCCGATCTCGGGGTCCTGATAGATCAGCTCGCGTCCGCCCAGCGTGTCCACCAGCCAGATTCCGAACGCCTTGTTCGACGGCCACGCGCCGTATTGCGGCGCCCCGGCCCACGGCTCCGGGGAATAGCTGGCGAAGAAAAGCGTGTCGTTGACCGGATAAGGGGCGGCATAGCAGCCCGGCAGATTCCACCCCTCCGACTCGGGCCAGGGGACCTCAGGCGTCACGCGCGTGAGCGGCGCGGGGCCGTCCTCGCCTTTGCGCGTGTCGATGGTGATGAGCGAACCCGCCGTAAGGTAATGGTGCGCGCCCGCCGTGGCCACGACGACGTGCGAGCCGGGAATGGGCTGGGCCTCCGTCTGGATGCCGGGGTGCATGGTGTAGTTCCCGTAGAAGTGCGCGGTGCCGGTGCCGTCCGGCTTCATGGTCCACAGGCTCTGGTACCACACCGCGTTGCGGTTGATGTAGTCCCAGCGCGTGTAGACCAGCCGCCCGTCATTCAGCACGGCGGGCTCCCACTCGTTCGCCTCGCCGAAGGAAAGCTGGCGGATGTTCGCGCCGTTCCCGTCCGCCCGGTAAATCAGGAAGGCCGGCGTGTAGCGCCCCCAGTGGCAGCGCCCGTAACTCTGGCAGCGCGTCGAGTTGAACGCGAACCCGCCGTCCGGCAGGTAGCACGGATCGGCGTCCTCGATCAGCACGGTCTGGCGTCCGCCCCAGGTCTCCATCGGGTCCTGGGGCGTGCCGGTGAGCTGCCGCACCCACGAGCCGTCCACGGCCGCCTCCCAGATGAAGTAGCGCAGGTGCGCGACCGGGTTCGGATCGTACTTCTTCTGCGGGTCGCTGAAGCAGGGATGCTCCGGATCAAGCTTCCGGATGATGTCGGCGTTCGCGCCCTGCGCGCACCCGGCCAAGACGGTCGGCACGATGACACCCTCGGCGGCGGACGGGCGCCGCGCCGTGTGGTCGCAGAACGCGAAGATCACCCGGTCGCCGTCCCAATGCAGGTCGGGGTTGAGCACCGTGCCCAGCGGCAGCTTGCCCTTCAGCGGCTCGGTCTTGCGCGGGACGCCCTTCCAGTCCTCGATCACCACGAGCCCCGGGCCGGGCCGCGAGCAGCGCCCCGTGTACTGGTCGACCATGTGCGGGGCCGCCGTGTAAGGGATGCCGCGCTGGCTGGCGAGCAGCCGGTCGAAATTGAGGGCCGGGTGCGAGAAGACGATCCGCCGCCGCAGCGCCCGGATCTCTTTCTCCAGTGCGGCCCGCGCCTCAGCCGCGCGCGCCTGCGGCAGCCGCTGCGCAAGGCCCGCCAAGTCCGCCGCCATCGCAGGGCGCGCCTCCGACCGCTCGACGTACGCCAGCGTCCGCTGCGCCAACGCGAGCGCGTCCTCCGCCGTGTCGGCCAACGCCGCCCCGGCCGAGAGTAAAACAACACACCCTAACAAAGACTTCAAGGAACTACTGTTTCTCATTCTCAATCCCCCGCTTCCGTCTGTTTTCACAAGCGCCATCATTAAGCCACAAAACACGCTCACCGTCTATCCCTGCGGTGACAATATGAAAAAATCAGAAGTTCGTATTTTGACAATCCGCGCTTGTATGAAGTCCCCCAACCGGCCTATAATCACGACTGGTGGAGGGCTGACCAATGCGCCATGAAGCTTTAAAAACTCTCGCGTCTCCCTTCCTTCGGGCCGTGACTGATCAGATGCCGGAAACCTTCGGCATCGCGGTCATCGATGAAAGGCGCGCGTCCGGCATCGTCCTCGACAGCATCCAGGGCCCCGACCGCTTCTGTTTCAGCATCGCGGAGGGGTTCGTCTTCCCCTTGCACACCTCCGCGCCCGGCAAGGCGTTCGTCTCGGCCCTCCCCGATAAACGCCGGAACGCCCTTTTGAACCGGCTGGTCTTCACGCGGTTCACGCCGAACACGATCACCACCCGCAAGGCTTTCGATTCCGAGATCGCGCGCATCCGCGCGACCGGCTACGCCACCGACCTTTCAGAGGAGACCGAAGGCTGCCACTGCGGCGGCGTCGCCGTGCTTGGGCCCAAGCAAACTCCGGTTGCGGCGCTCTGGGTGACAGGCATGGCCAAACGGCTATCTGCCAAGCGTCTCCTCGCCTGTATCCGGCACCTTCAAAGGACGGCACGGCAGATCGAAGCGGCCCTGGCGAAGACGGTGGCCCCCGCACGATACGGCAAGGTTCGCTCGTCCTGCGTTGCCGCGGCCGTCGCGGCGCTTGCCGCCCGGCCGTGTGAGCCGATCGACTACGCCTCCCTCGCCAAATCATGCGGTGTGAGCTACTCGACCCTGCGCACCGCCTTCCGCACCGAGACCGGCAGCACGCTGGGCCAGCACCACCTCGGATTGCGCCTCGACGAGGCCCGCCGCCTGCTCGTCCAGACCGACCTGCCCATCACCGAGATCGCCGAGCGCACCGGCTTCTGCAACCAGAAACATTTTTCGTCCCTCTTCAAGCGCAAGACCGGCCTCGCCCCTTTCGCCTACCGCCGAAAGGGAGCCTGATCATCCGGGATTCCCTGCAATGCACCTCTGGGCTGCCACACCGCCTTGTCAAATAACATACTTCCCGCGTCTGCGATTTTGTCATGGGACGGGTAGACCGAATTCGCCTTTTGTGGCTTAATAAGACTTACAGTGATTGTTCGGGTGGCCCTTATTTGCCAAACGCGCACGACCGCTGCAACTCACGGAGTGTTTATATGCCTGCAACGCGTCCTGACGGGTTATCGTTTTCCGTTGCCATCGTTCTGTGCGCCGCCTGTCTGGCGTCGGCCGCGACACCGCCTTCCGTGCGCATCATGCCTTTGGGCGATTCGATCACCCTTGGCACAACGGCCGGCGGTTACCGCGCGCCCCTGTACACCGGTCTCACAAACCTGGGTTACCGTGTGGATTTTGTGGGCACACAGACCGGCAACGGCGCCGGCAGTTTGCCGGACTCGGACCACGAGGGACACAGCGGGTTTCGGATCAGTCAGATCGATGCCGCGCTAGGTGGCTACCTGAACGCCGTCGCCGACCCGGACGTGATCCTGCTGCATATCGGCACCAATGACGCGAACGACGGCGACTTCGCCAACGCGATCAACCGGCTGGACGCTCTGATCACCAAGATCGCGACCAATCGTCCTTACGCGCATATCATCGTCACCTCGCTCCTGCCTCGCACCGAACCCGCCATCAACACGTCGATCACGAACCTGTTCAACCCCTCTGTGCCGGACATCGTCACCGCACAGGCCGCGCTGGGCCGCCGGGTGACCTTTCTGGACATGCACGCTTATCTCACGACCAACGATTTGGCCGACATCGCGCACCCCAATCAGACCGGCTACAACAAAATGGCTGACGCCTGGTTGCCCGCCATCACCCGTGTGATCGCGCCGATCGGCGACGGGGCGTCCCCTGGCCTCGTCCGCGCCCGCAGTCTGTCGAACAACCGGCAGGTCGCCGTCACCTTCAGCAAACCGGTCGCGCTTGCCACAGCGACCAATCTTTCCAACTATGCGCTGAGCGGCGGGCTCGCCCTTACCGGCGCGTCCCTCGATGCGGACCAACGGACCGTCACCCTCTCCACCAGCATGCAGGCGCGGCAGACAAGCTATACCGTGACGGTCAACGGCGTGACCGACCTCAACGCCCCCACCTCGCTGTCCATCAGCGCAGACAGCACCGTCTCGTTTCTGTCCTCCACCCCGAGCGGTTACCTGAACAACGTCGCGGAATCCTCCGGCTACTCCTTGGTCTACAGTTTGGAGATCCCCAGCTCCGTCAACTACAAGACCGCCCCCGTTGCCTATTCGGTGGACAACCACCTCGCCATCGGCGACTTCAGCCGGGTGGCCTATTACATGGAACTGTTGAACACGAACGGCATGCTCACCTACGTGTGGGCCTCGATGAGCGCTTTCACGAACGACACCTCCCTGCTGGGCGTGCCGACGCTCATCTCCGGCGCCTTCTTCCATAACTCCGTTTCCAACATGAACGTTTTCTGCAACGTGCCGGGCGTCACGACGGGCACCGGCATCACCGGCAACCTCGAGTTCTGGCCCTACAGCTACATCTACGCCAATTCATTCAACGTGCCGGGCGCCAGCGGCTCGACCTGCGACTTCGGCGACGGGATCAACCCGAACGGAGCCAACTACGGCTCCATGCAGCTTCACAATACCGGCGCGGGACAGACCCTCTTCGCCTTCAACGCCTGGTGCGACGGCGGCGCCACTGAAATCGGCATCGGAAACTGCCCCGCGCCCATCAGCGGCGGCATCGACTGGACATTCTCCAAAACCGCCGGCGCATACTCCGCCAGGACGCTGCAGGTGCTGGTGCTCCGCGGCAACGACACGACCCCGCCGAGTTTGGTCTCCGCGAACGCCAGCCTGGCACGCACGCTCGTCACGGTCCGTTTCTCAGAGCCGCTCGCCCCCGCTTCGGTGAACGGCGCGTGCTTCTCGCTGGACAACGGCGCGCAGATCGTCAGTGCGACCTTGGCGGCGAACCAGCGCGACGTGACTCTGGTCACCACGCGCCAGCCGGCGGGCACCCCGACGCTGACCGTGACCGGCGTGCGCGACAGCGCCGCCGGTAATCCGATCACCCCCGGTTCCACCATCGTGGTTTCCGCCCCCGCACTGCCGCCCGAGATCACCGCAAAAATCGGCGGTCTGGCCACAGGATATCAGCTAGTCTGCACACTCGACATCCCCGTCACGGGAACCTTCAACGGTTCGGCCAACCCCTACAGCTTTGACCAGCGCTCCGCCACCAACTTCTGCGACCGGGTGGCCTACTACCTCGAACTTCAGAAGCTCGATGGCAGCGTCCAGTACCTCTGGACTTCCATGGACGCCTTCACGCCATACCTGTCCAAAATCGGCGTGCCGACCACCGCGTCGAAGGCCATGTTCCAGCAGGCCGTCGCCAATCTCGACGTGAAGTCCAATGTCGCCGGCGTCACCAACGGCACCGGCTTGGCAGGCGGCAACATCGAGTTCTGGCCCACCGACCAAACAACGACGAACGCGTTGGGAATCGCCAACGCGAGCGATTCGGCCTTCGACTTCGGCGACACCCGCCTGACCAACGGCACCTACGGCTGCATGCAGGTTCATAACTCGGCATCCCGCCAGACCCTGTTCGCCTTGAACAACTGGGGCGCGGACGGCAACACCCTCTGCGTGGGTATCGGCAACGCGCCGTACGGCAGTCCGGACTGGACAGCGACGAACAATGCAGGCGCTTTTTTCCGGCGCACGCTCCATGTGCTTGTGCGCCCGGCCACGAACTCCACGACCACGCTGCCCGCCGAGGTGGCCGCCAACGTGCCTGCGGCCGCAGGTTACCAGTTGGTCTGCTCCATCACCAACATTCCCGTCTACGGCAGCTTCAATACCTCATCGGCCGACTATTCGGCCGACATCCGCGCGTCCGTCACAAGCGCCTTCTCACGGGTCGCGTACTATCTGGAACTAAAGAAGAGCGGCGTCCCGGCAACGTTCCTCTGGACCTCCATGGACGCCTTCACAACCAACGCCATGAAGCTGGGCATCCCCGTCGTCGGCACGTTCTTCCAAACGAATGTCGTACACCTCGACGTGCTCTCCAATGTGCCCGGCGTCAGCAACGGCACGGACATCGCGACCGGCAACATCGAGTTCTGGCCCTCGGACTACAGCCCGCCCAACACGCTGCCAATAGCCGGCGCCAGCGCCACCGCGTTCGACTTCGGCGACGGAGGCGGCAATTCCACCGCTGCCGGCCACGGCTGCATGCAGGTCCACAACTACGGGGCCAAGCAGACCCTCTTCGCCATCAACCACTTCAACGCCGGCAACAAGATCGGCCTGGGCATCGGCAACAACCCGGTCCCCAACTCGACCTATCCCGATCCCGACTGGACCGCCACCTACAACGCCGACAGCTACGAGCGCCGCGTGCTTCATGTGTTTGTGCTTCTCCAAGACATTCAAAGCACCGATGCCGTAGCCCCGACCCTGTCCAGCGTCACAGCCTCTTCGACTCTGAAACGCGTGTTGCTCACGTTCAGCGAAACACTGGCCGATTCCGCGGCGTCCACCGGCAATTTCAGCCTCAACAACGGCGTGACCGTCACCACCGCCGCGCTCTCCGCCGACAAGAAGAGCGTCCTTCTGACCACCACCGCACAAACGCCGGGACAGGCCTACCTGGTGAGCGTCGCCGGCGTGCGCGACCGATCCGCCAGCGCCAACCTGATCGCCGCAGGCGCCTCCATCGCCTTCACCGCGCCGTACGTTTCCCTGCCGCCCGCGCTGTCCGACAATGTCCCGGAATCAGCCGACTATGCCCTGGTCTATAAATTGGCCATCCCGAACAACACGTATTTCGTGCCCAACGGCGCACCCTACGCGGTCGACGAGAGCCTCTTCCAGCAGACCCGGACATTTGACCGCGTCGCCTACTGCCTGGAACTCGTGGCGTCCGGCGTCACCAAGTGGGCCTATGTCTCAATGGATCCCTTCACGAGCGACCTCGCCAAGATCGGCGTGCCCACCGCCGCCCGCGGTGCGGTGTTCCAGACCTACGTTTCCAACATGAACGTCTACGCCTCGGCCAATGCCGCCGTGACAACCGGCACCGCCATCGCCACAGGCAACATCGAGTTCTTTGCCAGCAACTACAGCGGCGCGAACGACAAGAACATTCCGGGCGCGATCGGAACCAACTGTGTCGACTTCGGCGATTCCACCGGTTCGGCGTCTGCGGGTTACGGTTGCATGCAAATCCACAATTATGGTGCAGGTCATACGATCCTGGCCCTGAATAGTTTTGGGAGCAATGGCTTTGTTCCCAGCATGGGCATCGGCAACAACACGAATTTCACCATGGCTGGATATGTGGACACCGACTGGAGCTTCAATCACAACGCCGCGTCCTTCAGCACAAAGAACCTATACGTGCTCGCGCATTGGAGCGGCACCCCGCAGGGAACAGGGCCGGCCCTGCTTTCCCAACCCGTCAGCCGCGAGGTCCGGGCCCACGAGCCGGTACGCTTCTACGTCCAGGCCGTCGGCGAAACCTCCTACCAGTGGCGCCACAACGGCGTGGCCATCGACGGCGCGAACCAGGCTTGGCTGGAGATCGCTCGGGCGGACCTGACGGATTCCGGCTCCTACGACGTGTTGGTCTACGGGTCCGGCTCAGCCAGCACGACGAGCCTGACTGCGACCCTCCACGTGATCCCGCTCGGCACCGTGCTCAAATTGCGATAGCATCCGCATCCCCGAGGCGGATGCAACGGTTCAAGGAACCGTTCCTGCCAGAGGAGCGACGCCCGCACATACACGTGTGTTGATCAGTACACCAGCTTGCGGAAATCCTTGACGGTGTGAAAGGTGATGAGGTTGCCGTCATGCGCGGAATTGGCGCGGCTGTCCCCGCTGCGCGAAAGCACGCAGAGGTTGTCGCCGTCTACCGCCATGGATGCGTAATGGCGCGATTCGAGCGGCGTGGCCCCCGCCGTCACCAAGCCCGCGAAACACCAGTCCACCATGTTCTTCGAGAAGTGGAGCTGCAGGCGGTGGCGTTCGTTGTTGGGCAGGTTGAAGCGGTTCGCGGGCAGCCGGTCCGCGCGGGTCATCGAGTCGGTCGCCTGCGAGCTGAGCAGCCAGTAGAGCTTCGTCGGCTCGTCATACAGCACATGGAAGCGCATCTGCCCGCCGGGACACGGCAGGAACAGCGCGGTCTTCCCCGAAGGCACCTTTTCCAGCAGCGTGGTCAGGGTGCCGTCATCATTCTCCACCACCTTGGCGACCGCCGCGTAGCCCGTGCCGCCGGTGTGGGCGCGGGCCCAGAGGTGGAAGGTCTTTCCCTTGGGATCGAACCAGACGTGGTCGGGATCATGGAACTGCACCACGTTGGTCTCCAGCCAGCCGATGGGCGCGCTGTTGCGGCCGGGTGCGGGCAGCGAGCCGCGGGGATAGGCTGAGGGATAGAACGGCACGCCGAAAAAATCGATCGAGGGATCGGTCTCGATGGCGGGGATCGTGTCATGGAACGAGAGCTCCGAGGCGAAGGTCCAGTTCTCGCGGCGCGTCAGGTCGGCGTCGAGTCTTCCCCGCATCAGCACCGGCGCCAGCTCACCCACGGGCCAGCTCTTGATCTTCTCGGACACACGCCGCTCCATCACCAGATAGACGCAGCCGTTGGCCGTGATCACGTTGCAGGCCGACTGGTGCCAGTGCTGGCCCTCGGTCAGTTTCGCCGGCGCGCTCCAGGTTGCGCCGCCGTCGTCCGAGCGGATCACCGTCAGATCGCCCGAGTGTCCCAGCACGTACAGCGCCTGGCCGGCCGCAAAGGGACGGGCATGCACATACGGGAACGAGGCGCGGTTCGCCCACGTGCGACCATGGTCGTCGGACGTGAAGACGCGGCCGCGCGGCTCACCCTTCTTCCAGCCGGGCCCGCCGAAATCCATGGTGGCCACCAGCCGCCCGCTGTCGAGCCGCGCCAGCCCCGGCGTGTAGCAGAAGATGTCGGCGGGCGAGGGCGATTCGCACACGGTCACAAAGTCGTCCGCAAGCGGACGCACCGGCCCGCCCGTCCCCGCACACGCGCTCCACACGGCGAACATCAGCAGAAAACAGACTTGTCTCATAACGGCCCCCCTTTTTACAGAGGGGCATTATAGATCAATCCCGTCCGAATCCAAGCGCGATCCTATAGGCATCCGTTTCGTCGTCATTTCTTGGAATGGCATCAACAGCGGACGGCACGGAGGTCGCCCGCCCTTAACACGTCAAAAAACGCATCCGCACATCTCGCAGGCAGGGACGAACCGCTGGACCAGAATGGCGCTAAAATAAACATCTTTCACTTCTAATCTTAATCTTAATCCTAATCGTAATCTCTTCGTAAAATCGGATTAAGATTAAGAGCAAGATTATGATTAAGACTGGCCATGCCGCTTAACTCAGGGCCCTTCGCGTGGGGCTGTCCGAGACGTCTGGCCCTACGGCATCTGCGGGAACAAACGCACCAACACCACGCCGTGACGGGGCACCTCGGCTGAGAGTTTCTCTCCGAACACACCGAGATCCCGCTGCCGCCAGAGGTCACGGACGCGCTGTTTTCCATTCACGCCGAGCTCGGGCCAAGAGACCGCCACCGTTGACGTCTGCTCTCCCGGATTGAAAAGCCCGACGGCCACAGAACCGTCCTCCAGCCTTTTAACGAGCACTTCGCCGCCCGCCACCTCGACATCCCTGGCCTGGACGCCGAGCGGGTCCTGGTCGACGTCGAGCACCTCGTCGTTCGTCAGCAGGCTCAGCGTGAAGGCATCAAGCGTGTCGATGGGCGCGCCGATGATGAGCGGCGCGGCCCACAGGCACCAGAGGCTGACATGCGCGAACTGCTCGTCCACCGTCAGCCGGCTCGGGCGCAGCGGCTTGTTGTCCCATCCGCCCAGCAGGCCCACGCGCAGCGGACAGGGCATGTTCCAGTGGCCGGGGCGGTTGTAGGGCTCCCACCGCTTGTGGGCCAGCCACAGGTCGCGGACGCCCAGCGCCCACTTCTGCTTGCCCGCATCGAGCTGCGTCTTCACCCACACGTCCACCAGATCGCCGTCCGTGCGCGTCATCGTCCCGATGCCGGTGTAGGCCTCGGCGTCTTGGAACGGAGCCGTATTGGACAACTCGAACACGATGTCGCGCGGCACCGCACGCAGCGCATCGCCCATGGTCCGGGCCAGCGCCACGCTGTCGATGCCCCAGTCGTATTTGAAGTAATCGATGCCCCACTCGGCGGCCTGCCGGGCCTCGTTGACCTCGAAGCGGTACGCGCCGTGCGTCCATCCCTTATTAGCCCCCGGCGGCAGTTTCGCCCAGATCCCTTCCGCGCTGTCGCTCGAACCGCCCACGAAACCGGCGTAGCTGGTCCGCCACGGCGTGGAGTAGTTGCCGACCTTCAGTCCCATGGCATGGAGATCGGCGCACATCTTCTTCATGTCCCCGAATTTCCCGTTCGGCTGGATCGCGTTGTGCGGTCCGCCGCGCGTCCCCTGCCAGCCGTCGTCGATGTTCACGTAGCAATAGCCATGCTGAATCAAGCCTTTGCCCACGAGGGCCTCGGCCGAGGCCCGCACACCCTTTTCGCTCACGAACGGGCCGAGCCCGCCCCAGGTGTTGCACCCCATCGGCGGCGTCAGCGCGAACGTGTCGCCCACCACCAGTTTCAGCTCCCGCTCGGCCTGGCCAGCCGCATTCTTTGCGACAAGCTTAATCCGATACGTGCCCGCCGTCTTCACAGACCCGCTGATCAGGCCTTTCTGGCCATCACAGACGGACCCTTCGGGCAAACCCGATGCCAAATACGTCATCGGGCGCTGACCCGCCACGGCGAAGGTGTACTGGATCGGGCTGCCCGGCCGCACGCCGAACACCTTGGCGCCGTTGAAACGCGGTTCGGGTCTGGCGGCGGGCGTGAGGATCTGCGCCGTCAAGTCCGGCGCCGGTTCAGCGACTCTAGTTTCTTGGGCGCTTGCCAACAGCGACAAGCCGGACACGACGGTTATAAACACGTTCTTCATCTCGTTCCTTTCTTCTCCTCACGCCAAGGCAAGGCTGACCGCCGGTCAGACCGAGCATTGCAATCCCAGCGATGACCCGCGGACGGCCCAGCGGTCCGTCCCTACCCAACACACCGATCACCCGCCTGCAGACTTCCCGATCAGAACCCTTTGGCCATGGGATACGGATCGTCCTTCGACCTCCAGACGCGCAGGTAGTCGATCGAGAAAGTGCCGGGCAGATCCGCCGGATCGGGCAAACCCACCCAGTCCTGCATGATCTCACAGTCGAACATGACATGGAGCGCGGTGCTGTAGTAGTCGTTGTCCCTCGCAAAAACCTCTTTGCCGTCCACAAACCACTTCATCTCCGTGGGGGTCCACAGGAAACCGTAGACGTGGAAGTCCGCGGCGAAATCGAACGGCATCTTCTGCTTTGCGGCCTTTTTAGGCAACGGCGTCTGCTTGTAGTTCGCGATCGACTCGACATAGGGCGTACAGAAGCGGTGCACCGTCGTGCAGTACACCTTGTCATACTCCGTCTTGGCCGGTTTCCCGAACACCTCAAAAATGTCGATCTCCTCCGAAAAACTACCCTCGCGGTATTTGGCGGGCGGATTGAGCGGGTCATACAGCCAGAAGGCGTTGCACACGCTCGCCCGCATCGACTTGCAGCGGGCTTCGAAATAGCCGTAAAGAATCCGCTTCTTGCTTTTGACCGTCGAAGTGGTGAACTTGTCGTACCCGCGGACCTTGTTCTCGACCGTCACCTCTTCAGGCTTCTGGACGCGGGCGGTGAGTTGGAGCGCCCCGTCCTTCACAGCCACGTTCTCACGCGCGAAATAGCCGGGCTTGCGGCCGTACCACTCGGGATTAAAGTCCCACCACTTCGTCCCATCCAGACCATCCCCGTCGAACTCATCGCTGAACTCGGGAGCGAACACCCAGCCCTCGCCCATCGGGCAGACGGGCATCTCCGCTCTGACCGCCACGCTGACCAACGACAGAAGCGCCATTACCTGCAGTGTTTTCATGTCTCTTCTCCATTTCGATGTTCAGCGTTGGATGTTCGGCGTTGGACGTTGATTGCCTTGCAGCAGCGCCTTCGCCCAGATCATCGACGGACGCTCCTTCAGCGCCTTCCCGAACAGATCCTTCGCCTCTGCCGTTTTGCCCTCGGCCAGCGAGGCCAGCCCCTGAAGATAAAGGGCCTCGGTCGTCCGGTGCCCGACACGCTCCGCCGGGGTGTTCTCGCCCCCGAACTTGGCGTAGGCGTCCACGGCGTCGGGCTGCGCCAGCGCGGCCATCGCGGAGTGGAGCCGCTGCCGTTGATCCGCCTCGCCTTTCGAATCACCCAGTTCGCGACAGGCGAGCAAGCGGTAATAGCTCATCTCGCCGTTGGCGACGCGGCCCTCCAGCGCCGCGCGCAGCTGCGCCTGCGCCGCCTCGGCCTGGCCCAGCGCCCGGCAGGCCTGCGCCGTGTAATAGTGGATCTTCGGAGCCTGTCCCGCGTCGCCCGGGCGGCCCGCCTGAAGATTCTCGGGATAGGTGTCCGCCGCCTTGAAATTCTGCAGCGCCGCAGCCGCCTGACCCGCATCCAAAAGCGCCAGACCGCGCAGCAGACACGCGTCCACGAACGGCTGCCGCAGCGCCTCCGCTCCCTCCCACACATGGAAGCGGCGTGTTGTCAGAATCGCCAACGACTTCTCGAACTGCCCGGTCTCGTTGTACAGATAGGCCAGCCGCAGGACGGTCGGGTCACTCCTCTGAACCGTCGCCATATGGCTCTCGAGGAAGGCCAGTCGCGACGCGCTGTCGCGTCCCAGTTTCTCGCACAGCTTGTCCCGTTCCAGCACGGGCGCCACGTTCTGTGGATCGGCATTGATCGCCGCCTCGTAGCGGGCCACCGCCAGCTCGCGCTTTTCGGATATCCGTCCGTAGGCGAACCCGAGGTTGCGTAGCGCCAAGCCATGCGCCGGATTGAGCGCCACCGCCTTTTCCCATGCCGCGACACCCTGTTCGCGCTGGTCGAGGTAGTAACACAAATCGCCCAGGTAGTACCACGTGTTGGCGTCGGACGGACACAGCGCTGACGCGGCCGAAAGCATTTTCAGCTCCTCGTGCCGGAACGGGAAGCAGTAGTCCGTAGGCATCGCGGCGGCCTGGCTGAACAGCGCGCGCGCCTCGTCGGTCTGGCCGGTCTGCAGGCTGAAGTAGCCCTTGTAGTATTTCACGAGCGGGCTCGCGTAGTCCGCGCCGGTCGCCTCCGCCTGCGCCAGCAGGGCGAGCGCCTCTTCGGCCGCCCCGATCGTGCCATAATCTGCCGCCATTTCGAGCACCTGCTGCAGCTTGTTCCCGCGGTTGCGTGCGGCGGCATCCAGCGCCTTTTCCGCTTTTCCCTCGAGAAAACAGCGTTCCGCCCTCGACCAGACGTCAAGCGGATCGAGTTCCAGCGTCCGGTCGAGTTCGGCCGCCGCGGCTTTCTTCTGGCCGAGCTTGCGCAGAACAAAGGCCTTCAGCGTGTGCGCCTTGCTCGAACGCGCCGCCACATCGACGGCGTTGTCGATCATTTCCAGCGCGCCCCCATAGTTCTTATGAAGGCACTCGATCTCCGCCAGCTCCATGTAGGCCTCGCGCTGGAACGAGTCGCGCCACACCGCCTTCCACAGTTCGTCCGCGGCCTCTTTCAATTTGCCCTGCTCTTTCAGGACGACACCCAGATAATAGTGCGGCTCCGCGTCCTTGGCGCGGGTGTAGTTGCGGGTCGTGCGCGCCACCGCCCGGCGCAGATGCTCCTCGGCCTCGGCAAACTTGGCCTGTTTGGCCAGCCGGATGCCCAGGACGGTGTTGACGCGCAGGTCATCCGGATCGCGCCGCAAAGCTTCCTCGTAATACGGCCGGGGGTCGACGTTGCCGTTGTGGAACTGCTCCAGCCGCAAACCGACCAGGTAAAGCTCTTCAACCGACTTATAATCGGCCGGCGGCTTCGGATTCTCGACCGGCGTCGGCAGCGGCTGCACCGCCGCGTCCACCGGCGTGTAGCTCACCAGCTCGCTTCCGTCAGGTGCGACGAGACGGCCCGTGATCTCCTGATCCTTGACTCCGGCGTCGATGGGGATCACGTTCACATACGGTGTGTCCGGGTCGATGTCGATGACTTCGGAGAATTCCTTTCCGCCGTGTTTCAGCGACACCTTGGCACGCTTGACACTCAACGTCGTGTTGAAGCCCAACCAAACCTTATCCGGCGCGCGCCGCTCGAGATTGACGGCCGCATCACGGTTCGCGCACTTCACGCCGCCGATTTTCTTGATCGGATACCAGTATTGTTTGCACATGCGGGTTTCGTAAGGCGAGATCCAGCTGTAGTCCGGCTGATTGTCGGAAAAGGCCCCGACCATCAGCTCCAGATAGGGCCCGTCGTTGTCGGTCAGCACCTTGTCCCAGACGAACCCGCCGGGATTGTTGCCCCACAGGAAGAACTTTTTACCGCACACGATCTGACGGTTGGCCACGTGCGCCGTGCCCATTTCCAAACCGTGATCGTAACCCGCCAGGAAATCGTTGTCGGGATCAACCGCGAAAATGGAGCGGTGGTCCGTGGTGAAGTTTTTCCACCAGCTCAGATCCGCGATTGCATCGACCGCCGTACAGGGACGGCCCATGGGAAACGTCGTGAAAAAACTCTTGTGGTGATCCATGCCGACGCGGCAGGAGGGCGGGAAGAGCACCTGGTAGTTCGTGCCGCACGACACCGATACGTTCGCCCAGTAGAGCATCGACTCAATGTAGGGCTGCCGGTTCATGAAGCGGCAGTCCGCCTCGAGATAGGAGCGCCCGGGCTTCATGGTGAGGCCGATCGACCACTTCATGCGCTGGCGCAGCTCCGTCTCGCCGATCCAGACGGTCTTGCCCCCGTCCGCACTCTTCGTCGTCGTGTAGTCCACCGGCATGAAGGTCGTGGCACGGTGGTGATGCGGAAAGTTCCACTCCACGCCGCCGGAGGTCCATGCGCCCAGCATGCCGATCAGCGCGGGCTTGATCACGTGCTGGCGGTAGAATACCTCGAACCCCGTGGCTTTGTCCGTCAGGTTGAAGAGCCGTCCGCCGATCTCCGGCAGCACGGACATCTGCAGATATTCGTTCTCGAGCTGGAGCGAGGTGTAGGTCTTGTCGACCTTCTTGTCGTGCAGCACGTCCTGCAGCGGATACGGATAGACGCGGCCCTGCGCGCCCTGGTACACGCGTCCCGTGTAGAAGACCGGATTCTTGTCGCACGGCCCCGGCGGATAAGTCGGCAGGGTCACGGTCGTTTCAGCGACCTTCACGCCCGCCTGGCAGAGCGACACGCCCAAGCCGAGAACGACGCCAGCCAGCGATTTTACCAAACGTTCCATAGCACCCTCTCTTATTTCAAATTCAACCGTCTCCAGCGTACGGCATAGGGATCAACGGAAACAATACCGTAATGCGCAAAAAATACCGAACCTTTTGCGCACGCCGTTTACGCCGCCAATCAGGTCTGGTATCATCCAGGCATGCTTAAGGTACTCAAGCGCATCCCGCGGGTGATGGTGATCCAGGAGACCAGCGTGCAACCGGGGCGGGACAAGCTGCGGGGCATTTTCAACTACGCGCACCTGTTTGGGCCATGGCACCTGCATCTTGTGCAGGGACGGTCCGGCGAAGAGCGGCCGACCTCCGCCGACGACTGGATCGCGTACGACGGCATCATCGCGGGCCAGATGATGCTGGATCTGGCGGACGCTCTGAAGCGGACGCGCACGCCGATCATCCTGATGGACCCTTTGGACGACGCGCTGCAGCCGGGCTCGCCCTTCGCGAAGCTCTCCTGCACGCAGGATGATTCGGAGAGCGTCGGCATAGCCGGAGCCGTCTATTTCCTGGAGCGGGGGTACAAACACTTCGCTTTTGTCGGCGAGCCCCTCAACCGCAACTGGTCGGTACGGCGCGGCGAGAGCTTTATGCGCCGGGTGGGCGAGGCCGGCTTCGCCTGTCATCTCTTCGCCCTCCCCGCCGCTGCCGCAGATTGGAAAGCCGGCGAAGATGATCTCGCGGCCTGGCTTAAAGCGCTGCCGAAACCGGTCGCGCTTCTGGCCGCCATGGACTCGCGCGCGCACCAGCTGATCGACCTGTGCTCCAAAAACGGGCTCCGGGTGCCGCAAGACGTGGCGGTTCTGGGCATCGACAACGACGAGCTGCTCTGCAACGGCTCCATTCCCACGCTCTCCAGCATCCGGCGCGACACCGAGGCCTGCGGCTTCATGGCCGCCCAGATGCTCGACCGCCTGATGCGCCGGGAAACCCGCAAGCGTGAGGTGGCGCGCTATGGCGTGCTCGGGATCGTCACGCGCGACTCCACGCAAACCGGCGCGCTGCCCACGGATCCCCTCGTCCAGCGGGCGCGCGAGTTCATCCGCATCAACGCCGGCGAGCACATCGGCGTCCCGAACGTCGTCAAACATCTCAGCGTCTCCCGCCGCCTGGCCGAAATGCGCTTCCGCGCCGCTTGCGGCCGCTCGCTGCTCGATGAGATTCAAGCCGTCCGGCTGGAGCGGGTCGCGAGGCTTCTCGAGGAAACCGACCTGCCGCTCACGGAAATCTGCACCCGCTGCGGCTATCGGACCGATGTCCACCTGCGCCGCGTCTTCAAAGGCCGTTTCGGCTGTTCCATGCGCGACTACCGCGGCCGCCTGCGCGACGCGTGAGCCGTCATTTCGCGCGGGGCGAGCCTTTGATGATGCAGTTCCGGACGGAATCCGACACGTACACGTTCCCCGCGCGGTCCACCGCCAGGCCTGTCACCAGCCAGCCGTTGCCGCCCATCGCCAGTTCGCTGCCCGCCAGTTTCACCACCTCCCCGGCGGGCGTCACCCGCCAGAGCACGTGATGCTCACGGTCAGCCGCATACATCCGTCCGGCACGGTCCACCGCCAGGCCGTCGAGACGCCCGAAAGGCGCGTGGCCGGCCACGGTCGTGACGCCCCCTTGGGCAGTCACCTTGCGGATTTTATTTCCCGCGGCGACATACACGTTGCCCTCGCGGTCCGTCGCCAGAGCGGTCGGCCGCGTGAAACGGGCATCCGCGCCCCTGCCGTCCACCAGGCCGGCCTCTCCCGCCCGGCCGGCGAGCGTCGCCACCGTGCCGTCCGGCGCCACCCTCCGGACCGTGCTGTTATTGTGATCCGCCACATACACGTTGCCCGCCGGATCGACCGCCACGCCCGAGATAAAGTTGAAGCGCGCCGCGTTCCCCGCGCCGTCGGCCGCGCCGCGCTGATTCGCCTTGCCCGCCAATGTCTTCACCTCACCAGCCGGGGTCACTTTCCAAAGCACGTGCGCGCCGTCCGAGACGTAGCAGTTGGCGGCGCCGTCCACCGCCATCCCGACGGGTGCGGACAGCAACTCGCGCGTGCCCCCGAGCGTCGTGACGGCCCCTCCCGGCGTGATCCTCCTGATCGTGTCACGGCCGTCGGCCACATAAAGCGTATCCGTGTTGTCGATCGCCAGCCCTTGCGGCCCGTTCAGGCGGGCCGCGCGGCCTTGCCCGTCGTCGCCCCCCGCGACGCCCGGTTGGCCGACAAAGACCGCCCACTCGTAAGGCACGGCCTTATCGATCCCGGCCGTCACGTCAGCCGGCGCGATCCCGTTGCGTTCTTTAGCGGCGGCCGTCGCGATCACGCTCCGGCACACGGCCGTGGGCACGCCCACCGCGATCCGGTTGTTGCAGGCGTCCGCCACATAAAGAAGCCCCTCACGATCCAGAGCCACGCCCGACGGCTGCGCGAAGCGTGCGGCGCAGCCGAGGCCGTCTTCCGCCGTCATCAGGTTGGGGCTGCCGCCGAGGGTGGTCACCACGCCGTCCGGCGTCACCTTGCGGACCGTATGGTTGTCGCGGTCCGCCACAAACACGTTGCCGGCGTGATCCACCGCCACATCGGACGGGCCGTTGAAGCGGGCCAGCACGCCTCGACCGTCCGTGCCGCCTTTAATCCCCGCGCAGCCCGCCAGCGTCGTCACCTCGCCGCCCGGCATCACTTTCCGGATCAAATGGTTGCCGGTGTCCGCCACGTAAATGTTGCCCGCGTCATCCACCGCCACGCCCGAAGGGCTGTTGAAGCGCGCGGCGCCGCCGACGCCGTCCGCGCGGCCCGCCTTGCCCGCGCTACCCGCCAGCGTGGTCACCGCGCCCGCAGGCGTCACCTTGCGGAGCGTGTGGTTGCCGCGGTCGGCCACAACCAGGTTACCGGCTCCATCGGGGGCCACATCGGAGGGCCCGTAAAAAAGGGCTTTGGCGCCCGTCCCGTCGGCGCTGCCGGCCGTGCCTGCGCTGCCCGCCAGGGTGGTCACCGCGCCTTCTGGCGAAACCATCCTGACCGTGTGGTTGCCGGCATCCGCCACGTACAGGTTACCCGCGCCGTCCGCTGCCGTGCCGGAGGGCCAGAAAAAACGCGCCGCGTCGCCCGGGCCGTTAGTTGCGCCCATTGACCACGCCCGGCCGGCCAACGTCGTCACCACGCCGTCGGGCGTCACCTTGCGGAGCGTGTGATTGAAATTGTCCGCGACAATCAGGTTCTTCTGCCGGTCCACCGCGATGCCGCAAGGCCGGCTGAAGCGGGCCGTGGCCCCCTTGCCCTCCGCGCTGCCGTGACGGCTCGCGCTGCCCGCGAGCACCGTCAGCCCGCCCTTGGCCGCGATCCTGCTGACGGTCTGGCTCTCGTTGTCCACCACCATCAGGTTGCCGGTCTTGTCCGCCGCCACGTCCCGCGGCGAGGGAAAGCGGGCCAGGCCGTTCGTCACCGTGGACACGAGCCCCGCCGGCGTCACTTTGCGGATCACCTGATTCCCCGTGTCCGCGAGATAGACGTTGCCCGCGGCGTCGACCGTCACGCCCTGCGGCGTGCTGAAGCGCGCCACGGTTCCCGTGCCGTTCACGCTGCCCGCGTTGCCCGCGCTGCCGGCCACCGTGGTGACCAAGCCCGCCGGCGTAATCTTCCGCAGGAGCGCATTCTCGGTATCCGCAACGAAAATGTTGCCCGCCGGATCTACGGCCAGTCCCCGCGGACAACGGAACCTCGCCGCGTCCCCCTTGCCGTCCGCGAAGCCGCCGACCGGCTGTCCGACTCTCATCTCCGCTTTGCCCGCCAGCGTCGTAACGACGCCGGCCGGCGTGATCTTCCTGATCGTGTGGTTGTACGCGTCGGCCACCATCACATTGCCCGCGCCGTCAAGCGCCACATCGCCGGGCGAGCGGAAGCGGGCCTCGCGCCCCGTGCCGTCGGCGCTGCCCGCGCTCCCTGCGCTGCCCGCCAGCGTCGTCACCACGCCCTCGGCGCTCACCTTCCGGATGACATGGTTGCCGCTGTCCGCCACAAAGAGGTTGCCGGCCGCGTCGGCCGCCAGCCCCAGCGGCCGGTCAAAACGGGCCGAATTGCCCGTGCCGTCATTGCCCCCGGGCTCACCCATGCAGCCCGCCAGCGTGGTTACCATCCCGTCCGGACCGATCTTGCGAATGGTGTAGTTATAAAAGTCAGCCACATACACGTTGCCCGCCGCGTCGAAGGCCACGCCGGAGGGCTGGCAGAAACGGGCCGCCTCGCCTTTCCCGTCCACATTGCCCAGGCCGCCCGGCGCTCCGGCCAGCGTGCTCCAGCGGTACTCCGTATGGGTCTGAACCTGAGGCGCCGCGCAACCCGCCAGCGCAGCAACCACGGGAAGACCGAGAAGACGAAGGCCCCGCATACGAAAAAAAGCGCCTGCCCCTGCTCTGACATCACGTCCGATCTGTTTCATAAAATGCCCATCTGTAACTTCAAATCCTCGATGCGAGAATGTTTTGTTGGGAACGGATGACGGCCAAGATCACGGTTAGGATCAAGAGAAAGCGAGTCTCATCGCACTCGTGATCATCCCCGCAAGCATGATCGTTTCCTTATTTGTGCCGAGCCGTCACGCCGGCTTCTTGCGCGGCGGGCCCGCTCTTACCGGCCCAGCCGCACCATGACCGGCTCCAGCGGCGCAAGGGCGTAGAGCAGTCGCCCATCGGCTTGGCGCTGCGGGGCGTGACCGAACTCCGCACGCACGCCCGTGCAGCCGCCTGCAAGCGTCAGAGTCGCCGTGACCGGCTCCGAAGTGCCGTTCACGACCAACAGATACACATCCGAACCCGACCGCCACACGCGCGTTTCGACCGCGGCGGGGCCCTCGCAGGTCACCGCCGGGGCCGCTTCAGCCGAAAGCATGACCGGGATGTACCTCTTGATCTCCACGGCCATCGCGCACACGTCCGCCCAGCGCTTCGCGAAGGGATCGCGGTCCGGCATCTTGAAGAGATCGAAGAACGAGTAGAAGACCAGCCCGTTGGCGCCCGCCGCCACGCACTGCCACGCCATCGCGCGCATCTCCGCCAAGGTCGGCGCGCGCGTCTTCTCGCGCTCCGCACCCTTTCGGTAGGCGCCCCAGTCGAACACCTGCGGCACCTGCCAGACCGCCCGCGTGTTGTAGGTCTGGTCGCGCGTCACGCGCGTCCACTCCAGCGCCGTGCCCGCGGGCTTGCCTGGGATCGGATAGGGATCCGTGCCGATCACGTCGAAGGTCGAGAGGTAGGCACGCACCTGGTCATACTGATAGAGCACAACCCAGGTCGGATGATCAGGGTCCAGTTCCTCCATCAGCCGCTGCCGCGCCGCGAGGCGGTCAACCATCTCGGCCGGCATCTCGTCGTTGATGTACCAAGCGATCAAGGCGGGATGGTTACGGTGCAACGCCACGCGCCTCTCGATTTCGGCCCGTTCGTCCGCCTCGGTCTTGATGCCCGCCGGCGCCCAGCGCGTGCCGGAGTAGAGATCCTTAAGCGAGTAGATCACCTTGAGCCCGCGCGCGTGGCAGGCGTCCATCTGATTCGTGGTCGGGCTGCCGTACGGCATGAGACAGTTGAAGGGGCCCTGGGCGTAGGTCTCCAGTTCCGGCTCCTTGACGCCGCTCCAGTACATGCCCAGCGGGAAGAAGGGCTTGCCGTCGACGATCAGCCGCCGGTGCGCATCGATGAAGGCCTTGCGCTCCGGCAGGTTCTCCACCCGGCGGAAACGCGTCTCAGCGCTCCCTCGCGCGGCGCCGCCCTTGGCCGCGAGTGAGAAACGCACCGTGTAATCGCCCACCGGAAAAGCGGAGGTATTCACGGTCAGCGAGGCGCACTCGCCCGTCAACGCGTCCGGCACTGCGCTGCAGAACGGCTGGCCGTCCGCGGTGGCGATGACGAACGTGCCCGCGACCTCTTGGGGTTTGACGCCCGCCTCGCCCAGCGCGAGCCCGGCCGAGAAGGTCACAGGCCCGCCCGCGGACGTATGCCGGTAGGTGGAGGCGCTCACCGCGCTCACCAGCGGCGGATCGTGGCGCGTCACGCTGAGGTCGTCGAACCACGCCCTGCCGGTCATGCCGCGACGCACATAGGGCGCGACGCTGACGCGCACGGCATTGGTCGGCAGCGCGCGCGTAACGCCCCGCACCTTCCGCCAGCCGTCGCTCGTGCCGCGCACGCCTTCGGCATAGGCGCCACCCAGCCATTTGCCGTCGGGACCCGACCACTCCAGGCAGACCGTCGCGCCCGACTCCTCGCCTTTCAGGTTCTCCGTCCTGACCCAGACTTCGAAAGCGTAGCAGCACCCCGGCTGAACATCCAGCTTCTGCGTCGGAAACGAATAGAAGTCGGGATCGACGTTCTCAAACGCGAGCGCGCGGGACCCGTCGCGCCCGGCGCCGTCCGCAAAGCGGTAGGCAGGTTTGCGCTCCGACCAGTCCCGCGTCGCCCCGGCGGGATCGACCTTCTCAAAACCCGGATTGCGTACCGCATTCTCCTCCGCGCGCGCGCACACGGCCGCCATCGCCAGCAAGACGCACCCGCCACCCACGGAGGCCGCCCTACTCCCCTTCAGCCGCTTTCCCCAGCTTTTTAACGAAGTTGAAATTATCATCCCCTTCTGCTACTGACCCCGGAAACGCTCACCTGCCGGCCCCCGGACAGGGGCCGGCTGCTTTCAGCGACACCCGATGCGATGGCGTAGCGGGTGAGCCCCGCCGTATCATGGATGCCCAGCTTGCCCATCAGGCTATAGCGGTGCTTTTCCGCCGTCTTGGCGCTGATTCCAAGTCTATCGGCGACCTGCTTATTGAGTAATCCCTCGGCGATCAATTGAAGCACCTCGGCTTCGCGCGGCGACAGTGCGCCATTGCCGTACACCACCTCTTGCGCGGCAGGCTGAGTCGCTGTGCCGGCCGGAGGGGGCACGATCGACGGATCGACGAAGCGGAGGCCCTTATTCACCTGCCGGATTCCATGGGCCAAGATGCGGATCGAGGCGTTCTTAATCAAATACCCCGCCGCACCGAGCGCGACCACCTGCTCAATGCAGGACGGGTTACTGTATGCGGAGAGGATCAGCACCTGGGTTTCAGGCACAGCTTGACGGATTTGCCGGGTGGCCTCCAACCCGTTCAGGACCGGCATGGCGATGTCCATCACCACCACGTCGGGGCGCAAGCGGATGGAGCGCTCCACCGCCTCAGAGCCGGTTTCGGCCTGACCGACCACCTGGATGTCGCTTTCAGCCTGCAAGAGCGCATGCAGCCCCTCGCGCACCAGACCGTGGTCATCAGCCAGCAAGACCGTGATTTTTTTCATAAAAGCTCACTCCATACATCCATTCAATGTAATTATATTTAACACAATCCAGCTTGAGTGGCAATCGGCTGTTTTACGCTTTGGAAAGTAGGAATAATACCCATGGTGCAAACCGCTCAGCCTGTGTATCCTCCACGGCATGAATCCAGAGAGCCTCCCACTTCCCCAAAGGGCCACCCCGGCCCCGCCGTATGGCGACCTTGCGGGACATTCTTTCCGGTTGCCGGTGCTGCCCTATCCGCCCGAAGCGCTTGAGCCCTACCTGTCAGCCGTATCCTTCAGCTTTCACTATGGCAAGCACCATCACGCGTATGTCGGCAACCTCAACAAGATGGTCTCCGGCACGGCTTATGCCGCGCTCACGCTGGAAGACCTCATCCGAAAAACCTCGGGCATGCCAGACAAGACGGCCATCTTCAACAACGCCTCTCAAGTCTGGAACCACACCTTCTTTTGGCACAGCATGAGGCCGGGCGGAGGGGGGCAACCGAACGACCGACTGATGGCCATGATCGCGGCCGCCTTCGGCTCTTATGAGGCGTTCAAAAACGCGTTCATGACCGCAGCCGTCGGGCAGTTCAGCAACGGCGGCGTGTGGCTGGTGCAGGACGGAGACAAAGTGCGGATCGTCAAGACCTCGAATGCGGAAACGCCTGTCGTTTACGGGCAGAACGCGCTTCTGACCTGCGACCTTTGGGAGCACGCGTATTATATCGACTACCAAAACCGCCGCAAAGACTATGTGCAGAACTACCTCGACCACCTCGTCAACTGGGATTTCGCCGTGGCGAGGATGACCTGCTGACCGCCGTTCGAAACCGTGAACCAGCCTGAGAGACGTGAATCCGGAGATCCGCAAGCTTCGACGTGAGTTGCGGCCTGAACAGCCGCGCCCCGCCTGAAACGGCACGGGCGCTGCGGGGATGAACAGGCCCCCGCAGACCGCCCCCGCCTCAATCCGCCGACAGGTCAGACCTGAAGCACACTGTTCAGCGAACCGCAGCCGTCCGGGACCCAGTCCGCACACTTCGGATCCGAGATCCACACGCCATTCACAATGAACTTGTATTCGTACTTTCCTTCAGGGAGGTCGAGCAGCGCTTTGAAATGCCCGCTGTCAGGATTGTCCTTCATGGGATTCGCGGTCGGATCCCAGTTATTAAACGTTCCGGCCACATGCACTTGGCTGCCCGGCTTTGCCGACACCTCGAAACGCACTTTTTTCTTGTTTCCCTTGATCGGTTTTTTCGCATGCATCTGCCCCTGAGTGCTCTTCATAACTCTTCCTCTTTCTGCTTCATGACGTTTAGTCAAATCAGGCGCCGACGGCCTTAATCCGGGGCAACCGCTGGCGCGGTGCCGGTTGCCCAGGTGGACAGACTGAGGCGCCGGGTCCCGATGTCTGCGAAACCCAGGCACCTGCAGTCTGAATAAACGTACGCGCGGCCGTGCTTATTCGACCTTCTTCATTTCCTTGCCGCAGGCACATTTGCCGGGCTTATCCGCAATATCCGGACACCCGTCAGGGCAAACATACATGCCCTTCACGCTCATTTTCTTGACCATCTTACCGCAGCTGCATTTCTCGTCCTTCATGCCCGCGGCCGTGCACGTGCAGGTCTCGCCGCACGCGCACAACAGGGCGTCGCTATCCTTCACGCCAAGGAGATGCATCTTTTTCATCTCTTTCTCGCACTTGGCGCACTTGCCGTCTTTCAAAGCCATGGCGTGACAGTCGGGGCACACAAAGACGCACTGCGTCATGGCCTCCTTCTTCTTCGCGGCAGTCCCCTCGGCTTCCTCGGCGGTCACGCGCAGCGTTCCGGTCATGAGACCCACGCAACACACTGCAGCTGCCAGACTCATCAGCTTCTTCATGTTCTTTCTCCTTGTTTGTTAAGATCCGGAAATCACTTTCCGGGGTTTCATTCACGCACGTCTTAGCCCTCGACCTTCATCCGCCGCTATTGGGCGGCCTTTTCCACCGCATGTCCGGAGGCCATCCAACCCTCGATGCCCTCGGCGTACTCGAGCACGTTGACGTAACCGAGCTGGCGGAGCCTTTCGCCCAGCATGTGTCCGGCCGGACATTTGAGATTCGCGCAGTAAGTCACCACAAGCGCATGCTTGTCAGGCAGCACGGCGGCCACCTGCGCCTCGGCGGCATCCGGTGCGAGCGACTTGGCGCCGGGTAGGCGGTTACCGTCGTCATACTTTCCGCTACGCGCATCGACGATCGCCATCGGCGTTCTCGCGCGCATCATCGACATGAGAGCCTCCGTGTTGACCACGCCTTCCTTCATGGCGGCGGAAGCGGCGCCGGGAGCCTTGGCCATGCAGACGCCCGCGGCGCAGCAGCCATCCTTCATGCATTGGCTCTGCGTCTTCACCATTCCCTTATCCTTGCAGGCGGAACACATCCCGCATTTCGGCCCGACGGTGTCGCACCCGGTCACCAGGCCGAGGCAACACGCCGCAACGGCCAGACTCATTGACTTGTTCATCATTTACGCTCCTCTTTGTCTTTCGAGTCCGCACACCCTTTTTTCCGGCGACAGCCCTCGCGAGGCCCGGTCTGACCCCGCAGGCCATACAGCGGACACCACGGTCTTCCCCATTCCCTTTCGGCTTGGCCAGACCGGTTATGCGTCTGTTTGAATGGCGAAATGATATCGGGGGGAGCCTGCCGCTTGCTATGGGGAGTAGTCCCCCTTTGGCGCGCACCTCAGCGGCAGGCCGCCCGCGGAGCGCCCGCCGCCCCCTCCGATCGGCCCCGGCGGCATGAATCTGCCTGTGCCCGTTCCCGTTGCTCTATGGGGGTTTTCCCCCATAGGCAAAGGCCATCATTATCACTAAATTACTCCATGCCCCGTCCAGCCGCATACCGGCATGGAAAAACCGTAACCGCCATCAAGGAGTTGCCCATGAAAGCCATCGTTGATGAAAATCTCTGCATCGGATGCTGCCTCTGCAGCGAGATCTGCCCCGACGTTTTTTCCATGAGCGGGGATGTGGCCATCGTCACCAAAGACCCGGTCCCACCACCGCTCGAGGATGCCTGCCGAGACGCGAAAGATCAATGTCCGGTCAACGCCATTACGGTGGCCTAGACGCTGCGGCTTGTATTTTATTAAAACACCTGTCCCGCCCTGAACGGGCTGGGGACGGATCAAAGAGAGGAGCAGATGGAGCATGAAAGGGAATGACAAAGTACTCGCGGTGCTGAACGGCCTGTTGGCGGACGAACTGACGGCGATCAACCAGTATGTCGTGCATGCGGAAATGGACGAGAACTGGGGGTACGGCAAGCTCAAGAAGCTGGTCGGTTCCCGCTCCATCACGGAAATGAAGCATGCCGAGAAGCTGATCGAGCGGATTCTCTTCCTGGAGGGCATACCGGTGGTCAGCAAGCTGAACGCGATCCGGATCGGGGCCGACATCCCCAAGCAGTTCACCAATGATCTGGCGGCGGAAATGACGGCGGTCAAGAATTACAACAAGGCGATCCAGGTGACGATGGACGCGGGCGACAACGCCACGAAAGAACTTCTGGAATCGATTCTCAAGGACGAGGACGCGCATGTGAACCAGATCGAAGAGAAACTGGACCAGGTCAAACAGATGGGAATCCAAAACTTCTTGGCCATCCAAGCGGGGGATTAACCCGCGAAAGCAGGCTGAGGGCCCCATTTTTGGCAGGATTACAGGAAAGGCCGGACGGCATGGCGCGCCAGTCCCGAACAGCCTGTAAATCCTGCCAAAAGCCGAAAGGCCCCACGAGCGACGCACGCATGGCTTTCGCCCGCGAGGCTTTCCCGGGCCATGCTCAACGTCTCGCTCGCCAACCATTCAATGGACGGTTGCTCCCAGCATCATTCACGCCCGGCTTCAGCGGAGACCGTCTTGCGCGGAAAAGCCAAGGAGCCGTCGTCAGAAAGGGAAGAAGCCACCATGAAAAAATCCAGAACCCATGCGCTCCTGATCGGCCTGGCCCTCGGGCTCGCTCTTCCGGCCCATGCCGAAATCGAAACCTATGCCATCGACCCCGTCCACTCGTGGGTGGGCTTTAGTATCCGGCACTTTTTCACGCAGGTGCCCGGGTACTTCAGCAAGGTCAAGGGCTCGTTTACCGTCGACCGCGCCAACCTCGAGAACAGTTCGGTCGAAAGTGTGATTGAGGTTGGCAGCATCACGACCACGTCAGCCCTCCGCGACGAGCACTTGCGCTCGGACAAATACTTCGACGCGGCCCGCTATCCGACCATGACCTTCAAGAGCAAAACCTGGAAAAAAACGGGCGAGGATGCCTTCTCGGTCACGGGCGACCTGACGATCCGGCAGGTGACGAAGGAGGTCGTGCTCAAGGTCAAAGCGCTCGGCTTCGGCCCGGGAATGGAGGGCGCGATGCTCTCGGGCTGGGAGCTCTCGACCGTGATCGACCGGCGCGACTACGGCATTTCGGCCGGCCAGGGGCCCTTGGGCAACGATGTGGCCATCGCCATCAATGTCGAGGCGGACTTGAAAAAACCGGCCGTTCTGGTCCGTTAGCTCTTGCCGCTTGAATAACCTGGCTGGGGGCAGATGGGTGTGATTCAACTTCGTTGAATCCACACCCGAAGGAGGAGTTGGGATTTAGGAGTTAGGAGTTGCAATGCCATGGCAGCGGACGTGTCCGTATCATGCTCGCGAGTCCGTGCGCGTGTCTTCAAAATGAGGTCAAACGTATGGCTTCAAGAAACGGTTGTTCGCGGAAGGATTCCTCCTTGTCGAACGCCCTGTTTTCAGGTTCTTCTGCGTTTCCAACTCCTCAAGCCTAACTCCTGAATTCTCCTGGGTTCGGCTCAGTTTCAACAGAACCGAATCGCACCCGGGGCAGATGTCGGCTCGACAAACCGAAACGCGTAGTGGTATTTTACCCCTATCGTCAATACGGGATGGGATATGGGTAAGACAACGACTCGTAACGTAAACGAGGCCGCCGCCAAAGGGGGCATCCTTGACGCCGCCGAACGGGCGCAGGCCGACGCGCTGCTGAACGACGGCAAGCTCTTGGCGGCCGTGATGGACACGGTCGGGGCGCTGATCGTGGTGTTTGACCGCGAGGGACGCATCCTGCGTTTCAACCGCGCGTGCGAGGTCGCTACCGGCTACACCGCGCAAGAGGTTCACGGACGCCGTTTCTGGGATCTCCTGGTGCCGCCGGAGGAAGCCGGCCCCGTCCAAGACGTCTTTGCCCAGTTGAAAGCGGGCCGATTCCCAAGCGAGTTCGAAAACCACTGGCTCGCACGCGACGGGACCCGCCGGCTGCTCCACTGGAATAACAGTTGCTTGACCGGCGCCTCCGGCGAGGTCGAGCACATCATCGGTTCGGGCATCGACATCACCCGGATCACACGGGACGAACAGTGGCTGCGCACGCTCAACCGCACGCTCCGGGCGCTCAATGACAGCAGCCAAGCCTTAGTGCGCGCGACCGACGAGTCCTCCTTGCTGCAAGAGGTCTGCCGGATCATTGTCGAAGATTGCGGCCACGCCATGGTTTGGGTGGGGTTTGCGGAAAACGACGCCGACAAGTCCATCCGTCCCGTCGCCTGCTCGGGTTTCGAGGAGGGCTATCTCGAGACCCTCCGGCTCACGTGGGCCGACACCGAGCGTGGACGCGGCCCGAAGGGCACGGCGATCCGAACGGGGCAAATCGCCATGTGCCGTAACATGCTGACGGACCCGTCCTACGCCCCGTGGCGCCAAGAGGCCACACGCCGGGGATACGCCTCTTCCATCGCCTTACCCCTGGCCAGCAACGGGACAACGTTCGGGGCGCTGTCCCTCTATTGCCGCGAGCCGGACCCGTTCACCGCGGATGAAATCAACCTGCTGTCCGAATTGGCCGGCGACTTGGCTTTCGGCATCAGCTCCCTTCGGATGAGGGTGGCCAACGCCGCAGCCGAGGAGGCGTTGCGCAAATCGGAAGCGCAGTTCCGGACGCTCTTCGAAAGCGCGTGCGACGGCATCCTGATTGCGGACCAGCAAGGCCGCTACATCGACGCCAATGCGTGCGCGCTGGCCATGCTCGGGCTCACGCGCCACGGGCTGCTCGGAAGGAACATCGGCGACATCGTCATCGAGCGCGAGCGGAAACGCGTGCCCGACGCCGTCGCCGAAGTGTGCCGCGGACACCCGCATATTGCGGAATGGCAGTTCATACGCGGCAACGGCACCGTCTTCTGCGGCGAGATCAACGCCCATCTGCTGCCCGACGGACGCATGATCGGCATCCTGCGCGACCTCACAGAACGCAAGCAGGTGCAGCGCGAGCGCGACCTCACGATCGAATTCTTGCGCACCGTCAACAGAAGCAAAAACACGGACGAACTGCTGCGGAAGGCCGTCCGGTTCTTCAAGGACCACGCCGGCTGCGACGCCGTGGGCATCCGTTTGCGAAACGGCGACGACTTCCCCTATCGCGAAACGCTCGGCTTCTCGAAGGAATTTCTGGAGGCCGAGAGCTCGCTGTGCGGCAGGTGCAAATCCGCTGAGCCCCCCTTGCTGGCCTGCCTGTGCGGCAAAGTCATCAAAGGGCAGCTCTCTCCGCGCGCGGCGGACTTCACGGCGCACGGGAGCTTTTGGTCCAACGACACGTCCGACCTGTTGAAGGCCCCCTTTACCGACCAGGACCTCATCCGCGGCCGGTGCCGCCACGAGGGCTACGGTTCAATCGCCCTCCTGCCGTTGCATGAAGGCGCCCAGCGCATGGGGCTCTTGCAGCTGAACTTCCGTAATACGGGCGCTTTCACACCCGAAAACATCGCGTTTGCAGAGCGGCTCGCCGACCATCTGGCTGTAGCCGTGGCGAAGTTCATGACCGAGGACGCCTTGCGGGCAAGCGAGGAGTTCAGCATTGCCGTGCTCGATTCCCTGCCGGCGCACATCGCCGTGCTGGACCGGCGGGGATCCCTCGTGAGCGTCAATGCCCGTTGGCGCCAGTTCGCCCTTGAGAACGGGGCCAAGGCCTCACCGGCGGTGAGCGTCGGCGCCAATTACCTGGAAGCCTGCCGCCAGGCCAGCCAACAGGGCGACGCACTGGCACAGGCGGCCCTGGACGGCATCCAGGCTGTGCTGACCCGGGAACAGCCACAATTCCAGCTTGAGTACCCGTGCAACTCCCCCGGCCGGGAGCGGTGGTTCCTCCTGTTGGCCTCGCCGATTCCATCCAAGGAGGGCCAGGTGATCCTGACCCATCTGGATGTCACGGCGCGCAAGCGGGCCGAGCAGCAGATTCAGCAGCACGTGGAGTCAGTGGAGGCGATGAACGCGGAACTGGCGCGCTTCAACCGCGCCGCAGTCGGACGCGAACTACGGATGATCGCCTTGAAGAGGGAGATCAACGCGATCCGCGTACAGGCCGGACAGGCGGCGCTCTATCCGCTAGCCATGGAGGAGGTACGCGACGCATGACACCCCTCCTTCGACAACGGACAGAGGAACTGCTGAAGAAGAGCCCGGATGAAACGCCGGCGCTCCCGACCAGCGACGTGCAGGTGCTGGTCCACGAGCTCCAGGCATACCTGACCGAACTGGAGCGCCAGAACGAGGAGCTCCGGCGCGCCCAGCGGAACCGGGCCGAGCCCCGCGACCGGTACAATGAACTGTACCAGTCCGTGCCGGTCGGCTGCCTGACGCTCGACGATGACCGCATCATCCTGGACGCCAACGCCGCGGCCGTCGCCATGCTGGGCGTCCCGTTGCAAGGCCTCGTCGGCCAGCGCGCAGAAAAGTTTGTGGCGCAGGAGGATGCCGACGCCTGCTGTCTGCATCTGCTCCAGACCGCGAAGACCGGCAACCGGATGCGCAAGGACATCCGCTTTCACCGGGCCGACGGCTCCCTGTTCTGGGCCGATCTGGAAGCCATGCCGACGCACCCGCGGGCCGCCTCAGCAGCCCTTCTGATTTCACTGAGGGACGTCACCAGCCGCAAACAGACCGAGGAGGAGCTCCGCCACGCCGCCGCAAAACTAAAGGCGGCGAACGCGGCCCAGCATGACTCGCACCTGGCGGCCCTCAACATGATGGAAGACGCCGTCGCGGCCCGGGAAGAAGCCGAGCAGGCCTGTAACGCGCTCCACGCCAGCGAGGAGCGCTACCGGATGCTCTTCACAAATTTGCAGGAGGGTTTCTATCTGGCCGAAGCGCTTTTCGACGATGCCGGCACGTGCCGCGATGCGGTATACCTCGATGTGAATCCCGCGTTCGAGCGCATCATTGGGCTGCCACGCGAACAGATCGTCGGCAAGCACGCCAAAGACTTGGTCCCGCAGCTCAAACCGCAATGGCTGGACGTTTTCGGAAAAGTGACGCGGACCGGCGAGGCGGCCACCTACCAAGCCTACTCGGAGACGTTCAAGAAGCATTTTGAGGCCTTTGTGTTCCGGCCCATGCCTGAGCAATTCGGGGTGCTGGTCACAGACGTCACCGCCCGTGTGCAGGCCGAGGAGCGAATGCGGTTTCAAGCGCGCCTGCTCGACGCGGTCGGCCAGGCCGTCGTCAGCACGGATTTGAGCCATCGGATCACCTATTGGAATCAGGCCGCCGCCACGTTGTTCGGCTGGACCCACGCCGAAGTGCAGGGACGGAGTCTGGACGAGGTCACCGGGTCCGAGCGACCACCGGATGACGAAAGCGCCTTCATGGCCAAGTTCCGCCAGGGCGAAACCTGGACACGTGAAATGAATCTCCGCCGCCGTGACGGCACGGCTCTGCCGATGCTGACCACCCACGCGCCGGTCTTCGATGAGCAAGGGAATCTGACCGCCATCATCGGCGTCGGCGTGGACTTGACGGAACGCAAGAAGACGGAGGACGTCTTGCGGTTCCTGGGGCATTGCGGCACCCACGGCACAGGCGAGGGGTTCTTCCAAGAACTGGCCCGCTATCTGGCGCAGGCGCTATCCGTGGACTTCGTTTGCATCGACCGGCTGGCGGAGAGCCTCCTCTCCGCGCAGACGCTGGCCGTCTTCCACAACGACCGGTTCGAGGACAACCTGTCCTACACCCTGAAAGACACCCCCTGCGGCGAGGTGGTGGGCCAAAGGATATGTGTCTTCCCGCGGAACGTGCGGGGCCTGTTCGCCAAGGACGCGCTGCTTCAGGAATTGCGGGCAGAGAGTTATCTCGGCACCACGCTCTGGAGTGCGCAGGGCAAGCCCATCGGCCTGATCGCAGTCATCGGGCGGCAGCCGCTGGAGGACACCCGGCTGGCGGAGTCGATCCTGCAACTGGTGGCCGTGCGCGCGGCGGGCGAACTGGAGCGACTGCAGTCCGAGCGCGCCATCACGCAGCTCAACGCCGAGCTTGAACAGCGCGTCCAGACTCGCACGGCGGAACTGGCCGCGACCAACCGCGAGCTTGAGGCGTTCTGTTACACCGTCTCGCATGACCTGCGCGCTCCTCTGCGCAGCATGGACGGCTTCAGCCAGGCCCTGCTGGAGGATTACGGTCCGCAACTCGACGCCACCGGGCGGGACTTCCTGCACCGGGTCCGCTCCAACTGCCAGCGCATGGCCCGGCTGATCGACGACCTGTTGCAGCTCTCCCGCCTCACGCGCGCCCAGATGCGGCTCCAGCCCGTAGACCTCACGACGCTGGCTCAATCCGTCATCTTCGACCTCCGTCAGGCCGAACCGGACCGCGCCGTCGACGTCCGCATCGCCCCTGGGCTGACGGCCACCGGCGATCCGGTCCTCTTGCGCACGGCGCTGGCCAACCTGCTGGAGAATGCCTGGAAGTTCACCAGCCCGCGCCCCGCAGCCGTGATCGAGGTCGGAGCGATGGCGGCAGACCGCGCGCTCCCGTCCTCGGGTGTCGCCCTCCCGTCGCCGGTCACTTTTTTCGTGCGCGACAACGGCGTCGGCTTCGACATGCAGTACGCCGAAAAAATGTTCGCTCCCTTCCAGCGGCTGCACGCGACGACGGACTTTCCCGGCAGCGGCATCGGCCTCGCGACGGTGCAGCGCGTGATCCACCGCCATGGCGGCCGTATCTGGTTCGAGTCCGCTCCGGGCCAGGGAGCGACATTCTATTTCATGCTCGGAGCAAACGGATGACTTTTAAAAAGCAGGGGGCTGCGCGTTACGGGCTGGCCGTGGCTAGCGTATTGGCGGCGGTGCTGGCGCGCCGGGCGCTGGAGCCGCTGATCGGCACGAATGTCGCCTACATCACGGTCTTTCCGGTGATGATGATTGTCGCCGTCACGCTTGGCGCCTGTCCGGGGCTGGTCAGCGCGGCGCTGGGCATCGCGCTGATCGAATGGTTTTTCATCGGCCCGCCTGGCATTGAGCTCGACTGCGCGGTCATGACCCGCGCGGCGATCCTCCTGTCCACCAGCGCCTACGTGGGCTGGGTCAGCACGCGGCTGCGGGCGTCCCGCGCGCAGGCCGAAACCCAGACGGCGGCGGCGCTGGCGGCGGATGCGGCCCTGCGCCAGCAGTCCGAGCTGATGGACCACGCCGACGAGGCGCTGATCGTGCGCGAACTGGGTGGCGTCATCCGGTTCTGGAACCAGGGCGCCGCCGCGCTCTACGACTGGCCCGCATCCGAGGCGCTCGGCCAGAGCACGCATGTCCTGCTGCGCACGGAGGGCGTGGCGGTGGAGGAGAAAGACGCGCAGCTGACGCGGACCGGCCACTGGGAGGGCGAACTGACCCACACGACGCGTGACGGCCGGCGCGTGACCGTCGAAAGCCGCCAGACCGCCACGCACGCGGCCGACGGCCATGTGCTGATCCTGGAAGCCAACCGCGACATCACCGACCGGAAGCTGGCGGAAGCGGAGCGGGAAAAGTTTGTGTCGCTCGCCGATCAGAGCGCCGAGTTCATCGGCATCTGCGACATGCGGTACCAGCCGCTCTACATCAACGAGGCCGGCCTGCGGATGGTCGGGCTCGAGAACATGGAGCAAGCCCGCCGCACGCCGGTTCTCGACTTCTTCTACCCGGAAGACCAGCCGGCTCTCGCGGAGACGTTCTTCCCCCGCGTGCTGCGCGAGGGCCGCTCAGAAATGGAAATCCGGTTCCGCCACTTCCGGACCGGCGAGCCGCTCTGGATGATCTATAACGTTTTCTTCCTCCGCGACGAGGGCGGCAAGCCGGTCGGCCTGGCCACGGTCAGCCGCAACATCACCCAGCGGAAACAGGCCGAAGAGGCGGTGAGCCGCAGCGAAGCCCTGTTGCGTTCGGTCACCGACAATACCGAAGACCTCATTTTCGTCAAGGACGCCGAGTCGCGCATGCTGTTTCTGAATCCCGCCGCCGAACGCATCTTCGGCCTCCGGCTGGAGGACGTGATGGGACGGACCGACGCCGAGTGGCACCGCGACGCCGCGCAGGCCGCGGCGTTCATGGAGGATGACCGGCAGGTGATGGCGAGCCGCCGTACCGAAAGTGTCGAAGAGACCTTTACCTCCCCGGAAGGTCCCCGCGTGTTCCAAACGACCAAGGCCCCGCGCTTGAGCGCCGACGGCCGGGTCGCCGGCATCGTCGGCATCGCGCGCGATATCACCGAGCGCAAACGTATCGAGAGCGAGCGCGAGGCCACGGTGAAGCTGCTGCAGCTCATCACCGCGAGCCGGGATCTCCGCGCGCTGGCGCAGGCCGTCGTGGCCTTCTTCCAGGAGCAGTCGGGCTGCGAGGCCGTGGGCCTGCGACTGCGCGAGGGGGACGATTTCCCCTACTTTGAGACCCGCGGGTTCCCCGCGGAGTTCGTGCAGATGGAGAGCCGGCTCTGCGCACGCGACGCATCCGAACAGCTCGTGCGCGATGCGGCCGGCAATCCGGCGATGGAGTGCATGTGCGGCAACATCCTCTGCGGGCGGTTCAACCCGGAGCTGCCGTTCTTCTCGGAGCACGGCAGTTTCTGGACGAACAGCACGACGGACCTGCTGGCCAGCACCACCGCGGTCGACCGGCAGGCGCGGACCCGCAACCGCTGCAACGGCGAGGGCTACGAGTCGGTGGCGCTCCTGCCGCTGCGCATCTGCGCGGAGCATCTCGGCCTGGTGCAGCTGAACGACCGGCGCGCGGGCAGGTTCAACGCCGAGTCCATCGCCCTGTGGGAACGTCTGGCCGACCACCTCGCCGTCGGCCTGGCCAAGCTCCGCGCGGAAACGACCTTGCGCGAGAGCCAGCAGAAGCTCTCCGCCATCCATGACCACGCGCCCTTCGCCATCGGGCTGATGAGGTTCCCCGACGGGGCCATCGCCGAGGTCAACGCGGCTTGGGAGAAGCTCTTCGACTGCACCCGCGGGAAGGCGATCGGCAAGACCGCCCTGGAGCTGGGCCTGGCGAGCGACCCCGAGTCGCGCGCACGCATGTATGAGGAGATCCGGGCGCGCGGCTTCGTGCGGGACTGGGAAATGCGCTACCGCACCCTCGCGGGCGAGGAGCGCCTGGGCAGCTTCAGTTTCGACCTGATCGAGATCGGCGGACAGAAGTACCATCTGGGCACAGCCATCGACATCACCGCTCGCAAGCGGGCGGAAGACGCCTTGCGGGAAAGCGAGGAGCGCGTGCGCCGCAAGCTGGAAAGCGTGCTCGCGCCCGAGGGCGACCTCGGCGTGCTCGAGCTGGCCGACCTCGTGGACACGGCGGCCCTGCAGCTGCTCATGGATGATTTCTACCCGCTGTCCCACATGCCCATGGCCATTCTCGACCTCAAGGGCCGCGTGCTGGTGGGCGTGGGCTGGCAGGACATCTGCACCCGCTTCCACAGGGTCCATGCGGAAACCTGCCGCCATTGCCACGAGAGCGACCTCGAACTGTCCGCCGGCCTGGCCCAAGGCGAGTACCGCCTCTACAAATGCAAGAACAACCTCTGGGACATGGCCACGCCCATCATCGTCGCCGGCCAGCACGTGGGCAACATCTTCACCGGCCAGTTCTTCTTCGAGGACGAGACCGTGGACCGCGAGCAGTTCCGCACCCAGGCCCGGGCCTACGGCTTCGACGAGCAGAGCTATCTGGCGGCCCTGGACCGCATCCCCCGCCTGAACCGGCAAACCGTCGACAGCGGCATGGCTTTCTTCCTCAAATTGGCCGACACCCTCTCTCAACTCGGCTACAGCAACGTCAAGCTCGCCCGTCTGCTGGCGGAGCGCGACCGCCTGACCGAATCCCTGCGACAGAGCGAGTCGTTCTACCGGCAGACGCTCGAATCGGTCCCCGGCATGACCTTCACGACGCGGCCGGACGGGTACTGCGACTATCAGAGCCAGCAGTGGGAGGACTTCACCGGCGTGCCGATGAGCGAACACCTCGGCGACGGCTGGAACAAGCTGCTGCATCCCGAAGACCGACCGCGGGCGTTCGCCGCCTGGTGCGCGGCGGTCGAAGGCCGCGCCCCCTACGACCTCGAGTACCGGGTCCGCAGGCGAGACGGCGTATATGAGTGGTTCAAGGTACGCGGGCGGCCGATCCGCAACGCTGCCGGCGAGATCGTGCGCTGGTTCGGCACCGCGGTCAACGTCGACGGCCTGGTCCAGGCCCAGGCGGCGATCCGCAACCTGAACGAGCAACTCGAGCAGCGCGTGCGCGAACGCACCTCCCAGCTGGAGTCGGCCAACCGGGAGCTGGAGGCGTTCTGCTATTCCGTCTCGCACGACCTGCGCACGCCGCTGCGCACCATCGACGGGTTCAGCCAGGCCACGCTCGAGGACTACGGCGCGAGCCTCGATGACACGGGCCGGGATTACCTGAACCGCGTCCTCGCCGGTTGCCGGCAGATGGACCAGCTGATCGACGACCTGCTCAACCTCTCGCGCGTGACCCGCGACCAGATGCGCCGCGAGCCGGTGGACCTGTCGGCACTCGCTCAAGCGGTGGTCAGCCAGCTCCGCGCCGCCTCGCCCGGGCGCGATGTCGACGTCCGAATCGCGCCCGGACTGGCGGCCGTCGGCGACGCCCGCCTGCTGCGAACCGCGCTCTTCAACCTGCTGGAAAACGCGTGGAAATTCAGCGCCCGGCGCCCAGACGCCGTGATCGAGATGGGGGCGGATCCGCAACGCGAAGGCCGTCCGCCGCAGGTCTTCTTCGTGCGCGACAACGGCGTCGGCTTCGACATGCAGTATGCCGGCAAACTCTTCAACGCGTTCCAGCGCCTGCACACGACGAAGGAGTTCCCCGGCACCGGCATCGGCCTGGCGACGGTGGCGCGCGTCATCCAGCGCCACGGCGGCCGCATCTGGGCCGACGCGGGCATCGGCCGCGGGGCGACCTTCTATTTCACGCTTGCACCCGAGCCAGCGGAACCCCCACAATAACGGTGTCGAATAAAACGAGGCAACTGTTCAAACAGAATCCGGGAGACAGCGGACGGAATTCGGATTGAAATGCCCACGCGCAGGCCTTTTTCACTCCGACGCCTGAGTTCCGCCTTCCTTCCGTTTGGATAATCGCATCAGGAGTATCCCATGGAACCTTTCTGCTCAGGCAACAGCATCATCCTGCTGGTGGAAGACAACCCCGGCGACGAGGCGCTGACACTGCGCGCCCTGAAGAAGAACAACATCCACAACGAGGTGGTCGTCGCGCGCGACGGCGTCGAGGCGATCGACTACCTGTTCGGCACAGGCGCCTATGCGGGGCGCGACCCGCTGCAGCTGCCCGAGCTGGTGCTGCTGGATCTGAAGCTGCCGAAGGTGGACGGCCTGGAAGTGTTGCGCACCATCCGCGGCGACGAGCGCACCCGGCTGCTGCCGGTGATCATGCTGACCTCGTCGCTGGAGGACCGCGACATCTTTGAAAGCTACGCCAAAGGGTGCAACAGTTACGTGCGCAAGCCGGTCGATTTCACCGAGTTCTCCGAGGCCGTCCGCCAGCTCGGCCTGTACTGGCTTGTGATCAATGTCGGCGCCCCGAGAGCCAGGAGCAATCCGGCGCCGCAGGAAGCCGGAAAACGGGGTTCAGAATAATGGCGCAGCCGAGATCCACGATCCTTCCGCCCCCTCTGCCTCCCGGGCCCCGCCCTTTTGACCGTGTCTTGTAAACGGCTTCTAACGCTCAACGCACAAGGAAACGCACCATGAGCATCCCTCTCCGCGTCCTGATCGTTGAAGACAACGACGACGACCGGCTGCTGCTGTTGCGGATGCTGCGGCAAGGCGGCTACGAGCCGGCGCACCGGTGCGTCCAGACCGCCGCCGCCCTGTCAGCGGCGTTGGCCGAGGAGCCCTGGGACATCGTGCTAAGCGACTTCCGGCTGCCGCTGTTCAACGGCGCGGAAGCCCTGGAGCTGATTAAGGAATCCGGGCTGGACCTGCCGTTCATGATCGTGTCGGGCGTCATCGGCGAAGAGCAAGCCGTGGCGATCATGAAGGCGGGCGCGCACGATTACGTGCTCAAGGACAAGCTGACCCGCCTGATACCGGCGATCGCGCGCGAGCTGCGCGACGTTGAGGTGCGCCGCCAGCGCCGGCAGGCCGAGGACCAGCTCCGGGCCAGCGAGGCGCAATTCCGCCTGCTGTTCGAGGCCAACCCGAACCCGATGTGGGTCTTCGACGAGGAGACGCTGCAGTTCCTCGCCGTCAACGCCGCCGCGCTGAGCCACTACGGCTATACCCGCGACGAGTTCCTTGCCTTGACGGTGCTGGACATTCGCCACCCGGAGGACCGCGTGCAGGTGCCGGCGCTGATCGCCAGCCAGAGGGGCATGCAGGACTCTCACGTGGGCGTGCACCGCCACCAAAAAAAGGACGGCACCCTGATAGACGTGGAGATCACCGTCAGTTCGATCCCGTTCAACGGCCGCCCCGGACGGCTCGTGCTCGCCACCGACATCACCGCGCGCAAGCGCGACGAAGCCGTGAGAGTGCGTTATGAGCTGATCGCCCAATATGCCCGCGACCCGCTATTGCTGGTGGATCTGGAAGGCACCATCATCGAGGTCAACCAAGCCGCCGTGCAGCTCTACGGCTACACGCGGGAAGAGCTGCTTAAACTGAAGCTGCATGCCCTGCGGCAAGAGGACGCCGAGGTCGTCGACCTCCAGATGCAGCACGCGCGCGAAAAGGGCATCCTTTTTGAAAGTGTCCACGTGCGGAAAGACGGGCGCAGCGTGCCCGTCGAGGTCAGTTGCCGCGGCGTGGTCATCGACGGCAAGGAAATGCTGCTGAGCGTGATCCGCGACATCCGGCAGCGCCGGGAGACGGAAATGACGTTGCGCCGCGCCAAAGTCGAGGCGGAGCGCGCCAGCCAGGCCAAGTCCGCGTTTCTGGCTTCGATGAGCCACGAGCTGCGCACCCCCCTGAATGCGATCATGGGCTTCTCGCAGGTTCTGGAAAACGAATATTTCGGCACACTGGCCGACAAACAAAAAGAATACGTCAACGACATCTACGAAAGCGGGAAACACCTGCTCAGCCTCATCAACGACATCCTCGAGCTCTCCAAAATCGAGGCCGGCAAGATGGAGCCCCACTGGTCGCGCGTCAACGTGGCGGACTTGCTGGAACACAGCCGTGTGCTCGTCAGAGAGAAATGTTTCAAGCAGGACATCCACCTCGATTTCGCGATCGACGACTCCGTCAGGGGCCTGTGTATCCGCGCGGATGAGCGCCGGTTCAAGCAGATCATGTACAACCTCCTCTCCAACGCCGCCAAGTTCACGCCGGCGGGCGGCTCGATCCATGTGCGTGCCCGCCTGATCGACGGGGCTGAACCGGCCCTCGAGGTATCGGTCTCGGACACCGGCATCGGCATCGCGCCGGAACATCAGGAAAGCGTCTTCGATGCGTTCTACCAGGTCCACCACGGCACCTCGGACAAGACGCCGGGGACCGGCCTGGGGCTTTCGCTGGTCAAGCAACTGGTGGCGATGCATGGCGGGCGGGTCTGGCTGACCAGCGAAGGCGAAGGACGCGGCAGCCGGTTCACGTTTGTCATCCCGGCCAAAGAAGACCACACGTCCGTAATCCAGACGGAAGGAGGAAGCGGCGCACATGAAACCAACCATTCTCATCGTGGAGGATGATTCCCGGAACCGGAAGCTCTTGACCGACCTGCTGACCCTGAAGGGGTACGCGGTGCTCGACGCGCCAAACGGGTCAACCGGCATCGGGCTGGCGCGCGCGCACAGCCCCGGACTCATTCTGATGGACATCCAGATGCCGGAGATGGATGGGTTCGAGGTCGTCCGGATTTTAAAGGGCGACCCCCAGACCCGCGCGCTCATCGTATGGGCGCTGACTTCCTACGCCATGCCGGGCGACGAAGACCGGATCAGGGCCAAAGGTTGCGACGGCTATTTCACCAAGCCCCTCGACCTGCGCGATTTGCTGGCGCGGATCGAACGCCACTTCGGGGCCCACGCCCAGACACAAGTGACCCGCGAACGGCCATACGAAAGCTCCTGCCTATGAAAAACCAAGCCATACGGGACAATCCAACGGAAAGCCGCGTGCTGGTGGTCGATGATGACGGGCTGTGCCGCCGGCTGCTGCGGGACCTGCTCGCCGTGCATGGCTACCAGACGGCCGAGGCGGCCGACGGCGAAGACGCGCTGCGCCAGATCGAGGCGGAGCCGCCGGACGCGATTCTGATGGATGTCATGATGCCCAAGATCGACGGACTCGAGGTCTGCCGCAGGCTTCAGGCGGATGAACGGACCGCGCCGATCCCGGTGCTGCTGGTCACCGCCTTGCACGACCGGCCCGACCGGCTCAGGGGCGTCGCGAGCGGAGCGACTGACTTCATCACCAAACCGATCGACACCGCCGAGGTGCTGCTCCGTGTACGCAACGTCCTGCGCACGAAACACCTGTACGACCAGAGGAACGCCCTGCTGCGCCTGCGGGAGAATCTCTCGGACATGATCGTGCACGACATCCGCAATCCGCTCTTGGCCATTACGTTCTGCGCCCGGCACATCGGAACGCAGGATCCGACGCCGGCGGTGTCGCGCCTGGCCGACGGCATCCTGGACCAGGTGCAGCTGATCGAGCGGTTCGTCACCGATCTGCTCACGGTCTCAAAGATCGAGCAGGGACATCTCAGTCTGCAACGGACCCCCGAAGACCTGGCCGAGATGGGGCGCGCCGTTTTCCGTAACCATCAGATGCTGGCCGATCACAAGAACATCCGGCTCGACGTCGTGGCCCCTGAATGCGCCTGCCTCGCGGAGGTGGACAAGAATCTCTTCGCGCGCCTGCTGGACAACCTGTTTGCGAACGCGATCAAATTTGCGCCCAAAAACACCATTGTCACCCTGCGGATCAGCCCCGCCGACAGCTGCGGACAGGTCCACCGCATCCATGTCGAGGACGAAGGGCCCGGCATTCCCTTGGGCTATCGCGAGTCGATCTTCGACAAATTTAAAGTCCTGAACATGGAAAACCCCGCGATGCCACAAACCGGCCTGGGTCTGGCGCTCTGCCGGATGGTGGCTGAAGCGCACGGAGGCCGTATCTTTGTGGAGCCGCGGCAGCCGCACGGCTCGGTCTTCACGGTCGAGTTGCCCTAACCTGTCGCTCACGGTAGGACAAGACCCCATGGCGGACAGCTCCGCCGCTCTCTAAAATTAGGGCCTCTGATCGAAGACGAGACGCTTCGCTTATAACGACGGGAGACGCGATGAAAACAGCCCAGCCAAGGAAGCCTGCAGCGACACGCGCGACACGCGCCTTTCCGGCAGCGCCGCCCAAAAAGACCCAAAAACTCGATGCGCTGATGCGGCTGATGACCCGCGAGACCGGGAAGGCGATCCAATTCCAAATCGCCGCCCACCCCGACAGCAAGGTCTATGTCGCCGGCACATTCAACAACTGGGACCCGACGACGCATCCGCTGCATCACCACCCGGAGGACGGTGTCTTCAGAGCGACCCTGCATCTTCCGGCGGGCCCCCACGAGTACAAGTTCGTGGTGAACGGCGTCTGGCATTTGGACGCCGACTGCCCGCACAGGGTGCCGAACGCCCATGGCTCGCTCAACAGCGTCATCCAGGTCTGACGCGCAAACCGGACAGCCCTTCGCGGGATAACGCCGCGGAAAGTCGTAAACGACGGCATTCGCGTCGCGTCAGGGGCTGCGCTATGATAAATTGGACGTGAACCCTTTAAGGAAAAGATGAAAAGACAGATCAAAAACCTGCTTGTCCGACTGACCGCCGTGCTCGGCTTCGTGCTGGGCACGGAAAGCCTCACGGCACAGACCAACTCGCAGGTGCTCTCCTGGAACAACCTGGGCATGCACTGCATGGACGACGACTTCTCCATCTTCGCGATTCTCCCGCCGTATAATACGATCGAGGCACAGGTTGTGACCGGCACGAACGGCACGGCCCGCCGGGTCGCAGGCACGGGCAGCCTCCACGTCAATTACAAGGCCGTGCTGGACGCCGACGGATCGATCAACACCACCTCGATCGGCAAATGTAATTTCTGGACCTACGTCACCCCGATGCTGGGTGCCTCGCTTGCCCCCGATGCGGGATTGCCGCTGACCGGTTCGACTCCCGCCGCCGCTATGCCTGGCATCGGCAATGCGCCTAAACCCATGAATTACGAAGCCGCGTCTGACTGGTTCGTGGCCTGGGGAATCCCCATCACCCCCTTTGACGACGATCTGCAACTCAACCCCTATCCGATGATGCACGTCGCGACCAGCGGTGGCGGCATCCCGGTCGCCTCGACAGACATCGTTCTGCCCGTGTCCACGGAAATGGACTGCCGCCTGTGCCACGCCTCGGGGTCAGGGATCGCCGCACGCCCCGTGCCCGACTGGGAGTGGAACCCGATTCCCACGCGCGATTACCGCTTCAATATCCTGCGTCTCCACGACCAGGCACGTTTCCTGACCATGTCCGCGACCTACTCCAACATGCTGGCCACGGCAGGCTATAACACGCAGGGGCTTTACGCGTCGGTCGTCGCGAGCGGGCGTCCCGTGCTCTGCGCCATCTGCCACACGTCGGAGGCGGTCCCGGGCTCGGGTCAGCCGGGCGTGCCGCAACTGACCACGGCCATTCACGGCTTTCACGCTGCGGTTAAGGACCCCTTGACCGGCATCACCCTCGGCGCGACCGACAGCCGATCGTCGTGCTACCGCTGCCACCCGGGCGCCGAGACCCGTTGCCTGCGCGGCGCCATGGGACGCGCCGTGTCACCCAACGGCACGCTCGCCATCCAGTGCCAAGACTGCCACGGGTCCATGGCGACGGTCGGATCGCCCGCACGCACCGGATGGTTTCAAGAGCCCAACTGCGAGTCCTGCCACTCCGGCGACGCAGTCAGCAACAGCGGCCAGATCCGTTACGACAACGTGTACGTCTCCAATACCGTGACCCGCCTGCCCGCCAACCGGCGCTTCGCCACAAACACCAACGCGCCGCTGCCGGGTCTCTCGCTTTTCCGGTTCTCCAAAGGCCATGGCGGTCTCTACTGCTCCGCCTGCCACGGCTCCACGCACGCTGAATTCCCCTCGGCCTTTTTCAATGACAACGTCGCCAACATGCAGCGGCAAGGTCACGTGGGGCAAATGTCGGAGTGTTCGTCCTGTCACGGCGCAACCCCGAACACGCTCAACGGAGGCCCCCACGGCATGCATAGCATGAATTGGACCAGCGGACACCAGGGCTACGTCGAAGACAACCCAGCCAACCTGAACAGTTGCCAAGCCTGCCACGGCACCAATTACCGTGGCACCGTCCTCTCCCGTTCCCACAAGAATCAAAGCCTGCGAAGCCAGACTTACTGGCGCGGACGCCGCATCGGCTGCTACGAATGCCACAACGGGGCGGTTGAGACCGGCCAAAACCCGCCCGCGGCGCCGACCGCGACCAGCCGCTCCGCGACCACCACCGTCAACCAGCCCGTGGAGATCGGCCTCACCGCCAGCGCAGCCCTCCTGCGCATCGTCTCCCAGCCGGAGCGGGGCATGGTGGGACTCAACGGCAACACCGCAACCTATTATCCTGCGACAGGCTTTATTGGCACCGAGACCTTCACCTTCTGCTCCGACAGCGGCTTCCGCGAGTCCAATCTCGCCACCGTCACGGTCACCGTGAGCGACAGCGGCCCCTGCGCCTACACGCTCAGCACGAACCTCGCGTTCTTCGACGAGCTGAGCCATGCGGGGTCCGTGCAGGTGACCGCAGGAGTCAGCTGCCCGTGGGTGGCCTACAGCGAGACCCTCTGGATCTCAATCCTCTCCCACGGCGGCCCCGGCAGCGGCGCCGTGCAGTACTCCGTGCAGCGCAACACCAACAGTTATGATCGCGTGGGATACCTCTCGGTCGCCGGCAAGACCGTGACCATCATCCAGAACGCGACGGCGCCCGATGCCAACGGCGACGGGCTGACCGACTCGTGGCAGGTGTTCTACTTCATGGACGCCAACTCGCCGGATGCGCTCCCCGATGTCGATTATGACCTCGACGGCATGACCAACATGCGGGAGTACCTGGCAGGAACCGACCCGACCGATCCGAACAGCGCGCTGCGCATCACCACGTTCAATGTGGCCAGCGCGGACCAGACGTTCCAGTTGGCCTTCCCCTCGATCCCGCAGCACTACTATCAGGTTCAGCGGACCGCCGACCTGCTGAACCCGGCGTGGAGGGGCTACACGAACGCGGTTTACGGCACGGGCACGTCGATGCCGCTCGCAGGCCCCTTCACCACGAACGCCCCTCAAATGTTCTACCGCATCCAACTCGTTCAATGACCCCCAAACGGGGCCCTGGGCCGTGATAACGGAATCGGATTGCATTCCCGCCGCAAAAACGGGAAACTATGTCGCGTATGGAACAGACTCTGACCCTCAAGTACCTTAAATCCAAATTCGTCTGGCGGGATGTCGCCGATGCCGCCCGCACCACGATCCGCATGGACGAGGGCGAGAAAGAGCCCAGCGGCGCATGGAAGCGGCGGATCCTGCTCTCGGAGCACTCGCCCATCCGCCAGATGACCTTCAAGTGGAAGTGGATCAACCTGAAGTATTGGGTCAGCGTCCACTTTGTGCGCCACAAGATCGGCATCGAGCACTTCGTCAGCACCCAGCGCACCGACCGCACGGGCGTGAACCGCGACGACACGCCCCAGTCCGCGCCGGTGAACCACGAGTGCTTCGCCAACGCGCAGTCGCTCATCTTCATCTCGCGCAAACGCCTGTGCCGCCAAGCCTCGCCGGAGACCACCGCCGCCTGGAAGCTGGTGCTCGCCGAGGTGAAGACGTGCGAGCCGGAACTCTTCAGCGTGTGCGTGCCCGAGTGCGTCTACCGCGGCTTCTGCCCGGAGTTTAAGACGTGCGGCTACGCCAGCACGGAGGCTTTCCAGAAAGCGCTGGAAGCCTACCGTAACGGCGACTAGCGGCGGTGCCCGGCTGGAGAGGCTGAGCCCGCCCGCCGGGCGCGCCGGGCATCGGCCGGCCGGACGCTCCGGCCAGGCCTTCCCGCCGCCGTTCGCTCACCGACGACGAAACAGCCTCCAAAAAAAGAACTTCAACCGGGACCAGAAGCCCGGCCTCGAACCGCCCGGAAGATATCCGGACCGCATGTACTCTCGATCAGAAAGCGCCATAAATGAACTCAGATAATAACAGACCCCGCCCCGGACCGACACCGCAAAAATCTTCGCCCCCCGGCGGCCGCTCCGGACCCCGTCCCCGCCCGGATTATTCCGACGGGGGAACGGGCGCCAAGCGTCAGACGCCCCTGCCCCGCCCGGCCGCCACGGGCCGGGACGGCGCCCTGGGCCGGCCGTATGCGGCCTCGGACGTCCGCGCGAAGCCGGACACCTCCGCCGTGGGCGAACGCCTGCAGAACGTTCTGTCGCACCGCGGCGTCGCCTCGCGCCGCCATGCCGCCGAGATGATCGAGACCGGCCAGGTCGCCGTCAACGGCACGGTGGTCACCGAGCCCGGCTTCCGCGTGAAGCCCGACACGGACGAGATCCGCGTGCGCGGCGAGCGCCTGCCCAAGGAGACGGAGCGCCTGCGCACCATCCTGCTGTACAAGCCCCAGGGCCTCATCTGCACCGCGGACAACTCGCAGGGCGAGACGGTCTGCGACCTCATGCGGCAGCACATCCCCGAGCGCCTGGTGCCGGTGGGCCGGCTCGACAAGGAGAGCGAGGGCCTGCTCCTGATGTCCAACGACGGCGACCTCACGCAGATGCTGACCCATCCCCGCTACGGACACACCAAGACCTACATCGCGCGGGTGGCCGGCCACATGGATGAGCGCAAGATCGAGACGCTGCGCTCGCGCATGGAGATCGACGGCTACTTTATCCAGCCCGTGGAGGTGGAGGTGCTGAAGGTCGGCAAGGACCACACGCACAAGCTGGCCTTCACGCTCACCGAGGGGCGCAACCGCCAGATCCGCAAGATGTGCTCGCTGGTGGGCTTCGTCATGCTCAGCCTGACGCGCGTCCGCATCGGGCCGCTCAAGATCTGCAACATGCAGCCCGGCGAGTGGCGCGAGCTCTCGGACTCCGAGATCCGGGCCCTGAAGCGGCCCATCCCCGACCCCGCGCCCCGCCTGCCCGACCCGCGCCCCGCCCGCGACCCGTCCGCGCCGCGTCCGCCGCGGTACGGCGACCGCTCGCCGACCCCGAAACGCGCCCCGCGCACAGACGCTCCGCGTACGGATGCCCCGCCGGCCCGTCCCGCCCGCGCACGCTCATAGCCACGCAGACACCCGTTTGGGCCAGACCGGCAGGGCAAAGGAACTCGACGTCGCCAGGACCCGCCGCCGGCTGGCGCGTGTCCGGTACCGGCTAATGCCTGTACGGCATGCACGGGTGTCCGTATGTTGTACCGGCTTCAGCCGGCCCAGAGCACCTGTCGACTCGGTGCTAGATATCGGCCCCTCATCGCAGATGCGCCCGAGCCACACCGGGGGGAGTGACGGATACACCAACGTGTTTACATGGGTGCCGTGAAAACGACGCTGATCCCCGTCGGAAACTCGCGCGGCGTCCGTCACGCACCCTGGCCCGCGAAGAAGCGGTCCATCAGCGCACTGTGCTCGGCGTCGGTGAAATCGCCGCTCTCGATGGTCACCCAGCCGTTGTAGCCGATGGCGTCGATCGCTTGGCGTACGGATTTCCAGTCGATGCTCCCGTCGCCGATCTTGACGAATTTCCCGTCATTGTTTGCCGTGCGGTCGATCTTGAAATCCTTGATGTGCAGCTTGGCGACGGTGTGCCCGAGCGTCTGCAGCCACGTCTCGACCGGCGCGTAGCGCACGTGGTTGCCGAGGTCGAAATAGGCCTTCACCCACACGTTGTCGAACGACCGCACGAACGCGGCCGCGAAGGGCGGCAGCACCCAGAGGTTGTTCCAGACGTTCTCGAGGCAGATGACCACGCCCTCGCGGGCCGCCACGGGGATCAGCTCCTCCACCGCCTGGCGCGAAAGCTCGGTCGCCCGGTTCTGCGCCGCGATGTAGGCCGCGAACGGCGCGTTGTCGCCCTCGACCACCGAGCCGACGAGCAGCGTCCGGGGGTCGAAGTCGATCTTGAACTGCGACGGCTTGGGCAGGGCCAGACCTCCTCCGCCCACGCGGCAGGGCACCAGCAGCATCGTCGAAGCGCCATAGGCCGCCGTCACCCGGATCATGCGCTTCACGTCCTCGATCGACGCCCGGCGCGCGGCCGGGTCGGCGTGGTTGAACTCGGCCCAGCCGCCCATGAAGGAGTGGATCTTGAGGCCGTGCTTCTCCGCCGTGAGGCGCCCCTGCGCCGCCTGCGCGGGCGTCACGTCCTTCTTGTTCAGTTCCACCCCCGGGAACCCGGCCTGGACGATCCGCTCGCAGGCGGCGTCATCCGCCGCCGGCGCGATCAGCGCCTTGCACAGCTGCGTCTTGAACAGGGCCGCGCCGCCCTCGGCCGCCCGCGCCGCGCCCGGCAGCCCCGCCACGGCCCCCGCCGCCGCGGCGGCCCTCAAAAAAACCCGTCTGCTGATCTGCATGGTCTTCCCCTTCGCTCTGACAGCCTTCAACCTGACAGCCTGCTCCTCACGCCTTGCCGGGCACAGGGCCCAGCCCTTCCGCGGGCAGGACCACATCTTCGGCCTTCTCGAAATCCTCCGCCCGCGGCGCGTAGTTCATGTTGTAGAACTCCGACTCGGTGTTGGTCAGCAGGTCCGACATCCGCACCGTGCGGCCCGTGTAGGCGGCCAGCGTGCCCATCATCGTCGTCGCCGTGGCCATGGCCACCTGCTCGCCCTCCTGCACGAAGTTGCCGTCCATAAGCCCCTTGAGAAAGTCCCAGTGCTCCATCACCAGCCCGTTGTCGTCGCGGTCCTTGACGCGGGCCTCGTCGTAGACGACCTCTTTGCCGTCGAACCGCGTGATCTTGCCCAGCACCGTGATCTCGCCCTCCGTGCCGGTGAGCAGCGTGCCGCACCGGTCGGAGCAGCCGTTGATCTGGCGCGCGATGGCGTGGATATGCAGCCCGTCGCCGTAATCGTAATCCACGCTGAAGCAGTCGAAGGTGTTGCCGGTGATGCGGCGGTTGCGCGCGCCGATGCCCATGGCGGTCTTGGGCAGGCGGCCGATGAACCAGTTCGCCAGATCCACCTCGTGGATCGCCTGCTCGGTGAAATGGTCGCCCGACATTTCGCGGAAGTGGTACCAGTCGTTGGCCATGTAGGAGGCGTTGGTGTCCGCGGGGCGCCGGCGGCGCAGGTAGTTGCTCTCCGACATCGCGCCGTGGCAGCGGTAGACCACGCCGCCGCGCACCGTGCCGATGATGCCGTTCCGCATCGGACAGATCTGCCGCAGAGCCTTGCTGTTGTGGCGGTGCACCGTGCCGGCCAATAGCGAGAGCTTGGCGGCCTTGGCCGCCTCGACCACCTTCAGGAAATGACGCACGCCCGCAGGGTCGGTCGCGATCGGCTTCTCGGCGAAAATGTGTTTGCCCGCGTTGACGCAGGCCTCGGCGTGCACCGCGCGGAAAACGGGCGGCGACGCCAGCAGCACGATCTCGGCGTCGGTCCCCATGACCTGCCTGTAGGCCTGCGGCCCGCTGAACGCGAATTTCTCGTCGCAGCCGTTGACCTTGCAGACCGCGGCGGACTTCTCCTGGAAATAGTCGGCCGCCGCCACCAGCACCGCCTTGTGGCCGAGCCGCGCCGCCGCCGCCGTGATGTCCCTCACCGCGCCGGAGCCGCGTCCCCCGCACCCGACGACCGCGAACTTGAATACGCGCTGCGCCTGCCCGAAGGTGACCGACGGCGCCGCCGCCAAGGCCCCCGCACCCGCAAGAAATGTCCGGCGTGAAACTGCGAACTGATCCATGACGCGTCCTCCCCTGCCCGGTTAAGATGGCTGCGCGTGCCGACGGGCACGACACTACAGTCGCGTAGTGTAGAGACTGGCGATGCGATTGTCAACGCCCCGCGTCAGACGGGCGCGATTCAGTTTCGTTGAAACTGAGTCGCACCAAGGAGAATTTAGGAGTTAGGAGTAAGAAGTTGGTAGCGCAAAAATGCCGTGAAAAAGAGACGTTAGACCAGGAGGAACCCTTCCGCGAAGAGCCGATGTTCGGAGCCATCCGTGTAACTTCATATTGAAGACACAAACACGGCCTCGCGCGCATCGCACGAACACGTTCACTTTCATGGCATTGCACCTCCTAACTCCTAAATTCTAACTCCTCCTTCGGGGGTGGATTCAACAAAGTTGAATCACACCCACGTCGGACGCGCCGCGGGCGCGACGCGTCACCCCTGCTTTTTGTGCCACACCGGGATCAGCAGGACGCGCGCGCGCCGATCGCTCACGTCCGCCAAGAGCCCCCCCAGCAGACTCCACCGGTAGCGCTCCGCCCCGCCGCTGCCGCGCCGGTGCCACGTCGCCACCGCGGGCACCTGCCAGTAGGTGAAATCGGACTGCGCGTCAGCCACGTGCCGCAGCAGCCCCCAGCAGGTGCTGACGTGATGACGGTCCGGCGTGTTCTCGACGTTCAGCAGCAGTCCGGACGCCAGGTTGACCCGGAAGAAATCCGGTCCGCCCCGGACGTCCGCCACGCAGCCGCCCAGGATCTCGCAGCCTGCGGAATGACCCGCATAGACAGGAAAGCGCAGCGGCAAGGGGAGATCCGCCCAGCAGGAGCTCAGAACCGACGGCGTGACCGCGTCCGCACGCGATTTCAAGGCGCGCTCCGCACGCCCGTCGCACGCCGCCGCGGGACAGGCCGGATCGGACGACCAGACCGCCGCCACCAGCCGCCCCTCGCGGCGCACCGCGACCGGCGCGCCGCCGGAGCCTTCCCGCAGACGCTGCGCGACACGCTTCTGGAACGACCGCGCCTGGCCCGGGCGTTCCCAGTAGCTCAGCCACACGGTCTGCACGGCGTTCGTGCCTGCGCCTTTCACGAGATAGATGCGGTCCCCCATCCATCCCTCCAGGAAAGGCAAGCCGCGCACGCCGCCCAGATCTTCCTCTTTCAGCCAGAGCGCCATGCCGAGCACGCCCAGGCTGTTCGTGGCGCACACCTGCTCGTCCGCCGCGAACAGCGACGCGTCCGGCGTGAACACGGCCGGGGTGAACGGCGTGAGGTACCGCCGCTCGGGATAGAGGATCTCGGCCGTCGTCAGCGGCAGGTCCGAGCGGTACGCGCGGTCGAGCCCCTGCCAGCCCTCGTCGCGGCGGATGCGGTTGCAGAACGCCGCGCCATCCAGATAGGGCCGCATCAGGGCCCCGGCCAGAAACGGCGGGCAGGCTCCCATCTCCTCGACGGAGTCCCCCATGTCCATCTTGCCCATCAGGCGCACCAGCGCGGCGCCCAGAGGCGTCGCCGTATTCACGGGGTACCCGTCGCACAGGCTGTCCAGACCGACCAGGACCGCGTCGCCCTCGGCCAGCGCCGTCAGCGCCAGGTTGCGGTCCAGCTCGACCAGCGACGCCTTCTCCAGCCGGTCCAGGTCGAAATGCGCGTCCTCCACCGCGTGGCAGAACTCGTGCACGTAGACGAAGCGCTCCATCCCCGGGAACTTGGCGCCCCCCTTGGCGCCTCCCCCCAGGTTCTCCTCCACATAGGCGACCCTTTTCTTCTCGGGGTCGTAATAGGCCGCCACCTGCTGGCTCATCAGCCCCAGATAAAGCTCCCTGAGCGAGTCGCCGGGCTTCAGGACCCGGAACTGCCGCAGCAGCAGCGCCGTATCCGCCATAAACGCGCGGTTCTCGGGCTCATCCAGCTCCTCTTCCAGCGAGCCGCGCAAGGCGGCGGCCGTCTCCCGCTCCACGGCCACGCCGCGCGTCAGCGGCAGCCCGCGCAACCGGGCCGCGTCGTCGCGATAGCCCGACAGCTGCTCCTCACGGTTGACGCGGCGCCCCTCGAGGGGGAGCGACCTGCAGCCGCACAGACAGAGGAGCGCCCCCGCCGAAAAAAGACCATACCGTCGCGAAACGGATGAATAAAGGCTCATTTTCTCACTTCCCCGCAATTTCTTGCACGCGTTGTCACTTCCTGCTTGTTACTTTTTGCGAAAATCATAAGAATTTGGCCAATAAACCGCAACCCTTATCGTTCCTAACCATGAAACAAGAGATGCCAGACGTTGAGACCAGCGATGCCGAGTTGTTGCGCGCCTTTGCGAAAGGCGAGCCGGCGGCCATGGATCAGCTGATGGCCCGATACCGGCAGGCCCTCTTCTCTTGGCTCTTGGGCATGACCGGCAACCGGGCCGATTCGGAAGACCTGTTTCAAGACGTCTGGTTCCGCGTGATCCGCCACGCCGCGCGCTTCAACGACGTGTCGTTCAAGGCCTGGCTGTGGAAGATCGCGCGGAATCTGCTGATCGACTTCCGGCGCAAGCGGAAGCCGGACATCAGTCTGGACGCGGTCGATGACGAGGACGACCATCCGCTGGTGGACCAGCTGACCGCGAAGGGCGCGGGACCGGCGGCGGCGGTGGAACTGGCGGACATGACCAAACGCGTGATGCGCGCCGTGACCGCGCTTCCCGAAGTGCAGCGAGACGTGTTTCTGATGCGTGTGCAAGGGGACCTCTCCTTCAGCGAGATCGCCGAGACGCTGAACATCCCGTTGAACACGGCGCTGGGGCGCATGCACGACGCCATGACGAAACTGAAAAAGCTTTTAGCCGAGGAGGCCTGAACATGAAAACGCAAACACCCTTCACCGATATCGCCGAGCTCGAAAAAGAGCTGGCCGAACTCGCCCCGCTGGTGCGGCAGAGTTTCCGCCAGGCGGGCGGTCCGTCCCCGCGGGTCGAAGCCGCCATCCGTCAGGAGGCGCGCGCAGTGGCGGAGCGGAAGCACAACCGCCGCGCCTGGCCCGCGTACCGGACTTTCGCGGCGGCGGCCGGCTTTGCGCTTCTGCTGGGCGGAGCCGCGCAGATGCATCTGGTCCACCAGGCCAGCCACAACGCCCAGGCGGTCCACCATATCCTCGACATCGGAGCCACGCAGGCGTCGGCCGAACATCCGGTCGAAGGCCCGACGGGCTTGGCCAACCGGTTGCTCGACATCCAGGGTCTTGACGAGGAGGGCTTCTTTAAGGCTGAGGCAGAGGAACCTCTTTGGCTGTAGCCCAGAGCTTCTCGATCGCGTAATAGGCCCGCGCTTCTGTCGAAAAGACATGCACCACGGCGTAGACGTAATCGACCACGACCCAGCCGCTGTCGGATTCGCCTGACTTACGGTAGGTGGAAATCCCCAGCTCCTTCATGCGGTGCTGGGTCTCTGTGATCAGAGCCTTGAGATGCGGCGCCGAGGTGCCGGTCGCGACCACATAGTACTCCGTCACGGAGGACAACCCGCGCACGTCAAAAATACGTATATCCTTGGCCTGTTTCGCATCCAGCGCCAAAGCCGCCTCAATCGCAATCTGTTCCGAGTTAATGGTCACTCCTCCTTGTTACCGGTTGCCGCATATAAGCCGCGGATCCGAATATACGCTTCCACAGCAGGACATACAAGATAGCGGATCGACCTGCCCTCTGCAATTCTTCTCCTGATCTCGGATGAAGAAATATCGCACAGCCGCCCCTGGATCACCCGCTCCAGGAGCCGCGCCCTCACCGCTTCGGGGAACGCGAGCGCCGCCGCGGCCACCGGCGCGTCCACCCCCGGGCGCGCCACCGTGATGAAGTCGCACAGCGTCAGCATCTCGTCGATCTTGTGCCAGTGGCTCAGCTCGCGGAGCGCGTCCATGCCGATAATGAACGAGAACCGGTCGTGCGGGCTCAGCGCGCGCAAAGCCTTGACCATATCGATCGCGTATGAGATCCCGCCCCGCTCCAGGTCGATCGCGCTCGGCTCGAACAGCGGGTCGCCGGCCACGCTCAAGCGCACCATCTCCAGCCGGTCGGGCCCTGACGCCAGGCCGGGCACACCGCACTTGAACGGCGACACGTTGCACGGCATCAGCAGGACCGAGTCCAGGCCGAAGGCTTCCGCCGCAGCCCTCCCGATGAACAGGTGTCCCAGGTGGATCGGATTGAACGTGCCTCCCAGAATGCCGATGTGTTTCATATGCCCCGCTCCGCCGGCTCCCCGCCGATCGCACACCCCGACGCGGCGTCGAAAAAGAGCGCGTTCGCCATGTCCACCGGCAACTCGACCGTCGTCCCCGGCGCAAACTCGCGCTCGGCGCCCACGCGCGCGGTCACGCGCGTGCCGTCCGCCGCCACCACCTGCACGTAGGTCTCGGACCCCATCGGCTCCACGACGTCCACCGTGCCCCGCACGGCCGCGCCGCCGGGCGCACCGCCCATCGCCTCCGGCCGGAAGCCGAGCCGAACCTCGCGCCCCTCGAACAGCGCCAGCGCGAGGGACGACCGCTCCGGCACCGGCACCGCGCCCGCCGCGTGGCGGAACACGGACACGCCGCCCTGCCGCACGACCCGCCCCGTCAGAAAGTTCATGGGCGGCGTGCCGATGAAGCCCGCCACAAACAGGTTGGCCGGACGCTGGTACACCTCCAGCGGCCTGGCGGCCTGCTGAATCGTGCCGCGGTCCATCACCACGATGCGGTCGCCCATCGTCATGGCCTCCACCTGGTCGTGCGTCACGTACACCATCGTCGCGTCAAGCTTGCGGTGCAGCCGGTTGATCTCGCTGCGCATCTCGACGCGCATCTTCGCGTCCAGGTTGGAGAGCGGCTCGTCGAACAAAAAAACCTTGGGTTTGCGCACAATGGCGCGGCCGACCGCCACGCGCTGCCGCTGCCCGCCCGAGAGCTGCTTCGGCAGCCGCTGCATCAGCTCGCCCAGCCCCAAGATCGCGGCCGCCTCGCGCACGCGCTCGGCGATCTCGCGCGCGGGTACGCGCCGCAGCTTCAGGCCGAACGCCATGTTGTCGTACACCGTCATGTGCGGATAGAGCGCGTAGTTCTGGAACACCATGGCGATGTCGCGGTCCTTGGGCGGCACCGTGTTGACGCACCGCCCGCCGATGCTGATGGTTCCGGAGGAGATCTCCTCCAGCCCCGCGATCATGCGCAGCGTGGTGGACTTGCCGCAGCCGGACGGCCCGACCAGAACCAGAAACTCGCTGTTCGCGATCACGAGATTGAACCGGTCGACCGCCAGGGCCCCGTTCTCATACCGCTTGCAGATATTCTCTAAAACAACCTCGGCCATTCACGCTCCTCAACCGGCCTAGCCGGAACCCAATGAGAACACTTAACACGAAGGCTCAAAGACACGAAGAAAACGGAAAGCAGAGGCGTCTCTCTTCTTGGGATCTTGGTGTCTTCGTGTTTAAAATCAGGTTCAACTTCCGGACGCTTTCACCCGCCAGGCGCTAGAGCAGCATGCGCACGCCCGGCACCCGCTTCACCGCTCCGTCAAAGGCATGCAGCTCCGCCTGGCTCTGGATCTCGACCGACACGCTGTACGCCTGGTACCGCCCCGCCGTCGACACTTTCGAAGCCGTCAGCGGCGCGGTGACGTGATACGCCGCCAAAAAAAGGCCCAGCGCCGTCTCGGCCGCCGCGTCCGCCTCCACGATGATCCGGAAATGGAACTCCGCCGGATAAGCCACCGCGTGCTCCTGCGCCGCACGCGGTGTCCGCCCGAACCGGTTGGACTCTGAAATGCTCATAGGCGATCAGTTTAGCGACTCTCCCCCACGGCAACAAGCCCGCGCTCATTCTTTTCGGCGGGACGCCACTTCGTTCTTGCCCGTCCCGCGCATTCACGTCATTATTATGCCATGCGGAAATTTACCCTTTTCTCGGTCCTGCTGACATCGGCCGTGCTCTGCGGCTGTCAGACTTTTTGGGAGAACCCCATTTTCACGGTGAAGGAATCCGGCCTGAACTGGGTCTCCATCCGCCACTACAACTACGCGTCCAAGCCGATCCAGCGCGTGTCGGTGCGGATCGACGGCAGCGGCATCGTCACGGTCCGCGAAGGCACCAGCATCCTCGTCAGCAACCCGTTCGCGTCGAGCAACGACGCGCCGAACTGGAACGATATCCGCGAGACGCGCATCACCCTGCCGCGCGAAGAGGTGATCCCGATCTTTCAGATGCTGGTCAACCGCGGCCTGTTCGAGAAACGGAGCAAGTCCGACAGCGTCAACACCAACGAGGCGATCTTCGTTTCCGCCAACATCGACTGTAAAACGTGCGGTTCCGAGGACGATGTTTACGGCAGCGACCCCGAGCTGGCCGAAAACCTGAAAAGCGTGCTGATGATGTTCTACCATCCTCAACCCAAGCAGCGGCGCTAGACAAGCGAGCCCTATGACGACCAGACACTCGCCTTTCCCCGGCGGCGCCGCGCTCGCGGCCCTGCTCCTGATGCTGGCGCAGGGCAGCCGCGCCGAGCGCCTCTTCGTGGGCATCCTGGAGGCGGACAGCTACCAGAGCGTCATCTACGGGGCGTCCGCGTTCAGCCGGGTCGCCGATCTGCCGATCGCGCTGGAAATGGTCAGCGCGGCGCTGGCGAAAAACATGGCCCTGCCCTCGCTGACCGGCGTTTCCGTCCAAGACGCGCTGCGCATCGTCCAGAGCGTCGACCCCGCGCTGCCTCTGACCGCGGACAACCCCGCCAACGTGGCGATCGTGCCGCTGGCCGACAACGGCTCCGCCCTGCTCGGCGCGTTCGCGGCCGCCTACAAAAAGCGGACGCCGCTGGCGGCGGCAACCCTGTTCGAGGAACCGTCCGACACCAACCTGGTGCCGCGCGTCGCGGTCGCCATCGCCAACCACCACGCGCTCGCCTCCGCTTCGAGCGCCGCGCTCGCCTGGGCCTGGGAAAACCGCTCCAGGCTGGTCGACGCGCCCAGCCAGAGCATCCCCGGCACCTTGCGCGTGCTGGTGAACCCCCAGCGGCTCGCCGACCTGCTCGGCACGCGCAGCGAGAAAGCGTCGACCATCCTGAACGTCGACAAACTGCTCCGCGACTTCGAGACCTTCTCCTTCGCCCTGTCGATGGACGGCCAGGCCCTGGCCCTCACCGTGCGCGGCAAACCCAGGGAGCAATCCGCGCTCAGCACGCTCGCCGCCTCCCTGCGTCCGCCGCGGGAGCGGTTCTGGCTCGGCCTGCCCGACGACGCCTTTTTCGCCTCGCTCTCGGCCTGCGGCGCGCCCACTCTCTGGGACGCCTACCTCGGCACCACGCGCATCCGCCTGCTGCGGCCCGCGGCGGAGCTGGCGCCGCCAGAGGCCTTCGGAGGCGAGCGGCTGCTCTACCTCGCGCCCACCCCTGACAAAAAAGGGCTATGTTTCGTGCAGATCGAGCCGGTGACGAACGCCGCGGCCGTGCGCGAGGCCATCCAGAAACTGCATACGCCCGAGGCGAAGGACGGCCTGGTCCTGAAGCGCGAAGCGCCGCGGCGGACAGGCGACACGCAGATCGAAACGTACGGCATCACGCTGCAGCCGCCCGCGGCCGGAGCCGGCGCGGCCGCCCGCTCCGCCGACCCCTCCACGCTCTTCACCCTGATGTCGCTGTTCCTCAAGCAGGCGGTGCTCGAAACCGCGGTCGCCAACGGCTGCCTGATCACGGCGATCGGCCCCGCCCGTTCGCTCGAACACGAACTTTCCAGCCTGTCCTTCCCTGAAAAGCCGCTGACGCTGAACCGCAAGATCAGCGTGCAGGACACGGCCTTGGCCGGCAATCTGGACGTCGGATCATCGCTGCATCTGGCCTCGCTGCTGCGCTATATCGTCTCGATCATGCCGGGCGTGAAGCCGGAGCACCTGCGCGTCCTGCCGGTCGGCGGCGACGGCGCGACCTTCGGCATCTCCCAGAGCGCGGACCGCACGCTGACCGCCTCGCTGCGTTTTGAGGCGAACGAGATCGCGGCCTTGCAGCGCATCAACCGCGACGGACGCGAGGTCCTGCAGGAGCTGTTTTTTCAGATGTTCGCAAGTCAGATGCTGAACCTTCAGCCGCCGCCGGGCGCGGGCGTAGGGCCGAAGCCCTAGGCCGCGCCGCCGCCCCCGGCGATCTTCTCCATCTCGTCGGCCACCCGCGCGGCCGCGTCAGTGACGGCCAAGGTCTTGAGCGCCTCCCGCATGCGCGTCAGCGTGATCGGGTTGTCCTTCTTGTTCTGGATGTAGCGCATGAGCGAACGGGCGCTCAACTCGCTCTGGATGGCCTCGTCCGCACCGCCGCACCGCGCGATCGCCGCCGCGTTCAAGTGCTGGTGATTGCGGACCGCGGTCGGCAGCGGGATCAGCAACGCGGGGTTGCCCAGCAGGCACAACTCGAAGCAGGTGGAGGCGCCCGCGCGGCAGATCACCAGATCCGCCGAAGCGTAGGCGCTGCCCATCTCCGCGAGGAACGCGCAGACTTTCGCCCGCACCCCCGCCGCCGCATAGGCCGCTTTCACGCGCGCCTCGTCGGCGACGCCGCACTGATGGACCACGAAGACATCGTCCACGCCGGACTGCTTCAGCAGACACAGCGCCTGCGAGGCCAGTTCGTTCACGCGCCGGGCCCCCTGGCTGCCGCCGGTCACGAACACCGTGAAGAGGCCGGCGGGGATCTCCGCGAAACGCGGCTGCCCCGTCAAATCGCCCCGCACCGGCAGACCCGTGCAGACGACCTTGCGCTCCGGCAGCCACTTGGCGGTCTCCTCGAAACTCGTGGCGGTCAAGGCCGCGAACCGCGACAGGAAATCGACTGCTTTACCGGGAACGGCATTGGCCTCGTGCAGCAGGATGGGCACATGGCGCAGCCGCGCGGCCAGCACCGGCGGCAGACTGGCATAGCTGCCCATCGCCAACACCGCATCCACGCGTTTGTGCTTCAGCGCCCGGAGACACCGGAAGAACGCGCGCGTCACCTGCAGGACCGTCCGAAACGAAAGCGGCCGCGCGCCCGTCAGAAAGACCGGCCCGCCCCAACTGCCGAGCGTCGACTTCTCGATGTCGCGTCCGGAAAACCAGACCTCGACGGCATGCCCCCGCCGCTGCAACTCCCGCGCCACAGCCAGGCCGGGAAACACGTGCCCCCCCGTTCCGCCGCACGCCACAATGAATGTCATACGTTGCATCCTTGTCACCGTTACACGAAGTCAGAGTCCAGACGTCAGAACCGAGAAGCCGGCAGGGCCCGCGAACAGGCCGGCCAGCGGATGAACCGACGAGCGCACGCCCCGGACTTCCGCCCTGCGGGCGACCTCCTGCGGACGCCCGACAACCCGCCGCTTCTGGCAGCCGTTCTCCTTCTGTCCTCTGTCTTCTGTCTTCTGTCTTCCGTCCTCTGACTACTGACTTCCTGCTCCTGCCTTCTTGCCCTTTTTACGCAGCCGCAGGTCCCCGACCAGCTCCTTCAGCGCGTTCCGGCAGAAAAGCAGCAGCAGCGCGCCGTACACCAGCGCGCCGACAACCATCGCGCCCGCCACGGCCGTCAGTTCCACCAGCTTGTACGCCCAGCCCGCCTGCGTCAGGTACCGGCTGATTTCCCTCTCGGAATAATACGCCGCCGCTCCCATGACCAGCGAAAGGACGATCAGCCTCAGCACGTCCGGCACCACGGCGCCGAAGCGGGGCGCGCCGAACTTCCTGTTCAGCACCCACGCGAGCATGCCGCAGTTGACGATGCTGCTCAGCACCGTCGCGACCGCCAGCCCCACGTGCTGCCAGCCCACCGCCCACGTGAACACGAACAGCAGGTTCAAACAGAGATTGATGACCACGCAGGTCACGCTGCACTTCAGGGGCGTGCGCATGTCCTTGAGCGCATAGAAGGCCGGCGTCAGCGCCTGGTAGAAGCTGAAGAACAGCAGCCCCGGCGCATATCCCATCAGCGCGCGCGACGAGTAAAGCGCGGACTGCGCGTCGAATTTCCCCGAGTGCCAGGTATAAAGCAGATTGATGATGGGCAAAGCCAGGACGGTCAGGCCCACGGACATCGGCACCATGATCACCGCGATCGTGCGCAGCGCGCGTTCGAGCGTCATGCGCAACATCGCGTGGTTGCCGTCGGCCACGTGCTTGGCAAAAGTCGGCAGCAGCACCGTAGCAAAAGCGGTGCCCACCAGCCCCAAAGGCAAATAAGTCACCCGTTCGGCATACTCCATGGCCGAGGGCCCCCACGTGCCCGCGTACAGGGCCAGCAGCCCGTCGACGAGGAGATTGATCTGCACGGTGCCCATGCCCACGGCCATGGGAGCCGCCAGCCGGAGCACGTTCTTCACGCGCGCATCGCGCAGCCAATCGAATGAAATCCGCAGCCGGACGCCCTGTTTCCGCAAAGCCGGCAACAGCAGGCCGACCTGAACGAAACCGGCCGCCAAAGTCGACCAGGCCACCACCCTGATGCGCACGTCCAGATCCGCCGACACAAACGGACAGACGCCCACCAGCGCCAAGATCCAGACGAGGTTCAGGTAGACCGGCACCAGTGCGGATTGAGCGAACTGCCGCAGCGTATTCAAAATGCCGATCGCCAGCGCAGCCAGGCAGATCAGGGGCGCGTAGAACAGCGTGATCCGCAGCAGCGGGTAAACCGCCTCGGCCCGCGCGTTATACGCCAACGCGTGCTGGAGGCCGAAAGAGAGCAGGATGCCCAGCGCCGTAACCGTTCCCAGCACGGCCACCAGAAACCCGGCGATGCGGCTCGCCAGCCGGTTGGCCACTTCGGGCCCCTCGTTCTTAAGGGTCTCCGTGTACACCGGGATGAAGGCGGCGGACAAGGCCCCCTCGCCGAAGAGACGGCGGAAGAGGTTGGGAATGCGGAAGGCGACATCAAAGGCCGACTTCTGCAGCGAGGTGCCGAAGAAGTAGGCCATGAGCCATTCGCGCACCAATCCCAGTATGCGGCTGACGCCCGTCATGGAGCCGACGAGCGCGACCGACCTCAAAATGGGCTCGTGCTTCCGCTTCACGTCACTCGTTTGCACGCGCCCCCTTTTTCGACGGCTTGCGGAAACAGATGTGCTCGACCGCCTCGTGAAAGGTTTCGGCCCCGCTCATCAGCTCGATGTCCACCCGCAGGTAGAAGACCGGCACCGGCGTCGATTCCAGCCGCGGGAAGCGGACCGCGTCCTTCTCCGTCGTCAGCAGCGCGTCAACGTGGAGGTCGGAGGCCTTGTTCACCGCGTCGAGGATCTCCGTCGCGCTGTAGCGGTGATGGTCCGCATAGCGCTCGCAGTAGATGACCTTCGCCCCCATCACCCGCAGCGAGTTCTCGAAACTCTGCGGCACCGCGATGCCCGAGAGCGACGTGACGGTCCGCCCCTGGAGCCACGCCAACGGCACATGCTCGCCGGTGTAGACGTTCTGCAGGAAGCGCGGCTTGTGGTTGCACTCGATGATTTCCGCCGTCGCGTTCAGCTCGCGGATGCGGGCCCGCAGCTCCCCGGCATGGCCGTCCGACTTGGTGAGGAAGATGAAGTCCGCGCGCTTCAGGTTGCGGATCGGCTCGCGCAGCACGCCGCGCGGCAGCATGTGGGCGTTGCCGAACGGGTTGGTCTTGTCGACCAGCACGATCTCCAGGCGGTGCCGCAGCTTCAGGTACTGGAAGCCGTCGTCCAGGATCAGCGTGTCGCACCCGAAACGTTTCACCGCATACCGTCCGCTTTTGACGCGGTTCTTGTCGACCAGCACCACCACGCCGGGCAGATTGCTCGCGAGCATGTAGGGCTCGTCGCCGCCCATCTCGCTGTCCAGCAGGAGGTGCTTGCCGTCGCTCACGACGCGCGGCGGCTCGATCTTCTCGCGGAACAGACGCTGATACCACGGCAGCTCGCGCTTGCGGTAACCGCGGCTCAGGATCGCCACCTTGCGGCCCGACTTCTGCAGCTCGCGCGCGAAGATCTCCACCACCGGCGTCTTGCCCGTGCCGCCCGCCGTGATATTGCCCACGCTGATCACCTGACAGCCCAGCGGATAGCGGCGGAAGATGCCGACTTCGTAGAGGAAGAGCCGCGCCAGCACCACGTTGCGGAACACCAGCGAAATCCCCTTGAGCACCGCCAGCAACAGGCGGATCGGCCACGGGTGACCCTGGTCCGCGCCCGGCTGCTGGATGATGCGGACCAGATAGTGCTCAATCCGCTCGGAACGTTTGATCTTCGCTTTGCGCATGGGCTCCAATGATGTAAAAAGGAGGGGATATGATATGACATCGCGGGGTGCATGACAATCACACAGCTAGAAAAACCGTCTCGCCATCCGTGAGAAGCGTGCTAAAATGACGGCCAACCATCAAGGAGTCGAGACGACTCAGAGAAGACAGGAGCCGGAATTCGGAAACGCCTGCGAAGAGGCCCTTTCCCCTTCCGTCTTCTGTATTCTTGTCTTACCATCAGGAGTTTTCATGATCACACGCACCGGAGAGATGCAGGCGGAGAACCGCGAGAACATGCGCGGGGGTCAAGGATCGGTCAAGCTGGAGCACTGGTTCAAGCCCGAGGACTTCGGCGCCAAAGTCAGGCTCTGCACGCGCATGACCCTCGCGCCCGGCAGCTCGATCGGCAGCCACACCCACACCGGCGAGGACGAGATCTACCTGGTGCTCGCGGGCAGCGGCCTGATCCAGGAGAACGGCGCGTGGGTGCCCATCAGCGCGGGCGACGCGATCCTCACGGGCAAAGGCGGCACACACGGCGTCGAGAACAACGGCGCCGAACCGCTGGTCATCGCCGCGGTCATCATCCAGTATTGAAACGTCCAGGTTGTTTAGGCTGAAGGCTGTCAGACCGTTAGGGAAGGGCCGGTTCCCCGAACCGTCCGCCACTCCCGAGCCGGCCGAAGAGCGGACGCATCGGGGAGGCGTCCCTACCTTCGGTTCCGGGCCTGAGCATATTAGAACTCCCGAACTTCAGAACTCTCGAACTTTAGAACTTCAGAACTTCTTATGAGCCTACTTCCCCCGACGCTGCTCCTGCCGCAGCAGACGATCTCGAAAACCGGCGCGGCCCTCGGCCTGACCCAGTCGGCCGCGGCCTTCGGCCTGAAGGGCATGGTCGTCCACGGGCAGTCGCTGCAGCGCTCGGGCATGCTCGAGGCGATACTGGCGGATCCGCCCGCCGACATGACGCTCCGCACCTGGTGCCACGCGGGCGGCGAGCCGACGGTCGGCCAAGTGGACGCCTTGCGGGCCGAGTTGCGCGCGAACCGGCCCGACTGGGTGGCCGCGGTGGGAGGCGGCAGCGTGATCGACCTCGCCAAAGCCGCCGCCGGGCTGGTGGACGCGCCGGAGCGCACCGCCCATTATCAGACCCACGGCGCGGCGATCCCGTCCGCCGCCCTGCCGCTGATCGCGGTGCCGAGCACGGCGGGCACCGGCTCCGAGGCCACGGTCGTGGCGGTGCTCACCGACCCGGAACGGAATTTCAAGCAATCGATCCGACACCCCTCGTACATGCCCAAGCTGGTGATCCTCGACCCCGCGCTGCTCAAAGGCTGTCCGCCGTCCACGATCGCGACCGCCGGGCTGGACGCCTTTATCCAGGCGTTCGAATCCTACACCAGCCGCCACGCCACCCCCTTCACGCGGGCGCTCTCCGAGCTGGCTCTGGCGCGCATCTCCCGCGCCCTGCTGCCGCTCTACCAGGGCAGCGGCGACGCGGCGTCCGACATGCTGGAGGCCAGCTATCTGGCCGGACTGGCCTTCTCGCACGCGCGGCTCGGGCTGATCCACGGGCTCGCCCATCCGCTCGGCGCGCGCTTCCATGCGGCCCACGGGCTCGTCTGCGCCCGCTGCCTGCCCGCGGCCCTCACGTTCAACCGCCCCGTGATCCGACAGGATCTGGACGATCTGAAAGCGCGTCACGGCTTGGATGTGGAGGCACAGGTCGCGGCGTGGCTGGACGCGATGACGTTGGACAACCCGTTCGCCGGGCAACGCGTGGCGGACCGCGACGCGCTCATCCGCGAAACGTTGGCCTCGGGATCGACCGCGGCCAACCCGCGCCCCGTCACGGCGGACGATGTGGACGCGATCCTCGACGCGATCCTCGCCTAGCCGGAAGGGTCGGGCGAGCGCTCCGTCTTGTAAAAGAATGCGATGACTGCAAGGGTGCGAGTAAGCCGGATTCTGTTCACCGCCCCGAAGGGCGGCTCCGATCATTCATCTGAGCAATCTACCCGGGATCCTATCCGGCGAACCGGAACGACGCGGGCCGCGTCTCGAATCCCCTATTTGATCTTGCTCCAGAGGGGGTTTGCCGTGCGGCCGCGCTCTCACGCCAGCCCGGTGGTCTCTTACACCACCTTTTCACCCTTACCCGGCGCGAACGCCGGGCGGTCTGTTTTCTGTGGCACTTTCCATCGGCGCCGATCTGGCAGCGCCTCTCCGGCCTTAACGGCCGGACCTCTCGCCCTGCGGAGTCCGGACTTTCCTCCCCTGCACAAGTGCAGGAGCGATCGGTCACTCCCCTTGCAGCCACCGCAAAGCGAAACTGCGGATGGCAAAAATCAATCATCCGGCGGCGCCCTCCCGCCGGGAGCGCCCGCGACTCACATCGCGTAAAGAATCCGGCTGCAGTCGGCGCAGGTCACCAGCCCCTGGTTGCGGCGCACCATCTGCCCCACCGAGGGCGTCTGCTGCAAATGACAACCGTTGCACACGCAATCGGGCTGCAGGCTCACCACGACGGGCCAGCGCTTGGTGCGCAACCGGTCATAGTGGAACATGAACCTCGCCTCCACCTTTTTGGCGGCCTCGGCGCGCTCGGCCTCGGCGGCGGCCAGCGCCTCGCGCACGGAGGCCAGACGCGCATCCAGCTCGGCGAGGTAACCGTCCACGACGGACTGCTCCTCCTTGAGCTTGGCGTCCGCCTCGGCGAGTCTGGCCTTCACCGGGATCACATCGTCCATCGCGGCCAGCTGGCGGGCTTCGTAACTGTCGATCTCGCCCTCGATCTTGGCGATCTCGAGATTGAAGATCTGGAACTCCTTGTTCGTCTTCAGCATGACCTGATTCTGCTTGATCGCCTGAATCTTGTCACGCCGGGCTTTCACTTCCAGATCAGCCTCGTTGACCCTCAACTGGGCATTTTTGTGCTCCGCCTGCGCACGGGCCAAGGCCTCGCGAGCGCCGTTCAGGCGCTCCAGCTCTTGGGCTTTGCGTTGCGGAATGTCACGAATTTCCTTTTGCAGTTCACGAATGCGGCCATCGATTTCCTGCAAGTCCAGCAACGGTTGAACGACACTCACTGTGGCACTTCCTTCCGGATACAAATGCTAAAGATCACGTATGGGTGAAGTAGTCTACCCAACCCCCCCGTCCGAGTCAAACACCGATATGCAAAAAAACCGGTCGCCCGCGGCCCCTGCCCGGTTTATAAGATCCGGATGACCGTGCCGACCGCGTAGACGAGGCGGACCGTGCCGTTAGGCAGATACACCACGTGCCACAAAGAGCCGGGCAGGTCGACGGAGCTGAAACGGCCCGTGACCCCGCCGCCCGCGGCGGTCAGGATCGTGTACGTCCGCTGCCTGTCCAGCTGTCCGGGATCCACGATCTGCAGCGCGAACTTGCTCAGGTCGAGCGCGCCCTGCACGGCCAGCAGGTCACAGCCGCCCGCGGGCGTCACGTCCACCCGGTAGGTGCCGCGCAGCGTGGCGGAGGCCAGCGTGAGCGCGTTGGAGCCGACCGCGCCGTCGCCGGCCGGGGAGATCACCGCCAGCGCCGTGCCGTTCGAGACCGTGCCCGAACCGTTGACGGCGTTGGTGACTGCGAGGCCGCCCAGGTCGAGCACGCCGCCAGCCAGCGTGACCTGCGTGTTGGGCGGCAGGGCGCCGGCGAGCCCCAGCTTGAGGGTGCCGCCCGCGACGGTCGTCGTGCCGGTATAGGTGTTTGCGCCCGAAAGCGTCAGTACGCCGGCGCCGGACTTGGTCAGGCCGCCGCTGCCGTTGGCCGCCAGCGCGACCGCGCCGGCTCCGGCCATGACGATGTTGGTCCCGCCGCCCTTGAACAGGACCGTCGGCGCCGAGGCGTAGTTCACGCCGGGGCAGGTGATCGTGACGCTGGCGACCTTATAGGTGTTGCTGCCGGTGCCGTCGTCCGCCATGTTCGCGACCGCGGTCGCTCCGACGCCCCCGCCGCCTTCGATGGAGACGTAGGGCTCGCCGATATACCCGGAGCCTTGGTTCGCGAGGGGAATAGCCGAGACGCCCTGTCCGGTCGGGGCGCGGATTGCGGCGGGAATGGTGATGGCATTGCCGCTGGAGTCAATGACCGCACCACCCGCGTAAGCGCCGAACGCGCCGTACGAATAGACGCCGGTCATCGTGGAGGGGATGAACACAGTAGAGGCCGTGCTGGGTTTGATCATGCCGCCGCAGAAGTTAAGGAAGGCGACGCCGCTGAAGTAGTTGGCGAACGACACCGTTGTCAGCATGCCGGAACACAGGTTGACGACGCCGGTTGCGCCGGCGCCGTTGTTTTGGAGGACGGTCACGGATCTTCCCGAGTTGTTGAGAGTGCCGCCCGTCATATTCAATTCCGCGCGTCCGCCCGCGAAGGCCAGGCAGAGGTTGTTGCCGGCACCGCTGTGGTTGAGGGTTCCGCCGTCCATGGTCAGGACCGACTCGCAGCCGGGGTTGCGCGAGAAAAGCAGATAGTCGCTGAACGTGAGCGTGCCGCCGCTGATGCGGGCGAGGCCCCGCGCGGCGCTGACGGGGTTGTTCACGCCGGCCATCTGGAAGCGGCCGGCGGTGACGCTGCCTCCGGTCATGTTGAGGTAGCCGTAGGCGAAATCGCGGCCGAACACGAAGTTCTGGTCGCCTGAGGACGCCGTGTTCAAAACCGACGCGCCGTTGATGTAGAGCGCGCCGCTGCCGCCGGGGTTGCCGATCCGGAGATCGCCGCCGCAGCCGACGCTGGCGCCGGCGGCGAGCGTGAGCGTGGCGTTCCTGTTGGTGCCGCCGACGACCAGGCCGGCGCTGCCGTACCCGTTGGTTCCCGAAATGGTCACAAAGCCGCTGTTGGCGACGAGCGAGCCCGACAGGATGTTGGTGCCCGCATAGGTGAGCGCCCCCCCATTCACCGCGGTGCTGCCGGAGAGGACGTTGGAGCCGGCGTAGGCGAGCGTACCCGCATTCACCGTCGTGCTGCCGGACAAGACATTGGCGCCGGTAAAGGTGAGCGTGCCGCCGTCCACCGCGGTCGAACCGCTGTACCGGTTGTTCCCCGACAGGACCCAGGCGCCCGTGCCCGACTTGTTGATGCCGACCGTGCCGCTGACGAGGCCGTTGGTGATCATGCAGGCGATCTCGCCGACGCCGGAGGTGCTGCCCTGAAGGTAAAGCGTCCTGTTGCCCAAGCCCGAGGCGGAGAACCCGTTCAGTTTCAGAAGTCCGGTACCGGAGTGGTTGAGAACCGCCTGTCCGTTCGTACCCGCCAGGTCGATGATGCGGTCGCAGGTGTCGCCAGCCCCGAGGTAAATGAGCCGGACGGTCGTGCCGCTGGCATAGATTTTAATGGTGCCGTTCTCGACGGAGGTGGGCTGCCCCAGCGAACAGGCCTCGCCGAGGTTGCGCAGACTCGTCACGTTGAGCGTTCCGCCGCTGATCCGCGTCGCGCCGGTGTACGTGTTGTTTGTCCCCGTGATGCTGAACGTGTGGTCGTTCGTCTTGAGGAGCGACCCCGCGCCTGAGACAACCCCCGCGAATCCGCCATAAAAGGCGCCGGAGCTGGCCAAGGTCGCCGCGCCCTTGAGGGTGATGGGCCCGCCCCAGAAGTTCTGCGTGGTCGCGCTGCTGCTATCGATAAAGTACGACGTTCCCTCTTCGGAAATCAGGCTCCATGGCTGCGGCGTCGCGAGGTCAAAGAAATTGATCTGCGTGCCGCTGCTCAGCGTGACCGTGTTCATCGCGCCACCGTTCAGCTGCGTGGTGCGCTGCAGGCGGAAAACGCCATTTGTGATGCCGAACGCGGCCGTGCCCGCGCCGCCGGGCGTCACCTCGACCGAGCTCAAGCTGAAGATGTCTGCGCCCAGCTTGGTCACCGCGTGATCGTTCATCGCCAGCGTGCCGTCGCGGATGTCCCAGCGGGAACGGGTGCTGAAGGTGGCGTCCCCCGACAACGAGACCTTTCCGATGGCGTTGTACTGGCTGCCGGTCGAATTGTTGACGATCGCGCCTTGCCCGTAGAGGCCCGCGCCCTGCACCGTGATAGGTTCTGGCTGCATGTTCAGGGTGTTCGCCGCCACCGTGCCTCCCACGTCCGGCGTGCAGCCCACATCCAGCGTGGCCCCGTCAGCGATGACGGTTCCCGATGCCGAGGCACCGAGTGACGCGCTGCGGTTGACGCGGACAATACCCTGGTTGATGAAGGTCGTCCCCGAATAGGTGTTCGCGTTGAACAGATGCAAGATGTTGGTGCCGCTCTTGCCCAGCGCCCCGTTGCCGCTGATGACGCCCGCAACCGTCTGTGTAACGGCATGGGCACCGAACGTCAATGTGCCGTTATCGATCGCGGTCGGACCGGTATAGGTGATCGCGCCATTGAGAACGACGTCGCCGGCTCCGCTCTTGCCGATGGAAGACGCTGACGTGTTGTCGGCGATCGCCGCGTTGACCGTCAGCGCGCTGGACGAGTCGTTCACGAAAGCGAGCTGTCCGCCCGCGCTGAGCGCGCTCAGCGTGCCGTCGCCGACGGCCTCGCCGATGGTCAGGGGCCCTTGGCCGGCGCTGACCGACAGCGTGCTAGCGAGCAGCGTCTTGGCGGCGGTGCGCACGATGGCGTGCTCGTTCGTATCCTGGCGAAGGAGCCCGACGTGGCTCACGGGGTCGCCGGCCAGGGTGATGGGGCCGGTGTCGCCGGCCGAGGTGATGCGCACCTCCGCGAACGCGTCATCGGGAATCACCGAGTCGGGGCCGCGGGCCGCGATCTCTGCCGGGGACGCCGTCGAGGCGTACACGCCCCGCGCGCTGTCATAGGCGGCCGGCGCCGTGCCGTTGACGGTGGCCCAGAGGCCGATCAGGCCGTCGGCCAGGCCGGCGATGAAGATCCGGTTGCGGTTGTCCTCTCCGATCCCGGTGCCGATAAAGTCCACGGTTCCGCCAGCCCCGCGGGCCAGGGCCGCGAACGTCACGGACGAGGTGTATCCGGCTCCGGCCTGCGAAACGCTGACGACGCTGCCCGCGGCGGCCACGTTCAGCGCGCCGAGCGTCTCGGCGTAGTCCGCCTCGGCGTCGCCGTGCGCGAAGGCGAAGGTGCCTCCGTTCAGCGTGAGGGGTGCGGCGTCGTTCAGGCGGTTGGCCAGATTGGCCGCGCCGCTGTTCTCCACGCTCAGGGTCGCGCCCGCGGCGACGGACAGTCCGCTGACGGCGGCGAGCGCGCCGCTCGCGCCCGAGAGGATCAGGAGACCGTTGTTGACGGCGGCCGCGCCCGGATAGCTGTTGGCGGCGGTGAGTCGGCAGGTGCCGGCGCCGCCCTTGCCCAGCGTGCTGCCGGCTGTGCCCGCGAGTTCCGTATCGACCGTCAGCGTCTTGCCGCCGGCCACCACCACGTTCTCGCCGCTCGCGGCGAGCGTGGAGCTGAGCGAGATCTTTCCGGAGCCGTTGATCGCGCCATCGTCGAGCGCATTCAGGACGAGCCCGCCGTTGTTGGAGAGACCGAGGGTCCCGCCGCCGAGATCCGTGACCGTGGCGCCGCTGCCGCCCAGGTGCAGCGTCTGAACCGTGCTCGCGCCGGACAGCGTCAGCGTGCCGGCGAGGGCGTTGGTCAGCACCAGAGCCGTGGCGGTCCCTTTGCTGAGGTTGCCGCTGAAGATGAGGCTGCCCGCGCCATAGCACCCGAGGGTCTTGACGCCCGCCGTCGAGCCGGCCCCCGAGGTGACATTGCCGGCGAACGTGATCGTTTCCGTCGCGCTCTCGTTGCGGAAGAAATAGGAGCCCCCCACGTTGCTGCCGCCGAGCTGGAGCGCCGCGTTGAACAGCTGGCTGTGGCCCGCGGACGCCGTCAGGTAGTACGTCCCGCTTCCGCCGCGCACCAGCGTCTGGCTGTTGACGGCCCCCGCGCCGAGGGTGTAGGCCGCGACGTTGGCCGTGTCGAAGGTGATGCTTCCGACGCTGTACAGCCCGGTCATGTCGAGCGTCGTATGGCCGTTGCCGGCGCCGTCAAAGGTCGCCTTCTCGTTTGTGTTGTACCCGGCGTAAGGCGTCGCGCTCCAGTTCGCGCTGTTCGTCCACATCGCGTCTTGCGCTCCGGTCCACGTGCCGTCGGCACCCCGCGCAGTTCCATAAACGGCCATCACCACGCCCGCCGCAGCGGAAACCCTCATGAAGACACTTCGCTTGCTCAATTTCATAACCATCCAACCTTTCGTTCCGGTTCAAATCTAAACTTACTCGGCTCTGTTTGGGGTCATGGTAACTTTAGGCCTTTTTAATGTCAAGTTCAGCGATTGTGTTTCGACAAAAAAAGGAGCCCGAGGCTGATGCCCCGGGCTCCTTTTCGATTCGACCTACAGAACGCTTACTTCGCGGCGTTCAGGCGGGCCTGGATCTCGGCCAGCTTGGCCTTGAGGGCGAACGGCATGCGCTTGCCGAGCTTCTCCCACGAGTCGGCGACGCCGGCCAGCTCTTTCTTCCAGCCTTCGACGTCCACCGTCAGAAGCGCCTTCATGTCCTCGGCGGACACGTTGCAGCCCTTCAGGTCGATGGCGTCCGCGGTCGGCATGATGCCGATCGGGGTTTCCTGGAACTTCGCCGTGCCTTCGATGCGCTCGCAGACCCATTTCAGCACGCGGCTGTTCTCGCCGTAGCCCGGCCACAGCCACTTGCCTTCGGGCGTCTTGCGGAACCAGTTCACGAAGAACACCTTGGGCAGCTTGGTCTCGTCCGTGCGGATCGCCATGCTCAGCCAGTGCGTGAAGTAGTCGGCCATGTTGTAGCCGCAGAAGGGCAGCATCGCCATCGGGTCGCGGCGCACCACGCCGACCGCGCCGATGTTGGCCGCGGTGGTCTCGGAGCCGGCCGCGGAGCCCATGAACACGCCGTGCGCCCAGTCGAACGCCTGGTTGACCAGGGGGATCGTCGCCGGGCGGCGCCCGCCGAACAGGATCGCGCTGATCGGCACGCCGGCCGGATCTTCCCACTCGGGGGCGATCACCGGGCACTGGCTCGCGGGAGCCGTGAAGCGGGCGTTCGGGTGGGCGGCCTTGACCTTCTTGCCCTCCGCGTCGCGCATGTCCGGGGTCCAATCGTTGCCCTTCCAGTCGATCGCGTGCTTCGGCGGCTCGCCGTCCATGTCCTCCCACCAGATGTCGCCGTCGTCGGTCAGCGCGCAGTTGGTGAAGATCGTGTTCTTGGTGATCGAGCGCATCGCGTTCGGGTTGCTCGCGTACGAGGTTCCCGGCGCCACGCCGAAGAAGCCGTACTCGGGGTTGACGGCGTAGAGGCGGCCGTCGTCACCGATGCGCAGCCAGGCGATATCGTCGCCCAGGGTCTGGACCGACCAGCCGGGGAGCGTCGGCTCCATCATGGCGAGGTTGGTCTTGCCGCAGGCGCTCGGGAACGCGGCGCACACGTAGTGGGACTTCTTCGCGGGCGAGGTGAGCTTGAGGATGAGCATGTGCTCGGCCATCCAGCCCTCCTGCTTGGCCAGGTACGAGGCGATTCGCAGCGCGAAGCACTTCTTGCCGAGCAGCGCGTTGCCGCCGTAGCCCGAGCCGTACGACCAGATCGAGCCCTCTTCAGGGAAGTGGGCGATGTACTTCTTCTCGATCGGGGCGCACGGCCAGGAGGAGTCCTTCTGCCCGGCCTTGAGCGGCGCGCCGACGGAGTGCAGGCACGGCACGTATTCGCCGTTCGCGCCCAGCTGCTTCAGCACCTTGGCGCCCACGCGCGTCATGATGTGCATGTTGACCACCACGTAGGGCGAGTCGGTGATCTCGATGCCGATCTTCCCGACCGGCGAGCCCAGCGGGCCCATCGAGAACGGGATCACGTACATCGTGCGGCCCTTCATGCAGCCCTTGTAAAGCTCCAGCATCACGCCCTTCAGCTCGGCCGGGTCGCGCCAGTTGTTGTTCGGTCCGGCGTCCTCCTGCTTCTTCGAGGCGATGTAGGTGCGGTCCTCGACGCGCGCCACGTCCGACGCGTGCGAGCGGGCCAGGTAGCAGCCCGGGCGCTTCTTGGCGTTCAGCTTGGTGAACACGCCGGCCTCGACCATCAGGTCGCAAAGCTCTTTGTACTCTTTCTTCGAACCGTCGCACCACACCACATTCTTGGGCTGGCACAGTTTCTTGATTTCGCTGACCCACGCGATCAGCTTCGCGTTCTGGGTGGGAAGCTTAACGGCGGCGGCAGCCTTGGCGGGCTTCTTCGCAGCCATGCTGCTACAGGCGCATCTGGCGGTATTCTTGCAGGCCATGTGGTCGTCTCCATGCTTGTCGGTTAGTGACTTTCGCATCCGGCGGCATGCTCCGGGCATGACGGATGGGAAAGTTGGCGCTACAGGATACAAAAATTCGGCCCCTCCAACAAGCGAAACCGAAAAATGCGGATTCGAAATGCGGATCCGAACCGGGTGCAAAGTGAATATTCTGGAGGTGGCGATCCGCATCATCACCACGAAGGTAAGAAGAGCACGAGAAATTGAGGGAAAGGCGGCAACCAGGCGGTGTTCGGGATTTCCTGTGTTTCGAAGGGATTCATGCGTAGCGGGTAGGGCGAGCGCTCCGCGCCGCCGCACATGAGCAGGTCCAGACGCAAGGCGGCCCGGAGCGCTCGCCCTACCAGAGCTACGCACACACCGTCCACTTTCCCTCGCCGTCCAGGCATGAATGACGCAAACACCAACAAACCGCGTCCTTCACAAAAAACCGACCTTGCACCCGATTCGAGCCGCGCGCCGCCGCCCCCGCCCTGTCCAAAAGCCGGTCTCAGCCGCCGAGCGCGCCGAAGATGGGCTTCAGGTGACGCTCGTACAGGTTCGCGGTCACGTGTTTAGCCACCACCGCCTCGTTTTTCTGAAGCGCGTTCAGGTAGCGGTCCCCCAGCTCGGCCGCCACTTTGTAGGCGACGTGGATGAACTGCCGGAAATCGGGGTTGAACCGGGAATCGCCCGGAGCGTTCCGCAAGGTTCCGGCGAAATGGCCGCCGTCCCACCCCGCGACCTCCTCCGCATCCGGCAGCCGGTCCAAGGCCACGTCGATCACGGTGGCATACGGCCCGCACAGCTCGTCGAAACGCGACAGCGCCCGCGCGTAGATCTCCTTGGCGACGGAAAGCCCCTCCCCGCCCGCCACCGCCAGTCCGGCGACCTCCTCCAGCCACGTGGTGCCGGCCGTCTTGACATGCACCCCCGCGCCCCGCGCCCTCAGCGTCTGCGCCACATAAGGATAGAGCGAGAACTTGTCGCTGCCGGAATGGATGCTGAGCTTCAGGTTTTCCGGCAGGCCGAACCGCTGCGCCGCGTAGCGCGCCACGCAGACGTCCGCGTCGAACTCGCGGCCGAACACCGCCGCGTCGCCCACGTAGTCCACGCCCTTGTTGAAGCGCCCCGTGAACTTCGGCGCGATCGTCTGCAGCGGGATCTTCTCCTCCGCGATCGCCGCCAGGATCACGAGCAGCATCTCGGGCGTCTGCGGCAGGACCGTCTCGTCCATCGAGACCTCGGTGACGAACGCGTCCGTGCCCTTCTTCTCGACGATGTGCCGGTAGAGCCGCCCCGCCTGCCGGATCGCGAAAAGCGTGTTGCGCAGATGCTCCGTCACCTGGGCCCGCGTCAGCACCACCGGCTCGGCGAGCCCCTCGACCGCGTGCGCGCCGACCAGCTCCGGGTGACGCGCCACGAACCCGTAGATCTCCCCCTCGTCCATGGTCTCGCCGATGTAGTCCGCCACGTCCAGCGTGAAAAAATCCGAAGCGGCCACGAACCCGTCCACGTTCTTGAGGCTGATGTGGTCGGCGTCGACATAGTAAGGCAGCGTCCAGCCCGCGTCCCGCACCGCCGCGTCGGCCTCGCTCCGCACCGACTCCGGCTTCGTGCCGATGATCGTGTGCTCGCGGTTCGACTTGTTCCAGACCGGCGACACCTCCACCCGCTCGCGCTGCATCAGCAGGCGGAAAGCCTCCAGCTGCGCCCGCCCCTGATGCCCGAACCGGTCCCCGACCCCCATCGAATATTTCGCCAACTGTTTCATTGTCCCTCGCATCCGTTCGTTTTCCACATTGTCCGGTGATTGTATAACCGCCCGTCTGTAATGGTCAAGCAGGTTTACCCGGGTGCATGAGGCACCTTTGAATAACAAGGCATCGACGGGTGCTCGGGGCCGGCTAAAGCCGGTACAACATGCGAAGACCCGGGCCTGTTGCACCGGCTTTAGCCGGCCCCGGTCATGGAGCGGGCGGCCCCGGCGCAGGTGGCGCACACCGATTCGCCTGACAAGAAAAGCGCGTTGACACGCTCTCCCCTGATCGCCTAAGCTCCCCTGCACCGTTTAGGTCAAGCGGCGAAAGGCAGACGGCATGTTCAACCGATTTAAAACCAAGGCCGAAGAGGCCCGCGCCGAGGTGCACCGTTTCCCCACGCGGGCCGCGGCCCTCGACTTCATCCTCGCGTTCCTGCAGGCGGAGGGGCTCGCGGACACTCCGCACGCGCAGGCCCTGTGGGCCGGCGGAACCTTCCTCGACGGACTCGACCGGCAGCCGCTCGCGGCACTCTCCGGGCTCTCTTTCGACGTCACCCGCGAACGGGCGGCCGCGGCCAAGTTCGGCATCAGCCAGATGGCGTGGGCCCTGGCCGACACCGGCACGCTGGCCCAGGACGCCACGGCGGTCGCGCAGCGGCTGGTCTCCTCCCTCACCTCGATCCACCTCGCGCTGGTCCCGACCGCGGGGCTCCTCCCCGACCTGCCGGCGCTGCTGACCCGCGTGAACCCGGAGGCGTCCGGCTACATCGCCCTCATCACGGGACCCAGCCGCACGGCCGACATCGAGCGCGTGCTCACGATCGGCGTGCACGGCCCCGAGCGGCTCGTGATCCTCTTTGTCGACGACCTGGAGGCCAAGGTCTGATGGCGCCGCGAACCCACACGCCGGGAGCTGTGGCCGGGACGGAGCCCGCCCCCCATGAATTCTGAAGGCTTGCTTCTCTGAAACCTGGAGGGACGACCTCCGTGTCGTCCACGAATCGCCGTGCAGGAATCTTATGTCTAAAACATTCAAAGCCTCCATCCAGAAAGCCCTCAACAACGCCAACCTCACCGGGGCGCTCGGGAAATTCTCCGAAGCCTACAAGGTCAACCGCGCCAAGGCCTACGAGGGGATCGACTTCGAGGCGCTGCGCACCGTGATCGCCGACCGCAAGTCGTACGCCGCCGCCCATCTCGACAGCCTCGCCACCCTCTTCGCGCAGAAGGCCGAGGCGCGCGGCGCCAAGGTCTTCCGGACGGGCGACCCCGCCCTGGCCCGGGCGTACATCCTGCAGGTCGCCCGCGACCGGGGCGTCAAGACCGTGGTCAAATCCAAATCCATGGCCACCGAGGAGATCCACCTCAACGCCTTCCTGGAAAAGGCCGGACTCACGGTCAACGAAACGGACCTCGGGGAATGGATCATCCAGCTGGCCGGCCAGACCCCCTCGCACATGGTGATGCCCGCCATCCACATGACCAAGGAGGAGGTCTCCGACCTCTTCAGCGAGGCGGTCGACGAGCGGCTGACCGCGGACATCCCGCGGCTCGTCAAGGTCGCCCGCGACACCCTGCGTCCGAAGTTCCTCGAGGCCGACATGGGCATCAGCGGCGCGAACATCGCCGTGGCCGAGACCGGCAGCCTCGTGCTGATGACCAACGAAGGCAACGCCCGGCTGGTCACCTCCCTGCCCAAAATCCACGTCGCGCTGGTCGGGATCGAGAAGCTGGTCGCCGCCTTCGCCGACATCGCCCCCATCCTGCAGGCGCTCCCCAAGAGCGCGACCGCCCAGGCGCTCACGAGCTACGTCTCGATCATCACCGGCCAGACGCCGAACAGCGACGGCTCCCTCAAGGAGCTGCACATCATCCTCTTGGACAACCGCCGGACCGAGATGGCGCGGGACCCGCAGTTCAAGCAGGCGCTGCAGTGCATCCGCTGCGCCTCCTGCCTCAACGTCTGCCCGATCTTCCGCCTCGTCGGCGGCCACGTTTTCGGCAAGGTCTACACCGGCGGCATCGGCACCATCCTCACGGCCTGGTTCGACGCGCTGAAAGCCTCCGGGGAGATCCAAGGCCTCTGCATCCAGTGCGGCGCGTGCAAGGAGGTCTGCCCCGGCAAGATCGACATCCCCGACCTGATCATGGAGCTGCGGCGCCGGCTGGTCAAAGAGGAGGGCCTGCCCCTGCTGCAGCAGGCGATCTACCAGGTCGTCAACAACCGGACGCTCTTCCACGCCATGCTGCGCACCGCCTCGCTGGCGGACCGGCCGTTCGTCAAAGGCCGCTTCATCCGCCACCTGCCGATGTTTCTGGCGGGCCTGACCGACGGCCGCAGCCTGCCGGCCATCGTGGCCGAGCCCTTCCGCGACCGCTTCAAAAAAATCGCCCAGCCGCGCTTCAAGGAGAAGGCCGCCTTCTTCGCGGGGTGCCTGATCGACTTCGCCTACCCCGAAATGGGCGAGGCCCTGATCCGCATCCTGAACAAGGCCGGCATCGAGGTCGTCTTCCCGCAGGCCCAGACCTGCTGCGGCGCGCCGGCCCGCTACAGCGGCGCCTACGAGGTCGCCGCGCAGAACGCCGTCGACAACCTCAAGGCCCTGGCGGGCGACGAAGCGACCTGGGTCGTCTCCGCCTGCCCGACCTGCACCGCGGCGCTGACGCGCGAGTTCCAGCTGACCTTCGAGAGCCTCGGCCAGACCGAGTGGCTGCCGCAGGCCAAGGCGCTGGCCGCAAAGACCGTCGACTTCTCCACGCTCGTCGCGCGGCTGGTGGAGGAGGGCCGCCTGACACTTAAAGAGGGGCAGAAGCTCGGCGCCCTCACCTATCACGACTCGTGCCACCTGAAGCGCACGCTGCACGCCGAGCAGCCGCCGCGCGACCTGCTGCGGAAAGCCGGATATGAGCTCTCCGAGATGGCCGAGTGCGACACCTGCTGCGGCATGGGCGGCTCTTACTCCCTGAAGCTGCCCGAGATCGCCGCGCCCATGCTGCAGCGCAAACTCCGGAACATCAAGGCCACCGGCGTTCCGGTCGTCGCCATGGACTGCCCGGGGTGCGTCATGCAGATCCGCGGCGGCTTCGACCAGGACGGCGCCGCGGTCCAGGTGCGCCACACCCTGGAGCTGCTGGACGAGGCTCTGGAAAGCGCGACACCCTGACCGGACCGTTGCCCACAGCGGTTGGGCGCGTCACGGCTATCCGTGTCACAAGCGGATTTTCAAACACAAACGCACAGAGACTCAAAGAAGAAACATCGCCGGCCGTGTGGTTTGGGTGCGGTTGAAAACGGTTGAACGGGAATGGCAGATTTGTGGTTGGCGTCGCGTCAGGCAGGCGTGATGTGGAGTGCGGCGGCAAGCGTCGCGCGACGCCGCTTTGCTTGGACCGGCCAGAAAGCGGTGCCGCGCGACGCTTGTCACCGCACTCCATAAAAAAACACGCCCGCAAATCGTTTTCTCGCCGCCTAACCTTCAACACGTTTCAAACGCTCCCGCGCAGTTTCCTTCGCGTCTTCGAGTCTTTGTGTTAACCGTATTCATTGGGTTCAGGTTAGGCCAAGTGAGTTAAAACAACAGGAACGCAAAATGAAGAAACGCCTTCGAATCACAATCGCGCTCTTCGTCGCATGCGCGTTGACCGCCGGCTTCGCCGGCGCGGGCGACGTCACCGACAAGCCGTTGCGCCTGGCTCACGGGGGCACGGCCGAGGCGCCGGCGGTCTTTGACGGCAAGGGCATGGTCATCGATCTGGGCGTCGACGTCACCGGCCACGCCTGGAAGAAGGAGGGCGACGTGTGGACCTCCAGCGCGCCGCTCTCGGGGCCCAGGCCCGTGGCTGACGGACAAAACACAGCCTTGTTTCTGGATGAGACGCCGGTCACCCTCGCGCGGGACCGAGCGGCTGAGCGGGCCGCTCCCGACCCCAAGGCCTTCCGCTTCCTGCCCCCCTCCGCGCTCAAGCCCGGCCAGATGGGCTGCACGCCCGAGGGGCTGCTCTACTTCCGCTGGCCTCCGACCAAAAAGCCCGGGGAAACGCGCATCATCCTGCCGCCGAAGGCCGGCATCAGCTGCGTGACCATCGCCTGTTCCCACATCATTGTCAGGAACATCACGGCCGTGCACGCGTCCAACGACGGGTTCAACATTCACGGCGCCTGGGTGGGCATCCGGCTGGAGAACGTGCGGGCGTTCTCCAACTGCGACGAGGGGATCAGCGCCCACGAGACCGTGCAGATGGATGTGGACGGGGCCGAGATCGCCTGGAACGGCTCCTCCGACGGCGGCGTGGCCGATGTGAACCACAGCATCACCACCTACAAGAACTGCCGCGTGCACGACAATGCGGGCGCCGCCTTCAAATTCGCCGGCCAAGCCCACAGCGTGACGGACTCGCTGATCTACAATCAGGCGAAGGACTTTGACGTCGCCAAGGGAACGACCTTCAAGCAAGAGCGCATCGAACGTCGGGAGAAGTAAAAGAGGGCAACGGCTTTCGCACATCGCTGCGCCCGCCGGTCACCGAAGGATTTCAGCGGAAAGAGACCCTCTTTAAGTGCGGGAAGACAAGTCGGCGCAAGGCCATCCTCGCCAATGTCGCGTCCCGGGCTCACATCCTTACGATGCAGAGGGGTGCCCCGCTGCCCTCCTCCCCCCGCAATCGCAGCACGCCCTTCGACACGTTCCGTATTCTCAGCATTTGTCCTATCGCTATCGGGCTATTTACCATAGGTGCCGGCTAAATAAGATGACGCATTAATCAGGCTGTCGCCCGATTGTTATTTGCCGGACAAAGGTGTCTAATAACGCTCCCGTTTCTGCCCGAAGGCGCCGACCGACTGTCGCCGCGCATCGAGGCCGACGGTCGTGCAGACCCGCCACTTGGAGACACCATGCCAAAGACCAAATCAGCCGTATCCCCGAAGACCCATGAGCCGCTCACACCCGCAAGGCCCCCGACTCGGAATACCGGACTGGTCGACAGCCTGATGCGGCTGATGGAGCGCGAAACCGGAAAGGCCATCCAGTTCGAGGTCGCCGCCCAACGGGACAGCCGGGTCTGCGTCGCCGGCACCTTCAACAACTGGGACCCGACCTCGCATCCGCTGACCTACCACCCGGAAGACGGTCTCTACAAGGCGACCCTGCTGATCGACGCCGGAACCCACGAATACAAGATCGTGGTCGACGGCGTCTGGCACAGGGATGAGAAGTGCCCCCACTGGAAGCGCAACGCCCTCGGCACCCTCAACAGCGTGATCAAGGTCTGAGAGACCCCTCCCGCCAACGCGGGGGGGCGGTCCATCATACGGCGACCGTCGGCACGCGGGACTCAGGGCGTCATAAGCCGGTCCGCTTAAGCTTAAGGGAAAACAGGGATGCTACTCAAAACCGCCACGACAAACGACACGCCTGTGATGAGGCGCGTCACCGTCACCTTCCGCGCCGACCCCGGCCGCACGGTATTCCTCGCCGGCACCTTCAACAACTGGGATACGACCGACAGGCAGATGTCCGACCAAAAGGGCGACGGCGTCTATTGCGCGACCCTATACCTCCCCGTGGGCGCCCACCAATACAAGTTCGTGATCGACGGCACCTGGCACGCCGACCACGAATGCGCCGACTGGGTCCAAAACGAGCACGGCACGCTCAACAACGTCATGCTTGTCGTTTAAATCCGGACGACGCCGAGACTCCCCGCCCGGCCACCTTCTCCCCGCGTCCGCCGCCTCTTCGCAGCCATACCGGAACCGGGCCGTCTCCGAGGCGTTCCGTCAGCTTCACATCTTCCTTATTCTTTGCCTCGAGTCCTTGCGCTTTTTGTTTCTTCGTCTCTTTGTCTTTTCCAACTGACGGCGCGACCTCTTCAAGGCTCCATTGGCCGAACCTCACGTGCGGCTCCTTCACCTTCTCGGGCGCGGCCGCACCTCCGGCTGCTTGGCCGGGCGGAGCACGATGAACACGGCTTCCAGCGGCTCCAGCTCGAGCGAGTGCGGGTGCGGCAAAGCGGCGCCGCGGCACAGGGACCGGGGCTCCGTTGACCCGGCGCGATAGAGATCGATATCAGCCGTGACCCAGCCGGCCGCGCCCCGCGTGTCGAGCGACAAGGACAGCGATTGCTTCTGGTCGGTGATGTTGACGAAGCAATGCCCAACCAACCCCTCGGGCGACTGCCATGCGCTGGTCAAGACGGCGTGTTCCTCGAAGGGCACCTGCCGCCAGCCCGTCGGCCCCTTGGCGCCCAGTTTCAGCGTGACCGTGGGGACCTCGAGCGCCAGCGGATGAAGCATGCGTCCGAGAATGAGAAACCGCTGCGCCTCGGTCTGCAGCAGGCTCGTGTGGTTGCGGAGCATCTTGATCTGATCCTCGTGCGCCTCGGCCATGGCCTTCTGATTCGACCAGACGGAGACAGCCGGGGTCTTGCCGGTCACCAGATTGACCGCCATCTCGCGGACAGTGACCGGGTTCTTCGCGGCCCCCGCACTCGGCCCTTCGCCGCCATAGGCGATGGCGTACTCGTGGTAGAGGTAGGTGAAGAGCGGGATGCCGCGGGCACCGGGGGCGCTGCGATACCACCAGCGCTCGCGGAACTCCCGGGTGTGGAAGGCGTCGAAATTCTGGATCAGCTCTTCGTGCGGCTCCTCGTGCGCAAGCATGAACTCGGGGTCCTGCGCTTGGCCGTGCCGCCTGAGGTCCGTCAGCAGTTGGCGGAAGGCCTGCGTCTGATAGACGCCGACCCCGGGCGCGTGACCGTGCGTCGTGCTGTAGCAGACGTCGCCTCCGCCGCTGGTGCTCTGGTCCATCTGCACGATGCCGATGCCCAAAGCGTGGAGCTGATCGATCACCGAGCAGAAAAACGCCTTCGTGCCGGGCGCGGCGGGGCAGAACTGATAGGAGTGCCTCTTCCAGACGTTATCCTTGCCGGGCAAGGACTCGTCGAGCACATAGGTCTTGGGTTTACCGGACCCGGCATCGATCACAAACGAGTCGACATAGCGCTGCCACCCGGGCACGTCGCCGCCGTCGCGTCCCTCGTTCCGGTAGGTGTAGAACAGACCCGAGAGGAAGACAAAGGTGCGGAAACCGTCCTGCCGCAGCCGTCCGATCACGCCCGTGGCCTCCCCTTCGTCATAAACGGGAAAGTACGCGCCGGCCGTCCAGCGGCGATAGTTCTCCCACCCGGGCAGCATGGCTATCATTGGCCCGCCGATCTTCGCGCGCAACGACTGGAAGTGCTCCAGCAGCTTCGGATAGTACGAACCGGCGCAGAGCCGGTTCGTGCCGTAGGTGCGGACCTCGCACGTGTGGATGCAAGGGCCCTGCTTCCAGAAGGCGGGGATGTCATCGCGCTGGACCAGCGTTTTCGCGCACCAGGACTGGCGCACGGCCCAGCGCTTGTAAAGGTCTGCGGTCTGTTGCCAGGGGCCCGAAGTCACGCCCAGTGCCGTCTCGTAGGGGCTTTTCCACTGCTCGACCGGCTCGTCCGCCAGCTGGTATTCTTGGGAGAGGGTCAGCGTGTTGTTCCGTTTGGCGATGGCCAGGCTGCGTCCGTAGCCGGCCGTGTCCATGCTCGCCAAATACACGCCCGCCGCGCGGTCCTGATACGCGCAGAACTGCGCCGACTGCTCGCCCGGATACTTCCACGCGATCGCGTACTGCGCCGGCCAGTTCGTGCACGGGTTCTCGATCATGACGCCCGGCAACGCCGGACCGATCAAGAAATCGTCTTCCGGAGAACCGATCATCGGCACGGCACTGACACAGGGGAACCTGACAGACTTGAGGCGCAGACGGCTCGGGTTCTCCACGGCGATCGACCAGCGGGCAAACGGTTCGGCGTCGTCCAGCTGTCCGTCGAGCGCGACCCGCAGATCGCCGGAAGGCCCGAGCCCTTCAAACGTCATCCGAATGCGCTGGCCCCCGGTGGCCGGACTGACCTCAACCGTGCCCGTCTTGGCCTGTTGGCTCTCGACCGCTAACAAGCGGCCATTGGTCTGCGCGATCTGCAAGACAAACAGGGCGCCGCCTCCCGCCTCGGCGATCAGCTTCGTCCCCGAAGGCTTATGTGTCAGCTCCCGCAAGGCAGGCACGGGCCGCGTACCGAAGACCATGCGCACATGGGCATTCTCGGCGGTCACACGGTCGGGCTCCGCCGCCTGGGCGGAGATTCCAAGAGCCAGGACAAGCGCGCAGAGCAGATGACGGATCATTGCAGTATTCTTTCCGAGGTGGCCCGGGGGACCGTTACGACTTTTGGACCATTCTCTGGCGTGAGAATGGACGGGGCGCAGGGCGCCCCTCGCATCTGCCGACTACGGGCGAATCCAGCAGTAACGGGTAGTATGCGCGAGGGGGCGAAAACCGTCAACCTCCCTTCTGCACGCCCTTTATTCCCACTCTTGTGACGTTGGATACACGGTTCGAAGGCGTCGAGCGGATCGCCTTTTGTGGTCGCGTCGGCTTCTTGCCCCGCAACCGATGCCCGTCAGCAGCGCGGCTATGACCGTGAGGCTCCCCTGATGCCCTGACAGGCTGTTCCGTCCAGCAAGCCAGCCCGCACATCCGAAATCTCGGATGCGCGGGCCCGTGCGTCGCTCAGCGCGGTTTAATCGCCCACGACAGCGCGATAGATGACGAATCCGATCATGACGATCAGAAACAGCACGGAAAAAATAGCGCCTTCGTTGCCTTTGAAGCTGAACATAAAAAAACTCCTTTGACACTGGATGAACACTTGACCGGCGACTGCACAACCGTCAGCCCGCCGCTTCAGGAAAGAAGAAAGCGTCACCCAGGAATCAACAGCGGAGTTGTGAAGACTTCGCGAGCATATATAGATGGGAAGGCCGTGCGCCCGGTGGCGAGACCCAAACACGGACCGCCCATGTCTCCGACAACAGATGTTCGCGCTTAACGAAAGGACAGGGACAGGGAACCCATGCCGCCCGCAGCAGCAGAAAAGCCAGAAAAGGGTCGTTATCACGCCCGCCCGGCAGAATCACGTCGCTTTCCGCTTGCCGGGTTTCAATGCAGAGATTGCCTGCCCCCTCCGGCAGAGGCGCGCCGCTCAGGCCCCGCGCCACTGGCGGCAGACGGTGGACCTGCCTGTCACCGTGCATCGACAACGCTGCGACGCTAAACAACAGCACGCAGCTAAGCCGCGCGCACCATGCAAGCCAGTTTCGACTGCAGTGGCACACACGTATTTTGAACCTCAGCCCCATATCGTCCTCAAATACCAGAACGTTCCCCGCCATGACAAGCCGTACCCGTCACGCGAACAGGACCCCCGCACTCGCAACAGGCTCCGGCTCGCGGCTACTTCAGCAGGCCGCACATCCTCGGGATCGCGAGCGAGATCCACGGGACGTAGGTGATCAGCATCAGCGCGACGATCATCGCCAGGAAGAAGGGCAGCGCCTTCACCGTCACCTTGGCGATCGTCGTCTGGCCCACGCCGCACCCGATGAAGA
>JAHFSX010000038.1 GCA_023269675.1 Verrucomicrobiota bacterium
GCAAAATCCTCGACGGTCTCTCCGCAGAAGAGAAGGTCAAACGTTACTTCGAGGAAAACGCCGCATGAAAATCATCTCGCCGCTCTATCGCCTGCGTGCATTTGCTCTTGCAAGTCAGGATTTGGTTTTTAGCGGTCAAAGGTTTTCAGTCGCAGGGCGTTTGAACTGGAAGAAAGCGGCGGAGTATGTTAAAAATTACGTTTCATTTCTTATTTCCGGTGGAGTTTCCTTCGCCAATTGAGACAAGGTTGATTCATGAATCTTATTAAAACACTTTTTGGAACCAAAAACGACCGGGACCTGAAGAGGCTCCAGCCGATCATCAGCCGTATCAACGAATTTGAGAAGTCGTACCAGTCGCTCTCCGAGGACGCGCTCAAATCCAAGACCCAGGAGTTCAAAAGCCGCGTTGCGGCGGGAGAGACCCTGGACGATATCCTGTGCGAGGCCTTCGCCGTCGTGAAGAACGCCTGCCGCAGACTGTGCGGCACCTCGCGCGATGTTTGCGGGCATACCCTCGTCTGGGACATGGTGCCCTTCGATGTGCAGCTGGTCGGCGGTATCGTGCTGCACCAGGGGAAAATCGCGGAGATGCAGACGGGCGAAGGCAAGACGCTCTCGGCCACGCTGCCGCTCTATCTGAACGCGCTGAGCGGCAAGAACGTCCGGTTGGTCACGGTGAACGACTATCTGGCCAGCCGCGACGCGCAGTGGATGGGGCACATCTACGAATACCTCGGGTTAACGGTCGGCTGCATTCAAAACCACATGAGCCCGTCCGAGCGGCGCGAACAATATGCGTGCGACATCACGTACGGCACCAACAGCGAGTTCGGCTTCGATTACTTGCGCGACAACGGTATGGCCTCTGAGCCTGCCCAGGTGGTGCAGAGCGGCCACTATTATGCGATCATCGATGAGGTGGACAGCATTCTTGTTGACGAGGCGCGCACCCCTCTGATCATTTCCGGCCCGGCCGCGCACTCCTCCACCGCGCAGTACATGGAGTTTACGCCGCACATCGAGAGGCTGGTGCGCGAGCAGATGGAAATCTGCAACCGCCATATCGCCGAGGCGAAGAAAGCGGTGGATGAGAAAGACACCGAAGCCGCGATGCACAAGCTCTACCAGGTGTATCACGGCATGCCGAAGCACAAGCAGTTTTTGCACCTGCTCGAAGAGCCTGCCGTCCGCAAGCTGCACGAGCAGGTTGAGAACATGATGCTCACCGAGATGCGCAAGGAGTTCGCCCGCGATCTGCGCGAAGAGCTGCTCTTCACCATCGATGAGCGCACGCGCGAGGTGTCGCTGACCGATAAGGGCAGCGAGAAACTTTCGCCCTCCGATCCTGAAATGTTCGTGATGCCGGATCTCGTCTCCGCCCTGTCGGCGCTTGATGGCGATACAGCCTTGAGCGTGGAGGAGCGCAACATCAGGCGCCAGAAGATCCAGGCCGACTTTGTCATCCGCAGCGAACGTGTCCATAACGTCGACCAGCTGCTGCGCGCCTACTGCCTATACGAGAAGGATGTCGATTACGTGGTGCAGGAAAACCACGTCTACATCGTCGACGAGTTCACGGGCCGCATCCTGCCGGGCCGCCGCTGGAGCGACGGGCTGCACCAGGCGGTCGAGGCCAAAGAGGGCGTTGAGATCGAGCGCGAAACCCAGACGCTCGCCACCATCACGATCCAGAACTACTTCCGACTCTACAAGAAGCTCGCGGGCATGACCGGCACGGCCGAGACCGAAGCTTCGGAGTTCCACGACATTTACAAGCTCGACGTGGTGGTGATCCCCACCAACCGTCCGGTCCGCCGCGTGGACGGCAACGATCAGATCTACAAATCGCAGCGCGAGAAATATAAAGCCATCATCGCGGAGGTGGAGTCCCGCCACCAGCGCTTGCAACCCGTGTTGCTCGGTACGGTGACGGTCGACACCTCCGAAGTGCTCAGCCGCATGTTGCGCATGGCCAAGATCCCTCACAATGTGCTCAATGCCAAGAACCATGCCCGCGAGGCCGAGATCGTCTCGTTGGCCGGGCAGCCGGGCGCGGTGACCATCGCCACCAATATGGCGGGCCGCGGCACAGACATCAAGCTGGGACAGGGGGTCGTGTGGGTGCCGGAATCGACCATCAAGTCGCAGCTTCCGCTCGCCGCGAAGTACGACAACGGGCCGAAGACGTTGCGGGAATTGCTGGTCGAGAAACCCTGCGGACTGCATGTGATCGGTTCTGAGCGCCACGAGTCGCGCCGCATCGACCGCCAGTTGCGCGGCCGTTGCGCGCGTCAGGGTGATCCAGGCTCCTCGCAGTTCTACATCTCGCTCGAAGACAGCCTCATGCGGCTTTTCGGTTCGGACCGCATCTCGGGCATCATGACACGCCTGGGAATGCAGGAAGGCGAGGCGCTGGAACACAAATGGCTCAACCGGTCGGTCGAGACCGCGCAGCGCCGGGTGGAGCAGCAGAACTTCGCGATCCGCAAACGCACGCTGGAATACGACGACGTGATGAACAAGCAGCGCACCGTGGTCTATGACCTGCGCGGCGAAGTGCTGTTGTCCGCAAGCGCCCACGAGCGCATCCTCGATGTGTTCAACGACCTGATCCTGACTCAGGCCGAGAAATTCATGACCTCCGCCAAAGACGCGGTGCCGCAGGAACTGGTGGAGTGGGCGCTGGACACGTTCCCCATCGCGGTGCGCCTGGAGGAGATCGCACCGCTCAAGGGTGAGCCCGAGAAGGCCGCCGAGTTGATTTATGCCCGTGTGGCGGAGGCGTATGAGCTCAAGTGCTCCATGGAGGACCCGCAGGTGCTGCCCTTCATGGAACGCTCGGTCTTCTTGAATTGCATTGATCAGCAGTGGCAGGATTACCTGCGGGCGATGGATGAGCTGCGGCACGGCGTGAACCTGCGCGCCTACGGCCAGCGCGATCCTCTGGTGGAGTATAAGCGCGAGGCGTTCAGCATGTTCGAAGAGCTGATGACGAACATCAAGACCGAAGTCGCGACCTCGGTGTTCCGTGCCACCACGATGCAGAACTTCCACCGGATGATGTCGGTCTCCAGTCCCCGTGTGCAGACCATCCACAACGACATCAATATGTTGGCCGGCGGCGAGCAGCCGCATGTGGAGACCGAGGAGCCGCCCCGGCGGCAGCTGTCAGCGGATGTGCCGCAGTCCGCCGTGGCCGGTTTCGATGCGATGATGCAGGCGATGGAGAAGGCCGAGCGCGCTCCCGCGCCGCGGCCTAATGCCCCCGCCGCTGACATGCGTAATATCGGGCGTAACGATCCGTGCCCGTGCGGCAGCGGCAAGAAGTACAAGAAGTGCTGCGGGCAAGGGCTGTAACCGGTCGAGCGGCTTAAGCGGGACAGGCTGTCAGGGTGACGCTTCGGGCGTCACCCGGCAGCCTACTTGCTTTCTGGCGGCTGAGGCGTGTCAGGCGTGGCTGTTTCTGGCGGCAGGAGCGAGTCGAGCGCGGAGAACTGCGAAAAGATCGAGGGCGCGAGCGTGTCTTTTTTCGCGCGGGCCCCCTCGTAATGGCCGCCGATCAGCGTCTTCTCGTGTTCGTGGTCGTGGCAGTAGAGGCAGAGCAGCTCCCAGTTGCTGCCGTCCGGCGGATTGTTGTGATGATTGTGGTCTTTGTGATGGACAGTCAGCTCACGTAGCCGCTTGCCCTCGAATTCGCGCGCGCAGTTGGCGCAGATGTGCGGGAGGATGCGGAGGGCCTTCTCGCGGTAACTGACTTGCCGGGTGGCGATGTCGCGGTACAGCTCGTCACGGATCTGGGCCCGTTTGGCCTCGTCCATGGGTGTCTTGCTCGGTATCATGGTCATGCTCCTAAAGGGTGGAGGAGGCGTTCAGCCAGTCGGCAACGGCGCCGGCGCAGTTTTCCCCGTCGATCGCGGAGGAGAGGATGCCCCCGGCATAGCCCGCGCCTTCGCCGCAGGGGTAGAGACCTTTGAGCTGCGGGTGCTGCAGCGTCTCGCGGTCGCGCGGAATGCGCACGGGCGAGGAGGTGCGCGACTCCACACCGACCAGCACGGCCTCGCTGGTCAGAAAGCCCCGCATCTGCCGGTCGAAGGCTTTGAGCCCCTCCCTGAGGCGTTGGCCGATCGCGTCCGGCAGCCACGCGTGCAGCGGCGAGGTGGCCAGGCCGGGGAGGTACGATGTCGCCGGCAGGTCGGCGGAGGTCTTGCCCGCGACAAAGTCCGTGGCGCGCTGGGCCGGAGCGGTCAGGCCCTTCTCGCCGGCGTTCAAATAGGCGGACTGCTCGAGCATCTGCTGGAACCGTAAGCCCGCCAGCGGGCCGTCCCCGGCGTAGGCGGCCAGGTCTTCCGCGCGGATCTCGACGGCGAGCCCGGCGTTGGCGAAGGGCGAGTTGCGCAGCGAGGGCGACATGCCGTTGACCACGATCTCGCGGGCCGCGGTCGCGGCCGGGACGATGAAGCCTCCCGGGCACATGCAGAAGGAGTAGACGCCGCGGCCAGAAGCCTGGTGGACCAGGCTGTAGGCGGCGGGCGGCAGATAGGCCATCTGCGCGTCGCGATGGTACTGAATCGCGTTGATCAGAGCCTGCGGATGTTCGATGCGCACCCCCATGGCGAACGGCTTGGCTTCGAGCAGGATGCCGGACTGGTGCAGCATTTCGTAAACGTCGCGCGCGGAGTGGCCGGTGGCGAGGATCACGGCCCGTCCCTCAATCAGCTCTCCCCGCTGGGTCACCACGCCGGTCAAGGCCCCGTCACGGATCTTCAGACCGTCAACGCGCGTATCGAAGTGAACCTCCCCGCCGGCCTGCTGGATGGATTTCCGCAGCGCGGCGATGATGTTCGGCAGCCGATCGGAACCGATATGCGGGTGGGCTTCGAACAGGATCGAATCCTGCGCGCCGTGGTAGCGGAGGATTTCGAGTGCGCGCCGGTTGTCGCCGCGCTTCCTGGAGCGGGTATAGAGTTTGCCGTCGGAGAAGGTGCCCGCGCCGCCTTCGCCGAAGCAGTAGTTCGACTCCGCGTTGAGGGCGTGCTCGCGGTGGATCTGGGCGATGTCCCGCTTGCGGCTGCTGACGTCCTTGCCGCGCTCCAGCAGGATGGGCTTCAGCCCCCGCTCGATCAGCCGGAGCGCGGCGAAGAGGCCGGCCGGCCCCGCGCCGACAATGACCACCGGATCTTGGGCGGACACGTCGCCAAAGGTAAAGGCCGGCGCATCGAACGTCGGCGCGGGCTCGTCGCAGACCGCCAGAAGGGTGAGGTTGACGACGATGTGGCGGCGGCGCGCGTCCACCGAGCGTCTCAGCACGCGGATGGCGGAGATGCGCTCCGGGGCGACGCCGAGCGCTTCCGCCACGCGCAGCGTGTAGCGGGTGCTGTCGGCAGCGTCCTGCGGCGAAAGGTTGAGCGCGAGTTCTTTGATCATACGGGACGGTCAGTTTGCAATGTGGATATGGCCGGTTGGGACGGCCGGATACTCGGAGAAACGGGATTCAGTTTAGCCCACCCGCAGGGGGGGCGCAAGGGGCTATTAAAAAGGACTCTTAAAAAGTGTGGCAATATAATCCGGGGTAGCCCGTTTATTGCAAACAATCGACCTGTTGGTCACAACTAAGAAGTAGGGAGTTTACAATGAAGAGTCCAATCATGTTGGTATGCGCGATGGTGGCGGCGATGGGCATGACTGTTTTGGCGCAGCCTCCGGCCGCTGGAGCCGATAAGGCTCCGGCCAAGGGTGAAAAAGGTCAGCACAAGCAGATGACCGAAGCGCAGCGCGAAGAAATGATGAACAAGCGTCTGGAAGCGATCAAGGAGAAGGACCCGGCGCAGTACAAGGAACTGGTCGCGCTCAAGGAGAAAGATCCGGCGGCGTTCAAGGCCAAGATGCGCGAACTGGGCAAGGCCGCTCACGCTAAGGGCAAGGGCAAAGGGGCCGAGGCTCCCGCCGCCGCTAAGTAAGTGACCGGGTCGCCGGTTCTTCGGCGACAGGATCAGAGTATTAAACAGGCAGGGCGTGAAGGCAACTTCAGGCCCTGCCTGTTTGTTTGCGGGTCCGTCAAAAGGGCCAAGAACGCGAGCAGAGGGGGGAGGCGCGCGACAGCTGGTTGCGAAGGAAAAAATGCGGTGGAAAAAATGCACACTCGCGCATTGACAAGCGGGGTCTGATCATGTAAATTTCCCCCCACTTTGTTCCTATCAGAGGGACGTGACGCAGACACTTTATTCCGGCGTAGCGCAGTGGTAGCGCAGTTGGCTGTTAACCAATTGGTCGTAGGTTCGAATCCTACCGCCGGAGCCATTCAGATCACCCCGTTTTTGTTGATTAAAACCAATGAAAGCGGGGTTTTTCGTTTTCAGGGCCTGATCTGCTGCGCATCTCTGAAAAAGCGTGAAAACTGAGGTGGGGGTACTTACATCTGCACCCTCAGGATCACCCCCGGGCTACTCGCGAGGGGGATGCGCTCGCGGGGGTGTGGCACATAAAAATATTTTTGGAATGGATTTTTAACAAACGTTGCGCGGAGGGAGAGGAAAATCCCCCTTTAGGCTGAATAAACCGCATGTGTCCGTCGGTTCATTAGCGCGCTTAGGGGCTGTTGGCCTTCGTTTAGAAGGCGTCAAAGGGCGGCACATGAGTCGGTCTGGGATCCTTTTGCCGGTTCTGCCCTTCTGGTGCATGTTGATGGTTCTGGGGCAGCGCGGCGGGCATTATACTTCGCGCTGTTCACGTGCGCGTTGTTCACGTGCCGCCGCACTCACACTTCCCTTCAAAGTCGGGGCTTGGTATACTGACGCCGATGAAATTCACGCTGTTCGTTGAGGCAGCAAAACTGACTGGGAGAAAATGATGAAAATTAAGAACAAGATTCTGAAGGATGAGGAAGTCACGGTCGATGCCATCGAGGCCCTGTTCAAGGCGGCGGCCGTAGAGACCGACCGTGACGATGACGGCGACCTTGTCCTTTTGAATAACGGCATCCCCACCTTTGTCGGCATCGATGTGGAACGCAAGCTGCTCTCGTTCTACGTCATTTGGGGTCTGAAGACCAAGTTGTCCGCAGAGGACAAGCGAGCCTTTGCCAACAAGCTGAACGACAACCTCATTCTTGTCCGTTTCGCAGTGACCGGGAAAGATCTCTGGTTTGATTACAATTTCCTGTACGAGGGGGGGATTTCAACATTCACCCTCGTCAACACGTATCGGCATTTTTCCTCGATCTGCGAGGAAGTGATCGCGGAGAACAGCGACGTTTTCGGGAAATGCTGAACGGAACGTCTCAGCGGCCGCGGGCAAACCGCGCCGCTGGGGGTTTGTCCGGTTGGGCTGGGAGTCAACGGCAAGAGCGAAAGGAGGCCTGTTGTGGACGTGAACACCGTAACAGATCCTTCGCCGCTGATAATGACGATTGGTCATTCCACGCACTTGATCGAGGAGTTCATCGGCCTGCTGCAGGCCCACGGGGCAACGTGTGTCGTGGATGTGCGGACGGTGCCGCGGTCCCGGCATAATCCCCAATTCAATCGGGACGAGCTGCCGGTTTCATTGAAGGAATACGGCTTGGGTTATGTTCATCTGCCGGGGCTCGGCGGCCTGCGCCATGTGAAGCGCGATCCGCTCAACGCCGGATGGCGCAACGCCTCCTTTCGAGGGTATGCGGATTACATGCAGACGCCCGAGTTTAACGAAAGCCTTGAGGAGTTGATCCGGCTGGCCAAGCGGGAGCGAGCCGTATTGATGTGCGCGGAAGCGGTGCCGTGGCGTTGTCATCGAACGCTGATCGCGGACGCCTTGCTGGTTCGTGGCATCCACACGGAGCATATTATGAGTGCCACTCATCGTCAGGTGCATGCGCTCACGCCCTTTGCGAAAGTCCGTGGCGTTACAATCACCTACCCGGCGGCTGGGCTCTGCGACGCTGGCGGCGGAGCGGAATAACTGTCGAAAAGAAAGAGGAACGAAAAATGAAGGCGCGAAAAATTTGCGACGGCGTTCAATGGATGGGATTTGTCGACTGGAATCGGCGTCTGTTCGATTCGCTGGTGCCCCTGCCGGACGGAACCAGCTACAACGCTTATCTCGTCAGCGGAACGGAAAAAACCGCACTCTTGGACGCGGTCGATCCAGCCGTGGCAGACGTCCTGATGCGCCAGTTGGCAGACGTGAAGCGTGTCGACTACGTGATCGCACAACATGCCGAGCAAGATCATTCGGGCGCCATTCCTGTTGTTTTGAAGAAGTACCCGCAGGCCGTCGTCCTTTGCACATCAAAAGCGAAGGCGCTGCTGATCGATCACCTGGACATCCCTTCCGAAAGGATCCAAACCGTTGAGGACGGCGAGACGCTGGACCTTGGAGGCAAAACACTCCGGTTCGTGCATACGCCCTGGGTGCACTGGCCCGAAACCATGTGCACGTATCTTGCCGAGGACCGCATTCTTTTCTCATGCGACTTCTTCGGCGCGCATCTGGCCACGACCGATCTCTACGCGGGCAACGATCCCTACGTCTGCGAGGCCGCCAAGCGTTACTACGCCGAAATCATGATGCCCTTCCGCACGATGATCCAGAGCAACCTGAAGAAGGTGCGGGCCCTGCAGTTCGATTTCATCGCGCCCAGCCACGGTCCGATCTTCGATCATCCCGAATGCATTCTGTCCGCCTATGAGGACTGGGTCTCCGACCGGGTTTCGAATCTTGTCGTTCTTCCGTATATTTCGATGCACGGGAGCACGGAGACGATGGTCAGCTACCTGGTCTCCGCTTTGGCCGAGAGAGGCGTCAAGGTGCAGAAATTCGAGCTTTCGACCACCGACGTCGGCAAGCTGGCGATGGCCCTTGTGGACGCCGCGACGATCGTGATCGGCACGCCGACGGTTCATATCGGTCCCCATCCGAGCGTCTTCGCGGCCACGCATCTTGCCAATGCGCTGCGTCCCAAACTGAAGTATGCGGCCATCATCGGTTCCTACGGTTGGGGCACAAAGGCGGTCGAGCAGATATCGGCCCTGATTCCCAATCTCAAAGTGGAGGTGCTCGGCGCGCTGATGTGCAAAGGCATCCCGCGTGAGGCTGACTTCGCGGCCTTGGACGCGCTGGCCGATAAGATCAGGGACAAGCACGCCGGGCTGTGAGATTCGTAGCCATACCCCCAAGGTGAGGACCTGACGGGCACATCCCTGAAACCGGTACCGGTAACTGGCAGGCGGATGTCGCCAAAAAGGAAAGCCCGTCGCGGAGGCGCAGCGGGCTTGGACCGAAGGAGCGGGCGCGCGGGGTTACGGCCAGACGATGCGGTAGAAGCGGGCGGGGAGGGGCGGGGAGGCGGGGTCGCTGAAATAGAGCGTGCCGGCGGCCCCCAGTCTGTCTGTGAGAAGCGGCAACCATGCGCCGAACGTCAGGTTTGTGCGCGACTGGACCACGACGGGGATTTGAGCATTGCCGGTGATGTCGAAGCCGAAGCGGTTGGCCTGCACTCCGAAATTGACGTTGGCTTGCACCTGCGGATTCCAGAGAACCGCGGGCCGGCCGCTAAAGGGCGTGTACCATGTTGACGCTTGCGGCAGATAGTAGACGATCGCGTTGGTGGAACTGTCAAAAACATCAGGCCAGGTGGCGGGCGCTTCACCTTTGAAACAGACATCCGTCAGGCTGTCGCAGCTGGAGAAAGCCACGTCGCCGATGTTGGTGACGCCGTTGCCGACCGTGACGCGGCGCAGGCTGGTGCAGTCTACGAAGGCCGCCGTTCCAATGCTGCGGACGCTGTCGGGAAGCGTGACGCCGGTGAGGCTGGAACAGCCCATAAACGCCCCGTCCCCGATCACGGTGACGCCGTTGCCGATCGAGACGCCGATCAGCCCGCTGCAGAATGCGAACGCCTCGTCCCCGATGCCGGTGACGCTGTCGGGGATGGTGACGCCGGTCAGGCTGGAGCAGCCAGAGAACGCCTGGTTTCCGATCCGGGTCACACGGGTGCCGAAGGTGACGCTTGACAAGCCGTCGCAGGACTGGAACGCCGAATTGCCGATGTTGGTGACGCCGTTGGGGATCGTAAGGCCCGTCAAGCCGACGCAGTGCGCAAACGCAGAGTCCCCGATGTTGGTGACGCCGGTGGGGATCGTGATGCCGGTCAGACTGCCGCAGTAAGCGAATACCCGGTCCTTGATGCGGGTGACCCCTTTGCCGATCGTGACGCCGGTCAGGCCGTTGCAACCGTTAAAAGTTCCGGAACCGAGGCCGGTGACGCTGTCGGGAATGGTGACGCTGGTCAGGCTGCTGCAACCGGAGAACGCGCCGTCTCCGATGTTCGTGACGTTGTTGCCGATCGCGACGCCGGCCATGTTGCCGCAGTTCGCGAAGGCATTGCTTCCGATGCCGATGATGCTGCTGCCGATCGTCACGTCGGTCAGGTAGGTACAGTAGTAAAAAGCATTGTTGCCTATCAGGGTGACAGTGTAACCGCCCAAGGCGTTTGTGATGGTTAAAGCGCCGGAATATGAGGGGTTGAATCCGGTGATGGTAGCCTTGTTGTTGGCCACGGTGTAAACATAGTTGCCCTCAAACGAGTCGGCGTGGGACGGCAGGGGCGCGGTGGAGAGGGCAAGGCCAACGCCAAGAAGTGATGCATTAAGACAGACGTTTGATCTCATGGCTGCACCTTTCTTGTTGAGGGGAGGATGCTCCCGGCTGTATTAATGGGTGTTTCAACAGGTCTTTAAGGTTGGTCTAAAAGTTAATAAACCCTTTACCCCCATACGATACAGGCTCTTGAAAAAAGCGTCTATCGGATGAGCCGCTGATTTGTCACTAGGTGTCGGTCTGATATGTCGGATGTTTTGTAGGAAATCGCGGCCGGGATGCGCGCCGGGCTGGGTGAGGACGCGGCCTATGCCCGCCCTGTGCCAGGAGGCCTGTGAATTGTAAAAATCGTGCTTCTTTCGCTCCAGGCAGCCAGCTATAATTCAAAACCGACTCTTTGATTTTTAGGCAACGTGAAATGACAAACGCAAGCATCAGTGTCGTGATACCCACCTTGAACTCCGGCAAGACGCTGGAGGCCTGTCTGCGCGCGATCCTGTCGCAGCGGATGACGCGGTCGGACTATGAGATCGTCATTGCGGACGCGGGATCGTCCGACGCGACCTTGGAAATCGCCCGGAGAATGGGCGTTGACGTGATTGTCGGGAATCCTCTCAAGACCGGCGAGGCGGGCAAGACGGCGGGCATCCACGCGTCCACGGGCGAACTGATCGCGCTGGTGGACAGCGACAACCTCTTGCCGGATGAAACGTGGCTGGAGCAGATGGTCGCGCCGTTCGCGGATGCGGAAATTGTGGCCGCCGAACCGATCGCCTACACCGTCCGGAAGGAAGATCCCGCGTTGACGCGCTACTTCGCCTTGCTGGGCATGAATGACCCTCTGTGCCTGTTCACCGGGAACTATGACCGGTGGTGCGCGGTCACCGGTAAATGGACCGGGCTCGATGTCCATCAACAAGACATGGGCGGCTACCTGAAGCTGAGTTTGACCGAGGAGGCGCTGCCCACCATCGGCGCCAACGGCTTCGTGTTCCGGCGCAGCCTGCTGGACAAGGTGTCATGGGATCCCTATTTCTTCGACATCGATGTGATGCACCAGGCGGTGCGGCAGGGGCTCCGGTCGGTGGCCAAGGTCAAGACCGGCATTGTTCATTTGTACTGCGCCAGGCTTGAAGACTTTGCGCGGAAGCAGCGGCGGCGCATCCGCGATTTTCTCTTTTTCGCGCAGGAGAAGCAGCGGACTTATCCGTGGGACAAGCAGCGCAAGACGGGGATTGTCTTGTTTGCGCTTGCGACGGTCACTGTGTTGCCGGTGGTGATTCAGGCGGTCATCGGTTTCATACGGAAGCCCGACCGGGCGTGGCTCTACCACGTGCCGGTCTGTTGGATCACGCTCTGGACCTACGGTGTGGGAACGTTGAGGAGGCTGTTGGGCCTCAGGCAGGCGCCGGTCGCGCGGGACGGTTGGCAGAAGGCCAATCCGTCATGACGGACCAGTGATTTCTTGTCTAGGCGTGGCGCACGCCGGCTGAAGCGCGGACGCGCTTCAGCCGATGCGTTGTCTGAGCAGATGACTCACCATACGCGCAAGGGGATGACTTCCATCAGGAGATTCCGTTCGCCGGCGTTCGCGCCAGCAATGATTTCAAACACCCCGAAGATGCTGCGGCACAAGCTTCTCGTGCCGGGGAACGTCCCGTAGACCACAACCACAAAACGGTCAGACGGCGTTTCACGGCGTTGGACGAGCAGCAGTGTACCTGAGGACAGAACCGGGGTGCCACCCGGCAGCATTCCCGTAAGTCGGACAGCGCCGTCCGATGAGACCGCGAGCGTCACCAAGCCTCCGCCGGAGGACACCGCTCGTGTGGGTGTGATTTCCGGCACCTCAATCGGGTAAACGCCCGCAACCTGATTCAACACCTCTGCCATGCCGAAGGCTTTCCAGTCGTTGCGGACAAACACCAGTTCAGCCTCGGGTTCGTCAACAAAGCCTGCCGTCACCGCCCCGCTCTTGTCGATGCTGAACTGTATCGGTATGGCGGTCTTGGCGCCATGGCTCGCAGCGGTCTTAACGGTGCAGCATCCGTTTGTCATCGCGCTGAAGTTGGACGCTTTAAACGTGTAATTCGTTCCCCGCATGGACAGTTTGCCGGTGATGTGACCCAGGGGGGTGACCGAGAGCCTCGCTGAGCCCTCGCCGTAGAGGCTGCCGTCGGCCCAGCCGTCGAAGTCGCCGGCCGCGTTTTCAAGGGCCGTGACGACGATGTCCAGAAGAAGCGATGTGCCTCTGACGGTCTTCGTGTTGTTACGGAGTGTGAGTTGCAGCATCGCCTGATAGTGACCCGCGCGCGTCGGCACGCCGGACACGCCGACGGCTCCGCTCTGTAAGGACAGGCGCAAACCGGGAGGGAGTGCACCGGTGTCGATCCGGCAAGCCATCAGGCCCTCAAGTCCGCGGTCCACCACCAGCGGGCCCACATCGCATTGCACGCCGACCGTCAGTTCGGCATTGGCAAACCGACCGGCTTCGAATTCGGGAACGCCCTGCGGCAATACCGCGACTTTCCACACCGATCCGCGCATGACCGCTTCGACGCCGAACGTGTCACACCGCACGGCGTCGATCCGCCAATAGATCGGGTTACCAAAGGCTTCAGCGGTCAGAGCCTCCAACGCCGCGGCCGGGATGGGCATATTCACGAAAACGCCGGTTCCGACGGGTTTCATGGTCGAGGGCGTCAACCCCGCATAGGCCTTGTAGTAATCACACTCGCCGCTCCAGGCGAGTCCCGCGAAATTCCGCCTTAAGATTGTCTGTCCGTTTGCCGGTACAGGTTCTGACGCTTCCGCGAGCGGCGTCCACCGGATGTTACGGATGATCCCCGTGACTTCGGGCGACTTCGCGCCGCGCTGGACTAACCATTGGATACGTTGAGGACCGGCGGGTATGGCGAGCGAGACGTTCTGCGCGGTGCGGGTGAAGGTCAGGTCATGCGTCTGACTTCCGGCCATGCAGAGGATCGCGTTGGTCCCATCCGCTCCCGAGAGCTCCGCCTCAAACGATACGAGTCCTGGGCCGTTTACTGAAATCTGGAACGCGGCTCCAGATTTATTGGCGGGGGAGTCGCAGGTCAGACCGCCGAGCTCGTTCGAGTATCTCCAGAGACCGGAAAGCTGTTTGTATTTAAGCGCCAGATTCCCAGGTTGGGCGGCAAACTCAGCGAAAGTCATGTTGATGACTTTTATAAACAGGGCTTGGATCGAACGCGCTCGCGTCATCGGCACCGTGATCGTTTGGCCTTGCAGAACGCAATCCCCGGCATCGCCTTCCCATCCCGCAAAGAACCAGCCTGGACCTGCTGTTGCTGTCAGGGCCACGCGAGCCCCTTCATTTTGCCACCCGTCCGCGGCGGAAACGGCGCCTTCGCCTTCCGTCTGCGTCGTGAGCCGGTGCTGCGTCTGCCAGTTCCAAGTCAGCGTCGCGTTGTTGGTGATCGTCAGCGTGACGTTCGTCGCGCCGGCCTGCGCGCAGGCGTTGCCTTCCACGGTCGCGCCGGTGCAGAGGTGGCGCGTGGTCCCGTCGGTGACGGGGGAAGGCACGCAGGCGGAGACGACCGCCCCTGTCGGGTGCAGGTAGGAGCCATTGTCAGGACTGGCGTTGCCGCGCGCACCCGCGACGGTCAGAATGAACGGCGGCGCGTCCTGACCTTCATTGAACCGGTCGCTGAAGTCGGTCTTGGCGTAATCCCAGATCTTCAGGTTGTCGATCGCGGCGCGGCAGGATGTCAGGCTCGCCAGGTACAGAAGACCCAGCTTGCCGTTTTCGGGAAGGGTCAGCGGAGCGGGCGGAAGGATGGCGCCGATCCACGATCCTGTGTTCAGCACGCCGTCGACGTAGACCGCCATGTGGCGCACCGGATTTGTCACGCGCGGGATGCCGTCAACACTCCAAGCGAGGGCGTAGTGGTGCCAGTCGGCGAAGGCGGCCCCCTTCAGGGCCGACGTGTATGTCCAGTTTCCGTATGTCCCTGTCCCGGCGGAACCGATGCCCCCGAGCCGCAGGCACAGACCTCCGTTTGCGGCCCCGTCGTTGCTGCTGAAATGCATCATCGGATAGGCGTTGTTCCGCGTATCTGTAACCCCGGCCAAGAAGACGCTGGTTCCCAATGGCAGCGAGTCGGGCACGTCGGACGCCTTTGCCCAGAACTCGAGGCATCCCGCCTGACGCGGGAGGACGTTTGCCGGAAAGCTCACCGCAAACTGGTTTTGGGTGCTCAGTTCCAGCGCGTTGCCGAAAACGCCCGGGACGAACGTGCCGGTGAAGGCGAGTCCGTTGGAGCCGGCCGCGCTGTTACGGACCTCGGCTTCCGAGCCGAGGCGGTTCCAGAGTACGAGGCCTCCGGCACTCGGTCCCGGCAGCGTCGCGAAGCAGGCCACCAGCGTCCGGGCCTGCGTCATGGATACTGTAATGACGTTGCCGCTCATCGTGCAGCCGTTCGTGTCGCCTGTCCAGCCGGAGAAGGTCCAGCCCGATGCCGGCGTAGCGATGAAAACGACATTGGTGCCGGCATCGAGCCACGCGCTGGCGGCCGTGACCGTGCCTTCGCCTTCCGTCTGCGTCGTGTGCCGGTACTGCGTCTGCCAGTTCCAAGTCAGCGTCGAATCCTCGGTCACGGTGGACGCCACGATCGAACCGCTGCCGCTTGCGGGTATGCTGCCCGAGCCGGTCCAGCCTTTGCAAGCATAACGGATGCAGGCGCCGCCATCGACAAGGCCATCCACGCGGTTCGTCAGCAGCGTGCCGGCGCTGACCGTCGCAACTCCGTATCCGAACGGCAGGGGGGTTCCGCAGGGCAACGGGGATCCTGCGGTCTGCAGCGTCACGCTGACGCAGGGAGTCACGACGAGGTTGTCCAAACTGGGCATCATGACATGGCCGTTGAAATCGACGCGGGTCAGATTGTTGAACGAGGCCGGGAACGTGAAGGTCTGGAAGTCGTTCAGCGGGCCTGTGCCGTCCATGACGCCGTCCAGCGTGAAGGTGGCCGTCACGCTGGAGCCGTCCGTTTTGCGGCCCGTGAAGATGGCATCCATGGGTATGGCGTAGACGGTGCTGTACTCGGCAAGGTCGACCTGCTTGAGGCTGAAGGGCTGCCCCCCCATGTCGAAATAGGTGTAGTATCGGGTGACCGCAAGATAGGCGGATCCGTTGTTCGGCCAGAGGGTCAGTCCGGTGTCGGTGTGCGCGTACGACCCCGGCAAGGTTCCGCCGAAATAGACGCCGCTTTGGGTGTAGTTGTCGAGCGACCGGCTGCCGTGTGGCAGGGAGGGCGGGTCAAAGGTCAACACGACATCCGCGGTGGGCGGCAATGGCCGCGCCTGCCACAACCAGGTCAGGGTGGCATTGTTAGTGAGCGTCATGGTTACGGTCGCTAAGCCCGTCAGCGAATAGGCGTTGCCTTCCACGCAGGCCCCCGTGCAAACAAAGAGGTTTGTCCCCTCGGAGATTTGCGGCGGGACGGTCGCCGTGACCGGAGTGCCGGCGGCATACCGGTTGCTCCCGTTGGCGGGTGCGGCGGTTCCCCGACCGTCCCTCACGGTGAGGGTGTGGTAGACGATATCGCCGTTCGCCGCGGAGGCGACAACCAGATTGTCCATGGAAAAGAGGGGTTCTGTGATTTCCATGCGGACTAGGTTGATGAAGGTGGTTGGGAAGATGAACGTCTGGAAGTCGGCCTGCGGCCCCGTGCCGTCGATGATCCCGTCGGTCACGAAGGTCACCGAAACCGACGAACCGTCGAGCTTGTAGCCGACAAAGGTGATCCGCGACCGCACCGTGTAGACGGTACTGTACTCGGCCAGGTCGACCTGCCTGGCATCAAAGAGGTCACCGCCCATCTCGACGTACCAGTCGCTAGAGAACGCGAGAAACTGAAGATAGCCGGTACCATTGTCGGGAAGTCCACTGGGCCCCGAATCGGCGTGCGCGCACGCCGATGAAACACGCCTTCTGAAGCTGACCGAGTTCTCATTGTATGCATAGATTCCTTTGGTCCCGTCCACAATCGGCGGCGGGTCAAAGGTGACGATCAGGTCCGACACCCCTTGTTGGAAGTAAGACCCTCCCATAGATGACAGATTGGCGAACGTGCTTTCTTGCTGCGTCACAGTTTGCCCCAACACGGCCATGCCGGTCAGGCTGAGGAAAACACACGGAGCCAATAGGCTGATTCCTGCTCGTTGCCAGATCTTCATCGTGAGCTCCTTGACATTGTTTCTAACAATAGAAACAGTGTTCTGAAAACGACAAACGTACACTTGTATAAATACAACAGCTCAAATTTATACGAATCAGCAAAACGTGACAATAGAAAACCGGACAAAATCTTCAGGCAAAGTATAGTATTTTGCCTCAGTAGTGCCCCTGTCATTTTCTGCGACTGGTCGGTGGCCCACATCACCTGGCTGAACCCAGGCCCTGCCGATCCCGCTCCGATCCCGCGAAACCAATAAAGCCCTTGTACGGATTATCGCGGTTTAGTATCGTTTAAAAAAAGGTTTTTTCGCTGTTTGAGGCGTGGTCATCGTCTATAAGGAGCGCTCGCTGCGTTGATGACTGGCACAGGATTTTGTAACGGTGGGTGGATTTCGGATCGCGCGGGTTTCGCAACCGGCGTGAGGGATAGGCGGACAGGACATGCGTATTCTAGTGACGGGAACGGCAGGGTTTATCGGGTTCCATTTGGCCGGAAGGCTGCTGCGGGATGGACACGAGGTGGTCGGCCTTGACAGTTTCACCGACTATTACAGTGTGCGGCTGAAGCGAGACCGACATGCGGAGCTGCTGGCGGCGCACGGCGCGTCTGGACGGTTTCGGTTTTACGAGAAAGACATGTGCGACCGCTCGGCCTTGACCGTTGTGTTTGAGGAGACCCGTCCCGATTGCGTCGTCAACCTGGCCGCGCAGCCTGGCGTGCGCTACTCGATCACACATCCCTATGCGTACCAGACGCGGAACGTTGAAGGCTTCCTGAACGTGCTGGAGTGTTGCCGCCACGCGCCGCAGAAGCCGCGGCTGGTGTACGCCTCCTCTTCGTCGGTCTACGGTGGCAACACGGCTTTGCCGTTCTCCGAAGACCAAGCCGTGGATCATCCGGTCAGTCTCTACGCGGCCACTAAAAAAGCGAATGAGTTGATGGCGCATGTGTATACCCACCTTTACGGGATCCAAACGGTGGGGCTGCGCTTCTTCACGGTGTACGGTCCGTGGTACCGCCCGGACATGGCCATGTATCTCTTTGCCGACGCGATGGTGAAGGGGCGACCGATCCAGGTGTTTAATTTCGGTGAGATGCGTCGCGATTTCACCTATGTCGATGACATCGTGGACGGCATTGTGCGCTGCGTGCAGGCCCAGACGTTCGCGCCGTACGAGATCTTCAATATCGGCAACAACCGCTCCGAGCGGCTCATGGACATGATCGGACTGCTGGCCGCCGAGTTGGGAGTCACGCCGAAGGTGGAGTTCCTGCCGATGCAAGACGGCGATGTTCCCGCCACGTGGGCGAACATTGATAAGCTGCGCGCTAAAACCGGATACGAACCGACCACGCCGATTTCCGCGGGAATTCCCAAATTCGCGAAGTGGTTTCTTGAGTACGCGATGAAGCAGCAGGAACGGACCTAACGGGCAAAACGGCATGAGATGGCTCTTTTATAATGTGTTGTTTGCGGTCGCGTATCTGGCGATGTTGCCGCAGTTCCTGCTGCGGATGAGGCGCAGGGGCGGATATCGCAACCGTTTCGGCGACCGGTTCGGCCGCTATCCAGCCGACGTGTCGGCACGGCTTCAGCGCATGGAAGGGGCGGTGTGGATCCATGCGGTGAGCGTGGGTGAGGTGTATGTGGCGGGCCAGGTGATGCTGGCCCTGCGCGAACAGGCGCCGGAGATGCGCTTCGTGTTCAGCACGACCAGTTCGACCGGCTGGAAAGAGGCGGAGAAGGTGGTCGGTCCTGAGGATGTGCTTATCTACAATCCGCTCGACTTCCCCGTGTGCGTGAAGCGGGCGCTGGCGGCGATCCGTCCCGGCGCGTTCATCCTGACCGAGTCCGAAATCTGGCCCAACGTAATCCGTTTCTGCCACCGGCGCGGGGTGCCCCTGTTTTTGGTGAATGCGCGCGTGTCCGACCGTTCCGCGCCGGGATACCGCCGGCTGCGCTTCTGGTTCGGACCGGTGCTGCGGATGTTCACGTCGATCATGGCGCAGTCCGACGCCGATAAACGAAGGCTGGTGGCGGCGGGCGCTGAGCCGGCGCGGATCGAGGTGACGGGCAGTTTCAAATTTGACGTCGCGAACCGGAACCGGGAGAGCGAGCGTGCGGTCGCCGGATTTCTGGGGAGGCACGACGCTGGACGTGAACGGATCGTGATTCTCGGAGGGTCGACATGGCCCGGCGAGGACACGGTGCTGATCGGTATTTTCAAGCGCTTGTGCCGGCAAAACCCTGCGTTGCGGCTCGTGCTGGTGCCGCGGCATTTCGAGAAGGCTGACGCGGTCCAGGCCGAGATCGAGAAGGCGGGTTTTGTCTGCGTGCGGAAGAGCACGGAACGTCTAGGAGTTCTAAAATGCGAAAGTTCCGAAGTTCGACATTCTAACTCAGCGTCTGAGCGAACCGAGCCGTCTGACCTCCGTCCTCCGACCTCTGGCTCTGCTGTCATTCTGGGGGACACGACGGGTGAGCTGATGGGTTTTTACGGGAATGCCGATATCGTTTTTGTGGGAAAGAGTCTGTGTGAGCACGGGGCTCAGAACATGATCGAGCCGTGCCTGTGCGGCGCGGCGACGCTGGTGGGTCCGAACACGGAGAACTTCCGGCCGGTCATGTCGGACTTGCTGGATGCGGGAGCGTTGATCCAAGTGGCGGACGCGGAGGCGCTGGAGCGGGAGATCGGGCGGTTGTCCGCGGATGCGGAGTCGCGTCAGGCGCTCGGCTCTCGTGGCGTGGCAGCGGTGCTGAGACGCAAGGGTGCGGTTGGGCGCTGCGCGGCGGCGATGGCGCGCCAGATCAAGGCGAGACCCAAAGGTCAGTAGAGGACGATAGGTTTTGGCGCGGCAAGAAAGAGACGGTTGGATGCTATGGCGAAATGGTTTGATCACGTGACAGGTCGCATCACTCTGGGTGTGGCAGGCGGTCTGATGTTTGGCGCCTTTCTGGCGGTATGGCTGCGTGCGCTTGATGCCGTGGCGGGCCGTACGGCCTATTCCTTAGCGGCCTTTGCGGTTGTGACGGCACTGGGGGTGGCGTCGGGGCTGATCGGCGCATGGTGGCCGTGCCGCAAAATCAAGGAGCCGATGGTGCTGCTGCGATTTGTTTTCCTGATCATGGCCTGTTGGCTGGTGCTTCAGCTCGCGGCGGTGAAAGGGGTCGCCGGCGGATGGCAGCGCATTCTGATGGATACGACGCGCACCTTCGGCCTCGCGATGTTGACTCTGGTCAAAACGGCGGCGTTCTTTTTCGGCGTTCCCGCGTTGCTGGCGGGCGTGGCGGGGCAGGTGTTGTTGCGGCCTCGCCTGCATTCTGCGAGGTTGCCCGGCGGACAGCTCCAGGCGCGTTTTTGGTGCTTGGCCGCCGCGTCCGTCGGGTCAGGCTATCTCTTGGGCTCGGCGGTGCTGGTGCCGCGGGTGGGAGTTGAGGGCCTGACGCGCTTGGCCGCTTTGTGGTTTGGCGCGCTGGCCTCCCTGGCTGTGCTGTCGGGCGTGCCGCGGTGGACAGGGTTACGTCTGGCCTTGGCGTTAGTCCCCCTGGCGCTGGTGATGGGCCTGCTGGGGGCTTTGAATCCGCGAGGGCACGGGTCGGTCTTGACCGAAGGCACGTTCGGCAGGCTGGTCCACCGTGACAGCGGATTCGCGCAGGGGACACCGGTTTTTCAGCACCATTCGCAAAGTCATACCGTGGCTGTGTATGAAGATCCGGACTATCAGTTCGTCTTCGCTCTGGACGGACGTCCCCTGCTGTTTGGCAACCGTTTCCATTCGGCCAGGACCCTGAGCGGATACATTCCCCTGCTGGTAAGGCCCTCTTGTAAAAGGGCGGCGGTGCTGGGTTCCGAGTCTGGGTTCTATCTGCCGTTTCTTGTGCGCGGGGGCGTCCAGGACGTGTCGTGGGCGGGGGCTGATCCCGCGGTCTTGAAATTGGCGTTGGCCGCGGACAGTTTTGTGACGGGTGATGAGACCTGCGTGAAAGCGAAACTGCATGCCGGTGTGGAATTGTCATCGACAGGCGGATACGACATTTTGTTTCTGGCCGCGGAACCGGTGTGGATGCGCGGCACGCGTTCGGCTTACAGCCGTTCGTTTTTTGGGAAGTGCCGCACGTCCTTGTCGGCGGACGGGATCGTCGCGTTGCATCTGGATGCGCGGGCGCTGTCCCCCGGGCGGTTCGCGTCGATTGCGCAGGATTTCGCGTCGGAATTTCCCGGCATGCAGGTCTGGTGCACCGGCGCGTACGACTGGCTGCTGCTGGGCTGCGCCAAGGAAATCAAGGTTCCGGTGGACGGCACGTTAGCCGTGCTGGAAAAGCCGCTCGTGTTCCGTGACCTCGCGCGGGGCGGGGTGCAGGCGTTGCCTGAGATTCTGGCATGCATGGTGTGTGACGGAAAGGGCTTGGCCCCCTGGCTGGCAGGCACGCGGCCGGAGAGCGCGTGGCTTTCGTCGTGGCGCGCGCCGCAAGGGGTGTTTGCCAAAGAGCGGACGACCCTGCAGCCGGTCACGTTGGAGGGGTGCCGGCAATGGAAGGCGCAGTGGGTGTTGCCGGGCGAGTTGGATGTGGATGTGTATGTGAACTTGCTCGACAAGGTCGGACGGACCCTTGGCGCGCGCGTCTCGTCCGTGACGGCGTTGGCCGAAACAGCCAAGGGCCGGAGCGACCCCGCGCTGGCCGCGGCACGGGCCGCAGCCAAGATTAACCCGCGTGACGCATTGCTGGTTCAACTCTCAGAGTCTCTGGAGTTGGAGGCGCGGCGGCGGATCAAGATCGGCGATTTCAAAGGCGGGGTGAAGTGCTATGAGAATCTGCTCTCTTTTTCGCCCGAAGCGGCACGCTCCCATTACGGGATGGCCTATTGCCTGCGGGCCAACGGTGATAATGAGGCCGCCTATCTGCATTTTGCCCGGGCCGTCGCAGCGGCGCCGGAACAGACCGGCTACCGCATGGAGTTAGCGCAGGTCGCGCTGTCGATTGGTGAGTTCGCGGAGGCGGACCGGCAGTATCAGGAGGTGCTGAAACGCGAACCCGATAATCCCGAATTCTTGTTCCGGTATGCGAAGGGGCTGGCCTACAAGGAGCGTCCCGTCAAAAACATGGCGCAGGCGCTGAAACTGGCGGAACGCGCGTGTGTGCTGACGCAGTGGGACAATACCGAGTTCACCTACGGGTTGGCCGATCTTTATATGGATGCGGGGCGGGTCCTGGAGGGTATGGGACTCAAGCGCCGGATCAAAGAAGGGTTTAAAAAGTAGAACCCCGAGAAATCTCAGTCGGCATCAAACGCTCCATGTCCGCCTTTCAACGCTGAGTAACTGCGCTTGAACGCCGGGCGTTCAGCGTTTCTCATGCGAGATCCGGCCGCTTGGCCAGCAGCACGCCGTGGGGTTCGGTCGCGTAAGGTTCGCAGGCGACCAGCCGGCGTTTGTGCGAGAGCGGAACACCGCTGATTTTGCAGGCGAGATATTCCCCGGTCCACCCGTGGGCAAGCCCTGCGGCGTCGAAGTGCTCGATTAACACTTCTACGGTTTGCCCGATGAACCCCTGCGCAAAGACCGTTCGTTTCCGGTCTTTCAGCCGCATCAGTTCAGCCGCACGGCGCTTGCGTTCCTGTTCCGGCACGGCATCCGCAAAGGTGGCGGCGGGTGTGCCGGGGCGTTCGCTGTAGGGGAAGACGTGCAGATTGCTGAACGGGAGGGCTTCGAGAAAGGCGCGCGTGTGCTCGAACGCCTCAAGGGATTCTCCAGGAAAGCCCGTAATCATGTCGGCGCCGAGCCCCAGCTGCGGCATCCTGGTCAAGCTGTCGAGCAGCGTGCGAGTCATATCCTCGACCGTGTAGCGCCGCCCCATGCGGGTCAGCACCCCGTTGTCGCCGCTCTGGATCGGGAGATGCAGGAATTTGCACAGCTTGGGGGTCTCGGCCATGAGCGCGGTCACGTCGCGCTCGACGGTGCCGGGCTCGAGGGAGCCCAAGCGAAGCCGGCCCAGACCGGGCAGGGAGGCCAGGGCGGACAGCAGGTCGACCAGGCCGCGGGTGCCGTCGGCGTAACACGCGAGATTACACCCCGTCACTACGATCTCCCCGAAACCGGCATCCACAAACGACTGCGCCTCGCGCAGGCAGTCGTCAAAAGGTCGGCTGTAAGGCCGGCCGCGCGTGTGCGGCACGATGCAATAGGAACAGAAGAAGTCGCAGCCGTCCTGGACTTTGAGCGAGGCGCGCTGCGTGGAGAACGAGGGCACTACGGCCAGCGGGGCCGCGTCGATGCCGAGATGCCGCAGCACCAGGGCCACCAACGCATCCTTGCGCTCCCGCGGCACGACCAGGTCGATCGACAGGTCGCGGAGCGTTTCGGCTGAGACCGCCTCGACCACGCACCCCACCAGAACCAGACAGCAATCAGGCGATCTCTTTCTTAACGTGCGGATGAGTTTCAGACATTCGTTTTCGGCGGCCTGGGTGATCGCGCAGGTGTGGAGCACCACCACGCGGGCGGGTGTTCCGAAAGGCACGCGGCTGAATCCGGCGGCGCCGAATCCGGCCTCAAACTGCGCGGTCTCCGCCCGGTTCAGCCGGCAGCCGAATGTTTTGAAGGCAACCGTCATGGTGCGGCACGGAGTCAGGCGAACAGCGCCGTGGAGAGGTAGCGCTCGCCCGCGTCCGGCAGGATCGCGACGATGAGTTTGCCGGCATACGTGTCCTCGGTGGCCAAACGCAGGGCGGCCGCCACCGCCGCACCGCTCGAGATGCCGGAGAAGATGCCCTCGTCGCGGGCCAAACGGCGGGCGATCTCCATCGCCTCCGGAGTGGGCACGGCGACGATTTGATCGATGACCGAAAAATCGACCACCTGCGGGATGAAATTGGCGCCGATCCCTTGAATCCCGTGGGAGGCCGGGGTGAGCGGCGCGCCGGACAGATGCTGGGAGAGCAGCGGGCTTTCGGCCGGCTCGACGGCGACCATCCGCACGCCCGCGCCGATGCCTTTGAAATACCGCGCGGTGCCGACGATGGTGCCACCCGTGCCGACACCCGCCACGACGGCGGCGACACGGCCGTCGGTCTGGGACCAGATCTCGGGGCCGGTGGTGCGCTCATGGATGAGGGGGTTGGAGGGGTTGGTGAACTGGTTGGGCATGTAGAAGCGGGTGGGGGCTTCGTTCAGGAGCTCTTGCGCCTTTTGCACGGCGCCCGCCATGCCGGTCTCCGCCGGGGTGAGCACAAGCTGCGCGCCCATGGCGGCCAGGACACGGCGGCGTTCCAGGCTCATGCTTTCAGGCATGGTCAGGGTGACGGCGTACCCGCGCGCGGCCCCGACCATGGCGAGGGCGATGCCGGTGTTGCCGCTTGTCGGCTCCACAATCGTCATGCCGGGCTTGAGCTCGCCGCTGCGCTCCGCTTCCCAGACCATGGAGGCGGCGGTGCGGCATTTGACTGAGTAAGAGGGGTTGCGCCCCTCGACTTTGACGACGACGAGGGCGCGCAGGCCGCGCGCCAGTTTGTTGAGTTGCACCAGCGGGGTATTGCCAATGGAAAGCGAGTTGTCGGTAAACACATTCATGGTAAAAATCCTCTGTAAGTACGGCCGATAGTACTGGATTTCCGCCCGATAAAAAAGCACTTTCGTTTAAATCAGCAACGGGCGGCATGTTCGATTGTCCCGACGCCTGAAATCGGGTATAGTAGCGCGCATGATACGCACAGGAATAGGTTTTGATTCCCACCGTCTGGTCCCGGGACGCCGCCTGGTTTTGGGCGGTGTCGAGATCCCGCACGAGCACGGTTTGATGGGACATTCCGACGCCGATGTCCTGATCCACGCGCTCTGTGACGCGTTGCTGGGTTCCGTGGCCGACGGCGATATCGGGCAACACTTTTCAGACCAGGACCCCCAGTGGAAGGATGCGGACAGCACCGTCCTGCTGGCGCGGGTGATCGAGCGGCTGACGCGGGCGGGGTGGCGCGTGGTGAACACGGATGTGACGGTGGTGGCCGAGGCCCCCAAACTGATGCCGCATATCCCGGCGATGCGCACACGCCTCGCCGAGGTGATGGGCGTCGACCGGTCGCGCGTGTCGGTGAAAGCCAAGACCAATGAGGGCATGGATGCCGTGGGGCGCCGCGAGGGTATTAGCGCCATGGCCGTGGCGACCGTCGCGCAACGGTTGGCCGGGGATTGATCAGGGACGTTTGAGGGAGAGACGAGGATGCAATTTTACAACAGCATGACGCGTAGCAAGGAACCGCTGGTGCCCATCGACTCGGGGCACGTGGGCATGTACACGTGCGGGCCGACGGTTTACAACTTCGCCCATATCGGCAACTTCCGCGCGTACACCTTCGAGGATATTCTGCGGCGCGCGCTCACGTACCACGGCTGCCGCGTGAAGCAGGTGATGAACCTCACCGACGTGGACGACAAGACGATCCGCGGCGCGCTGGCCGCCGGCGTGCCGCTGAAAACCTTTACGGCGCCTTACATCCAGGCTTTCTTCCAGGATTTAAAAACGCTGAACGTCCAGCCGGCCGAGGTCTATCCTGCGGCCACGGACCACGTCCCCGAGATGCTGGTGCTGGTCGAAAAACTTTTCGCGCGCGGGCTGGCCTATCAGTCGGAGGACGGTTCGGTCTACTTCAGCGTCGCCAAACTGCCCGGCTACGGCAAGCTCGCGCATCTGGACCGCGAGAACCTGCGGGCCGGCGCGCGCGTGGCCCAGGACGAGTACGAGAAGGAGAGCTACGGCGACTTCGCCCTGTGGAAGGCCTGGGACGCCAACGACGGGGATGTGGTCTGGGACTCGCCGTGGGGACGTGGACGTCCCGGCTGGCACCTCGAATGTTCGGCCATGGCCATGAAGTACCTGGGCGAGACGTTTGACATCCATACGGGCGGCATCGACAACCTTTTCCCGCATCACGAAAACGAGATCGCTCAGGCGGAGGGCGCCACGGGCAAGCCTTTTGTGAACCTCTGGCTGCATTGCGCGCATCTGCGCGTGAACGGCGAGAAGATGTCCAAATCGCTCGGGAACTTCTTCACGCTGCGTGATCTGGTGGAGAAGGGGTGGTCGGGGCGCGAGATCCGTTACGTGCTGATCAACGGACATTACCGGCAGCCCCTCAACTTCACTTTCGATGCGCTGGACGCCGCGCGCACCTCGCTGGCCCGCATCGACGAGTGTGTCGACGCGTTGACCGCCCTTGCGGGTTCTGCGGCTTCCGGCACGGTGCCGGCGTGGGCTGTGGCCGGCCGCCAGGCGTTCGAGGCTGCGATCGACGACGATCTCAATCTGCCGGAGGCCTTCGCCGCGCTTTTCGCCTTGGTGCGCGAGAGCAACAGCGCGATGCATCAGAGCGCGCTTATGCCGGCGCAGGCTGCCGCGCTGCTCGCGACGTTTGAGGCGCTCGACACGGTGTTCGGTCTGGTCCGCTTCGGACGCGCCGCGGAGGGCGGAATCCCCTCGGAGATCAAGGCGCTGGTTCGGGACCGGGCGTCGGCGCGGGCCAACAAGGATTGGGCCGGCTCGGATCGTTTACGCGATGAGATCGCCGCGAAGGGCTGGGAAGTGCGCGACTCCAAAGAGGGTCAGAAGGTCAAGAAACTGTAATTTATGCCGTACGGAAAGTTCATTACGTTCGAAGGTCCGGAGGGGAGCGGGAAGTCCACGCACATCAGCCTGCTGGCGGCGTATTTGCGCGCGCAGGGGATCGGTGTGACGCTCACCCGCGAGCCCGGCGGGACGCCGCTGGGAGAAGTCATCCGCACGCTGCTGCAGCACAACGGTTCGGGCGAGGCGCCGGTCGGACGGGCCGAGGTGCTCCTGTTTTTGGCCAGCCGCGCCCAGCATGTCGAGCGTCTCATCCGGCCGGCTTTGGCCGCCGGGGAGTGGGTGCTTTGCGACCGCTTCGAGGATTCGACCTTGGCCTATCAGGGCTACGGACGAGGTTTCGATCTGAGCGAGTTGCAGGCGGTGAACCATTTCGCGACGCACGGCCTCAAGCCGGACCTGACGGTGCTGTTGGACGTCACGCCCGAAACCAGCCGGGCGCGCCTGCTGGCGCGGCAGTCGGCGACGGCGACGCTGCCGGACCGCATCGAAGGCGAGGCGGACGAGTTCCACATCCGCCTACGCGACGGGTTTCTGAATCTGGCGCGTCGGGAGCCCGCACGTTTTGTGGTGCTCGCGACCGAGCGCGAACAAGACGCGGTGGCGGCCGACGTCCGCGCCGCGGTGAGCGAACGCCTGATGGGGTGCGGCCATGCGGATTGATGACACCTTCCAGATGGTCAAACGGGCGATCGACATGGGTCGGCCCGCTCACGGGTACCTCATCATCGGGCCGGTGCGCGGCGTCGCGATGGACTTGGCGGTGCGCATCTTACAGGTGCTGTTCTGCAAGAGCGAACACAAGCCTTGCGGAGCGTGCGACGCATGCCGCCATGTGGTCGAGCGGATCGAAGCTGACATCCACTGGGTCTTTCCCGAGAAGAAGTCGCGCATCATCAGCGCCGAGCAGATCCGCGAGAAACTCATTTATGAGGTGACGCAGACCTCGTTTTCAGGCGGATGGAAGGCCGGCGTGCTGGTCGGAGCGGACCGCCTCAACGAGGCCTCCGCGAACGCTTTTCTGAAAACGCTGGAGGAGCCGCCGGATAAGACCGTGTTCCTGCTGCTTTCGGATGCGCCGCAGCAATTGCTGCCGACCATTGTGTCGCGCTGCCAGCGGATCGACCTCGACGAGATGCGCGAATTGGGGGAGCCTTGGAAAAGCCGCGTGATCGAGGTCTTGGCAAGCCCGCTGTGGGGCAAGCCGCTGGAAGGGCTCGCCATGTCCAACGTGCTTTTTTCGGTTTTAAGCGACGTCAAAGGCAAGGCGGAACAGCTGGTCAAGGACGAGACGCAGCGCGAGACCAAGGTCGACGAGGATGACGAGGTGTTTGACGCGAAGGTTAGCGCGCGCTACCGCGAGATGCGCACCGATTTTCTGCTGACGCTGTTGCGCTGGTTCCGCGATCTGTTTGTGCTGAAAGCCGGGGGTGACCCCGCGCTGGTCTTCAATCAGGCCAAGCTCGATGTGCTGACGGAGCGCGCGGCGCGGCTGAGCCTCGCGCAGGTGATTTACAATCTGGCCTCGGTGGAAGAGTTGGCGCGGCAAATGGAGAAGAACCTTTCGGAAGAGTCCATTCTGGCATACGCCGTTGACCGCATCCATCATGGCGCGGTTTAGGAAATAAGCATGCAGACAGTCGCACGCATACGGATGCCGGAAAATGGCACCTTTCTTTGCCGGGTCGCACCTGCATTGTCGCTGATGCCGGGAGATCCGTGTATTGTCGAGTTGGACTACGGGATGGACACCGGCACGGTGCTGGAGTTGTACGGCATCAATGAGAACGCGGGGAGCGATGAGAAAGCTCCGGCTTTCCGCGTCATTCGCAAGCAGGTTCCGGAGGATGACCATCGGCTGGAGGAGAATGCTGGGCTGGCCGAAAAGGCGAAGCAGGCGTTCATGCTTTCGGTCAGCCGCGAGAAGGGGCACGTCAAGTTGCTGCATAACCGTTTCTCTTACGGCAGGGATCGTTTCTTCGTCCGGTATGCCGCCCACGTGCCGGTGGATTTGAGGCGTTTCGTGGGGCAGTTGCAGCGTGATTTCAAGACGCATGTGGATCTGTGGCAAGTCGGGGTGCGCGACGAGGCGGCGCTGGTGGGTTGTTTGGGACCTTGCGGGCGGGCGGTATGCTGTTGCACCTGGCAACACCAGTTTCAGCCCGTCAACGTGCGGATGGCGAAGACCCAGGAAATGTCGCTGAACCCTGTCGCGATCAACGGGAGCTGCGGCCGGTTGAAATGCTGTTTGCGTTTCGAGTACGACCAGTACCGGGTGGCCGGTGCGGATCTGCCGGAAAACGGCAGTGTGGTGACATGCGCAGAATTTGAACATGTCGAAGGACTGGTCATCGGGCGCGACGTGATGCGGGGCCGTCTGACGGTCCGGACGCGCGACGGGCGTTTTCTGACGGTGGCGCGCGATGCGATTACGGTCGTGCGAGCCGCACAGGCAGAGGACAATGGCAAGGAGGGTGGTCATGAAGATTCTGGTGGTGAATGGTCCGAACCTTAAGTTGCTGGGCACGCGCGAACCCTCCATTTACGGACGGGAGACGCTCGACAGCATCATGCGGCGTCTGACGGCGTACGCCGCTGCAAAGGGTGTGTGCGTCGAGGCTGTGCAGAGCGATGACGAGGGCGCGCTGGTCGCGGCAATCGGGGCGGCGCGGGGCGCCTGTGACGGGATTGTGATCAACCCGGCGGCGTACACGCATACCAGCGTGGCGGTGCGCGACGCGCTGGCGGCATGCGGCGTGCCGGCCGTTGAGGTTCACTTGTCCAATACGCATAAACGCGAGGCGTTCCGGCATGCGAGCCTGACCGCGCCCGTATGCGTCGGACAGGTGATGGGGTTTGGCGGGGCTGGTTACGTGTTGGCGTTGGACGGGTTGCTTCAGTATCTGGAAGCGCAAGAAAAGGATATGCTGAAATGAGTAAGAAGAGTGCGGCGGTGAACCTGTGGATCGTCGGTTCGGTCGGCATCGACGATGTCAAGACGCGGACGGCTGACCGCAAGAATCTGATGGGGGGCTCGTTGCCCTTCAGCACGGCGGCGGCCTCGTTTTTCGCCAAGACCGGCGCGGTAGGGGTCGTGGGCAGCGATTTTCCCGCGGCCTTCGAGCGGCGCTGGCAAGCGTTCGGGACGGACCTGGCGGGTGTGCAGCGCCAGGCCGGCGCGACCTTCCGCTGGGCGTGCGCCTATGATGCCAACATGATCGAGCGCGAGACGCTGAAAACCGAGCTGGGCGTGTTTGCGGATTTCAAGCCGGAGCTGCCCGAGGCGTATAAATCGGCGGCGTTCGTGCTGCTGGGAAACATCCAGCCCGAACTGCAGTTGCACGTGCTCAAGCAGTCTGCCGGTGCGAAGTTTGTGGCGCTCGACACGATGAACCTGTGGATCAACATCGCGAAGCCGGCCCTGCGTAAGGTGATCCGCCGCGTGAACCTGCTGACCGTCAACGACGGTGAGGCGCGGATGCTGACCGGCAAGTGGAACCTGTGCGACTGCGCGGCGGCGATCCTTAAAATGGGCCCTTCACACGTGATCATCAAAAAGGGCGAGCACGGGGCATTGCTCTTTTCCAAGCGCGGGATTTTCATTGTCCCCGCGTACCCGGTGGGGAAGCTGGTCGATCCGACCGGGGCGGGCGACTCCTTCGCCGGCGCTTTCATGGGGTATCTGGCGCGCGGCGGTCGCGTGACCGACGGCCTGATGCGCGAGGCTCTATTGCACGCGAGCGCGGTGGCCTCGTTCAGTGTGGAGGGCTTCAGCCTGGAGAGCCTGGAGCGGCTGACGCTCGCTCAGATCGGGAAGCGCGTCGCGGAACTGAAGCGCATGATGGCCGTGTGACCCAGGCGGAGGGTTCATGCAGTTTTCACTTCTCATCAAGCCCGCTTCCGCCGACTGCAACTTGCGGTGCGGGTACTGCTTTTATCTCGGCCGCTCGGAGCTCTACCCGCAGACCGCGGTGCACCGCATGTCGGAGGAGGTGCTCGAGCGGCTCGTCAAGACCTACCTGGCCACGCCGCAGCCGGTTTACGCGTTTGTGTGGCAGGGGGGCGAACCGCTGCTGATGGGGAGCCCCTTCTATGAGCGCGTGACGGACCTGCAGATGGCATATGCGCGGCGCGGCGCGGACATTTCGAACGCCATCCAGACCAACGGGATGCTGCTGACCGACCGCTTGGCGCGGCAGTTCCGGGCGTGCCGGTTTCTGACGGGGGTGAGCCTGGACGGCCCGGAACGGCTGCATGACGCGGCCCGGCGGGACAGCGGCGGCCACGGTTCGCATCAGAGTGTCTTGGAGGGCCTCGAATGCCTGAAGAAAAACCGGGCCGAGTATAATGTCCTGACATTGGTGAGCCGGCATAACGCGGCCTTTCCGGTTGAGGTTTATGATTACCTGGTCAACGACATCGGCGCGAAGTTCCTGCAGTTCATCGAGTGTGTCGAACTGGACGGGCAGGGGAGGGCGGCCCCCTACTGCATCACGGCGGATGAGTGGGGGAGTTTCCTCTGCGCGGTTTTCGACCGCTGGTATGAAAACGACACGCGCACGATATCGGTGCGCCTTTTCGACACGATCATCGCCAAGCTGGTCACCGGCCGGGACATCTGCTGCACGGCGGGGTTGGACTGCCGACAGTATTTCGTGGTGGAACACAATGGCGATGTCTATCCGTGCGATTTCCACGTGTTGCCGGAGCTGAAGCTCGGCAATGTGCTGACGCACACCTGGGAAGAGATGGCCGCGTCGGAAACCTTCAAGGCGTTCGGCGCGCGCAAGTGCCAGACGCACGCCGCGTGCGGGGCCTGCCCGTATTTCACTTTTTGCGCGGGCGACTGCCCGAAGAACCGCGTCGGACACAGCAGCGGTCCCGCAGCTGCGCTCAGCTACCTGTGTGCCGGGTGGAAACGGTTTTACGCGCACGCCTTGCCGCGTTTAGAGGAACTGGCGCAGACGGTGCGGAACGAACAGACGACCCGCGGGCCGTCCGGGCATTAGTTTACATAACATATAGTAACTTCTCCCCTGTTGAGCGGGCAATGTGCTTGTTCATTAAAAGGGGCTGTATATGTTACTGCTTTGCGAGTTCGTAAAAGACTCTGCGCGGGAATATCAGATTTCGTTTTCCATCGCGCATCTGGATATCAACGGCAAGCTTTCTGATCGTCTGCTTTTCCAGTCCACTTCTAAGATTTTAGATATTGCAGTACTGCAATTCATCCGCGAAATAAAAGAGTTCAACGCTTACGATTATCGCGGTTTCTCTGTGCTTCGCCGGTCCTCGTGGTCTGACCATTACGGATCGCAAGCAGGTATCTGCCTTCTCCATGTCGAAAAGCGGGGGGTGGCATGATCGTCCTATGGCCTGACTTAACCTTGCGCGTTTTTTGGGATTGCTTTGGCCTTCCTGTCTGCGTCCTTTCCGGGCTCATCGGGCTTTATGTTCTGCTCGTCGCCTCTCCTTCTGAGATTCATACAATTCTTTACGGAAAGGACGAAAAATGATTGCCATTGAAAAAGCTAAACGTGTTCGTATGCCGTCAAAGCGTGTCGCGGGTCCGTTCTCTCTTCAATCCGCAACTCTGGCCTGTGCCGCTGTCGACGCTCTGCAAAAACAGGCGGCGGTTTCTGAGGTCCGCAAGCGTCGGAAATACCGCTCTCAAAAAGTCCAGAAAGATGTTTTTTTCTCGGCTCTGCGCAATGCTGAAAGCCTCGGCCTGTTGGTGGTCCTCGAAAGGGTTGCCGGTGTTGACCGGGATGCGCTTATCGTTCCGCGTTCGTGGTATCTCCATATAGACGGCGTTAGCCATCGTCTGGAAAGCATACAGGGCGCAACCGATTTTCTGAATGGTTTTTGCGCCTGTCTGGCCGTCACGCGCAATCTTGTCCGGTTCTCGGGTGAGCAACCGCAAGCAGATACGGCTTCACACGTCATGGGAAAGGTTTAACCGTCATGGTCCTTCACAAAGCAACCGCCGAAATCCGCCGTCCGTTCACGAACGAGCTTATCAAAATCCCGGCTCGTACCAAGGGGGGCGTTGCCCTGCCCGCTATGGAGTTCTCCAAGCGCTACTACAATGCCGAAATCGACGGCGAGCCCTGCATGCTTCGCGTCCGGGACAATATCACAGTCCCGGTGGATCTGGTGAAAGGCGCGCTCGTGTCGATCGAGTTCGCAACGTGCGAGATTGAGGGTGACGTTTCCCAAATCTACGTTACTTCGATCACCTGCAACGCCGGGAAGAAAGCGGCCTAGAGCGACGGGGCCGCGCCCGCAGGGCGCGGCCCCTAGCCTCGGCCGCTGTTACCTTGTTACTAATCGAACAATTGTGCGAAGGGGAAAAAGTGAAACTGATAATCGAGCTTGAAAGCGTAGGTGGTGAATGGGAAGCCCGCCTCTTGGCTCCGGACAGGGTTGCTATCATGTCCACATTTGGCTTTGACCTTGACCGTACTGTGGCTTTGGCTGTCGGTTATGTCCATACGGCGGCGGGGATACTGGCGAAATGAGTATTCTTCTTTCCAAAGCGGCACTTTCCTACAACGTCAAGCTTCTTGCCGGTGAAGGGGAAATGTACTTTTGGACATTCACGCTTCCTACTCGCCTTCATCCTGTCGTTGGTGCCGCTATGTGGGGCGAGTTGTGCCGGGAGTTGAAACGCTCTCTCGGGTTCCGGGGCGTGCGCGTTTTTGAGCTTCACCCTGGCGGGCATGGTCTGCACGTTCACGTTGTAACCCCCGATTTTATCGACGTTCGGGCCGTGTTGCCTATCTGCGAGCGTTTAGGCTGGGGCCGTGTCGGGGTGGAAGAATGGGACAAGTCCGACGAAGAAAAAGCAATCCGGTACATGACGAAATACTTGACCAAGCAGATTAAATCTTGGTGCGGTTCCAGCCTTAAGGGGGTCCGCTGGTGGGGGGTTTTCGGCAAGGTGTCCGATAGCGTGCGGGTTAAAGATTGCTCGGTTGAATCACCCCGCCGTCGCATTTGGGACAGTGTCCCGCCGTGGTTCGTGTCGCATGTCATGGGCATACAGTCGGCCTTTTCGGATCATGAGAAGATACCCAAAACGGCGCACGAAAAGCGCAAGGTTGCCGCATTGAAACAGGCTTTCTCTGATTACTTCATCAGCGGCAAAAAGGTCAAGGATTTCGGCCTGTGCGGGATAGACAAAACCGTCCGCCAATTCAATTTCGCCAAAATGTGGATCTGCAACCGGATTTATTACAACTATGAAACGTTTCTTGATTGCTTCAACGGTGGCGATTGCGGCGGTATGGTCGGCCTTCGATCTGGTTCTATGGGTTTCGACGCGAATTATTGCCGTGCTGTGGCTATGCAAAATCCTTTCGGGGAGTGTCCGCTATGATCTCTTTTGACCTTGGTAAATCGCTCTGGCCAGCCCTGTATCCCCTGATACCGACGTTCCTGAAAATGGTCGGCCTGATCGTCGGTATCAAGCTCCTTTTCTGGTTCATCGGCGCGGTTCGTCGGCTCCGTGGTCACGGGCGGAAAGGTCGGCAAGTATGAACGAATTTGTCTTTTCGGCTACTGAGGGCTTCGTGTGCGGTCTGCTTTGCTATGGCACGCTCTGGAAACTCTGTTTCATTTGGTCGTGCTTCAAGGCTCCGCTGGATGATTGCCATATGCGCAATAACTGAAAGGCTTTCTTATGGATATCTCAAGCGCAACCGGTGTCGTTACTTCGGCTCAAACAGTCGCGGTGGACGTGATTGGTCTTGTTGTGGCTCTGTTCACAACGTGCTTTACCGCCCTGCTGGGGACGGTCTGCATTAAATGGGTTCACCGGAAAATGACGTCTTTTTTCACGGCGGAAGATTCCGGGTATGACGAATGGGCCTTGGATAACAATGGGGTTCTGCTCGATGGGAAATGGGAATACTTTTCCGATGATCCAGAGGCAAAGGATTTCGGCGGGAAATACGGTTACGTGAAAGACGAAAATAACCGGTGGTCCGATACCTGGGCTAACAAGTGATTTCTCTAGTTCCTGCCGTGTGGCGGGGCTGTTGAATGGGCGCGCCTCGGCTTTTAATCAGGGGCACGAAAGGATAGGTACAAGTATGAAGTTCTCCAAGTATGCGGTTGCGGCGGTGCTGACTCTGGGCATGGTCGGCGGTGCTCTGGCGGTCGATGATGCGACGACGCTTATCACCACGTGTCAGACCACCATCACCACGCTGGTCGGCGCGGTGCTGATCGCGGGCGGGGTCATCCTGCTCTCGATGCTGGGCCTCAAGGCTCTCCCCTTCGCGTACCGCAAGATCACCGCGTTTTTCCGCTAATCGCGGGCGCGTCTTCGGTTTCCGAAAAGCTCCCCTCTCTGCGGGTCAAACCGTGGGGGGGGGTCTTCAATCAAGGGGGGTTTATGTATGGAGCAGATTTTACAGGCGGCGCACGTCGCTTTGTGGTTTCTCGGCTGGCTTTGCTCGGTTGTGCTGTGTGGCTTTCTCTTTCGGCTCCGTTGACCGCTAACGCCTCGCTCTACTGGGTCCGCCAGTGGATCAACGCGCAATATGGTTGCGCAATGTCCATCGTTTACCATACTGCGGCGGAATTGCCGGTGGCGTGGGAAGGTGAGTATTTCACGGAAGGGAGTTGGTTGACAACTCACCCCGGCAATACTCAAATTCCCTTTGTGGATTGCTGGCCGTGGTCTAAGTGCATTTTCGCGACACCTACAACCCATTTCAGACCGGCTCAAAACAGTTATGCGGAAAGTACCGGTTGGTGTTTCCGGTGTAACGGGCTCGGGACGTCCAACGCGAACAAATATCCTTACCCTCTTTATGCTTACCGTGTCGACTGGAAAGCTAACGATACGATTACCCAATGGGTCAATTATTCCGTCTATGCGTGCGCCCAATGTGTCACCGGCCTTTCTCCGCAAACCGGAGGCATAGGTTTTACGCCTAAAGATTACAAGGTTGATTCCGCTACGGTCCCGGAGTGGGTTTTCAATTCCCCCCTTTGGAAAAATCCGACTTACACCTATAGCCCGGACGGGACAACGGTTACGGGGTTCGGCGGCAAACCGGGGGATGCGGCATACCCGGACGGGGCCATTCCTTCCGGTCCTAATCAGAACGGGTATCTCGATCAATCCGAAACCGAACCGCCCCATTGGGTGTGGTTGCCGGGGAACGATCCTACAACGATAGAGCCTATAGAAGTAGTGGCGGACAAAATTGTTGATGTGGCCGACACTCTGGGCGCGATCAACAACAACAACCAGACTTTTTACGGGGATGTGAACAATAATTTCAATACCGCCAATAGCACGTTGAACACCATCAACCAGATTTTCAACAACTCGTATAATCAGGCGGCGGCGGCTGGCGTGGCCTCGGCAAATGCGGCTAACAATGCGGCGGCGGCGGCGGCCGGTCAGGCTTCGCAATTGGCGGGCATACAGGGGGCCATTGAAAGCCTCACGGCGGCAATGTTGGCCGGGGGTGGGGGGTCTTCCGGTGGCTCTGCCCTGAGCCCTGCCAGCGCGCAAGCTCTGGTTGATACCGTGGCCGGGGTCGCGGGTGTCAAGGGTGCCGTTGACGGGGTGAAAGATGCCGTCGCGCCTCTGTCCTCCGGTATCGACGGGGTAAAGGCGGCTGTTGACGGGTTGGCCTCCGGGCTCGCCGGTGTCAAGGGCTCGGTGGATGCGGTCAAGGGTTCGGTGGACGGCGCGAAAGTGGCGGTTGTCGAAAGTCTTGCCGGTATCAAGGGCTCTGTGGACGGGCTCCGGGAAGATATGCAAGCCTCGGAGGGCAATGTTGATGCGGACGGCACTTTTACCGAACCGGATCAGGGCGCGGCCGAAACTGAAATGCAGGGCATAGCTGCCGATATCACCGGGAAGGGCGAGGCACTTTTTGAGGCGGCTACGGGCGTTTTTTCGCATATGTCGACGCTCGTGAATATCCTTGTCGGCTCGTGGCGTAGTCTGCCGCGCACGCCTCCCGATTTTACGTTGGACCTCGGACAGATACCCTACTTGGGCCATCCTGTGGTTTCCTTTGAAATGGCGGGCGCGCTTACCATTATCGGGCTGGTTCGCATGGTTGAGGTTGTCGCGCTCTGGCTGGGTCTGGCGTGGGCTGTGTTGCGTCTGCTCGGCAAGTTGTTCTAAACGGTAGGGGGTGGCTATGGTCTTCATTGTGCGTCTTCTGGCTATGTGCGCAAACGGGCTCCGGTATCTGAAAGGGGCGGCGGGCTGGGCCGTGGGCCTGAACGGTTTCGGCGGCATTGCGGCTTGTGCCGTGTCCATGGCTTTCTTCGGTGTCATGGTCGCTCTTATCGGTAAAATGCTCGATACGTTGGGCGGGGTCAAAACCTCGGCCTCGGCCCTGCTGTCTGGCATGGGGTCCGCGGATTCGTCTTTCTTGGGCAAGGTGAATTACTTTCTTCCACTCGATACCCTTGCAACCGTTTTCATCCTGTATACGTCTGTTTGGGTCGCGGTCCAGACCTTCAAGTTTTGGGTGAAGTGGACCGGCGTGGCCTCGGCGGCTATGGAGAAGGTGAAAGGCCAATAATGATTGAGGCGGGCGTGGGTATTCCCGGTAGCGGCAAGTCATTTTATGCCGTCCATAAAGCCCTTCAATACATGGCTCAAGGCGGGGCCGTCTTTTCCAACATCCGCCTTCACGGGACGGAGGAAATACCGGCCGTGGAGGTCACCGGTTTGACTCTGATCGAAGTCGAACCGTCCGGGGCTCGGTTCGCCGTCCAGAAACCGAAAAGGACTTTGGACCGTTACCGGCTGGCCGATGATTCCAACGTTCGGCGCGTGCTCCTGAAAGAGTTCAAATGGATCTATCAGGAGGGCCAGTTTCACTATATTGACCTTGATACGATGGATGACGGTTTTTTGGAGGCAATTCCTCGCGGTTCCGCCTCCAAGCGTATTCTTCTGATCCTCGATGAGGTGAACGAATGGTTTGACAGCCTGGACGGGGGCAAGCTCAAGTCGGACGCGAAATACCGGGAAATGTTCAAATTCCTTCGCCTTTCGCGTCATTATCATATCGACGTGCTTTTTCTGTTGCAGGATTTTTCTACGCTTAACGCCCGCCTCCGTGGGCTTTGCGCGTGCATGTGGAAATTCACGGATATGCAGAAAATGCGGGTGCCGGGGGTGCCGTTCCGTTTCCCGTTTCCGTGGTTCCTTTGGCAACAGTTCGACAAGTCGGGGAAAAACGCTCTAAAAACCATCACGTGGCCTAAAGAGCAATGCGTTTTTGATTGCTATGATTCGTTCTGCGAGTTCGGCGCGGTGGGGTTGGCGCAAGGTGCGTTTAACTCCGATTTCACCGGCAAGGGCCGTCTGGAGAAAAAGGGGGGAAAGAAAATGACAATGTGGGATCGTGTTTTGATCGCGTGCGGTTTCGTGGCTCTGCTGGCGTTCGGCGGCGGGGCGGCTCGGCTCGGCGTGGGTCCGTCCGGGGGGCTGTCGACGGTCACGGTAACGAACCGCGTTGACATTGTTGCCTCGGCCTCTGCTGTTGATTCTGAGCCTGTGCGGCCTCGCGTCACGGTGGAGTATGCCTATCTTTCTTTCCATCAGGCGGGCGAGGATGTTTGGATCTACGGGGACGGGAAGTTATGGCGCAAGGGTCAGCGGCACGAGGCCGGGCTTGTGGTGGATCTCGGCAAGGACTTTATTCGGCTGGTGGATGATGGGGGATATGAACACTACATTTATAACCGCGAAATGTCACCGGACAGGCCGGTTTCTGACGTGGTTATGTCTCCGCCGGCCGGTCCCAAACCCCGCAAGGTTAGCAAGTAGCGTGCCGTTTGTTGTCAAGCTAGATTTATAAAGTTTATTTAGGGTATTGACAGATATTTCGGCATGATTCTTGTACGCTTTCAACGGCTCAAGGGTGAGACGGTGCCGGTCAATTTCCTGATTTCCTGTTTGGCTTGCCGGTCTTTCTGCTGGCCTTCTTCTAAGGCTCGTCCGAAACCGGCCATTGCCAGTAACAGAATGACCGTTTGAACGAGGGCGCAAACCGCTATGATCCAGACCGGGACTTTCAGCGGGTGGGCCTCGGCGGGGTGTTCCTGCTCGGTGTGTGTTAGGTTCATGCCGCAATGATACGCTCCGGGCTCCGCTTTGCAAGTCTCTAATTCATTGCCGAAATAGGAGGCGCGGCGGATCTGGCCGAAACTGTCTGAGTGCATGAAAGGAAAACCATGGTCTGGCGTAAACTTTTCTGGTGATTGGGGGGATGCAAGGGGGGGACTTTCCCCCCTGTACCGGAGGGGTTCAACCTCGGATTGCGCTTGCAATTCCAAAAAATACGTTGTAAATTTACAATGGCATTCAGCAAAAAAGACAGGCCGATTTTTCGGAATTTCCCGAAAAACGTCGTTTCTGTGCTGGGCCTTGCTCTTTTTCCGCACTTTTTTTTCGGATGTAAACATGTGTCAATCAGGCATTTGTGAAACTTCACGTGTCAAGCTTTTAACTTTCCGCTTGTTAGTTGTCATAACATATATTATGCGACGTTCTATGGACACGTTTGGCGCGCGCGCGATTTGCTTCATCCGCCGCCTTCCTATTGCCGAGCCGCACCGGAATACGTATAATGCGGCCATGAAAAGATTTCTCCTGAATTTCACGGTTTGCCTGCTGGGGACGTGTGCGACGCAGGCGGCGGGCATAAAGATCTGTGTCGAGGCCGAACGCGCGACGTCGTGCGAAGCGCCGATGGTGATTGCAACGAACGGGGTGGCCGGCGCTTCCGGCGCCTATCTCGAGATCCCCGAAGGTGCCGGCAATCCGCCGAAACTGGAGGCCGGCAAAGCATCCTTTGCCGTGGAGGTGCCTGAAGACGGTCTCTTCACCCTCTGGTGCCGCGTCTGGTGGGAAGGCGAATGCAGCAATTCCTTCACCGTCAACGTCGATGAGCAGCCTGCATTCCTTTTCGGAGAGGACGCCACCTACAAAGTCTGGCACTGGGTCAAGTACCCGGTCTCCCGAACGGTGGCCCCCATCAACCTCGCCAAAGGCCGGCACACCCTCACGTTTCATAACCGCGAGGACGGCGTCCGCCTTGACCAAGTCCTGCTCAGCGCCGACAAGCGCTTCGTTCCCGTCGATACGGAAACGCAAGGGACGCGTCCATGACCGGACAGCGCCTTCATACACTTTTGCAGGGCTTGTTCCGCATCGGTGTGCTGGTGACGCTCTGCATCGCGCCGACGCAGTGGTCGCTTGAGCCCCGCCCCAAGTTCCACCTGTCGCCGGCCGACCTGACTCTGGCGCTCGCCGCCTGTGTCTGGCTGCTGGACATCCTCGTGACCCGCGACTGGCGCAGGCTCCTGAGGCTGCCGCCCTGGCCGAACCTGCTTTTCCTCGCCTGCGTCTGCGCATCGGCACTGAGCGCCCCCGACAAAGGCGCCGCGCTCAAGGACCTGGTCCAGTACAGCGAGTATTTCCTCGTCGGGTCCATGCTTTTTGCCGCGTTCCTGCGTGATGATGTGCGCGCCACGCGTCGGGCGCTGGCCCTCCTCGCCGTGTCGGCCGCGTTCATTTTGAGTCTCGCGCTCGTCCACTATTTTTCGGCCGGCACGACGAATCTGCTGGTGCGCGGAACATTCGGCAACCGCAACGTGCTGGGGGGCTTTCTCGCGCTCGCCCTGCCGCTCTGCTTTAGCGGCGTGGTCGGCGCACGCGGTTTGTCCCTCAAAGCAAAAGCAGCGCTGGCGGCGCTGGTGCTGGCCGGACTGACGGTCAGCCTCTCCGGCGCGTCCTATTTCGCCGTCGCGGTCGTGATCGCCGGCATGGCCGCGGCGCGCGGCCCCCGGCTCTTCATCCCCGTGGCCGCGCTCCTGCTGGCGTGGCAGGTCTGCGTGTTGCCGCGGCTGCCGCGGGAGAACGACCTCGCGCACTTCCAGTCCGTGGCCCTCTATGACGGCCACGGCAATGTGGAGCGCCGCTATCCCGACTGGCAAGCGGCTTACAGCATGGCGCTGACCCACCCGTGGCTGGGCGTCGGCCTCGGCAACTATCAGAAGCATATCGGGCAGTACTACGACAACATCCCGCGCCAGACCGGACCATCCGAACCCGATATCCAGAATCTCTATCTGGTGCTCGCGGCTTCGGCCGGCGTGCCGGCGCTGCTCGCTTTTTTAGCGATCCTCGTGGCCGCCGTGCATGCCGCCCTCACCCTCCCCCACCGGTCCGCGCTCGCTTTGGGCGTGGCGGGCTCCGTGTGCGGCTTTGGCCTGGTCGCCGTGTGGCACCCGCTCCTTGTGCGCGGCATCGGGTTGCCGCTCGTCTTCCTGCTCGCGCTGGCGCATCGCCTGGCAGAAATTCCGCCAACCGATACGAAACAAGGTATTTGATGGAAGACGCTGAAAAGACAGACCCCCCGCGCATCTTCGAACTTCCGGTGCATAAAATCCGCAACCGTGCGCTCCGTTTTTTCGCCCGCCTGGTGAAATGCCCCGTCGAGAGCCTCTGTGGTTTGCGCGCGGCCAGCAACATTTATGCCCGCGCATGGAAAATGCCGAAGGATATCCCGTTCTGCGACCGGGCCCTGCAGTCCGTGGGGGTGCGCACCCAGTTCTCGGAGGAGGAGCTGTTCGGCGTGCCCAAAGAAGGCGCGGTGGTCGTCGTCGCCAACCATCCCTTCGGCGGTGTCGAGGGCATCATCCTGCTCTCCCTCTTGCGACGCGTGCGCCCCGACGTCAAGGCCATGGGCAATTACCTGCTGAGCGAAATCACCGAGATGCGCGACGACTTTATTTTCGTCGACCCCTTCGCTGCGAGCGGCTCCGCCAAAGCCAACCTGCGCCCGATCAAGGCGTGCCTGAACTGGCTCAAGGACGGCCACCTGCTGATCGTCTTTCCTTCCGGCGAAGTGTCCAGTTTCGACCGGCGCACGCTGCGCGTGCGCGATCCGGCCTGGAGCCCGACCATCGCCGCCCTGGCCCGCAAGACCGGCTCCACCGTGGTGCCCATGTTCTTTCCGGGTCGCAACAGCTTCTTCTTTAATCTGATCGGGTTCATCCATCCGCGTCTGCGCACCGCGCTTCTGCCGCGCCAACTCGCAAACAAAAAAGGACAGACCGTCACCGTCCGGATCGGCACACCGCTGACCAAGAAGGCGCTGGAGCCGTTCGCGCAGGATGACGTCCAACTCATCAAGTACCTGCGCTTCCGCTCCTATCTGCTGGCCGAACGCGAGACCCACCGCACCCGGCGCTTCATCTCCCTCAACCCGCCGATGCTGCCGCTCGACCCGATCATCGCTCCCGTTCCGTCCGAAGTCCTTGCGCGCGAAATCGCCAACCTGCCGGCCGCATGCAAGCTCATCGCTGCGGGCGGCTTCGAGGTCTACATCGCCACCGCCGGCCAAATCCCCTCCTGCCTGCGCGAGATCGGCCGCCTGCGCGAGGCGACCTTCCGCGCCGTGGGCGAAGGCACGGGCAACGCGATCGACCTCGACGCGTTCGACGACTACTACAACCACCTTTTCATGTGGAATAACGCCCGGCAGGAAATCGTCGGCTCCTACCGCCTCGGACTGACCGACAAGATCCTCACCGAGCACGGCGTGCGCGGGCTCTATACGCGCACGCTGTTCAAGTTCGACGAGCGGCTGATGACCCGGATTCCGCCCGCCATCGAGATGGGTCGCTCGTTCATCCGCACGGAGTATCAGAAGGCCTACACCTCGCTGTTCCTGCTCTGGCGCGGCATTTCCGCCTTCATCGGTCGCAACCCCCACTACCGCGTGCTCTTCGGCCCCGTCAGTATCACCAATGAATACCGCGAGGCCTCGCGCTGCATGATCCTCGCCTCCATGCGCCAGACCTGCATGGCGGCCGAACTTACGCATCTCGTGAAGCCCAAGTTTCCGCCCAAGCCGCCGCACCGGTCGGAATGGTGCCTCGAAGAGTACCGCGAGTACCTGAACGACATTGACCGCGTGGCCGGCTATGTCGCCGAGATCGAACCCGACGGGAAAGACATCCCGGTCCTGCTGCGCCAGTATCTCAAGCTGAGCGGCAAGCTGCTGGCCTTCAACGTGGACCCCGAATTCAGTTCGGTGGTCGACGGCCTCATCATGGTCGACCTCTCGCAGTCCAGCCCCAAGACCCTGCGCCGCTACATGGGCAACGAGGTCGCCGAAGCCTATTTCAAGTACCACGGCATCACGGAATCCCACGAGGAATCCGGCCAGAGGAATCCCGCCGCATCAACTCCTAACTCTTAACGTCCTCTCCACGCCTATGCTCCAACACCTGTCAGTCCGTAACCTCGCCATCGTCGAGGAGGCCGCCGTCGCCTTCGGCGCCGGCCTGAACATCATCACCGGCGAAACCGGCGCGGGCAAGTCCGTGCTCATGGGCGCGCTGGACCTGGTGCTCGGCGGACGCGCCGACAAGTCGGCGATCCGCGAAGGCGCCCCGGAGGCCTGGGTCGAGGCGGTCTTCGATCTGGCGGACCCGCGCGCCGCGGACGCGCTGCTCGATGCGGGCGGGCTGCCTGCCTGCGAGGACGGACGCCTGATCGTGCGCCGCTCCGTGGCCGCCGCCGGGGCGGGCCGCTGCCTCGTCAACGACGCGCCGGCCACCGTGCAGACCCTGCGCAAGCTGGGCTGCCTGCTGGTCGACATCCACGGACCCTATGACCACCAGTCGCTGCTCGATGCCGATTTCCAGCGCGACATCCTCGACGCCTACGGCCACTGCGCGCCGCAGCTCACCGCCTACACGGACATTTGGCACGCGCTCCAGGCCCTGGAAGCGCGCCTGCAGGAGCTGCAAGGGGGCTCCGCCGACATCGCCGCCGAGATCGACCGCCTGCAGTTCATCGTGGACGAGATCGCGCGCGCGGGACTCACCGAAGCCGACGAGGAGGAGCTGATCCAGCAGCATGCCCAAGCCGCGAACGCCGAGCAGATCATCACGCTCGGCTCCGCCGTCGCGGGCGCTCTCACGGAAGGCGAGTCCTCGGCTTTCGACCTGATCGCGAACATCCAGATCCAGCTCGCCGAACTCGCGCGCATCCTGCCGGTCGCCGCCGAGTGGCGGGCCGACGTGCAGAGCGCCGCCGTGCAGATCCAAGAGCTCGGACGGGCCATCAGCGAGCGCTTGAGCCAGATCGAAACCGATCCCGGCAGCCTCCAGCAACTCGAGGACCGCATGGCGCTCGTCCAGCGCCTGAAACGCAAATACGGCCATACGGTCGCCGAGGTCCTCGCCACCCTGGAAAAGGACCAGGCGCGTCTGCACGATCTCGCCACGCGCACGGAGCAGGTCGAGAAGGTGCAGCAGGAGATGGCCGTTGCGGCGGCCCGGCTCGGCGAGAAGGCCGCGCAGCTCTCCAAGATACGGACACAGGCCGCCGGCAAGCTCGCGCGCGCGATCACCACGGAACTGCATGACCTCGGCTTTCTCAAGGCGGGCTTCGCGATTGACCTCGCGGCCTGCACGCCCGGGCCGCACGGCGCGGACAGCGTCTCGTTCGGCTTCGCGCCGAACCCCGGCGAGCCGATGCGCCCGCTCAAGGCCATCGCCTCCAGCGGCGAGATCGCCCGCGTGATGCTGGCGGTCAAAGCCGTGCTCGCCGCACACGACAGCATACCTGTGTTGGTGTTCGACGAGATCGACGCCAACATCGGCGGCGAGGTCGGACGCGCGGTGGGTCAGAAGCTGCGCCGCGTGGCGGATAACCATCAGGTGATCTCGATCACCCACCTGCCGCAGGCCGCCGTCTATGGGCACCACCACTTCGTGGTTTCGAAAGAGGTGGTCAAGGGCCGCACCAAGATGCGCATCGAGGAGCTGGACGAGCAGCAGCGCGTCGACGAGATCGCGCGCATGCTGGGCGGCAAAGGCCTCACGAGCGTCATCGAGAACCACGCCCGCGAGCTGCTCGCCTCCGCGCGCTGAGACCGCCGGCGCCGCCGGCGCCACGCCACGTCCTGGTGTCGCGCAGAGCCCGCAGAGAAAGTCGGCGGACGACACGGAGGTCGTCCCTCCACTTTTCCCGTATTCTGGAGGGTCGGGCTCCGTCCCGACCGTCCCCGACCACCTTTATCCGCGGCGTCCTCCGCGGTCTCGGCGCCCTCTGCGCGAAACCAATTCGGTCCGAACAAATCGGGCCGCAGGTGTTACAGTTCGCGGATGTAGATGTTCTTGAACTCGATCGGGTCACCGTGGCACTGCAGCTCGATCTGCTCTTTCGCGAAGATCGGAATGGCGCGGTCCCAGTAGTTTTCCAGCACGGTGTTGTCCACCACCAGCACGCCGTTGAGCTTCACGGTCACCTTGTCGCCGACCATCTTGATGTAAAAGGTGTTCCAGTCGCCGATCAGCCGGTCGGCGACGCACAGCGCCTTGCTGGGGTTGTTCTTGTTGTTGTAGAGCCCGCCCGACCCGATGTTCCACTGGTTGTGCGCGTCCCAGATCTGCACCTGCGGCGAGCCGCGCAGGTAGAGCCCGCTGTCGCCGCGCACGGTCAGCAGACGCCAGTCCACGAACATCTCGAAGTCGCCGTAATCCTTGGCCGTGGCGAGGCTGTAGCCTTTGCCGTTGAAATAGAGCGCGCCCCCGTCGCGCACCTGCCAGCCCGCGCGCATCTCCTCGTCCGCCTTGGCCTGGATCTCGGCGCGCTTCTCGGGCGCCGCCTTCTGCCGCACGAGCGGGCTGTCGAATTTCTCCGTGCGCGTTACGCCTTTCCAGCCGGTCAGGTCCTTGCCGTTGAACAGCGTCGTGAAACCTTCAGGGGCCTTGTTGTCCGCCGGGGCCGTCGCCTGGTAATCGGCGCCGACCTCCTTGATGCGGATGTTGCGCCAGTCCACGCGGGTGCCGTGGCCGAGCCAGCCGAGATGCCCTTTGGGGTTATGCAGCCCAGGATGCTGCTTATGGTCCATGGTCTCGGTGATGGCCGCGAGATCGGCATCGACGATCACATCGCCGTTGAGGATCACGGTGATCTTGGAGCCGATCGCGCGCACCTCCTGAACGTTCCATTGGCCGACCTTCTTCTGCGACCCGCGCTTGGCCGGGACCACGCCATAGACTGAACCGTGATACTGATAAGGCTGCAGCTTCGTGTACTGGGAACCCGAGTCGTCCAGGATCTGAAGTTCCATCGCGCCATAGGCCGCGTCGCCCTTCACCGGGCAGCGCACGCCGAGTCCGTTGTTCGAGTTCGTGTAGACGAGGAACTCAAACCGCAGAATGAAATTGTCGTATTCTTTGGCGGTCAGCAGATTGCCGCCGGTTTTCGGATCGCAGTACAGGATGCCGTTCTCCACGGCATACCCGTTGGTCGCGCCGATCCACCCCTCCAGATCCTTGCCGTTGAACAGTGGTTCGAAACCCTCCGAGTCCTTCTCGGCGGCGCAAGCTCCCCCCGCGATCGCACACGCAATGAACGCCCCAATCAGCACAGACCTCATAATGCTCCCTTTCATTTCCAGTCACAGACGGAATCACATCCGACTGCTCATGACTGTCCATATTTAACGCGATTCCGGTTCGGAATGCAATACGCATCGAGCGCTAGGCACGGCTTATTCCTTTGGCCTCAGGAGCGGCCCGCCCGGCGGTCGGGCCCTACCTAAACATGCGACACTAGCATCGTCGCGTATCTTGAAGGTAGGGACGGACCGCTGGGCCGTCCGTTTGCGTATGTCACACGTCCAAAGGAATGAGCCGTGGAGCGCTAGGCCTCTTTTTGAAGCAAGCGGGCGTAAGTCTCGTAATCACAGCGCGAGAAACAACAGAAGGTCACATCGACCCGATACGGCAATGACGCTTGGGTCTCTCTGACCGTCTGAACAGCGATCGCGGCGGCCTGATCGGCCGGGTAACCATACACACCCGTGCTGATGCACGGAAAAGCGATGCTTTGGATGCCGTGCTCACACGCAAGCAGAAGGGAGCGGCGGTAGCAACTGGCCAAGAGGGCCCCCTCTCCATGCTTGCCCCCGCGCCATACCGGTCCGACCGTGTGGATGACAGATTTTGCAGGCAGGCGATAGCCCCGCGTTATTTTCGCGTGGCCGGTTTCACACCCGCGGAGGCCGCGGCACTCGGCCAGGAGTTCCGGTCCGGCGGCATGATGAATCGCGCCATCGACACCTCCTCCGCCCAACAGGGATGTGTTCGCGGCGTTCACGATCGCGTCGACTTTCAATGTCGTGATGTCAGCTTGTACAGCGTTCATAGTTTTTATCCGCCGCCCGGAGATGGTTCTTGACCGTGAATCCCGGAGACAAAACCTCGACACAGTCACATTTACACCTTCTTAAATTCTGACACCACCGAGGGTTCAAGTCAAGTCCCCCGGGACACCACGGCATGGGTGCGATTCAGTTTCGTTGAAACTGAGTCGCACCCAGGAGAATTTAGGAGTTAGGATTGAGGATTGGAAGCGCAGAAGACCCTGAAAACAGGGCGTTCGACAAGGAGGAACCCTTTCGCGAACAACCGTTTCTTGAGGCACTACGTTTGACCTCATTTTGAAGACACGAACACGGACTCTCGAACATGGTACGAGCACGTTCGCTGCCATGGCATTGCAACTCCTAACTTCTAAATCCTATCGCCTCCTTCGGGTGTGGATTCAACGAACTTGAATCACCCCCCCCCCACGGCATCAGCCATTGATCTTATTTCCCGTCAAGGACTTCACCCTTCGCCGTTGTTCCGAGTGCCTGCGGTCAGATCGGTTGCCACGCTTAGCAATTATGCTGACACAAGATTCAGGTCGCCGCCCGATTGGCTTTTTCCCGTAAACTGTGTTTAATGAAACCCTTCGATTGTAACCCGCGGCGTTCACAAACGTGAGGCCAATTATTCACGCAGCCGGACGTTCCGTCTGTCCCGACATTAGGAGAGATTATGAAGGCAACCCAGGCAGTCCTGGCCTCAAAGTCCAGGACGTTGCGTAAATCACCAATGGGATTGAGTCAGAAATCCGGACTCGTCGAAAGTCTGATGCGGCTGATGGCCCTTGAAACCGGGAAGGCGATCCAGTTCGAAGTCGCCGCCAAAGGGGACAGCCGGGTCTGCATCGCCGGCACGTTCAACGATTGGGACCCGACCACGCATCCTTTGACCTACCATCCGGAGGACGGGCTTTTCAAAGCGACCCTTCTGATCGAGGCCGGCACGCACGAGTACAAGCTGGTGGTGAACGGTATCTGGCATATGGACGACACGTGCCCGCACCGGGCGCTGAACCCCTATGGCACCCTCAACAGCGTGATCCGGATTTAGCATGCCGATTTACGCTGACAGGCAGGTGACCGAGCGGCCCCGCGTGGAGGCGGCGCGTTGCCGGTCTGGGCGGCAGTCGCTGGGCCCCTCACCTCGGCATTATTTTCAAAACCTTAAAGGAAGATAAAGATGAAAATCAAGGCTACGTCCGCAGTCAAGAAGGCCGAAACAGCTCAATCCAAAACGCAGGCGAAGGCGGTCGCATCCGCCATAAAAAAGGTCGCCCCTGCGACGCCACCCGTCACCTTCAGCGTCCGCGCCGAACCCGGCAGCAAGGTCTTCCTCGCGGGCACCTTCAACAACTGGAATCCGACCGCTATGGTGATGACCGACGATAAGGGCGACGGCGTCTACACCGCGACCCTGTATCTCCCTGCGGGGGCCCACGCATACAAGTTCGTGATCGACGGCACGTGGTGTGCCGATCCCGAATGCGCCGACTGTGTCCAAAACGAGCACGGCACGCTCAACAGCCTGAAGCACGTCAATTAATTAAAGCAGGGGGGGCCTGTGTGTCCGCCCGCCTCTCTGCCTTCCTTCAGAGTTGACCGTGCGGGGTTAAGTTTTCTTCTTCTCTCTCCCCCCCTTCAGCCAACAGGTGAGAACCATTCCCCGAACCCCGCGACAGGTGATTTTACCGCTGCCAGCAGCCAGACAGCAAAAAAAAGCGCGCAGGCCCATCAGCCTGCGCGCTTCTCATTTTTTCCTCACCGTCAATTGGCAGGTCCGAGTCAGCCCTCCGAGGTCTCACCCGGTTGCCACGCAATGGGAGCAAGCCCGGTTCAAAAACGGTTATCCGCACTCTTCAGCCATTGATCCGTAACGATCGTGAGGGATTTCACTGCGGTGTCCTTGTCGCCCGCATGACCCACTTTCACAAGATCGGCGAAGGCCTCGGCATTGTCTTGTCGACGCCACTGCCGGCCCTCACCTTTGAGCCGAGGCTCCTGATTCTCCTTTACCTTGATAATCGCCCAGTCGCCAGAGACCCCCTTGTTCGCATCCAGAATTGTTTTCATCTCCTTCAAAGAAAAGTGCCCCTCAGGCCGGAAATACCGCACATGCTGGGCACGGTCACCAACGAATGCGACCCGGACGTGAATGTCATTCTTTTGATATTCACGGATCACTACCCTGGGCTTGCGCCCCGTTTCCGTCTTTGCTTCCTTGCCATAACGCTCCATGAATTGAGCGGGCAGGTCACTCAAGTCCGCGCGAACCGTCGTAACGCCCGTCATCATCGCAAACAGCACACCCGCGATTCCCATTCGACGCGTATACCCACCCGTTCTTTTGAGTCAGCCCTTTCGAACAGACAAAACGCCTAAGTCAAATTCCAACCTTCTTTTAAATTTACACCCTCGATCGCCTGTGTCAATGTCGCGTAACTTGCGTTGGGGGACAAACGCAAGTTACGCTTCAAACTTCAGCACGCCAACACGCTCGAACCTGTCGACCCAGCCCTGCACGGGCGAACAGACCCGCCACCTGCCACCGCATCCCAAGGCGACGCCGCCAGCGCTAACCGTCGCTATTTCCTCGAACTGGCGGATCATGGAGCGGACAGCACCCTCACGCGCCGGTTGTTGGGTTGTTTCTGGCGAGGTCCTTGTAGCGAAAGCAATCCGTGACGTGGTCGTTCACCATACCGACCGCCTGCATGAATGCGTAGCAGATGGTTGAACCTACGAAATTGAACCCCCGTTTCCTCAGGTCTTTGCTCATATTGTCGGATTCTTTCGTCGTCGTCGGAAGATCGTCCATGCCTTTCCGGGTGTTCTGAATGGGGGTGCCATCCACATAACGCCACATAAACGTGTCGAGAGTCCCGTACTCCTCCCGTATGGTCAGAACGCCCCGCGCATTCTTGATCGCCGCCTCTATTTTGAGACGATTTCGAATGATGCCGGGGTCATGGAGTAGCCGGGTGTTGTCTTGCGCGCCGTATCTGGCGATGCGCTCGAAGTCGAAGCCGTCAAATGCCGTTCGGTAGTCATTCCTCTTCTTCAATATCGTAAGCCAACTCAAACCGGTCTGGGCCCCTTCAAGAACGAGGAGCTCGAAAAGGCGCCGGTCATCATGAACCGGCACGCCCCATTCGTCATCGTGGTACGAAACGTAGAGCGGGTCGTTACCACACCAAGCGCATCTTTTTTTCATGTTGTTCTTGGCCTAAAGCGTTTTCGGCGACAGAAGTCGCAATCCGATGTGCGACGGACAAATTGCGATGCGACAACGTCACCCGTTATCGTTATCCAACTGCGTTTGAAATCTAGCACACAACCCAATCCCGCATCAATACCGTTCCCGCCATGGCGGACGCTCAACAGGCCACACAGGCCACGCCATGCATGCCCGAAAATATGACGTCGGACAAACCGCCGCCGCGACTCACGGTCGAAAAGTTCCTCCGTGCCCTCCGAGCCTCCGCTGGAGAGCGCTACCGACAGGACTACGCAATGAACCGATTCCAGCCGTTCCAGAATTATGCAAATTTATGGCCAATCGGCGATTGACAAACCAAAACGCTTGAAATACTCTAGCAGAGCATTCTTCTTTTATTCATACACGTTCGCTCCGTTTGTGATCATCCCCAACTCGGATTTACGGTATAAAAAGGTTATGACAAGCACTGTCCCGGTCCCCGAAGACAACAGAGTTCTCTCCGCAAGCCAGGGTGACTCGCCTGTCGAGCAGTCGCGCGAGAGCGCCGAAGCCCACATCACGATCAGGGCCTTAGCGGAGAAGTCGGGAAAATCAATCGACGAAATCATTGAAAACCTGCGCAAGCTCATGCTGCGATAGGGCCTGCCTTGGGGGAAGCCCGCTGGAAGTCGGCACCTGGCCCGCTTGTCCAGGCCGATTACGCTAACCTTTTGCATCGCGGTTCTCTTTGTGTTTGCACCTGTGAGTGCGTGTCTACGGTTTCCGGCATTTTGCCCAAAAATCGTTCACTCAGGAGCACGAGAAGAACGGCCCGCTCATCTTACCTAATGCACGCCCCCACTGCCCAACCGCTCCTTAATAGTGCATTAACTTAAGGATAACCGGGTCAAATTTAATTCCCTCCACTCAGCATTATTCCTGTTGCCATAGGGTTTTTAAACGTAAGGGTTAGCGCTGAACGATGACATATGAATCAGCACGGCGCCCGATTGTTTTTTGTCTGTAAAAACGGTTTAATAACGCTCCCTTTTGCTCCCTGAAACGTGCGCTGAAGGTAGGCGCGCTTCACGGCAGCCGGACATACGGACGCTAAAGCTGGAGAAGTAATGAAAACAACACAGTTCTACAAGTCCACAAAAGCCCTCGCACTGTGCCTGTCAGCCAAGGCTGCTCCTCAGGAATCCCAGCGCAGTGAAAATCTGCCGCAACGGAAGAAAAATCAAACCGGGAAGCCCGTCCAGTTCAAGATCGCCGCCACCCCGACCAGCCAAGTCTCCATAGTCGGCTCGTTCAACCGTTGGGACCCGACCGCTCATCCGTTGACGTACCACCCGGAGGACGGTCTCTTCAAAGCGACCCTTTGCCTGCAGCCGGGGACATACAAATACAGGTTCTTGGTCGACGGAGTCTGGGAAATGGACGATACCTGCACGTGCTGGTCTATGAGCAGTAGCGGCGACCTCAGTTGCATTATGCGGGTCTGAGCCCCCTGCCTAAGGGATGAAGCGGTATCCGCCCAGATGAAGGAGCGCGGTCCGCCTGACAGCTTCAGCCATGATCGGAAACACTTAAAACCGTTTAGGAGTACAGAGATGACAATCAAACTCAAAGCCCCTCTCAAGAAAGTCGCAACCGTAATATCCGCGCCTGGAACGGAAGCCCGCAAAAAAACCGCGAATGCGGATGCCCCCAAGACACAGCGCGTCACCCTCTGCCTTCGCACCGACCCCGGCAGCAAGGTCTTTATCGCCGGCAGCTTCAACAACTGGGATCCGAACGCCAAGAAGATGGTCGACAAAATGGGCGACGGCCTCTACACCGCGACCCTCAACCTGCCCGCAGGCGAACACCAGTATAAGTTCGTGATCGGCGGAACCTGGTGCGCCGATCCCGCATGCGCCGAAACGGTCCAGAACGCTCAGGGCACAATCAACAGCCTGCTGCGGATTTGAGACGCCGCGTCAACACGCCCGTGGAAGCGTGTCCACTCGTAACAACTGCCACCGCTTGAGGAGAACCCCCATGAAGAGCCGCACCGTCACTGTCAACTGCGAACAGGGACTCCACCTGCTCATCGCCTCACAGGTAGCCAAGATCGCCATGCGTTGTGGCGGGACCGTACAAATCCGGAGCCAGGGCCAAGTCTTTGTCAACGCCTGCGACGCGATGGAAGTGATGACGCTCGGCGCGGCGGTGGGCACGCCCCTGGAGATAACCGCCGACGGGACGGACGAAACGAGTGTGTTGCGGGACCTGATCGAACTGATCGAGATGGGCGCCGCCGTCTGAGACGCACTCGCGCTTCCCGCACCATCCTTCATCCTCCTCCAGTCTCCCCGACGCGCTTGACACACCCGCCCCTTTTATAGCATTCTTTTCCACGTGAAAAACGCGGCTTCCGACCGATCTGAACGGGCGTGTGCTCGTATCGCACGAAAGGCGCTTTCTTATCACTTTAAACAGGCAGGCTAAGTTTCCATGAAGTTTATTGACAAGATTCTCGGAAAAGCAGATCCCAAGCCCGCGGTGACGGCAACTCTCAAGCGGGAGAATGACAACATCTATGTGATACGCATTGGCGGTCTGCTGAACAAGGAGACCGTCAGCAACATCGAGGCGGTGGCCCGCCGCGACATCGACAGCGGCGCACGGGATCTGAAAATGCTGCTGGTCCTGCAGGATGACTTTTTAGGCTGGCAGAGGACGGGCAATTGGGATGACGTGGATTTCTTCTCGCAGTATGGGGATCACATTGTAAAGATCGCCGTCGTCGGTGACGCTCAGTGGGAAGCGCAAGTACTCGTCTTTCTGGGTGCCGGCAGCCGCAAGGGGGAGGTCCGTTTTTTCCATAAGGGGAATGAATCGGACGCGCGCAGTTGGCTGGTTGCGCCATAGCGGACGCGGGGGCGTGTGTCTCTTCCTTCGGGTGTGGATTCAACGATGGTGAACCACACCCCTCCCCTGCGGGTGCGCTTGATAACGGTTATATGAGCGCTTCTTCTGGCAGGTTGCGAGCTAAACGAAACGCAGCCGTGATGTACGGTGCGGCGACAAGCCGTATCCCGCGCGACGCCGCTTTACTTGGACGGGCCAGAAAACCTTCCGTAGCGGGATGAACTTTAGTATGATTCCGCCGCATTTGATTTTCGGTGAATCGCGTTATAAGGAAGACGGTCATGAAGAAGTGTTTCGTTTGTTTTGGGGTTCTCCCCCTTTTGGCTTTGACCCTTTGCGCGGCTGACAAAAACTGGACGGGAGGTGCCGGGACGTCTTTGTTTTCCTCCGACTCCAACTGGAACCCCTCGGGCGCTCCTGCGGACGGCGACGCACTTCTCTTCGCCAACAGCTCGGCCGTCAACGCAACCAACGACATCGTTGACCGCACCTTCTCCGGCATCACCGTTTCCGGTAGCGCAGCAGTCACCCTCGCCGCAGGCAACGGCTTCACCCTGACCGGCAATATCACGGTCTCCGGTACCAAGGAACTGAACATCACCGTCCCCGTCGCCATCACCAACGCCGTCACCTTCAACCTCACCAATGCCAACCTCTACGCCTACGGCGCAATCTCCGGCGCAGGCAGCGTCACCATCGAGGGCGGCAAGGATTTTTACGCGAAGGACGCGGTCGCACTCACCGGCGGCGTCATCGTTAACAAAGGTCGGCTCCGCATCGAGAAGACGTCCTTTACCGCCCCTGTCACCCTCAACCAGCTCTCTCTCAACGGGGTCCGTTACGTTTCACTCTTCTTCCAGAACTCCGGCACCTACAACGTTCCCATCACCATCACCAACTTGGACGGCAACGACTCCTCCCTCACCGCCCCCGCCGGCGTCTATGTGACGAACACTGCTTCAATCACCATGGCACCCTCCGCCTACACCCGCTGGAGTCCCAGCGGCAGCATCACCTTCGCGGGCGGCATCAACGTCCAAACCCCTGCCCGCGGCGACATGACGGTGATCTTCAACGGGAACAACATCATCCGCGACGTGCCCATCGCCTTCCCTAACAATCTCTTTGCCGACAGCGGTAACCTCCGCCTGGCCGTGGCGAGCAACACCTATGCCTACTTGAAGTGTTACACCCACACCGTGTTTACCGACGTTCCCTACGCCTTGGACCCGAACAGGATCGTCGGCTTCGGCACCAGCTACAAGAAATACGGCACCCTCGACATCAACGGCAACAACCAGATCATCGACCGACCGAATCTCGACACCACCGCGCTCATCGAGACCTCCGACTACAACCTCACCTCCTCCTCCGGTCCTGCCACCCTCACCTGCCGCGCCACCGCCAGCAGCTCCTTCTTCGGCAGCCTGAACGGCGCCCTCTCCCTCTCCTGGGAACCGGTCTCGAGCGCCCACATCTTCACCCTCACCGGGCGCACCTCGCAGACCACGGGCACCCTTCAGGTCAAGGCCGGCACGCTCCTGCTCGCCGCCGGCACCAACGCCTTCCCGAACATTTCCGGCCTTGTCGCCAGCAGCAACGGCACGCTCCGCGTGGAGAACGCCGCCTTATCTGCCGCGATGACGCTGACCGTTGCGGACACCGCGCTGCTCGCGCTGCCCAACGGCATCGGCCTCACCTGCCGCAGCGCCCAGGTCGACGGGACGGCCCTCCCTGTCGGAGTGTACTCCTCAGCCTCCACCGTCAACGGCAGAGCCTTCATCACCGGCAGCGGCACGCTCACCGTCCTGACCATTCCTCTTTCCGCTACCGTCCGCACCTGGACCGGCGCCGGCGCCGACACCCTTTTCTCCACCGTCGCCAACTGGGACGCCGCCCCCTCCTTTGACGGCAGCGAGACCTTCCTGTTCGATGGAGCCGGTACGACAGCTACCGTGAACAACGCCTACAGTGTGGGAGCGGTCCGCTTCAACCGCAGCACGCCCTTCACCCTCGTAGCGATGGACGAAACGGCGAATCTAAGGCTGGGGCTGGGCGGCATCACAGCCCTCGCGCCTGTCGCCAGTGCTTTTGTCACTAATACCATCGCGTCACGCGTCACCCTGTTCTATGGGCACGAGTGTCAGATCGCCAGCAATCAGACCCTCGCAGTGACTGGCCGTATCTCCGGCGGAACGCCTTCCGCCCCCTTCGTCAAGACCGGCGACGGCACGGTCATCCTCACCGGCACCAACACGTTCGAGTCGCCCCTCGTGCTCTCCAACGGCCTGGTCCAGGTCAACAACGGCACCGCGCTCGGCAACCCCACCAATACGATCACCATCTATCGCCCGACATCGACCCTCCCGACCGCAGTGAGCAATCGCGGCCCGCTCTACTTCACCGATACGTTCGCCACCAATGACCGGCCGATGATCTTCAGTTCTGCAATTTACTATATCGGCCAGATGTATCCCAAGGACGGCACCCTCGTGCTCAACGGCAAGGTCACCTTCCTCGGGGGCGAGCGCATCGACAACCAGGGCACCATGGTCTTCCGGGGCGGTTTCGAATGCGCCAACGCCGATCCCTGGATGCAGTCTTTCGCCGGCTATGTGATGCGCTTCGAGGAACGGCCGATCAACATGGGGTCTCGGTATCTTCCGGCTGACAACAGCGGCACGTTCTTCGTCAGTGCCACCAACAATTCGTGGGGAGCCATGGGCCTCAATTCCGCCACGTTCCTCTGCGGAGCCCAAAATGTGATCCCGACCAACTCTTACGTCACCTTTGGGCAAAACTGGACCCAGAGCGGTTTTGTGGATCTCAACGGCTTCGACCAGCAGGTGAAGTTCCTGAACAATAACGTCGGAAGCACCGCAGTCACCAACATGGCCGTGAGGAGCGCGACCCCTGCCACCCTCATTCTTCAGGGCGACTCCTCCACGCGAACCTTCATCGGATACTTCACGAACAAGGTCTCGCTGTGCCACCGCAACACGGGCACGCTGGCCTTCACCGGGCCCACCTCCGCCTCAGTCACGGCGGGTGACCTCCGCATCGAAGCCGGCACCGTGGCCTTCCGCACCGGCGCCACCTGGACCGGTTCGACCAACGTCACCGTCACCGCCGGAACCCTCTCGGTCGAAGGCGGTAATGGCACCACCTTCGGCGGGAATGACCAATCCCGCAACGTGACGCGCCTGCACCTGACCTCGGCCTCGTATGTCAATCTGGCCGCTGGCATCACCGAATACGTTTACTCCGCCACCTTGGACGGCAAGAACCTGGCGGTCGGCACCTACGGTTCCGCAACTTCCGCCGCGCAATACAAAAGCGCGCGCTTCACCGGCACCGGAATCCTCCAAGTCATGCGCTCGGAGGCCCCCGGCACCCTGATCCGCCTGCTCTGAGGCCCCCGCGTCCCCCTCCCATCTTTCGCAAGATTCGCCCTCTTTCATCCTTTGCCATCGGGCATGGTAAAGGGCGCCCTCGACTCCTTGAGGAAGCCCTTTACGTTGCCCCATCAAATGTCGCACTCTTCGTCACATAACCTCCCTTCCACCTTCATGACCTTTCTCGTGTCCCCGTGAAATGGTCTGATGTCTTAAATTTAGAGAAGAGTGACTCAGCGCCCGGCCTTCGTGCTGGAAACCGTCACGCAACCTTTTATCAATGCTTGGCGAAAGCCGCCAGAGACTTTGCGCGATCTCCGCCGCAGGCTGGCAAGTTCCCTTCGTCTGCGTCGGCGTGAAACGCCTCATGAGACGGATTCCACACGCCCAAACCCCGCATCGCGCGACTCCAGACCGGAACCAGGACAAATTCATTATGGCCCCTCACCACACCCTTCCGGCGTCAGACCGAGCCTCCGGTTCCAGAGGACGAAAATGCTTCAAGGACCGGCCGGGTTTGACATCCCGCCCCGTTTTCGGCGATACTTTGCGCACAGATACGTTTTTTAGATTTGAGATTTGCGGGTTGGGGGGAGGACTTGTGAAACGGATAGGCGCTTTGTTATTTGCCGGGGGTTTATTCGGTGATGTTATTCCGGCCAGGGCCGATCAAACGGCGACCAATTTGCCGCCTGTGGTGGTGCAGGGACTGCGCCCGAGCCAAGAGCTGATCGGGCCGTATGACCAGCCGCAGTGGACCGCGCGCGGGCGGTTCTCTTCCAACACGGAGGTCTATGTCCTGCCGCCCTACGCGTTTTTCGTGGATCTCGATTACACCGGGACGGTCCCGAGGCACGGCGGCGAGACGCGGAACCTCTTCACGCAGGAGTTCGAGCTGGGACTGCCGCACCGCTTCCAAATCGCGTATGAGAACAACTACACCTGGCAGGAAAAGCACTCGCAGGTGACCCAGCAAACCATCGAGGGTCGCTATGCGCTGGCTGACTGGGGCGAGATCCCTCTGAACCCGACGCTCTTCGGCGAATACCTTTTCGGCGTCGGCAAGGAGTACGGGGACGGTGATTCGGAGGATATTCCGGACGCCATCGAGGGACGCCTGCTGCTCGGCGAGCAGTTCGCGAAGAAATACCAGTGGGCCCTGAACATATTCCACGAGTTCGAAACAGGCGGCGAGCGCGAGTGGGAGACAGGCTTCAGCCAGGCGCTCAGCTACGCCATCCGCGACGAGTACCTGAAAGTCGGCATCGAGATGCAGTTCATCCGCGAGACGGAAGAGGGTGAGCGGGATGCCCCCGAATACGAGTTCGACGTCGGCCCGAGCATCACCGTGAAACCTTCGGAGCGTACGCGGTTCGATATCGCGACGCTCTTCGGCGTCACTGACGACTCGCCCGCGCTCGGCATTTACGCGGTGTTTTCCATCGCCTTCGGGCAAGGCGAGGAAACGGGCGAAGGCGCGGCCCCAGTCTCCACGCAGCACCGGTAACCGGCCCTGCTCAAACGGGATGAAAAATGAAAACGGATTCTGAGACTTGGCAGATAAACGGCGGCCTTTTCTTGAAAAGGATAGGCTGCGCGCTGGGGCTGGGGGTTGCTTCGGCATGGGCGGGGTGCGTGCTAGGCCCCGACGTGGAAACGGTCGGGAGGCACGAGAACGGACGCACCGTCCTTCCGGTGAACCAGGTCATCACGCCCGCAGGCAAGCAGATCGAACTGCCGGGGATGCGCGCCCAAGGCCTCACGCTATCGCCTGACGGCAGGCTGCTGGTGGTCTCCGGCCTGACGAGCGAACTGCTGGTGCTCGATCCCGTCACCGGCGCGACGAAACAGCACGTTAAATTGCCGAAGTTCAACAAGGGCGCGCAACCTGAGGCAGTATCCGCGAGCTTGCTCGACTTTGACGGGCACAGCCAGATGAGCTACGCGGGGCTCGCTTTCTCGCCTGACGGCAAACGCATCGCCCTGAGCAACGTCAACGGCGACGTGAAGCTGTTCGAGGTCGCCACGGACGGCGCCGTTACGCCGTCGCACGCGATCGCGCTTCCGGAGGCCGGCGCCCCGGACCGCAAGCCTGAGATCCCCGCCGGACTCGCGTGGTCGGCCGACGGCACGCGGCTGTTCGTCTGCGGCAACCTTTCCAACCGCCTGCTGGAGATCGACGTCAACGCCGGCAAGGTTCAGAAAACCTACGAGGTCGGGGTGGCGCCGTTCAACGTGGTCTTGGCCGGCCGGAAACTGTACGTCTCGAACTGGGGCGGAAGGCGCCCCGAGGCGGGTGACCTCACCGGCCCCGCCGGACGGGGCATGCGGGTCCGCGTCGATCCGGTCAGGTTCATCGCCTGCGAAGGCAGCGTCACGGTGATCGACCTCTCGACTGGCAAACAAAAGGAGATCATCACCGGCCTCCACGCCAGCGCGCTGGCGGTCTCGCCGGACGGCCGCCACGTGGTGTGCGCCAACGCGATGAGCGACAACCTGAGCGTGATCGATACCACGACAGACGCGGTTGCGGAGACGATCTGGGCCAAGCCGCAACCGAACGATCTGCTGGGCGCGTCGCCTAACGCGCTGGCCTTCGCAGCGGATGGCCGCACGCTGTATGTGGCGAACGGCACGCAGAACGCCGTCGCCGTGATGCGCTTCTTTCCCGCCGACAAGGAGTCGAAGCTGCTTGGCCTGATTCCGGTTGGCTGGTATCCCGGCTCGGTCTGTTTCGACGCGTCGCGCAAACAGCTCTGCGTGGCGAACATCAATGGCATCGCGCGGCCGAACAGCGAAGGCTTCAATTCCAAGCAGTATTGCGGCTCGGTCTCCCTTGTGCCGTTGCCGGGCAAAAAGGAGCTGCCGCGTCTTTCGCAGACGGTATGGGATAACCTGCGGCAGCCCCGTATCGCCGACTCCCTGTTGCCGCCGCGGCAGGGACAGCCCCGGCGCGTCATCCCGGAGCGCATCGGCGAGCCGAGCCTGATCAATCACGTGGTCTATATCATCAAGGAAAACCGCTCGTACGACCAGGTGCTCGGCGACGTTAAAGAGGGCAACGGCGACCCCCGGCTCTGCGTCTTCGGCGAGCGCGTCACGCCGAATCAGCACAAGCTCGTCCGCGAATTCGCCTTGCTGGACAACACCTGCTGCTCCGGCATCCTCAGCGCATCAGGACACCAGTGGAGCACGACCGCGTTTGGCACCGACTATCTCGAAAAGTCCTTTTGCGGCTGGCCCCGGTCCTATCCCTCCGGCAAAGACAAGGCGAGCGCGGACGCGCTCGCTTATGCGCCGAGCGGCTTTATCTGGGATAATGCGCTCGGGCACGGCATCCATTTCCGCAACTACGGCGAGTTCATGAACGCCAACGTTCATTGGCGCGACGGCAGGAAACAGAAGCCCTCTTTCGCGGACAACTTCGAGGCTTGGCGCAGCCAGAGCGGCGCGGTGGTCTTCAACTGCGAACCTACCGTCGAATCGCTGCGTCCCGTTTCCCCAACCAATACGGTAGGCTGGAACCTGACTGTGCCCGATCAGGTGCGCGCCGACTTTTTCCTGCACGAGCTGAAGGATTTCGAGGCGCGTGGGGAATTCCCGCAACTTGTCATTCTTCTGCTCCCCAACGACCACACCAGCGGCACCGGCCGCGGCTGCCCGACACCCGCCGCGCAGATTGCGGACAACGACCTCGCGCTGGGTCGCGTCATCGAAGGGTTGAGCCGCTCCCGTTTTTGGAAAGACATGGCTGTTTTCGCCATCGAGGATGACCCTCAGGCCGGGTTCGACCATGTGACCGGATACCGTACCACGGCTTATGTGGCTGGGCCTTACGTGAAACGTCACGCAGTCATCCATACGCTGTACAACACGACGAGCCTGCTGCGCACAATCGAACAGATTTTGGGGCTGCCGCCGATGAACCAGTTCGACGCCAGCGCCGTGCCGATGGGCGACTGTTTCACCGACGCGCCGGACTTCACCCCGTTCCTCGCCGTACCTAACAACATTCCGCTCGACGAGATGAACCCGGGAACCAAAACGACGATGACCGCTCAGCAGTACCGCGACGCGCTGGCCTGTGAGAAAATGAACTTCGGCGTCCCTGACAAGGCGCCCGAGGACATTCTGAACCGCATTCTCTGGCGTGCCATGCGCGGAGAGCACGTTCCCTATCCCGAGTGGGCCGTCACTCAGACCGCCGACAATGATTGAACCGAGTGAGAGCTGGCGACTCCACTATCGCAACATTCTCGCGCTGCTCCTTCTGCGGCAAGCGCGGGTGCGGGCCGGGCTCACCCAGGCCGGTGCCGGACAGCGGCTCGGCCGTAGCCGAAATGGATGCACAAGGTGGAGACGTTTGAGCTTAGGCTGGATATCGTCCAGCTTGCCCAGCTCTGCCAACCTTACGGCCTGAAGGCAAGCGCAGTTCTCATAAGACCCTTGGAAAAGACCCTTTTTGGCGAAAAAGCGGAACTCCCGGGCGGCAGGAAGGCGTATGGTAGGTTTTATGGTAGGTCGGTCCCCTTGGAACCAGACAACGCCATAAGGCTACATGTTCCGGCCTGAAAAGGAAAAAACCCCGAAAACATTGAAGTTTTCGAAGTTTTTTACCTCGCGATATGGTAGCGGGGGTAGGATTTGAACCAATTCATTTTTTCAGCCCATTGAAAAACAGGCTGTTTTAGAAGATTATCAGGGTAAAAGTGCTCAAAAAGGCTCATTTTTAGGGGTAGGGTTAAGTGGTTTAGAATGATTTAGCCATAGTTGACCCATAGGAAATCCCTTTGTTTTTGATGGTTCAACATTCAGGCTGTTAGCCTGAAGACCATGGGTTTGGGGGCTAAATCCGGCGCTATGGCTGTGCTATGGCTGTGTCGAAAAAGAGGTGGTGGGTTTAGAGTGGCAACGGGTCGAACTCTTGCAGTTTTCTTCCTTACCTCCGCATGATCCGCATCTGTAGGGGCACGGGAGCGAATCGTGGCAACAGAGTTTAATCCAGGTCAAAATGCTACTCAGGAGGCCCTTGCGGATTTTTTTCCGCATCCGGACGCGGGACAGATGATATCCGGCCTCTGAATGGGCACGGTGTCGTTCACGGCGCGGCGCAAGAGCACGGTGATCATGTTGGAGCGGTTGCGCTCTTCCTTCAACGCGATAGCGTCGATGGCGTCTACAAGTTCCTGCGGTATCGAAACGCTGATTTTCGTGCTGCCGTCGGCACGCAAGTGATGTCTGCTAATGGGTTTCATCCTTCTCCTCGCTTGGTATGACAAAAGAATAACAAATATTCAGAATGAATACCAATAGAGAAGTTATCCTATTTTTTCCGCTTTCGTGCTTGATTTGGCGTGCTGTGGCGTGCTACTTTTTCCGCCATGAAATCAAAAACGTCTTGCGGGAAGATCAGTCTGGCGATGCCGCACGAGCTTCTGTCGAGGCTCAATGAGACGGCAAAACGCGAGGGCCGGAGTCGCTCCGCCCAGGTGCGCTATACGTTGAACAAGGCTTTGGCACGCCCTCCCGCACAAGAGGAAAAGAGCTGAGGCCGTCATGACTGTCGTGTTGCAGATGGAACCGTTGTGGGGAACTGCGTCGACCGTGACGGCTCTCTACGGGATACCGAGGAACCGGCTGCTTGAGCTGGCGAAGTCAGGTCACATCCGGGCGCGGAAACTGTCGCCGGACTCGCGGTCGGCCACGATCGTATTCCGGACGGCGGACGTGAAGGACTGGCTGGAGAACGAGGCGGCGAAACCCCGGCAGGAGGCTTTCGAGCCCACCCATGTGCGCCCCCCTTCCGAACTGGAACCGATTCCCGCCGTCAGGCCCCCCCACGCGCTCCAGAACACCGAAGGTTAGGAGATGCCGTATGAAAGCCAACGAGAGACAGTCGGACGCTGATCAAGACGGACTGTACCGGGTGCGGCACACCAAGACCGGTCTTTATGTGGCGCGTTCCGTCGGCTATGCCCGGCGGGACGATGATCTGGCGGACGCGCTGAACCTGTTTCTTGACCGGCAGGTCAACGCGGTGAAGGCGAAACGGGCGGTGGCCGGAAAGATCGGCGACGTCTGGATCGCGCTGACGGGTGACCACGGCATCGAGATAGAACCTGTGGAGGGCTGAGGAATGAAAGGTCTTTACGCGTTCACGGTGAAAGCCCACTGGGGTCTGCTGATCCGGGCCGGCCTCAAGACCGTGGAAAACCGCAATTTCCGCGTGCCGCCGGGTTTCTACCTCGTTCATTGTGCCAGCCGGGTTCACCTGAATGAATGGGCGGTGGCCAAAGACTGGGTAAGCGACCGTGTCGGGGCACACGTGCCGTTCCCTTCCCTTTCGGAGTGCCAGGCGTGGCTCGGCTGCGTGTGCTGCGGGGTGCATGTTGTGTCGGCGCTGACGGAGTCGGCCGACCCGTGGTTCATGCCGGGGCGCGTGGCGTGGGAGCTGGAACGGCCCGTCGTGTGCAGATGCGGCATCCGGGCCCGAGGCGGGCTCGGCGTATGGCCGGTCGATTCGGATGTTGTCAGATTGATAAAACGCTGTGAAACGGCAATGAAAACGAAAGGTGAAGTATGATCGAAGTGACCGGACGGAGTTACCACAAAGTCGAGTTCGACACGGCGGATCCTGCGGAAGCGATCTTGCGTTTCCGGAATCTTTTCCCAGGCGCGACCGTCGAGACGGTCGGCGATGAGGCGTTTATCGCGCTGTGCGAGGTGTGCGGCAAGCCGATCTTCGAGGGCGACGCCTGCGAGACCGACGAAGACGCCTATCTGTGCGGGGAGTGTTGCGGGTCAGGTGTGACGTGAGAATCATTCTGCTGCTGCTCTCGATGGCGGTTGCGGCCGTGCGTACGTGGTGGACGTTCAGGGGTGAGCACGGCGTTGAGGCGGATGATCCGGACAAGGAACGGTGATGGCGAAAAGGCCAACGAAAATCACAGCGCGGGAGATGATCGCGCGGGCGTTGGCCGCACAGAAGGTGGAGCGGCAGACGAAAGTCCGCATGGACCGTGATTTGTACGAGCGGGCGGCGGTCTGCGCCCGTGCGGTTGATGAGACGGTTTCCCGCTGGCTGGATCTCTGCACGCGTCCGCACAACCTGTATCGGGCGCAAGCGGCGGGTGTAGTAATTCCGGACGAATGGCTTTCTGCTACACGTGAAGGCGTGGTCGCGACCGTGGACGGGGCGCATTCGGACCAAGATGTTTTACGGCGGTGCGTGGCGGTCGTTGTCTTGTGGTGCGAGTCGCGGCGGCTGCCGCCGGTGGAGTGCCCGTTGCGCGAGGGCGTTGATTACTTTTTGGAGCGCGGCAATTAAGCGGCGCACAATGCGAAAGGAAACAGGTGCGATATGGGTATCAAATTGATGTTTTTCGCAAACGGCAACACCGGTCTGGCAGCCATATGCAATGTGTGCGGCAAACAAGTCACGGATGCTGATACGGCCAACATAATCTGGTTTCCTCCATCCTGTGGCGACAAAGTCGGAGACACATTTGAGCCCTTTATTACGTGCAAGGATGAATGCGAAAATAAGCTGGAGTTGTGGGCGGATAAACAGGGCAAGGGCTTTGAGCACCTGTACTCTCAGGAGTTGAATGTAGGGCTGATCTGGCTTTTGCAGAACAGCGGTCTCATGCCTCTTGGGGGCAAGAAGATGAAGGAAGCGAAACGGTTAGCGGACTTTTGCGCCTCTGTTGTTTAACAATGAAAACCTGCGGTGAGTGCGGTTCGTTCTGCTCGTGCGGTGCGCTGTGGCCAGCGGGGCTGTGTCTGCCGAGCGGGGACAGGCTGATTGATGCGGCCGGGACGGCTTGCGTTTGTTGGGAAAAGGACTGGCGCGGGGTCGACCAAAGCGACGGCATCGAACAACAAACGGCCAGCGCAAGCAGTCACGCGAAAACGCCGCCTCCCCCGCAGATGAGCGTACCGGCAGAGCGCGATATCAAAACGGTTCCCGCAGGATCGCATTTCCGGCAGTCCCTCTTGTTCTGAAGCTTACAGGGGACCCGGCGCGAGACGCTAATGGGGGTTCGGAGCGCCGCCGTTGTTGGGATTAGTTTTTCTCATTTCTTCCGGCTTATCGAAAGGTTTTTGTATATGGTGCCCGCTCTCAATTCCCTCGCTTCTCTTTATGGTCAGCCACACCGGAAGACTGCTCTTCCTCTTGTCATCCACCTTGATCACGTTTCCTCGTTCAACCGTGATGATTAACTCGGCCTTCGCTTCTTGCTTTTCCTGCTCCTCCTTGACAAACGAAGCTCCCCATCTGTAACCCGGAGTGAACATGCGTCCCGAAAACCAATCTGCAAATACCGTGCCATTTTGGACTCTTCCGGGAAAGAGCAACTCCAGTGTCGCCCTTTTGTGCGAATCGAAGGAGCCCCAAATCCATCCATCGAGAGCGGCCAAGTATAGCTTATTGCTATGAACCTCCCATGTCGCCACATAACCACGGCA
>JAHFSX010000085.1 GCA_023269675.1 Verrucomicrobiota bacterium
TCGGATGAGCACTGATGAGTCAATGGCCCTTGGCCCAGTGAATCCGAAAAGGCGTAGATTTTGATCCCCAGCCGCGGGACGCGTGTCACCGTCATCTACATCTTCATAGACGGGAGTGTGGACTCCCACTGCTGCGGTTCCTGCCTCGGCCATTTCCTCTGTAATGATTCCGAACACTACGTAAGGCTCATCGCTTCCGCCCCACTCGGGATCGCTTTCATCCACACAGTACAGCTTGGTGAAAGTGATCTCGTATTGGTTGGGCGGCGTTGTCGGCGTCGGGTTAGGCTGTGGTGATGGTGGTGCCTGGCAACAACAACAGCAACAACCGTTCTGCGGATCTTTTACCGGCGGCCTGCCGGTTGTCGCCACTGCGGCGGCAATGGACTTGACGCTTGTATTGCGAAGCAAGTTTGCCCTTTGGACAATACTGGATATCTCGGCAACATCTATACCCTGCGCAATCTCAAGATCCAGGTACTTCGGGGAGAACACTCGTCTTTTCAACTCGCGTGGTAACTCTTGGTGCTTCTTCGCCGCAATTTCCAGTAATTTCCTAGCCTTTGGGATTGTACCTAGTGCTTTCGCCAGGCGTTTATCCATCTCATTCTTGTTTTCATCGGGCAGGTCGGCGAGGTATCGCTTCACCAGATGCATCATTGCGGGCAAGAACTCATAGCCCTCTCCCCTAACTTCATATTTTCTTAACTTCTCCGCAAGTGACCTGTGAAGCCTTTTCTTACCTGTCGTTCGCTCGAATCTCCTCGGCATCTTCCTGCCGAAAAGAGAACGTCTTTTACTCTCTTGCTCTTTCATCTTGATACCCTCCTTTGGGTTTCTTTCGATTTAGCCGGTGGCTTCTCGTCAAGTTAGATCATTCACCATCCATAAAAGACCTTACCCTTTTTCTCTACATCAATCGTCTTATCACCATCACCTCCTTTCGGTCCGCTGAGCATAATTTCGCCTAACGAACCAAGCTGAGGGGCGCCGCGCTTTTGCGGCGTCCCTCTCCAGCGCCTCGTTAGGCATCGCTGCCGTTAATTGAGCCTGGCCCCTTTTCCCTTTTCCGCTCTGTAGGGCGGATGCCCGATAGGGTGAGCTGCCAACCAAGCTATTACTCACATTTCGCCCGGCATAGTTTCAGCGTGTCCCCACATTCTCTTCGGCACTCATTGAACATTTGTGCACACTCCTTCGGTAAGGGATTACCCGGTTTATTCTCCATACATGCGTCTCTCTTTTTTTCACAGTCCGTAATACATTTGTCATGCTCATTATTGCACTTGCATATTTCTTCTTTACTGCACTTTTCTGGAATCTGCTCATTGTTGACAGCCGACTTTCTGCCAAACTGGATAAAGCTCATATTGGTGCTACAATTGCCTACCTTACTAGTTTCACCTCCGCATGTTGTCTTCGGATCACTGCTTTTTTTGCAGCAAGTCAGCTCACTCTTATCGTTACGTGTGTAATACAAGCCGAAGGCCGAGAAGATACCCTCGTTAGGCCAGTGGCGCCGGATGGCGAAGTAGTCACCGTAGCGAGTAATTGATGCATCCGCGAGAACAGGAGGGAGATAAATATTGGGGTCTCCATAGATCGAGACACCAAAGTTTGAGTCACTCCCACCGCCGCCGATGGCGATGGCCACCCCCACCTCTTTCCGGGTATTAACCGCAAGAGCCGGGTAGGCAAAGGCAAGTTTGTCATTCCAGATCTGCTCCTGACTGAGCTTGCTGTAATTGGACGTGTCAATTTTCACCAGTTGGACATGAGGCTGACGGAAGCCATCACCTTCTTTTTCTTTTGACGCCGACGCCGTCCATGCCAGCCATAATTCATCCCCATCCACGGGTTTATCACCGATGCACTGCAGGCGGGGCTTTCTGGCGGCGCCGATGATCGCTGTACCCGGAAGACAGGATTTTTTCGGATCTTTAGTATAACATGCCAGCCAGTTCTTATTATCAGGAAGCCCATGAGGAGCAATTGATACATATTTGTCGGGGTCATTTGGCCAAGTGTCAATGTTGATGTCATGCACCGAGTAGCCAGGGGAGTTCTCCGGGAAAGAAAAGATTCGCAACCCACTGTTACCGTTATGTCCCGCCAGGTACGCCGTGCTCGTGATATTCTGTGCCAAGTGTGATCCCCAAGCCATTGAGAGAGGGGTGCCGGTGAATCCGATATTGATCACGCCGCCGTTTTTCAGATCGCTCAGGGGTATCCTGCCCACGAGGCGTCCTGCGTTCGCGCCAATCACATTGGCACTGAAATGAAGGAACTTGTCTCCCACCGCCAGATCGGGGTAGTCCATCCAGTCAGTGCCGAATCCAAAAAGACCCGAGGTCAGATCGAAATACATCCAGGCCTTACCATTACTATCAATGACCTGCTGCGGGCTTGCAACGGCCACGCGGTAACGATTCGGGCCACTGGTCTTATTCGTTGCCCAGAACTGCATAAACCAGACAAAGCGGTCAATCTTGGGTATATATATGATTACATGGTCACCATCGCTGCCACCATCAACATTCAGATTACCGGGAGGGGAAAGATTCCCGGCAAAACTGACGCCTCCGTCAGTAGAGAAGCGGAGCGCGGCGTTGTTACTGTAAAGGACGACATTATTACTACTGGCACCGCTCGCATCTGGAAACGCACCGCCGGTGGTAGCCACGGTTTGGGTGGACCTGACAAAGACGACCGGATCGTCGCCAGCGTTGGCCGCTCGGATCAGTTGACCCAAAGAACCTTCGCTCCGAGCGTCGGCGAGTGTGCCGGGGACAACCCTTGTCTGTGGGCTGCTGGGTTGCAAGTTACCGCGACGCGTGCCGGTGGGAATGGGTGGTCCTACATCCTCGTTTGTATGCTCCTCAGCGGCGCCCGGTACAGGCGTACCTGGATAGAAAGTACCAACGCCAAATTCGACTTTAACGGAAGTGAACCGAAGTGGAGCCGATTCACCGGACCGCATTGGAATAGTAATGTATTTCCTCAAAGAAAAGGTGATTGGGGTCCCCTTGTCCATGGTGGTACCTCGGACGACAAGCAGTTGACGGCTCCCTGATTTAAGCTTGCTTACTGAGAACGAAGTCTCAAAGACCACATCATGTTCAGGCGTAATATCACCTAGCACAACGGGGAATGCTCTCGGTGATAGCCCTTGGGACGAGGTCATAGTTGCGCTCGTTATCCTCACGCTTTGTGCAGTTTGTTTCCCTCGGTTCACGATAGGTAGAGCCACCAGCAGTCGATCATCCGACTCGATACCCAAACCAGGAAACCCCGCGGTTAGGCTTGAGGTTGCGCTGTCTCTAGATCTTTCAGCAGTCCTTTCCTGCCCAGCAGATACAGAAGATACCATGATTACCAAAAACAAAAAAACTGAAGCAAAGCTAACGATTTTTTGCATGACTGTCTCTCCCACTCCCGGTACATTGGGGTAACAGGATGAAATTACGGTCAGTGGCCTAACGTCATGCGCGTCAGCCGCGGGCGTGATTCGTGGTCGCCTGAGAAGTCTGAAATCGTCCCGCCGGCTGGACGCGCGGTAGGCACCCCAGATCGGCGCCTACGTGGTGATGGGTCCACTCCCGACGATGCCCTTAACAAAAAGGACCTCTATCGGCTGCAAGTACTGTCGACGCTGACCTAGGATTTCTTGCTCGCGTGGAGTGAGGGCCAAGGCACCACAGTCGTGGGCGGTCGCTAGGCACCATGCCAGATAGCGCAATGCATCGAACAAAAGCGGAACGCCGGCCGCCTTGTTCACCGCCAGTGTCGGAATAACTGATGAACGGTCTGCGCGAAACGGCACCTGATCCCAGGGCCGATTTGCGTGCGCGGCCCCCGATTGAAGCCTGTATTGAAGCGCGTAATCGGAACCCAAGTCGACGGCCTCTGCCATACTCTGCAAGCTGTGCGGCAGACCAGACCAGTGGCCTCTACCGAGTTTCTCGGCTTTCGGAAGTGATGCCTCTATTCGATCATACTCTGTTTTCTCGCGATCAATGAGGGTGGTGTGTGTGATGAGACGAGCCTTCATGGCTGGGTAGACGTCGAGGGCGCTGCGAAGCTTGACCTGCTCTCTTCGGACGCCTCTGAAGTAACGATCAAGGCGCCGCCTTCGCTCGGGCTGCGTCACCGACGGGTCTGCGAGGTAGAGAATGGTAGCAAGCGATTCGAGCATTGATCGTACGTTGGGACTGATGCCCTGGGGCGCCTCAGATTGACTAGCCTCGACGACGCACAAGGCTTCAGCGAGAGCCCAGGTGAGGAGTGCGAGGACGGCCGCATGGAGACCCGAATTGCGAGATGCCCGGTAGACGACACAACGGCGAATGGCTGACCGCGCGAGTCTCACCACAGCCCGTAACTCACGCTGCATCACGATGATTGGCGGTACCTTGCGTCTCATGTATTCGTGCCTAACCAGTTATTAGATAGACGGCTGAAGATAGCACGGATGTTTGACCTGAGCAAGACTGGAACAAATAAATTGACGTATCTGATAGTATTCATTACATTAAACAAATGATCAATATTCAATGTATGTAATAGTTGGTTCGGAATGACTAATATGCGGTTCTGGTATTAGTCATAGCTGGTTCGCTTCCCTATGCTGCGGATACCGGTTGATATTCTCAAACAATATGACACCGTCCTAAAAAACCGGGCGGTCCCCTTTTATCTTCGTGCCGATTACACGAAGTGGCTCCGGTATTATCTCGATTTCCGCGGTAAATACCCGCTTCCGGATTCCAGATCTGAACATGTGCGTCTGTTCATCAAAAAATTGCGAGAAAAGAACCAGTCCCAAAAACAACAGGACCAGGCCGCGCATGCCCTGTCTCTCTTCTTTGCATCGGAACAACAGAAAACGCATGACTCTTCGTCTCAGGATCAGGCGTCACTACCCGCATATTCCCCGCAGGCAACTGCGCCACACCCGAACCGCGAGCCGGAAGCTGAAAGCGCTGTTTCGCAGCGAGAGGGC
>JAHFSX010000063.1 GCA_023269675.1 Verrucomicrobiota bacterium
CCGGAGTTCATCCGGATCGGGCTGCTCTGCACGGCGGTGGTGGTCGGGTGCGGCCTGCTCTGGCTGGTCCGGGTGTGAGAGGGCAGAGGACCGAAGACATGCCGTTATTGCCGTTAGGCCTCGACATAAAATTCGATTTTAAAAAGCCAGTTTTTTAAGATGAAGAACTTGACCCATTGACGTGGATACCCTATACTGAAAATGGCGAAAATGATGGCTGTATCGTCCGGTCTTGGTTTTAAACGGTTTTTGGGGCTTTTTCGCGCCCATCTCGCCTTTTTTGCCGGACGTGCGCGAAAGGGTTCCCGGACGTCATGTGCGTCCGCAACACAGCGCAAAGGAGAAACGTGAAGTGAATACACCGATCAACCAACTTCTCATGCAGAAGGGCCGTGACCTCGTTACGATTTCGCCCACGGCCTCGGTCTTTGAAGCCATCCAGCTGATGGACGCGAAGAACATCGGCTCGCTCCTTGTGCTGAATGCGCACGGCAAGATCGCGGGGATCTTTGCCGAGCGGGACTGTTTCCGCAAGGTTGTCCTGGCGGGGAAGTCGCCGAACGACATTCAGGTGCGCTCCGTCATGACCAAGAAGGTGATCTACGCCTCGCCCGAGAACACGGTGGACGAGTGCATGGCGCTGATGACGCAGAAGCGCATCCGCCACCTGCCGGTGATCGACGGCAGCGAGCGGATTGTCGGCATCATCTCGATCGGTGACTTGGTCAAGTTCGTGGCCTCCGAGCAGGACGCCATGATCCGCAACCTCGAGAAATACATCGAGGGGTCTCTGTAACAGCCACGTTCGGGATGGCCGTCCGGCCTGACACGAGTGCGCGATCAGGCACGGGCGGCCTTTTTGTAACCGCTCCCGGCTTTACGGGAGCCGTTCGGAGGCCTTCATGACTTCACTTCCCGCCAGCGCGGCCCCCTGTAGCTGCGCGTGTTCTTGCGAGCCGTCAGAAACAGAAATGTTCGCCCGGCTCGATGAGGTGATCAGCGAGTATCGCGAGAAACCCGGCGGCCTGATCCCCGCCCTCCAGACAGCCCAGTCCGTTTTCGGCTACCTCCCGGAAACCGTGATACGCCGGATCGCCGAAGGCTTCGGCAAGACGGTGAGCGAGGTGGCCGGCGTGGTGACCTTCTACTCCTTCTTCACGCTGCACCCGCGCGGCAAGTATCTCGTGCGCGTCTGTCTCGGCACGGCCTGTTACGTGCGCGGCGGCAAAGACGTGCTGGACGCCTTTAAAAAGAAGCTCCAGATCGAGGTGGGCGAAACCACGCCCGACCGCCAGTTTTCCCTGGAGGTCGGCCGCTGCTTCGGCGCGTGCGGCATGGCCCCCGTGGTGATGGTGAACGACACCGTCTACCAGCGCGTGAAGCCTGCGCGCGTCGGGGAGATGGTCAACCAGATTGTGGCCGGTGCCGTTGTGGCCGCCAGCGAAAAGGAGCACACATGAACGCACCTGCCTTACCGAAGCTGAATTGTGTGGCCGAGTTGTCAGCGTTGCGCGAGCGGATGCGCGCGGAGCAGTCGTCCGCCAAGGGCGGCGGCGCGCGTCAGATCCTGATCTGTTTCGGCGGCAGCTGCCTGGCCTCCGGCGCCAAAGAGGTGCGCGACGCGCTGCGTGCGGAGCTGGCGAAGGCGGGGCTCGGCGAACAGGTCGCGCTGGTCGAGACCGGCTGCATGGGGCCGTGCGTCATCGGGCCGGTGGTGATGATGGGCGAGGACCGGACCTTCTACCAGGGCGTGAAGCCGGAGGACGCGGCGGAGATCGTGTCGTCGCACCTCTGCGGCGGCAAGCGGGTCGAGCGGCTGCTGGTGACGGACCCGACGGGCAAGACGCCCGCGCCGTGCCGCGGGGACATCGATTTCTTCAAGCGGCAGACGCAGGTCGTGCTGCGCAACTGCGGCTGGATCGATCCCGAACGCATCGGCGACACCCTCGCGCGTGACGGCTATGCGGCCTTGGCCAAGGTGCTGACCGAGATGACGCCGGCCGCGGTGGTCGAGGAGATGAAGACTTCGGGGCTGCGCGGCCGCGGCGGCGCGGGCTTCCCGACGTGGCTCAAATGGTTCCTGACGCGCGACTCCGCGGACACGGTGCGCTACGTGCTGTGCAACGCCGACGAGGGCGACCCCGGGGCCTACATGGACCGCAGCGTGCTGGAGGGCGACCCCCACAGCGTCATCGAAGGCATGGCCATCGCCGCCTTCGCCGTCGGCGCGCAGGAGGGCTACGTCTACGTGCGGGCCGAGTATCCCCTGGCCGTGGAGCGGCTCTCGACCGCCATCGCCCAGGCGCGGGCGTGCGGGCTGCTGGGCCCGAACATTCTGGGAACCCCGTTCTCCTTCGACCTCGAGATCCGCATGGGCTCGGGCGCGTTCGTGTGCGGCGAGGAGACCGCGCTGATCGCCTCGATCGAAGGCAAGCGCGGCGAGCCGCGCCCGCGCCCGCCTTTCCCGGCGCAGAAGGGGCTGTGGGGCCGCCCGACGGTGCTCAACAACGTCGAGACCTACGCCAACGTGCCGGCGATCCTGCTGAACGGCGGTGAGTGGTACGCGTCGATGGGGACCGCGAAGAGCAAGGGCACCAAGGTCTTCGCCCTGGCGGGAGCCGTCCGCAACACGGGCCTCGTCGAGGTGCCGGTGGGCACGCCCTTGGGCGAGGTGATCTACGACATCGGCGGCGGCATCCGCAACAACCGCCACTTCAAGGCGGCGCAGATGGGCGGGCCTTCGGGCGGCTGCATCCCGCGCGAGCACCTGAACGTGCCGCTGGATTACGAGCCGCTGGCCGACCTCGGCGCGATCATGGGGTCGGGCGGCCTGATCGTGATGGACGAGGACACCTGCATGGTGGACGTCGCGCGCTTCTTCATCGAATTCGTGCAGGAGGAGTCGTGCGGCAAGTGCGCGCCCTGCCGCGTGGGCACGCGCCGCATGCTCGAGATCCTGGAGCGCATCTGCGCGGGCCAGGGCGAGATGGCCGACATCGACCGGCTGGTCGGTCTGGGCCACTTCATCAAGACCGCCTCGCTGTGCGGCCTCGGGCAGACCGCGCCCAACCCGGTGCTGTCCACGATCCGCCACTTCCGCCACGAGTACGAGGAGCACATCCGCGACCGCCACTGCCGGGCGGGCGTCTGCGCGGGCCTGGTGCGCGCGCCCTGCCTGAGCGCCTGCCCCGTGGGGGTGGACGTGCCGGGCTTTGTGTCGCTGGTCGCCGAGAAGCGCTACGCCGAGGCGCTGCGGCTGCACCGCGAGCGGAATCCCTTCGCCTCGGTCTGCGCGCGCGTCTGCTTCCACACCTGCGAGGACAAGTGCCGGCGCGCGTCGCTGGACGAACCGGTCGCGATCCGCGGCGTGAAGCGCTTCATGGTGGACCAGGAGGTGACCATCCAGGTGCCGGAGGTGCACGAGAACGCGGCCAACGCCCAGCGCAAGATCGCGGTCGTCGGCGCGGGGCCGGCGGGCCTCTCCTGCGCGTATTTCCTGGCCCGGCTGGGGTACCGCCCCGACGTGTTCGAGGCCGAGCCGCGGCCCGGCGGCATGCTGGTGCAGGCGATTCCCGCCTACCGGCTGCCGCGCGAAGAGCTGGCGCGCGAGGTCCGCATGATCGAGCACCTCGGCGTGACGCTCGAGACCGGACAGGCGCTGGGCCGCGACTTCACGCTGGCCGGCCTGCGCGAGAAAGGCTACGAGGCGGTCTTCCTGGCGGTGGGCGCGCCGCTGGGCGTGACCATCGACGTGCCGGGGGCGACCGCGCAGGGCGTGACCGACGCCATGCAGTTCCTGCGGCAATACAACATCCGCGGCTCGGTCCCGGTCGGCAAACGGGTGGCCGTCATCGGCGGCGGCAACGCCGCGATCGACGCCGCGCGCACCGCCATCCGGCTCGGCGCGGAGAGCGTCACCGTGCTCTACCGCCGCACGCGGGAGGAGATGCCGGCCTACGCCGAGGAGATCGACGAGGCGCTGCAGGAGGGCGTCACCCTGCGCACGCTGATCCACCCCGAGGCCTTCGACGTCAAGAACGGGAAGGTCACGGGGGTGCGCTGCCACGCGATGCGGCTGGGCGAGTTCGACCGCTCCGGGCGCCGGCGCCCCGAGGACGCCACGGCGGCCGCGGCCGAGGTGCTGCCGGTCGATCAGGTGATCGTCGCGATCGGGCAAGCGCTGGATGTGAAGGCGCTGGGCGGCGAGGTGGAGGTGGAGCGCACCGAGCGCGGCTGGCTCAAAGCCGACCCGCGCACGGGCGCGACCTCGGTGCCGTGGCTCTTCGCGGGCGGCGACGCGGCCACCGGACCTTCGTCCGTGGCGGACGCGATCGCGGCGGGCGAGCGCACGGCGGTGGTGATCGACGCGATGCTGACAGGCGCGGAGCACGCCTTCTGGCGCGGCTACCACGACGCGGGAGCCAGCTTCGATCCCGCGGCCGATCCGGTGACGTATGCGCGCGAGCGCCTGCACACCATTCCGCTGGAGAAGCGGCGTCAGAACTTCACCGAAGTCGAGCAGCCCTGGAACGAGGGCACGGCCGTGCGGCAGGCCAAGCGCTGCCTGCGCTGCGATTACGGCAAACAACCTTGCGAACACGCTGGAAAAGAGGCGAAGCCATGCTGAACGTCACCGTCAACACCCAAAAGATCCAAGTGCCGGAAGGCTCCACCATCCTCCAGGCCGCGCGCCAGATGGGGGTCTCGATCCCCACGCTCTGCAATCTGGAGAAGCGCGAGGCGATCGGCGCGTGCCGCGTCTGCCTGGTCGAGGTCGAGGGCGCCCGCATCCTGCAGGCGGCCTGCTCGACCCCCGTCCACGAGGGCATGGTGGTGCGCACGCACAGCGCGCAGGCGCGCGCCGCGCGGCGGCAGGTGGTGGAGATGCTGCTGTCGGAGCACGACGGCAACTGCCCGACCTGCGACCGCAGCGGCGACTGCGAGCTGCGGGCGCTGGCCGAGGAGATGGGCGTCTCGCAGGTGCCGTTCGAGGGCATGCGGGCGAAGCCGCACATCGACGACTCGACCCCGGCGCTGGTGCGCGACAACTCCAAGTGCATCAAGTGCCGCCGGTGCGTCACCGTCTGCAGCGAGGTGCAGGGGGTGGGCGCGCTCTTCCCGCAGGGCCGCGGCTTCCAGACCGTGATCGGGCCGGCCTTCACGCGCGATCTCGCGGAGGTGGCCTGCGTGCAGTGCGGGCAGTGCGCCGCGGTCTGCCCGGTCGGGGCGATCGTCGAGAAGAGCTGCATCCCGCAGGTGTGGAAGGCGATCGAGAACCCGCACCTGCACGTGGTCGTGCAGACCGCGCCGGCCATCCGCGCCGCGCTGGGCGAGTGCTTCGGCTACGAGCCCGGCACGCGCGTCACCGGCAAGATGGCGGCCGCGCTGCGGCGGCTCGGGTTCGACGGGGTCTTCGACACCAACTTCACGGCCGACCTCACGATCCTGGAGGAGGGCACGGAGCTGCTCACCCGCCTGAAGACGGCACTGGTGGACAAGCAGCCCGTGGCGCTGCCGATGTTCACGAGCTGCTCGCCGGGGTGGATCAACTTCGCGGAGTTCTACTTCCCGCAGTTCCTGCCCAACATCTCGACCTGCAAATCGCCGCAGCAGATGTTCGGCGCGGTGGCCAAGTCCTACTACGCCCAGAAGATCGGCCGCAAGCCCGAGGAGATCGTGGTGGTCTCGGTGATGCCGTGCACGGCCAAGAAGTTCGAGGCGCAGCGGCCCGAGATGGAGTCCCACGGCGTGCGGGACGTGGACTACGTGCTCACCACGCGCGAGCTGGCCAAGATGATCAAAGAGGCGGGCATCGACTTCAGGGCCCTGCCGGACGAGCCGATGGACGCGCCGCTGGGCCTCTCCTCGGGGGCGGCGGACATCTTCGCGAACACCGGCGGCGTGATGGAGGCCGCCTTGCGCACGGCGTACGAGATCGTGACCGGGCGCGAGCTGCCGGTGGCGAACCTGCACGTTTCGGCGATCGCGGGGTTGGCGGGCGTGAAGGAGGCGGCGCTGACCATCACGGGCACGAAGCCGGAGTGGAACTTCCTCGAGGGCGTGGAGCTGAAGGTGGCGGTCTCCCACGGCCTGGGCAACACGCGCCGCCTGCTGGAACACATCAAGGCGCACGGCTCGCCGTACCACTTCATCGAGGTGATGACCTGCCCCGGCGGGTGCATCGGCGGCGGCGGACAGCCGCGCTTCACGGACGACGCGGTGCGGCTGAAGCGCATCGGGGCCATCTACAGCGAAGACGAGAGCAAGAAGATGCGCAAGTCGCACGAGAATCCGGATGTCCAGAAGCTCTACACGGAGTTTCTGGGCAAGCCGCTCGGCGAGAAGTCGCATCACCTGCTGCATACCAAGTACGCCCATAAAGCGAAATAGAGCGTGTTATTGAATTGTGTAGCCGTTTTTACGGCTAAAAAAAGCTAACCACCAAGACACGAAGTCCACCAAGAACACAAAGTTAAATCTTGGTGGACTCCGTGTTCTTCGCGTCTTGGCGGTCAGATCAATCAAGCGGATGACAGGTTTAAACCGCCTGCACAAAGTGGCTGCACTAAAAGTGGAAATGCTCTAGAAACGGCTGGTCCTCACACGCGCCCGCTACCGCTCAACAGGCCGGTTGCGGGCGTTCGCGTAGAAGGCGCGGTAAAGCTCGCGCGGGGTGTCGGAGTCCCAATAGCCGAAGGCGCGGAAGGCCTGCGAGACGAGCACGAAGGCGGCCACGGTGATCAGTCCGTAGAGGAGGGGCGAGAGCGCCCTTTTGGATCGCGGCAGGCTCAGGCGCAGCGCGCCGGGCTGCGGGCAGACGTCCACGCACCCGTGGCAGGCGGTGCATTCCGGCGACCGGACACTGGCGCGCGCGTGCACGGCAATGCCGTTGGGGCAGGCCCGCGTGCAGGCGCCGCATCCGGTGCAGAGCCCGGCCTCCCGGCGTACCGCGACGGGGCTGGGGATGGACGCCAGCCCGAGCAACGCGCCGTAGGGGCAGAGATAGCGGCACCAGAAGTTCTTGAAGAGCACGGAAAGCACGCCGAGCGCGGCGAGGACGAAAAGGGCGGTGCGGGAGAGGTGGGCGAAGAGCAGGTACATCTTCACGTCAGCCGTCCTGTTGTAGGGGCCGTGAATAAAGGCGCTCAGGTCAGCGGCGGACATGCGGACGATGACCACGATGAAAAAAGCGAGCAGCAGATACTTGATGGCACGCAGCGCCACATCGAGCGGCTTCGGCAAGCGGAGGTTGCGTTTGAACAGCCATTGTCCCGCCTGATGCGCGACTTCGCAGAGGGTTCCGATCGGGCAGACCCAGCTGCAGAACCCGCGACGCAGGGCCACCGCTGAAATCAGAATCAGCGTGAAAAGCACGAGTCCCGCCGGGTGCACGGCGTTGGCGATGCCGGTCTTGGCGAGGTATACCAGGCTCATGAGCGAACTGACCGGCAGCCAGGCGTCGACCGCCGCCGGCCGCGGCGCCAGGGCGGTGGCCGCTGGGTCTGACAGGGAGGCGATGAAACGCTGGAACTGAACGCCGGTCAGAATGGAGCCGACGACGAAGCCCAGCTGGACCCATCTGCGCAGGCCGATCCTGCCCGCGGTTTTTAAGGGTGCGGATCCGGGGTGACACGCGCGGTCACAGACGGCGGATGGGGCCGCGACAGGCGCAGCACCCGGCTGGTTTTCAGTCATCATGCGGATCTCCCAGCGCATGGCCGATCGCTGCGGCGCCGACGCGCTCGACAATTTGCCAAACGCGTTCCCCGGTCTTTGCCTCGCGGATCAGCAGATCGACGAAGCGCAGCAGGATGCGCGGGATTTGGTCCGGCGCGGCGGCGCCCGGAAGCTCCACCGCCCAAGCCGGATGCCGGCCCATGTGTCCGCCGATCAGGACCCGGAAAGCGAGCGGCGCGGCTTGAAGCGCGGCCACGGGGCAGGCGCGGAGGCATTCGCCGCAGGCCAGACACGCGTCCGGGTTTATGACCGCGATATCCCCTTTCACGGCGATCGCCCCTTCGCGGCACGTCCCTTCGCACAGGCCGCAGGCGGAGCACGCCGGAAGCACACGGACCGGGCGCAGCGCCGCGATCAGTCCCACGTCCTGGATCTGCGGCTGCGAGCAGCCGTTCGGACAGGCGGAGAGCGCGAGGCGCAGGCGGTGGTGCGGCTTGACGCCGCGCGGATACTGGCGCCGCAGGAACGCGTCCCACCCCGACTCCCGCAGCACGGCTTCGAGCCGGGTGCTCAGAGGCGCGAGCGGGGTCAGCGCGAAGCGGCATGCTTCGGTCCCGCGGCAACCGGTGAGCTGCCATTTCAGGCTCTCACCGTCTGCGGCCGGCGGTCTCGGGTGATGGATGGATTCAGGCATGTCACTCCTCGTGCGGCTCTGGAGCGGTCGGCAGTTTCACCAGCACGCGGCCGTCCTTGAGAAGGGTCTCGAAAATGCGGACGGGGCGGATGTCGGGATTGTCGCAGACGCCGGTCACCACGTCGAACGCGTAGTTGTGGAGCGGGCAGACGAGGTGCCCGTTGCCGTAGATGCTGTCCACGAGCGGGCCGCTCTTGTGCGGGCAGACGCCGTACGCGGCGACCCAGCGTCCGTCACGGCCGTGAAAGAGCGCGACCGGCGTGTCGTTGACGTGAAAGAGGCGCGAGGTCCCCGCCGGAATGTCCGTCTCCCGCGCGAGGTCCGTGAACCCGTCCGCGTCTTTTTCAGACGGAGCCGCGGTTTCGTTGTTCAGGTCGTCCGCCGTGTCGAACCACGGGTCCCTGTAGTTGTCGAGCATCTGCTGGAAACTCTCCACCAGTTCCTGCAGTTCCTGCGGGGGCGCGTTCAGGATCGCGTCCGCCACCGTCTTGAGCCCGACGCGCTCCACGAACAGCGCCGTGCGCTCGCCGTATTTCGCGTGGCGGCGATAGTACTCGTAGTAGCGGTCGCAGACGCGGATCACCGCGTCGTCGTCCTTGACCTGCGCGATCTTCTGCGCGACATACACGTGGGCGCCGCCGTTGCCGCCGATGTACAGGTCCCAGCCGCCTTCCACCGCCACGGCGCCGAAGTCCTTGATGGTCGCCTCCGAGCAGTTGCGCGGGCAGCCGGACACGCCCAGCTTCATCTTGGCCGGTCCCATGACGCCGCGGTAGCGGTTGCCCAGCCGCTGTCCCAGGGCCAGCGAATCCATGAGGCCGAAGCGGCAGTGGCTGGAGCCCACGCAGGCTTTGCAGGCGCGGAAGCTCTTGGTGAACGCGTGCCCCGAGCCCATCTGGAGGCGGTGCCAGACGTCCCGGAGATCTTTCTTCTCGACGGAGTAGAGCCCGATGCGGTCCGAGCCCGTGACTTTGATCATGGCGTTGTAACGCTCCGCCACGTCGGCGATGGCCCGCAGGTGCGCGCCGGTCACCACGCCGCCCGGGATGTTGGGGATGACGCTGTAGCGGCCGTCGTTCTGGATGTTTCCCGAATAGCGGTCGTTGGCGCAGCGCGCGTCCTTCTCCACGGTGTAGTCCGACTTCCAGATGTAGTTGAGCAGGTAGTCCAGCCCCATGCGGGTCTTGGAGTCGTCCGCCGAGCCGGGGAGGGCGGCGAAGACCTGCGAGACCGAGCGCAGCGCGCGGGAACGGATGAACTCCGTCAGCGCCGGCCGGTCCATGGCGATGCCGGCCACGTAGTAGCGGTCGGCGGGGTCCGCGCGCAGTTCGCCGACTTCCGAAATCAGCAGGGCCTTGATCTTGTTCTTGCAGTTGCCGCACCCCGTGCCGGCCTTGGTGTTCGTCATCACCTTTGAAAGGGTGTCGTGGCCGTGGTGGATGGAGCGCCGGATGGCGCCGGCGGAGACGCCGTTGCAGTCGCAGATCTGCGCGCTGTCGGGGATCAGCTTGCCGTCGACGATGGAGTCGCCCGTGCGGGCACCGGGGAAGAGCAGGTCGGCCCGCCGGGAAGGCACCGGGATCTTGGCCGTGTAGTGCAGGGAGATCAGGTCGGCGTTGAGGTCTTCGCCCACCATCACCGCGCCGACCAGGGTGTTGTCGCGGATGATCAGCTGCTTGAAGGTGGCCGAGGCCGGGTCGGTGAAGAGCGTGACCTCCTCGCCCGCGTCCGGCCTGAATTTGCCCATGCTGATGACGGGGATGTCCGACTTGAGCCGGGTAGGGGTCGGAGGGGAGGGGGTGTAGGCGGCGTCGCCGCCGCAGAGGACGGCGGCCAGCGTGCGGGCCTGCTCGTACACCGGCGCCACCAGCCCCCAGATCTGGCCCTGGTACTCGACGCACTCGCCGCAGGCATAGATGTCCGGGTCGCTGGTCTGCAGGCGTTCGTTGACCGTCACGCCTTTGTTGCAGGCCAGTCCGGCGGCGCGCGCCAGGTCGGTGTTCGGCCGGATGCCGCAGTTGAAGAAAACCGCGTCGGTCGCGAGGGTCGTCCCGTCCTTGAACAGGGCCTCCGCCACGCCGGCGGTGGAGCCCAGCAGCTCGGTGATGTAGGTCCCCATCACGAAGGTGACGCCCAGGGCTTCGAGATGCCGCTGGAGATAGCGCCCCGCCTCTTCCGGGAGCTGCATTTCCATCAGGGTCGGCATCAGGTGCGACACCGTGACCTGCTTGCCCAGCAGGCGCAGCATCAGGGCCAGCTCCAGGCCCAGCAGGCCGCCGCCGACCACCGTCACCGCGTTCTTGTCCTGAAGATAGTCGCGCACGCGCTCCACGTCCTCCAGCCGGCGCAGCGTGAACACGCCCGGCAGGTCCAGCCCTTTCATGGGCGGCACGATCGGCCGCGCGCCGGTGGCCAGGACCAGCCGGTCGTACGGCAGACTTTCGCCGCTGGCGAGCGTCACGCGCTTGGCGCTCCGGTCGAGGCTCCGGACCGGCTGGCCCAGCAGGGTGCGGATGTTGTTCCGGGCGTACCATTCCGGCGTGTTGAGGAAGAGGTCCGGCAGCTCCGGCTCCTTGAGTTTGACCACCAGCTTAATGCGGTTGTAGTTTCCGCAGGGCTCGTCCCCCACGATGGTGAGGTCGTAGCGCTCCCTGCCGCGGGTCACAAGCTCCTCCGCCAGTTTGCCGCCGGCCATGCCGTTGCCGATGATGATCAGCCGTTCCTGTGTGGACATGTCGCTCCCTCTGTTCCGACCGCGTCTGGGTTCATGGCCGCTTCCTGCGCCACGCTGGCGGGGAAGAGGATGTTGTTTTCCAGGTGGATGTGCTCGTGCAGGTCGGCCTCGAGCGCTTCCAGCGCCTCGTAGAGCGCCTGGAAAGTCTGGCAGGCGTCCGCCGGCAGGCGGTAGCCGCCCGTGAGCTCCCGCATCCGGGCGAGGATCTCGCCGGCGCCGTCGTGCTCGTGCTCCATCTGCCGGATCGGGTGGGCGACGCTGCCGCAATGCACGACGGGCCGCGCGCCGCTGCCGGCCGCGAAAGCGTCGATGCCTTTGATGGCCGGAAAGAGGATCTGCTCCTCTTTCTGCAGATGGGCCTCAAGCTCGGCCCGCAGCGGGTCGAACAGCTTCCTCAACGTGTCGAGCATGTCGCCGTGTTTGGCGTGGTGGGCGCTCTGCACCTTGCCCAGCAGCGCGTCGATGCGCGCCAGCTGCGCCTTGGTGAAGACGTGATGCGTGTCGAGGATGTGGTCGGCGAGCACGGTGAGGGGGACCGCGGCCCAGTCGGTCGCGCCGGCGCCCGCCTGATCCGCGCGCAGGCCTTGCTCCAGGTCCGCCAGAACCGTTTTCAGCTCGAGGCCGGCCACCTTGACCGCCTCCGCCAGCGGCCGTTTGCCGCCGCAGCAGTAGTCCACGCCCAGCTGTTCCAGCCGCGCCCTCAGGCGCGGGTGCCGGATCACCAGCTCGCCCACGGTCTGGTCCGGACGAATGTCGGTTTCCTGTTTCGGGGTCTCTGTCTGTGTTTTCGTCGTGTTCATGGTTTTTTCCTCCTGATCCGTTCCAATCCGTTGCACGTGTCCGTAGAGCACGCAGCCCTTGCTGACGGGCTCGCAGGCTCTCCCGAGCCGGTCGCAGGTCTGATCGTCTCCGCTCTGATGGGGACATTCCCAGCTCATAACACGCCTCCTTCTGTTCGGTCGCCTAAATCGCGTTTTTCCGGTCGTGGTTCGCGGCGGCTGCGGGACCGGCTCCGCCTTAATTGGTATTAAAGTACCAAATAGCCTTAATGGCGTCAAGGGCTTTGGCCGGCTTTTCCGCGCAGGGACTTCGGATAGCGCTTGATTTGGCGAACAGGATGTGAAAAAGTTCACCCTCGTAGACCGCGCGCCCAGTCAGGCGTGAGGCCGCGCGCGCACAAGCACGCGGCTCAAGGGGGTGCTGGCAGGGCGGGCGCTCCGTGCCGCCGCGGCCGGGCAAAGAGCGGCGGCGCGGGAGCGCGCGCCCTACCGGATGAAGGCCGTCACGCTTGCGACGGCGGGCGTTCAGAATCAGCGCGCGGCATCGCCTTTTTGTTTCCCGAGATTAAAGGAAAATCTTATGAAAAGTCCACTCGTCCGGTTTGGCCGGCTGATCTGCGTCACGAGCCTCTTGGCCCTTGCGGCGCCGGCCGTTGCCGCCGCGCCCGACAAGCCCGCGGCGACCGGCCCCCGGCTGACGGACGCGCAGTTCTTCTCCATGCTGGATCTGGAGCGCGCCGACCTGGCGGCGGTGAGCAACGCGGTGGCGAAGTCGGACTGGGCCGCCGCCAAGCACGCCTTCGCGGAACACCTGCGCGACCGCAAGACGCCCGCCTGGACCTTCGACCCGCACAGCGTGGGCAAAGACCCGAAACGGCGCGTCGCGGGCGCGGAGAAGGCGCTCCGGCACACCTTCAACAGCATCGGCATCGAGTGGACCTTCGGGGATGCGATCGACTGGGCCTTCAACCCCACGACGCAGCCCGGCTCGAAGTGGCCCGCCAACCACGAGTGGACCTGGCAGCTCAGCCGGCACGCGATGTGGGTGGACCTGGGGCGGGCCTTTTACGCGACGGGCGACGAGAAGTACGCGGCGGAGTTCGTGGCGGAACTGAAAAGCTGGGTGCGCGAGTGCCCCGTGCCGTCGAAGGCCGACAACAAGCCGTTCTCGCGCTGGCGCACGATCGAGGCGGGCATCCGGGCGGGCTCGGTCTGGCCGGAGGTCTACCATCTCTTTCTGTCCGCCAAGTCGTTTGATGACGAGGCGCTCATCCTGATGGTCAAGAGCGAGGTGGAGCACGCGCTCTACCTGATGCGTTTCCACACGACGGGGAACTGGCTGGCGATGGAGTCCAACGGCCTCTACCACGTCGGCGCGCTCTTCCCGGAATTCACGTCGGCGCGGAGCTGGCGCGAAACGGCGGTGGGGCGGCTGTACGCCGAATTCGACGTGCAGGTTTATCCCGACGGCGCGCAGATCGAGCTCGCGCCCGGCTACCACGGCGTGACGGTCCAGAACTTCCTCGGCCCCGTGAACCTGGTGCCGCTGACCGGCTTCGAGGTGCCGAAAGACTACACGGCGAAGATGGAGAAGATGTTCGACTACTTCCTGTTCTCCATGCAGCCCACGCGGCGGACTCCGGCGCTGAACGACTCCGGCGCGGGCGGGGTGGAGCGCTGGATGGAGACGGCGGCCAAGCTGTTCCCGCAGCGTGAGGACTTCCGCTGGGTCGCCACCGAGGGCAAGCAGGGCCGGGCGCCGGCCCAGACCTCGTATCAGTTCCCGTACGCGGGACAGTTCATTCTGCGCAGCGGCTGGGCGCGCGACGCGCTCTGGCTCTGCATGGACGGCGGTCCGTTCGGCTACGGCCATCAGCACGAGGACAAGCTGGGCGTGACCCTGACGGCCTTCGGACAGCCGCTGCTGGTGGAGGGCGGCGTCTACACCTACGACGCGAGCGACTGGCGGCGCTACGTGCTCAGCAGCCGGGCGCACAATGTGGTGCTCGTCGACGGGCTGGATCAGAACCGCAGGAAAGAGCCCCGCGAGACCTATGTCGTCAAGACGCCGCTGGCCCATGTCTGGGAGAGCCACGCGGAGTTCGACCACGCGGCGGCGGTTTACGACGAGGGGTGGGGGCCCAAGGCCGAGCGCAGGGTCAAGCAGACGCGGCACGTGTTTTTCGTCAAGCCGGACCTCTTCGTCATCGCCGACGAGCTGGAGCCGAGGGACGATCAGCCCCATACCTACGAGGCCCTGTTCCATCTCGACGCGGCGGAGGCGAGGGCGGACGGGCTGCAGGTCGTCACGCAGAACAAGGGGCCGAACCTGACGATACAGGCGTTCGGAGCGGAGGGCGTGAGCATCGTCAAGGGTCAGAAGGAGCCGGTCGTGCAGGGCTGGCTACCGGACTCGGCATCGGGCTACGGCGGCATCCGGCCGATCCCCACGGCCGTCTACCGCAAAACCGCGTCCGGCAAGACCGTCATGCTCTACGCGCTCTGCCCGAGCGCGGCCGTGGCCGCGTGCCCCGTGAAGGAGCTGCGGCTGGTTGACGCGACGCTCAAGGTGACCTTCGCGGACGGCACTGAGAAGAGCCTCCGCTTCCAGACGGCCGCGGACAAGTAGGGCGTGAGTGCCTTACAAACCAACAACGACAATAAAAAACAAGTTGTTTTCCCGCCAAGACGCTAAGACGCGGAGGGGAGGGCGGAACGACTGGGCGTCTTTGCGCCTTTGCGGGAGAAAGATTCAGTTGTGAATTCACATGAGTCTGTTTGGGGGAGAATACGTTAGTGGCGTCGGCGGGCGGGAGGTCGCCCGCGCGGCCAGTACGAAGAAAAAGGAGCAGTATGACAGCAGCAAGAGGATTGGGAGTGATCGCGGCCGCCCTGATGGTGGCCGGTGTATCGGGGTGCGCGATGTTCAACCGCGGCACCCTGCACTACAGCCGCACGACGACGGTCGGCCACGAGCTGATCGACCTCAAGGACGCCAAGGACAAGGGCGCGCTTTCGGAGGAGGAATACGCGAAGGCCAAGAAGGACATTCTGGAGGGCGGCCCGGTCAAGCTCGAGGCGACATGCTCCGGCAAGCGGTAGAGCGTGTTATTTAATTGTGCAGCCGTTTTGTGGCCCAAAAACAGCTAACCACCAAGACACAAAGTACACCAAGAACACAAAGTTAGATCTTGGTGGACTCCGTGTTCTTCGCGTCTTGGTGGTAAGATAAATTAGCGCATGACAGGTTTAAAAAGCCTTTCTGTTTGAAGCATCTTCCCCGGGAACTCCGCAGCTCTCTTTCATAACACTCCTTCCGGTCCTCACCGGGAACCGCCTTGGGAGTGTTACCCGATTGCGCCCATTGTGGACGGCTCGTTAACTGGTCGTTAACGCAAGAGTCAGGCCAGCCATTATCAGACACGGGAGATTGCCCGGAGACGGGTGTCGGGGGGAGACGGCGAGATCGCCCCGCCGGTACACGGGCGGGGAAGCTCGCCGCGGGGGGACGTGTCGCCCCCCCCCGGAAACACCTTCGGTCGGTTTTACCACGCGTTTATCAGGTGCGGCAACGGCTCTCCTTCGTGCTTTTTCCGGAAAGTCCGACTGGACGCATAACACGGGTTTTGCCGGGGTTTTACGACAAGGGCGGATTTCGGGACGGACAACGGCGCGCGGCAGGCGGTCGGGATAATGTCTTGATTAGGAATCACATGCATCAGGGCTTGACGGACCGTGCGGGACTTGTCAAAGTTCTGCCTGAACATGGGCGGATGTCGCGGACTGGCGCTTTGCCCGAGTTTTGCGATTGGACGTCCATATTACGTTCGCCTCGATTTTAGAAATAGGGGAAAGATCGGCTTTTCCGACAGGATAGACGGGGGTTTTTCGATCGGTTTTCCCCGTCGAGATCGGTCTCGAATCAAAGGCAATTTTGGACCGTCGGAGATACACGTCGGAGATCCACTGCGGTGAGATATGGCCTATATGATAAACCATAGGCTTTTCACCCGTACCACCGGTCCTCTTCATTGCCCCGCTCTCCGGACACGTGCACCCCTTGCGTCGTTGCGCTGGGGTGCCG